>NC_018691.1:0-1365833 GCF_000300005.1 Alloalcanivorax dieselolei B5 | reverse complement strand
ATCAACGGCTGATCGATGCGAAGCCAATGGCTCTTTCGGCCGTCCGGTTCCAGCAAGACCCGGAACGCCTGGCCGTTCAGCGTGCCGTCCACGGAGGTGCGGCCCCGTCTGGGTAGCGTTGCGCTGACTTCCCCGGGCAGCACCACGAAAGCCCAGGGTTCACCGTCGCCCTGCTTTTTGGGACGCAGCAAGCGTGCGTCGAAACAGGATTGTGTGTCTTCTCCGGTCATATTTCATTCCTGCCGTTGTCCGGCACCAGGAACGCGAAGTCCTTGGCACACTGATCCAGAACGCCCGATATCGCCTTCTTGTTCCAACTCATCCCTGCTCCCGTCGACTCGCCCATGCCGATTCCCAAATCGGTCGGCACGCCACTTTCAGCCCCGCTTTTCGGACAGCGTGGCAATAATCGGAGCGCCCTTGGTGATGATAAGCGTGTGCTCGTACTGCGCGGAAAGATTGTCTGGATGACCAACCAGAGTCCACCCGTCCTCCGCTTCTGTCACCAGTGTGCTGCGGGTGGACAGAAACGGCTCGATGGCGATGACCTGACCGAGCTGCAATCGGCGGGTATCGCGGCGATCGTAATAGCCCACGATGTCCTCCGGTTCCTCGTGCAGTGTCCGCCCGATACCATGGCCGGCCAGATTCTTGATCACCTTGAAACGATGCGACTTGGCGGTATGTTGAATCGCCTTGCCGATACGATTGATGGGAGCGCCCGCCCGGGCTTCACCCAAGGCACGCTTCAAAGCCAGCCGGGTGGCGTGACACAGGCGCGTCTTCAGTGTTGATCCCGGCGGAACAACCGTCGTGCCGCCGGTATCCGCGAAATAGCCATCCAGTTCAGCGGACACGTCGACGTTCACGACGTCCCCGGCCTGAATCACCCTCTGCCCCGGTATGCCATGCGCGGCCTCCTCATTGACGCTGATACAAGTGGCACCGGGAAAATCATAAGTCACCCTCGGTGCCGATCTGGCGCCGTACTGTTCCAGCAACTGCTCTCCCAGCTTATCCAGTTCCGCCGTCGTCATGCCCGGCTCAACCGCATCGAGCATGGCATCACGTACCCTGGCGACGACCCGCCCGGTGTTCAGAACCCCATCGATATCGTTCTGGCCTTCCACGGTCATACGTTCACCTTTTGTCCGTTTATGCCCTTCAATAATATTCTATGGTCCTTTTCTGAACATAGATCAGAGCACCATTGTCGTATTTTTCTCTGTTCGTCCAGTTCCCGAACTCGTCGTAGTCATACTCATAGACAGCACGCTGCGTCCCGGCGTTTTTGTCCGTCCAACTTCTGGACGCCACATCGCCATACTGAGTGTATTCAAGCGTGTAGGGGGTATTTCCCCAATCCTCTGATGTGCTTGTGGATTCAATCAAGCGGCCGGACTCGTCGTATTTTAAATCCATCACCACCTTGACCGATCGGTCCTCGCGCAGCTCGGTTTCCTTTACCACATTGTTTTTATTGTCATATTTAAAAAGCCTTTTCGATAAAACAACGTCTTCGGGCGATTTGTAGATCTCGGAAACCATATTCCCCTTTGAGTCATATTCCCGGGAATGAATCGCGGAAAGGCGGTCAGCCCCCCGATAGCTCCTGACTTCCACCGTACGTCCATCTTCATCAAGGTCGTGGACAAACCGCTTCTTCACTTCGCCATTCACCGCTGTGACAACAATCTCCAAAAGGTGCCCACGATCATCTCTCTTGAACGTTCTGGTCTCAACAAGTCTATCCTTTAGCCAGTATTCAAGCTTCGTAATATTCCCACTGCCGCCGTAATGAGAAATTGTTTTAATATGTTCCCTGAGAGCGGGATCGGACTCCTCCGTATCGCTTCGCTCAACATTGTATGCTGTCTCCGTTACGGTCTTGAGGGTTGGCGCCTCATCAGCCTTATCCACGCACGAGGATAAAGAAAAAACCAGGACTGCCCAAAGGGGAGCAATCCTGGCCCTATGTTTAAAAAAAGACATACAGGTCCTCTCTGTTCCTATGGCCCCTGGCAAAAATCCAAGGCTGTCTGCATTGGCACGGCGTGACGAGCAACCGCCTGACCCGCAGGTTAGCCGAAATAGCCGGCCAGAAAAGGGGTCGCGTCATCGATAATATTCCTCAGGATAGCAGGTATTATGAGTGGGTGGTGTCAGGTCAAATTCAAAACCTGACGCAGGCGACGTTCCGGGAAACCATTGACATACGCATCGTATGCTATATCGTAATTCGACATACGAAGCGTATGCTTGTACTTGGTACAGTGGAGTACTTGGAATGAACGTCTTTATCATCGGTGTCACTGGCGGAGTAGGTGGTTTGCTCGCCAGAAAACTGAACGACCGGGGCGATGCGGTTCACGGACTGGTTCGCCGAACCGATCAGCAGGCGCAACTGGCAACACAGGGCATCGACACACAAGTGGGCGATCTCGCGACCCTGAACGCGGACGAACTCGCAACGATGGTCAGCGGCAGCGACGTGATCGTTTTCAGCGCCGGATCCAACGGCGGCGACAGGGCAATCACCGACGCCATTGACGGCGATGGGGTCAACAAAGCCCTACGAGCGGCACGCCTTGCCGGCGTCGAGCGCTTCGCCCTGGTGTCAGTGCTGCCGGAATCCTGGCGGGAACGGGACCTGAGCGAAAACGAGGAACACTACTTCGCCGTGAAGAAACAAGCGGACGTCGCCGTCACCCGCAGCAACCTGAACTGGCTGATCCTGCGCCCGTCCCTGCTGCTGGATGGTGACGGCGTCGGTACCATTTCGCTGGGACCGGCGGAGTTCCATGGCGAGATTACCCGCGACGACGTGGCCGCCACCCTCGCCGAGTTGCTGCATGAGCCCGGTATCGGCCGGCAGATTCTGGAACTCAACACCGGTTCAGTGCCGATCAAGGAGGCGGTGCAGGCCGTGCGCCACTGACCTTACGGCCGGGGTGTTGGATTCCCGGGATAGCCAAGCCGGCATCTCAACCGTCCGTGGAACACGTTAACGCCTCCCAGCTGTCGATCACCGTCAGTATGGCGCGCGCTGCTTTCGCCGGATCGCCCAATTGATTGCCGCTCTTTTCTTCTGCTGTCCTCCGGTTTCTTCGGGCGCAGCAACCGCGCAGTGAATCGAGCAGGGCTCTCTTTAGCGGGCATGCCCCTCCCCCCCCTGGCTGGGGCGGCGCCCTTAGTTGGCCCGGTAGATGCCGCAGAGCTTGTTACCGTCCGGGTCCAGCACATAGCTCAGGTGCATGGCGCCCATATTGCTCTCGCGCAGGCCCGGCGGATCTTCCACCGACGTGCCGCCATGGGCCACCGCCACGTCGTGAAATTCCTTCACCTGCTCCGGCGACTCACACTTGAAGCCGATGGTGCCACCATTGGCGCCGGTGGCCGGCTCATTATTGATTGGCTGGGTGATGGCGAGAGTGTTGCCCCCGTGCCGGTAGAACAGCCTGATATGGCCGGACGCCGACTCGTTGCGCACCGGCTCGCCGGCGCCGAGCACGCCCAACACCGCGTCGTAGAAGCGCTTGGACCGTTCGATGTCGCAGGAACCGATCATGATGTGGTTGAACATTTTTCCACTCTCCTCTTATTATTCCGGCGTTATGCCAGACTCACTTTTGTCTAGGCGTCACTATAACAGTCGGCGCCCTTATCGCGATCAGACTGTATCGGTTTATGGATGGACCTGCGATTCTCTGATCATCTCGCTACTGACGCCTTTGCCGGGCGGACAGCTTGGCGTTGTCAGAATGGCGTTCCCGGGTTTGCCGAACATGCCGGCGCTGTGTCTTCCAGGAAGGCTTCAGCCGACGGCATTCAATCAGCGATGAAATAGCCATGACTTCCGTTTCTGAAAGTACCGGGTCCTGAAAGGACCGGATGTAGGAGATGTAGCCGCCCCTCTTGGTAACGTTGGCGGGCATCGGCGTCTTAAAGGTACTGTCGCCGGCAAACACAACCACCGAGTGAATAACCTCTGGCGAGATATTCAGCGTTTCTTCCACTGCTTTCACGTGCCGGTAGTTTTGACGCAAGGGGTTTTGGAAGCGAAACGTCTTCTTAAAGATCTTCTGAGTCCACTGGGCTTGCCTCTCTGAACCGAAGATCCAGCCTTTCATGTTCTTGGTCTCCACTACGAAGACACCAAACCGGGAAACAAAAATATGGTCAATTTGCGTCGTACCGTCAGCCGTCTCCAGAGTGACGTTATGAAAGGCATGATAAGTCCGCGTGGGCAGGCGCCACGCCGCCGCGATTCTGACCACGCCTTCCCCCAACTGTCCTTTAAACCAGGCCGACTTGAGAATGAGCACGGTGATGGCCAGAGGCACAAGCCACCCTATCGTCCGCCAAAGCTGATCAAATACTGGTGTTAAGTCCATGATCCCCCCAACCCTTACCAATAAGCGACGAACCCGCTGTTCAGAATAGCCCTCATAAGGTGTGCCCCCACTTTCGATTAAAGATATGTACCCTAAGCGGTACATAATAAAGCATAATGTACATTTATTTGTACATTATGCTATTTAAAGGCTTGACCAGATACCATGCACACCATACCGTACATTTAACCCTTTTTTGTACGGTTTAACGTCCAATGCCGAAAACAGTCGACTCCCCCATCCACCGCAAAGCCCAGATCCGCGACGCCCTGTGCGAAACCGGCGCGTTGATTGCCGCGGCGCGTAAGGAAAGAGGCTGGTCCCAAACCGACCTCGGCCAGCGCCTGGGTGACGTGGACCGGCGTCACGTCAGCGCCATGGAAAAAGGTGATCCCAACGTAGGCGTCGGCCTGGTGGTGGCCGCACTCTGGCTGCTCGATCTGCCCTTGCTGGCAACACTGCCCAAGCCGGACGGTTCGGCGGCAAAGGGACACTTCCGTGTCGGCGAGAGCCTGCCCCGGTTCCGCCGCGCCGCCAGCAAGCGACGGATTCGCCCCGAGGAGATCGATAATGATTTCTGACAAGGCGTATATCTGGGTCTTCCTCCCAGGCCTGACCGAACCGGTGGTGTGCGGCGTGGTGGCCTGGGATGGCGTCGAATACGTATTCCGTTACGGCAAGAGCTATCTCGCCCGGCCGGACGCCATGCCGCTCTCCATTCCCGGCCGCCCCCTGGGCGAGTTGACCGGTGATCCCTATACGCTCGAAAACGAACTGAGTGGCGCCCTGCGCGATGCGGCTCCGGACGCCTGGGGTCGGCGCATCATTCAGAGAGAAATCGCGAAGACCATCGCCCAGGCCAACAGCCCCCGGGAAAGTGAGCCGGGCGAGATCGACTATCTGCTTGGCGCCGGCTCCGACCGGATCGGCGCCCTGGATACGTCGGAATCGCCCCATGTCTATTCACCGCTCCCCAGACACACAAGCCCGCTGGAAGACGCCCTCAAGGCCGCGGAGAAGATGGAGCGCGGCGAAGAGCTGGACGAGAAACTGGACGCCGCCCTCAACCACGGCACCAGCATTGGCGGCGCCCGGCCCAAGGTGCTGTTCCAGCAGGATGGCGACTTCTGGGTGGCGAAGTTCAGTTCCAGCAGCGACACCCTCAACATGATCGCGGCGGAAGCCGGTGCGATGAAACTGGCGGCCCGGGCCGGTTTGAACGTGGCCGACGTTGACATGCTCAAGGTCGCCGGCAAGGACATTCTGCTGGTCCGCCGTTTCGACCGGCAGACCGCCACCAACGGCACGGTGACCCGCCGCCATATGCTCAGCGCCATGACATTGCTGGATCTGGACGAATACGCGGTGCGCGCCGGCCACGCCAGCTACCTGGAGCTGGCCGACCTGCTGCGCAAATACGCCCGGAACTTCGAACGCGACGGCCGTGAACTCTTCCAACGCATGGTCTTCAATATCCTGATCGGCAACACCGACGACCACGCTCGCAATCATGCCTGCTTCTGGGACGGCCACGTTCTCGACCTGACACCGGCTTACGACGTCTGCCCCCAACCCCGGCTGGGCTACTCAGCGGACCTGGCCATGGTCGTCGGTGACCAGGGCCGCGCGGCAAACCTCAAGAACGCGCTCAGCCAGGCCGAACGATTCGGCCTCGGCGATAACGAAGCCGCCGAGTGCACCAATGCTCTGCGGCGGACCGTGGAAGCCAGCTGGAAAGCCGAGTTCTCGATGGCGGGCATGGACGCCGGTGATATCGAGTACCTGGCAAGAGCGACGCTCCTATCCCCTTCCATTTTCGATTAAAGGCAACAGGCAAGACCTGCCCATTTCACCCCGAAGACACAACCGCGCGATCCGGGCTCGCACGACGGCGCAGAGACGTCCGCGCGATCGCCGGTGGTATGTAGGCGGCTCTCTCCAGTGGCGCCAGATCGACACCCGGCGGGACGATGTCGTCAATCCGGTCAAGAATCTCATCGCTCAACCGCACTTGCGCGCCGTCAAGCAGATCATCAAGTTGCCCGGGGGTTCGGGGGCCGATGATGGCCGATGTGATCGCCGGATGCGTCACTACAAACGCCAACGCCATGTGCGTCAACGACAGGCCAGCGCTCTCAGCCAGCGGGATAAGCCGCTCCACCGCCTCGAGGCTCGCCGCGTCGGACATCGCCTTGGGGAAATATTGCACGCGCAACGAGTCCGGCTGCTCCCTGCCCTTGCGGTACTTGCCGGTCAACATGCCCTTGGCCAGCGGACTCCATGCCATCACGCCCATGCCATAGCGCTGGCAGGTGGGCAGCACTTCCCGCTCGATCGACCGATTCAAAATGGAATACGGTGGCTGCTCGGTGCGGAAACGGGCCAGCCCGCGTCGCTCGGCCACCCATTGCGCTTCCACAATGTCGGAAGCGGGAACGGTGGAGGCACCGATGGCGCGCACCTTGCCCTCGCGCATCAAGTCGCTGAGCGCCGACAGGGTTTCCTCAATGTCGGTATCCGGCGCCAACCGATGAATCTGAAACAGGTCGATATGATCAGTCCGCAGGCGACGCAGCGCGTCTTCGACCGCGCGGGTCAACCAGCGCCGCGACCCGCCACGGCGGTTGGGGTCATCGCCCATCGGCAGAGACGCCTTGGTGGCGAGCACCACGTCGTCCCGTCGCCCTTTCAGCGCCTTACCAACGATCTCTTCGGATTCACCCTGGTGGTAGGCGTCGGCTGTGTCGATGAAGTTGATGCCGAAATCGAGCGCCTTGTGGATCATGCGCACACACTCGTCGTGATCGGCGTTGGCCATCCCCCCGAACATCATCGTCCCCAGACAATAAGGGCTGACCTGGATGCCGGTACGGCCAAGATTGCGGTATTGCATGTGGTTCTCCTTGCGCGATGGAAGAAAGGTTGCCCAGTGGCGACAGGCAACGAGTATGGCAAAGCAAGGCCGGACGCCCTACAATCGAGAGTCCACATTTTATTGGCATATGTCCTGAATTGATTGATCCGCTCGCTCAAATCGTCACGCTGCTTCAACCCACTGCGCCCTTCTCGAAACAGGCCAGCGGCGCGGGGCGTTGGCGCGTCCACCGCACCGAGGTCGGGCGCCCCTTCTACTGCGCCCTTCTCGAGGGCGAGTGCCGTCTCGAAGCCGACCAACACGACGAGATCGTCCTCAAGAAGGGAGATTTCGTGCTCATCCCCTCGGCGTATAACTTCACCATGTCGAGCCGCTCCCCTACCAGCGTCGAAGACATCGTTGATGCGCCCGTCATGCTGGCCGATGGTGAACACCGGCTCGGCAGCCCGGACGCCCCCGCCGATGTTCACCTGCTGGTGGGCTACTGTGTGTTTCGCTCCCCGGATGCGGCTCTGCTCGCGTCGCTGCTCCCGAAGCTTCTACACGTTCAGGGGGTGAACCGGCTGGCCACCCTCATGCAACTGGTCAGCGATGAGGCGCGCGCGCAACGACCGGCACGTGATGTGGTTCTGGAACATCTGCTGGAAGTCCTGCTCATCGAAGCGCTTCGCTGCGAAGGAAAGACGGACACATCCCCCGGGCTACTGCGCGGCCTGACCGACGAGCGCCTCGCCGTCGCCATCCGCCGGATGCACGAGAGCCCCGATCAGCCCTGGACGGTCGCGCAACTGGCGAATGAGGCGATGCTCTCCCGATCCGCGTTCTACGAGCGATTCCGCCGCGTGATGGGCATGGCGCCAATGGAATACCTGCTTGCCTGGCGCATGGCCCTGGCCAAGGATTTACTGCGCAGGGAACAAGCACGCATCGCTGACGTCGCCGAACAGGTGGGCTACAGTTCCGCCAGCACCTTTAGCGTAGCCTTCAATCGCCATGTCGGAGTCCCGCCCGCCCGCTACGCCCGGGACAACTCAGCCGGCGAGCTATCTGAGAACGGAGCCGACAAGGCACCGAAGCCCGGCAACTAATGGATGGCGACAAGATCATCGCCGCCATTGGATCAGCTTTTTTATTTCTGGATCAAGGCCTTATCGACTAAGTAAGTGCCATTCAGACCTGACCCCAGTTCAGTTCACCTTTCGACATTGAAACCATCGAAGTTGTCGAAGACACCCATAAAACCCGGCACCGTCGCCTCGCGCGACCAGTCGCGCTGGAGTTCGCAGTACATCTGCACGCGGCTGATGAGTTTCACGCCGGCCTGTTCCATTCGACGCAGCGCGGCCTCGTGGGCGGCCAGCGAAGTACCGCCGACCGCATCGACAGGCACGTAAACCTCATAGCCTTCCTGGACGGCGTCCAGTGCCGGGAAGGTCAGGCACGCCTCGGTCCAGAGCGCGGTCATGATCAGCTTCTTGCGCCCGATGGATTTGACCGCTTCCTTGAACCCGGCGTCCTCCCAACTGTTGATGGAGGTGCGATCGTAGGTCGGCAGATGGCCGAGCACGTCTTGCAGTTCCTGAATCGGCGGTTTGTTGCGCCCAGTCGCGACGTTGACGGTGGAGTGGACGATCGGCAGGTCGTAGTTGACCGCCGCCTTGGCGACGCTGGTGATGTTGAAGACCAGCTCGTCGCATGGCATTGAGCGGATCGACGACACCTGAATCGGTTGGTAGTCGATGATGATCAACGCTGAGTTTTCCGGGGTCAGCAGTTGGTCGGTGTGGGGATTACGGATCGTTTCACTTGCCATGGGTAAAGCTCTCTCTATTCAGCGCGTATAAACTCGAGCAGATCAGCGTTGACCTGGTCAGGATGGGTGGCGAACAGGCCGTGGGACAGATCGGGATAGGTCTTGAGTGTGCCGTTGGGCAGCGGCTTGATCGCCTTGTGAGCGGAGGCCGCGATCGGCACCACCTGGTCGTCTTCGCCATGCAGGATCAACACCGGGATCTCGATGGCTTGAAGATCCTCGGTGAAGTCGGTTTCCGAGAACGCCTGGATGGAGTCGTACTGGGCCTTGGCGCCGCCCGCCATGCCCTGGCGCCACCAGTTGTCAATCAGGCCCTGGCTGATTTCAGCGCCTTCGCGATTGAAGCCATAGAACGGCCCCGTGGATATGTCGCGGAAGAACTGGGCGCGGTTGGATACCAAGGCACTGCGGAAGCCGTCAAACACTTCCATGGGGGTGCCTTCAGGGTTAGCAGCCGACTGCAGCATGACCGGCGTCACCGAGCCGATCAGCACCGCCTTGGCCACACGGCCCGGCTCTGCCCGGGCCACATAACGGGCGACCACACCACCGCCGGTGGAGTGCCCGACATGGATGGCGTTGCGAAGATCAAGCGCCTTCACCAGATCGGAGGTATCGGCGGCATAGGTGTCCATGTCGTTGCCGGTGTCGGTCTGGTCGGAACGGCCGTGCCCGCGCCGGTCGAAGGCGACGACGCGGTAGCCCTGAGAGAGGAAGAACAGCATCTGGTTGTCCCAGTCGTCCGATGACAACGGCCAACCGTGATGGAAAACGATAGGCTGAGCGTCTTTCGGTCCCCAGTCCTTGTAAAAAATGCGGGTACCGTCCTGAGAGGTGATGGTCGCCATGGCGGCGTCCTCCTGGTCGCGTGATTCGGATTAGCCGGCGTCGCTCGGCACCGGCGTGTTGAGCAATTGTTGCTCCCAAAGATAGGCGATGCCGCTGCCACTGAAGTGCTCAATGAGAATCTCGGTCAGTTCCTCGACATGTTCGGTGCGTGCCCAATCGCGTTGCCATTCGCCAGCGAGCGCCATCACCGTCATCACGTTCGCGCCGGCCGCGATCATTCGCTGGATGGCAACTTCGTGACACTCCTTCGAAATCCCGCCCGACGCGTCGGTGATCACGGTCACGTCCCAGCCTTCACCGGCGGCCTGGATGACAGGCATTGCGACGCAGACCTCGGTCCACAGGCCGGCGATGATCAGCTGCTTGCGACCGGTCGCCTTGACCAGGTTCACCACCTTCTCGTCCTGCCAGGTGTTCACCCAGGTGCGGTCGATGACGTCCTGATCCGGAAATACGTCGGTGATCTGCTTGAAGAGAAGTCCACCGCGCGCCGCGATCACGCTGGTGAGAATGGTCGGAACATTGAAGGCTTTTGCCAACTTTGCCAGCGCGGTCGTATTGTTGACCACAGCTTGTGGATCGTGGCTGTTCAGGTTCGCGAGCTGGTAAGGCTGGTGGTCGATCAGAACCAGTACGGAATCTTCGGGACGAAGAAGTGAATCAAGGCCGTTGCGGAAGGTCATGAATACATCCTCTGCTGCCAGTATGAGTAAGATGAATTTTCCGGGAGACAGGCGCCGGCTGCGGCGATGTCGAAGCCGATACTGGCATTGCCATTGATCACGCGGTAGCGTTCCATTCTGCTACGCTGTGTCGCGCAAAGAGGAACACCAAAGTGAACATCGAAGAGCTACGGACCTTCGTGGAAGTCGCGGATGCCGGCGGCGTGTCACCCGCCGCGCGCCGACTCGGTGTCTCCAAGTCCATCGTCAGCCGGCGGCTGTTGCGACTTGAAGCGGAACTGGGTGTCCAGCTTCTGGCACGCACCACCCGTGGCGCCGCGCTCACCGAAGCCGGGATAACCTTCCGGGACTATGCGGCGCGGGTTTGCGCAGAAATCGACGTGGCCAAGGAAACGCTCCTGCCCGCCGGCGACCTTCGCGGACGCTTGCGAGTCACCGTGCCACTCTCATTCGGCCCAACGCACTTCGCCCCGGTACTCGCGGAAATGGCGCGGCGTCATCCGCAACTTCATATTCACACCAGCTACAGCGACCGCTTCGTGGATCTGATCGCGGAGGGATACGACTGCGCGATCCGGGTGGGCTATCTTCAGGACTCGGACCTGATCGCAAGACGGGTCGGCCCGATCTACGGCAAGCTCGTCGCCAGCCCGGACTATATCAAGGCGCATGGCGCGCCCGAGACACCTGACGAGCTGCTCACCCATCAGGCCCTCATGCAGGGCACCGAGGCCTGGCAACTCATGGACGGCGACAAGATCATCGCCGTGCGCCCGCAAGGCAACTTCAAGGCCGACAACGGCATCGCCCTGGTGGCCGCCGCGGTAGCCGGGATCGGCATCGGCTACCTGCCCGATTGCCTCACCCATGAACACGTAGCCTCCGGCGCGCTGGTACCGATCATGACCAACCACCCGCCCCCGCCGGCCGGCGCCTATGTCATCCGGCCGCCGGGCCAGCATCCCGCCCGCAAGATCCGAGTGCTCACTGAATTGTTGATCGAGAATTTTGAGCAGGATTCACGGCGGTGGGGGCTTGAGGGCTGAAGGAAAGCAGCCAGAGCCCGGCTCGTATTTCTCAGACGACATAACCCGGCTCGTCCAGGTTCTCCATGAGGGTCGGGCCAACGGGCGTCCAGCCCAGTGCCTCACGGATCAACACCGAAGAAGCGGCCAGATGGGCACCGACCATCCTGGCGAAGCCACCGAAATGCTCCGCCGGCAGGCCGAGCCGGTCGGCGATCTTGCCGGCGATGTCACGTAACCGGACGGCCGGGTCGGCAATGGCGTGGTACACCGTCCCTGGCAGGCCTGCTTCCAGTGCCTTGCTCCTGACCAGCCCCGCGACGCTGTGACCATGGGCCATCAGGCCAGCTTCATGCTGAGTTCGATATCCTCGGCGAAAGGTACGGACAGGTAGGACGGATCGTTGCGGATGCGCTCGATGTAGTCCGGGCACTTGTCCGCATCGTCCGCGACGATCCAGGCGCCAGGGCCCAGGCGCGACTCGACCAAGTCGAGGATATCCGGGTAAAGCGCCTTGGCGCCGTCGAGCACCAGCAGATCGATCTGCTCGGGGAGCCCCATGGAAAGGGTATTCAGCGCATCGCCTTCGCGAATCTCGATCAGATCATCCAGGCCAGCTTCCGTCACGTGAGCCCGGGCCCGCTCGACCTTCGTGGACTCAAACTCCGTCGAGATAACACGGCCACCGCCTTCATCGCGCAGGGCAGCGCCAAGATGCAATGTGGACAACCCGAACGAGGTCCCGAATTCAACGATGTTACGGGCATGCGCGGAGCGAACCAGCATGTAAAGCAAACGGCCGGTTTCCGGCGATACCGGAAGCCAAAGGTCCTTCAACCGGCCATACAACTGGCGATAGTGAACCTTACTGCTGTTGAGAGTGGCGCGCTCTTCGTCGGTGAACGTCTGCAGGGCCGGGCTGGTGGCGGCGTCCGCCTCGGCGAACAGTCGACTGATCAGATTTTCCAGCGGCGCGGTGGTTAAGGAAGTCATTGTGTTCTCCTGTTGTGCGGTGCTAAAAAATATATGAGCAATTCGTCAGTTTTGATATTCGCATTCAGGATCCCGCACATGGCCAAGCGCCCTGGTCACTGTATTTCCACGAGAAAAGAGCCCAAGCAGGCCCGTGCGGAACAGCTCCTGCAGTCCGTTCTGGAAGCCGCTGTTCAGGTTTTGGCACGGGAAGGCGCCGCCCGCTTCACCACCGCGCGAGTGGCCGAACGGGCCGGCGTGAGCGTGGGATCGCTGTATCAGTACTTTCCCAACAAGGCGGCGATACTGTTCCGGCTGCAGTTGGATGAGTGGCGGGCCTCGGCCCGCATGCTGGAGGAAATCCTCTCCGAGCCACAGCCCCCCCTGACACGGCTGCGCCATCTGGTACAGGCATTCATTGCCTCCGAATGCGCCGAAGCCGAAGTCCGTCAGGCCCTGGCGGACGCCGCGCCTCTCTATCGGGACGCCCCCGAAGCCAAGGAGGCACGGCAGGACACCGACCGCCTCTTCGACGACTTTATGCTCGAGCTGCTACCGGGCCTGGAAGAACCCGAGCGGGACCTCGCCAGCGAGCTGATCGCCTCCACCATGACCACGGTGGGTAAGGCGTTTTCCGGCAAGCCACGCACCGACGACGAGATCACACGCTACGCCGGCGCGATGGCGGACATGCTGTGCAGTTATATTGAGGGCCTGAACCGAGGAGGTTCCAACTGATGTGAAGGATCACCGGCATTCAGAAGTCGATGGTGGTGGAAAGCGTAACGGAGCGGGGCTCCGCCAAGCGCAGGCGCCCTCCGGAACCGGAATACGACTCCCAGTAGTCTTTATCAAAAATATTCTCGATGCTCGCCCGCAACGTGACCGGATACGTTTTCAGCCGGTAGCTGGCCCCCAGGTCCACACGGGTCCATGCCGGTATTTTGAGCGTATTGGTGGCATTGCCGTACTGTGAGCTGCTATGTATCACTCGAGTATTCACACTCAACCCGGAAAAAGACGGCACGTCCCACTCGGTGCTGATGGTGGCCAACCAACGAGAAACGCCTGGGGCCTGATTACCATCGTTTGCACCGTCCTGGGTACTTGTCAGTATCGGCTGAAGATAGGTCACCCCGCCCAATAGCCGCAACGCCGGTGTCGGTTGGCCGAAAAGCTGCCACTCAACGCCGCGGTTGCGCTGCTCGCCGTCCTCCGTGTAGATGACATTCCCCGGGGCGCTTCCCGGTCTCTGGACGACACTGGGTTGACGGATTTCGAACAGGGATACCGTGCTGGCCAGATTACCCGCATCGACCTTGATACCAATCTCACTTTGGCGAGTCCGGGCCGGCGTGAAGGCTTCTCCGGCGTTCTCGGCGTTGGCCGGTGCGGTATACCCAAGCCCGAGCCCTTCGATGTAATTGCCATATAAGGTGACATTCTGCCAAGGCAGAAAAGCGATACCAACGGCGGGCGTCGTCCGCGCCTCATCATAACTAGACGTTCGCGCACCAGTATCGGGGCTGAAGTTATCGACTTCCACACGCTGGCGGCGCGCCCCCAAGGTTAAGAGCACTTTCTCATCAAGCAATCCAAGCGTGTCCGATACGGCGACGGATGAGAGCCTCCGCTCCAGACTCTTTGGGATGTGACGAGACATCGAAAAATCAGGGCGGTCGATACGCCCGATGTTTTCCAGATCAGACAGAAAGATATCTCCTTGCTCGTAGAGGTAGCCACCTTCAAACCAGAGCATGGACGTCTGTACATTCAGTTGGTGAGTAATGGCGCCGGTGTTGAAACGGCCGCGCAGCCCCGACATTACCGTGCGCGTATCGGAGTACTCCGGGTAATAGACGGGCATCGACGCCAACGTTTCTTCGTCCAGCAGCGTGTGGTTGGTACGCAGATTGTACGGGGTGTTGTTACGACCGCCTGCTCCACCATAAAGGGTAACTGCCGGTGTCAGATCATATTCGCCATGGAGGGCGATATACTCATCCTTGTTTTCAGTACGCTCCCAGGACTGCGCCGTACGTTTGCCAGGGTCGATAGCATCCGGCACCGAGGTCCCTTCGGTGATCTGCAGACCGGATCCAAAGCCGCTGCCGCCGTCCGTACGATCCTGTTGATAGCCCAGGTCACCGGACAGCCGCAGACGGTCACCCCGATAGTCCACGCCCAGGGTGACCAAACCCAACGTGCTTTCCTGATCCTGAACCGCGGTATCGCCATCCATATAAGCGCCATTGAAGCGAACGCCAAACCGATTCTCCTCGCCAAAGCGGCGCCCCACATCCAGATGGGTACCGAACTGCGCATCAGAGCGGTAGATACCCTTGACCCGGGTCAGCGGGGCGTCCGTGGCTCTTTTGGGCACGACATTAATCCCGCCGCCAACGCTGCCCCAGGGGCTGGCGCCGTTCAGAAGCGCATTGGGCCCCTTGATGATTTCCACTCTTTCCGCCGCCTCCATCGCGATCGTGTTGCGAGGTAAAACACCGTACAAACCCTTCAAGGAGACATCCTGATTCCTGACCAGAAAACCACGAATGTAAAGCGCGTCCCCGCCCGACGTATTCGTGCCACGCCCTCGCGAACCGACCTGAACAGACGGGTCGTCATCGACAACATCGGCGAGAGACCGGGCTTGCTGGCCTTCCAGTCGTTGCGAGGTGTAGCTGGTGATACTGAATGGCGCATTCATGAAATCCGTGTCGCCAAGCATACCCAGGCGCCCGCCGGTGGCCACCTGTCCGCCGGCGTACGCCACCGGTGGTTTACCCGACCGTGAGGGAGCAGTCCCGGTAACACTCACCGGCGCCAGGGTTCTCGTCCCATCCGATATCGCACGCAACGAATAAGACCGGTGGCCTTCCGCGACCAGCAGGTAACCACTGCCTTCCAGCAAGCGGGAGAACCCCTCCTCGATACCGTAATCCCCCTGAAGCCCGGGGCTCTTCAGCCCCGCCAGCATCCCTGGTTCAAACACCAACTGCACGCCGGCCATGGCGGCGAATTCGGCCAGTACGTCGCTCAGTGCGTTGGGGCCAATGGCGTATTCCCGTGGCGCCGACATCTCCGCGCTTCCCTGTGCTTGCACGGCGCCAGAGATCGCGGCCGAACCCAAAAGAATCGCGAACGCACAAGTGACGGCCAGGGCTCGGCTTTTGGCTTTGAGATACGAGGACCTGGGAAAGAAAGCGGGAGAGCGCGGTACGGAGTACAACGTGAAACTAGGACGCCTGGCAGCCATATCTGAAGCCTTTGATACGTAAGTGTCTGGTTGATTCGAAGCGTCAAAAAAACGCTTTCATCCAGTACACCGAACGAGATCAAAAAAGTGATCACCCCAAGACTACTATTTTTTTGACGCCCCTCTGGCAGCCCCGGCGCCCCCGAAAAGAGACGGATCAGCCATCAGGGCCGACACTGATCCAGTAGGGGGTAATGCGGCGGATACGCAACGGCAGGTTCTTTTCCAGCAGAGCCAGTCCGGCATCGGTATCGGCCAGGGAGATAGCGCCGGAGACACGCAGACTCGCCACGGCCGGGTCGCAACGCAGTATCCCGCGGCGATGGCGGGCCAGCTCAGCAATCACATCCTCCAGGCGCATGTCCTTGGCCAATAGCATGCCCCGCTCCCACAGAGCCGCGCTGTCATCAACGGGTGACGGCGTATTCACGCCGTTCATATCGAAGTCGGCCTGCTCGCCCGCGTTCAGAGTGCGCGCCGCGCCCAACAGCGGGCGGATCTCGACGGCGCGTTCGAACACCGCCACGTGGCATTGTTGCTGCTCCCGTTGACGCACACTGAAACGCGTGCCCAGCGCACGGACCACGCCATTGGCGGTATCGATCAGAAAAGGACGAGCCACCGGCGCCGGGTCAGCGTGTGTGGTAATCAGAACCTCCCCCTTTACCAGGCGGATACGGCGGGCTTGCGCACTAAAAGCGATATTCACCGCGCTGTTGGTGTTGAGCACCAACCGTGAGCCATCGGGCAAGCCGATAGTACGTTGCTCGCCCGTGGCGGTATACGCATCGGCGGCCCAGCTTTGCCACGGCAACTGATGCCAAACCAGGCCGCCGACGGGCGCCGCCACCAGCGCCAGGGACAACAGTTTCAGCATGCGCCGCCGGTCATGGCCTGTCCCGAGCTTGGCGATGGCCGTCTTGCCAATCGGCTCCGGCACTTGCTCAAAGGCATGAAAGACCGATTCCGCGCGCTGCCAGGCCGCATCGTGCGCCTTACTTTGTTGTCGCCAACGCTCGAAGGCCTGGTGCTGAGACGCATCGGGCTGGTCATAGCGAAAGATCATGGCCCAGTCGGCCGCCTCTTTCAGCAACGTATTATCAATGGCGGCATCGGAAGACACGCAGCCTCTCCTCGGTCCTCTCTTCGGCCCTCTACTCGGCCCTCTACTCGATGGCCATGCAGGCCACCAATGCCTTTTTGATGTGCCGGCGCACGGTGATCACCGGCGCCCCGGTCCGCTCGGCAATCTGCTTCAGGGTGAGTCCATCAAGCTGCGCCAACAGGAACATCTCACGGGTGCGTGCTCCCATGGTTGCGAGCATCGCATCAATACGCATTAGAACATCGATGATTAGCAGTTGGGTTTCCGGTGAGGGGGCCTCAACGTCGGGCAGCTGCGCCAGGGTCTCAAGATAGGCTCGCTCCACACTCTCACGCCGCCAATGGTCGACGACCAGGCCTTTGGCGATATGAGTCAGTAAGGCACGGGGTTCGTCGCCAAGTTGCGCAGGCAGGCCACGGGAGGACATCAGGCGCAGGAAGGTATCGTGGGCCAGATCAGCGGCATCGCTGGCGTTGCCGAGTTTCACACGCAGCCAACCTCGCAGCCAACCGTGGTGGTCACTGTAGAGTGTATGCATGTCCCGCTTTGTGATACTCCCGGTTGGCACGGTGCCCCCTAACGCGATCCCCTGTCCGACAAACGCCCTACCCAACTGGACGATGCATAAAAACGATTGAGAATTGTTCTCACATTATCGGGGTTCGCACCGTTCACGCAAGACACCTTGCTGAAAAAGCAGGAATCGCCGGTCATCCGGTAAGCAGTAATCGTTGCCTCCCGGCTTACAGCTAGTGCGGCCAGAGATCGCCAGAATCCGCCAGGATGATCAGGTCGCCCTGGATGGCGTCGGCAATGGCCGGCTTTGATAACTCAACCTCCACAAGGCTGGATACTACTTGCCAGCCGGCTTCTCCGGGCGATACCGATCCAACACCCTGGCGTCCGCTGCTCCTTCTTCTTGAAAGACTCGCGCAACAGCCTCAACGAGTTCTTCCCACACCCCGGCTCTGCGAAGCACCGGCATTTCCTTGGCCAGGACGTTGCTGAGTTGCCCGCCATTCTGTTCGATGGAACGCAATACGCGATCGGCCTGAGGGTCCGGCATCTCCACCACCTCCTTGAGCGCCGCACGGGCCCGCGCGTGAGTGCGCAGGTATCGGGACTCCACGCGCATCTGCTCGGTCAAGGTCCGGCGGAGAATCGCCGCCAGGAAAATCACATGGGGCGTCAGGTCGGGATAGCACCAAAGCGGCATCGCCTGCTTCGCACCATGGAACACCAGGTTGGACACCACGCCATCCGGGTAGGTGGTTTGTGTCGGTGTGAACTCGACGTGCTCGCGCACGGCCTGCATCAGGGGTTTGGAGACCTCGTCCAGCACCCGGTCGTAGCCGCGCCGCTCGCCCGCGTCATCCATGATCACGGCGGACACCGGCAGGATCACCGGGTCCGGGATCACGCCGTCACGGCGCAGGACATCGTTGATCAGGAAGCGATGCACGCGGCCGTTGCCATCGGCCAGCGGGTGGATGTACACAAACCCGAAGGCCGCCACCGCGCTGCGCATTGTGGAAGACTGGCCCCGGGTCCGCTCCAGAAACACCCGCAGGCCTTGCAGCATCGCGGCAGCGGCATCATCCGGCGGCGCCACGTAATGCACCACTTCCTGGTAGCGCACCACCTCGCCGACAAACACCGGCGACTGACGAACGCCAAAGTGCTGGATGGTGGTTCTCTCGCCCAGAATCTCCCTTTGCAGATCGGCCAGGCCCGCATCATCCAGAGGCAGGCCCCCCTGCCCGGTGCGCCGCGCCATGACGTCGGCGAAGCGCTGTACCCGCCCCACCTGATCGGCCTCCCCCTCGATGGCAAAGCTGGCTTTGCTCTCCCGCAGGGTCATCCACACCGCCGCGCGCACCAGGAGGTCTTCTCCAAACTCCTCGGTGAGCTCGCCAAACAGCGCCCCCACATCCAGCCCCGCCGCCTGGGCCAGCGCCTCGGTCTTCACCACCATCGGGCAGAAACAGCGCGTACCCGGCATGTTGTCGTTGACCCGCCAGCGTTTGCTCTTGATCACCTGATCAGCGGAGGCCGCCACCAACTTGCTGTCATCGAGAGCATCCACGTAGTTGCCCCCCAGCCGTTCGGGTACCGCCAACGCCTGGTCCGTCAACCATTCGTACAGAAAGGCGGCGCGGCGGGCGTACTGGCCGGTGGGCTCCGCCGCCACCCACGCCTGCACAAACCCGGGCCCGGTGCGCTCGAACAAACGGGCAAGAAACTCCAGGTGCGGCACCTCATGACGCAGGTGGAACTGCAAATGCGCCGCCGGGGTGGCCGGCGGCCGCATGGCCTCGGGATAGGTTTCCAGCCGGAAGCCATCGTTCACCTCGGTGCTACGACGGCCGCCCACCTGGCTCACCACCGCCAGGGTCCCTAGCGGCACGACGTCATAAGCCCGTGCCAGCCAAGCGGCACCAATGGGATCGGCGGGCAATTCCGTCATGGGGATCTCCGAATAAAACGGCTTATGGACAACCAAAAGCGGTGAATCTGGCCGACCGCTGCACAAAACGGGTTAGCCTTGCACAAAAACGGTTAAATAACTGACCCATTGATCAAAATCGATTATGCCCTGATTGGGGCGGAACTCCAAGCCCGCAGGAACCGGGCACGGCCTACTGATGTAGGCCGCACGCCCCACCGGTCACGGGGCAGTCCGATTACATACTGGAAGAGCGTCCATCCGCACCCTATCCGCCCCTCCATACTGAACGCTGCGTTTAATATGGCGCCCGGAGTGCCACTTACTAAAGCCAGCCTTTAACAAGGCGACATGAATCACCCACCCGCCCGCACCAGACTCTCCCGCGAAATCTCCCCAACCGCCCTGGCCCCGGTCAACGTCATCGCCACCTTCATCTCGCTGGCGATCAGGTCCAGCACATGGGC
Organism: Alloalcanivorax dieselolei B5; assembly: GCF_000300005.1. Classification (NCBI taxonomy): domain Bacteria; kingdom Pseudomonadati; phylum Pseudomonadota; class Gammaproteobacteria; order Oceanospirillales; family Alcanivoracaceae; genus Alloalcanivorax; species Alloalcanivorax dieselolei. The sequence continues at coordinate 1,345,945 of NC_018691.1, read as the reverse complement.
CACGCCCTGCTCGCCGGCGGCGGCCAGGGCGTAGACGAAGGCGCGGCCGAGCAGCACGCCATCGGCGCCCAGGGCGAGCATCCGCACCACGTCCAGGCCAGAGCGGACGCCGGAATCCGCCAAGATCGTCAGGTCGCCCCGCACAGCGTCGGCGATGGCCGGCAGGGCCCGGGCCGAGGACAGCACACCATCGAGCTGGCGCCCGCCGTGGTTGGAGACGACGATGCCGTCCGCGCCGAACCGCACCGCCTCACGGGCGTCCTCCGGATCGAGAATGCCCTTGAGCACCATCGAGCCCTTCCAGAACTCACGAATCCATTCCAGGTCCCGCCAGCCGATGGACGGATCGAAGTTCTCGCCCAGCCAGCCGATGTAATCCTCCAGGTGGATGCGGTGGCCCAGGTAGGCCGACACATTGCCCAGATCGTGCGGCCGCCCGCGCAGGCCCACGTCCCACGCCCAGCGCGGGTGCGCCACCGCCTGCAGCATGCGCCGCCAGGCCGCGAAGGGCCCGGACATCCCCGAATGCCGATCGCGATAGCGCGCCCCCGGCACCGGCATATCCACCGTGAACACCAACGTCCGCACCCCCGCCGCCCAGGCCCGCTCCAGCGCGTTCTTCATAAAACCGCGATCGCGCAGCACATACAGCTGAAACCACATCGCCCGCGTCATCGCCGGCTGCACCTCCTCGATGGGACACACCGAGACCGACGACAACGTAAACGGCACGCCCCGCGACGACGCCGCCCGCGCTGCCTGCACCTCGCCCCGCCGCGCGTACATCCCGGTAAGCCCCACCGGCGCCAACGCCACCGGCAGGCTCACCGCCTCCCCGAACAACCGCGCCGACAAATCCACCTCCCCCACCGCCTTCAACACCCACTGCCGCAACGCCAAATCGCGAAGATCCGACACATTGCGCGCCAGGGTGTGCTCGTCGTACGCGCCCCCGTCGATGTAGTGGAACAGGAACGGCGGCAGGCGGCGTTTGGCGGCGAGGCGGTAATCGTGGGTGGAGGAGATGATCATGGTTGTCACCTGGTCGGTTGGCGACCGGGAAGCTTGGAAAGGAAGTCTTTGAAGTCGGTACGAACTAAAGACCGGCCTCATTGAATAATTGGGCGGCGGAGACGTTCAACGCCCTGGCGATACGCAGAATGTTAGCCAGGGAAACGTTGCGCTCGCCCCTCTCCACCGCACCGATGTAGGTGCGATGAATCCCAACCTCGGTGGCGAAGGCCTCCTGGGAAATACCGGCGGCACGCCTCCGTTCCCGAATCACGGAACCCAGCTTTTTCTGTGCGTCATCAATGTGAGTAGTCATACTTCAAATTGTTCTTATAGATGACTATAAATCTACATACTATACGTAGCATATTCGGACGACATACTCTATGATGACTTTACGTATCATTGAAACTCATGGAGGGAATCATGAAGAAGCGCAAGCCGAACATTGAGATCGGTCACTATCGTGGGAGCCGCTATTGGGGCGTTTGGGTTGATTCGGAGCTATTGGCTGTGGTTTGTTATCGGAAGGGAGCGGAAGCAATAAAAGCAGCGTTATTGGCTCACTAAACGGTTTGGTAGACTTCTTCGAGCTAAAAGATAAGACGCTCTTTCACCGGTCTATATAAGTCCAGACAAAGAGCCGATGACGTTCGAAATCACAGCTGGAGGCTCTGTTCGACAAGGAGCCCGGGCGCAGTATACAAACCCACCGGCGGCAATCCGAGACAGTCTCCATCCCTGCAGTGAATTTGCACCACCGTGGTGTAATATGGTGAACTTTAACGGGGCCGCCATGAGCCGAGAGGCTTCGAGCAATAAGAAAAGAATACAGACCACGACCCACATGTCCGTGGGTTTCAAGACGTCTTTGCATCTGAAATTGGAACAAATCGCCCGGGATAAGAAAGCATCTCAGTCGTGGATATTAAGGGACGTTGCTAAGAAATACGTAGCAAATCAGTGGCCACCTCTCCCCCAAAAGGATTGACGGATGGACGACGTCAATCCAACGCGACGCTCGGAAATCATGGGACGCGTGCGCTCACGAGACACCGTGCCGGAGATGTTGGTTCGAAGACTAACCCATGGCATGGGCTATCGCTATCGATTGCATGCCAAGGACCTCCCCGGCAAACCGGATCTAGTGTTTCGTACGCGGAGGAAGGTAATTTTCGTTCATGGTTGCTTTTGGCATCGCCACCCGAGTTGCCACTTGGCGCGAACACCGAAGTCAAGACAAGAGTTTTGGCTAGCAAAATTTGAAGCCAACCGTCAACGAGATTTGAAGAATGAAAAAGCGCTTCGAGAGGAGAATTGGAGTGTGTTGATCATATGGGAATGCGAGCTTGCTGATGTCTGCAAGCTCAAGAACAGGATTAAGGAATTTCTCGATGCGCAGTGTTGAGCTCTTCGCGGGGGCCGGTGGCCTCGCAATTGGTATGGGGAACGCGGGATTCCAGCATGCCGCCGTCATAGAATGGGACCACTATGCATGCGAGACTTTCAGAGAAAACCAACGGCACCACGCTCACGCCGTCGAAGGTTGGCCGGTTCACGAGGTAGATGCGCGCACCTTCGACTTCAGCTCCTTGACTTCCGATATCGCGGTTGTCTCCGGAGGCCCTCCCTGCCAACCATTTTCTATGGGAGGAAAGCACCAGGCACACCGTGATCAAAGAGATATGTTTCCGGAAGCCGTACGGGCCGTCCGAGAACTCATGCCTAAAGCCTTTATCTTTGAGAACGTCAAAGGCCTAATGCGTGAAGCTTTCATCCCTTACTTTTCCTATATACATTTGCAACTACAGTACCCCCAAATCTCTCGAAAAAAGGGAGAGAAATGGATACAACATCGTTCACGGTTAGAAAAGCATCACTCTTCAAACAAGAACGCCCCAACATACAATGTCCTTTTCAATGTTCTTAATGCTGCAGATTTCGGCATACCACAAAAACGGGAACGCGTTTTCTTTGTCGGAATTCGATCAGATATCGGCGCCGAATGGTCTTTCCCTAAAAAAACACATTCGGAAGCAGCCCTGCTCATCTCAAAATGGATTGATGGAAGCTACTGGGATGAACACCAACTCGATAGACGGCGCATGCACAAAATACCGAACCGGCATGCAAGACAAGTACAACTCCTAAGCGGCAACGCCGATTCATTGGAGCTGGAGCGCTGGCGAACAACTCGTGATGCGTTGCTCGACTTACCCGACCCCGAAGTTCATCCCAACAACGGAATAGCAAATCACGTTTTCACGCCGGGAGCGCGCACTTATGTGGGCCATACTGGAAGCGCTCTTGACGAGCCTGCGAAAACGTTGAAAGCCGGACACCATGGCGTCCCTGGTGGAGAGAACATGTTTGTCAAAGACGATGGAAGCATTCGTTACTTCACCGTGCGAGAAGCAGCGAGGCTGCAAACATTCCCCGACGAATACGAATTCCACGGCTCTTGGAGCCAAACCATGCGGCAGTTGGGAAATGCCGTTCCGGTTCGGTTAGCCGAGGTCGTGGCGAAGTCCGTGGTAAACAGTTTGATGAAATGCGAGAACAACAAGAAACCTAGCACTCGGCAAATTGTTAGGTGAAAACAGGAAACGCTATGACTGCCTCAGAATTCGATTTGACCCCAGATCCCCGGGTTTTACAAATCCTCGGGGAAATTAACCTCGATCAATGGAAGTGCCTGGCCGAGCTAATCGACAATAGCATCGACGCTTTCATCAACGCGCGCCGGGACAGTGCCGACGTCGAAGCCCCATCGGTTGTCATCAGCCTGCCCACACAAAACAAGGACGATGCGAGCGTCACTGTTCGGGACAACGGCCCCGGTATGACTTTGGAACAACTGGAGCACGCGGTCCGCGCCGGATGGAGCGGTAACAATCCTCTGGACAACCTCGGGCTTTTCGGAATGGGATTCAATATCGCGACCGCTCGCCTGGGCATGGTCACCGAAGTGTATACCACGAGGAGCGGTGACAAAGAATGGACCGGCCTGCGAATCGATTTGAATGAATTGCGTCGAACGCGCGCGTATCAGACTCCCCGCTTGGCCCGCCCCAAGCCCGATCCAGCCACCCACGGTACCGAGATCAAGGTTCTTAGATTGAAAGCCGATCAGAGAACGTATTTCTCAAAGAGCGCGAATCTTAACAAAATACGACGGCAACTGGCGCGGATCTATGCGCCTCTGCTTTTGTCGAAAGACGCTTTCACGCTCCAAATCAATAGCCAAACTATACAGGCCAAGCGCCCATGCCATTGGGACCCCGATCGCTCGGTACAGGGCAGCGATGGAAAACCAGTTCACGCTGTGGAATCGTTCGATTTCGAGTTGCCGTCACGGCACTACTGTCTCAGCTGCATGCTGTCTTTTTCCGGAGAACAAGGCTGCCCTACAGGCAGCCCCGAATGCAAGACCGTCGAGCTGAAACGCCGACTTCACGGCTGGGTAGGGCTTCAACGATACATGCACGAAGAAGATTTCGGCATCGACATCATCAGGAATGGGCGCGTTATCGAAGCCCAAAACAAAGATCTGTTCGTTTGGACCGGTGGAGAGCGGAGCGAGCGGGAATACCCCATTGACGATCAGCGTAATCGTGGTCGCTTTATTGGCGAGATACACCTGGACCACTGCCGGGTGAGTTACACGAAGGACCGCTTCGAACGTGATGACACATCATGGTCGGAAATGGTGACCCTGGTGCGAGGTGAGGGACCGCTGCAACCGCAAAAAGCCAAGGCTTTGGCGTTCGAGCCATCAAATGCGCCCCTATATCGTTTATTTCAGGCGTTCCGCCGCAGCAGTCCGCAAGGGAAGACTGGGCGATGGTCACGCATTCTGGCGGTCAAGAACAATGAGCGCGCCTTAGAGATGGCCGATCTGTTTCATAAAGGAGACCCGGACTACCAGGGCGACGAGAAGTGGTACGAACTGGTCGAGGAAGAAGACCGTGGCATAGTCGGAGGAACACCGACCACAACTGGCCCAGGGTCAGCCTCTCCCGCAGTGCCGGAAGGATTTTTAGACGAAGATGATGGCACAGCTACCGAGGAAAGGGATTCTTCTACTATTTCTGAAACCGGGGAAGAGTACAAAAGCGAACCCATCGCACCCGCACGGCAAAAATTGCACGAACTATCCAGGGTTTATAAACACCCCCTGCTGAAAGTCGAGTTCACCGTGGAGGCGTTCATGGTTACCTCCAACGACCCTGATTTACCCGTCAAAGCCCCATGGACTCTTAAAATTGAAGACCCCGGCACCCGGACTTACCTATTCCTATTCGATCCAGATCACCCTGTCTTCCGTTCGGTAACCATGACCCCTATGGACGCAGTGCTCTGCGAGCTGGCATTTAAAACTTACGAGTTCTTGAAAGAAGCGAGTCCAAACTCAGCAGTGTTTTCTACGATCCTTTCCGATCTTAGAAATGAATACGCGGAAGACGCAAAACTGGACCCGAAAAGCATAATCTCCTTCGCCGAAAGATCGCTCCGCGATATAGCCCATTCCATAAGTGAGTCCAGTCAGGATAATTCATTCGAGACGCTATTTTCTGAATTGTCTCAGGCGGCTCAAGACAAAGTCAGGCGAAAAATTGCTTCTTCGGGCATAACGAGCTCCCAAGCTGTTATTGATACGGGCGAGTTTCTCTCTTATGCGGAGGCTGAAGATATCAAGCAATTCGTGCGCCAGCATCCGGAACTGTTCTTCGACGGGAGATTCTGGGCCCAACCCTATTCCTCTCTGGATTACGGTGACACGAAAGTGAATAAAGAAGCCAGGGAGCGCGTTCTGGAACGTTATGACGCCTATCTCGCCGACGCAGTTTGGCTTTCGTCCCAAAGCCCTAGGGATCTCGACCGATGTGATCGCGACGAATTAATTCGGGCGACACTTTCCGTTCGACTACTCGGGCAGGACGGAATTATTTGATATGGAAGGTTACTTTCTCGATTCACGCCGCCTACTAAACGGTTCCTGGCGGGCTTTCGAACGCGACGTGGCGAGACTGTTGGTACAAAATGCGTTCGAGGACGTCCGTATTGTGGGCGGCTCCGGTGACCGTGGCGCGGATGTGCTCGGTGTGAAAAATAGCCAACTCTGGGTGGTACAATGCAAATTCACTAGCGACAGTTATCCCGATCCGAATGCGGTCGACGAAGTGGTGGAGGCATCTCGTTTTTATAAGGCCGATCGACTCGCCATTGCTACCTCGCGTGCATTCGGCCCGGCGTTAAACTCCTCAATCGATCGCTGGACGAGACTTGGCATCCGAATAGAATCACTCCCCCCGGCGACGCTGCTGGAAATGATGCGCCGCAGCCCAGAATACCCTAGGGCTCGGCGCGATCTACGCGACTATCAGGATGATTGCGTCCAGCGGTTGACTGCCTCCCTGAGGGAAACCGGCCGCGGGCAAGTGGTGCTAGCCACTGGACTGGGAAAAACCGTAGTCATGGCCGAGACCACTGCCCAATTACTTCGAGATGGGGTCATCGATTCGGGGCGCATCCTGGTATTGGCGGACAAGCGCGAGTTGGTCGAGCAGTTGCAGAGGGAATTCTGGCAGCAATTACCCAAGAACATCCCCACCCACCTCCTAATTGGCGGGGAGCAGCCGACCTTCTGGGACGGTATTACGTTTGCCACCGTCCAAAGCGTTCTTCCCAGGCTCGAAACATTACCCGAGTTCGGTCTCATCTGGGTCGACGAGGCGCACCATATTGGGTCCGAAAGCTTCCGCCGCGTAATCGACCAGCTGGGCGCACCCATGGTTGGTGGTGCCACCGCGACCCCTTGGAGGGGAGATCGCTTCGACATCGACACTATACTTGGACAGCCGGTGACGAAAATCGGGATAGACGAAGGCTTACGCCGCGGATTTCTTTGTGAAGCAGATTACCGATTACTCGCTGACAACATCGATTGGGACTTCGTCAGACAAAGGTCGCGTCACGAGTATTCAATCAAGGAACTAAACACACGGCTTCTCATATCGACTCGTGATGAAGAGGCCGCGCGAGTTATCGCGGACACATTCAAAAGAGAATCTCGCCGCAGCCTTGTCGTATTCTGTGCTGGCGTCGAGCATGCGAAATCCTTTTCCGCCATGCTCAAACTATATGGTTTTAGATCCGCTCACATCACCGGAGAGATGTCTCCTCGCGACCGAGAGAAAACCATGGCTGCGCTACGCCGAGGCACAATCAACGCAGTAACGACGGTGGACATATTCAATGAGGGCGTCGATGTTCCGGATGTCGACATGCTCGCCTTTATGCGAGTAACCCATAGTCGCCGTATATTCGTTCAACAGCTTGGCCGGGGGCTACGATTGGCGCCGAACAAAGATAAAGTCGTAGTACTGGATTTTGTCAGCGATTTGCGTCGAATATCCGAAGTTATCGACTTGCAGAAATCGATTTCTGGAGACGTTGAACGACTCGACTTGGTAGAACGTATTGTTCAGTTTTCTGATCAAGGTGCGGGGCACTTTATGTTCGAGTGGCTGCTCGATCAAGCTGATCTGTTCAACCGGGAGGGAGACGCGAAACTGGAGCTTCCCGAATTCAACTTTCCTATGCCTCCTTCCCCTGGAGCAGTTCAATGAGTGCCGCCGTTCCCAAGGAAATCCGAGAGAAGGTTCAAAAAAAGATATGGAACAAGGCAGACGAGCTGGATTGGGCCCGCCTATCCGATCTCGACCGTGCGATCTGGTACGAGAACTGGTCCAAGGATATTGATATCGGCGGCGTCCTAGCTTATTTTATGGACCCCCGAAAAGTTAGAGTGTATATCAAGGATTCGCTGCTAAAGCCTTATTTAAAGATGCATCTAGGTAGCAGTTCGAACAAAGTATTTTTCTCCGCAGGCCTAGATATAAATGATGCCAAAGTTAAAGCGGAGTTCGATAAGCCTCATGGTCGTCTATTGAGCGACGGAAAGATCATTTGCTGGGGGAATAGCCGGGACTGGAAGGCAGTTGTAATCTCGGTGTTTCAGCGCGCTCATAGCATAGAGGCGGCTGAACCATACGCAGCGGTGCTCATTGAGTCGGGAAAAGCCATGAATACTGATTTGAAAGAAATAGTTATCGACGTAGGCAGGAGATTGGGCTTAGAAATAGTGGTTTGGATTGACTAGTCGCTTTCTAATAATTGGTTACGCCCGAAAATCAAAGCAAGCCACACTTCTCTCCAACGCAACCACCATAAATCCACCTCTAAAACTGCTTCGTCCTTGAATTCCCGGGTATAACACTGACTGCTCATGGCATTTCTTCCTATGCTCAAAGTAGTAACCGAAGGATTCAATGTATTCTTTACCGTAAGCGTCCGGCGACCCCATCTTGAGTCGACGGTTGCGGCCTTCACGATAGTGTCCACTTATTTCTTAGTGGACACTATCGATGGACCCGTTAAGCGTATCTCAGCCCCAACCTCAACCACGACGTCGCCGTCACTTCTCCCGTGAGTTCAAGGCGCACATCGTGGCCGCCTGTCAGGAACCGGGCGTGTCCGTCTCCCGGATCGCCCTGGACAACCAACTCAACGCCAACCTGGTCCGCCGCTGGATCCGTGAAGCCGAGCAAGCCGGCCAGACAATAACGTCACCCGCGTTTATGCCCTTGGCGGTACCGGTGGCGTCGAGCCCTCCTGACCGGTCTTGCGCCAAGGAGTCGGGTAACCGCATCCGCATTGAAGTGCCCCGCTCCGGCGGACCGGTCATCGTGGAATGGCCCGCCGAGCAAGCCCATCAGTGCCTGGCCCTGTTACGCGAGCTGCTGCGATGATCCGCATCGACGAGATCTGGCTGGCCACCGCGCCACTGGACATGCGCGCCGGACCGGACAAGGCCCTGGCCCGGGTGATCCAGGTGTTCGGTGCGGCGAAGCCACATCAGGCTTACCTGTTCGCCAACCGCCGGGGCAACCGCATGAAAGTGCTGATCCACGACGGCTTCGGTATCTGGCTGTGCGCCCGCCGGCTCCATCGGGGCAAGTTCCACTGGGGTGACGCTTGGCGCGGCGATCAGTTGCGCCTGAATGAAGAACAACTGGCCGCCCTGGTGCAGGGCCTGCCCTGGCAGCGACTGGGCGACGAGGCCGTGATCTCGGTGCTGTAACCACACCTCGTTCCCGTTGGCTATACGCCCAACCTCCAATCGCCCACCGGGCGCTGGCTTGGCATACTGTCCGCATGACCTCGCGCCCTGACCTCAACGCCCTCTCTCCCGACCAACTCCGTGCCCTGGCCACCGAGTTGTTCGATCACTTGGAGAGCAAGGATCGGGTCCTCGCCCAAAATGACCGGACCCTCAGCCAACAAGAAAAAGCGATCCGTCACCGCGACGCGGTGATCGAGAAACAGGCCCACGAACTGGCGCTGCTCAAGCGCCACAAGTTCGCCCGGCGCAGCGAGCAGTTCAAGGGCGTGCAGGGCCAGTTGCTTGACGAACTGATCGACGCCGACCTGGCCGCCATGGAGGCGGAGCTGGCCGAGTTACTTCCAACGCAGGCGCCCCCCGCCGCTGCCAAGCAACAGCCCAAGCGCGCCCCGCTACCGCCCCAACTGCCCCGCACCCTGATCCACCATGAACCCGAGGATACGCAATGCCGCTGTGGGTGTGCGCTCAAGCGCGTCGGCGAGGACATCAGCGAGAAGCTGGACTACGTGCCGGGCGAGTTCACGGTGGAGCGCCATATCCGGGGCAAGTGGGCCTGCGAGCAATGCGAGACCTTGATCCAGGCGCCGGTGCCGAGGCAAGTCATCGACAAAGGCATCCCGACGTCTGGGCTGCTGGCCCAGGTGCTGGTGGCCAAGTACGCCGATCATCTGCCCCTGTACCGCCAGGAGCGCATCTTCGGCCGGGCCGGTCTGGCGATCCCCCGTTCCACCCTGGCCGAGTGGGTGGGCACCTGCGGTGTGTGGTTGCAGCCACTGGTGGATGCGCTCAGAGCCCAGTTGCTAGCCCAGCCGGTGCTGCACGCGGATGAAACGCCGGTAGCGATGCTGGCACCGGGCAAGAAGAAAACCCACCGGGCCTATGTGTGGGCTTACTGCAGCACCTCGTTCTCTGAACTGAAGGCCACGGTCTACGACTTCGCGCCCAGCCGGGCGGGCGCACACGCCCGCGCCTTCCTGGGGGACTGGCATGGCAAGCTGGTGTGTGACGACTACGCTGGCTATAAGGCGGGCTTCGGCGAGGGCATTACCGAGATCGGTTGCCTGGCGCACGCCCGTCGCAAGTTCCACGACCTGCACGTGGCCAACAAGAGTGAGCTGGCCGCCCAAGCGCTGGAGTCCATCGGTGCGCTGTACGGGATCGAGCGAGAGGCGAAGGATCTGCCGGATAAAGACCGCCAGCGCTTGCGCAACGAAAAAGCCCGGCCCATCGCCGACGCCCTGCACCAATGGATGATCTCCCGACGGCAAAAAGTCCCGGACGGCTCGGGTACGGCCAAAGCCCTGGACTACAGCCTGAAACGCTGGGCGGCGCTGACGCGCTACCTGGACGATGGCGCGGTGCCGATCGACAACAACCGGGTGGAAAACCAGATCCGCCCCTGGGCGCTGGGGCGCAATAACTGGCTGTTCGCGGGCTCTCTGCGCAGTGGTCAACGTGCGGCCGCCGTCATGAGCCTGATCCAGTCGGCGAAGCTGAACGGCCACGATCCTTATGCGTATCTGAAGGATGTGCTGGCTCGGCTGCCGACGCACAAGAACAACGCCATCGACGAACTCCTGCCGCAAAACTGGGCGCCGACCTCCGCCTGACAAGGTGGGATTACCGGACGCTTACTCTTTACCCCCGGTATCACGAGCATAGTGTGCAACCAACCCTCGAATAACCGAACCAAATCAGCATCGTTTAGGTGAAGTTCTCCACGGTCACGACATCAGAAATTTCATAGGACAATGTGTCTTTGTCGATTTGGTTGCGAATCAACCATTCTTCAATGGCCAGCTTAAGGCTCTGAATATTAGTAGGCATGTGCATTCAACTTCACGACACTTGACACACCTGCCGGTTTGGACCGGCGAAACGGCGGAAGATATAACAGTGCCGACTCTATGTTATCCACCTTTCCAATCTTTCTTCAGATATGCTTCGGATAAATCCTTCAACCCGGACTCTGGGCTATTATTATGACTTGATCTTTTTCCTTTCGCTCTGCGCCGGGAAGACTGCGATAGCTTCTTTTTTCTGTTTCCTGTTATATTCACACATCCTAGCCCAGGCCCAGCACTGAAACTAAGACGGTACTTAAAATTACGACAGACACACCTATAAAAATTAGGCCCAGAGGTCGCTCATACCAATGCTTTTTGCTAGCGGTCAGATCTGGATAGAGTTCCAGCCCCTCGGGTACGCCGCCATCCTCCAAGTTGGCTAGCTGCAACTCACTACTTATCAGTTGCCATGCGCGTCGGGCGCTTACGCTTTTCGGAACAACATCCCGCTCCACTAATCTTAAATGCGCATCGCGCCACTCCGAACTACCCGTTGATTCCATCGAGGTGAGCCCGTTAACCTCACTCTCTATAAATGTAGAAAGGCACATAGCGTACTCAAATAGTGCTTCGACTCTCCGAAACCGATTGTGTTGCCCTATTCTATCGAGAGAACCGCAACGCAGTACCACACCTTGTTTATCTATAAGCATTAAGTCGTCATTGAAGTTCAGTTCACTATTTTTAGCGAGCATCTCCGAGGTAGCCCTCCCATTCATACCGGGGTGACGAGACACAAGATCGACAAGCTCTTGATCTGATGACTCTCGGTCATAGATCCTTATCAGCGGCTTAGAAACCTTTCCCTGCACTGCCATAAAACTTGGTTTCGGGCAGAAATGCGCATTGAATATGGTTCGAATCAGTGCCTCCAGCGACGGATGATTGGAAAGAACTGATAACGTTATAAGGTCCTCAAATGGTTCCTCTAGCTGCGGCAGCACTCTCACGGTAACTACCATTACCTGATTGAAAAATACACGAATTCGGAAAGAAACCAGAAGCCGCATACCGCGAACTTCGATATCGTAAGGAAGTGACTTTGTTGGTATATCGCAGCTTCGTACGTTTTCAGCATCGATAAGTTGATGGAAAAGGCTTGTGGGCGTCAACGTGAAAGTCTGCACATCAATATCGCTTCGACCAAAGACTCGGCTTGAATAGCCAAGGTCACAACGCTTTTGAAAATACTTGCAATTGTCGGGAATGGGGATTGGGAGCAATCCACTAACCTTCCACTCCAGCCTTGCCTTAGTCATTTCATACCATCGATTGGGGGCCAGGAGTGGGGGTCGAACCCACGGTCCCGATAATGGGCGCTCCTCCAATAGGCCCTGGCCATCGTCTGTGAAACTAAAACTTGTAAGTAACGTGCCAATCAAAGGGCCGTCATAAGCCCTTTGTTTCCTTTAGATCTTTGATTATTATTTTCATTCTGCGTCTCGAGTATCACAGGCATTGGGGCACCGACGTGAATATCCAATGAACGCCCCAGTGTCATATCTCTTTTTTCTATTTCCTCTTACACAAAATAAGACCACAAAAGTCCTCCACTGACAAACGCTTCGAGACACCCGCCTCCTGACATCCAGGCCAACCTTATCTCACCCAAAGACATAAAGGCCCCCAACAGCCTTCTAAGTAAGCCCTTACTAATTCCCCAAATCAGATAAACCCCAGGTCAGTCCTCAAGCTGCGTCGATTCCAGCTATTCACCCTCCTCCGGCAACGCCAACCCAGTAATCCGCTTAGCCTTCTCCGACGGCACCCCCAAGCGCCTGCAGCACCATCTCCGCGGCAATACTGTCTGCATGCTCCACTTCGCCGTCTTCCACCAGCAGGTTCATGGCGCCCAGGGTGGCGGAGATCTCCATGCTCATGGCCATTTCTTCGTGGGCGTAGTGGAAGTCGCCTTGGCGGCGGCCGGCTTGGAGGTCGGCGCGGAGGTAGGTGGCGAGGGTGGAGCGCATGCCTTCGGCGTAGCGGACCACGGTGATCAGGGCGCGGGTCCAGTCCGGGTCGGTGCGGGCTTTGTTCATGAAGGTGCGCACGGCGATGCTGAGGCGTTCGGCGCCGCTGTCCACGGCTCCGCTGACGGTGAGGATCTGCTCGGAGAGCTGGACGGCCAGTTCCAGGCCGACGGCTTCGAGCACTTTTTCGCGGGAGCGGAAGTAGTTGTAGACGGTGCCGTTGGAGACGCCGGCTTCTTCGGCGAGGGTGTTGAGGGCGAGGTCGCCGACGCCGGCGCGGGCGTAGATGCGCAGGGCGGCGTCCAGCCGTTGTTGTCGGCTGCATGGCCCACAGAGACGCCACAGATGGGGCCGAGAGCCATTCGGAGCGGCACCGGGGAACACGTACTCGCTTAATCCAAAAGCCTTTCCGGTGCATCCATGTACTCATGCAGCACACGAACCACTAGCACCTTCGCTTCCAGCACTCGATAGAACACCGCGCGATGCTCGACCTGCAATCAGCGATACCCGGGAAGAACATGGGCGTAGTCGGTCCAGAATCAGCGGCCTCATGCCCGCATACAGCTGATCAAGGTCGTCATCGGCCTGATCCACGCCCCACTCTTCGCAGGTATACACCCAGATGTCGATGAGGTCGGATTCCGCCTTTGGTGTAAGGCTCAGCGTGCGCACCACTCCGGCGCCTTCATCCGCTTACGGCCAGCCGCCTTGATCGCCGCCATATCGACCGGCTTGGGCTCGCCGCTTGCTTCACCCTCAACCAGGGCCTGCCTGAGAGTGGCAAGCCGTTCCTGGGCTTGCTGGTCCTGCCGGATCAGATGGCGGATATACTCACTGTCGTTGCCGAACTGGCCGCTTTCGATCCGGCTTTTTACCCAGCCGTCTTGTTGTTCGGTCAGGGTGATGGTTTTCCGGTGCATGCTCATAGTGGGTACTCCTGGACCCCAAATAGCATGTCAATATCATACCGAGCTTTTGCGCCGGATCAATTCCGTCTACCAACCGGCGGCAGCAGGCACGGTGTTTGTCCAGGCACCCTCAAAAGCCTTTGCGCTCGTCGTCGGTGCCGGTCTTACGGCCTTTTAGTCCTGCCTATACGCAGCATTGATTGCGCATAGCATTGATCGTTGCGCATAGGCGTGAAAGCCTCTGGAATACTCCGTCTGGCAGGCTGTTGTAGGCCAGTGCATGAGTATCATCGGCACCCGCATTTCGGGCGCGAAGGCGCCATCACGGCGTCACCCATTGGCGTCAACGCACCCTTGGAGCCGCGAAGCAGCGGGAAATCGGTTGTTATGCGGCTGATTGCTACGGAGCCCTGCCCGAAAGTTCATACTTTTTTGTTCCAAGCCCAGCATCCGTCAAGTGGAGAAAACAGCCGATGTACACCAGGTACCTTTTGGCTTCGCTACCGATCCCACCTATCGTGTATAGCCTTGCGATAGCCCGCGCCAACCGTTCAAGTCGGGAAACAACCTCGTTGTTGATTTCTATGCGAATTCGGTTGCTAGCAGGATTCTTTTCTATCTCATCCATAAAATCCTTGCGAGCCAAAAGGATCTCAGTTTCGAGGCGTTGCCACGCTGCGTCAGGATCGTTAGTCTGCACTTGGCGACCTACGATTACGTCCAGATTGTGATACCGCGCCGCTTGCCCAAAATCACTAAGCACAGAAACGAAAGCAAGAAGGCCCTTTGAATTTAAGTATTCGAAATCACTCTGAGCTACTGGGACATTGTTAATATAATCAACCAAGAAGCATTCTGTTCGGATTTTTTTGAGCAAGAGATTGAGGTCATGTCCTCTTCGCCCCGACGGAAAAATCGCTTTGGTTGGAAAGCTGCCATTTCCCTCAAGACAGCGAAAGCACAATGTGACTTTCATGAACCGCTCAAAACCACTAGCCAACGTCAGCAGCGGCAGGTGGTAGAAATCATTTCCAGAACCGATATGTTGAATCTGACCAAAACCGGCTTTTATTAAGCTAACTGCATTGAGCAATTCCTGACCCAGGGCCAGCGTTCTTCTAAGCTCAGAGCTCATGAGTTAGCCCCGTAACACCCGCAGCACGCGCGGCCTTGTAGTGGCAGCGCAGCCAGCCGCCTCTGTGCCCGCGACTATTAGACAGCTTTGCTATTGAGCCCCAAAAGTTCACGTATTTTATCATTAGTAGGTCTTTGACGATGAAGCAGCCATAATATGGCAGTATGCCCAAACACTTGTGACATTGCGCCCACTGCTTGAAGGTGGACTAGTGTTAACTCTGAACGTTTGACTTTATCAATTACCGTTTTGGATTTTCCGTGTGTATCTAATGACATGAACCTGTAGAAAACCTGGTAAAGGTGTAGAATCCCGGATTCACGGGCCTGTTGCTCAATCGAAACGCCCTTTTGGGGCCTATCTCGCTCTGACAGAAATTCCTTCGTGGCGTCGGCGCCGCCTGCTATTTCCTTTACGGAGAGCAAGCCGTCTTTCATGGCCATCTGCGTCAGTCGATCAAGTTCATTTAGTGAAAATTCAGTGTACCTTTCCGCTCGATCTGACGACGATGTTACCCAGTGAAGCGATATGAACAATTCCAGTAACTGCCGAGACAAGATTGCCAATGCGGTCGGGTTTTCTGACACGCCAAGATCGGCAGCTCCTCGAATAATTTCCGAGCCCCTGATAAGGATGCTCCGCACCGGTTCATCAACTGGCGAAGGAGTATTCGGCCATTGATTCTCCGACGATTGCGCAAGCATCGCCGAATGTTCCCTGAGGTTTGCACAGACGTCTTCTAGTTCCGGCACTCAGCCTCCTATACGCCTAACGCCCACGACAACGAGCGAAGCGACGTCGAAGGGCCGAATTGATTCCGATTTTTATAGCCTGCCACTGATGTATTCGATACTTAAATCCAGTTCATCTATTAGTCGAGGGTACCGGCCTGAAACAGCCCCCCACTTTTCTCTAAGACCTTTGAGCATCCTGAGCGAGTGTGGATAGTAACGGCTATAAAAGCGTAGCTCGTAAACTGCAGCGGCCTGACGATCCACATACATGGCGCCGTCCTCGGATGACGGCTCTACCAGTTCCTTGACAAGCTTATGATAAGCCTCGAATTCCCTCCAGAAATGGGTGGCTTTCCTTTCAGCTTGAAATTTGTACACGCCGAATATGAAAGCGATCGCCGCACCCAGTGCGGAAAGCTGAACGCCGTAGATCTCAAATAACTCAATCAATGCTTCATACCTCGCCTAAGCTATAACAGGTATTAGGTCTCGACAGCTGGCCGCGGTGCTCGATCTACAAAGAGCTAGGTGAAATGAGGCTAGGCGCCCGCTGTTTCACGCTGCTGTCACTAATCATACGGATGCCGAAACCATGCTTGGCTAGGATCCTGAGCTCCCGGATTGACTCAACCCGAATATAGTCAGTCATGCTTGCGACATACTTGCCATCTTCGTGCAGGTGTGGCGTAAGCACAATCCCCGCCTCATTGCCACGCGACACAATGAAGGTCATCGCACTTGCTTCTGACAATTTGCGCCCCCCCTCTGATTGATGCCTAGCGCCCTGGTTTTGCGGCGCACCGGAGGAGCCCCAGCGCAGGTGCGTCCGACAAACAGCCGCTTGTTATACAGTATATTAAGCGGACTACAACTCGCCCAGACATGCCAGCCCGCGGACCGTTAATCCGCTACCTATCTGTATTGACTTAATACCATACGGCAAGCCGCAATAAATTCTGGCCGGCCGCCATCTAACTCATTCAGCATGCTCGCTAGGAGCAATTCTTTAGTGCGCTCATCCGGGATTAGAAAAACCTTTTCCAATTGGTCGGCATAGCGCTCAATTTCGCGGTTTCGACTCTCGATCAGAGCAATTCTATTTAATTTCAGTTCAGCTACTGTTAGAGTCCCCTTTAAACTCTTGCCCTTGGCAAATGCCCCGGCGAAGAAGATATGTTCATCGGGTTCTTCCTTATATGGATCTACAAAACCTTCTTTATTCGATTTATTTTGATTGCAGATTTGGCAGGTGAAGGTAAGATTTTCCCACTCAAATGTTTTATCCCTACTTATAGATTTTGGGGCGACGTGTTCGATGTCACCATGGGCCACATCTGTGACATTTGCTTCGCAGTAGGCGCATTTTTGGCGAGTTTCTTCCTTTAGCGCGGTCTTCACTTCTGAATGATTATAACGCTTCGTCACCGCCCTTATTTTCTCCGCATTTCCCTCCTCGATAGCAGCGAGAAGATCACGCGTCCACCTCCCCTTATTGTTAATCAAGACTTCTGGCTCAGGGCCTTTGGTAAGCTTAATCACGAGCAATCCTCCCTATTGCTTCAGGAAGAAACTCAGACAACCCTGCTGATTCCAGCTCTGCGCGGAGATTATTTATAGCGACCTCTGACAATTCAGTTCTTTCAAACCTATTTACGATCAGAGTAAGGTCATGCTCAGCCCAGACAGGTATAGTGACAGATACCCCAAGAACCTCATCAAGAATCTTATCCGCGGTTCTCGCTTTGCTGACAAAATCGATCTCTTGGGCCGTCACGGCTGATCCAGACTCATTCGCATTTTTGTCGAATTGTGAGTATCGAAGCGCATATACCTTAGAATCTCTCACGGAAGTAATAACGAATGGGGAGTGCGTTGCTACGACAAACTGGACACTAGGAAACGCTCTTACAAGGTTCCCAAGAAAGTCTCGTTGCAGAGATGGGTGAAGGTGATTTTCAGGCTCATCGATTAGTACGACCGCCGCTTCTCCATGTCCTTTTGTATAGAGAAAAATTTGCCACGCGGTTTGGACCAGAGACATAAGTCCGCCTGACGCAGAGTCTATGGGAAACTCGCCCGCTTTAGAGACAACCACTATTTCTGGACTGCGAACCTCTAGCCGCTGGAAACCTATTTCTTCAGGTAGCAGAGTGCTCAGGAGGTTCTGAAAATCGTCATACAGACCAATGAGTTCTGGAACAGCCTTCATGTGCGCATTATCAGCTCCAAACGCGGCAAATCCGATCAGAGTTTCCTTCATTGGGGCAACGGGATTTTGAACTGTTTTGCCCTCGCGATGGTAGCGATCGCCACGTTGGTAGTGGCTTTGAGCTTGAGAAAAATATTCGAACGCTTCTTTCGGCCGCATTCCCGAAACAGGTAAAGATTGAACAGCCTGGTACCTTGGTAGCGCTCGGTGAGATGCAATCTTAAAGCCGACAACTGTATTTTGATTAGACAGGTTGACATGATACTGCAAGGCGTCCGAGTTGCTTGTCCGTAATTTAGCTACCGCACCCGAACTGTAAACTATTGCTCCGATTTCGTGCTGTACAGACTGCTCATTACTCTCTTCAGTCTTTATAAAGGGATTAAAGCGGGCAAAGAGCGTACCCAGTGAGTAACCAGATTTCCCTGTTTTCTGGTCATTGACAGGCGTGGCGAGGAAAGGCTCTCGATAGTTTGATTGCATGCTCAATTCAAGGAGAGACAATAAGGTACTTTTGCCGGAACCATTCGGTCCAGTCAAAAGTGTCAAGTTTTTATGCAATTCAATATGCACCTTTCGAAATTGACGCCATTTATCAATTGATATCGTTTTGTAGTGCATAGTTGAATTCCCTTAAACTTTTAAAATAATGTCTCTTCTAACGTTGAGCCACAGCCCCATCAAATACCTATGGCAGTAAAGGGTTAAACAGCGCTGATTCGTGCGATACCGTATAACAGGAATTAGGACGCCAGCGCCAATATCCAATGAACGCGCCAGCGTCATAACTCTTTTCCTGAGTTCCCCCAACGCAAAATAAGACCAGAAAAACCACCCACTGACAAACGCTTCAAACCGCCATTTCCCTGGCATCTCGGCCAACCCTCTACCCCCAAAAACAAAAAGCCGCCAACGCCCAAGCTCCGACGGTCTTTTAAGTAAGCCCTTACTAATTAGCCAAATCAGATAAATCATAGGTCAGCCCCCACGCCACGGGAAAGCCGTCTAGCCACCCTCCCCCGGCAACGGCAACCCAGCAATCCCCTTAGCCTTCTCCGGCGGCACCCCCAGCGCCTGCAGCACCATCTCCGCCGCAATACGGTCGGCGTGTTCCACCTCGCCGTCTTCCACCAGCAGGTTCATGGCGCCCAGGGTCGCGGAGATGACCATGCTCATGGCCATTTCTTCGTGGGCGTAGTGGAAGTCGCCTTGGCGGCGGCCGGCTTGCAGGTCGGCGCGGAGGTAGGTGGCGAGGGTGGAGCGCATGCCTTCGGCGTAGCGGACCACGGTGATCAGGGCGCGGGTCCAGTCCGGGTCGGTGCGGGCTTTGTTCATGAAGGTGCGCACGGCGATGCTGAGGCGTTCGGCGCCGCTGTCGACGGCTTCGCTGACGGTGAGGATCTGTTCCGAGAGCTGGACGGCCAGCTCCAGGCCGACGGCTTCGAGCACCTGCTCGCGGGAGCGAAAGTAGTTGTAGACGGTGCCGTTGGAGACGCCGGCTTCTTCGGCCAGGGTGTTGAGGGCGAGGTCGCCGACGCCGGCGCGGGCGTAGATGCGCAGGGCGGCGTCCACCAGCTGCTGCCGGGTGCGGGCTTTCTTTTTGTGGCCCCGAGTCAGGCTGCTGGCCGGGGCTTTGCGCGGGCCGGGCGTCGCTTTTTTTGCCATGAGACCGTTCCAACCGTGGGCTTGGGTGGCGTCATGATACTGGGAAAAGCTCAATATTGAGAGTCCTTCATCATAAGCGCCTTTAGGCAGCCGTGAGCGCCTTAAGGCAGTCCTCGACGATGCGTTCCGCGTTGCGGGCCGGGCCGTCGTGAAGGATGACGCGGTCCGGGCGGCACACCACCAGGGTGCCCCGGGAGGGGCCGTTGGCCAGGCAGTCCGAGAGATCCTCGGCGAAGGCGGTGCCGGCGCCCGGGTGCTGGCCGCGCAGGCCCACCCGCAGGAAGGCGCCGCCATGAGCTTGCCAGCGGGCTTGCGAGGCGTCATCGAGACATTCGCGGGGATCGACGCCGAAGCCGATCAGGGTGAGGTGGTCGCCGAGCACGTCGTCGCTGGGGCGGATGTGGCCGTCGTGGCGGACCAGGCCCTGGGCAAGCAGGGCGCCGCGGGTGACGCCTTTGCGGCCACGGCCCTTGATCAGAAAGCCTTTGCGGAATCGGTTGGGTGGTTTGATTTCCAGTTCCTCGATCTGACGGCGCAGTAGCGGCACCAGGCGGCCCAGGCGCATGGCGCCGTGCACCGTGATCGCCTTGAAGCGGCTGCGGGGCATGACCAGGCTGCCCATGAGCTTGGCCAGCCCGATCATCTTCTTGGCGTGGGGGCGGCGTTCCCGATCGTAGCTGTCGAGCAGGACCGGGGCGGCCTGGCCTTTGACCACCCAGGCCAGTTTCCAGCCCAGGTTGGCCACGTCCCGCAGGCCGGCCACCAGGCCCTGGCCGACGAAGGGCGGCGTGATGTGGGCGGCGTCGCCGGCGAGAAACACCCGCCCCTGTTGGAAGGTGGCGCAGCAGCGGGCGTGGAAGCGGTACACCGCCTTGCGTTCGATCACCAGGTCTTCCGGGGTGACCCAGGGGGCCAGCAGTTCGGCGACTTTTTCCGGGCGCTCCATGTCCTCATGGGTTTCGCCGGGTTGGAGCATGAACTCCCAGCGTTCCCGGCCGCCGGGGGCGGGCATGTGCGGGGTGGGACGCCGGGTGTCGCAAAGGAATTCCACGTGGTCGATGGCTTTGCCTTCGCGGGCCTTGGCGTCGACGATCAGCCAGTCCTCCGGGTAGGTCTCGCCCTGGAAGTCCTGGCCGATCAGGCCGCGCACGGTGGAGCTGGCGCCGTCCGCGCCCACCAGGTAGCGGGCGGTGATCTCGTACCGGCGACCGTCGCGGTCCTTGAGGTGGGCCGTGACTCCGGTGTCGGACTGGTCGAGGTCGACCAGCTCATAGCCGTCGCGGAAGGTCACGTCGGGATAAGCGGCCACCTGCCGCCGCAGGGCGCGCTCCAGGTCCGGCTGGTAGAAGGTCACCAGCTTGGGGTGGTCATCGATGGTGCCGGAAGTGTTGGCGCGGCCGAACTGGCCCAGGTAGGGGCAGTGCATTTTCACTTCCGGGATGGCGATGCGCTCGAAGGCGTCTTCGCCCAGCCCGGCCATTTGCAGGATACGCAGGGCCTCGTTGTCCAGGGCGATGGCGCGGGGCGCCAGCATCACCTCGGCCACCTTGTCCACCACCAGGGTGGTCACGCCGTAGCGGCCCAGCAGCGCGCAGAGCGCGGCGCCCACCGGGCCATAGCCGATCACCAGCACGTCCGTGGTCCGTGGCAGAGCCTTTTTATTCGTCATCGCCGTCTCACCCATTGCAAAAAAGACGGGGGCCGGCCGTTCGGCCGGTGATCCCACCCTGGAAAGCGGTCTTTGTATCTTTTATTGACATTTATTTCAATATTGAATCTAATCTCAATTATTAGAGCTAGCAAACCGCCGGCCATCAATGACAACAACGAACGAGGTGCGCCATGACCTTTGCAGCCCAGCCCCAACGCGACCTGACGGCGGAGGAGATCCGCGCGTTTCAGGACGACGGCGTCGTCATGCTGAAGCAGGTTCTGGCGCCGAACTGGATGGCCATGGTGGAGGCCGGCATCGAACAGGCCCGCCAGGAAAGCTCGCTGCTGGGCCGGTTTATGTCGCGCAAGGTCGAGGGCTATCAGATGGACATCTTTCTGTGGAAGCGCATCGACATCCTCCGCGACCTGATCTATTACAGCCCCTGCGCGCACCTGGCCCAGCAGCTGATGGGCGCCGAGGAAGTGCGCTTTTTCTACGACCAGATGTTCGTCAAGGAGCCGGGCACCGACGCACCCACGCCCTGGCATCAGGACCTCAGCTTCTGGCCGATCCGCGGCGAGCAGATTTGTTCGTTCTGGATTCCCTGCGACCCGGTGAACCGGGACAACAGCGGCTTGCTCTACGTGCGCGGCTCGCACCGCTGGCCGCAGCGCTTTAAAGCCATTTCACCGGACTATGTGGCCAGCCTCATCGACGAGGACATGGAAGACATTCCCGACATCAACGCCAACCCGGACCAGTACGATCTGGTCGATTGGGACATGGAGCCGGGGGACATTCTGGCTTTCCACCCGCTGACGCTGCACGGCTCCTACGGCAACGCGTCACGCACCCGCCGCCGGCGCGCGCTGGCGCTGCGCTGGACCGGCGATGACGTGGTTTATGCGCCGTCGAGCAAACGGATGCCGATTCATTACAAGCACGAGTCGGTAGCGGGCGGGCCGCTGCGTGGCGCCGCCTTCCCGCGCATCCTGCCGGAGCAAGAGCCGCGGGAGCGCGCGGCCCGGTTGCAGGCGGAACGGGCCGACGTCGGCAAGCTGCTGAGCTCGGGCTGGCACAATGCGGTGGCGGCCGCGCGCCAGAAGTTGCGCGCCAAGCGCACGCCCACGCCGAAACAAACCTGGACGAGGTAAACGCCATGGCCGAACTGACCACGCCCCAACCGGCGCGGCATCCAACGCCGACGGTGAAGGCGCGCAAGCTGGCCTACCTGCTGTTCGAGCGGCCCGATCTTGAGACGGCCGAGCGCTTTCTGAACGACTTTGGCCTGCACACGGTGTCGCGCTCACCAGAAGCGCTCTACCTGCGTGGCACCGCCCCCGAGCCGTTCTGCTACCGCGTGGCCAAGGGGGACGAGGCGGGCTTTGTCGGGATCGGTTTCGAGGTGCGTACGCGCCAGGAATTGGAGCGACTGAGCCGGCTGCCGGACGCATCAGCGATCGAGCCGGCGGACTACCCCGGCGGCGGCGAACGGGTGCGCCTGACCGACCCGTCCGGCTTCACCGTGGAAGCGATCCACGGGCAAACGCCGGCGGCGCCCCTGCCCCACCGCGATGCGCTACCGATCAACTTCCCCGAACACCAGCCCCGGGTGAACGGCACCCAGCGCCCGCCGGTCGCCCCGCCGGAGGTGATGCGTCTCGGCCATGTGGTGCTGGAGGTGGCGGACTTTCAGGCCACCTGTGGTTGGTACAGCCAGCATTTCGGGCTGATTCCCAGCGATGTGCAGGTGCTGCCGGACGGTTCGCCGGCGGTGGTCTTTCTGCGCCTGGATCTGGGCGACACGCCGGCGGACCATCACACCCTTGCCATGGCTCAGGGCTTTATGCCGCTGTACAGCCACAGCGCCTACGAGGTGATCGACACCGACGCGGTGGGCATGGGCCAGCGTCTGCTCAAGGAGCGCGGCTGGAAACACGCCTGGGGCATCGGCCGGCACGTTCTCGGCAGCCAGATCTTCGATTACTGGGAAGACCCCTGGGCGGCCAAGCATGAGCACTATTGCGATGGCGACGTGTTCACCGCCGAGCGGCCCATGGGCGTGCATCCGGTGACCCGGGAAGGCATGGCCCAGTGGGGCCAGCCGATGCCGGCCAGCTTCACCAAACCCAAACTCACCCCGGCGGCACTGCGGGCGCTGGCGCGCAATCTGCGCCGCAGCCCGGACCTGTCGGTAAAAAAACTGATCACCCTCGCCAAATTGTTTGGCTGACTGGAGACAAGACTATGGCGCTTCACATCGTTCGCTTCGATCACCAGGACCAGCCCCGCTGGGGCCTGCTGGAAGGCACGACTATCACGCCGCTGGATCTGCCCTGCACCACCACCGCCGCGCTGATTGAACAGGGCCATGAGGCGATCCGGGCGGCGGTCGGCGACGGCGCCGAGCTGGTGCTGGAGAGCGCCACCCTGCTGTCACCGATCACCAGCGAGGCCAAGGTGCTGTGCCAGGGCGCCAACTACCGCCAGCACATGATCGACTCCGGCATGAACCCGGACGACAAAAGCTTCAACATGTTCTTCACCAAATCCCCGGCGTCGATCACCGCCCCTGGCGGGGAGATCATCAAGCCCGCCCACGTGCAGCTGCTGGATTACGAGATCGAGCTGACCCTGGTGCTCGGCAAGCAAACGGACGGGCCGGTGGACGTCACCGCCGACAACCTGCATGAATTCGTGGCGGGTTTCTGCATTGGCAACGACGTCTCCGCCCGGGACGTGCAGATTCCCCAGATGCAGTTCCACAAGGGCAAGAGCTACCGCACTTTTTGCCCGCTGGGCCCGGTGCTATGCCTGCTGGAAAAAAGCGAGATTCACTACCTGGACGACATGCAACTGCAACTGACGGTGAACGGCGAAACCCGGCAGCAGGACAGCACCGCCAACCTGGTGTTCAAGCCCGCCGAGACCCTCAGCGAGTATTCCCTGATTCACGATTTCGCGCCGGGCGACGTGTTGATGACCGGTACGCCCGCCGGCTGTGCCCTGGGCCTGCCCAGCGCGGCGCTGACGAAAGTGGCGGGCCTGCTGCCCGAATCAAAAAAATGGCAGCTTTTTATAAAATCTCAAAAGCGCCGCCAGCAGTACCTTCAGGCCGGGGACGTGGTGGAATCCACCATTGCCAGCCGTGATCAAAAGCTCGACCTGGGCAGGCAACGGCATACGATTAAGGACGGGGTTTGACCGGGCCGGCAAAGGAGAAAAGAATGAAGGCTTTCATCATCGTCGATCAGAACACCGGCACGCTGCGCGAGACGGATATCCCGGCGCCGCCCGCCCCGGCCGACAATAAGGTTCAGCTGGAACTGATCGGCACCTCCATCAACCCCATCGACCCGCTGGTGGCCAAGGGCTACGGCGCCCCGCTGCTCAACACCAAGCGGCAGGTGCCCCTGATCCCGGGGCGGGACGCGGTGGCCCGGGTGGTCGACGTGGGCAAGGGCGTCACCGACCTGCGGCCCGGGCAGCGCGTGCTGGTGGCGGCCTCGCCGCGCACCGGCGGCACCTACGCCGAAATCTTCAACCTGCCACGGGGCTGCGTGGCGCCGATTGACGACGGCCTCAGCGACGCCACCGCCGCCGGCCTGGGCTACGCCGGCCTCACGGCCCTGCAGGCGCTGGCTACGGCCGGCCTCTCCACCGACAACGCCCAAGGCAAACACCTGTGCATCAACGGCGCCAGCGGCGGCGTGGGCTCCATCGCCCTGGTGCTGGCCCGGCGCTGGGGCGCGACCATCACCGCCGTGGCCTCCCAGCGCAACCACGACTGGGTGCGGCGCCTGGGCGCCGACCAGGCCGTGGCCTATCGAGAGCCGGCGGCCATGGCCTCCATCGACGCGGACGTCATTCTCAACTTCGCGGCCCCCGGCGACAATCACCGGCAAGACCCACTGCTGGACGGGCTGCGCCGCCGCGACACCCCCGGCCGCGCCTACGTGAACACCACCAACCCGGTGCTTAGCCTGGCCACCGAGAAGGGCGTGCTGCGCGGCCTCGCCGCCAGCGGCGGGATCTATGCTAAAAAACGCCTCGCGGCACGCCGAGCGGGCATCCGATATCGCTGGGTGCTGTTCCAGGAAAACGCCGAACAACTGGCGTATCTGGCGCGGGTTTTCGCCGATCCGGACACCCCGAACATCATCAGCGACAGCCGGCCGCTCGACGCACTACCAGACGCCTTCAATACGCCAAACGGAGTGCCGTCACCGGGGAAAGGGGTTTTTCTGGTTGAGGCACCCTGAGCCGGGTGCACAACGCGGCGCGCAAGGTACAGCACCGGTTCTGAAACCAGGTCTCAAGAGACTTCTATACTGATCGCATTGCGCGCGCGGCTATGGAATGAAGGCGAAGCCGCAATGTAGTAGACGTCGCCTTGACTGGCCTTGTTATGCATCTACCATTGGACCAAAACGTCTTGAACTTTTAATGTCTCCGAGTCAAATCCAATCGCCCAAAACACTTTGAAATCGCTTTTGCTGTATTTTGCCTTCCACAACGTTAACTTAGAGTCATTTCTCGGTAGGCAGTCTATAGACTCAATGCTTTCCAACGCACCCATTTCACTCTCTATATCCCGACACATATCCAGATACATGTCCTCAGTGATCTTTCCATCATCATTCGGGTCTTTAGGCGGTGCCGACATTTCTTGGAGTTCCCGATAGCTCCTTCCGTCATGTAGCTTGATTAGTCGCTCAGCCAGTTCAGTTTCACGGTCGGTGACCATGCGGCTTGTCCTCCTTGATTGCATAACGCTAGCGGTAACCGGCACCGAAGCGGAGCGTAGGGAACCATAGCCCGTAAGGGATATGGTGTCCGGTCGACCGCCTGGTTATGGGCCCGTTCACCCGTTGTTTTGGCACCCGATACCGAATGCCGACTCCCTGATACTTTACACCAACCGCCATCCGGCTTCGCTTCCTACCGGCTGGTTTTCCGGCGGTCCATCGCCGCGGCAATGTCCTCTTCGTGCTCTTCGCCCCAGCTGCAAAGCGGCTCCATGGCTCGCACCAGACTCGTCCCGAAGGGCGTCAGCGAGTAGTCGACGCGCAGCGGTATCTCCCCATAGTCGGTTCTCCGGACGATGCCGTCGGACTCGAGCTCCTTCAACTGCTGGATCAACATTTTGTCGCTCACGCCCCGGACGCTTCGCTTGAGCTCGCCATAACGCGTCGGGCCCCTGTTTAAAAAGAACAAAATCAAAGGCTTCCACTTCCCGGAGATCACGTGCAGCGTAGCGTCCAGGCCGCAAATGAAACGTGGGTTTTCTGAGTTTTCGTTCGCCATAACGGGTACTTACCAAAAGGTGCATACTTGAACATTTGTAAGTGGCTTATATATCGTGAACGCGAATCGAGTCAACACACACGGAGACCCAACCATGAGCCGGCTACACGGTAAAATCGCATTGATCACAGGCGGAGCCAGCGGCATCGGCCTGGCCTCGGCCCAACGCCTTATCGACGAAGGCGCCTTCGTCTTCATTACCGGGCGGCGCCAGGACGTCCTCGACAACGCGGCTCAGGCACTGGGACCCAACGCCCGGGCCGTCCAGGCGGATGTGACGAAGCCGGAGGATCTCGACCGCGTCTTTGAAACGATCCAGAAAGAAAAAGGGCACCTGGACGTCCTGGTGGCCAACGCGGGCGTCGGCGAATTCGCCAGCCTGGGACAGATCACCGAGGAGCACTACGACTACATCTTCGACATCAACGTCAAAGGCACCCTCTTCACTGTCCAGAAAGCCCTGCCCCTGATGAAGAACGGCGGCTCCATCATCCTCACCGGGTCCACGGTCGGCAGCATGGGCACCCCTGCCATGAGCATCTACAGCGCCTCCAAGGCGGCCGTCCGAAACCTGGTGCGCAGTTGGGCCCATGATCTCAGGGGCACCGGCATTCGCGTGAACGTCATGTCTCCTGGCCCGACCAAAACAGACAAGCTGATGGAACTGCTCCCATCCGAAGCCCTGAGCGAGATGAAACAGACCGTACCGCTTGAGCGTCTGGGCGATCCCAAGGAAACCGCAGGCGCGGTGGCGTTCCTGGCGTCCGACGACAGCAGCTTTATGACAGGGAGCGAGGTGTTCGTTGACGGGGGCTACGCGCAGGTTTAGGGGCTAGGCGGAGAACGGGAGGCAATGAACCAAAAGGGTCAGATAGATTTTAAATCAGTCCGCTTGGTTAAAAACAAATCAACCTGCCCCATTTACATTGATCAAAATAAACCAGAAAAGTCAGCCACTTACAAACTCAACTAGCAGGCGTCCTCCTGATCTCTTGACCAATTCTCTCTCCCAAACCCAAAAAGCCACCGACGCTCCCCCGCCGGATGGAGCCGCCCGCCGGTGCCGTAAGGATTGGCTTTACGGCCCCGTTACCATTTGCCGCGCAGGGAAGCCGTCCAGGAGCGCGGTTCGCCCCAATATTGCCGGCCGTACCCGGAGTCGATGGCGTTGGCGTAGTACTTTTCATCCAGCAGGTTGTGCAGGTTCAGTGCCACCTCCAACTGCCGATTGATCCGATAGCGGCCAAAGGCGCCCACCAGGGTGCGGGCGTCCTGTGACATGCCCCACTGCCCGTAACTTTTGGTGCTGTTGTCAATACTTATGCCGGTACTCCATTTCTGACTTGGCGGGGTGTAGCTGCCTGACAGTTTGGTGATGCGCACGGTCTCGTCGTTGTCGTCTTTGCGGTATTGGGTGAAGCCGCCCATGACCTGAATGCTTTCCGTGATCCTGCCGGAGAGCTCCATATCGAAGCCATTGGTGGTGGTTTTTCCATTGGCTTGGTAGCACCAGCCCCCACAGGCATTGTTGGCGTCGAAGGGAATGCTGGAAATGATCAGCGCTTCGTTGTCCTTGCGGACTCTGAATGCGGTTAGAGAGGCGTTGAGCAGGCCATCGTAAAACTCGCCTTTGAGGCCGATCTCATAGCTGACGCCGACTTCGGGTTCAAGTGTATTGCCGCTGGTGTCTTTGGCGGATTGCGGGTTGAAGATATCGGTATAGCTGGCATAGGCGGAGGCCCAGCTGTTGAGTTCATAGGTCAGCGCCATATAGGGCGTGACAACGTTGTTTTCATCACGCTCGGTGCCGGAATAGGAGTAGTGGTACCAGCTCAGGCGGCTGCCGATGATGGCTTTGAGCCGGTCGGTCAGGGTGAATTGCCCGGCGGCGTAGCCACCATACTGGCGGGTGATCTGGTCGTTGAGCGGGGAGTCCAGGGTGATCTCCGGGGTGGGCACGCTGCTGTCCGGATCAAAGGTGTACAGGTTGGTGTTGTAGTCGGTGCCGTCACCGGTCTTGCCGTTCCAGAGCCGTTCCGTCCAATTCCCCCCGAACACCAGTTCGTGGCTTCGGCCAAACAGTTCCAGTGGGCCTCTCAGGTACAGTTCCGCATCGTCACTGGTTTCCTTGTTGTGCTGGCCCCAGCGGTTGAAGGTGGCGTCGCCGGTGTCAGAGTCGAAACTGGACAGGGTGCCGAACAACCAGTCCGCCTCGCTCTTCATGGTGGAGGCTTGCACGATCAGTTGCCAGTCGGAGGGCAGCTGTTGTTCCACCCGTGCGCGGTATGTGGTCGCATACTTGTCCCAGCGGTTCCAGGAGGGCGCCAGAAAAGTGGACCGGCTCCAGTCCATGTCATTGCCGTCGTTGTCGGCGGGGAGCCCGCTGCGGTCGGTGACATTGTCGTAAATATCCTGTTTCTGGATGCTCAGGCTCAAGACGGTGCGGTCAGTCAGATCCCCCTCCAAGACCGCGTAGAAAACCTTTCTCTTTTCCTTCTCGAAATCCCGAAACGATTCTTCGTCCTGATCCACGGCCACCACCCGGGCGCGCAGTCGGTTCGAATCGGTCAGACCTCCAGATACATCCACCACCATCCGGCGCAAATCCCAGCGGCCTGCCGTCAGTTCCGCGGAGGCCTGATACTGGCGAGTCGGTCTTTTGTAGTTCATGTTGATGACGCCACCGGGCTGTCCGGCGCCGTTCATCAAACCCGCCGCCCCGAGCAGGACTTCCGTGCTGTCGAGCAGCGCGCTGTCCGGCCCGGCGACCACGCCCCCATCAATGCCGGAGTTGGACGGCAGGCCGTCGTATTGAACCGCCATCGCATAGCCGCGGGCGGTATAACTTCTGCGGTCGTCATCGGTGTGGCCGACGCTGACACCAGGCGCCATATTAAGAATGTCTTCCATGTCCTGAGCACCGAAGTCCTCGGCCATTTGATGGGTAATCACGTTGACGATCTGGGGCGTTTCACGGGGGCTTAGACGCAGTTTGGTGGTGGAGCTGATTTCTTCCGGGGTGTAGGCGCGGGTTCGCTCCGTGGAGACGGCGCGGGCCGACGAGCCGGTGCCACCGGTGACGGTGACGGCCTCCAGAGTGTTCTGCGCTAGGGCCTTGATCACATAGTCCCCATTGCTCTGGCGCTGGGCGGTCTGGCCCGTGCCGGAGAGCAACTGGTCGAAGCCCTGCTTAACGGTGTAGTGGCCGTTCAGGCCGGGGGATGCCAGGTCGCCGATCTGGCCGGCATCGAAAGACAGAGCGATTCCGGCCTGCGCGGCGAACTGGTTGAGCACCTGGCTCAGGGGGCCCGCGGGGACGCGATAGCTTTGCCCCGCCCGGGTGCTGGCCTGGGCGTTGCTATCGGCGTGGGAGGATAGGGGGAGAAGCATGACACCGATGGCCAGGCAAAGAGCCAGCCCCTGTAGCTTGCGGGCACCCTTCAGAGAAGAGGTGTAAGACATTGTCGCTCCTTGTTGTGGAAGGCTGTTAACAATGGGCCGAATAAGGAAGCGAAAAGGGGCAAAAGCCGTCCCGACATCGGCTCACCCGGGGACTAGCGTCACCCAATAGGCGGTAAGGCGGAACTGGCGTACCGGGAAGGTCTGGCTGATGACGTTGAGGGCACGGTCGGTGTCGCTCAGGGGGAAGGAGCCCGAAATTTTCAGGTCGGCGATGGCATCGCCGCAGGACAGGTGGCCCTGGCGGTAGCGGCCGAGCTCATGGAGCAGCTCGCGCAGTGGCATGTCGACGACCATCAGGTTGCCGGTGACCCAACTCCCGGCGTTGGCCCGGGCCGGGAGGGTCTGGCCCAACTGGTCGCGCGTGAAGCAAAGCTGCTCGCCCTGATGAATATCGCGGCTGCTGTCACCGCCCGAGGGGCGTACACGCACGGCTTTTTCCAGCACCGTGACGCGTGTTTCATCCCCTTCGCGGCGGACCAGAAAGCGGGTGCCCAGTGCCTGCACCCGGCCTTGGGGGCAGTCCACCAGGAAGGGGCGAACGGGGCTGTTCGGGTCCGGCGCGGTTTGCACCAGGATTTCACCCCGATGCAGACTGATCCGCCTGTGGTTCGCACTGAAGTCCACATCGACGCGGGTAGCGGTGTTGAGCATCAGCTGGCTGCCGTCCGCCAGCACCAACGGCCGCTGTTCGCCGGTGGCGGTGGTGTACTGAGCCTGCCATTGCTGCCAGGGAGCCAGCCGCCAGGCAAGCAGGCCCAGCGGGGCGGCCACGGCGATCATACCCAGCCGGTTGAGCAACTCGCGGCGAGAGAGCGCCGCGTCACGCAGTACAGGAGCCGCCACCGCGCCAGGCACCCGTGTCATGCTGGCCTGCACGCGCTCCACTTCCCGCCAAGCGAGCCGATGGCTGGGGGCCCGGGTGAGCCAGTGTTGCCAGGCGCGCTGGTCCGCCCGGGTGACCTCCGGTGATTGCAACACGGCATACCAGCGGGCGGCGTCGCGGATGGCGTTTTTCAGTTCCTCACTGAGGGCGGCGCGCTCGGTCATGGCAGGTCATGCTGCAGCCGATACAGGCAGCAGTGCTCCATGGCCCTGGCCATGTCGCTTTTGATGGTGCGCAGGGACACACCCAACTGGTCGGCAATCTGCTGGTAGGTGAGCCCTTCCAGTTGGGAATAGATAAAGGCCTGGTGCACCCGCCTGCCCAGCCCCGCCAGCATGGCATCCAGTTCCAGCAGGGTTTGCAGCACCAGAGCGCGCTCCTCCTCGGAAGGCCATTGAGGCTCAGGCAGGCTGGCCAGGGCTTCCAGGTATTGCCGTTCCAGGGTGCGGCGGCGGAACAGATCAATGGTGAGGCCGCGGGCCACGGTGACCAGAAACCGGCGCGGCTGTTCCAGGGCACTCAGGTCCTGGGAGGTGCGAATGACGCGGACAAAGGTGTCCTGCGCCAGATCTTCCGCGTCCATCACGTCGCCCAAGCGACGCCCCAGCCAGCACTGCAGCCAGCCGTGGTGATCGCTGTACAACGCTTCTACCGACAGGGAACCCCGCGTCGCCCCAGACATGATGCCGCCCCCAGCGTGTGCCGCCGAATAATAATAGGCAATCGTAAATAATAATCGATATCATTACAACATAAGCCGCGCAGGTTGATGTCCACCATCTGGTCCTACTCCGCCATCAGCAACCGGCAGGAACGCCAGCATCACGGCAAGCAGGACCAGCCAACGTCGAGGGATAGCAGAAAACATCAGACGGATAACTCGTTAATGATCAAGGCGTAGGCTTCTATCGAAGCCTACGATCTGACACTGCTGACGCCGCACTCTGCTCATCGCTCAGGCCGCCGCCAAGTGCCTTATACAACGCCACCGCATTGCTGAATTCATTGCGGCGCAAGTCCAGCAGTGTCCGCCGTGCCGCGTACAGTTGGCGCTGGGCATCCAGCAATTCGAGCCGATTTTCGACACCTGACCGGTAACGCAGGTTCGACAGTTCCGCGCGGCGCTCGGCGCTTTCGACGAATCGCGCCTGTGCCTCGATTTGACGGGCATAGGTCTCTCGTCCAGCCAACCCGTCGGCCACTTCCCGGAATGCGATCTGGATGGCACGTTCATACTCGACAACCGCGCTCGATTTGCGCACCTTGGACAGTCGCAACTCGGCACGCAACCGCCCGTTCTGGAATAACGGTTGGGTGATTTTCGGTGAGAAACTCCAAACACGATGCGGGCTGTCGAACAGGCCACTCATGGCCGGACTGGCATAGCCGAGCGACGCGGTCAGCGATATGCGGGGGAAGAACGCCGCGCGGGCCGCGCCGATGTCGGCATTGGCTGCGACCATCAGGCGCTCCGCCTGGCGGATATCGGGTCGGCGAACCAGCAGATCCGATGGCAGTCCCGCGGGCAGTTGCGTCACAACCGGCTGGCGCTCCAGCGGCATGGCTTCAGGCAAATCGGGCGCCGGTTCCGTGCCAAGCAGTAATCTAAGTGCGTTTCGAGCCTGCATCACCGCGCGATTCCGGGCTTCCAGATCCGCCTCCGCCGTAGCCACCTGGCCTTCCGCCTGTACCACCTCCAGCTCACCGCTTTGTTGGGCCTGCCTGAGCAAGCGCGCCAATTCCAGCGATTGCCGCCAATCCGCCAGAGTCCGTTCGGCCAGGTCACGCTGTTCCAGGGCCAGTCGTTCAGCGAGATAGGCGTCGGCGACGGCCGCCACCAGCGAAATCCGAGCCGCGCGACGCCCCTCCTCGCTGGCCAGATAGCGCGCCAGGGCAGCTTGCGACAGGGCCCGCACCCTGCCGAACAGATCGACCTCGTAGGCGCTCAGGCCGACATTAACGCCGACCTGCTCAGTCACCATGGACGACTGAGTCGGCGTCGTGTCTTCATTGGCAGCGATACGCTGGCGCGTACCGCCGCCGGTGGCCTCGATACCGGGCAAAACGGCGGCGCGCTGAATACGGTACTGGGCCTGTACGGCCTCGACGTTCAGCGTCGCCAGGCGCAGGTCCCGGTTGTTGTCCAATGCCGTCTCAATCAGGCGCTGCAAGCGCGGATCTCGGAACAGGGTTCGCCATCCGATAGCGCTCGCCTGCACGGAGGTGGTTTCAGAGGGTGTCACCGGAAAGGTGTCCGGCACGGGCGGCGCCGGCTCAACCAGCTCCGGTGTCAGTGAGCACCCCGACAGCGCAAGCACGATGGGCAGAATCAATCGCCGCATGGCATTAATGCTCCTTGTCATCTTGGGGTTGTAATGACCCGGTGCGACGGGAAGAACGCCAGCCATTAAAACGTTCCTGAAGACCCATCACGAACACGAAGAACACTGGAACAAAGAGGATGACCAGCAGCGTCCCGCTGACCATGCCGCCGAACACGCCCGTACCTATCGCATGTTGGGTCTTGGCGCTGGCGCCAAACGCCACCATCAACGGCACCACCCCCAGACCGAACGCGAGGGAGGTCATGAGGATCGGGCGCAGGCGCAGTCTGGCGGCCTCCACCGCGGCCTCCATCAACCCACTACCTTGTTCACGCAGTTGTTTTGCGAACTCCACGATCAGGATCGCGTTCTTGGCGGATAAGCCGATCACGGTGACCATCCCGACTTTGAAAAAGACATCGTTGGGCAGGTCTCGCAGCAACATGGCAACCACTGCCCCCAGCAAGCCCAGCGGCACAACCAGGATGACCGAAAGAGGAATGGCCCAGCTTTCATAAAGAGCGGCCAACACCAGAAATACCGCCAGGATTGACAGGGCAACCAGCACCGGTGCCTGAGCAGCGGACTGCCGTTCCTGAAGAGACTGCCCGGTCCAGGCCACGGCGAAGCCGGGCGGAAGTTGCCGTGCCAGACGTTCCATTTCAGCCATCGCCTCACCGGTGGAGGCGCCGGGCGCCGCCCTGCCGGAAAGGCTGGAGGCGGGATAGCCCAGGTAGCGCACCATTTGCAGCGGCGTTTCGTCCCACACTGGCGTGACCACCTCTGACAAAGGCACCATGCCTCCCCTTACGTTTCGCACCTGCAGCCTGAGCACGTCGTCGACCTGCATGCGTGCCGAGGCGTCAGCTTGCAGGATGACCTGCTGCATCCGGCCCTCGTTGGGGAAATCATTGACGTAGGACGACCCCATCGCGGTGGACAGGATTTCACTAATGTTCGCGAACGACACGCCGAGCGCCTCGGCTTTCTGGCGATCGATATCAAGGCGAATGCTCGCCCCCTCGGGAAGGCCGTCGGAATAGACATCGCTGACCACCTTGCTGCGCGCCGCCAGTTCAACCAGCTTCGTCTCGGCAGCTTTGAGGGCCGCCGGCCCCTGGTTGCGCCGGTCCTGCAAGAACATGGTAAACCCGGATTTGGTACCCAGCTCATCGATGGCCGGCGGCAACATGCTCATCACCGTTCCTTCGCTCAGTTCACTCATGGCGTCCTGCACCCATTCCGCTTCGTTCGCCGCCGTGGCGCCGTCGCGCTGCCCCCAGTCCTTCAGGGTGGTGAACGTCAACGCGGCATTCGAACCGGACCCCGAGAATCCGAAGCCCAGAATCGACATATTCCCGTCCACTGCGGGACGCGACATCACGTACGACTCATACGCCTTGACCACGTCCAAGGTCCGCTCGCTTGTGGCATTGGCGGGTAACTGAATGCTCGCCATGAAATAGCCCTGGTCTTCTTCCGGTAGGAATGACGAAGGCAGTTGACGGAAGGCGAGCAGCAGCACGCCGGCAATGACCACAAACACCAGCATGACCCCACCGCTGCGGGCGACTAGCCGCCCCACACGCGATTCGTAACGGCCGGTCATACGGCTAAGAGCCTGGTTGAACCAGCCGAAAAAACCGCCTTTGTCGTGGTGACCCGGTTCAATGGGTTTGAGAAGGCTCGCGCACAGTGCCGGCGTCAACGTCAGGGCCAGGAACGCCGAGAACAGAATCGAGACCACCATCGCCAGCGCGAATTGCTTGTAGATCACGCCCACCGAGCCACTCGAAAAGGCCATGGGAATAAACACCACCGTCAGTACCAGCGTGATGCCCACCACCGCGCCAGTAATTTCCTGCATCGCCTTGATGGTGGCGTCCTTTGGCGACAACCCTTCCTTGGCCATGATGCGCTCGACGTTCTCGACCACCACGATCGCGTCATCGACGATGATGCCAATCGCCAACACCATGCCGAACATCGTCAGGACGTTGATTGAGAAACCTGCCAGCAGCATCACCGTGAACGTTCCCAACAACGCAATCGGCGCGACCAGCGCGGGGATCAGCGTGTAACGAATCTTCTGCAGGAACAACAACATCACCAGGAAGACCAGCACCATCGCCTCGATAAGGGTGTGGATGACCTTCTCGATGGAAACCTTGACGAACGGGGCCGTATTGAAGGGAATCGAACTGTTCATGCCCGCCGGCAAACTTTGACTTAACTCGGCGAGTCGCGTCTTTACACCTTCGGCGGTACGGACCGCATTGGCGCCGGGCGCCAGTTGTATCGCGGCTGCCGTGGCCGGCTGACCATTTTCACGATTGGAAAAACCGTAGGATTGGGCCCCCAACTCAACCCGAGCCACATCACCCAAGACCACTTTGGAGCCGTCCACATTCGCACGAAGAATGATGGCGGCGAACTCTTCCGGCGTCTTTAATTGCCCTTGTGCCGTCAACATGGTGGTTACTTTTTGGCCGGGCAAGGCCGGGGACGCACCGACACTGCCTGGCACGATCTGTGCGTTCTGCTGCGTGATCGCGGCGGAGAGGTCGTTGACCGACAGACCATAGGCAATCAGCTTGTCCGGGTCTATCCATATCCGCATCGCCTGCTCGGCACCGAACAGCTGCACACGACCGACCCCGTCGATACGCCGCAACTCCTCGACCATATTGCGTGCCATATAATCGTTGAGCGCGAGCTCATCAAAGCGGCCATCATCGGAATTCAGTCCCACGATCATCAGAAAACTGGATGACGCGGATTCTACGCTCAGCCCATCCTGG
This sequence comes from Alloalcanivorax dieselolei B5, assembly GCF_000300005.1. NCBI lineage: Bacteria > Pseudomonadati > Pseudomonadota > Gammaproteobacteria > Oceanospirillales > Alcanivoracaceae > Alloalcanivorax > Alloalcanivorax dieselolei. The sequence goes on along the minus strand of NC_018691.1, from coordinate 1,309,844 downwards.
CGAACCGCTTGCGGTAACCGCGGCTCGATCGCCTTGAGCTTGTTCTGCACATCCACCTGCGCCAGCTCCGGGTCGGTGCCTGGTTTGAATGTGGCGGTGACGGACGCCGAGCCGGAAGAGTCCGCCGACGATTCGAAGTACAGCAGATTCTTGACACTGGACAGTTCACGTTCGATGAAACTGAGCACGGCATCGTTCATGGTCTGCGGCGTGGCACCAGGATACGTCGCGGTAATGGTCACCGAGGGAGGCGCGACCGAAGGGTAGTGAGCGACCGGCAACTTCGGAATGGCCATCACGCCCAGCAAAATGATGAACAGCGCGACCACCCATGCGAAGACCGGGCGCTGGATGAAAAACCGGGGCATTTCGCCTACTCCTGACGCTTAGTGAGAAGATGCTGCTGAGGCATTCATTGACACCGGCATTTGCCAGTCACGCGCGCTGACCCGGGCGCCATCAGACAGCCGCTCCGCACCTTCGACCACGACCTTTTGCTCTTCTTTCAGCCCCGTTCGCACCCGATAGCGCCCATTCGTCAACTCCCCAAGTTGCACCGCAACCATTTCCACCTTGTCGCTGGCATCAACCACCCAAACGTAGGGCTTACCCCCGATGCGCACCACGGACTGTTGTGGCACCGTCAACGCATTGGCATAGCTTGCCGAGGGCACACGGGCACGCACGAACATACCGGGTAGAAGACGACGCTGCGGGTTTTCCACGACCACACGCAGCAAGACACCGCCGGTACTGGCATCCACGTTGATCCCTGAAAAGAGAATGCTTCCGCTTACGTCGTAGGGCGTGCCATTGCTACGCAAGATAGTGACCGGTAGCCCTTTTTCGAGGGAGGCATGAGCCGCTACCGCTTCTTCCAGCGTTTCGAGCGAGGAAGCCGGGCGCTGAATGTCGACATAGACTTTATCGATCTGCTGCACACGGGCCATGGGCGTACTGTCGTTGCTGGCGACAAGCGTACCCTCCGTGACCAATGCCTGGTCGATACGACCTGCAATGGGGGATGTCACCGTGGAGAATTCCAGGTCGAGACGGCGGCGCGACAGCGTGGCGCGCGCCTGAGCAACGTCAGCGGCCGCCGTCTGACGTTTGGATACCGCATCGTCATAAACCTGACGGCTGATCGCCTCTGCCCTGACAAGCGGCTCCAGTCGGGCGGCGTGCGTACGTGCGCGAGCCAACTCGGCCTCAGCTTTCTGCAAGGCCGCTTCCGCGGTTTCCACCTCGGCACGGAACGGCGCCGGGTTGATTTCGAACAAGGGCTGACCGGCTTGGACGTTTTCCCCCTGTTCAAAAAGGCGGCGCTGGACAATCCCACTGACCTGGGGGCGAATTTCCGCCAGGCGAAAGGGGGCGACCCGGGCCGGCATATCCTCGGTCAGTTCCAATCTGACGGCCTCCACCGTGACGACAGCGACTCGGGGAGGCGGTGAAGCCGCTTCCTGCTGGGCAGGCCCGCAACCGGCCAAAACGGTTAACAGCAAGGCATAGACGCCACTATTCCGGCGCAAATGTCGGATTCTCATGAATACAGTTCCTTCAGGCGCGGGCAAACGTTTGCCCGCAAATGGCATGAATGGAACTATATCCACGAGAAATGGCGTTTACGCCGAGGTTATGTGTAGATACGATGGAGAACGCAAAATCTTTTATCGGGCTCCTCATGGCAACCACGACTCCGCTACCCTCCCCTCCTTCTGCCTCCCAGGCCCTGGTTCTCATCGCCGAAGACGAGCCTGAGATCGCCGATATCCTGCAGGCCTACCTGAGACGTGCGGGCCTGCGGACCGTCTATGCCGAAGACGGACGCAAGGCATTGAACATGCACCTATCAATGAAACCGGATATCGTGCTTCTTGATGTAAAGATGCCGAAAATGGATGGCTGGAAGGTGCTGTCGGAGATTCGCCATCGCGGAGGAACCCCTGTCATCATGTTGACCGCGATGGATCAGGACATCGACAAACTGATGGGGCTGCGCAGTGGTGCCGACGACTATGTCGTCAAGCCATTCAATCCCGCCGAAGTCGTCGCCCGCACTCAGGCAGTATTAAGGCGCACCATGGCTGATGAGAGTCGCCAGGTTCGTGTCCTCAGAGTCGCCCCCTTTGAAATCGACCTGGACCAACATGAAGCCTGCGTACAGGTGGAGGAGGAGTTACACAGCCTCTCGTTGACGCTCACTGAATTCAGGTTATTGACGCACCTTGCACGTTCACCCAAGAAGGTTTGCACTCGCGCCGAGCTGTTGGCGGCCTGCCTCCCCGAGGGTGATGCACTCGAACGCACCGTCGACAGCCATATAAGCAAACTGCGCAAAAAACTCGAGGAACTGGGAGTGAAAGGCATTCCTGCTGGCATACGCGGTGTCGGCTACCGCCTGTGGGGTACGCAATGAGATTAAGTGGTTTGAGCCGACAAATAGCGCGCACAATGATGGCCATGGCATTGGGAATCACGCTGCTCGTTGTTCTGACTTCCTATGCCTTCTATTTTTTGGCACTGCACTATTTCCCCGAGCAAATTGATGAAGCGGCTTGGGCACCGTCTCCCCCGGAATGGTTATGGCTTGCGGCAACCACCGTCACCGGGCTGGTACTCGCCGTCATCGTGGCAATAAACCTCTCCCGCCGTATCCTGGTACCGTTAAACTCCGTGGCGGACAGCATGCGCCGCGTTGCCCAGGGTGATCTGAACGTACGCGCCACCGCGGGAGATCGTTCGTTAGGCGAAGCCGCTGAGTTAGCCGACGACTTCAATGCTTTGGCAGGCCAACTGCAACGGGTTAGTGATGATCTGGCATTCTGGAACGCCGCTATAGCCCATGAGCTGCGGACCCCCGTCACCATTTTGCGGGGCCGCCTGCAGGGCCTGGCAGAGGGCGTGTTTCCTCCTGATGAAAGCCAATTTCGCAGTTTGCTGACACAGGTCGAGGGACTGTCTCGGCTGATTGAAGACTTGCGCACGGTCAGCCTGACCGAAAGCGGCCACCTGGATCTCCAGTTTCAGGACATAGACCTGTCAGCGGAGATCAAAGATGTAGTGGCGTTATACAAAGAGGCACTGGAGGCGTCAGGCCAAAGACCCGCTCTGGATTTACATACCGGACCGGTGTATTGCGATCCCATGCGCATTCGGCAGGCACTACTGGCGCTGCTGGAAAATGCGCGCCGCCATGCGGTACCTGGGACGATTAGAATTCAGAGTGGCATGGAAGACGGATGGTACTTCCTGCGAGTGGAGGACAACGGTCCGGGCATTCCCTCGGAGCTTTTTTCGCAGGTGTTCACTGCATTTCGCCGTGTGAACCCCGCCCACATTAGTACGCAAGATGAGGGAAGTGGGCTGGGTCTGGCGGTCGTCGCCGCTATTGCGCACGCGCACAAAGGACAAGCAACTTGCCGGCCTTCCTCTGATGGCGGTTCCTGTTTCGAGTTGAGCTGGCCCAGAGGAAAGGCGGGTTATTAAGCCCGTGGCGATTCATGTCTGATACTTCCCCCGATAAGCATGACACCTCCCAGCCTCAAACACAGGCCAGGAGCGTCCACCTTACCGGGGGAAGTTCAGCGCCCGGGAGCCACGCCTTCGTTTATTTTACGTAGCACGGAACAAAGCAAATCAGGAATCCATTCGGGCTTGAACTGAGACGTCTTTTCTTCGCGCATCTCATCCAAACTCCACCATTTCCATTTTTGAATAGTACTCTTTTCTTCATCCGTCCATTTCGCTGCAAATACGTCCGCGCCTGAAGGCCATTCAACCAGGAAGTATTTCTCAAGCCACCGGGCGGGTACCGACCTTGCTACAGCGTATACTTCATCACGATCTCTAAGCACCTCTCCGACCTCCTGTCTCAGCCCCGTTTCCTCATACAGCTCCCGCTTCGCGGCATCGATATAGTCTTCACCGGGCTTAAGCTCTCCTCCAACCGTTGCCCAAAACGGAGACTGATGCTCATCCTTGTATAAAAAAAGCAACAGCCTTCCTGATTCGTCGACGATTATAAGCCGTGACGATTTTCGTGTTTCCATTATCCATTACTCCATAACCGCATCGAACGCTTAACGTCAACAATAAGCGACCGCCCGACAGCGACGTCCGGTGGAGGCCGCGGATCGGAACGAACTTCATTGTTTTGTTAAGTGGTAGGACATTCACCACCCCAGGTATCGGCTGACACCTTGGCGAGCTCATCGGGAGCCGAAAAGGCTTTCTTGAACGTGAAAGCCTCAGCAGTTGGGCCGGTCTCGCGCAGAATATTCAGCTTTTTCGCCGCCTCTTCAATCGACGGAGTGTGACCGACTGGCACCCACCAAAGCACCATGTATGCCTCACCCATTTTGTGAAACCATTCTTTCTTGCGGCGCATGATCTCAACGTGGGCTGACCTGTACACGTAATTGTGCAATTCCTCGACCGAATTCCAGAGGGAAAGATTCACGATTTTATCGGAGCCGAAATAATCAATGCCGGTAGCGTCACCTTGTTCGGTTTGGAGACGCCATATAAACCCCGGGGAACCCTCTGCCAACGCATTAATCCTATCGAGGTTCGCGATAAAATCTGAAAGCTGCGGCGAATCGATCGGTGCCAACAGCGTGGCAATATTGAGCTGAGCGATATGATACTGACTCACAGTTTCCTCCCTAGAAAACACTTAACTCTCCGCTAAAGCGCGCGCATTTCAGCGCCGCGTTTGAGCGGATTGTTAAATCGGATTACTCTGGTTCATGGCACACCGCTTCAATATTGTTTCCGTCGGGATCAATGACGAACGCGCCGTAATAATTCTCGTGGTACATGACGCGAATGCCCGGCGCGCCGTTGTCTCTCCCGCCGCTCGACAGGGCTCGTGCATGGAAGACGTCCACTACTGAACGGCTGCCAGCCGAAAAAGCCACGTGTCGAGGCGTACACTGCTGTTTGGTCTCGATAACCCAAAAAGCGGGCTTTCCTGGAGGTCCGAATGCGCACATGCGCTGAGTTGAAAACTCCGGATTCCATTCCGCTACAAGCTCCATTTGAGGCGCGTATCCCAAGGCGTCGAATGCGGCCTCATAGAATGCTTTGGTTCTGGCGAAATCCGTTGCATAGGTGCTCATGTGGTCGATCATATTTCCTCCTTGAGATAAAACGCCCGCGCACAACGGCGGCAGCGAAGCTCGCGTCCGGCGCCGACAGGCACGAATTGATGCGCTTTGTTAAGCAGTTTTATCACCGGACCCGACTGAAATATCAAAGTGCAGGACCTCTTCGCGTAATCCAAGCCTGGTATATAGCGCGACTGCCGGCTCGTCTTCCACCCCGGTATCAGCCTGAACGAAAATGACATAGGCGCCTCGATCAGCCGCTATCACTTTTAACCTCTCAATCAATTCCGTGGCTATTCCCTTTCTCCGGTGCTCCGATGACACGGCAAGGTCGTATAGATAGATCTCACTGCGCTCTTGCTCGAACTTTTTCAGTTCGTATGCTGCAAGTCCACCGACAACATCCGCGCCTTCTAGCGCTGCCAGCGCTATAAAGGAATCACCTCTTAGCAAACGCTTCAGATAGTCCGCACTTGGGCGTTTTTCAGTATAGGTGGGCATGTCATTGAACGCCTCCCCGAAGCTTGTCGACAAGGCCATCATTAGGCCAACGTCATTTGCCGTAAGTTGACGAACTTCCACTGGCATCGACAGCTCCTAAACTGCATAACAGGTATTAGGACGCCAGCTCGAATATCCAATGAACGCCCCGTCATCAGATATGTTGCCTGATGCTTTCCCCAAAAACAAAAGACCGCCGACATTCCCGCGCCGGGGGCCTTCAAAGTACGCCCTTACTAACTGGCTAGATCAGGTCATTCCCACTCAATCGTAGCCGGCGGCTTGGACGAGATGTCATACGTCACCCGGCTGATCCCCGGAATCTCGTTGATGATCCGGCTGGAGACCTTCTCCAGAAACTCATACGGCAGATGCGCCCAACGCGCGGTCATGAAGTCGATCGTCTCCACGGCGCGCAGGGCCACGACGTATTCGTAGCGGCGGGCGTCGCCGACGACGCCGACGGATTTGACCGGGAGGAAGACGGCGAAGGCCTGGCTGGTTTTGTGGTAGAGGCCGGCGGCTTTGAGTTCCTGGATGAAGATGTGGTCCGCCAGGCGCAGGGTGTCAGCGTATTCTTTTTTCACTTCGCCGAGGATGCGCACGCCCAGGCCGGGGCCGGGGAAGGGGTGGCGGTAGACCATGTCGTAGGGCAGGCCGAGTTCCAGGCCGATCTTGCGCACTTCGTCCTTGAACAGTTCGCGCAGGGGCTCGACCAGCTTGAGCTTCATGTCTTCGGGGAGGCCGCCCACGTTGTGGTGGGATTTGATCACGTGGGCGCCGCCGGTTTTGGAGGCGGCGGATTCGATCACGTCCGGGTAGATAGCGCCTTGGGCGAGCCAGTCGACATTGGTGAGCTTGGCCGCTTCAGCGCCCACAAGGGTGGCGCGCGGGCCCGCCGGGCAGGCACACAACTAGCTCGATGAGCACCGCGCTTTTGGGTCGATTTATAGCCTTTCTGGGTACAATCTCGACCGCCTCACTTGTACCTCTTATGGACCTTGATCGGCGACTTCTGCTCGTCGAACCGACTGACGATACCATCCTGTTTAAGACGTTCAAGCAATGCGCGATCAGCAACAGTATTGGGGATGCGAGGCTTGTCGCGACCGACTTCACTCAGCTTGGGGTAATCGCCGCCAAGAGCTCTCAATATCGTGAAGAGCTGATCACGGTTGATAGAAGCTAGGTGGGGTTTGAGCAGCGTCACGATTTGTTGCGCTGAGACACTGCCTTGCGCCATCTTCTCCAGAACATCGGGTGAAAGTTCATTTCCGTGCCGCGTGGCGAACCGGGCTAGTTCGTTCAGACCACGAGGCCCGCCTACGTCAACGTACGCTTCGGCTTGCTCAACAATCGCACTCTTGATTGCCGAATCGACCTCATCACTCGTCAATAGTCCCTCTAGGTCCGAGCCCAACAACTCCGGCGTCATGTAGCTCTTGAAGTTCTTCGACTCACGAATAAATGCCTCGCGGGTCGCCCAGTCAGTTGTTACGAGATGATCGTAGGACACAGCGTCGTCGGCAATAATGTCGTGTTTGATTAGTAGGGCGAAGAGCTCGCCCATCTCAGCAGCGATGCCATCAACACCGAGGTACTCTTTTAGATCTAGGCTTTCGACCAACCCGGCACGCAGCGCTGGCGACGGCAGATGATCTTTTGATTCCAGGACCGCTACCGCCAACTGGATCTTATGCTCTTCTTCAGCGGCGTCAATCTTGGTGATCTTACCCGCAGCGGATAGCACTTTGGCGAGAGATGCGTCGATCGATTCGAAAACTAGTACGTAGCGGCTTACGTTATTAAACGTGGCAGGGAAACGTCCGTGCTCCGCCAACGCCGGCCACGCGGCCTCTGACACCTCTACGAGATCCTCAACTTTGCAATCTGGAGCGGAAAGCGCGATTACATCATCGAGGGCAGAAGCTCCTTGGCCGATTATATCTTCAATTATAGCGAGGAAGTTTTCCCTCATGTCGACCGTCGCGGATACACCGTCTATGGCATCCAGGTAAGCACTTAAATTTCCAAGCACATAGTCATAAACCGTCTCGTTGGCCGTACGGATAACGTCAAGTGCCAAGGTTTCCGTACTGCCGATAGCGATGACGAGGTTATTGTGGGTGATCTCATATAGATTTTTAGACACAAAGGACGTGCATACTCGGTGGCCTAAGGGCTCCAGGTGAGGCACGGCGATCCTCGAATCAGCATAGATTGCGCCAATTCGTTCGGCCTGGGCCACTGTAGTCGTATCAGACGTAAGCACTTTGAAATCAGCATAGTGCGCGGATAGATATCCCGAAACTTCAGCATCTATCCGCTGCTTCATAGAAATAAGATGGGCAAGTGCCACATTCACCAGATCTAGGCGTAAGGGATCATCCAGCTCCGCCTGGCTCACAAGATAAATAAACGCTTTCGGGGAGGTGGCCGTGAATCGCTCGATGAACCTTGTGCGTTCCCCCCCCGCAGATAGGTATGCCTGGATGAAGCGCGCTTGACTGTCGCCAAAGTCAACAAGAGAACGGATCATGATATCAGCGGTACTAATATCGGTGGACAGTAGCCGGTCGAGGATGGCTATGTTGTATAGCGCCGGCTCTTTCAGCGCGCCATTCCCCCGCTCGCGCAACACTGCATCAACATCGTCCGGAGAAAGTTGGAAGTGCTCGTCCATCAGGTCTTGCTCAACATGGTGAATTATAAAATTCGTAGCAGCAGGGCCCACTCGATCACCGTGGAAAGTTGATGTATAGAGGGTGAAGTTGCGGTTGATGTACCCGGCATGGATAAGCTGATACGCCAGACCCGACTTCAGGATCATCTTCGCGATTGCCTCGAGGAACTGTGGTTCGCCCTCCTCGTAACTCACAAGAAATTTCGACCGTTCTGTGAGATCACCAAAATCTGCGCTACGCAGGAACTTGATATCCTTTGCCTTCTCATCAATCTGCTCGGTCAATTCCTCACGATCCGCTTCGTTCCAACTATCCGCGTCCAACGGGTCGCCGAGGTCTTCCGCAAGATTCTTGCGGCTGAACGACAAAGAGAAAGGCCTGTGCGCACGCTGGGTTTGCCAATGCAGTTCAGCGTCGCCGTCCTCTGCCACGAAATCATTCCAGAAAGCCGCTGCCTTGACGTCGGGTGTTGACCGGTGAACCCCTTTAAAAACGAAGTTCCCGTCCTGGGATATATCGGGTACTGCCTTCGCCGTCCGCTGCACGTACGCAATCAGGCGGTCACCTAATTGGGCGCTGCGTGTGGCCGCGCCATCAATCCGTGCAAGTCGCTGCCGAAGACTGCGACGCTCCGCTTCTATTCTTTTTATATTCTCAGTCACAAGCTCACGACTGATTTTGTAGAGCCTGTCCAGATTGCTCCTGCCGAGCCGGATCTTTTCAAAGTCCGATAAATGTGTGCTCTTATATAGCATCATCGCGAACAGCTCTGTCTCATTTAGCCTGAGCTGCTCGCCGTCACCAGAAAAAATCCGGTCGCGGAAAATAATGAACTCGTTGCAAGTATTTTTAAGTAGCCGCATGTCCGGAACGTACTGTGCCGCCAAATCGAGCAACTTCGGATTCACTTCGTGCTCGATTTCGCCAAGCAGTTTTACCGCCAGATTACGAGCGCTGCGGTGCGTGATGAAGGGGACCACGGGAATGATCAGGTCGAAGAACTTGGTTCGGTTGGCACGCACGGCTTCAGCCTGAGCAGGGTCGTCAGTGCTTTGGGCATTTGACTCACCCTTACGACCTTCCACCCCCAAACCCATGCTATCGAAGATGCTATCTTTTATTGCGTATATGAAGCGAATCGGTATTTTTATCTGAGGAGAAGCGTTGAGCAATGTATTCAAAGCTCGGAGCGTCTCGAAAATCTGGGAGTCATTGAAGCGGTCAATATCCTCAAAGATCACAATATGGTGATCCGATACCTCAAAAAAGTAGACTATCTCGTCAAGATACTGATCAAAGTACGATACTGACTTATCATCAAGCGTGACTGTTGCCGATCCTGCCGATAATTGCTTTATATGAAGCTTCCCATAGAATAGCCAGCGCAATAGAACTGTAGCCCCTGTGGCCACTAAAAAGATAATTAAATGAATCCATATACCAATTTTATCAGTGACTCCAAAGGCCGACGCTATCCGTGTGGCCCACCCCGTCAGCAGGAAAATGAAGGCGATAGCAAGTCCGCTCAGTGCCGCAGCCGCAATTTCCCACCCCCACCGGAATCGCTCGATTCTTCGAAACCGTGATGCTGGCGCCTTGCTCGGGTCCTTCCTATAAAGCAGCTGCTTGACGATCTCCTGTTGAATACGATTAGTCGGCGTAGTCGCCTGCTTTGGCACGGAGTCGTCAAGATTAGATGCTTCAATTGGCGCAAGGGTCGAAAGCGAGAGCTCAACGACGTGCTCTCTCTGCCTTCGAGCGAACTCCCTTAAGATGCTGCTTTTTCCAACACCATAGTTTCCCGACAGCGCGATATTTCGGATTTGCTTATTCTCAAGCGCAACCTCTATAGCTCTGACATACCCGCCGTGCTCCCTATCTATATACTCAGGGGTAAGTGGTACGAGGTTCCACGATCCTTCTGACGTGCACTCCTGGCGATCACTCTTACCTAGGAATCTCCTGGTAATCGACATTAGACGGGGTGCGCCACCCAGGGACGCCCGATCTTCCCTACTCATTGCCCACTCTTATCATCAGGAAAGAGTTGATTGATGAAATCCGCGCAAATAGAGATGTGATCAATACAATCGCCTATTAACATTGATGAGCCGTGAGCCTGAGAGTTTCTTAATTCCGGGATACTCTTCAGCATTGCTTTACACCACTCATTGTCTTGCGAGGGGTTATCAATGTGGCGAAACCCGGCGTCGGAAATCCAGCCATTTCTAAGAGCGGCACGGAGAAGCCTCGCCAACATCATGTGCTTCTCAGGCTTCGTTTTAAGTTTGAGAGCGTGCTCGATCAGCGTATAGGTTTTCAAATTCACCTCAGGAGCCAGCGCGTAAAAATAGTAGGTATAAAGAGCCATATTTCGAGCCACATTGAACTGGTTTCTAATTACTTCTGGCACCTGACCGTTCAGACGTTCCTTCGATAGAACATCGTGCATCCTCTCCAAGCTGGGCACTGCACCGCAAATAGCGCCCACCAGACGGTGTTTTTCATCCATTTCGGTGAGCTCTTCGAGTCTTTTCAATTCTTCCATGATTTTTTATGCCGTACACGTAACTCTTAGCTTACCATCTAGATTTAGAGCGCTGGCAAGAAAGCCGGCCTTCGGTTGGGACCTAGCTAGACATGCCCCCTGATTGCTCTTCAAGTATCTCTTTGATCGCGGAGTACATGGGTTTAAGAAAATCGACACCCATGCCATTCCACATCCTGAAATCGCTAGGTTTGGCGCCATTTCGCTCGAACTGATAATGCCACGGCGAAGGGTCGGCCACGATTACGGGGGACGGTGCATCCGAGAACTGGTCTGCAGTGATGTCAATGACGCACCCATTTCGCTCCAGCCAAGCATGAGAGGTCCACGTACCCTCTGACTGGCAGCCTCTCTCTCCGGAGATATACTCAAAGCCGGCGATTTCTAGGTCTACGAAATGGGCACCGAGGAGCAAGGAAGAATCGCCACAGCTTCCATTAGGAAAGTATTCAAATGAAACAGGACGGCTCGACTCTGGAACCATTTCAATAGCCCTCCGGAACTTGGAGGCAATCTGTTCGAGCTGTTCTATGCGCATATGATCGCTAACAGGCATTAGGATGCCGCCTTCCATTATAATCAACCAGCTGGCGTTACATCACTTTGATCGAACCCCCACAGCACACAATAGCACCGGAAGAGTCAGCAGCCCACCAGTCAGATTTGGACTTGTTCTGATGCCTTGCCCCGCGCTCCCCCAAAAAGCAAAAAAACCGCCGGCGCTCCCGCGCCGACGGCCTTCCAAGTAAGCCCTTACTACCAGGCTAGATCAGATCATTCCCACTCAATCGTAGCCGGCGGCTTGGACGAGATGTCATACGTCACCCGGCTGATCCCCGGAATCTCGTTGATGATCCGGCTGGAGACCTTCTCCAGAAACTCATACGGCAGATGCGCCCAACGCGCGGTCATGAAGTCGATCGTCTCCACGGCGCGCAGGGCCACGACGTATTCGTAGCGGCGGGCGTCGCCGACGACGCCGACGGATTTGACCGGGAGGAAGACGGCGAAGGCCTGGCTGGTTTTGTGGTAGAGGCCGGCGGCTTTGAGTTCCTGGATGAAGATGTGGTCCGCCAGGCGCAGGGTGTCAGCGTATTCTTTTTTCACTTCGCCGAGGATGCGCACGCCCAGGCCGGGGCCGGGGAAGGGGTGGCGGTAGACCATGTCGTAGGGCAGGCCGAGTTCCAGGCCGATCTTGCGCACTTCGTCCTTGAACAGTTCGCGCAGGGGCTCGACCAGCTTGAGCTTCATGTCTTCGGGGAGGCCGCCCACGTTGTGGTGGGATTTGATCACGTGGGCGCCGCCGGTTTTGGAGGCGGCGGATTCGATCACGTCCGGGTAGATGGTGCCCTGGGCGAGCCAGTGGGCGTTGGTGAGTTTGCCGGCTTCGGTGTCGAAGATGTCGATGAAGGTGTTGCCGATGATTTTGCGTTTCTTCTCCGGATCGGCTTCGCCGGCCAGACGGGAGAGGAAGTGCTCTTCGGCGTCGACGCGGATGACGCGCACGCCCATGTGGTCGGCGAACATTTCCATCACCTGGTCGCCTTCCTGGTGGCGCAGCAGGCCGTTGTCGACGAACACGCAGGTGAGCTGGTCGCCGATGGCTTTGTGCAGCAGCGCGGCGACCACGGAGGAGTCGACGCCGCCGGAAAGGCCGAGGATGACATCGTCGCTGCCGACCTGCTCTTTGATGGTGGCGATGGCGTCTTCGATGATGTTGGCCGGGGTCCACAGGGCTTCACAGCCGCACAGTTCGCGGATGAAGCGTTCCAGCAGGCGGCCGCCTTGCAGGGTGTGTGTGACTTCCGGGTGGAACTGGACGCCGTAGAAGCGTTTTTCGTCGTTGGCCATGCCGGCGATGGGGCAGCTGTCGGTGGTGGCGGTAACGACGAAGCCTTCCGGCACCGCGCCGACGCGGTCACCGTGGCTCATCCACACGTCCAGGTGTTCCTCGCCGCCTTCTTCGTGGTCGACGATGCCGTCCAGCAGCGCGTTGCTTTCGGCTTTGGCGACACGGGCGTAGCCGAATTCGTGTTTTTCACCGGCCACCACGGCGCCACCCAGTTGCTCGGCCATGGTTTGCATGCCGTAGCAGATGCCCAGCACCGGCACGCCCAGCTCGAACACCGCTTGCGGCGCGCGCGGGGTTTCGGCGGCGGTGACGGATTCCGGGCCGCCGGAGAGGATGATGCCTTTGGGGTTGAATTCGGCGATGTCCTCGGCGCTGATGTCGAAGGCACGGATTTCGCAGTAGACGCCGATTTCGCGCACGCGGCGGGCGATCAGCTGGGTGTACTGGGAGCCGAAGTCGAGGATCAGGAGGCGCTGGGCATGGATGTCTTGCATGGTCCGTTTCCGGTTAGGGCCGGCGGTTCGGGGCCGGCTTTAAATGCAAAGGCCGGCGGTTGGGCCGGCCGTTTGGTTCAATTCTTGTTGCGCTGCGGGCGCGGCCCGAGGGCCGCGTTCGCGGGCAGGCCCGCTCCTACAGCAAGAGCCGAATTACCCGACGGGGTAATTCGGCGCTTCTTTGGTGATCGTCACGTCATGCACATGGCTTTCTTTCATGCCCGCGTTGGTGACCTTGACGAATTCCGGCTTGGTGCGCATTTCTTCGATGCTGGCGCAGCCGGTGTAGCCCATGGAGGCCCGCAGGCCGCCCATCAGTTGATGGACGATGGCGCTCATCGGGCCTTTGTAGGGTACGCGCCCTTCGATGCCTTCCGGTACCAGTTTCTCGACACCGGCGGCGGCGTCCTGGAAGTAGCGGTCGGAGGAACCGGTGGAACCGGACATGGCGCCCAGGGAGCCCATGCCGCGATAGGCTTTGTAGTAGCCGCCCTGGAACAGTTCCACTTCGCCCGGCGCTTCCTCGGTGCCGGCCAGCAGTGAGCCGATCATGATGGCGTGGGCGCCGGCGGCGACGGCCTTGGCGATGTCGCCGGAGAAGCGGATGCCGCCATCGGAGATCAGCGGTACGCCGGTGCCTTCCAGTTCGGCGGCGACGTCGGAGACCGCGGTGATTTGCGGTACGCCGATGCCGGCGACAATCCGGGTGGTGCAGATGGAGCCCGGGCCGATGCCCACTTTCACCGCGTCGGCGCCGGCTTCCACCAGGGCGCGGGCGGCGGCGGCGGTGGCGATGTTACCGCCGATCACCTGCACGTCCGGGAAGTTCTTTTTGACCCAGGCAACGCGGTCGATGACGCCCTGGGAATGGCCGTGGGCGGTGTCCACCACGATCACGTCCACACCGGCTTCCACCAGCGCGGCGACCCGTTCCTCGGTACCGGCGCCTGTGCCGACGGCGGCGCCCACGCGCAGGCGGCCCTGGCTGTCTTTACAGGCGTTGGGGTAACGGGTGGCTTTCTCGATGTCCTTGACGGTGATCATGCCGCGCAGGGCGCCGGACTCGTTGACCACCAGGATTTTCTCGATGCGATGCTTGTGCAGCAGGCCTTGCACTTCGTCGGCGCTGGCGCCTTCCTTGACCGTCACCAGGCGCTCCTGGCGGGTCATGATGTCGGCCACGTGCTGGTCGTAGTCGGTGATGAAACGGGTGTCACGGCTGGTGACGATGCCCACCACCTGCTCGCCTTCCACCACCGGCACACCGGAAATGTTGTTGGCTTCGGTGAGACGCAGCAGCTCCGCCACGGTGGCATCCGGGCTGATGGTGATCGGATCCTTCACCACGCCGGATTCGTATTTCTTCACCGCGCGCACCTGACGGGCCTGGTCCTCCAGCGGCATGCTCTTGTGCAGGATACCGATGCCACCTTCCTGGGCCATGGTAATGGCCAGCCGGTGTTCGGTAACGGTGTCCATGGCGGCGGAGACCAGCGGGATATTCAGTTCGATTTCCCGCGTCAGGCGCGACTTGAGGGACACATCCTTGGGCAGTACATCCGAGTGGGCAGGCAGGAGCAGAACGTCGTCAAACGTCAGGGCTTCTTGGGCAATTCTGAGCATATTGCACCGTGGGAGCTGGGGGAGATTCGGCCTGGCCGAAGATGCCGGGCGGCACCGGACGGTCATGGGGCGCCGCCACGTCAAACCGGACCAAAGGCTCCGTTAAATTAAGCGGGGCATTATACGGTATGGCGGTCCTTCGCGGCAATCGGGGATCGCGGTGGATAACGCCCCTGTCCTGTGGGAAGCAACGCTTGCGACGACGGCGGGGGGCGCTTACATTGCGCGACATGACTTCATCACGCACCGAACCCTATTCCATCAGCCGTCTCAATCTGGAAGCCCAGGGACTGCTGGAAGGCAGTTTCCCGCTGATCTGGTTGCAGGGGGAGCTGTCCAATCTGTCCCGTCCCCGTTCCGGCCATTGGTATTTCAGCCTCAAGGACGATCGCGCCCAGGTCAACGGCGCCATGTTCCGCAATCGCAATCAGTTGCTACGCTTCCAGCCCCGAGATGGCCAGCAAGTGTTGGTGCGCGCCCGGGTCACGTTGTATGTGCCGCGTGGCGGTTTCCAGCTGGTGGTGGAGCACATGGAAGAGGCCGGCGAAGGGGCGCTGCGGGCACAGTTCGAGGCGCTCAAGGCGAAACTGGAGGCGGAAGGGCTGTTCGCCAGCGAACGCAAACGCCCCCTGCCCCGCTGGCCACGCCGCATCGGCGTGATCACCAGCCCCAGCGGCGCGGCGGTGCGCGATGTGGTGCAGGTGCTGACACGCCGCTGTCCCGGCATTCCGGTGCTGGTCTACCCGGCGGCGGTACAGGGCGATGAAGCACCAATGCAGCTGCGCCGGGCACTGGACCTGGCGGTGCGCCGGGCGGATTGCGACGTGCTGATAATCGGCCGTGGCGGCGGTTCGCTGGAGGATCTGTGGGCGTTCAATGATGAAGCCCTGGTGCGGGCGGTGGCGGCTTGCCCGATTCCCATCGTCTCGGCGGTGGGCCATGAGGTGGATGTGGCGCTGACCGATTTCGCCGCTGATTTGCGCGCGCCCACGCCGTCGGCGGCGGCGGAGCTGGTGAGCCCGGATGGCGAGGCGATTCTGGCGCGGCTGGATCAGTTGCAGCGCCGCCAGCACCGGGCGGTGGCGGGCACGCTGCAATACCGACGTCAGCGGCTGAGCCAGCTGGCCCACCGGCTGCAATTGCGCCACCCGCAACGGGAGCTGGAGCAGCGCCGGCAACAGGTGGACGAATACCAGGCCCGTCTGCAACGGGCGCTGCAACACAAGCAGACGCTGCTGCAGGCGCGACTGGATCGCTTGAAAGGACGGGTGATGCAGCAGTCCCCGCTTCAGCGGCTGGCGCTGCAGCGGCAACGTCTGCTGGGCCTGCAACGGCGGCTGCCGGTGCCGCTGCTGCACCAGCGCAGCCAGTTGCAGCAGCGGCTCACCGGGCTGGGCCGGCGGCTGCACACCGCCAGCCCGCTGGCAACGCTGGACCGGGGTTATTCGCTGACGCTGGCCGAGGGCCAACCGCTGCGTTCGGTGCAAACGCTGCGGGAAGGCCAGACCGTGGAAACGCGGCTGGCGGACGGCCGCTTCGAATCTAAAGTCACCCGGCTTCCGCCGTCTTCAGATAACGACTGAGCAATTTCGCCAGCAATTGCCGGCGGTAGGGTTTGGCCAGGTGGTCGTCCATGCCCGAGGCGAGGCAGCGTTCCCGTTCCTCTCCCAGGGCGTTGGCGGTGAGCGCGATGATCGGCACCGGCGAGCGGCCCGCCGCCCGTTCCCAGCGCCGGATCGCCCGGGTCGCTTCCAGACCGTCCATCACCGGCATTTGCACGTCCATCAGCACCACATCGAAGTTTTCCCCCTGGATGGTGTTGAGCGCGGTTTCGCCGTCGCCACAGCTGACCACTTCCAGCCCCAGATTTTCCAGCATGCGCGCCGCCACCATGCGGTTGACCAGGTTGTCTTCCACCAGCAGGGCGCGGCCGCGCAGGTGGCCGTCATCGATACGCGGGCCGTCGCTGGCCTGCTCCCCGGCGGCCCGGGCACGCACGCGCAACCGCAGGGTGAAGCAACTGCCCTCCCCGGCCCGGCTTTTGACGGCCAGATCGCCGCCGAGCATCTCCGCCAGGCGCCGGGCGATGGCCAGCCCCAGGCCGGTGCCACCGTAACGGCGTGACGGCGACGCGTCCAGCTGCGAGAACGCCACGAACAGGCGGTCGCGCTGGGCGTCGGAGATACCGATGCCGGTGTCGGTGACGGACAGCGACAGGTTCATCAGGCCGTGCTCGTCGGCGGAGGCCTGGATGGTCACCCGCACCCCGCCCTGCTCGGTGAATTTCACCGCGTTGGAGATCAGGTTGCTGAGAATCTGCCGCAGCCGCGTGGGGTCGGAATACAGGTCATAACCTTCCAGTTGCTCCAGCCCTTCCAGTTCCAGGTACAGGCCTTTGTGGCGGGCCACGTAGCGAAAAGTGCCGATGCAGTTTTCCAGTAGCGGGCCGGGGGCGAAGAAGGTCTGATCGATGTCCATGCGCCCGGCTTCGATGCGCGAGAAATCGAGGATGTCGTTGATCACTTCCAGCAAGTGGCCGGTGGATTCCAGCGCCGCCTGGGTGTACTCGCGCTGCTCCTCGTTCTGCCGGGTGGTTTCCAGCAGTTGCAGCATGCCGAGCACGCCATTCATGGGGGTGCGCAGTTCATGGCTCATCATCGCCAGGAAATCGGTTTTCGCCTGGCTGGCCTGCTGCGCGCTGCGATGGGCCTGCCGCAATTCCCCCATGGCCCGTTGCTGATCGGCACGGGCGCGCTCCAGACCGGAGGCCAGTTCGTTGATGTCCCGTTGCAGGTCCGACAGCTCCCCCTGCAGATGGTGGTCGCCGCGGGCGCGGTAATCACCGCCGCGAATCACCCGCACCAGGCCGGACAGATAGGACAGCGGCTCGGCGATGCGGCGGGCCAGATAACCGGCGCACACCAGGCCCACCATCATCGCCAACAAGGCCGGCACCAGGCTGGCGGCGAGGATCTCCTTTTGCCGCGCCGCCAGCAGTTCCGGAGCCAGCCCCAGCACCACTTCGCCGACCCGGTCTCCGGGATCCACATAACGCTCGGTTTCAGAGGCGGACAGCGGCTGCCGATAGATGCCGGCGCGGAATTCCAGCAGTCCGCCGCGCCCGTCGCTGGTGGCCCGGCCTTCGCTCAATAGCACCTGGCCGGTCTCGTCACGGAACGCCACGTAATAGACGTCCGGACGCTGCAGCGCCATGTTGGCGTGACGGCGCAGCTCCGAAGTGTTGCCGGAGAGCACCCCGTACTCGGCGGCGGCGGCCAGCTGGCGGGCCAGGAAGCCGCCCAGTTCGCGCACTTCGTTGTCGGCGTCCTGCAGGCGCTGCCAGGTGAGTGTCACCAGCACCAGAACCAGCATGATCAGCGCCGGTATCACACCGAGCCAGCGCAGCTGCCGGCGAATCCCCCCCTGGGCCATCATGGCTGTTCCTCCCATTTTCGTTGTAACGCCCGGGGTTCCCAAAGCGGCAGGTTATAGGCGCGTGCCACGTGCTCATTGACGCTGATGCTGCTGTCCTCGACAAAATCCGGCAACGGCCAGTGCCCTTGTTGCCGCCATTGGTGGAGCCAGCGCAATGTTTGCCGTGCCAACGCCGGCAAAGAGGGATGGACACTGGCGACACTGCCGGCGTTGACGAAACCCTGGCCGGGCCCGACCACGGGCACTCGTTGGCGGTAGCCGGAGAGTAAAATGAGTTTGGCGGTGCCGGCGTTGAACAGCGTCTCGTCTTCCGGCAGTAACAGCAAATCCCATTGCGGCAAGTGCCTTCTCAACAGCGGTCCGATACCGGCGGCGGAGGAAACCGACACCCAATCCAGTTGCAGGGCAGCGGTGGCCGCCGAAGGCAGTGGCTGCCAGGCACTGTCGGGGCCATACAAAACGCCAACGCGGCTGACACCGGGAAAGAGGATTTCGATCAGGCGCAACTGCTGCTCCAGCGCCACCCCACTCAGGATCGCACTGCACTGGCAGTTCCGGCGTCTGGCCTCATCGACCACCGCCGGCGGCACCGAAACGCCAAGCACCGGCCCGCCCTCCTCCACGGCGCGCCGAAACGGACCGGCGCCCAACGCCAGGGTTACGTCGGCGCCGCTCTCCACCAGACTCCAGGACAGCAGCGGCGGCACCTGCTCCAGGGCCAGCAGAAAGGCGCCGCGCTGCTGCGGCTGGTCGCTGATCACGCGCACCCGCAACGGATCGTCGGCCGCCGCCGACAGGGAATATAACGCGAGGGTTGCGAGCAGAATCCGGGCCTTCCTTGACCAGCGCACGCTCAGTGACCTCCCCGCGGTGCGACACCGATCCGCTCCCCGCCGGTTAAGGCGAAGAGTCGGACGTTATGGAAAAGGCGTCGCTCCGTCATAATCAGAACCGCAAAGCCAGGGTTAACCAGAATCGTTCATCGGCCCGGTAGCGATTCTCCGTGAACACCACCGGCTCGTTTTCCAGGAAGTGCTGCACCAGCAGGCGGGCCTCCAGATGGGTGGGGCCCAGGGCACGGCGATAAGCCAGTTGCAGGTCCAGGCGTTCGTACGGGTGATTGTTGTAGTCCCGCGCCAGGTAATAACCGCTGGAAAGCCACCAGTTCCGCAGAGCGTGCCATTCCCACAGGGCGCTGCCGCTGTCGCGGGCGGCGAAGCGTAATTCCGTGTCACGGTTGCTGCGGGTATGGATGTGGGCGCCGCTGAGACGCAACCAGTGACGCGCACCGGGCCGCCAGCTAAGCTGCGCTTCGGTGCCGCGGTGGGTGACCTTGCCGCTGTTGTCGGCGTCGAAATTCACCGGACTGATGGGGCCGCTGATCAGATCCCAGAGTTCTTCCTGGAAATAACGCAGGTCCAGTTCCATCTCACCGAAGTGGCCGTAGTAGCCCCATTCCCGGGAGCGGATGCGTTCCGGTTTGAGATTGCCATCGGCCTGTTCGCTGACGAAGAAGTAAGCCGGATCCCAACCCAGCCAGTCCGCGGTGCGGTCGCCGAAAGGCCCGTTGAGCCGGCTGATCGGCGCGTTGGAATGGGCCTGGTCCTCGTAGATGTCCGGCGAGCGCAGGCCGCGGGCGTACACCCAGCGCAAATGGTGCCCGGGCATCAATCGCCAGGACAGACCGACGCGTGGCGTGAAATGCTCGCCGTTGAGGTCATCGTATTCCCAGTACCCGCCCAGATTGGCGGTGAGTCGGGACAACGGCTTCAGCGCCAGATTGGCGAAAGCACGGCGGCTGACGTTATCGGCGGTCCCGCTGAGGTAGGTTTGCGAGCTGCCCCGGTCGTAGCGAAGATTGAGTCCCGCCACCAGCCGCGCCCACTGGCTGATCTGAACGGTATCCTGAATCTCCAGATCGTAGCGATGCTCGTGCACATCGAGGTAGCTGGTGCCACAAAAACGGTCGGCGCCGCTACTGAGCAAGGCGGCGTAGCGCTGCCGCACCGCCGGGTCGGCGGAGGCGGCGGACAGCGTGGCGTCGATATCACCCTCGTTGGCCCAATACAGATCCCGCATTTCCCGGGAGAAAAACAACCCGCCACCGGCACCGTGCTGCCCGGTAAGCGGGTCGAAATAGCACATGCTCAGCGGCAGTTTTTCATCGGAATACTGGGCGTAACCCGAAACTTTCAGTTGGTGCCAGTCGGACAGCTGGCGTTCCCACACCATGCCGGCGAAGGCGCTGTCGTCGCGCTGTATCGCCAACCCCTGATAGTCGCCCAGCCCGCGCAGACTGCTTTCCGGCGCCCGCTCCAGTTTTGAACGGCTGCCCCCGAGGTAAAGGCTGAGCACGTCGCCGTTGCCCAGCTCCCAGACCCCGCGGCCGTTGACGGTATGGCTGCGCTTGGCGTCGCCGTCCTCCATCGGCGGCAGACCGGCGTCGTAGCCATCGTCGCCGCGACTTTCCACGGAGATCCGGAAGGCGCCGTTGCCGTGGTGCCAGCCGCCGCTGACGTAGGCATCACGAATGCCATTGTTGCCAGCGCGCAGACGTGCCTCCTGGCCTTCGCTGTCGCGCGGGTCGCGACTGATGATGTTGATCACGCCGGCAAAGGCGTTGGCGCCGTAGGCCGCGGCGGCCGGACCACGGGTGACTTCAATACGCTCCACGTCTTCCAGAGCAATGGCCAGATCGTTCCAGTTGACCCGGGCCAGCGCCGGCCGATAGACACTGCGACCGTCGAGCAGTACCAACATGCGGCGGTGATCGCGGGCCTGGGTGCCGTGATAGGACACCGACGGTATATTGCCGTCGGCCTTGGCCACGCTCATGCCGG
Source organism: Alloalcanivorax dieselolei B5 (assembly GCF_000300005.1). NCBI lineage: Bacteria > Pseudomonadati > Pseudomonadota > Gammaproteobacteria > Oceanospirillales > Alcanivoracaceae > Alloalcanivorax > Alloalcanivorax dieselolei. Next base: position 1,288,756 of record NC_018691.1, on the reverse strand, counting down.
GCACCAGCCGCATGACCTGATACAGTTCCCGGGCGCCGCTGGCGCGGATCATGTCCTGGGTGATGATGGTGACGCTGGCGGGGACTTCGGAGAGCGGCTGATCGAGGCGGGCCGGGGTCAGGACCCGGGGAATATCCGGGCCGGCCATTTCCTGGGCATGGCTCAGCCCCACCGTACTTGCCAGTACGGCGGCGGACCAGAGCCGCATTCCACAGTGGTATCGCACCCCGTGCTCCCCCCGCTTGATCCGGAACCGTGCCGTCCCCACGACGGCAGCCGTTCTCCGTTTTTTCTATCGGAATCCGAGTTATTTCTTGATGTGCTTCATCATGCGCCGACGACGGCGGATCTGCCGATCGGTCAGCGGATTCTTGCGCCCCTCGTAGGGGTTGTCGCCGGATTTCAGCTCCAGCCGGATCGGCGATCCTTCGATTTTCAGCAGTTCCCGGAACCGGTTCTCCAGATAACGCCGGTAACTGACCGGCAATGAATCGGTGCGGTTACCGTGAATTACCACCACCGGCGGGTTCGAGCCGCCCAGGTGCGCGTAACGCAGCTTGGCGCGAAAACGGCCGCTACGGGGCGGCGGATGGGCATGGGTGATGTCTTCCAGCATGCGCGTCAGGGCATTGCTGCCGATCTTGATGAAAGCGGAATCCCAGGCCCGTTCCACCAGACCAAACAGGTCGCCGACGCCGGTGCCGTGCAGGGCGGAGATGAATTTTATTTTGGCCCAGGGCACGAATTGCAGGCGACGATCCAGTTGCTGTTTGACCCAGTCCTTGTGATCGCTTTCCAGGCCATCCCACTTGTTCATGGCGATCACCAGGGCACGGCCGGCTTCCAGCACATAGCCCAGCAGGTGCAGATCCTGGTCACTGATGCCGTCGCGGGCATCCACCACCAGCAACACCACCTGGGCGGCGTCCACCGCCTGCAGCGCCTTGATCACCGAGAATTTTTCGATGGTCTCGTGGACTTTGCCCCGGCGGCGCACCCCGGCGGTGTCGATCAGCACATAAGGCCGGCCATTGCGTTCGAACGGCACTTCAATGGAGTCCCGAGTGGTGCCGGCCTGGTCGAATACCACCACCCGCTCTTCACCGAGTATACGGTTGATCAGTGTGGATTTACCCACATTGGGGCGGCCCAGCACCGCCACCCGCACGGTGTCCGGATCTTCCGGTTCTTCCTCTTCACCGGTTTCTTCCGGTTCGGGGAAGACGGCCAGCACTTCGTCCATCAGCGCGCGCACGCCACGCCCGTGGGCGGCGGCGATGGGCAGCACCTGGGTCAGCCCCAAAGCGTAAAAATCCGCCATGGCGGAATCCGGGTCCAGGCCATCGGTCTTGTTCACCACCAGGAACACCGGCTTGGGCAGCTTGCGCAACTCCGAGGCCACCTGCTGATCGGCGGCGGTCAGCCCGGCGCGGCCATCCACCATGAACAGCACGGCGTCCGCTTCGCCCACGGCAAGCAAGGCCTGATCGGTCATCGGCCGGTCTATGCCCTCCTCGCTTTCGCCGATACCGCCGGTATCGACCACGATATAGGGCCGGTCGCCCATGCGGCCGTCCCCGTACTTGCGGTCACGGGTGAGCCCGGGAAAGTCCGCCACCAGGGCGTCCCGGGTACGGGTGAGGCGATTGAACAGGGTGGACTTGCCCACATTGGGGCGGCCCACCAGGGCGATAACCGGTTTCATGCGGCACTCTGACGGTATATTGGGGCGCTATGGTATTAACTTAGCGGGAAAGTTGCCAAATTAATCGGCAATGGCGGGGGGCCGGCGGCCACGGGACGACTGTAGGAACCAGCCCTGCTGGCGAACCGGCCAGGCAAAAAATTTCACTAGCAGGGCTCGCTCCTACAGCCGCTTCGTAGCCCGGTCTGTGGGAAGCGCCCGGCGGCGCTCCACTTCAGACTGGTCGGCGAATCACGGTGCCCGTTCGGGACTGACCAGTTCGGATCAGTCCCGGGCTTCCAGGCGGTAGGCGGCCAGACGGCCCTCGCTGCCGAGCACGTAGATGACCTCGTCGTGGCGGATCGGCGCGGACACAATGGGCTTGCCGCGATGGCGATAGCGCGCCACCAGCTTGCCGTCGCTCTGATCCATCCAGTGCAGATAGCCTTCGTAGTCACCGACCACCACCAGGTCGTCCTGCACCGTGGTGCCGGTGAGGCGGCGGCCATAGAGCTTGTCCTGCTGCCACAGGAAGGTGCCGCTGCGCTGGTCGACGCCGCGCACCAGGCCCTGGTCATCGCTGACGAACAGCGTGCCCAGATCGGAACTGAGGCGCTGGTGGCTGGAAATGTCCTTGGCCCAGTAAGGGCGGCCGTTTTCCCAGTCCAGTACCGCCACTTTGCCCTGGAACGTGGCGGTGAACACACCGCCGTTCTCCACGATCAGGCTGGTGTTGATGTCCACCAGGCGGTCCAGCTCGGAACGGCCGGTGGGCTCGGCCACCCGGCGCTCCCAGATCGGCGAACCGGTCTGTTCGTCCAGGCACACCACCTTGCCGCCGGAAAACGCCGCGTAGACACGTCCGGCGGTCACCACCGGCTGAGTGCCACCCAGCAGAATCAGGTTGGGAATGGCGGTCTCGTACTCCCAGCGCGGCTCTCCGGTTTCACTATCAAGCGCCTGGATACGGCCGTCGATGGTCTGGTACAGCGCCAAGGAACTGGTGCCAGTGGGGGCGGAGAGGATCTCGCTGCTCAACTGGCGGCGCCACAATTCGCTGCCATCCTCGGCGGACAGCGCCACCGCCTCGCCTTCCCGGGTGCCGTAGTAGACCTTGCCGTAGCCGGCGAAGAGGCCGCCGGAGATGCGATCCTCGGTCTTTTTACGCCATTGCCGGTCGCCGTCTTCGCGGTTGAACGCGTAGACCTGACCGTGCACGTCGGCGGCGAACACCTGCTGGCTGGTCACCGCCGGGCTCAGTTTCATCGAGGTCTCGTCCATGCCGTCGCCGGCATTGGCTTTCCACAGCCGTTTGACCTTGTAGGCACTGTCGAAGTCCGGCAGATCATTGGGCTCGATGGCGTTGGGGTTGCTGCTGCATCCGGTCAGCACCAGCGCGCCCGCCACCAGGGCCACCAGGCCACGCGTGGTGAGGGAGCGGCGCAGACCGCCGGAGGCTTGGGAGGCTTTAAGAGGCTGCATAAATCTCACGATTGACGGTTCAGGTCATCCAGTTTCATTTGCACGCGGTCACTTCCCCCCTGGCCGCCCATGGCTTCCAGTGCGGAAGCATAAGCGTCCCGTGCTTCGTCCCATTGCTGCCTGGCCTTGGCGACATCGCCTTTGAGTTCCAGGGCCTGCCCCTGCATGGACTCAGGCCAGGTACGGCCCAATTCCTTGCCGGCGGCATCCAGCTCGTTCTGGGCGATCAACACGCGCACCAAGCGTAAACGGGCCACGTGTTCCAGTTCCTTGGTGGCGGGTTTGTCCACCACCAGGCGCAGCTGGCTGGCGGCTTCGTCCAGATCGCCGTCCTGCGCCGCCAGTTTGGCCAGTGCCAGATGGGCGTAACCGGCGTAGCTGCTGCCGGCGAACTGGTCGATCAGCGCCGCGGCGTTGGTTTTCACCGCGTCGGCATTGCCGTCGCCGTCGCCGGTCGGCATCGCGCCGATCATCTTCTCGTACAGGCCGGAGGCCTTGCCGGCTTCAACGCTTTGATGCTGCTGCCATTGCCGCCAGCCAATCATGGAACCCACCGCCAGTACGATCACCACTACCGTGGCCACGCCGTTTTTCTGCCACCAGTTGCGCAGACGCTCGGCTTGTTCTTCTTCGTCACGGATGTAATCGGCCACCCCTGTTTCTCCTTACGCTTGTGATCTTGCGAGACGTTCGGCCAGCCAGTCGGCCAGGTCGGTCTCGGGCAATTGCTGTTGTTCCGCGTCTTCACGCAGCGGTTTCACCGCCACTTCCCCGCGCGCCACTTCGTCCTCGCCGAGGATCAGCGCGTAGCGGGCGCCGCTGCGGTCGGCTTTTTTCATCTGGCTCTTGAAGCTGCCGCCACCACAGTGGGTGACGATACCGACGCCGGGGAGCCGGTCCCGCAGGCGCTCGGCCAGGGCCAGAGCCTGGGACTGCACTTCGCCCATGGCAGCAATATAGAGTGCCACCGGCGCCGGCAGTTCCGGGTTTTGTTGTTCCAGCAGCAGAATCAGCCGCTCCAGGCCCATGGCGAAGCCCACCGCCGGGGTCGGCTTGCCACCCAGTTGCGCCACCAGGCCGTCGTAACGGCCGCCGGCGCACACCGTGCCCTGGGCGCCCAGAGCCCGGGTGGTCCATTCGAATACGGTTTTGCCGTAATAGTCCAGCCCGCGTACCAAATAAGGGTTGAGGCGGTACTCGATCCCGGCGGCTTCCAGTAACGCACACAGCCTGCGGAAGTGCTCGCGGGCATCGTCGTTAAGAAAGGCTTCCAGCCGCGGTGCCTGCTCCAGCACTTCGCGGGTGCCGGCGTCCTTGCTGTCGAGCACGCGCAGCGGATTGCGTTCCAGCCGGCGGCGGGAGTCGTCGTCCAGGCGCTCGCTGTGCTCACGCAGATACGCCACCAGGGCATCACGGTAGCGGGCGCGGTCTTCGGCGTCTCCCAGTGAATTCAGTTCCAGGGTCACCTGATCGGATAACCCCAGGGCTTTCCACAGACGCGCGGAGAGCAGAATCACCTCGGCGTCGATGTCCGGCCCGTCCATGCCAAAGGTTTCCACGCCGATCTGGTGGAACTGGCGATAGCGGCCGGCCTGCGGACGCTCATGGCGGAACATGGGCCCGGCGTACCACAGCCGCTGGGTCTGATTGTAGAGCAAACCATGCTCCTCGGCGGCGCGCACGCAGCTGGCGGTGCCTTCCGGGCGCAGGGTCAGGCTGTCGCCGTTGCGGTCCTCGAAGGTGTACATCTCCTTCTCGACAATATCGGTGACTTCACCGATACCGCGCTTGAACAGATCGGTCTGTTCCAGGATCGGCGTACGGATCTCCTGGTAACCATAGGCCGCCAGCACCCCGCGCACCTTGTCTTCCAGCCACTGCCACAGCGGTGTCTGCTGCGGCAGGATGTCGTTCATCCCGCGAATGGAGGTGATCTTCTTGCTCACCGGTTCTCCTTGTTAACGCTCGACGCCCGACGCTGGACGCCCGACGCTTGAAACCTGACCGGAAACAACAAACGCCGGAGACTTGCCGCTTTTCGGCGTCAAGCGTCCGGCGTTCGGCATCCGGCGTTCTTTATTCACTACGCGCGATAATACCCTTGGCTTCGTCATCGCGCATTTTTTGCACCTTGGTACGCACCATCCGCTCCAGTTCACTCACCAGGTCTTCCTGCTTGACGTGGTGGCTCTTCTGGCCGTCCTCATAGGACAGATTGTTAGGGGTGCCGCCGGTGAGGCCGACATCGGCTTCCCGCGCTTCACCAGGGCCGTTGACCAGGCAGCCGATCACCGCCAGGTCCACCGACTCGTTGATGTCCTCCAGACGCGCCTCCAATTCGTTGACGGTCTGGATCACATCGAAGTTCTGCCGCGAGCAGCTCGGGCAGGCGATGATGTTGACGCCTTTTTTGCGCAGGTTGAGGCTCTTGAGAATATCGAAACCGACGCGGATCTCCTCCACCGGATCGGTGGCCAGGGAGATACGGATGGTGTCGCCAATGCCTTCCAGCAGCAGACCGCCGAGCGCCACCGCGGATTTCACCGTACCGGAGCGGAACGTGCCGGCCTCGGTGACACCCAGGTGCAGGGGCTGCTCCACCTGGGTGGCCAGCTTGCGGTAGGCTTGCAACGTCATGAACACGTTGGAGGCCTTGACGCTGATTTTGAATTCCTGGAAGTCGTAGCGGTCGAGAATCTCCACGTGCCGCAACGCCGACTCCACCAGCGCGTCGCTGCAGGGTTCGCCGTATTTGCGTTGCAGTTCCTTTTCCAGCGAGCCGGCGTTGACCCCGATACGGATCGGGACCCCGTGGTCACGGGCGGATTGGATCACCGCCCGCACCCGGTCCTCGCGCCCGATATTGCCCGGGTTGATACGCAGGCAGTCGGCGCCTTCGTCGGCCACTTTCAGGGCGATCTTGTAATCGTAGTGGATGTCCGCCACCAGCGGCGCCTGCACCTGTTTCCGGATCTTGCCGAAGGCCTCGGCGGCGTCCATGGTCGGCACCGAAACCCGCACGATATCGGCCCCCACCTCTTCCAGGCGGCGAATCTGCGCCACCGTGGCGTCCACGTCGCAGGTGTCGGTGTTGGTCATGCTCTGCACGGAGATCGGCGCGTCACCGCCAACGGGCACGGATCCCACATGAATCTGCCGGGATTTGCGGCGTTGAATGGAAATTTCCGGTTCCATACTGACTCCTGAAGAGCTGAAACGTCTGATCGACCCGTCACTGCCCGGCACCGGGTCGGGCATTCAACAGCGTTAGGCGGCCGCGGAGACCACGGTAAACGGGGCTACGGTAACGAGAAACGCAACACCTGGCCTGATCCGCTGCCGGGCAGGGTTTCCGCCTTGCCGTTGAGCGTCATCTCGCTGACCGCGGCGGCGTCGCCGACGGTTAGCCGATAAGGCGCTTCGCCATTTAGGGACACGCGATCACCGGCGCTCTGCACGCCTTCCACCAGGCGCTTGCCGGTGGCGTCCACGACCCGGATCCAGCAATCGCGGGAAAAGGCCAATTCCAGCCGATCGCCACCGGCTGCCGCCACCGCGGCTCCCGTTTCACTGTCCGCACCGGCCTCACTGGTCGGCTCCGGGGTCCCCGCCTGTGACTCCACGGCTTCGACCCCACTGTCAGAGCTATTATCCTCCGTATTGGAAGACGGCTCCATGACAGGTTCCGGGGTGGTCGTTCCGGAGTCCAGGGAGGGCTCCGACGGCGATGTCGGGGCGTCCGTATCGGACCCGGTATCAGCCGGCGCTGCTGGTGCCGCCTCCGGCACCACGGATTCTTCCACCGTATCGGGGTACGTACCCGGCGGCTCGGGCTCACCAGCGGAGGGCCATAACCACCATGCCAGAACCAGCAGTAACAGGACCAGTAGTACCAGCAATAGCGGCCAGCGCCAATCACGACGGTTGCTCAGGGGTTCATGCAGGGATTCGGTGGGCACCGGCTCCCGGCGGTTCTGGTTCACATGTTGCTGAAAGCGGGACGCCAGTTCCTCACCGGGCAGCCCGAGCAGCCGGGCGTAATTGCGCAAATACCCTTTAATAAAGGGCGGCTCGGGCAAACGCCCGTAGTCATCTTCCTCGAGAGCCTGAAGGTAGCTCATCGAAAGGTGCAGGTGTTCGGACACTTCCTCACGGGTCATACCCCGCTCTTCACGCACTCGACGCAACTCGGCGCCGGGCAGTTCCGTCCCTGACTCGCTCATTAAGGTGCCTCCTGAGCGCCGCGCCACTCCTGCCAGAGCCGATATTCACGGGAACCCCGGTGGAGATTCTGCAACGCAAGCTCATAACTGGATTGTTGGTCTTTACGGCCCAACGCGTGGGCCAGCCGCACCCCCAGCCACAACCCGGCGGGGTCCTGTCGACCCACCCGCTGGGTGTATTGTTGGTAATAGTCCCAGCCCAGATCGTAGCGCTGATCCTGATAATACAGCCGCGCCAGTTCCAGATTCGGTGTCACGGATCGCGGTTGCAGACGAAGCGCCTTGATAAAGGCTTCTTTCGCCTGCTCCGGCTGGTTCAGGCGCAGATGGCACAGGCCGATATTGCTATAGGCACTGCCCCGCCCTTCATAACCGGGATCGTTGGCGACCCGGCCGAACAGCTTGAGCGCTTCCTGGTACCGACCCTGGCTGTACAGCAGGGTTCCGTAATTGTTCAATGCCGGCGCGTAATCACCGTCGATCCGCAAGGCGCGCTTGTAGTGGCGTTCCTCATTCTCCGGATCGCGCTCGTAGTTATACAACAGTGCCATGGCATTGTGTGCCTTGGCACTGTTGTCATTGAGTGACAGAGCCCGGGAAAAATGTCGCCGGGCCTCGCTGGGATTGCCCTGCTGAAGATATTGAAGACCAGCGGCGACACGGCTGGTGACCGCTTCATCCACCTTGACGTTGTTACGACTGCTCTCCACCGCGCAGCCGGACAGCCAAAGGCCTCCGGCCAGTGCCACAACCAAAAAATGTCGTTTTATCATACAGACGCCGCATTGCCATCGGCCTGTTCGGTGCGGTGAAACACCGATTTTTTCCAACGTTCGGCACGACGGGTGCGGTCCTGCACCGTGCCCACCAATTGTCCGCAGGCGGCGTCGATGTCGTCGCCCCGGGTGGTGCGTACCGTGGTCAGCAGGCCATGGTCATTAAGGAATTTATGGAACTCCAGGATGTCTTTTTTCCGGGAGCGCTCATAGCCAGCGTGGGGGAAGGGGTTGAAGGGAATCAGGTTGACCTTCACCGGAATGCCGTTGAGCAGCTTGACCAACTGCCGGGCGTGCTCCGGTTTGTCGTTCACGTCACGCAGCATCACGTATTCCATGGTGATGGTGTTGTGACGGTGAGTAATATTGTCGCTGTAGCGTTTGCAGGCGGCCATCAGCTCCGCCAGCGGGTATTTGCGATTGAGCGGCACCAGTTCGTTGCGCAGCTCATCGTTGGGCGCGTGCAGACTGACCGCCAGCGCCACATCCAGATCCCGGCTGAGCTGGTCGATCTTCGGCACCACGCCGGAAGTGGACAGGGTAATGCGCTTCTTGCCGATGCCGTAACCCAGGTCGTCCTTCATGATGCGCATGGCGGTGAGTACGGCGTCGTAGTTCAGCATCGGCTCGCCCATGCCCATCATCACCACGTTGGTGATCGGATGCTCGCCCAGATTACGGCGTGGGCCGAACGCGCGGCCCGCCTGCCAGACCTGGCCGATGATCTCGGCGCTGGTCAGATCGCGCTGGAAACCCTGTTTACCGGTGGAGCAGAAGCCGCAATCCACGGCGCAGCCCACCTGGGAGGACACACACAGGGTGCCGCGGCGGCCATCGGGGATGAACACGGTTTCCACCGCGCCGCCGCCGTCGGCCTCGAACACCCACTTGCGGGTGCCATCCCGGGAAATACCTTCGTGCAGCACTTTGGGGCCACGGATTTCCGCCACTTCGGTCAGCTTCTGGCGCAGCGCCTTGCCGACGTCGGTCATCTGGTCAAAATGGTCCGCCTGATGGTGATGGATCCACTTCATCACCTGTTGGGCACGGAATTTCTTCTCCCCCATTTCGAGGAAGAACGCTTCCATTTGCTCACGGCTGAAACCGAGCAGATTGACCTTTTGCGGGGCACTCATGGCTTCCTCCTGCGGCGGCGTCACGCCCCGCCCTGCGGCGAGGCGCTTACCCACCACCTTAGCGGGTGCGCGGGCAGATTTCTTCGTCGGCGAAGAAATAGCTCACTTCACGGGCGGCGGACTCGGTGGAGTCGGAGCCGTGTACCGCGTTTTCGTCGATGGTTTCGGCGAAGTCGGCGCGAATGGTGCCGGCTTCCGCTTCTTTCGGGTTGGTGGCGCCCATCAGGTCACGGTTCTTGAGTACCGCGCCTTCGCCTTCCAGTGCCTGCACGATGACCGGGCCGCTGGTCATGAAGGCCACCAGATCACCGAAGAAAGGACGCTCCTTGTGCTCGGCGTAGAAGCCCTCGGCCTGCTCACGGCTCAGGTGCAGCATTTTCATGGCCACGACCTTCAGGCCCGCTTTTTCGAAACGGCCAACGATCTCACCGATGACGTTTTTGGCCACGGCGTCGGGCTTGATGATCGAGAGAGTACGCTCTACTGACATCGCTGTGTCTTCTCCAGAATTGCATGAATTTGCATTGCTTGTATTGAATAGGCGCCCGCGCCATTCGGCCGGCCGCGCCCGTGGACTCGGCCTGGGCGGTCCTCGCCGCGATCCGGGGGCCTGAAACCGGCGGATTATACGCATCCGGGGCTAAATATGATACCGTTGGCGCCGGTTTCAGCCCCCCGGGCCGCCGTCTATTGATCCCATCGCCACTCTGGATTCCACCCCGCCGTCGGATCCCGTATAATACCTGACTAAATTACTCTGGTATTCTGAGATTATGAGCAGCCAAGCCGAACTGGACAAAGTCATCCGCTCCGAGTACGAGGCCGGATTCACCACCCTGGTGGAGTCCGACACCCTGCCGCCGGGGCTCAGCGAAGACGTCATCCGCTTCATCTCCGCCAAGAAAGGAGAGCCGGAGTGGCTGCTGGAGTGGCGTCTGGAAGCCTATCGCAAATGGCGGGAAATGCCGGAGCCGGAGTGGGCCCATCTGCATTATCCGAAGGTGGACTATGACGCCATCTCCTACTATTCCGCGCCGAAAAGCATGGAAGACCGGCCGAAAAGCCTGGATGAGGTGGATCCTGAGCTGCTTGACACCTACAAGAAGCTCGGCATCCCCCTGCACGAACAGGAAATGCTCGCCGGGGTGGCGGTGGACGCGGTGTTCGACTCGGTTTCCATTGGCACCACCTTCAAGGAAAAGCTGGGTGAGGCCGGGGTGATCTTCTGCTCCATTTCCGAGGCGGTGCAGGAACATCCTGAACTGGTACGGAAATACCTGGGTTCCGTGGTGCCCAAGAGCGACAACTTCTTCGCCGGGCTCAATTCCGCGGTATTCACCGACGGCTCCTTTGTTTACATCCCCAAGGGCGTGCGTTGCCCGATGGAGCTGTCCACTTACTTCCGCATCAACGAAGCCAACACCGGGCAGTTCGAGCGCACCCTGATCGTTGCCGACGAAGGCAGCTACGTGAGCTATCTGGAAGGCTGCACCGCGCCGCAGCGTGATGAGAATCAGCTGCACGCGGCGGTGGTGGAGCTGGTGGCCCTGCCCGGCGCCGAGATCAAATATTCCACGGTGCAGAACTGGTATCCCGGCGACGAGAACGGCAAGGGCGGCATTTACAACTTCGTCACCAAGCGCGGCGTCGCCCATGACAACGCCAAGATCAGCTGGACCCAGGTGGAAACCGGCTCGGCGATCACCTGGAAATACCCGTCCGTGGTGCTGCGCGGCGACAACGCCGTGGGCGAGTTCTATTCCGTGGCCCTGACCCGCCACGCGCAACAGGCGGACACCGGCACCAAGATGATCCACCTGGGCAAGAACACCAAGAGCACCATCGTTTCCAAGGGCATTTCCGCCGGCAGGAGCTCCAACGCTTATCGCGGCCTGGTACGGATGGGCCCACGCGCGGAGAACGCCCGCAACTTCACCCAGTGTGACTCGCTGCTGCTGGGCGATCGCTGCGGCGCCCACACTTTCCCGTACATCGAGTCCAAGCACCCCAGCGCCACGGTGGAACACGAGGCCACCACCTCCAAAGTGAGCGACGACCAGTTGTTCCTGTGCCGGCAGCGCGGCATCGATCCGGAGAAAGCGATTTCCATGATCGTCAACGGCTTCTGCAAGGAAGTGTTCAAGGAACTGCCGATGGAATTCGCGGTGGAGGCCGGCAAGCTACTGGAAGTGAGTCTGGAAGGGGCAGTTGGTTAGTTAACAGTTGATAGTTAACAGTTAATAGCGAAAACCGGCCCCAGGCCTCGTCCTCCGCAGCGAAGCGTTGCGGGAAAGTCTTAGACAGTTAATATATAGGCGTTATTTACATGCTGGAAATTCGTGATCTGCACGCCGCCGTCAACGGCAAAGCCATTCTCAAGGGTCTGGATCTGACCGTGAACCCGGGCGAAGTACACGCCATCATGGGGCCCAACGGCTCGGGCAAGTCCACCCTGGCCAACGTGCTGGCCGGTCGTGACAATTACGAGATCACGGGCGGCCAGGCCACCCTGGACGGTCATGATCTGGCGGAGCTGGAACCGGAGGAGCGCGCCCAGGCCGGCCTGTTCCTGGCGTTCCAGTACCCGGTGGAAATTCCCGGCGTGTCCAACATGGAATTTCTCAAAGCGGCTCTGGAAGCGGTACGCAAGGCCCAGGGCAAGGAAGAATGGGACTCGGTGACGCTGCTGCGCAAGGCCCGCGAAGCCTGCAAGCAGGTCAACCTGGACGCTCAGTTCCTCAAGCGCGGTGTTAACGAAGGTTTCTCCGGCGGCGAGAAGAAGCGCAACGAGATCATGCAGATGCTGCTGATGGAGCCGCGTCTGGCCCTGCTCGACGAAACCGACTCCGGTCTCGATATCGATGCTCTGCAAACCGTGGCCCGGGGCGTCAACTCCCTGCGCAGCCCGGAGCGTGGCATCGTGTTGGTCACGCACTATCAGCGCCTGCTGGATTACATTGTGCCGGACCACGTTCACGTGCTTTCCGATGGCCGCATCATTAAATCCGGCGGCAAGGAACTGGCTCAGGAACTGGAACAGAAAGGCTACGGCTGGCTGACCGGCGAGGAAGAGTCCGCATGAGCCTCCCTTCGAAACAACAGGGCCTGGAACTGAAGACCCTGGCGATGGCAAACGCGCGCCGGTCGGAAGCCGGGGACGCGCTGGCGCCGCTGCGCGGCGACAGCCTGAGCGCCCTGGAGGCCGCCGTATTCCCCGACCGCAAAACCGAGCAGTGGAAATACACGTCCCTGCATCCACTCACCGACGGCCACCTGAGCACCGCCGCCGACGGCGCCCTGCCCGAGCCCCTGCCGAACCTGGCCGCCCATCGCCTGGTGATGAGCAACGGCCGCTTGCAGGAGGCCTTGAGCCAGTTGCCGGAAGGCGTGACGCTGCGTCGTCAGGCCGGACAGCGTGACGAGCTGCTAACGCCGTTCGCGCTCTACAACGGCGCGGCGCTGACGGACGCCATCACTCTGGAAGTGGCCGCCAACACCGAAGTCAGCGCGCCGCTGCACCTGCTGCTGCACGCCGCCAGTGATGCGCCCGCCCATTGCCAGACCCGGGTGGAAGTGCTGTTGAATCCGGGCAGCAAGCTGACCCTGATCGAGCATTACATCGGCCAGGGCCCGGTGCTGAACAACGCGGTGACCGTGATCGAGGCCCGCGACAACGCCAGCCTCACCCACTACCGGCTGCAAAGCGAACGGGAAGACACCCTGCACATCAGCACCTTGCTGTTCCGGCAGACCGGTGCCAGCCGCATCGACAGCTACCAGTTGATGGGCGGCAACCGGCTGCGCCGCAACGACGTGCGCGCCCTGCTGGAAAAAAGCGGCGCCGAACTGAACATGCAGGGCGTGTTCGTGGCCCGTGGCCAAAGCCACATCGACAATCAGCTGTGCGTGGAACACCGCGTGCCGCACTGCACCTCCAATCAGGTGTTCAAGGGTCTGGCCGGCGAAAAGGGCAAGGCGATCCTCAACGGCCGCATTCACATCCACCAGGGCGCCATGGGCACCCTGGCGGAACTGAGCAACAAGAACCTGTTGCTGAGCCCCGGCGCCGAGATCTATACCAAACCGGAACTGGAAATTTACAACGACGATGTGAAGTGCGCCCATGGCGCCACCGTCGGCCAACTCGACGCCGCCCAGCAGTTCTACCTGCAATCCCGGGGCATCGCGCTGGCGGAAGCCAAGCGCATGCTGAGTCTGGGCTTCGTCAACGAACTGATCCTGGCATTGCCGGACGAGAGCGTGGCGCAGTGGGTGCAGCCGTGGCTGGCGGGGGAATTGAGCCAGTATCCCGGCGCCAATGAGGAAGCGGCATGAGCCTGAATGTTTCCGCGCTGCGCGACGCCTTCCCGATTCTCCACCAGGAGGCCAACGGCAAACCGCTGGTGTACCTGGATAACGCCGCCACCACGCAAAAGCCGCGGGCGGTGATCGACGCGATACGGGATTACTACCAGGGCACCAACAGCAACGTGCACCGGGGCGCTCATTACCTGAGTGACCGCGCCACCGCGGACTTCGAAGCGGCGCGGGACACCGTGGCGGCGTTCCTCAACGCCGATCGCGAGGAGATCATCTGGACCAAGGGCACCACCGAAGGCATCAACCTGGTGGCCCAGTGCATCGGCCGCGAGCGGCTCAAGGCCGGTGACGAAGTGCTGATCACCACCCTGGAGCACCACGCCAACATCGTGCCCTGGCAGCAGGCCTGCCTGGCCACTGGCGCCAGCCTCAAAGTGGTTCCCCTGCGCGAGGATGGCGGCGTGGATACCGAGGCGTTCCACCGGTTGCTGAATGAGCGCACCCGCATCGTGGCGCTGTCCCATGTCTCCAACAGCCTGGGCTCGGTGACGCCAGTGGCGGAGCTGATCGCCGCCGCCAGGGCCGTCGGCGCCATCACCCTGGTGGACGGCGCCCAGGCGGTGTCGCACTTCCCGGTGGATGTGCGCGCGCTGGACTGTGATTTCTACGCCTTCTCCGGCCATAAGCTGTTCGGCCCCACCGGCATCGGCGCCCTGTATGGCCGCCGCGAGCTACTGGAGGCCATGCCGCCTTACCAGACCGGCGGCGAGATGATCGAAGTGGTGACGTTCGAGAAGAGCACCTGGAATCAGTTGCCGTACAAATTCGAGCCGGGCACGCCGAACATCGCCGGCGTGGTCGGCCTGGGCGCGGCCATCCGCTGGCTCCAGGGGCAGGACCGGGACGCGCTGGCGCACCATGAGCAGGCCCTGTTGAGCGCCGCCCATGAACAGGCAGAGGCGTTCCCGGGGTTGAAAATCATCGGTAACGCCGCCACCAAGGTCGGTGTATTGTCGTTTCTGTTGGACGGCGCCCACCCCGCCGATGTCGGCGTGCTGCTGGACAAGCAAGGCGTGGCGGTGCGCACCGGGCATCATTGCTGCATGCCGCTGATGGACAGCCTCGGCATTCCCGGTACCGTGCGCGCCTCGTTTTCGATCTACAATACCCTTGATGAGGTGGACGTCCTGTTCCAGGCACTCCACAAAATACGTTCTTTTTTATAGGTGATGATGTCATGACGGTACAGACTTTCGTGCCCGGCCAGGCGCAAATTCACCTGACCGAATCCGCCCGCCGCCAGGCTCTCAAAGAGATCGAGCGCGCCGGGGCCGCCGGTATCCGCTTGAACCTGGATGAGTCCGGCTGCTCCGGTTACATGTACGTGCTCGACTTCGTCGACGAACCGCGCGAGGGCGACACGCGCTTCGACATCGACGGCATTGCGCTCTACGTGCCGGAGAAATGGCTGCTGATGCTCAACGGTCTCGAAATCGATTACGTCACCGAGGGCGTCAACAGCCTGTTCAAGTTCCGCAACCCCAACGCCACCGGCGAATGCGGCTGCGGTGAAAGCTTCACCGTGCACGAGGTCTGAAGGTCTTGACCAACGTACCCTCCACCTCAGAGCAACGCACCGTGGTGGTCAGCCGGGACGTACCCGCCCGGCTGGTTCCCAACGGCACCCGCATCACCATCAAGAAGAATGCCTTCGTCAATCTGCGTCAGGCGCTGGGCGGCACTTATACGGTGACCGTGAACGGCAATATGGCGCGCATCGACGGCACCGACGCGGATGCCATCGGCCAGCAACCGCTGGAGCTGGATTTCGACGCCGCCGAGGCGGACGGCACGGTGCGGGACGAGGATCTTGAGAAGACCCTGAAAACCATCTACGACCCGGAAATTCCGGTGAATGTGGTCGATCTGGGCCTGGTTTACGGCTGCGATGTGATTCGCAGGGACAACCAGAATGTGGTGCAGGTACGCATGACACTCACCGCTCCCACCTGCGGCATGGGCCCGGTCCTGGTGGGCGATGTGGAAGACCGGCTGGCCAAGGTCCCCAACGTCGACACAGTGGAAGTGGCGCTGGTGTTCGACCCGCCCTGGAGCCGGGATATGATGACCGAAGAGGCCCAACTGGAACTGGGCCTGTTCTGACGGCAGTAATTGAGAAGGTGGTTCAACTTGTCTGATTTCGATATTCGCGCCATCACCCTGGGTGAGAAAATCACCGCCGAGGATGTCCGTGACGACCTGGAATTCCTGGACGACTGGGAAGAGCGCTACCGCTACATCATTGATCTCGGCAAGCAACTGCCGGAACTGCCGGAATCCTTGCGCACCGAAGACCGCTTCGTGCGCGGCTGCCAGAGCCAGGTATGGCTGGTCACCGACTACGATGACGGCGAGGGCCGCCTCTATCTGGCGGTGGATTCCGACGCCATCATCGTGCGCGGGCTGGCGGCGATCGTACTCACCGCCCTCAACCGCCGCTCGCCGGAACAGATCGCGGCGGTGGACATGGATGCCTTCTTCCAGGACATCGACCTGTTCGGCCATCTCAGCCCCACCCGTGGCAACGGCCTGCGTGCCATGGTGGCCCGCATCAAGCAGGAAGCGGCGGCCCTGGCCGCCTGATCCTCGAGAGCTTTCCGACGTTCAGGCGGCCGGTTCCAGGCGCACCACGAAGCGCCGCACGCCGCCGTCCACCTGCTCCGATTCCAGTATTTCCACCTTCTCCCCGTAGAACGCCGCCACACCGTGGACACAGCCCAGCGCCAACAGGCTCAGATCCCGGTGGGAACGGTATTCCACCTGCAGCACCCGTGGCTCCAGCTCACGCACATCAATGCGCGGCGGCGTCGCCTCCGGGTTCTTCAGACGAATGACCCGCTGGTGAATGCGTTCTTCCACGTTGAGCAGGAACGCCACCGCGTCCCATTCCCGTGGAATCATCGCCCGGTACATATTGATCAGGGGCGGGATCACCCAGGCGCCGAATTCCTCCAGCAAATCATCACGGTGCAGCCCGGTGACCGACTGCAGCGCCGCCACCAGGTCCTCCAGATGGCTGTCCGGGTAAAGTTGAATCGGCACGTGCAGGCAATCGGTCAGGCCCGCTCGGTGGTTGACGTCATCCCATACCGACTGACCATAGCGGTCGGTAACGAAATGACGTAAATGGGCAAGGATCACTCCGTGCATGGTTGGCTCCGTCCTTTGGTGTGCTTACGCCGAAGACCGAAGCAAGCAGCAAGCCGGTTACGGAGCCTTCCGTCGGACAAAAAGAACCGCTTATCCCCTTTGAGCGGCGGCGTCACGCAGGCGGGTGACCACCTGCGTCACATTCTGTATTACCGTGTCGATTTGCGTCTCATCGGTGAAGCGGCCCACCGAGAAACGCAGTGAGCCGTGCGCCAGCGAATCGGACACCCCCATCGCCTTGAGCACATAGGACGGCTCCAGTGACGCCGAGGTGCAGGCGGAACCGGTGGACACCGCCACGCCGGTCAGCGCGGTCAGCAGCATCTCCCCTTCCAGCCCTTCGAAGGCCACGTTCATATGGCCGGGCAAACGCGGCGCGCCGGCGCCATTAAGGGACACACCGGGCAACGCCCGAATGCCATCCCACAAGCGATCCCGCAACGCGGCGATACGCGTGTTTTCTTCATTCCGGCCCGCCATGGCCAGTGACAGGGCCTCGCCCATGGCGACAATCTGGTGGGCGGGCAAAGTGCCCGACCGCATGCCGCGCTCATGGCCGCCACCGTGGATCTGGGCGGTGACCCGGACATCCGGGTGGCGCCGCACATAGAGCGCACCAATGCCTTTCGGGCCGTAAATCTTGTGGGCACACAGGGAGACCATGTCCACCGCGGTTTCCCGCACATCCAGCGGTAATTTACCCATGCTCTGGGCGGCGTCGGTGTGGAACAGAACACCACGACCCCGGCACAACGCGCCGATGGTGTCGATGTCGTTGATCACTCCGGTTTCGTTGTTGGCATGCATGATCGACACCAGCACGGTGTCCTCGCGCATCGCCTCTTCCACCGCCCGCGGGGTGATTCGGCCATCCGGCTCCGGCGTCAGATAGGTAACCTCGACGCCACGCCCTTCCAGCCAGCCGCAAGGGTCCAACACCGCCTTGTGCTCGGTGGCGGAGGTGATCACGTGACCGCCGCCACGCTGCTCCAGAGCGCCCTTGATGGCCAGATTGTTGGCCTCGGTGGCACCGCTGGTCCAGACGATTTCCCGGGGATCAGCGTTGAGTGCGTCCGCCACCTGGCGACGGGCGTTTTCCACCGCCTCCTCCGCCAACCAGCCGTAAAGATGACTGCGCGACGCCGGATTCCCGAAGGTTCCGTCCGGCCCGAGAAAACGCACCATCGCCTCCACCACCCGGGGATCCACCGGGGTGGTGGCGGCGTAATCCAGATAAACCGCTTGCGACATGGACGTTGATTACTGTGTTGATGATGGAAGGATCAAAGCGTGCTGACCGGCACCCGGTTCAGCTGGCTCTGCGTGGCCTTCTGGCGCTCCGCCACCTGCCGAACCTCATTGCGGGATACCAGTTCGCCCAGCGTGATGTGCGACAGGAAATCCTGGATCTGATCCGACAGATCACACCAGAGATGGTGCGTCAGACAAATGTGGCCATCCTGGCAGTCGCCATTGCCGCCACAACGGGTGGCATCCACGGACTCGTCCACGGCGGCGATCACCGAGGCCACATCGATGTCGTCGCTGTCCCGGCTCAGCCTGTAGCCGCCGCCGGGACCGCGCACACTGCTCACCAGATGCCGCCGGCGCAACTTGGCGAACAGCTGCTCCAGATAGGAAATGGAAATTCCCTGACGCTCGGAGATGTCCGCCAGGGAGACCGGGCCTTCATCCGCGTGAAGAGCCAGATCCAACATCGCGGTCACCGCGTATCGGCCTTTGGTGGTTAATCGCATACCCACACCCTTGGTACGTGAATAGGAAGTCAGACTATAAAGACCAACCAAATCAGTCAAGTATTATCGGAGAATAATTGATAACCGTTCTCATGTAAAAAGGTCTGAACAAGAAATAGACGGTTGGTTCCCGAAATGGCCCGGATCGACTTCCTCGTTCTTGACAGCGCCCCGGAGCTCACGGACAATTCGCGGCCTTGAAACATGGCAAGGTAGCTCAGCTGGTTAGAGCACAGCACTCATAATGCTGGGGTCGGCGGTTCAAGTCCGCCCCTTGCTACCAAACGAAACAAGGGCTTAGCCGCAAGGCTAGGCCCTTGTTGTTTGCAGCATGTATACCTATCTTCAGGCCTCAGTTCGACATGTCGAACTGAAAGCCAGCCCGCGCTCAATCAAGATTGTTGTTTTTCGAGCCATCCGGGTTTGAAACCGGCGTTTTTACGCCATTGATGTTCCTTATATGGTGACCAGGGTACTTACCGCTCTCAATGCCCTTAACAAACTGCTTTAAGGTCATATCTACACCAGTAACGTTGTCGTGAAACTTCAGATTCCTGCCTGAATCGCTTTCTTTTGTGACGGAAATTCGTTTTCTAGCCACTATTCACCTGTATCGTCGTGGATGTTGGGTTGTTCAATAATCGCACAACGAAAAACTGTACACAAGAACAGTACCGGCCTTTTGGTCAGCCACAAAAAAGGACCGCCCTTAGTCACCCGTTCTCGCTAAAGCAGCTCTTTTCCAGCAGGCGGTACATGAAGTCAGGCCCTATTCTTCTAGGTAAGTCGTTGTCGGAATCTGGAACGCTACGGTTCACCCGAAGCGGATCTGATAGAGACACCCAACCCGGCTATCCCGCGACACCTTTTTCGCTTCCAATGGCGCGAAGTGCTTATCAAGCACCAGGCAGGATGATAACTCTCTAAACTCTCATCACCCTGGCGACGTTCTCGATATCCTCCGCCGAGACGCCAACCGCACCAGCCACCGCATCCCACTGCTGGACTGCATTGATCACATCACGGGCCGCGTTCTCCACCTTGCCGCGGGGCAGTTTGAAGATGCGGCCATCCGCCAGGGCCTCCGTTGGGGTTGGCGGGTAAGGTTGGTACTGGTAGCTGGCGGCATGGTGCATATTCACCGTAAGGCTGGGCACCAGGTCATAGGCGGGCGCCAGATGGTAGCCGTGTTTGCCGTGCATCAGGCTGAAATTGCGTTCGTGGTCATCGGTATTGTTGATGGCACGGTTGAAGAGCATCAGCTTGAGTAGCTGGACAAGGTCCTCTTCAACCTGACAGGAATACTTCCTGATCAGATCAGCGATATGGTCATAGCGGAACGCATGCCCCAGGTCCGTCTGGGAGGCGGGGTCCTTAAGCAAGCCATTCACCGTAATCAGATGTCGTCTTGCGGTACCGTCCATATCGAAACGATTCAATAGCAGGACTTCGCGCCCATTGATGCCCTCAATAATCTTTCCGTCACACATTTGGATGCCTGCGGCTTGGGCCATTCGCAGGCAGGCCAGCTCAACTCGGGCATTATTATAGCCATCCTGTGTCAGACGGTTGAACTTGGCCAGATAACAACCCGCTTCATCAAACAGCAGGGCTTTCGGGCGGGCCCCGCCAATGCCGGTTCCCGCATTGGCCAGATACAGCAGGCTCATCTCATCGAGATCCACACCACCATATTCCAATTGATCCATTTTCTGCGCGGCCTGCTCCGCGGCACGAAGATGCTCGATGGAATAGCCAACATCGAATCGGGGCTCTTCTCCCTGCCCAACCAGGCTCAGTGCACCGATGCGGCTGTTGCCCAACAGTGCCAAGGTGTCGATGACGCTATGGGCGTTGAGCTTTTGTTTGTTGCGCAGCAGAGCCAGTTGCACCAGTACCTTGCGGCCCCAGTTATCAGGCAAATAGTCATCCAGGAAAGCCGGGCTCGCCCCTCTGTGACACTCGAATTCTAATGGGGAACCGCGCAGGGGCAGTTGGGCAGGATCAAGAGGAAACGCTGTAGCCAGGCTCAGGTAGTCAGGGCGGTAGCGAAAACCGGCCCGAACCAGGAAGCCGGATTCTTCCAGCAGCACCACATCGGCGGCATGAATAATGCCGGTTTCCTGGGTGTTGAGATAAAGGTCATAGCGCTGCCTAGTCATCGAACAAGCTCTGTCGCGGTTTCAGCAACTCATGGAAAGGCGCTTCCAGCCCCAGCAGCTTTGCCGCCTGGAAATACTTGCCCAGAGAGACGCTGAGATCCCCTTTTTCCATTCTCTGAAGCGTTGCCCTGCCCACACCAATACGCAGAGCAAAGTCCTCCAGGGAATCCTTGGGATACGCCTTCCGGCGTGCTTCACGGAGATTGCGGCCAATCTGGCTTAGGGTTTCCATAAGTCGTATTTACTCATATTTGAGTAAAAAGACAAGAAAAAAGGAAATTTTACTCATATATGAGTAATCATCCTCTCCCTACTCTAACCGCGAGCGATGCCCGGGACCCGGAAGGCCCGGATCAGGTGCAGCACGAAGGGGCAGCAGATGACCCACCACGTGGAGAGCGCGTTGACCACCGGACCGGATTGCCCCCAGATGAACGGGATACCGGCATAGCCGGCGTATCCGCATACGGTGGCCAATACGGCGAACCAGAGGTGGAGATACAGGCGCCGCCGGAACGCAAAGGTATAGCCCACGCTGAACAGCAACGGAAACAGCCACCAGAACACCATGGTGATGTAGTCCCAGGTGGTCATTTCGAATACGAGTTCCACGCTCTCCATGTCCCTTCCCTACGGCGCCTTTTTCTTACAACACGTTTCTTACAACACGATCAAATGGTTCGGCAGCTCGTTCTTCTGCTCGGTGGCCGGCACGTGGGTGATCAGCTCATCGCCGCAACTGGCCACGCATTCCAGGAAGCCGTTCAGGGTGTCCCTGGCCTTCACATGGGCGGTGAAGGTGTCGACGATGGACTGCCAGCGTTCATTGGGCACATGGCGGGCAATGCCGTGGTCGGCCAGGATTTCCACGTAGTGCTCCGCTTCGCAGACGAAGATCAATACGCCGGTACCGCCCTTGGTATGGTGCAGCCCCTGATCCAGAAACACCCGCCGGGCCAGGTCCGCGGCGCGGCGCTGTTTCACCGAGGCGGGCACCAGCCGCATCATCAGCGGTGGCCAGCGGAACACCAGCGCCAGCACCACCAGAGTGGTCCACTGCGCCAGCAGCACTTCCAGCGGTGCCAGCCAGACCGGCGTGAAAGCGAGGATCAGCGGCACCAGCAGGGACAGCAAAGCCGCCCACATCATCGGGATATAGCGATAGTTGTCCGCCTGCCGGGCCAGCACCGTCACCAGCTCGGCGTCGGTGTCCTTTTCCACCGCGGCAATGGCCCGGGACACCCGGTTTTGGTTCTCTTCATTCAATAACATCACCAGCCTCCCGAAGCGCCACCGCCACCAAAGCCGCCGCCTCCACCACCGAAGCCGCCGCCGCCAAAACCACCGCCGCCGCCGAAGCCGCCCATTCCGCCAATGGCGATCGGTGCCAGCAGGCCTCGTCCACGACGGCCACCGCCGCGTCCGCCGCCGCCGAAGGTCAGCAGCATGGTCAACACCACCAATACGATCAGATAGATCAATGCCTGGAGGTTGCTGCCTTTATTGGCTTTGCTGGCCGGTGCGGTGTATTCGCCGTCGATGGCGGCAAGAACGGCTGCGGCCCCCTGTTCGATACCCGTGGCGTAGTCCCCTTGACGGAACGCGGGCCGGATTTCGTTCTGAATAATGGCGTGGGACAACGCATCGGTGAGCACGCCCTCGAGCCCGTACCCCACCTCAATGCGGATCTTGCGCTCCTTGGGGGCGATGATCAGCAAGGCGCCGTTGTCATGTTCGGCCTGACCGATCCCCCAGGCCCGCCCCAATTGATAACCGTAATCCTCGATGGCGTAGCCCTGCAGATCCGGCAGGGTCACCACGACGACCTGGTTGGAGGTGCGGCTCTCGGCCTCGGCCAGGCGCTGCTCCAGTGCCTGTGCCTGTTGCGAAGAAAGCAGGCCGGCATTATCCACCACGCGGCCGGTCAGAGCGGGGAATTCCGGTGCCGCCCAGGCCGAGGGCAGCACCAGCATCAGCAGAGTACAGAGCAGTAGTCGCATCAGTTGAAGTTAACCTGGGGCGCTTGCTCCGCCCCTTCCGTGGTGGCTTCGAAGGAAGGCCGTATTTCCATCTCACTGTACAGCATGCTGTGCCAGATACGACCCGGGAAGGTGCGAATCTCGGTATTGTATTGCTGCACCGCGGTGATGTAGTCCCGGCGCGCCACGGCAATGCGGTTCTCGGTGCCTTCCAACTGCGATTGCAAGGTCAGGAAATTCTGGTTGGCCTTGAGATCCGGGTAGCGCTCCACCACCACCATCAGTCGCTGCAAAGCGGAACCAAGCTGCTGCTGCGCCGCCTCGAACTGCTGCAGTTTCTGCGGGTCGTTAATCAGACTTTCATCGGCCTGAATGGAACCGACCTTGGCGCGGGCTTCAGTGACCTCCACCAGCACCTCCCGCTCGTGTTCCATGTAACCCCGTACCGTACTGACCAGGTTCGGCACCAGATCCGCGCGCCGCTGATACTGGTTCTCCACCTGCCCCCAGGCGGCCTTCACCTGCTCGTCATAGGTGGGAATATTGTTGATACCGCAGCCGGTGAGGCCGAACAGAATCGACAGCAACAGGACAAAACGCCAATGCTTCATTGCGGGGTCTCCCTATCCAAACCGAGGACGTCCAGCACTTCCTGGACGTCATTTGTATTGCTTTGCCCGATGGCCAGCAAGCGCTCCTTGACGGTGCGTGGCTGCGCCTTGATGCGGGCTTCGAGCCGGCAGGCGCTGGCGCGATCCGCCACCGCCGCCCGCCAAACCAGGGTCACCGGCCGTCGCGCCCGAGTATAACGGGCCCCACGGGGACCTTCATTGTGTTCCCGGTGACGGCGCTCCACATCGGTGGTGACGCCGGTATACAGTGAACCGTCCACGCAGCGCAGTATATATACGCACCACTGTTGCATGGTTTTACATCTCCCGCGTCGACAGTTGCTATCATCAAAACATACCCCGCTCCGCCAGCGAAGGCGGCGACACTACAATACAAGGATTTCCGGAGACACGCATGATTACTTACCTCTATTGGGTTCTGGTTGCGATCCTGATTTTTCTCAGTCTGTTCCTGGTCGGTGCCCGCATGGGCAAGTGGAAACCGGCGGTGATCCTGGCGGTGCTGGTATGGTTGGCGGGCACCGTGTTGTATTACTTCTGGCTTGAGCAGATTTTCGTCAAGCGGCTGGGCGGCACCATGACGCTGAGCGTGCCGGCGGGGCAGCAGCACATCGCCGCCACCTGGAAAGGCGACAATCTGTGGCTTGAGAACTACGACCCGGAAACCAACCGCTGTATTTTCCGTGAATACTCCCGTGGCAATCTGCTGGAAGGCCAAGTGGTGATAGAAAACTGTCACCCTCTGCGTGCCGGTGGCGGTGGTCGTGCGGACAACAAGGCGGACAACAAGAGTGCCGACGATAGTGGCGCCGAGGACACCACCATCCCCAAACGCCCGCGAACCGCGCTTTAAACCTCCGCCGGGCCCTGAAAATGCGCCACCGGCGTCTCTCTCCGGTGGCCTTCCCACCGCCGCGCTGCTATCGTTGAAGGTCGTCCACGCCGATGATTCGCCTTCCCCATGAAAGTGCGTACCACCAAGGAACAGCAGCGCGAGCGACTGCGCCGGGATATGGAGCGTTTTCTGTCCCGGGGCGGGAGTATCAAGCGCGTGCCGCCCGGCACCAGCGGCGAGCCCCCGCAAGGTGCCCGGCCGTTATCCCCGTTCAGCCACACGCCCAGGCCCCAGCGCACTGATCTGTCACGGCTGGCCGCCACCATCGACGCCCGCAAGCACAAACCCAAGGTACGCCGCGCCAGATCCACGACGCCGCGCCGCCGGCTGATCTATGACGACTTCGGCGAGCCATTACGCTGGGTCTGGGAAGACGCCACCACCGCCCCCGACACCCCGGACAAGGAGAACTCATGACCCGCCTGATCGCGCTGAGCCTGCTGCTGCTCGGTTCCCTGGCCCAGGCCGATATCATTGAACAGAAAGTGAACCTGCCCGGTGGCGTCGGCACCGGGGTACTGTACATGGACGAGGATCAGGAGCGGGTCACCGCCGGCGTCATCGTGGTCCACGAATGGTGGGGCCTGAACAACTACATCCGTAACCGGAGTCGGCAACTGGCCGCAAAAGGCTACGTGGCACTGGCCGTGGACATGTACAACGAAAAAGTGGCGCAGCACCCCAAGGACGCCAAGGCGTTCATGGAGCAGGCCCTGGCCGAGCCGGAAAAGATGACCGCCCGCTTCAATGCCGCCAAGACGCTGCTGCGCAAGATGCAGTATGTGGATGACAACCGGATTTACGCGGTGGGCTACTGTTTCGGTGGCGGCGTGGTGCTGGAGCAGGCCCGCGGGGGCAATGATCTGGCCGGCGTGGCCAGCTTCCACGGCACCCTGGCGACGCAAAATCCAGCGGGTCCCGGCGACATCAAGGCACGCATCCTGGTGGCCACCGGGCAGGCCGACCCCATGGTGCCACCGGAGCAGGTCTCGGCACTGGTGGAGGAACTGAACAACGCCGGCGCGGAATATCAGCTGCTCAGCTTCCCCGACGCCAAGCACGGCTTCACCAATCCCGAGGCGGATCAGTTTGGTCAGCGTTTCGACATGCCCCTGGCCTACGACGCCGAAGCCGACCGGGAGAGCTGGCGGGCACTGACGGAGTTTCTCGATAGCACACCCTGACGCCCCTGAATGCACCACCTTCGGGCATGGCGCACCAAACTGGCGCCATGCCCGCCCCATCCGCAGGCCCTCCACCCCGTTTTTCCTCCCCCGATCCCCCGCAATCCCTGGCCTGCACCGATTTGGCACCGCTCTTGCTGGTATACCGGCGTGAGGAATCGAATGGCCGGTGGCCATCCACACTCGACAATTTGCTTCCAATAGACCGCTAGGGTTCCGATCGGCGCCGCCGATGCCTGGTCCGAGAGCAGTCGACCTTCGCTGAAGGTTACACGGCGGGACAAAAGCCCGGGAGGACACGATGACACCTGTCATTGGATTCCTCTTCGTCCGTAACCCAGGAGGTCCGACATGACCCGTTTGCTCACCACCGTCTGCACCACCGCCCTGCTCGCCCTGACGCTCGCCACCCCTGTCCAGGCCCAGGCCCGGGACAGTTTCAAGGTCTGCTGGTCCATCTACGTGGGCTGGCTGCCCTGGGACTACGGCGCCGCCGAAGGCATCGTCGACAAATGGGCGGACAAGTACGACATCGACATCGAAGTGGTACAGATCAACGACTACATCGAGTCCATCAACCAGTACACCGCCGGCCAGTTCGACGGTTGCACCATGACCAACATGGACGCCCTGACCATCCCCGCCGCCGGCGGCGTCGACAGCACCGCGCTGATCGTTGGTGACTTCTCCAACGGCAACGACGGCATCGTGCTCAAGGACGCCGATAAACTCGAGGCCATCAAGGGCCGTCGCGTCAATCTGGTGGAACTGTCCGTCTCCCACTACCTGCTGGCCCGGGCGCTGGACAGCGTGGGACTCAGCGAGCGCGACATCACCGTGGTCAACACCGCCGACGCCGATCTGGTATCCGCTTTCAATACCCCCGACGTAACCGCCCTGGCCACCTGGAATCCGCTGCTGGGCACAATCAAGGAGTCTCCGGAAGCCAATCTGGTGTTCGACTCTTCCAAAATTCCCGGCGAAATCATCGACCTGATGGTGGTGAACACCGACACCCTGAAAGCCAATCCAGCCCTGGGCAAAGCGCTCACCGGCGCCTGGTACGAAATCATGGGGCACCTCAATGACAGCGGCTTCCGCCAGCATCTGGCCAATGTCGCCGCCACCGACCTGGACGGCCTGCGGATGCAGCTCGACGCCACCCGCCTGTTCGACAAAGCCGAGGACGCGGTCACCTTCACCAACAGCCCGGCGCTGAAGGACACCATGCAGAAAGTGGCGGAATTCTCTTTTGACCACGGTCTGCTCGGCGAAGGCGCCCCGGATGCCGGCTTCGTTGGCGTGGAAACCCCCGCCGGCGTCTACGGCAACAACGGCAACGTCAAACTGCGCTTTGACCCGACCTACATGACGATGGCCGCCGAGGGTGAGCTGTAACCGGCCCCTCGTGCCTTGTCACCGCCCACAGGAGTCGCCATGAAGAAGTTGATCAACCGGCAACCCGGACGGGTCGCCACCTGGGCGCTGGGGCTGTTGCCCTTCGCCCTTCTGCTGGTGGTGTACCTGCTGGCTTCCGACGCCCGCCTGGAAGCCAACCCCAACGACAAACTGCTGCCGGCGTTCAGCGCCATGGGCGATGCCATTCAACGCATGGCGTTCGAACCCAGCAAGCGCAGCGGCGAGTACCTGTTATGGGCGGATACCCTGGCCAGCCTCACCCGCCTGGCCATCGGCGTCGGCATCAGCGCCTTGATGGGGCTGGTCTTCGGCATTGTCACCGGCACCCTGCCCTATGCCCGCGCCGGTCTGTCCCCGCTGATCACCGGGCTGTCGCTGGTGCCGCCGATGGCGATCCTGCCAATCCTGTTCATTCTGTTCGGCCTCGGTGAACTGGCCAAGGTGATGCTGATCATCATCGGCATCACGCCGTTCCTGATCCGCGACTTGCAGCAAAGGGCTCAGGAGATCCCCGCCGAGCAGGTGATCAAGATGCAGACGCTCGGCGCCAACACCTGGCAGATCATCCTGCGTCTGGTGTGGCCGCAAATCATGCCGCGCCTGATCAGCGCCGTGCGGCTGTCACTGGGATCCGCCTGGCTGTTCCTGATCGCCGCCGAAGCCATCGCCGCCACCGAGGGACTGGGCTATCGCATTTTCCTGGTGCGCCGCTACCTGTCCATGGATGTGATCCTGCCCTACGTGCTCTGGATCACCCTGCTGGCGTTCGCCATCGATTTCCTGCTGGCCCGTTATTCCCGCTGGCGTTACCCCTGGTTCCACGGCAGCCACTGAGTAAAGCGAGGAGAGGCCCATGGCCATCATCGAAATGAACAATCTGTGGAAGGAGTATGGCGACCAGGTGGTGCTGGAACGCCTCAACGCCGAGGTGCAGGAAGGGGAATTCGTCACCCTGGTGGGCGCCTCCGGCTGCGGCAAGACCACCTTTCTGAAAATGCTGCTCGGCACCGAATCGCCCACCCGGGGCAAGCTGCTGCTGGACGGCGCGCCGATCCCGGATCAGCCGGACGAGACCCGCGGCATCGTGTTCCAGCGCTATTCGGTGCTGCCGCATCTGAGCGCGCTGGAAAACGTCATGCTGTCCGACGAGCTGCACCGCCACAAGCTCATCGGCCGCGCCTTCGGCGGCAAACGCAAAGCCTTGAAGGACGCCGCCATGGCAATGCTGGAATCCGTGGGGCTGACCCAGGCTGCCGGTAAATTTCCCCACGAATTGTCCGGTGGCATGCAGCAACGCCTGGCCATCGCCCAGGCATTGATGAAACGGCCGCGCATTTTGCTGCTGGACGAACCCTTCGGCGCGCTCGATCCCGGCATCCGCCGCGACATGCACCACCTGGTGCTGGATCTGTGGCGGGAACAAGGGCTGACCATCTTTATGGTCACCCATGACCTCGCCGAGGGCTTTTATCTCGGCACCCGGCTGTGGGTGTTCGACAAGACCCGCCTGGACCCGCAAGCCCCCGGCGCCTATGGCGCGCGCATCACCTACGACCTGCCGGTGGGGGATTGCGACAAAGGCACGCTCACGGCCATCCAGGAGCAGGCGGACGCCACCGCCCGCACCATGGCCTAACGTACAAGGAGACCTTCATGACCGAACTGCTGTACGACTACACCATGCCCAGCGGCGCCCATTGGTCGTTTCGCCTGCGTCGCGGCACCGCTCTGCGTCTTACCGACCTGGAAGGCGGCGCCAACGTCGGCATGCTGTTCTACAACCCGGAAGAAAAACTGGAGCGTTACAACGCCCCGGACACCCTCAAGGGTCAGCACACCTTCAAACTGACCCGCGGCAATTGTCTCTACTCCGACATGGGCCGGGTGTTCGCCTCCATTGTCGACGACAGCTTCGGCTGGCACGACACCGTCTGCGGTAACCTGGACGATGCCCGCCTGCTGGAGAAATACGGTGAGCACAATTACCAGCAATACCGCAACGACTGGACCCTGAGCGGCCACGCCAGTTTCCTCACCGAGCTGGCCAAATACGGCCTGGGAGAGCGGGACCTGGCCGCCAATCTCAATCTGTTCAGCAAGGTGGTCACCGACGATAACGGACAGCTGCGTTTCGACGCCGGCGCCGCCCGGGCCGGGGCGCAAATCACCCTGCGTTTCGAGATGGACACGCTGGTGGTGATGCACACCTGCCCGCACCCGCTCAATCCCGCCAGCGACTATCCACGCAAGCCGGTGCGGGTGGAAATGCTCACCGCCGCGCCGGTGGCAAAGGACGATTACTGTCTGAATTTTCGTCCGGAAAACGCCCGTGCTTTCGAAAATAACCGCCTCTATCACCTGGGCCTTTAGGAGACCATCATGATTCGGGAAAGTCAGTTGAACCCCGCCGATGCTCATTTCCGCGATACCGTCCCCGCCGGCGATTACTTTCTGAAAGTGCTTAAGGAAGGCGAGACCCTGCGCATCCTCGATCTGGAAGGCAACCAGGCGGCGGACACGCTGTTTTTCAATGCCAAGGACACCGCCGAGCGCTACAGCGCCATGGACACCATCCGCGAACAGGGCAACGTCTTCCTCACCGCCGGCACCGTGCTGCGCTCCAACCGCAACCGGCCGATGCTGGAAATCACCGCCGACACCTGCGGCCGCCACGATACCCTCGGCGGCGCCTGCGCCACGGAAAGCAACACGGTGCGTTACGCGCTGGAAAAGCGCTGCATGCACGCCTGCCGGGACAGCTGGATGCGGGCCGTTAACGAGCATGAGGAATACGGGCTGAGCAAGCGCGACATCACCCACAACATCAATTTCTTCATGAACGTGCCGGTGACCGCCGAAGGTGGCCTCACCTTCGCTGACGGTATTTCCGCACCGGGCAAGTACGTGGAAATGAAAGCGCTGATGGACATCACCGTGCTGATTTCCAACTGCCCGCAACTCAATAACCCGTGCAACGGCTACAACCCCACACCCATCGAAGTGCTGATCTGGCACTGACGATCAGAATCGAAGGCGCCGGGGACGACCCCGGAAGCCGGATGCTTACGGCGGGACGGCCCGCCATCGCCGCAGAGCCGACATCATGTTCAAGAAGGTACTGATCGCCAACCGTGGCGCCATCGCCACCCGAATCATCCGTACCCTGAAAACCCTGGGCGTCACCAGCGTCGCCGTCTATGCCGACGCGGACGCCGATTCCCGTCACGTGAGCCTGGCCGACGAGGCTTATTGTCTGGGCGACGGCAGCGCCGCCAGCACCTATCTCGACCAGGACAAATTACTGGCGCTGATGGCCGAGCATCAGATCGACGCGGTGCATCCCGGCTATGGTTTTCTCAGCGAGAACCCGGATTTCGTCGAGCGTTGCGAAGCCCAAGGCATCGCCTTTATCGGCCCCACCCCCCAACAGATGCGGGATTTCGGCCTCAAGCATACCGCCCGCCAACTGGCGGAAGACAATCAGGTACCGCTGCTGCCGGGTACCGGTCTGCTGACCGATCCGGAACAAGCGCTGGCCGCCGCCAACCACATCGGCTACCCGGTGATGTTGAAGAGCACCGCCGGCGGCGGCGGTATCGGCATGCAGATTTGCCACGATGCCGAATCGCTGCGCAAAGCCTGGGATACGGTGCGCCGGCTCAGCGCCAACAACTTTTCCAACGACGGCGTGTTCCTGGAGAAATACATCGAGCGCGCCCGCCACATCGAAGTGCAGGTGTTCGGCGACGGCAAAGGCCAGGCGGTGACGCTCGGCGAGCGTGACTGCTCCGCCCAACGCCGCCATCAAAAAGTGGTGGAGGAAACGCCGGCGCCCAATCTTCCCGAAGACGTTCGGCACACTTTGCACGATACCGCCCGGCGCCTGATGTCGGCGGTGCACTACCGCAACGCCGGTACCGTGGAATTTATTCTCGACCAGGACAGCAACCGGTTTTATTTCCTTGAAGTGAATACCCGCCTTCAAGTGGAACACGGTGTCACCGAGCAGGTGTACGGCGTCGATCTGGTGTCCTGGATGGTGCGACTGGCCGCTGGCGAACTGCCGCCGTTGGAACGGCTGGCCGGCGATCTCGCGCCGCGCGGCCATTCGATCCAGGTGCGTCTCTATGCCGAGGATCCGAATAAGGATTTCCAACCCAGTGCCGGCCTGCTGACCACCGTGCGTTTTCCTGAAGCGGACGGCCGGCGGTTGCGGCTGGATCATTGGATCGAAGCGGGACTGACCGTATCCCCGCTGTACGACCCGATGCTGGCGAAGGTCATCGTTCACGAGAATGATCGCGAGCGCGCTCTGGCCGCCCTGGAGCACGCGCTCGGCGACACGCTGGTGGAAGGCATCGAAACCAACCGCCAGTATGTGCTGGCGATCCTCGCCGACCCGGCGTTCCGGGAAGGCCGCATGACCACCCGCTATCTGAACGACTTCCGCTACC
This sequence comes from Alloalcanivorax dieselolei B5, assembly GCF_000300005.1. Classification (NCBI taxonomy): domain Bacteria; kingdom Pseudomonadati; phylum Pseudomonadota; class Gammaproteobacteria; order Oceanospirillales; family Alcanivoracaceae; genus Alloalcanivorax; species Alloalcanivorax dieselolei. Next base: position 1,257,443 of record NC_018691.1, on the reverse strand, counting down.
AACCCGATACCCTGGATGTCCTTGCCGGCGGTACCCTGACCACCGTCCAGGATTATCCCGGGCGCGGCGGCTACTGGCCGGTGGGCGTGCCGCCGTCCGGCCCGTTCGATAACCTGAGCTTCCGGCTCGGGAACCGGCTGCTTGGCAACGACAATAATGCGGCCGGCCTGGAATGCACGCTCAATGGCCCGACCCTGCGCTTCAACCGCGACACCCGGATCGCGCTGACCGGCGCGGATATGGGCGCCACGCTCGACGGCAAGCCCGTGCCCCGCTACCAGGCGGTGACGGTGGTGGCCGGCCAGACGCTGAAGCTGGGCAAGGTCAACGGCACCGGCGCCCGCGCTTACATAGCCGTGGACGGTGGCATTCAATGCGAACCCTACCTGGGTTCACGCAGCACCTTTACGCTGGGTCAGTTTGGTGGTCACGGCGGCCGTGCTCTGCGTACCGGCGATGTGTTGCATCTGAGCCCGCACAGCGCGGCACCGCAAGCCGTGGTAGAGGTGCCGCAAACGCTGATGCCGAAGCTGCGCGATACCTGGACACTGCGAGTCATCTACGGCCCCCATGGCGCGCCGGACTTCTTCACCGACAACGACATCGCCACCTTCTTCACCAGCGATTGGCAGGTGCATTACAACTCCAGCCGCACCGGCGTACGGCTGGTGGGGCCGAAACCGGAATGGGCCCGCAGCGACGGCGGCGAGGCCGGCATGCACCCGTCCAACATCCACGATAATGCCTACGCGGTGGGCACCATTGATTTCACCGGCGATATGCCGGTAATTCTGGGCCCGGACGGTCCGTCCCTCGGTGGCTTTGTCTGCCCGGCCACGGTGATCAAAGCCGACCTGTGGAAACTGGGGCAATTGAAAGCCGGCGATAAAGTCCGTTTTCAACCGGTCTCCCTGGAAGACGCGGACCGCCTGTGCGAAGAACAGGACCGCTGTCTGCAACACCTGGACGCACCCGAGCTGGCGGTGAAGCCCGCAGCGGTGATCACTCCGGTATTGGACCGCCTGCCGGAGGAAGAGGCCGGTGTGGAGGTGGTCTACCGGGCCGCCGGAGACCGTTATGTGCTGGTGGAATACGGCCCGCTGGAACTGGATTTGCGCCTGCGCTTCCGGGCTCACGCCCTGATGCTGTGGCTGGAGCAGCAGCGGATTGACGGCGTGCTGGAACTGACCCCGGGTATTCGTTCCCTGCAGATTCACTTCGATCCACGGCAGCTGCCACGCAACACCCTGTTGACGCTATTGAAGGAAGCGGAACTGTCCTTGCAGCAACAGGATGATTTGCAAGTGCCGTCACGTATCGTTCATCTGCCACTGAGCTGGGACGACGAGGCCTGCCGGCTGGCGATCTGGAAATACATGCAATCGGTGCGCAAGGACGCACCCTGGTGTCCGAGCAATATCGAATTCATCCGCCGCATCAACGGCCTCGACAGCATCGACGAGGTGAAGCGGATTCTGTTCGAGGCCAGCTACGTGGTAATGGGGCTGGGCGATGTTTACCTGGGCGCCCCGGTGGCGACGCCTTACGATCCCCGTCACCGGCTGGTCACCACCAAATACAATCCGGCACGCACCTGGACCGCGGAAAACTCCGTCGGCATCGGCGGCTCCTATTTATGTGTGTACGGCATGGAAGGCCCGGGGGGGTATCAGTTCGTCGGCCGTACCCTGCAAATGTGGAACCGCTATCGCACCACCGAGGCGTTCACCAAACCCTGGCTGTTACGGTTTTTCGATCAGATTCGTTTTTACGAAGTCAGCGCCGGGGAACTGCAGCAGATCCGCCGGGACTTCCCCAAAGGCGACTACCCGCTGAAGGTGGAAGAGACCACATTCAGTCTCAATGCTTATCAGGATTTTCTGCAGCGCAATGACGACAGCATCCGCGCCTTCACCGGGAAGCGGAACCGGGCCTTTGACGAGGAACTGCAACGCTGGGTGGAAAGCGGCCAGATTCATTTCGAGTCGCAACAGGATCTGGACGGCGATGACGGCGACGGCCTGCCGGAAGGCACGCCGGTGGAATCCCCCACCGCCGGCAACATCTGGCAGCTCAACGTGGCCGAGGGCGACAATGTGGAAGCCGGCCAGGTGGTGGCAATCCTGGAATCCATGAAGATGGAGATCGAAGTCACCGCCCCGGAAGCCGGCCAGGTGCTGCATATAGCGCGCCAGGAAGGCCAGCAGATCAATGCCGGCCAGGCGATCATGGTGCTGGGCTAGAGCGTACAGCCCCCGTCCACGGCGATAGCCTGGCCGGTGACGTGTTCGGCACAGGCCAGGTACACCGCCAGTTGCCCCATATCTTCCGGGGTTTGCGCCACGCCCTGGGGCAGCAGGGTTTTCTGGTGACGGGCCCAGGATGCCTCCTCGCTCTCCCCTTCTTCCCGCCAGCGCCCGGCCAGGCCATCCTCGCCACGCCACATGCCGGTGCCAACGATGCCCGGGCACAGCGCGTTGACGGTGATGCCGTCCAGGGCCACTTCCTTGGCCACCGCGTTGGTGAAGCCGATCACCGCGAATTTGGACGCGGTGTAATGGGACAGATCCGGGAAGCCGATCTTGCCGGCGATGGAGGCCACGTTGATGATGCGTCCCCAGCGTCGCGGCCGCATCACCCTCACCGCGGCCTGGGTGCAGAGGAAAACCCCTTTGGCGTTCACCGCCATGATGCGGTCGAAGTCCTCGGCGGTGAGCTCCTCGATGGACTGAATACTGATGATGCCGGCGTTATTGACGGCGATGTCCAGGCCGCCCAACTCCGCCTCCACCTTTTCCACCATGGCACGGACTGAATCCGGCTGCGCTACGTTGACGGAAATCGCCACGCTACGTCGCCCCACGGCCTCCACCTTGGCGGCGGTTTCCTCGGCAATGGCCAGATCCAGATCCGCCACCGCCACGTCCGCGCCGGCACCGGCCAACGCCAGGGCAATCCCCTGCCCGATACCCCGGCCACCGCCGGTGACCAGGGCGACTTTTCCTTTCAATTCCATGATCGCTGCTCCTGTTCAATGAGTTCCGGCGTTCAGCATAGGCGGGACAGGCCCGCCCGCCGCTGACGCAAATCAATCAAGCCAGATGATGCACTTCCTGCTGGCCATACACCGGCGTGTCCAGGCCTTCCATCCGTGCTTTCAATTGCAGCGCCAGGAACTGCGAGTAAAACCGGGACTGGTGCAGATTGCCGCCATGGAACCAGAGCGCCTGCTGCCGGGTGGGCTTCCACATATTGCGCAATTCGCCTTCCCAGGGGCCCGGGTCCTTGGTGGTGTCCGAACCCATACCCCAACATTTACCCACTTTGTCCGCCACTTCCTGGGAAATGATGCGCGCCGCCCAGCCGTTCATGGAGCCATAACCGGTGGCGTAGACGATCAGATCCGCCGGCAACTCGGAACCGTCGGTCAGCGTCACCGAATGCGCATTGATGCGCTCGATGCCGACACCGCTTCTCAATTTGATATCACCGTTGGCCACCAGCTCGCAGGCGCCCACATCGATGTAATAGCCGGAGCCGCGGCGCAGATATTTCATGAACAGGCCGGAACCGTCGTCGCCGAAGTCCAGCATGAAACCAGCGTCGCGCAGACGGCGGTAGAAATCCGCGTCCTTCTCCGCCACCTGTTCATAAACCGGAACATGAAACTGCGGCATCACTTTGTAGGGAATGGAGGCGAAGGTCATGTCCGCCATTTCCGTAGTGATACCGTTATTCACCGCCTCTTCGGAGTACAACGGCCCCAGCACCAGCTCCATCAGTGTTTCCGATTTGATCACGTGGGTGGAAGAGCGTTGCACCATGGTGACGTCGGCGCCGTGTTCCCACAGGGCCGCGCAAATGTCGTGGGCCGAGTTATTGGCGCCCAGCACCACGCATTTCTTGCCGGCATAGGCTTCGCCGCCGGGGTGCTTGCTGGAGTGATGCTGCTCGCCCTGAAAGTCTTCCATGCCCGGGATTTCCGGCACATTGGGCATGCCCGACATGCCGGTGGCCAGCACCAGCTGTTGCGGACGCAAGGTGACGCGCTCACCATCACGATTCACGTCCACCACCCATTCACCGGCCTGCTCGTCATAGCGAGCACCGGTGCATTCAGTGGAACCCCAGTAGTTGATCTCCATGATCCGGGTATACATCTCCAGCCAATCGCCGATCTTGTCCTTGGGCGAAAACACCGGCCAGTGATCAGGAAACGGCAGGTACGGCATGTGGTCATACCAGACCGGATCGTGCAGACACAGGGACTTGTAGCGGTTGCGCCAGGAATCCCCGGGGCGCGGGTTCTTTTCCACCACGATGGTGGGGACATTCAACTGCCGCAGACGCGCCGCCAGACCGATACCGCCCTGGCCGCCACCAATGACCACGCAATAAGGCTGGCGACTGTAACCCAGCTCCGCTTCCTCCTCGCGGCGTTCCTCCAGCCAGCTTTTACGGTTCTTGAACACGCCATGGCGGGCGCCCTTGGGCCGCAGATCGTTACGTTGCTCCGGATAGTCCCGCAGTTCCTTTAGCGTGGTCAGCAGAGTCCAGGCCTTGCCCTCACGCAGACGCAGGTGGCCATGGCCTCGTCCCACCGCGGTCTGGAAAGTAATCCAGGCTTCCACCACGCCGTTTTCCTCCCGGGCGTCACCGGCCAGGTTCCAGTCGAAGGGTTGGGTGTTGGCGACGGTGGCACCAATCATATCGCGCAGAGCAGCGTGTCCCTCCACCGTTTTGATGTTCCAGGTGAAGGACACCAGATCGCGCCAGTAACCGTTTTGCTCGAACAGTTCGGCGGCGGCGGTGGGATCGTCGCCGCGCAGGGTACGCTCCCATTCGCCAAGCCAGTGTTCCACTTGATGGTTCGGCGTTTTTGCATTGCTCATGATTTGCTCCTCGCATGCGTTGTTGTTGTTCGTTTTCCGCCACCGGCGTCGCGGTCGATGCGGACACAGGGACGGATGCGGGGACAAGAGCAGAAGCCGTGCCAATCTCCCGACATGGCCGCCAATTCGCTTTTAGAGCTTTGATTCGGAAAAGAATTTTCATTGGAACCGGGTACAGGGCAACATCTTTTGGAGGGGCTTCATGGCCTTCTCAGGCGTAACGGTGCGCAACGCTTTACGTTACAGGTGTAACGTCCACGGGGTGTATTTAGTACTCAAGTCGGATGGAGCCGCCAGGGCCATGGGGCTAGTCTGAATTCCAGGCAAAAAACAGAACAACAATCCACCGCGGAGGCCCGGGCATGAGCAGCCTGCACGCGCAACAACGTCGCCATATCGACGACATTCTGCGATACGCGGACGGCGGCTATCGCCCCACCGTGTCCCCTGGCGACGCCATGATCGCCCGGTCCTGGAAACGCTGTATCGAGGAATACGGCCTGGATCCGGCGCGGCCCCGCCCGGCCCGTATCGTTACCCATCAGACCCTGCGGGAACATCAGGAAAGCGCCGACGAGTTTCTCAATGTGGCCCGGGCCGGCGTCGAGCAGTTGTATGGTCAGATCGCACGGCTCGGCTATGTGCTGCTGCTCACCGATCAGCGCGGCATTACCGTGCAATTCCTGGGTGACCGCCGACATGACCAGCGGCTGCGCCAGGCAGGACTCTATCTCGGCGCCGACTGGAACGAACACCATGCCGGCACCTGCGCCGTGGGCACCTGCATCCGCGAAGTCGAAGCGCTCACCTGCCATCGCCAGGATCACTTCGACGCCACCCACATCGACCTCACCTGCACCTCGGCGCCGATCACCGATCCCCAGGGTCGCCTACTGGCGGTGCTGGACATTTCCGCTCTGGATTCCGCGCCGACCCGGGACAGCCAGAATTTCGCCCTGCACTTGATCCGCCTGTACGCTCGCATGATCGAGGACGCTTACTTCCTGCGCCTTTACCGCCACCACACCGTGTTCCGTTGCGATACCTCACGGGAGCTGGTGCAGGTCAACGGCCAGTATCTGTTCGCTCTCGACGGCGACGGCCGGGTACTCGCCGCCAACGGCGTCGGCCGGCATCTGCTGGCGCGGGCGCGCACGGACGACGGCGATGTCGCCCTGCCGGAGTTGTTTGATTGTGATGCCCGGGATATCTGGTCCATCCCCTATGCCTGCGAGGACCAGGTGCGCGCCTTTCGGGTACAGGCTCTCGGCAGCACCCTGTTCGGCAGCCTGATTGAGCCACGCCGGCCGGCCCGGCCCGCCGCGCCGCAAGCGCTGATCCCGGAAGAGCCGGTACCGGAACTGGACCGCCTGGCGGCCGACGATCCGGCCATGCGCCGCACCCTGAAGCTGGCCAAGCGTCTGCGGCAACGGGATGTGAGCCTGTTGATCCTGGGGGAAACCGGCACCGGCAAGGAGGTGCTGGCACGGGCCATTCACGACGCCGGGCCGCGCCGGCACAAACCGTTCGTGGCGGTGAACTGCGCCGCTATCCCCGAATCTCTGATCGAAAGCGAATTGTTCGGCTACAGCCCGGGCACCTTCACCGGCGCCCGGGCCAAGGGCATGCGCGGCCTGATCCAGCAAGCCCACGGCGGCACCTTGTTCCTGGACGAAATCGGCGACATGCCGTTGACGTTGCAGACCCGGCTGCTCAGGGTACTGGCGGAAGGGGAAGTGCTGCCACTGGGCTCGGAGCGGCCAATATCAGTGGACTGCCGGGTGATCGCCGCCACTCACCGGGATCCGGCCAGATTGATCGCCGACGGCCATTTTCGCGAGGATCTTTACTACCGGCTCAACGGCGCTACGCTGCGGCTGCCGGCACTCAGGGAACGGGCGGACAAACAACATGTGATCGTCTCGGTGATGGCGCAACTGGCCCGCGCCGTCGGGCAACCACGACTGCAGTTGCGCGCGGACGCCATGAGTGCCCTGCTGGCCTGCCCCTGGCCCGGCAATATCCGTCAGTTGGTGAACGCCCTGAACTTTGCCGAGGCCACTTGTGACGGCGAGCAAATCACGGTGAACGATCTGCCGGAAGAGTGTCTGGCCCAGGTGATCGGCCCCGGCACCACGCCGGCCAGCACGGAGGATGACGACGATGGTGACCCGCAACGCGCCGGCCTGCTGTCGATCCTGAAACGGCACCACTGGATGATCAGCGCAGTGGCCCGGGAACTGGGCGTATCCCGTCCCACCGTCTACCGTCGTATGCGCAAGCACGGACTGACACCGCCGAATCAGCGGGACGGTTAGCCTGACAGTCCCCAAAATCAGGTTAATCAGGGTTCAGTGGGAAGTTTTTCCAGCAGGGGAGTGTCGCCGGCCAGAGTCTTTCAGGACACGCTACAAGTACATCCCTGTAAGCTCGGGTTTGGCCATCCCTGGCCAAACACGGTCCTGGAAGACTCTGACCGGCGACACTCTTCGAGCTCTGAAATACCCAGCTTCAGGGACGTATTCACGGCGGGTCATGGACACCTCGGGGGACAAGCAAGACCCGGCTACGAAGCACTAAAGCCTCTCAGTCGAACCGCCGCTCATCGGCGATCACCTTGCCGTCATTCGGCAGCGAGCCCGGTGCCACCAGCTCCACGCTACCGCGCAGTTTGGTCACCACCTGCAGGGTTTCGGTGACGTTCTCTGCGAAGGCGCTATCGCTGCTCTCGCATTCCGCCGACAGCACCATGCGATCCTGCTCGTTTTCCCGCGTCACCACCAGACGGGCCCGCTGGATTTCCGGGTGCCGCTGCATCAGTTGGTTGATCTGCTCCGGCGCCACGAACATACCCTTGATCTTGGTACGCTGATCGGCCCGGCCCATCCAGCCTTTGATACGTGGCGCGGTACGCCCGCACGAGCTGGCGCCGGGCATGATCGCGGTCATATCACCGGTGGCGATGCGGATCATCGGGAAGCTGGCATTGCGCAGCACGGTCACCACCATCTCACCGACCTCGCCATCCGGTAACGGATCCCCGCTACCCGGACGCACCACTTCGATCAATACGTCCTCGTCGGCGATAAGGCCTTCACGCGCCTCCGACTCATAGGCCACCAGGCCCAACTCGGCGGTTCCGAAACTCTGCGACACCTTGACGCCCTGCGCTTCCACTTCCTGACGCAGGCTGCTGCTGAGCGGTTCGCCGCCCACCGAAGCCGCCACCAGAGAACTGGTGTCCTTGCCCAGTTCACGCCCCTTGTCCAGCAGCATTTTCAGAAACGACGGCGTGCCGCCGTAGTAGCTCGGGCGCAGTTGCTGGATGGCATCGAGCTGGATTTCGGTGTTGCCGACGCCGGCGGGAAATACCGAACAGCCAATCGCCCGGGCGCCGCTGTCCACCATCATGCCGGCGGGGGTGAGGTGATAAGAAAAAGTATTGTGCACCAAAGCGCCGGGGCGCATGCCCGACGCCCACATGGCGCGGCCAAAGCGCCAGAAATCCGTAATCGCCTCGCTGGCTTCGTAAATCGGCCCTGGCGACAGAAAAATCCGCGACAGCTCACCCATGGGCGCCGCTTCCATGCCGCCCAATACTCCCTGTGCCTGGATCGTCGGGATATCGGATTTGCGTGTCAGTGGAATCCGGGCCAGGTCCGCCGGGCCTTGAATCGCCTCGGGATCGATATCGGCCAACACACCGGCCCAATAACGGGAGTGCGCCTTGGCATGGGCCAGCGCCGCGCGCAGCGCTTCCCATTGCCGTGCCGCCCGCTCGTCGGGTGAGCGGGTTTCACGATCATCCAGATACGCGGAATGACTTGCCATTGTTGTTCCTCCTGAGGGCGACCGGCGCGGGCCGCCAACAACGTCATTGAGTACCAGCCGGCGCGGGCGTCAGGACAACCAGCGCTTGCGGCGGCGGTAATGCTTGGTATCGCGGAAGCTCTTGCGCCCTTCCCCGGATCCCACGCCAAGGTAGAATTCCTTCACGTCCGGGTTTTCGCGCAACTGGTCGGCATCGCCGTACATGACGATGCGGCCGTTTTCCAGAATGTAGCCGTAATCCGCGTGGCGCAGGGCCACGTTGGTGTTTTGCTCGGCCACCAGGAAGGTCACGCCCTCCTCCTTGCGCAGCGTGGAGACGATGTTGAAGATCTCCTCCACCAATTGCGGCGCCAGGCCCATGGACGGTTCATCCAGCAGGATCATGCGCGGTTTCGCCATCATCGCCCGGCCCATGGCCAGCATTTGCTGCTCACCGCCGGAGGTATAACCGGCCACTGACCGGCGCCGCTCTTTCAGGCGAGGGAAATAGGTGTATACCATCTCCATGTCGCGCTGCACCGCGGCGGCGCCGTCACGTCGGCCGTAGGCGCCGACCAGCAGGTTTTCTTCCACGCTCAGGTGTTCGAATACCCGGCGTCCTTCCATCACGTGCAGCACACCGCGACGCACGCGGTCGGCGGCACTGAGAGTATCGATGCGCTCACCGTTGTAATGAATCGATCCACGGGTGATGTCACCGCGTTCCCCGGTCAACAAACCGGAAATGGCTTTCAGGGTGGTGCTCTTACCGGCGCCGTTACCGCCCAGCAGGGCAACGATGGAGCCCGGCCCCACATCCAGGGATACCCCTTTGAGCACCAGCACCACGTGGTTGTACACGACTTCGATGTTGTTAATGGAAAGCAAGGTCTGTTCGGCCTTTTGAGCCGTGGCTTGTTCCGCCATGTCGTTTTTCCTCTGTTCGGTCAGCGGTGCCGGAGTGTCTACTGCTCCGGCACCGCGCCGTTAGTCACAGGACCGTTAGTCGCAGGATTTGGGCGTGATGCCTTCCTGCTTGGCGTAGGCTTCCGCCGACGCTTTGTACATCGGGAACACCAGATCCTTGTTCGGCTTGCGGAATTCGGTGACCTGTTCCCAGGCTTCGCCGTTCCACTGCTGAATCAGCGCCATGCCGGGGCCCTCGTGGTCCAGGCAGGTGATGTGCACCGGCGGCATCAGACCGCCCATACCCAACGCCTTGGTGCGGGCCTCGGGGATGTTCAGGCTCTGCCACGCCTTCAGCGTTTCCTCACGGGTGGAGGGCCGACCTTTCTCGGACATCTCCTGGGCCTGACGCCAGGCTTCGACGATATAACCGGCGTTGATCAGGCCCCGGTTATAGGCGATGGAGCCTTTGGCATCACCGGAACCGGCCGCCATGTCTTTGTCGTAGACGTGCTCTTTCAGTTCTTCGTAGATCGGATAGTCGGCGCCGGGACCGTGGAAGGTAACCGCCTTGTAGCCCTTGGCGTCTTCTCCCGCGGGTTTCACCGCATCGTCCTGGGCAGCGTAGATACCGCCAATCATGTGGCTGACATCAATGCCCATGGAAGAGGCGGTACGGATGGCGGTGGGGTTCATCACGCCCCAGCCGAACAGGGAAATCCAATCCGGCTTGATGCGGCGTACCTGAGTCCACACCGTGCGCTGCTCCACGCCCGGCGGAGAGATCGGCATTTCGTGCAGAGTGAAGCCGTACTTCTCAGCATAGTGGCGCAGCACGCCCAGCGGCTCCTTACCATAGGCGGAATCGTGATAGGCGTGGACAATATCCTTGCCTTTCAAGTTTTCCCAGCCGCCTTCCTGCTCGGCGATGTAGTCCATCACCACGGTGGTGCTGGACCAGTAGGTAGTGGGCACCATGAAGACGTTATCCAGCACCGGACCATAGGCGGCGTCAGCGCGGCCGTAGCCCATGGTGCTCATGGTGATGCCGTCCGCCCGGGTACGCGGAATCAGCGCGTAGGTGATCCCGGTGGACAACGGCGCCACCACGGTGGCGCCGCCGTGACGGTCCTTGAGACGTTCATAACATTCCACGCCCCGGTCATTGGCATAACCGGTTTCGCACTCCTCAAGGCGAATTTTCACGCCGTTGATACCGCCATCGCGCTGATTGATCAACGTCACGTAATCGGCGAAGCCATCGGCGAAACCGATGCCGCTGGGTGCGAAGGGGCCAGTGCGATACACCAGACTGGGCAGGTATTGCTCTTTGGCCTCCTGAGCCTGCGCGGACATCGCGCCGGTCAGGCCGATGCAGGCACTCAGCCCCATCAGCGCCGCTTTCTTCAACATTGTTGTTTTCATGATCGTCCTCCAAGGGGGCAAGCCCCCGACCCTTGATTGTTATTTCATTGTCCGCCCGACCGGGCGATTCTTCCTGTTACACCCCTCTCCATCACCGTCGTGATCAATAGGGGAACGGCCACAGCCGCAGTTTCTGTTTGGCGATGCTCCACAAACGGGCCATGCCATGGGGCTCCACGATCAGGAAGAAAATGATCAGAGAGCCGAAGATGAACACTTCAATGTAGCTGATCATGGCGGTGCTCAATGGCAATCCCAGGGCGCTGGGAATGATATTGAGGAAGATCGGCACCAGTACCACAAAGGCGGCGCCGAGGAAGCAGCCCAGAATCGACCCCAGGCCGCCGATGATCACCATGAACAACACGTCGAAGGAGGTGTAGATATTGAACGCATCCGCCTCCAGTTGCCCCAGGTACAGGAACGCCCAGAGCACCCCGGCGATACCGATGAAGAATGAGCTCACCGCGAACGCCTTCAATTTGGTGGGCATGGGCCGGATACCGATGATTTCCGCCGCCACGTCCATATCGCGGATCGCCATCCATTTACGGCCGGTGGCGCTGCGTACCAGATTCTTGGCCAGCAGCGCCATCACCACCAAGATGATCAGCGACAGATAGTAGCGGTCGGTAACCGTCTCGATGCTCCAGCCGAACATGTGGAAATCCGGTGCCGAGATCACCCCGGAAGCGCTGTAGTTGTTGAACCAGGGACGCTGCAGCAACCACACCAGGAAGAACTGCGCCGCCAGCGTCGTCACCGCCAGGTAGAACCCTTTGATCCGCAGTGCCGGCAGGCCGAACAGCACCCCGGCGCCGGAGGTGATCAACCCCGCCAGCACGAAGATCACCGGCATCGGCAAGTCGGTGCGGATCGCCAGGTTCCAGGCTGCGAACGCGCCCACCGCCATGAAGCCGCCGGTGCCCAGGGATATCTGTCCGCAATAGCCCACCAGGATGTTGAGCCCGATGGCCGCCAGTGAGTAAATCAGAAACGGCAGCAGCAACGAGTTCATCACATAGTTGGACGCGGTGAACGGAACCACCAGGAACGCCACCAGCAACACCAGGATCAGAAAAATACGGTCCTGGCGCAGCGGCAGAATCGCCTGGTCGGCCTGATAGGTCTTTTTGAACTGTCCGGATTCGCGATAAATCATGCGGTCAGATCCTTTCTATAATTTTTTCGCCAAACAGGCCTTCCGGCCGCCATACCATGAACGCCATGGCAATGATGTACGCGAACCAGCTGTCGATGCCCCCGCCGATGATCGGTCCCAGATAGACCTCCGCCAGAGCTTCGCCGGCGCCGATGATGAGGCCGGCGACGATGGCACCCGGGATCGACGTGAGTCCACCCAGCAACAGCACCGGCAGCGCCTTGAACGCCACGTCCACCATCACCGGTTGCACTCCCAGGGCACCGCCCCAGACGATACCGGCCACCACCGCCACCAGCCCGGCGATGGACCACACCACCACCCACACCGTGCTCAGCTTGATGCCCACCGACTGCGCCGCCTGATGATCATCCGCCACCGCCCTCAATACCCGCCCCATGCGTGTTTTCTGCGAGAAAAGCACCAGCCCCACCACCAGCGCGGCGACGATGGCCGCGGTGATCAGGTCATAGCTCTGCAGCAGCAGGTCACCGAGAAAGATCGGATCGGAGGGGATGCCCACGTCCAGAGTGCGTGAGCGGCTGCCCCAGAAAATCTCGGCGAAGCCGATCAGAGCGAAGAAAATACCGATGGTGGACATGAACAAAATGATCGGTTCCTGGTTCACCATCGGGCGCAACACCACCCTTTCGATAACCCAGGCCACACCGATCATGATCACCAGGGTGATCGGGATCGCCAGCCAGTACGGCAGGCCCCAGTCGTTGTGCATGCCGCCCATGAACATGGCCGCGAACAGCACCATCGCCGCCTGGGCGAAGTTGAAGATGCCGGAGGCCTTGAAAATCAGAACGAAGCCCAGCGCCACCAGTGCGTACATCACACCGGCCAGCAAGCCGCCGATGAGAACTTCCAGAAAAAACATCATGGCTATGCGCTCTCCTGTTCCTGAACACCCAGATAAGCCTCGATCACCTTGGGATCGTTACTCACCTCCCTGGGCGTGCCCTCGCCGATTTTCTCGCCGTGATCCAGCACCACGATACGATCGGACAGATCCATCACCACGCCGATGTCGTGCTCGATCAGACAGATGGTGGTGCCGTACTCATCATTGACGTCGAGAATGAAACGGGCCATGTCCTGTTTTTCTTCCAGGTTCATGCCCGCCATGGGCTCGTCCAGCAGCAGCAATTCCGGCTCCGCCGCCAGCGCCCGGCCCAGTTCCACCCGCTTCTGCAGGCCGTAGGGCAAGGTGCCCACCGGGGTCTTGCGTACATGCTGCAGATTGAGAAAATCGATGATCTCCTCGCAGAAACGCCGGTGCTCCAGCTCTTCGCGGCGGGCACGGCCAAACCAGAACGCGTTCTCCAGCAGCGAGGCTTTGGTCTTCAGGTGCCGGCCGGTCATGATGTTGTCCAGCGTCGACATGCCCTTGAACAGGGCGATGTTCTGGAAGGTCCGGGCGATGCCCTGGCTGGCGGTCACGTAGGGCCGCATGTGCTTACGCGGCCGGCCTTTGTAGGTCAGGGTCCCGGAAGTGGGGTGATAGAAACCGTTGATGCAGTTGAGCATCGACGACTTGCCCGCCCCGTTGGGTCCGATAATGGAAAAGATCTGACCCTTGCGGATTTCGAAGCCCACGTCACGAAGGGCACAGACCCCGCCAAAACGCAGCTCCACATTTTCGACTTTGAGCAGTATTTCCGACGCCTGCTCGCGCGGCGTCAGATCGGAAACCGTTGCCACCATGGGTCACCCCGCCTTGCTGAGCTGCTGATAGGTACTGGCGTCACTGATCGACAGCGTGGAACGCAGTTGACCGGTGCCGCCATCCTCGTAAGTCACCCGGACATCCACGTCCACCCGCTCGTCACCACCGTAAAGCGCCGAAATCAGCGGCTCATAGCGCTCGGCGATGATGCGCCGGCGCACCTTGCGGGTACGGGTGATTTCGCCGTCGTCCGGGTCCAGCTCCTTATGCAGGATGAGAAAGCGATGAATCTGGATCGATGTCATTTCCGGATCCCCGGACAGATCCCGATTGACCGCTTCCACCTCTTCCCTGATCAACTGATACACCTCCTCGCGGCCGGCCAGGTCCATATAGCCGGTGAACGAGATGTTGCGGCGTTCCGCCCAGTTGCTCAGCGCTTCGAAGTCGATGTTGATGAAGGCGGTGACATAATCCCGTTGATGGCCAAACGCCACCGCTTCCTTGATGTGCGGGTGGAACTTCAGTTTGTTCTCGACGAACTTGGGACTGAACAGGGTGCCGCCATTGAGACGTCCCACATCCTTGGCCCGGTCGATAATGCGCAGATGGCCATCCTCGGTGAACATGCCGGCATCGCCGCTGTGCACCCAGCCATCCTCGGTCTTGGTGTCGCGGGTGGCTTCTTCGTTCTTGTAATAGCCCATGAATACGCCGGGGCTGCGGAACAACACTTCACCGTTCTCGTCCAGCCGTATTTCCACGCCTTCCGCCGGCGGCCCGACAGTGTCCGGGCGCACGTCATTGTCCTTCTGCAGGCACAGGTATACGGAACACTCGGTCTGTCCGTACAGCTGTTTGAGATTGATGCCCAGGGCACGGAAGAAGTCGAAAATGTCCGGCCCCAGCGCTTCACCGGCGGTATAGGCCAGACGAATGCGGCTGAAACCGAGTACGTTGCGCAGAGGTCCGTAAACCAGCACATTGCCCAAGGCGTAATGCAATCGCTCGAGCAACGACACCGGCTTGCCTTCCAGCAGACGCACGCCAACCTTGCGGGACACCTTCATGAAATGCTGGAACATGATCTGCTTGAGACGGCTGGCGTTCTCCATTCTCACCATCACATTGGTGATCAGGTTTTCCCAGATCCGTGGCGGCGCGAAGAAGTAAGTGGGGCCGATTTCGCGCAGATCGGTCATCACCGTTTCCGGAGATTCCGGGCAGTTGAAGCAGAAGCCGGAGATCAGGCTCTCGCCGTAGGTGATGAAGTGATCGCCCACCCAAGCCATCGGCAGATAGGCAAGGGTTTCGTCTTTCTCGGTGATGTTGTCGAACTTCACCGCCAGCTTGCCGGTTTCGATCAGATTGTCATAGCTGAGCATGACACCCTTGGGCCGGCCGGTGGTACCGGACGTGTAGACGATGATGGACAGGTCCGGCCCCTGACCGAGGGCCACTTCGCGAGCGAAGAAATCACTGTTCTCACGGGCGTAGGCGCGGCCTTTTTCCTGCACCCCGGTCAGTTCGTGCAGAAACGGTTCCGGGTAACTGCGCAGGCCCCGAGGGTCGTCATAGACCATCGTCTCCAGGCTCGGCACCTGACTTTTGATGTCCAGTACCTTGTCCACTTGCTCCTGGTTTTCCACCACCGCGAAGCGGACTTCAGCATGGTGCAGGACATACTGCATTTCGTCGCCGACCGAATCCTGATACAGCGGCACCGGGACGGCGCCCATGGCCTGTACCGCGGCCACTGACCAATACAGTTGCGGCCGATTGTCGCCGATCACCGCCACCCGGTCGCCACGCTGCAGCCCGAGTGCCTTCAGCCCACCGGCCAGGGCTTCCACCTCCTTGTACACCTGGCGCCAGGTCCAGGTTTGCCAGATACCCAGATCCTTTTCTCGCATGGCGTCCACATTCGGCCGATGCTCGGCGTTATGCATCAACAGTTTGGGGAATGTGTCCAGTTCATTGACCGACATGGCGGACACCTCCCTTTTTTCTCATACCAATCCGAAGGTTGGTCAAGGTGAAACAGGGGTTTACCACCGTGATTTCGGTGCGGCTCGGACAGACTCGGGATGCGGTGACGGCGCGGGGCCGGACAAGGGAATGACAGGAAATCGCGGCGCTCATGGCAGTCATGGTACTTTCACTGGTACTACCGGCAGTGGTACTACCAACAGTGGTCATACCGGTGCCAACAGTGCCGCCCGCCAAACGAGGGATACACGTCAAGGCTCTCACCTCCAGCTTTTGCGTGGCCGCTCGGACCACGACGTTATTGTTATTAACCGTTCTTATACTTACTCTTTTCTGTTTCAGGCTACCCGCCTGACGGCCTTTTGCAAGCGGTCCGCACAACGGCGTCCGCGGGATCATCCAGGGCCGGCGCATCAGCGCATGACCATCTATATCATCGACTGGCTGCACCAAGCTGTCGTTTCCGCGACAATCTGGGAAAGAAGCTCTTTTTCAGACCGGAGTACGGGATTACAACACCATGTCCGTCAAAGATCATAGCGATGACATCACCACCTCCCACGGCGATGTGGAGAGCATGCTGCGCGACTCGATCTGGGCTCAGAACCTGGATTCCGTGACGCTGGATCACGTGCGTAGCCAGATCACCGAGCGGGAGGTGGGCCCGGGGGAGTACGTCTGTCATCAGGGCTACCCGGCGGACCACTGGATCGGCGTGATTCAGGGGCTGGTAAAACTCAGTGTGCTGTCCCCGGAGGGCAAGGCGATCACCCTTACCGGGGTCAATGCCGGTGGCTGGTTCGGCGAAGGCTCACTACTCAAGGACGAACCGCGCCGCTATGACGGTATCGCGGTGGGCCAGACCCGGGTGGCGCTGATGCCCCGAACCACGTTCACCTGGTTGCTGGACAACAGCATCGCCTTCAACCGCTTCCTGCTGCGGCAACTGAACGAACGCCTGGGCCTGTTCATTTCCATGGTCAGTTTCGATCGCATGCTGCGCCCCGAGGCCCGCGTGGCCCGCTGCCTGGCCACGCTGTTCAATTCCTACCTCTACCCCAACGGCTCCCTGAGCCTGAAAGTCTCCCAGGAGGACGTGGCGCAACTGTGCGGCATGTCGCGCCAGCGCGCCAACCAGGCCCTGCGCGAACTGGAAGCCAACGGCCTGCTGAAAGTGGAATACGGCCGCATCAACATCCAGGACCTGGAAGCGCTGCGGGACTATGGGGAATGAGAAAGGCAGTTGACAGTTGATAGTGGACAGTTGACAGCAAAAACAAGGGACTGAACTGCTGTGGGAAGCTTGCTTGCAAGCGAATGGGGTTCGCTCAGGCGTTTAGCAATATTCGCTTGCAAGCAAGCTTCCCACAGAAAACATATGGATCGACTTTTTTGTTTTTCGCTGTCAACTGTCCACTATCAACTGTCAACTTGCCTCATTGAGCCGTTTAGGTGGCTGGAAGCCGAATCCGGAGAAGGCGCGGGCCAGGCCGGGGTTGTCCGGCGCCGTGGCCCAGCTGAGGAAGGCGCCGGAGGACACCGTTGACTGGGACACCTCTCCCACAACCTGCACCACCCGCCGGGCAATGGCGTCGCCGGAGTCGATCCAGTGCACCGGGCCTGGCGCCATGGAGGCCAGGGATTCCCGCAGCAACGGGAAATGGGTGCAGCCGAGCACCACCGTATCGAGCTTGGCAATCGCCGCCAGAGGCGCCAGACACTCGGCGAGCACCCGGGCGTCCAGCGGCTCTCCGGCCAGCCAGCGTTCCGCCTGGGCCACCAGCGGGTCGGCGGCGACGCGCGCCACGGTGCAGTGGCCGGCGAATTCCTCGATCAGACGGTCGGTGTAGGGGCGCGTCACGGTGGCGGTGGTGGCCAGCAACGCAATGACTCCGGAGCGGCTCAGTCGCGCCGCCGGTTTGATCGCCGGCACCGTCCCCACCACCGGAATCGCCAGCCGTTCCCGTAACGCCTCCAGCGCCAGAGTGCTGGCGGTATTGCAGGCCACCACCAGCACCCGGGCGTCACTGGCCGCCACCGCCGCCACGCAGACGTCAACGATCCGGCGCAGCAACCAGGAATCCGGCTTGGTGCCGTAGGGCAAGGCGGCGTTGTCACAGACATAAGCCAGCGGCAGGCCCGGCACCTGTTGGCGCAGGGCCGTCACCACCGACAGGCCGCCGACACCGGAATCGAACACCAACACCGGGCGGCTCACAGCACCACCCGCAGCCACAGCCACCACAGCCAGCGCTTTTGCCCGGCCAGGAAGCGCCTGGCGGCGGTGGCGGCCCGTTCCTGACCGCGCAGGCGCCACCAGTGGCGACGCACCAGACGCAGACGTACCGCCGGATCGATCTCGTCACTGTCCAGCAGCCACTCCAGCGCGAAACCGAACAGCCCGCCGCGCCGCGGATCGCGGCGTAACCGCTCCAGGTTAGCAACCAGTTCATCGCCGGGCACGCCAGCCAGCGCCTGGGCCCGGGCCCAGACGACCACCACGGCGTCGGGCATGTCGGGGTCGGCCAGCCAGTCCGGAACCGCCCTCCACAGTGCCTGGCGGGCATCGGCGCCGGCGGTCGCCACCCATGCCAGCGGCTCCAGCAGCAGCCAGTTGTTGTCGCGCCAGTCGCGGATCACGCTTTGATACAGCGGCCAGGCCGCGTCCAGCTCAGCGGACTCGAGCGCCAGCCGCAACTGGCGGGCGCGCACAAAGACGTTGCCCTCGTCGACCAGGATACGGGTCATCAGTTCCCGCGCCCGCTCGGGATGGCCGCTGTCCATATAGTGATCCAGCAACGTCAGTTGGATATAGGTGTCGGAATAGTCCCGCGCCAGGGCCCGCTCAAGATAATCGGACACTTCCTCCTCGATGGCCCGCCGGGCGTCGCCCTCGGTCACCTCCAGCATCAGTTCGGCGGCTTCCACCAGGGCACCGGCATGCCCCGGCTGCAGTGCCACCAACTGGCGGCTGGCGTGCAGACAGGGTGCCACCTCTCCGGCGTCCTTGTACCAGGTGGCCAGCAGACGCCAGCCACGGGAGAACGCCGGATCATCGCGCAGTACCTGATCCCGCATCATGCTGATGGCGGTGTCGCGATCGCCCTGCTGATGACGCAGCCAGGCGGTGAAGCCCAGCACCTCGGTGGGCGGCGGCCCGCGCCAGTAGTCCCGTGACAGCAGCGGCTCGATCTCCTTTTCCCGGCCAATCCGGTGCAACACCTCGCATTGGTCGATCACCAGAGAGGGGTCGTGGGGACGCAGCGCCCGCGCCCGCTCGATGAACGCCAGCTCCTGATCCTGCTGGTCGGTGAGCAGATAGCAGTGGCGCCACAGATCAGCGTTGCTCTCCTGCTCGTTGGCGAGACGTTCCGCCAGTGCCAGCGCCTCGTCACGGCGATCGGTTTCCCGCGCCCATTCGCCCAGTTTGTCCCAGCCCCAGTGGTAATCCGGGGTCTCGGCCAAAGCGCGGACCATGGTGTCAAAGGCCTCCTTGCGCTGCCCGCGCCGCCACAGCAGATCGGACTTGTAGCCCAGCAGCAGGCCTTCCCGGGGCAAACGCCGCAAAGCGCGGTCGATGTGCCCTTCGGAGGCATCAAAATCGCCCCGCACTTCCAACACATCGGACAGGGAAATCACTGCCTGGACCCAGTCCGGTGATTGCCGCAGACACTCGGTCAGATCGGCCTCGGCCCCCTCGGTGTCGTCCGCCAGCAAACGCAAACGACCGCTTTCCAGCCACAGGCGCGGGATCAGGGGAAAACGCCGGCAACCCTCCCGAATGCACTCCAGGGCGCGCTCCAGATGGCGTACATCACGATGAAAATGGGCGGCGGCCAGCCAGCTCTGCCACAGGTCCGGACGCTCCGCGATGACCTGGTCCACGAACGCCGCCACCTCGTCATCCGTGAGGAAGCGGCGGGCCAGCGCCACGAACGCCTGCACACCGTCACCAAAGGTCACCTGCTCCAACAGTTGCCGGTGGATGAAGCCCAGCGCCTCGCGCTTGGCGGCCACGTCCGGATAACACTCCAGCAAGCCGTGAAACGCATCCGGCCGGTCCACGCTGGCCTGGATCGCGGCACGGAACGCCTGCGCCGCGGCGTCGTTGTCCTGGGCCAGCAGATGGGCTCGCGCGCTGACCACCAGGGCCTGATGGTCGTCCGGGGCTTCCGCCAGCACCCTGCCGGCGAAACGCAGGGCCTGGGCGTAATCGCCGCGCTCCAGGGCGCAATCGGCCATGGCCTGGGCCACCCGGCTGTCGTCCCCGGCCTGCGCCGCCAACGCCTCCAGTTGCGGCCAGCGCTGACTGGGCGGCAGTGCCTCAAGGAAGTCGAGCTTGACGCCGCGAATGCCGTAGTCGTGGGGATTCAGGCTACCCTGGCGATCGATGAACGCCAGCGCCGCCTCCAGGCTGTCGTCGCGCCGTAGCTGGCCGGCGACAAAACGCAGCGCGCCGGTGTGGAACGGACGCAGCGCCAGCAGCGCCCGGAAGTGAACGCTCGCCTGCTCCAGATCCCCGGCCTGGCGGGCGATATCCCCCTCGAACTCCAGCACCATCGCTTCCGGCAGATCGGCGCGGCGTTGGGCCAGTAACGCCCGGGCGCGTTCCAGATCAGAGCGGCTCTGATAGAAAATCAGGGCTTCATTGACCAGCCAGACGTTGCGCGGATGCTCGTTCAGAGCCTGCTCGAACACCTCCGCGGCTTCACGACTCAGATCCAACTGCTCCAGCATCAACGCCAGCGTCACCCGGGCATCGGCGGACAATGGCCCAAGCCGGTCGGCGCGGCGGCGCAGCCAGTCAAGAGCCTGGTCGGTCTGGCGCAAAAAGCGGGCCGCCTTGAAATAGCTCTGGGCGTAGCGCTCCACCTTGTCTTCCAGGCAGGCGCACAGCCGATACAGTTCAAACGCCTGCTCGCGTTTGCCCTCGTCCCAGTTCAGCCCGGCCAGGGAATACAAGGCGGTGGCGCGGGTCGGCTCCAGGCGCAACAAGCGCTCCAGCCATTGATGGGTCTCCTGCGCCACCCGATAGTCGTGGCGCAGGGCATGGACCAGCGTCTGAATCAGCAGCGGATGACTGTGGCCGGCCTCCAGTTGCTCACGCAGATAGGCACGCTGCTCCTGGAACCGGCCCAGTTCGCCGAGCATATCCGCCCGCGAGGCGATCAGATTGAGGTCTTCCGGATAGCGTTCCAGCAGCGCATCCAGGGTCTTCAACGAGGCCGGCGCGTCGTGGTCATAGGCGGCCAGGCTGCGCTCTCCCCACAACACCAGGCGATGTTCGGCGCCTTGCCGGCGCAACTGTTCCAGCGCCGTCACCGCCGCCGACCGATCGTGCCGCTCCAGCGCCAGTTGCAAATCATGGTAATGGTCGTACAGGCGTGCCGCCGGCAGTTCGATGCCATCCAGCCGCCCGGCCTGATCCGACGGCACCACCACCATGCAGCGCGGGCCGGTGGCGGCGTAGCGTTTGGCGGCGCCGTCCATCAGCATTTCGCTGATCAGCGGTGAAAACGGATCACGGATTTTGTACACGCCCTTGCGCAAGTCGTAACCGACAATGGCCTGCATATGGGCGCTGCCGGGCTCCACCGTGGACAGCGCCACCGGCACACCCCGATCCAGCAAGGCGCGAATGATGTCGTGATCCATTTCGAATTCACGCACGTGCCAGCCCAGTTCGCTGATCCAGCGCCGCTCGGTGGAAGCGGGCGTGCCGTCGTAGCAAATCTGCTCCGCCACCTCCAGGTGGTCGAACTGGTGGCCCCAGTAGCGGGCCAGGGCCACGAACGTGGCGGGCGCGCAGGTCATGTGATGCTGGCGCACGAACGCCACCGGCAACAACGCCTCCGCCGGCTGGTCACGACGTTCACGCAGGCTCTCGCGGACACTGACCACGAACGGATCCTTCAGTTCGTCGGCGGCCTGCAGTGCCTGATCCAGCTCACCGCGCTCATAGTGCAGCTCGAACTCCCGGTAGACCAGTTCCCGGTCCACGGTGCCCGGCAGTTCCGGCACCAGGTAGCGGGCTCTTTGCAGCGCTTCGGCGGCGGCGTCGCGCTCGCCATTTTCCAGCAGCAGATCATAGAGACGCAGACACAGCTCCACCGATTCCATTCGGGGGGCATGCTTGGCCAGCAACGCCACGGCGTCGTCGCGGTGGTCCAGTAGCAGCAGTAATTCGGCCCCGGCGGCCACCACCGGACGCGGTGGCGTGGGTGACGCCAGCCACGGCGCCAATACCGCCATGGCCTCCGGATAGCGGTCTTCCCGCTGCAGAATGACGGCGTGTTCGAGCGCCAGCCAGGAGGAATTCGGATGCAGGGCCAGGGCCCGTTCGAGGAATTCGTGACTGCGTTCCCAATCGCGGTAGATGCTGTAAAGCGTGGCGAAATGACCCAGCCACAGCCCTTGCAGATGAGGGTCGTCCTCGCACAGGATCTCGCCGTGCCGCTGGATGAAGCGCAGCGCCGCCCAGGGCCCGCGCCGGCCAAGCAACTGAAAACCCCGATAATAGCGCTGGCGCGGCCGCTCCGGTGCGCCACGCCAGGCGCGCTGCATCAGTGCCAGGGCGGTACGGGAGCGGCCCAGATGGTTCAGCGTGCGGCCGCCCAGCAATTGCAATTCCGGGTCTCGCCATTGCGCCGGTTCACCGTGTTCGCGACGCAAAATATCGAAGGTCTGCCGGTACAGCCCCTGCTGGTACTTTTGGCGCGCTTGCCACAACGCATCCGTGGTTTCGGTGACTCCCTGCTGCACGCTCCCCTCCCCTTGCCTTTAAAAAAGAGGGACATGTTAGCCGTGCGAGACGAGAACCGCACCGTATGCGGCGGTTCGTTGTGGGAACGTAGTCTCAGATTCGGCTCGCGGACGCCCCGGCCGGCCGCGCCTGATCGGCTTCCAGCCACCGCGCCAGACGCGCCACCACCGCCGCCGGCCGTCTGGCCCAGCGAAAATGGTCAGCCTTGTCGTTGATCTCCCCGGCGCTCAGCACCTGCTCTTCCGGGCGGTGACGCTGAAAGCGCCGCAACACCGAATCCACCGCGATGGCGGAGGCAAAAGGGTCATTCTCCATGCGCAACATCAAGGCGGGGCCGGTGTAGTCCGCCAACGCCTGATCCACCCGGCGGTCATCGGCACCGACCCGATAACGATTGGTCAGCGCCAGGTGACGCCAGTCGCTCATCACACCACGCGCTTCGCGTCCCCCGAAACCGAGGCGGTCACCGGGGTAATAGCCAAACAACAAGTGGCACAACGGAATCAGGCGGGTGAGCCGTTGCACCCGGCGGCGGTCCGCTTCCTGATAAGCGGTGATCCAGGGGCTGCCGCAGGCGCACATGACGATGCCCTCGAAACGCCCCGGGTAGAGGCCGGCGCACATGGCCGCATAGTGGCCGCCGAGACTGTGACCGAACAGGTAAACCGGCCGCTGTGGCGCCTCTTTTGCGATCCAGTCCAGCACCGCCGGCACGTCGTCCTCGACGATGTCGCGGAAGCCCCAATTATGCCGTCGCGAAGGACGCAACGTGCTGCTGCCCAGGCCCCGCTGCTCCATCAGCGCCACCGACCAGCCCTGCGCAGCCAGTTCCGCCACCAGTTTGTCGTAGAAGGGCGCGGCCACGCCGAGGGCGCCCATTACCAGAAAGACCGGGCCGCCACCGGACACCCAGGTGACCGGCACCGAATAGCCTTTTCCGTTATCGATCTGTACCAACTGCGCTTCGTTCATCCCCTTTCTCCCCACGCCGGGAGGGGGTCTCCTCAGCGCGCTTCGGTTTTCGTCTTACCGCAACGCTGGCACCGGTAAAGAGTGACCAGACGCCCCTGTTTGGAATCAAAGGTGGTGTCCTTCGCCACCACCCATTTATGAAAGCCGTGGCGGCACAGGCTTTTGTTGGCGGCTTTCTTTTTCGCCGGTTTCTTGAAGGGCAGAATGTCGGCCATGGCCGGGCCTCGTATAAGAAGAGCCCTTCAGCATAGCCGTCCCGCTCACCACACGACAGCCGCCAGCATCGCCGCCATCACCAGTTCCAGCAGCAGAAACCGCGCCGGCCATTTCGGCAGGGCCCGTTCCAGTGCCCAGGAGACCAGACGCCCCGCCGCCATCCCCAGCAACGCCACCGCCACCGTGACGGTGATGCCGTCACGCCAGAGCGGCGAGACCCAGGCCACCAGCAAGAGCGCGGCGATGGCGATACCGAAACCGCCGTACACCGCGCGCACTTCGTTGCGCATCGGCGCGGGCAAGGTATGAACATCGAAATACGCCAGTACCATTGGCGGACGGGCCAGAGCGACAAGGCCCATCACCAGAAACACCAGTGCCACCGGAAGCAGTAACAGAGTCATGGCGGATCCTCCGTGAACGGGGCGGCGCCGGAACGCCGCCCCGGGACATCATGCGTGCGCCGTCTGCCGCAGGCCACGCCACTGGCACCACACACAGAAGGCGGTGATCAGCACCAGGTCCGCCAGCAGCAATTGACCGATATTGGAGAGCCAGGGTGCCGCCACCAGCATCACCACCGGCATCGCCACGACAAAGGCGGCGTCCGCCAGGGTCAACAATCGCGCCAGCAGACGCGGAATCGGGCGGCGGGTGGCGACCCAGGCCAGATCCACCGCCAGCACCAACAACACGGCACCGGCGGCGGTAGCCAGCCACACCGGAATAGCACCGGCATGGGCGCCGGCCAGACCGGCGAAGAAGGCGCCAGCGGCGACCAGCGGAACGCCGAACACGGCGCAGACAATGGCATTGAACAACAGTGCGGATTTCAAGGATTGCCAGGGCATGATCTTTCTCCTTCGTGGTTTCTGATAGAGTCAGAATCCCCGCCAGGGGTAATCAAAACAATTACCTCGGAGGTAATCACATGCAGGCAGGCACGATACTGGCGGACTGGCGCCGCACCCGACGCATCAGCCAGCTGGAGCTGGCCAATAACGCCGGCGTTTCCAGCCGCCATCTCAGTTTTGTCGAAAATGGCCGCTCCCGCCCGAGCGCGGATATGCTTAAACGGCTGGCCGGGGCGCTGGATCTGAGCCTCAGGGAAACCAACTACCTGCTCACCGCCGCCGGTCACCCGCCGGCCTTTGGCGAAACCCGCCTGGACGAGCCGTCCATGGCCCCGGTGCGGCAGGCGCTGAATCTGATGCTGGAGAACCACCTGCCCTATCCGGCGGTGGTG
The DNA here is from genome assembly GCF_000300005.1 of Alloalcanivorax dieselolei B5. Taxonomy (NCBI): domain Bacteria; kingdom Pseudomonadati; phylum Pseudomonadota; class Gammaproteobacteria; order Oceanospirillales; family Alcanivoracaceae; genus Alloalcanivorax; species Alloalcanivorax dieselolei. Next base: position 1,232,387 of record NC_018691.1, on the reverse strand, counting down.
CTGGACGCGCACTGGAACCTGCTGTTGGCCAATCCGGCTCAGCACCACATCGTGGCGGCCATGGTGGCGGAGCGCGGCCCGCTGCCGGACACCACCAATATCATGGAACTGGCGTTTCATCCCGACGGCTTCCGCCCGTTCATCGAGAACTGGCCAGTGGTGGCATCGTTCCTGCTACGGCATCTGCGCCGCGATCTGCATGCGCGACCGGACCCGGCGTTGCACCGCCTGCACCGGCGCCTGGCGACGCTGGCCGATCTCAGCCGGATTCCGGTGGACATGCCGGTGAGTACGGACCCAATGTTGACACTGGTGCTCAACATCGGCGGGCAACGTCTGAACGCCTTCTCCACCCTGGCCAGTTTCGGCACCGCGGTGGACGTGGTGATGGAAGAGTTGCGCATAGAACAATATTTCCCCGCCGATGAGGCGACAGCGCAGTGGTTCAGGACACAGGCCGGCGAGAACGGCGGTGGTTGATTCGTTTTTCACCGACACGCATCGAAGCCGGCGCCACAAACCCGTATAATCGCCCGCCCCCGCAACCATCCAGGCGATCGCATATCCATGACCGAATTTGTTCCCGGGCAACGCTGGCTAAGTGAATCCGAAACCGAGCTGGGTCTCGGCGTGATCAAGGAGGTGGACTACCGCCTGGTCACGGTGAACTACCCGGCGGTGGAGGAAGAGCGGACCTACGCCAAAAACAACGCGCCGCTGTCCCGGGTCACCTTCGACGTGGGTGAGACCCTGACCACTGGCGACGGCCTTGAGCTGAAAGTTCAGGCGGTCAATGACCTCAACGGTCTGCTGGTCTATCACGCCCATCCGATGGATCAGCCGGACAATGTACAGCCGGTACCCGAGTCCCATCTCGGCCATCAGCTGGCCCTCAATGGCGCCCAGGAGCGGCTGCTGGCCAACCAGCTGTCCTCCAATCGCTGGTTCGAACTGCGCATCAAGGCGCTGCAGGCCAAGGCCCAGAGCGAACGGTCTCCCCTGCAGGGCCTGCGTGGCGCCCGTATCGATCTGATCGGTCATCAGTTGTATATCGCCGAGCAGGTGGCGCGTCGCTACGCACCGCGGGTGTTGCTGGCCGATGAAGTGGGGTTGGGTAAAACCATCGAGGCGGGTCTGATTCTGCATCAGCAACTCTATACCGGGCGCGCGCAGCGAGTGCTGGTGGTGGTGCCCGATGCCCTGGTGCATCAGTGGTTCGTGGAAATGGCACGGCGTTTCAATCTGCGTTTCAGCATTTTCGACGAAAGCCGTTTGCAAGCGCTCGGCGCCTCCAGCGCCGCCAGCATCAAGAACATGCTGGCGGATATCATCGCCGAGGAAACCGGTCAGGAATCGACCACCCAGGACAATCCTTTTCTGTCCGAACAACTGGTCCTGTGTAGCACCACTTTCCTGGAAGGCTGCGACATCGACCTGCTGGCCGAGGCGGAATGGGACCTGCTGGTGGTGGACGAAGCCCACCATCTGGCCTGGAGCCCGGAACAGCCCTCCACGGCCTACAACCGGGTGGAACAGGTGTCACGTCAGGCCCGTGGTCTGCTGCTGCTCACCGCCACGCCGGAACAGCTGGGGCTGGAAAGCCACTTTGCCCGCCTGCGCCTGCTGGACCCGGACCGCTACCCGAGCCTGGACGCGTTCATCGAGGAACAGCAGCAGTATCGGCAGGTGGCGGAACTGGCCGGTGCTCTGCACGATGAATCCAACTGGTCGGCGCAACTGCGCGAAAGCGCCGCCCACTGGCTGCCCGGCGAAGACATCGACGAAAGCCGCCGCGATGCCATTCTGGGCGAATTGCTGGACCGCTTCGGCCCTGGCCGGGTGATGTTCCGCAACACCCGGCACAATGTGGCCGGCTTCCCGCAGCGACGGGTTGAGGGTTATCCGCTGCCCTTGCCGGATGCCTATCGCCTGGACGAGGACGAGGATCTGGAACTGGCGCTGTATCCGGAAACCGCTTACCGGGACGACCGCTGGTGCGCCGAGGATCCGCGCACCGACTGGCTGGAGCAGTTCCTCAAGCAACATCGTGGCGAAAAAGTGCTGGTGATCTGCGCGCATCGCAATACCGCCATCGATCTGCACGCCCACTGCGGCTACAAGCTGGGACTGAATCTGGCGGTGTTCCATGAGGACATGGATCTGATCGAGCGGGACCGCGCCGCCGCCTTTTTCGCTGACGAAGTGGACGGCGCCCAGGCCCTGATCTGCTCCGAGATCGGCTCCGAAGGCCGTAACTTTCAGTTCGCCCATCATCTGGTGCTGCTCGATCTGCCGCGCAATCCGGACTTGTTGGAGCAGCGCATCGGCCGCCTGGACCGCATCGGCCAGACCGACACCATTCAGATCCATGTGCCGCACTTCCAGGCCCACGCCCAGCAAGTCCTGTTCCACTGGTACCACGAAGGCATGGGCGCGTTCGAGCACACCAACCCGGCTGGTCACGAGATTGGGCAGCGCTGCGGGGAAGCATTGGAACAGGCCTTGCGCGCCCCGGACGACGACGCCAAGGTCACCGCCCTGCTGGCACAAACCCGGGAGGTCGCCGATGAGCTGCGCCAGCGCCTGGAGGAAGGCCGGGACCGCCTGCTGGAAATGGCGTCCTGCGACCGTGAACAGGCCGACGGCTTGCGTGATCAACTGGCCCGGGAAGACGGGCAAACGCCCATGGCGTTCCTCGGCGAGGTGTTCGAACACTACGGCGTTGATCAGGAAGACCACTCCGAACACGCCTGGGTACTGAAGCCGGCGCCGCATTTGCGCGAACCGTTCCCCGGTCTGCCGGAAGAAGGCATTACCGTCACCGACCAGCGCGGCACCGCCATCGCCCGGGACGACATGCAGTTCCTGACCTGGGAACACCCGATGGTCACCGGTGTGCTGGACCGCCTGCTTACCGAAACCCGTGGCCGAGCCTCGGTGGCGCTGCTCAAGAACCCCAAAATCCCCGCCGGCACCCTGCTGGTGGAAACCATCTATACGGTGTCGTGCAGCGCTCCCCGGCATCTGCAACTGGACCGCTTCCTGCCGACGGTGACGATCCGCCATCTGCTTGATCCAAAGGGGCGCGATCTGTCCCAGGCCATCGACTTCCCGGGCCTGTGCCGGCAATGCCACAAGCTGGAAAAGCCGCTGGCCCGCAAAGTGGTTGGCAGCCAGAAGGCGCTACTGGAAAAACTGCTGCGCGCCAATGAATCACGGGCCAAGGAAGCGGCGGAAGAACATATCGACAGCGCCCGCGAAGCGATGAACCGTCATCAACAAGCGGAACTGGCCCGGCTCAAGGCACTGCGGGAAAAGAACCCGGCGGTGCGCGACGAAGAGATCGAGTTCCTGCAAGCGCAGACCCGGGCCCTGGCCGCTTATCTGGACCAGGCGCGGGTGCAATTGGAAGCGGTCCGTGTGATCGTTGCCGGAAACTGAGTTAAGGAGTGCCGGAATGAGCTATCTGCCCTGCGTGGAAATCGAACCGCCGCAGCCCGCCGAAACCAGCGTGATCTGGCTGCATGGCCTGGGCGCCAGCGGCCATGATTTCGAACCGGTGGTGCCGGAGCTGGCACGCAAGAGCACCCGTTTCGTGTTTCCGCACGCGCCGCAAATTCCGGTGACCGTCAACGGCGGCATGGTCATGCCGGCCTGGTACGACATCATCAGTCTGGGCGGCGGCGGGCCGATCGACGAGGACGGTATCCGTCGCTCGGCGGCGCAAATCGACGCCCTGATCGCGCGTGAAATCGAGCGCGGCATTCCCACCGAACGCATTGTTGTCGCCGGCTTTTCCCAGGGCGGCGCGGTGGCCTATGAGGTGGCTCTGCGCCATCCGGCAAGGCTGGCCGGCCTGATGACCTTGTCCACCTACTTCGCCACCGCCGACAGCATCCAGTTCAGCGATGCCAACCAGGCTCTGCCGATCTTCGTCGCCCACGGCACTTTCGACCCCGTGGTACCCGAGGAAGGAGGCCGCCGGGCGGCGGAGACGCTGAGCGCCAAAGGCTACTCCACGGACTACAAGACCTACCCCATGGAACACGCGGTGTGTCTGGAAGAGATCCAGGACATCGCCGCGTTCCTGCATAGCGTGCTCGACTGACCACCGCTGCCCCACCGTTGTGGGTCAAGCCCTGCTTACACGTTGATTCGCTGCCAAGGCAGCTTCCCACAGCGGCTCAGTCGGCGAACACCTCGTCGAACAGGTCGTCCATGGCGGCAAAGGCACGCCGCGCCACTTTGGCGTTGTACTCGCTGGTGCCCGGATTGCTGGCGTTGGGGTCGGTGAAGGAGTGCACCGCGCCCCCGTAGTTGATAAAGGTCCAGTCAGCGCCGGCGTTGTCCATTTCTTCCTTGAAGGCGGCGATCGCTTCGGCGCTGACCATGGGATCATCGGCACCGTTCATCACCAGCACCGGCCCCTGGATCGGGCCGCTTTGCGCCGGCTCCGGCGTCTCCAGCAGGCCGTGGAACGACGCCGCCGCCCGGATCCGGGCGCCGTCGCGGGCCAGTTCCAAAGCACAGGCACCACCGAAACAGAAACCGAACACCGCCAGCCGGTCCTCGGCCACGCCCAGCTTGCCCGCTTCCTCGCGCAACACCGCCAGTGCCACCCGCAACCGGGCACGCAGGGCGGCATTGTCGTTGCGGATCGCGCCCATGGCCTCCGCCGCTTCTCCGGCGTTGCCGGGACGCACGCCCACGCCATAGGGATCCAGGACCAGGATGACATTGCGCTCTCCCACCCGCTCCCGGGCCAGCTTCTCGGCGGCGTCGCTGACACCGTAAAAGTTCGGCGCCATCAACAGGGCCCGGTCAGGCTTGCCCGCCGCCGGATACAGCAACCTCCCCTCGAAGGGGGCTCCGTCCACCTCATAGGACACGGTCCGCACTTCAACTTCCGACATATTCCTCTCCCGTCATATCAAACGGCGTGATAACACCGTGACAAAGATAAAATCTCGTAATCCCGGGCACCGGCACACCGTTTCAACCAGCCGCCGCACTTATATTGGGAGAACGAGCATTGCACAGAATCCTTAAGGAGGACGCAACCATGGGCCGCAAACTGATTACGACACTGGCTGTGGGCGCCCTGCTGGCCGCCGGCGCGGCGCAGGCGGATCCGCCCCCCTGGGCCGGAAACGGCAACAAGCACAGCGGCAAACCACATAAAGTGGAAAAGCGGATCGAATACCATAACGACCGTGATTGGCGCGACTATCGCTTCTCCCGGGATGAGCGGGATCGGCTTGGCCGCTTTTATCAGCGCTACCCCTCCGGTTCGGATCTGCCACCGGGACTGCGCAAAAAGCTGGCCCGCACCGGCGAACTGCCGCCGGGATGGCGCAAGAAACTGCAATCCGGCCACCGCCTGTCCGATGATCTCCGCCGGTTCGGCTACCGCCTGCCCGACAGCTACTACGGGGACGGCTATCGCGGTGGATACGGCTATTCCGACTACGTCATCGACAATGAGGTGGTTCGTGTCCTGGACGCCACCCAGACCATCATCGACATTTTCCAGTTGACCCGCTAACGAAACCACGGAGGGAACCCCTGCTCTTCTCCGGCGTCACATTGAAAGTGCGACTTTGGAACCACCGACACGGAGAATCAGGAGTTCCCATGCCCAGATTAGCGATTCAAGGCTTGCTGGCGATCACCGCCACGCTCTGGCTGTCCCAACCCACCCTGGCCCGGGTGGAGAGCAGCGACATCGACTCACCGACGGTGGAAACCCTGGAATCGGGCGTCACCTCGGCCACCGAAACGCCGGCCAGAGAACGCGAAGAGAAAAAAATCTGAATTTGGACGCTTTACCGGGAACTTGCCGTCAACGGCACTGACTAATCTTGTGCAGTTTCTCCCTTGTAGATAATCAGGCAACCCTCGGGGCGCTTGGCGGAACGAACCGCCGGCGCCTTTTTTTTGTGTGACCGCTATTTCTTGCCGCCAGGCCCGAACGGCATGGGGAAGGAGGTCACATTGGAGCCGGTGGCCTCGGTAATTTTACCTACCCCTTCCTTCTCCACCTCATCCACCCGGATGATGGCATGCATGGGAATGAACGAGCGCTGGACACCGGCGAATTCGCTCTTCAGTCGTTCCTCGGACGGATCCACCACCATTTGCGATCGTTCGCCAAATAAAAATTCCTCTACTTCGATGAAACCGTAGAGCTCGCTCTGATAAATCTGGGCAGCGTAGATCTCATAGATCTGCCCCTGATTGAGGAAAATAACCCTATAAATCTGACGGCTTTTGGACATTCCTGAATCCCTGCGCAGGGGTCGAAACGGGGGGCGCAGTCTAGCATAAATCGGCCCGGGCACACCCTCCCCAAGCCACGTGATATGCGGCATTCCGGCTGGACTTTACCCCCTTGAATGTCTAGAGTTACCCGCCGTATGCCGTGGGGCATTTTGCCGCACCCTGGAAATTCGAACCAAACCACTCATATTCAGGTAATTTGTTGATTTGGTTGGGGTTTCCCCCTTCTCGAGACGTTTGGACAGCCGCTTTTTTGGTCTGCCCCGCCCCGTTTTGGGCCTGGAATCCGGCAACGGCTCCACAGCATCCTCAAGAAATGGCCTGGGCCCGGTTCCAGGTGCCGGTGACGGCTTAGAAGGCGAAGAATGGGCTTGGACTCCTTACTGGGGGGTACCTTGCCGGGGAAAACAGGGAGCAAACGCATGCAGTCAACTCTGTTCCACCGCATGGCGGTCGGCTTGACCTCGCTGATGATCAGCGGGTTGGCCACGGCCAGCGACTGGGCTGAACGTTCCGACCACAACCTGCGACCCGGGGTGACCGCCGTCGCCCAGGAAGTCCACGGCTTGCACAATACCGTGTTGTGGATCGTATCCATTATCGGCCTGCTGGTTTTCGGGCTGATCCTGATCTCGATGATTCGACATCGCCGATCCAAACACCCAACTCCAGCCACCTTCCATGAAAATATTTTCCTGGAAGTTCTGTGGACGATCATTCCTTTTATCATCTTGATCGCCATGGCTGTACCCGCCACCCGGGTGCTGATTGAACTGGACGATACCGCCGATTCCGAATTGACCGTCAAAGTGACCGGTTATCGCTGGAGATGGGGTTACGAATACCTCACCTACCAGGACGACAACGACGTCGGCGTTTCCTTTATCTCCTCCCTGGCCACGCCGCCTGAACAGTACGAGAACCCGGTGCTCTCCGGCGGCCTGTTCCCTTACGGCACCGCCAAGGACCGCGTCGGCACGCCGCCCCAAGACAAGGATCACAACTACATGCTCGAAGTGGATAACCCGCTGGTTATTCCCTCCGGCCAGAAGGTTCGTTTCCTGGTCACTTCCGATGACGTGATTCACTCGTTCTGGATCCCCGATTTTGGCGGCAAGAAGGACGCCATCCCAGGCTTCGTCAATGAAACCTGGGCACTGGTTCCCGAGGGCGAGGAAGGCACTTACTATGGTCAGTGCGCCGAGCTGTGCGGCAAGAATCATGCGTTCATGCCAATCATGGTCAACGTGGTGACTCAGGACGAATTCCAGGACTGGCTGGCGCAGAAGAAAGAGGAAGCCGCCGCCGCGCCTGACCTGACGCCGTTCGAAAGCCTGGATGCCGCCATGGAAGTGGGCGAAAAGGTATACGCTTCCAATTGCGCGCTGTGCCACGGGCAAAACGGTGAAGGCGGCATTGGGCTGCCGTTCGCGGGCGATGATTTCGCTATCAAACCGGAGCACCGCGAAGAGCATATTCATGTCGTGCTTGAAGGCCGCAATGCCATGCCGGCTTTCAAAGGTCAATTGACGCCCAAGGACATCGCGGCGGTGATTACCTATGAGCGGAACGCCTGGGGCAATGACTCCGGCGATCTGATCCAACCCGAAGATGTCCACGAAGAAGAGTAAGGGAGGGGACCGCGATGAGTACTGTTGCCGCAGCACACGATGATCACGACCATCACCACGCCCCGACCGGCCTGAAGCGCTGGCTGTTCAGCACCAACCACAAAGACATCGGTACGTTGTACCTGTGGTTCAGCTTTGCCATGTTCCTGGCCGGCGGTTTCATGGCGATGATCATTCGGGCCGAATTGATCGAGCCCGGGATGCAATTCGTTGATCCGGAGTTCTTTAACCAGATGACCACCGTCCATGGTCTGACCATGGTCTTCGGCGCGGTCATGCCCGGTTTCGTGGGTCTGGCCAACTGGCTGATTCCGTTGATGATCGGCGCGCCGGACATGGCGTTGCCGCGTATGAATAACTGGTCGTTCTGGATTCTGCCGTTCGCGTTCACCATTCTGCTGAGCTCGGTGCTGTTGAGCGCCTTCGGCCATGGCAACCCGAGCGCTCCGAACTTCGGCTGGACGTTCTACGCGCCGCTGTCCACCAAGTACGGCCCGGCCTCCACCGACCTGTTCATCCTTTCGGTTCACATGATGGGGATCTCTTCCATCATGGGCGCCATCAACGTGATCGTGACGGTGTTCAACCTGCGGGCACCGGGCATGACCCTGATGAAAATGCCGCTGTTCGTATGGACCTGGCTGATCACCGCCTTCCTGCTGATCGCGGTGATGCCGGTACTGGCCGGCGCCGTCACCATGATGCTCACCGACCGTCACTTCGGCACCAGCTTCTTTGATGCCGCCGGCGGTGGCGACCCGGTTCTGTTCCAGCACGTGTTCTGGTTCTTCGGACATCCCGAGGTGTACATCATGATCCTGCCGGCGTTCGGTATCGTGTCGGCGATCATCCCCACTTTCGCGCGCAAGCAGCTGTTCGGTTACGCCTCCATGGTGTACGCCACCGCCTCCATCGCGCTGTTGAGCTTCGTGGTCTGGGCCCACCATATGTTCACGGTGGGCATGCCGCTGGCCGGCACCCTGTTCTTCATGTACATGACCATGCTGATCTCGGTGCCCACCGGGGTGAAGGTGTTCAACTGGGTGGCCACCATGTGGCGCGGTTCCATGACCTTCGAGCTGCCGATGAAGTGGGCCATCACCTTCGTCATCCTGTTCACCTGCGGCGGCCTGTCCGGTCTGATGCTGGCGATCACGCCGGTGGACTTCCAATACCACGACACCTATTTCGTGGTAGCGCACTTCCACTACGTATTGGTCTCCGGCGCCGTGTTCACCATGTTCGCCGCCGCCTACTACTGGCTGCCGAAGTGGTCCGGCATGATGCCGAACAAGGTGCTGGGTGAACTGCATTTCTGGAACTCTCTGATTTCCGTGAACCTGCTGTTCTTCCCGATGCACTTCGTGGGCCTGGCTGGCATGCCGCGCCGCTATGCCGACTACGCTCTGCAATTCGCCGATTACAACTTCTGGATCTCCATCGGCGGGTTCTGGTTCGGTCTTTCCCAGCTGTTCTTCCTGGCTGTGTGTCTGCAGTGCGCGCTGAAGAAAGGCGAGAAGGCGGAAGCCAAGCCCTGGGACGGCGCCGAAGGTCTGGAATGGGAAGTGCCGTCTCCGGCGCCCTACCACACCTTCGACACACCGCCGCTGGTGAAGTAACGGATCCGACGGAGAGAGGGAGGCATCATGAGCAACGACGATCTGCAGGCCCGCAACGCCCGCACTTTGAAGAAGCTCCTTATCTGGGCGGTGGCGATGTTCGGCTTCGCCTTCGCCATGGTGCCTTTCTATAACGTCATCTGTGACATCACCGGCCTGAACGGCAAAACATCCAACACCGCGGCGACCCAATCGCCGGAAACCGTGGTGGAAGACCGGGTCGTGACAGTGGAGTTCATTACCCAGAACGGGGCCGGCGTGAACGGCAGCTTCTACGCCAAAACCCACCGGGTGCGCGTGCATCCGGGCGAGATCACGCTGGTGAACTTCTACGCGAGCAATCCCAAGGACCACGACATCATCACCCAGAGCATCCCCTCCATTACTCCCGGGCAGGCGGCGCGCTACCTGCACAAGACCCAGTGCTTCTGTTTTGATCAGCAGACACTGACGGCGGGGGAAATGAAGGAAATGCCGATGATTTTTTACCTGGATCCGGAATTGCCCAAGCACATCACCACCCTGACCCTGTCCTACACCATGTTCGATGTGACCGAACGTGTAACCGGGACTGATAACAAAAGCGACACCGTGGTGCGCTAAAACCCGGTGGTAGAGGAGACCAATTCAATGGCAACCGATAAGTACTATGTACCCGAGAGCAGCCCCTGGCCCCTGGTGGCCTCGGTGGGGCTGTTCATGACCGCCTTCGGCGGCGCGCACTTCATTCAGCAGGCCACCGATCCGGACACCTTCTCCGGCTCCTGGGGCCAGCCGCTGTTCTTCTTCGGCCTGGCTTGGCTGTGGCTGACCATCGCGCTGTGGTGGCGTGACACCATCAAGGAATCCCGTGGCGGGCTGCACAGCCATCAACTGGGCATTTCCTATCGCCAGGGCATGCTCTGGTTCATCTTTTCCGAGGTGATGTTCTTCGGCGCTTTCTTCGGCGCCCTGTTCTACACCCGCTGGCTGATCGTGCCATGGCTGGGTGGCGCTGGCAGCAACGCCATGACCCACGAGCTGCTGTGGCCGGACTTCCAGGCCATGTGGCCTCTGGTGAAGACGCCGGGCGGCACCACCACCCAGGCCATGGGCGCATGGGGCCTGCCGGCAATCAACACCGCCATCCTGTTGACCAGTTCCATTACTTTGACCATCGCTCACCACGCCTTGCTGGCTGGCAAACGCGGCAAATTGATCGGCTTCCAGGCCATCACCGTGCTGCTGGGCGCAATCTTCCTTGGTCTGCAGGTGGAAGAGTACATCCATGCCTATACCGAAATGGGCCTGACCCTGGACGCCGGCATCTACGGCAGTCTGTTCTTCCTGCTCACCGGCTTCCACGGCGCCCACGTGACCATCGGCACCATTTTCCTCGCGGTGACGCTGATCCGGGTGATCAAGGGGCATTTCGACGCCGAGAACAACTTCGCCTGGGAAGCGGGGGCCTGGTACTGGCACTTCGTGGATGTGGTGTGGCTGTTCCTGTTCGTGGTGGTGTACTGGCTGTAAACGCCTGCGCCTTCCCGAACACTAAAAAGCCCCGGCATTGCCGGGGCTTTTTTATGGTTCATGGCTGCTTTGAGAGGAACGGGATTACTCTCCATCAGGGACGCTGATCCGCGTTACGCCTTTGCGGGATCGCCGTACAGACCCGCCCCCGGACAGGATGTGCCAAACCTAAACGCTGGCAATCTCCGCCTCCGTCAAAGCCCGGTACTGGCCGGGCGCCAGGTCCGGATCGAGGTGGATCTCCCCCATCCGCTCGCGATGCAGAGCGACAACGCGATTGCGGAAGTGGCCGAACATGCGCTTGACCTGGTGATAGCGTCCCTCGAACAGAGTCAGGCGGGCGCGGTGGCTGCCCAGCAATTCGAGCTGGGCGGGCAAGGTGGTGAGATCTTCATAAGCGAAGTACAGGCCCCGGGCGAACACCTCGATGTAGTCCTCGCTGATAGGCTGCTCGGTATCGACCCGGTAAACCTTGGGTTTGCGCTGCTCCGGCAGGGTAATGCGCCGCGACCAGTGCCCGTCGTTACTGAGCAACAACAGGCCGCTGGTGTTCAGATCCAACCGTCCGGCCAGATGCAGCTCGTGTTTGTCCGCCTCGTCGAGTAAATCCAGCACGGTGCGGTGGCTGTCGTGCCGGGTAGCGCTGACCACGCCCACCGGCTTGTGCAGCATCCAGTAACGAGCGCTGCGCCCGGCTTGCAGCAGAACACCATCCAACTCCACGCGCTGGAAGGCGCTCACCTCGTGGCGAGGGTCGCGCACCACGTCACCGTCCACCCGCAGGCGCCCGGCACTGATCAACAGCCGGCTTCGCCGGCGGCTATAAAGTGGCGAGAGGCTTAACAAGCGATCCAGGCGCATGGTTCAGTCCTGCTTACGGCGTAGCGTCCGTCACCGTCTTTCAATCTCCTTGTTGCTGCACCGGCTCGCCATACAAGGTCGTGGGATTGACATCATGGGGCTGGATCCAGCCCATCATCATGCTCAGCAGGATGAACACGAACACCGCCGCCGAGAAGCCCACCCGCCAGGCCAGCGCGCGCATGGTTTTACCTTCCTTGCCTTCATTACGGACCAGGGCCATCAAAGCCCGCCCCAGGGAGACCACGGCCGCGGCCAGCAGCACGATGACGATCAGTTTCACCCACCACATACAGGCACCTTCCACACTCGCTGTTCATGTACAATGTGCGCCCATTGTAGCCCCCCGGCGGTGAAGTGCACGCTCCGCCGGCCGCCGTTACCCGGAGATCGCCCATGGCCGGAAAACCCCGTCTGTTTTCCCCTCTTGCCACCGCGCTCACGCTGGTGGTGGTCGCCGTGTGCCTGAGTTTGTCCTGGTGGCAGTGGCAGCGCGCGGACGAGAAGAGAGAATGGCTCGCGGACCAGTCCGACAAAGCCGCTGGGGCGCCGCTGTCGTTGTCCGGGGCGTTGAGCCGCCACGACCGCCAGCATCTGCCCATCGCCGTCAGCGGCGAACTCGACAACGCTCGTCCGGTGCTGCTGGACAACCGCATGAATCAGGGCATCGCCGGCTATTACCTGCTGTCGCCGCTGCGTACCGCCGACGGCCGCTGGGTGCTGATCAATCGCGGCTGGCTGCCCCGTGGCAACGACCGCGCCGTGCTGCCCGCGGTAGCGCCGGTGACCGGCCCGCTCACCGTGAAAGGCACGATATACGAGCCTTCCAGCCGCACGCTGGTGCTCAAGGACACCCCCCTGCCGGACAATCAATGGCCTTTACGGGTACAAAAGGTGGATTTTGCAGCCATCGGCGTCCGACTTGGGGTAGAATTGGCGCCCTTTGAAATCCGCCTTGCCGCGGGTCAAGGCTTGGGCGATCAGCCACCATTGCCGAAACCCTGGCAAGACGCGGAAACCATCATCAGCCCGCAACGCCACGAGGCTTACGCGCTGCAGTGGCTGGGGCTGGCCGTGGCGGCCCTGGCGGTCTTTCTGGTAGCGAGTCGGCGGCAGGCACGCCGACAGGATCAACTGGACCTATAAACCGATGTCCCCTCGCAGCAAAAACAGACTCACTCTGCTGGCCATTCTCAGCCCCTTCGTGCTGTTTTTCCTGGCCGGCCGTTACCTGGTCGATCCCTGGGAACTGCCGCGCCAGAACAAAGGCCAGTTGCTGATCCCGCATATTCCGGTGTCGGATCTGGGCCTGATGGAAAGCACCGACGATCCGTACCGGGCCGATGACATGAGCGGCCGCTGGACGATGCTGTACATCGCCGGGGACGGCTGTGACAGCCGCTGCAAGAACGGCCTCTACTATCAGATGCGCCAGGTTCGCCTGGCACTCACGGAGGATGCGCAGCGAGTGCGCCGGGTGGTGGTGCTCACCCGGCAGCCGAATGCGGACTTCCGCGCTTTCCTGGACGACAATGTCGCCGGCATGGAGGAGGTCCAGGGTGACCTGAAGACCCTGAAAGCCACTCTCGAAGCCGCGTATGGCGAGAGTCAGTCTTCACCGGTGGGGGATATTTATCTGGTCAGTCCCGACGGCCAGATTTTCATGCGTTACCGCACCCACGAGGACATGGACGCCACTCTGGAAGAGGCGGAGAACATCCGCCTGGATTTGAAACGGACACTCAAGGGCTCCCTGATCGGTTAGCGCCTACCCGGCGCCACCGTCTGGGCGACCCGTGCTTTTATCCCGCGCGGACAACCCGCGCGTAGATCGGATGAACACCAGCAGGTCCCGAAATCATGCAAACCCTGACATCTTCCCAAATCTGGCTGCGTCGCATGACGATTGTAGCCATTGTCCTCGCCGCCGGCGTGATCGCATTGGGCGCCTGGACCCGCCTCAGCGACGCCGGCCTGGGCTGTCCGGACTGGCCCGGCTGTTACGGTCACCTGGATGTACGGAAGGCCGTGGCGCACGTGTCCGATGTCAATTCCACCGCTCCCGGCGCTTTGCGCGAGGCGCACAAAACCATCCCGGAGATGGTCCATCGCTACTTCGCCTCCGTGCTGGGCCTGACCATCCTGATCATCGCGGCGCTCAGCTGGATCAATCGCAAGCGCGCCAAACAACCGCTGAAGCTACCGCTGTTCCTGGTGGTGCTGGTGATCTTCCAGGGCCTGCTCGGCATGTGGACGGTGACCATGGGGCTGCAGCCCACCATCGTCATGCTGCATTTGCTCGGCGGCTTCACCACGCTCACTTTGCTGTCGCTACTGGCCGCCCGGCTCTACCGCTGGCCGGAGTTCCTCAACGACTGCGATGTCCGCACCCTCAAGCCACTGGCCGGCCTGGCCCTGGCGGCGGTGATTCTGCAGATCGCCCTGGGCGGCTGGACCACCGCCAACTACGCGGCGGTGGTCTGCACCGAACTGCCGGTGTGTGAGTCCGGATGGACGGAACATCTCAATTTCGCCGATGCCTTTATTTTCTGGGGCCACGAACATGACCTGCCCGACTACGAATTCGGCGTGCTGGAAAACGACGCCCGTACCACCATCCACGTGATGCATCGCTTCGGCGCCTTGCTGGCCTCGCTGCTGGTGCTGACCCTGGTGGCCCGTATCCTGCGCCGCGCCCACAGCACCTTTTTTCGTGGTTTCGCCGGCGTGATCCTGCTGTTACTGCTGGTGCAAGTGGGTCTCGGCATCGGTAATGTGGTATTTTCCGTGCCACTGAAGATAGCGGTGGCGCACAACTTCGGCGCGGTGGTCCTGCTGATCACCCTGGTTCTGTTCATCCGCGCCATCAACGTCAAATGCACCAGCGCCCGACCGGGCCCCAACGGGGAATAGCGTTCATGAGCACCACCACCTGGCGAGACTATCTGGCCCTGACCAAGCCTGGCGTGGTCATGCTGCTGATGGTGACCGCCGTGGCCGGCATGTTCCTGGCCACGGATCCGCCGGGCATGGTTCCGCTGCCCATCTTTATCCCCGCGTTCGTCGGACTGTCTCTGGCGATGATGGCCTCCGCCGCCATCAATCAGATCATGGACCAGAAGATCGATGCGATCATGAAACGCACCGAGCAACGGCCACTGGTGGCGGGCAAGTTGTCACCGCGAGCGGCGGTGGCGTTCGCCGTGGCGCTGGCGATGCTGTCCATGGCCATGCTGTACTTTCTGGTCAATCCGATGACCGCCTGGCTGACCCTGTTCGGTTTTGTCGGTTACGCCTTTGTCTATACCCTGTATCTGAAGCGCGCCACGCCACAGAACATCGTTATCGGCGGCGTCGCCGGCGCCATCCCGCCGCTGCTGGGCTGGGTGGCGGTGACCAACGAACTCCATCCCCATGCCTGGTTGCTGGTGTTGATCATCTTCGTGTGGACGCCTCCGCACTTCTGGGCGCTGGCGATTCATCGAGCCGATGAATACGCCAAGGCCGATATCCCGATGCTGCCAGTGACCCACGGCATTCCGTTCACTCGCGAGTCGGTGCTCTATTACACCATTCTGCTGTTCGTATGCTCGCTGCTGCCGTACCTCACCGGCATGAGCGGGCTGATCTATCTGATCGCCGCGGTCATTCTCGGCGCCATCTTCCTGGTGCACGCGGTGCGCCTGCGCTTCTCGGAAGACCCCAAACTGCCGATGAAGACCTTTGGCTACTCCATCACCTACCTGTTCGTGTTGTTCACCGCGCTGCTGGTGGATCACTACATCCCGCTTTATCCCTTCATAGTCTGAGAGACGCTTACGCGCCAATCGCGGTCCACGGACCGCGATTGTCCCCCGGGTCGCGTGACAAATGTTAATTCGGTCACGCCGGCCCGCCGACCTGCTTGGTTGTACGGCGGCATTACAGT
The DNA here is from genome assembly GCF_000300005.1 of Alloalcanivorax dieselolei B5. NCBI lineage: Bacteria > Pseudomonadati > Pseudomonadota > Gammaproteobacteria > Oceanospirillales > Alcanivoracaceae > Alloalcanivorax > Alloalcanivorax dieselolei. The sequence continues at coordinate 1,216,557 of NC_018691.1, read as the reverse complement.
AACTTAACCGGTAGGAATGAAGGCCCGCCGGATGCGAGGTCGGCATTCCTCAATAATATGACGTCCCGTGGCCGGCTCCGTCTGATCCTGACAGCCGCCGCTCGCGAGGAACGACAATCCGGGGAACCACGTTACTATCATTCTGGGGGGATAGTATGGGGGAGTGGCTATTCGCCGGCGTTATCGCCGCGCTGCTGTTGTATCTGATCGCCGTCTACAACCGGCTGATCCGTCTGCGTAATCAGTACCGTAATGCGTTCGCTCAGATCGATGTGCAGTTGCAACGCCGCCACGACCTGATTCCCAATCTGGTGAGCGCCACCCGCGCTTACCTGCGCCACGAACAAGACACTCTGACCCGGGTCACCGAAGCCCGCCGGGACGCCGCCAAAGCCCGCACCGACGCTGCCCGTCACCCAGGCGAGAGCGGCGCCATGACGCGTCTGTCACAGGCGGAGAATCTGCTTTCCGGCAGCCTTGCCCAATTTCGGGCCGTGGCCGAGAACCACCCGGAACTGCAGGCGGACGCCACCGTGTCGGATCTGATGGAAGCCCTGACCAGCACCGAGAATCGCATCGGTTTCGCCCGCCAGGCCTTCAACGACACCGTGATGGGCTACAACACCTACCGTGAACAATTCCCGAATAACCTGATCGGCGGCCTGTTCGGACCGTTCCGCGCCGCTGACCTGCTGTCACTGGAAACCGCGGCGGCACGCCAAGCGGTCGCGGTCAGGCTCTGAGGCCGCGGCGGCAATGGACTTCTTCCAGCATCAGACCCAGGCCCGGCGCCGCACCCTGCTGCTGGCGCTGTACTTCCTGCTGGCCCTCGCCGGAGTCACTGCGGCGGTCAATCTGGTGACCGTGGTACTCGCCCGCCTGTTGCTGCCCGGACTGGCTCCCACGCCCTGGCTCGGCAGCAGTCTGTTCTGGTGGGTCAGTCTGTCGACGCTGTCGATCATGGCTTACGGCTCGCTACGCAAGGCCTGGCAATTGCGCGGCGGCGCCACCGCGCTCACCGCGCTGTTGTCGGCACGGGAAGTGGACGCCGACGCCGGCGAGCAGCCACTGCGCCGACTGCGCAACGTGACCGAGGAGATGGCGATCGCCAGTGGTCTGCCGGTGCCACGCCTGTTCGTGCTGGACGACGAAGCCGGCATCAATGCCTTCGTCGCCGGCGCTCGTCCGGATCAGGCTCTGCTGGTGGTCACCCGAGGCGCCCTGGAGCAACTGAGCCGGGAGGAACTGCAGGGCGTGGTGGCCCATGAATTCAGCCATATCCTCAACGGCGACATGCGCCTCAATCTGCAATTGATGACCGCGCTCTCCGGCATTCTGGCGGTGGGAAAAGTGGGCGAATTCCTGTTGCAGCCGATCTCCCGGCGGCACCGCTATCAGCCGCTGTTTTTCACCGGCGGCGTCCTGATGATGACGGTGGGCTACGCCGGGCTGTTCTTCGGCCGTCTGATCAAGGCCGCCATCTCACGGCAGCGCGAGCATCTGGCGGACGCCTGCGCGGTACAGTTCACCCGGCAAAGTGAAGGCCTGGCCGGCGCCCTGATCAAGATTCGCAATGGCGGTGGCTCCCTGTTGCATTCGCTGTATGCCGAGGACATCAGTCACATGGGCTTCGCCGAAACCGTCTCTATTCATCTGCGCGCCCTGCTCTCTTCTCACCCGCCACTGGAACAACGTCTGCGGGCACTCGGCCCGGATTGGAACGCGCGCGCCCGAGTGCGGGCGCGCCGCGACCCGCGCGCTTCTCAACACATCGGTTTTCTTGACGATGCCAATCTGGGTTACGCCCGTTCCCTGGTGGCCAGTATTCCGGCGCCCCTGCGGCAAGTCCTGGCCGGTAACGAGGGCGCCGAAACCATTCTGTACGCACTGGCGCTGGGGCCCCGTCCGGTACCGCCGGCGCTGGCCGGCGGCAAACGCGGCGAGTGGATCCGGCAAGTGCGACAACTGGGCACCCGCCTGCGCCTGCCGTTGCTGGATCTGGCACTGCCAACCCTGGCGCGCCAGCCCTTGGCGCGGCGCCAGGCCATCGTCGACCAGTTACTGGGCATCGCCCGTCAGAGAGGCCATCGTGACCTGCTCTGCTGGGCGCTGTGCGCACTGGCCCGGACTCGCTTACTGCCCGCCAAACGACTGGCGGAACCGGCCCTGCATCGCTTCGGCGCGGTGGCGGCGGATCTTCAGGTGGTGTTTTCCGCCCTGGCCTGGGCCGCGGACAGCGCCCGCCATACCGCCGTGACGTTGTTTCAACAAGCCACCCGGGGGCTGCTGCCGGCAGGCCGCCAGCTGTTACCCCCGGACCGCTGCACACCGGAGCGGATGAATCATTCAGTGGCGCGTCTGAATCGACTGACACCCCCGCTCAAATCGGCGGTGATTGATACCGCCGCCGACCTGATACTCGCCGACGGCCAGATTCAGGTGGCGGAAACAGAACTGTTACGGGCCCTCTGCGCCCTCCTCGACAGCCCCATGCCACCTTTGTTTCGTCGGACCCGCTGATTCTCCGTCAATGCGGATGCCATGGAAAAAACAATGCATTTGGAAAAAATAAGCCACCGCGTCACCCGCGACGCGGTTCATCAAGCCACCCGCGAAGTACGCCAGGGCCTGCTCGATCCGGCGTTGAATCAATGGTTCTCGGACCAGGGACTGGACCTGGGCCGCACCTTGTTCGCCAGTCTCTGCCCCTTCGATCAGCGCACCTACACCGGCACACTGGTGGATCCCCAGGGCCACGTCCTGGAGTTCCTGGTAGACCTGGATGAGCCGGACAACAGCAGCCTGGAGGACGTCAGCCACGAGTTGGGCCCCAAGCACCCGGAACACCCGGATGCGGATCCCTGCGACCGCATCACCATGGCATTACTGATGCAGCAGCAGGGGGACGTGGGGAATTCATGAAAGATCCACCCGGAACGGCAGCAACGTCAGCGCTTCTTCCCGATAGCCACTGACATGCCGGGCTTCCCGGGTGCAAAAGTCCGCCACCGCGCGTTGAAACTCCGGTTCCGCCAACCAGTGCAGGGAATAGGTAATGACCGGTTCAAATCCGCGCAACAGTTTATGCTCGCCCTGCACACCGGGATCGAACTCCGCCAGCCCCTGCTCGATGGCGAATTCAATGCCCTGGTAGTAGCAAAGTTCGAAGTGCAGAGCATCGAATTCGCGCAGGCAGCCCCAATACCGGCCGTACAGAGCCTGATCGTCGAACAGGTATAAAGCCGCGGCCACGGTGTCGTCCTGATGGCGGGCCAGCGCCACCATCATCTGATCTCCCTGGGCGGCGGCCAGGTCGGTGAAGAAGGATTCGGTAAGATAAGGCCACTGCCCTCGTTTCAGATAGGTGCTGGCGTAACACTGGTAAAAGCGTGCCCACTCCGCCGCGCTCAGCGTCGACCCCAGCCGCCGCTCCACCTGGATGTGCTGTGCCGTGACTTTGTCCCGTTCGCGCCTCAGGTTCTTGCGTTTGCGTGACTGGAAGCGCGCCAGGAAATCGCCAAAGTCGGCATAGCCATGATTGAACCAGCGGAAATGACAGGCCTGCCGTTCGATCAACGGCAGCTCCGCCAGAGCCACGCGGCTGGCCCGGTCCGGAAACAACATATGCCAGCCGGAAGCACCGGTTTCCGCCACCCGCTCGCGCACCGCCGTCCAGATTCGGTCGGCGTCGATGTCCCCCCGCCAACGCGGCCCCACCACCGGGGTATAGGGAATGGCGCTGACCAGCTTCGGATAATAGCGGTAGCCGTAACGCTCGTAGGCGTCCGCCCAGGCGTAATCGAACACGTACTCACCACGGGAGTCCCGGCGCTCGAATAACGGCAAAAAACCGCCATCGAGTTGCACATGACGAGGCAGCCAACCGGCGTCTTCACCGGTGGCGCCGCTGCGCGCCAAGGCCTGAAAAAAACTGTCGGATAAAAACGGATACCGCAAAGTAACGCCTCTACTGCCCAATTCGGCCCTGGCGGGTGTGAGATTATCCGCCGCCTTGGTTACAATGGCCCGGCGGCGATCATAATGATAACGCAGGCCGATCTACTCCGGGGCTCGTCCTTTATCCCCTCTTTGCCCGCGGAGGCGACGCTCCCCCACGAGAGGAAGCGCGCGGAAACGACCATCGGCCCTGGCCGCCCGCCGATAGCATCGGCGTGACGTTCCTCTCCGCTTTTCGGGGAGGGTCCCGAGCCCAATGAGCATAAGGTAACGTCCATTCCATGAAAGTTTCCAAACCTTTGGCCGCCTTTTATATGCTGGCAGCCTTATTACTGGCCCTGTGCGGCGCCTGGCTTATTTTCGCGCCGCAATCCCTGATCCTCTCCGTGCATGACATTGAGCTGATGGTCTCCCCGGTATTGTCTCAGCAGGCCGGCCTGGGTCTGCTGCTGGCCGCCGCGGTGAACCTGGTGTGTCCACTTGGCGGACCCAGCCGTCTGCCCTTGCATCTGGCGGTGTTCTTCTACCTGGCGGGGCTGGTACTGGCCCACGGCCAGGTGGCCTTCGGCGTCGCCGCCTGGTTGTGGATTCCGGTGCTGATTTACCTGCTGCCATTGCTGCCATGGCAAAGATTGCGAGTCAGCGGCGGCGCCATGCGCCACGGCGAGGTGAAGTGGTTCAATCCCAATAAGGGCTTCGGTTTCATCCTCACCGACGATGAGGAGGAAATTTTCGTCCACTTCAAGGCGGTACAGAACGGTGGACGCCGCAGCCTGCGTACCGGCACCCGGGTGCGCTTCACCACACGGCAATCCGATCGGGGCGAACAGGCCGATCAGGTGTACATCGAACAATAACCGGATCGTCACGCCATGAATCTGGCCTTCGCCGATTGGGCCGTGATGGCCCTGTACCTGCTGGTGGTACTGGCCATCGCGCTGTATTGCTCGCGACGCAATACCAGCACCGAAGAGTACTTCGTCGGCGGGCGCCGGTTTCGCGGCTGGGTCATCGGCCTGTCCCTGGTCGGCACCTCGATCAGTTCGGTGACCTTCCTCGCCTACCCGGCCGACGCCTTCAAGACCGGCTGGCTGCGCTATTTGCCCAATCTGGCGCTGCCCTTCGCCATCGCCATGGCAGCCTGGTTCTTCCTGCCTTTTTTTCGCCGTGGCAATCTGACCAGCGCCTACGAATATCTGGAACAGCGCTTCGGACCGAGCCTGCGAGTGTACGGTGCCACGGTATTCATCATCGCCCAGTTGGTACGGGTGTCGATGATCCTGTGGCTGTTGTCGCTGCTGATTCAGCAGCTGGTTTCGATCCCGCCTGCCACCGCCATCGTGCTCAGCGGCCTGTTCGTTGGGCTGTACACCGTGGTCGGCGGCATCGACGCGGTAATCTGGACCGATGTGCTGCAAACCGTGGTGCTGATCCTGGGCGGCGTACTGTGCCTGTGGGTCGTGGTGGACGCCCTGCCCGGCGGGCTTTCTCAGTTGTTCAGCGAAGCCAGCCGGGCCGGCAAGTTCGCTCTGGCGGAATGGGGCGAGGACGGCCCGCGAACCACGCGCTGGACACTGTCATTGAGCGAAAAAACCGCCACCATGATGCTGTTCATCGGCCTCACCAACTGGCTCACCGAATACGCCAGCAACCAGAACACGGTGCAACGCTACTGTGCCGCCCGTTCCCTCGTCGAAGCCCGTCGCGCCCTCTGGGTCTATCTGTTCACGGCCTTGCCGCTGTGGGCCTTCTATATGCTGCTGGGGACCGGGCTCTGGGTGTTCTTTCAGCACTTCCCCGACCCGCTGTCACAGGAAGTACTGGCCGGCACGGCCCGGGCGGAAACCATCGTGCCCTGGTTCATTACCGAATATCTGCCGGTCGGCATCGCCGGGCTGGTGGTGGCGGCGGCGCTGGCGGCGGCGATGAGTTCGCTGGATTCCAGCATCAACGCCGTGGCCACGGTTTCCGTTGTCGATCTCTACCGCCGCCACTGGCGGCCGAATCGGGAGGATCGCCACTATTTGGCGGTGGCACGCGGTGCCGCGGCGCTGACCATGGTCCTGATGATCGTGGGCGCCCTCTGGCTCAACGGCGCCACCACCCGCACCCTGCAGGACACCTCCACCATTCTGGTATCACTGCTGGGCGGCGGTATGCTCGGACTGTACCTGCTGGGTTTCTTCACGCGCACGGGGAACACCTTCTCTGCCTGGTGCGGTCTGATCTGCACCCTCCTCTTCACCGGCTGGACACTGCTGTCGGAGCAGGCCTGGTGGCCGGCAGCACTACGCGCGCCCTTTGATCTGTATTACACCGGTCTGATCGGCAATGTACTGATGTTTTTGGTGGGCTACGCGGTGGCTCATCTCAGTGGCCGACTGCTGGCCAGCCGTTACGGTTGAAGGCGGGCTGGCGCGCAACACGCCGGCACGCTAAACCCTGGCCCTCTTGCAGGCCTGGGGACAGTGGACTGTAGGAGCTTGCCTGCAAGCGAATGGGGGCCTCTCAGGCCTTCGGGATATTCGCTTGCAGGCAAGCTCCTACAGCGGCTTCGTGGGAGCGTGCCTGTTCGCCTGCTTGTACCCGCTGCTCTACTCAGGATTCGGTACGGACAGGCGCCGCCGATGCCGCCTCCGGCTGACTCACCGCCAGACGCTGACGGGCCCGGCGGGCCAGCAAACGATCACGGATCAACCAGCCACTGGCCCAGAACACCAGCCAGGGATCGATCAGATAATCCCAGAGGTTATCGGACGGCAGCAGACGCCAAGCGTAGGCCAGTTGCGCCACCACCAGAATGATACAACTGGCATAGGCGCGACTCAGCCAGGCCACCACACCCAATAGCAGCAGCATGCAACTGAAGATCAGATCGCCGAAGCCCCAGGCGTACGGGTCCTCGTAGCTGGACCCCAGACTCATTGGATAGAACCAAAGCGCCAGAAACACCAGCAGCAGGCAGGCCATGCGGGTCTGTCCCATGGAGAGGAACTGATGGCCGCGCAGGCGATGCAGAATGGCCAGCAACGCCAACATGCCGGAGGTCAGGCTGAAGTCCCCCAGGTAACTGAGCACCCAGGGCGCCAGGCCATAGGGAAACGGCAGTAGGGCCAACACCAGTACCGTCGCCGCCACCAGCGCACGGCGGCGCGCCGGCCAGCGGCTGGAGAGACGCAGCGACACCGCCACCAGAATACAAGCACACACCACCACGGACACCAGCATCACCCTCTCCCCCCTTTATCCGGCTGCCTGGCCGGCAACCAGGCATGACGAATGGCGGATTTATTCCAGGTATAGAGCACGTGGAGATCACCATTGCTGGTCTGAATAACGTAGGGGTAGTCGTACTGGAATTCACAACCGCGCGCGAAACACTTGTTGTGTTCCACCCGTTGCAGATAGGGCTGATCGCGGATAACGCCGAACGTGCCGTCCAATTCCTCGCCGATCATATTGAGGAAACGGTTTTCTTCCAGGTCGCCGCCGCGCCAGGAAACGCGATTATGAAAGTAGATGCGATCGGTCCAGGTACGGCCGCTGTCCCGGGTTTCGCGCATGCACAGATCATCCCGTTCCACCGAATTACAGTTGGCCACCAGCAACCAGTGCCCCTCGCTCAGCGCCACACCGCCAACGGCGGCACTGGGATTAGGGAGTCCCGAGGAGACCAGCGGTGTCCATTCGCTGCCGCCGTCGTAGGTATCGCTGCGATAGAGCATGCCCGGATGGTCATCGCTCTCGTTACGCAAAAACGCCGTGGCCCGGTGCGGGCTGTCCACCAGTACCAGCGGCTGAATCGCCTTGCGGCCATGGCCGATGCGCGCGTTATCCAGAATCCGGTTGTCCTCGCCCACGCGCAGCATCTCGCCGAACTTGCCGATCATCTCATGGTAGACCGGCAGCCCCACCGAACCGTCCGCGAAACGCACCGGCGGCGTCTTCACCAAGGTGCTGATATTGAGGAAGGGCGAGGTGGTCAAGGCGCGATCAAACTGCCAGCTTTCCCCCTGGTCCCAGGACTCCAGCACCACCAGACGGCTGGCGGCCCAGCCGCCGAAACTCACCGCCACCACGAACAGACGCATGCGGCCATTATCGTCCAGCACCGGCACCGCGTTGCCCAGCTTGCGGACGTGACGCCCCCATCCCTCGCGGATCTGGTCACGGGTCACCACCGTGGTCTCGTCGCTCCAGGCTCCGGCAGCGGGATCGAACACGCTGGAGTGAATGCCCACATCCTGGGCTCCTTCCCGGCTGCCGGCGAACCAGAAGGCGCGCAGCCGGCCATCGGGCAGCTCCACCATGGAGGCGGCGTGGACCAGAGCGGTTTCCGCGTCGGAGGCGAAACGCATCTGCCACTGCCCATCAACCACATCGTGAGCGGGAACATGTTCAGCCATAAAAGGGGGGTCGGAATGCAACGCGCGCCCAGGCAACCCCATCAGGAACGCCACCAGGAGCAAGGCGCCTATTCCCCAATGCATCCATTTGTTCAAGGCCATGCAGATCGGCTTCTTCTATGTCGTACGAAAAGCGAAGGTTAACACTGGTTACAATTTATCCTCTAGCGTTCTTCGCGCCAAATGCGACGCCTGATGCTCATTTACTTGCATTTGCGCCGCTGTTTTTACCATTGGCTCGCATTGTTAGCGGAAACTCCATCAAAAAACGTCGACCGCGGCGACACTTTGACAAAAGCGTAACAATGCCAGAATCCACCTGTCCTATTCGGCCACGTGATCAACGCCCGGCCCAACGCCCACTGATCGACATCAGGGCCCGCCGCCGCTGGCGGCGGAGCCAGTCCCCCGTTGGCAATTGGCCCGTTCTGCATGATCGATGCCGGTACACTCCGCTCCACGTAGTCATGGGGATTTCCAACATGAAAAGTTTCAAGGACAAGGTCGCGGTGATCACCGGCGCAGGCTCCGGCATCGGTCGCGCACTGGCCGGACAACTGGCCGCCCAGGGCGCCAAACTGGCACTCTCCGACGTTAACGAGGCAGGCCTGCGGGAGACCGTCGAAGCACTTGGCCTGGATTCGGAACGAGTCATATCCAAGGTGTTCGACGTCGCTGACCGGAACGCGGTTTATACCTTCGCCGACGAAGTGATGGCCCACTTTGACGCCGCCCATCTGGTCATCAATAATGCGGGCGTCGCTCTGGGCGCGTCCGTGGAAGAGATGAGCTACGAGGATTTCGAGTGGCTCATGGGCATCAATTTCTGGGGCGTGGTGTATGGCACCAAGGCCTTCCTGCCGCACCTCAAAGCCGCCGGCGAAGGGCACATCGTCAACGTTTCCAGTGTCTTCGGGCTGATTGGCGTACCGACCCAGTCCGCCTACAACGCCGCCAAGTTCGCCGTTCGGGGCTTCACCGAATCCCTGCGCCAGGAACTGGAGATCGAGAACGGCGGGGTTTCCTGCACCACCGTGCATCCCGGCGGCATCAAGACCAATATCGCCCGTAATGCCCGTATGGGCAGCGGCATGGAAAAAATCACCGGCACCGATGCCGACAAGGCCCGCCGGGATTTCGAGAAACTGTTCCGCACCACCCCCGAGGAAGCGGCCCGCACCATCCTCAAGGGCGTGCGGGCCAACAAACGTCGGGTACTGATCGGCTCCGACGCCCTGGCCATCGACGGCATGCAGCGGCTGCTGCCGACCAGCTACCAGCGTTTGATGGTGGCCGGCCAGAAACTGATGCGGCGCTAGCGCCGCACCGGTCGTGGCGACGGCAGCCCGAAGACAGGGACGATCCCACCACGACCGGACACCCTATGCAAAGACCGTTTTCCCAAGCCGCCGAGAACAACAAGGGGCCCATCGCCGAGGTGCTGGCCCGCTATCTGGATCACGGCGACCTGCTGGAGATCGGCTCCGGCACCGGTCAGCACGCCATCTGGATGGCGCCCCGGTTCCCGGCTGTTCGCTGGTATCCCAGTGAGCAGCCGGAGAACATGACCGGCCTGAACCGCTGGCTGGAGGCTCATCCCTCCCCCTCCCTGCAAGCGGCCACCATGCTGCGGGTACAAGGCCGCTGGCCGGGGCATCGTTTCCGTCATATCTACACCGCCAACACCTTCCACATCCTGTCCCGACCGCTGGTGGAGCGGTGCGTGCAGCACCTCTGCGAGCACCTGACGCCACAAGCCCGTGCCTACATTTATGGCCCGTTCAATTACCAGGGGCATTACACCAGCGATGGCAACCGCCGCTTCGATCTGCACCTCAAGAGCCAGTCCCTGAGCATGGGAATTCGCGACCAGGAGTGGGTAGTGGCCTTGTTTGCACGCCACGGACGTGTTTTATTGGCTGACCACGCTATGCCCGCCAACAATCGCCTGCTGGTGTTCCACTGACGATTGTTCCCCGGGGGGCCCTTTCACTACTATGAATGACTGCATGGGCACAGGCCGACGTTTCCCTGATCCGGCCATTTATTCCGTGATGGCCCGTGCTTTCCACCCGACGGCGAGAGCAATCCGAGCAACGTGATGCGACAAGACAAAACAAGCGATTGGGATCTGGACCAGTTCCAGGTACCGGAGAAAGAGGGCGAGGTCCGTTTTCATGACTTCGATCTGGAACTGCCTTTGATGCGCGGCATCGCCGAAACAGGCTTCCAGTATTGCACGCCGATCCAGGCGGAGGTCCTGCGCCACACTCTGGCCGGCGCGGATGCCATCGGGCGAGCCCAGACCGGCACCGGCAAAACCGCCGCGTTCCTGATCACGGTCATCAACGACTTGTTGCGTCACCCTCTGACGGTGCCCCGCTACGCCGGTGAACCGCGCGCTCTGATCGTCGCGCCGACGCGGGAACTGGCGATGCAGATCGAGAAAGATGCCCTGCAGTTGGCCCGTTATACCGACCTGCAGGTGATGAGTGTGGTTGGCGGCATGAACTTCAACCGTCAGCAGGAACGCCTGCAAACCCGCCTGATCGACATCCTTGTGGCCACCCCCGGCCGTCTGCTGGATTTCGCCAAACGCCGTGATCTGTGGCTGGACCGGGTGGAATCGCTGGTCCTGGACGAAGCCGACCGGATGCTGGACATGGGCTTCATTCCCGACGTCAAACGCATCGTGCGGATGACGCCGCCGAATCGCCACCGCCAAACTCTGCTGTTCTCCGCCACCTTCAATGAGGACGTCATGGCGCTGGCCCAGCGCTGGACCGAGGACCCGGTGACGGTGGAAATCGAGCCGGCCCAGGTGACCACGGAAACCGTGGAGCAAAAGGTCTATATCACCGCCACGGAAGACAAATTCAATCTGTTGTACAACCTGATCATCAGCGAAAACATGGAAAAGGTGATCGTGTTCGCCAACCGCCGGGACATTACCCGCCGGCTCAACGACCGGCTGGTGAAAAAGGGCCTGAAAGTGTCGCTGATTTCCGGTGACGTGCCGCAGAATCAGCGCATGAAGACCCTGGAGCGCTTCCGCGCCGGCGACCTTCGGGTATTGATCGCCACCGACGTGGCCGGACGGGGCATCCACATCGACGGCGTCTCCCATGTGGTGAACTTCAATCTGCCGGAAGATCCCGAGGATTACGTCCATCGCATCGGCCGTACCGGCCGCGCCGGGGCCAGCGGCGTGTCGATCAGTTTCGCCTGCGAGGACGATGCCTTCCTGCTGCCGCAACTGGAAGAAGCCATCGGCATGAAATTGCCCTGCGAGCATCCGCCGGCGCCACTACTGGAAGACCAGCGCCAGGCCTGAACCATTCCGGGTAAGCGGAAAGAACGGCAAACGCAACGCAGCTCAACGCAACGCAACGCAACAAGGGAGGCGTCATGGCCCAGCGAATCTCACCGGAACAAGGCCGGGAAACTCTGGACAGCGGAGAGGCGTTGTTTATCGATGTGCGGGACCCGGGCAGCCACGCCATGGCGCGTATTCCCGGCGCCGTGCCGCTGACCCAGGCCAGTCTGGACGATTTTCTGGCCACCACCTCCCGTGACCAGGCCTTGGTGGTCTATTGTTACCATGGCCATTCCAGCCAGTCGGCCTGTGATTTTCTGACGGAAAAAGGCTTCACCCGGGCGGTGAGTCTGGACGGCGGCTTCGAGCACTGGCGCCAGGCCTACCCGGACCGGGTCGAGGAAGAAGGCTGACAACGGCAAGGCCGGGGCTGAGCGCCCCGGCATGGTATACCCCGACATAACCAGCGGGCTTCAGAACGCCCGGCCAATACCGACCATCCATACCAGCGGATCCAGTTCCACATCGATTTTATCCACGGTGGAACCGTTCACTTTGAGGCGCGCCTCGGTATCGATATCCACCCGCCAGGCGGAGAGGTTGACGAACCAGGTGTCACCCATGGCCAGATCCACCCCCACCTGAGCGGCCCAGCCCACCGAGTTGGACAGCGACACATCGGCGTTGGCGCCCCCGATCAGCGGACTGACCACGCCATCATGGATGTTCTCATCAAAGAAGTAGGTGTAGTTGACGCCGAGCCCCACATAGGGACGCACCGGACCCAGCTCCGGCAGGTAGTACTGCGCCATCAGGGTTGGCGGCAGGTGCTTGGTATCGCCGATATCGGTACGGCCCAACCCCGCGCCTTCCACATAGAGATCATGTTTGAACGGAGTGGCCGCCAGCAGCTCGACGCCAAAACGTGAGTTGATCATGTAGGCGACCGTGAACCCGAACTGGGTGTCGTTGTTCACGTCCACCTTGGCGCCAGTCAACGGCGCCACCGAGAAAGCGTCACTGTCCACGCGGGGCGACACCGTGGCCGCACCAGCGCGCACCAAGATATCTCCGGCCTCGTACCCCTGGGCCAGACCCACACTGCCGATTAGCGCCAGCGCCAAGGCGCCACGTCCCCATAGTTGCATGTTTAGCTCCCTTCTTGGCTCATCATGTCCGCACCGACGATTTCACATCGACGATTCCACACCAACGATAGTGTCGTCCCGACCGCGCGGGCCTGGACACGAACCCTCGGCATCGCCAGGGTTCTGTGGTATTACACCGGGCCGGCGGGCACCGTCTCTTGTCGTGGATCAAGATCCAGAAGGATTCGGTAGCCGGCGGAACAAGCAAAACGGACACAGCGGAACCGATAACAATGAAGCGAAAAGAACTGGCTGAAGCGTTACAGCAAGCTCATGTGGAACACGTCTGCCAACGTCTGTGCGAGCCGGATTACTGGCACGGCCTGCTGGACCAGGGCGTGACGATACTGGCGGACCAGCCGCTGGGGGCGCTGGTGGACGCCGAAGTGCTCGGTCAGGTAGTGGATGACTGGCTGGCGCATGTGGCCACCGCGGAAGGGCTGCAGCCGGTGATCGAATCCGTGGCCCATGCCCTGTTGAACAGCGCCCGCCAGGATCCGGTGACCTTCGGCGAGTTGCTCGATGAAGGCCAGTTCGAAGCCCTGCTGGAACAACTGCTGCGCCTGCGGAGCCTGCGTGAGCGGACCATTCATGCGGTGCTGAATCATCCGCTGATCAGTCAGATGGTCAGCGAAATGCTCTATACCGGCATCAAGAACTTCCTGCTGGAAGAGAATGCCCTGGCCAAGCTGCCCGGCGTCAGCAGCATGATGAAGCTGGGCCGCAAAAGCGTGGGCCGGGCCATGGGCGGATTGGAAGAGCCGATTCGTTCCTACCTGAGACAGAATATTCGTGCCACGCTCAAGACCGGTGAACAGTGGTTGAACCGGGAGCTGAGCAACGATCGCATTGCCGAGCTGGCCCGCGATGCCTATGGCCGTATCGCCCCGATGAAGCCGGCGGCGCTACTGCGTGATGTGCCGGATGACGCGTTGCCGGGCCTGGTGCGCCAGGGAGTCTTGTTGTCCGATCATGTCGCCGCGCTGGACTACAGCCGGCGGCTGGTAATGGAAGGCATTCGCGCGGCGATCGAGGGCTTGATGGCATGGAGTCTGCCCGCACTGCTCCAGGCCATGCACACCGATACGGCAGCGCGCCGCGACACGCTGGCGCCGGCGTTGGCGCGTGGCGCCGGGGTATTGAAGGAACAAGGCGTATTGAGCGCCTGGGCAGAACTGGCGCTGGGGGATTTCTATCAGAGCGAGGCGTGCTTGTCGGTGCTGGGTCAGGCGCTGCAGGAGTGAGGAAGGTCGGACGTCCGGCGCCAGACGTCCGACCCTTTCCATTTACAACCAGGTTTCCGCGTACTCCGCCAGCAACGACCTCGGCACGCCATTGAGTTGCACCGAGCCGCCATGAATGAAGTGTTTGAAGCGCTCGGTCATATAGGTGAGACCGGAACTGGTGGGCGACAAATACGGCGTATCGATCTGCGCCAGGTTACCCAGGCACACCACCTTCGATCCTTCACCGGCCCGAGTGATGATCGCCTTCATCTGGTGCGGCGTCAGGTTCTGGCTTTCATCGATCAGGATCAGTGATTTCTGGAAGCTGCGGCCGCGAATGTAATTCATCGCCTTGAACTGGATGTTGGCCTTCTCCTTGACGTACTGGATGCTGCCGGAGGGGTTCTCATCGTTCAGGTGCAACGCTTCGATATTGTCATTGATCGCGCCCAGCCACGGATCCATCTTTTCTTCCTCGGTGCCGGGCAGAAAACCGTGCTCTTCCGCCAGCGGCGGCGTCGAACGGGTGGCGATGATTTTATTGAAGCGTTTCTGCTCCACCGTCATTTCAATGGCGGCGGCCAACGCCAGAATGGTTTTGCCGGAACCGGCCGCGCCGGTCAGCGTCACCAGATGAACGTCCGGATCCAGCAGCAGGTGCAACGCCACCGCCTGCTGTATGTTCATCGGTCTCAGTCCCCAGGCCTGCTGGTCCATCAGCGTCTGTTCGCTGTAGTGGCGCAAGGTCGCCACGCCCGCCTCCACCGACATGATCCGGCCGACGAAGCCCTGCTCATCGAGAATGAACTGATTCGGATACACCTCCTCGCCAAGAATGTCACCGGCCAGCAGACCGTGCGACAAACGGTGCAGGGTTTCCGCGCCGTGCTGTTCGGTCTCCACCGCGTCGACCCGGTCCCAGAACGATCCCTCCACCATGAAATAGCCCTGATTGAGCTGGCGGATATCGGAAACCAGCTGGTCGTTGTGGTAATCCTCGGAGTCGATACCACAGGCCCGCGCCTTGAGGCGCATGTTGATATCCTTGGTGACCAGCACGTAGTGGCGATCGGGATCGGCGGCGATCATCGCCACCACGTCATTGATGATCCGGTTGTCGTTCAGATGTTCGGGAAGGCATGGCGGCGTCAGTCCGCTCTGTGGCATCAGAACGGTCAGCGTTCCTTGGTGGTGATTCTCCCCCCGTTGGATAGGAATCCCCGCTTCCACTTCCGACGGCGACGCCTTGCCGATAACCCTGTCGATCAAACGAATAGCGGCGCGGCAATCCGCGGCGGTGTGGGATTTCCCGGTTTTCAGGCGATCCAGTTCCTCCAGCACGGTCATCGGAATGACCACCCGGTGCTCTTCGAAGTTCATCAGAGAGTTGGGATCGTGGATCAGGACGTTGGTGTCCAGTACGTAGGCTTTCGGGCGCTGTTCCGGTTCGTGGTGGAGGCGGGATTGGGATGCTGCGGTTACGCTGTGCAAGGTGGCCGCGCGATCTTCCATGCGTTTCCCCTTTCAAGGTTGCAGGACATGGCGACGGACCGTTTCACAAGTGACGCTCACAAGTGCCATTCACATATGGCTTTCACAAGTGACGTTCGCGCCCGCCGCCGATTGCTTTACCGGCAGTGCTGTTCGCCGAGCTTCAACAACAGTTGTTCCAGCGGATCGCGATCACTCCCGCAATGGCGGGATGTGAATTACCATAACCCAGCTTTTCTTCACTGACAACGATAGGCCTCTGAACATGGCATTGGAACATCCCGAGGTTCGCATTCCCCCTCCTCTGCTGCATCTGGGTGGTTTGCTGGTGGGCTATGGCCTGGACCAGGCACTGAACTGGACCCTGCCGGCATGGCCTGGCCAGTACGCACTGGCCACGGCGCTGGCGTTGTTCGCGGTGCTGTTGCTGGCCGGCGCGATAGTGCAGTTTTATCGACACCGCACCACGGTTTTGCCACATCGCGCGGCACGGGAATTGATCACCGGCGGCGTTTTCCGCCTGACCCGCAATCCCATTTATCTGGCCTTTGCCTTGCTTCATCTGGGCTGTGCTCTCAGTCTTTCCAGTCCCGGCATGCTGATCATGCTGCCGCCGATTCTGTGGGTGATGCATCACCACGTGATCGCCGCGGAAGAAGCGTTTCACGAGCAACAGTTCGGGGATCAGTGGCAGCGCTATCGGCAGCGGGTGCGGCGCTGGATTTGAGCCGCTTCAGCCACTGCGCCGGCAATAGCCGGCCGGCGGTGAGACTCAGCCGCCGGGAGCCGAAATGACCGGGAACGAAGCGGTGAGGGCAAACCGTTTCCGGCAGCCAGCCGAGCCGCCGGTAGCACTCCGCCACCAGCTCCGAACAGAACCAGCCGGAGCGGCGGCGGCGTCCGGAAAAGCCGCTCAGGGCGTCATAGAAATTACACAGCAGGTAGTTCTTGTAGGGCCGGTGCAGCAACCGCCGCACCAGCCGCTGCATCAATCGCTGCTGGAGCGATGTCAGCGGCGGCCCTTCACGACGCCTAACCGCCACATCACCCGGGTATTCCGCGATCTTGCGTGACAGCGGCACCAGCGCCACGCCCATCACCGGGTGTCCCAGCATCCAGTCCGCCGATTCACTCAGACCGGTGGATTCCAGCACCAGCGGCTCCGCCACTTCCGGCAGGCGCACCACCATGCCCACATGACTCCAGGGGCTGCGGGTGAACCAACGAATCACGGTACTGGTGACCCCTCGTCCGGCGAACAACAGCACATCCCCGGTTTCCAGGTTCAAGGCGAAGTTGTCGAGGCTCTGCATCACGGTGATTCCCGCCGCCAGCGTCAAGGGCAGAGTGGCCAGCGCGGATGACACTACACTGACAGTTACATCGCAGTTCCATGACAAAAACGCTGCGCCGGAATCGTCATGAAACCTTAACCGGAATCCGTCATCCTGCCCTGTGCGCCTACTTTGACGGGCGCCGACCGTCACCCACTGACGCGCGCCGATGGAACAACGCCTGTATCAATTTCAACGCCACCTGCCCGAATGGTTACACCTGGAGTCGCTGATCCGACTGGGTGAACGGCACCTGCGTGTGCATGACGTGGACACCATCCAGATGGGCGATATCACGCTGCCATTGCGGGTGCTGGAGATGGGCAGCCGTTCCCCCGGTGCCCCGGTGGTCGGCTTCTTTGGCGGCGTGCACGGCGTCGAACGGATCGGCTCCCAGGTGCTGTTGTCGTGGTTGCACAGTCTGATCCATCGACTGCAATGGGATGATCAATTGCACCGGCGGCTGGAACGGGTGCGGCTGGTGTTCATGCCGATGATCAACCCCGGCGGTATCTGGCGGCGTACCCGCAGCAATCCCAATGGCGTCGATTTGATGCGCAACGCGCCGGTGGATGCCGAAGGCAAGGTGCCCTTCCTCGCCGGCGGCCAGCGCCTGAGCCGTCACCTGCCCTGGTATCGGGGGCGTGCCGGCGTGCCCATGGAAACCGAGGCGCAGGCGCTGGTGAACACGGTACGGCAGCGCCTGATGAACGCTCCGGTATCGATCAGCCTGGACTGCCACAGCGGTTTTGGCCGCCGCGACCGCATCTGGTGCTGCTACGCCCGCAGCCAGAAACCCATTGCGCACCTCGCCGAGGTGTACCGTCTCAAACAGATCCTCGAGCACACCTACCCGTACCACCACCCTTATCTGATTGAACCGCAATCGGTGAACTACACCACCCACGGCGATCTGTGGGACTACCTCTACGACGAAGCCCGGGAGCAACACCCGGACCGGTTGTTCCTGCCGTTCACCCTGGAAATGGGGTCCTGGCTGTGGGTACGGAAAAACCCCCGGCAGCTATTGGATTTTTTCGGCCTGTTCAACCCGATCATCGGCCATCGCCACAACCGGGTGCTGCGTCAGCATTTGCCGCTATTCGAATTCCTGGTGGCCATGGCGGTGAACGCCGGCAACTGGCTGCCACGCGGAGAAGCAAGGGAAAACCTGACCCGGCAGGCGATGAAGCACTGGTTCGGGTGATCCGAACGTCAAAAGGTCAGGAACCGGGCCTGCCGTCGGACGCTTTAAACAGGAGGTCGGACGTCAGACCCGTCTTTCCAACGTGCGCCAAAGTGGCCCTGGTTTTGCATCATTTTGGGCACGCTTTATATTCGCCTGACGGCTTCGCCCCTATTTGTCATGAGGACCCACCATGAAATACTTGCTTCCCCTTCCCGCGCTTCTGCTCACCGGCTGCCAGATGCTCAGCTACACGGCGCCCACTGACGGGGACGTCGCCACCGTCACTTTCTCCAGCGACAACATCGCCGCCCAGCCAGTGGTGTGCGTACCGGGCAAGGGCTTTCAGTCCACGCCCACGTCCCTGCAGCAGGTTCCCTTCGAGACCAAAGCCTTCGATGAACTGCTGAAAACCATGAAGAAAGCGCCGGAAGTCACCACCACCGTGCGAGCGGACGAGCAGGCGCGCATCGGTGTCATTTACCAGAAAGGGTCGGCGGGGAACCGGGATCTGTGCCGGGTGGCGGTGCAGTTCAATGCTCAACCCGGTGCCAGCTACAACGCCCACTTCACTTACAGCAACGGCCAGTGCGGCCTGGAAGTGGCCGGCGACAACAGCCTTCAGGCCGACGCCGTGGTGACGTCCTGGGAGTGCCCCAAATAAACGCACCAACTCGGTGCGGCGCACCAAGGCGGCGCACCGCTTCTCCGCTCCTCGCCCCGATTTCCCCTTCCACCCCAACGCCCTCATCACAACTTCTTGTTTTTTCTTGGGTTTTCCATTTTGGCACGGACCCTGCTTTGTGAAGTGACAAGCCTCCCAGGCCAGTGCGCCAGGAGCGCACAACAGGACACATTAGAACACTTGCCATTTGCAAAGAGGGTTGCACATGAAACACGCATTCGGGATGAAAAAAACCGTACTGGCCGCGGCGGTCGCCGCCGGCATGATCATGCCGGGCATGGCGGCAGCGGAAATCGGCGGTAGCCTGGGCATTTCCAACATGTACTTCTGGCGTGGTCAGGATATTTCCAACGGCGCGGCTCAGGTTTTCGGTAGCCTGGACTACAGCCACGCCTCCGGCCTCTATGCCGGTGTCTGGGGCAGCTCCGAAACCGATTCCACCGAATACGATTTGTATGTCGGTTATGGCGGCGCCTTTGGTGACCTCTCCTATGACCTGTCCTACATCGACTACAACTACCCGAACGACACCGACTCCGATCTGGCCGAAATCGTTGCCAGCCTCGGTTACGCCGGAGTCACGTTCACCGGTTACTTCGGCGTGGGTGACTACGGTCACGGTAACGACGCTACCGACAACAAGGACCGCTACTACACCCTGGGCTACAGCTACGACAAATACGGCATTCTGGTCGGCACCTGGGACAACGACGCCGATGACACCAACTACACTCACTTGGACTTGAGCTACGCGCTCACCGACAACCTGAGCTTCACCGTGTCCAAAGTGATCTCCGCTGACGACTGCGCCATCAACAACAACGATGACGCTCTGTTCATGAATGGGGAATGTGTCGGCGACAAGGACGATGTGGATGACGATCTGCTGTTCGTCGTGTCCTACGCCTTCGAGATCTAACAGAACCGCGCTGGTTCCCGGGCGGCAACAACGCCGCCCACCGTTTTTCACCGTGGGGCCTTCCCTGGTCCTCGCAAACAACGCAAGCAGGCCCCACGGTGCTTTTCATTCTCTTCCGTTAGTCCGCCGACGCTCCGGCTTCCAGATAAATCCCCAACACATCATGATCGGACACCACCCGGGTACCGTCGTGATCGTAGAGCACATCGTAGCGCCCGGCATTGCCGCGGCTGACCGCCACTCTCTGTACATGCTGCTTTAGCGATGGGGAGAAAAAGATGTGGTCCAGCGCCTGCGGCCGGCACTGATGCCGGAAGGAATAACGCTCCTTTTCGGGCAATCGCGACCAGGCACTGATCAGGTTCCCGTTCTCGAATTGCGCCAGCGGCTCGCTGAAGCGGCCACTGTCCGGCGCGCTGTTGAAGTCCCCCGCCACCACCACGGGCCGGGTCTGGTCCGCCGCCCAGCCGGCGATGGCCGCGGCCTGGCGCCGGCGCTTCGGCGCCACCCAGTCCTTCTGATTCAGATCCCGGGCACTGCGCAGATGAACCACCACCAGATCGAAGGCCACCGGAGTGCGCACCTCGACCTGCAAAGGAGGTCGGGTGAATAACGGCTGCCGCTGAAAACGGTTGTCGGCGAACAAGGCCTGGTGGCGTCCCAGCGTGACCGGCGCCCGGTACAACAGCCCCACATCCATGCCCGCCGGGTCATGCCCTTCCAGCAGCACCACCTTGTAGTCCGGCCCGCCCGCCGTGGAAATGGCACGGCTCAGCGCCTTCAGCACCGTGGCGCTTTCCACTTCCTGCACCGCCAGCAAAGCCGGCGCCCGCAGGTCCCGGGTAATGTACCGGGCCACTGCCTCGAGGCGGGCCTGGTACACAGCTTTCGATAAGGGACGGTCGAGCGAGCTGTCCTTTCTGGCATCCCGCAGACGCCAGAGATTGAACGTGGCCAGACTGATCTGGCCGTCCTCCGCCGAGGGCAACGGGCGCGCCGGCGCGAGATCACGGCAATCCGCGAGCACCGGTCCGGTGACCAGCACCGCCGCGGCCAGAAGCCAGCACCGCCAGTATCGGCCGGTCATGTCAGGGCTCGTTGTGGCGCACCTGGAAGGCGCCACACAGGTCAGCATAATTCTGGAAGGCCAGACACACCTTCGGGGTCTCTCCCGCCGCCGGCACCGAATCCATTTTCATCAGCATCAGATGACGGCCACCGGGGCTAAAGGCCAGGCTCTTACCGGCCGGGATGGTGACCTCTTTCAGATGGGACATGCTGCGGCGGCCCTCACCATCGGTACTGGTGTCGTGCAACATGGCCATGCCGGCGAATTCCGCGCTGGCGCCGGTGAGCACCAGCGGCTGATCGGTATCGTTCACCAGCACGAAATAACCGGCCATGGACGGCGATACCGGCGGCACCGCGCGCAGCCAGGCCTGTTCGATACGCACATCCGCCACGGCGCCGGCGCTGGCGGCCACCAGCAGCACGGCACTCACCGCACTAGTCATGGCACTACTCACGGCACTAAAGAAGCGTTTTAACATCGGCTACCACCTCGTCGATATTGAAATCCGCCGGATACACCTTGCGCACCCGGCCCTGCTGGTCCAACAGGTAGATATAGTCACTGTGGGTAAAGTCCGCTTCCCCGCTGTCTCCATCCTCTTTGATGAACACCACCCCGTACTGTTCCGCCACCTTCTGGATCGCCGGCACGTCACCGGTCAGACCAATAATGTCCGCTTTGAACCAGGGCAGGTACTCGCGCAGATGTTCCGCGGTATCCCGTTCCGGGTCGAAGGTCACGAACACCGGCTGCACCCGGTCCGCCGCCCCCTGCTCTTTCAGATTCCGGTACACCTGGGACACGCGGGCCAGCACCGCCGGACAAATATCCGGGCAGTGGGTATAGCCGAAGAACAGAATCACCACCTCGCCGTTCAGGGATGACAGGCTGAACCGCTCCCCATTATGGTCGGTCAGGGTGAAATCGCCGCCCAGACGGGTGTTGACCGGTAATTCCCTGGCCGGCTCGGAACAGGCCACCAGTAACAGCGCGGCGCCGGCGACCAGAATGCGGAAAAGGAATGCGCTTGTGAAACCGTCTTTATTGTTCATACCTGTTAGAGCCTGTTTATGATCTATACGCCGCCCGGGCCGATTTGCCCGGCTTTGCGGTGACGCCCAGCGACCATACCCCCGCGACCTCGCGGTTACCAAGTCCCGGCCCGACATTTTTACCGCCACTATTTTTACCGCCACCATTTTACAGCCGCGATGGTTCGCAGTTTGACCAGGGCGGCGGTATAATTCGCGCCCATTTTCCCGGAGTGCCGGTCGCGGCCCGTTGTAGTCCATTACGGCGCCCGGCACACCCCGATGCGGCAAAATGACGCACCGGACCGATCCACAACCACGGTTGAGCGACCCATGGCACGCAAGCTGTTTATTCAGACCCACGGCTGCCAGATGAACGAGTACGACTCGTCGCGCATGGCGGATTTGCTGGAATCCAGTCATGGCCTGGAGCCCACCGACAACGCGGACGAAGCGGATGTGCTGCTGCTCAATACCTGCTCGATCCGCGAGAAGGCCCAGGAAAAGGTGTTCCACCAACTGGGCCGCTGGAAGCAGCTCAAGGAGCGCAAGCCGGACCTGATCATCGGCGTCGGCGGCTGCGTGGCCAGTCAGGAAGGCGAGGCAATCCGTGATCGGGCGCCCTATGTGGATGTGGTCTTCGGCCCGCAGACCCTGCACCGCCTGCCCGGGTTGATCCAGCAGGCGGCCACCACCCGGGAACTGGCCATCGATGTGACCTTCCCGGAGATCGAAAAGTTCGACCGTCTGCCCGAGCCCAGCGTGGACGGCCCCTCGGCGTTCGTCTCGATCATGGAAGGCTGCTCCAAATACTGCTCGTTCTGCGTGGTGCCCTACACCCGTGGCGAGGAAGTCAGCCGGCCGGTGCGTCCGGTGCTGGATGAAATCCGCCATCTGGCGGATCTGGGCGTGCGCGAAGTCAACCTGCTGGGCCAGAACGTCAACGCCTACCGGGGCCCGGGCGCCAATGGTGAGATCCTGGACTTCGCCGACCTGCTGCTGCTGATCCGGGATATCGACGGCATCGACCGCATCCGCTACACCACCAGCCATCCGGTGGAGTTCTCCGACGCCCTGATCCAGGTGTACGAGGAGGTGCCGGAACTGGTCAGCCACCTGCATCTGCCGGTGCAATCCGGTTCCGACCGTGTGCTGGCGCTGATGAAGCGCAACCACACGGTGCTGGAGTACAAGGCCAAGCTGCGCAAATTACGGCGTATCCGTCCGGATATCTCCTACAGCTCGGATTTCATCATCGGCTTCCCCGGCGAAACCGACGCCGACTTCGAAGCCACCATGAACCTGATCGCGGATATCGGCTTCGACAATTCCTTCAGCTTCATCTACAGCGCCCGCCCCGGCACCCCCGCGGCGGACCTGCCCGATGATGTGCCCATGGCGGTGAAGAAGGAGCGCCTGCGCCTGCTGCAACAGCGGATCGCCCAGAATACCCAGGACATCTCCCGCAAGATGGTGGGCAGCACCCAGCGTATCCTGGTGGACGGCTTCTCCAAGAAGGATCCCGGCCAGCTCAAGGGCCGTACCGAAAACAATCGGGTGGTGAACTTCCAGACCGATGAACTGGACCTGATCGGCCAGTTCGTGGACCTGACCATCCAGGAAGCGCTGCCCAACTCCCTGCGCGGCACCGACTACCGGCGGGTGGAGTGATCCCTGGGGGGCTGAACAGCACCGGATACGCTTAAACGCATATGCGAATGGCAATTTGGTATAACCAAGCCCCTTTAACCTCAGGATTGGTTATATAAAATGAGCCCTTTATGACTCACCATTCAAGGAGCCGAAGATGCGCGTCTTGCTGACCGCCGTCCTGCTGTCCCTGGCCTCGCTGGGAACCGCGCAACAAACCCTGTTGAACAGTTCCTACGACATCGCCCGGGAACTGTTCGCCGCCATCAACCCGAAATTCCAGGAGCATTGGAAGGCGGAGACCGGCGAGGACGTCACCATCAAGCAGTCCCACGCCGGTTCCTCCAAGCAGGCCCGCGCCATCCTGCAGGGTCTGAAGGCCGATGTGGTGACCTTCAACCAGGTCACCGACGTCAATGTCCTGCACGATCTGGGCAATCTGATTCCGGCGGACTGGAATCAGCGCCTGCCGAACAACTCCAGCCCCTACTACTCCACCACCGCCTTCCTGGTGCGCAAGGGCAACCCGAAGAACATCCAGGGCTGGGCCGATCTGGCCCGGGACGACGTCGATGTGGTGTTCCCCAATCCGAAGACCTCCGGCAACGGCCGCTACACCTATCTGGCCGCCTGGATGAGCGCGGTGGAACGCTTTGACGGTGACGAGGACAAGGTCAAGGACTACATGGCCCGCTTCCTGTCCAATGTGTCGGTGTTCGACTCCGGTGGCCGCGCCGCCACCGTCACCTTCGCCGAGCGCGAAATCGGTGACGTGCTGATCAGCTTCGAGTCCGAGGTGAACAACATCCGCAAGGAATACGGCACTGGCGACTATGAAGTGGTGGTGCCGAAGACCTCGATCCTGGCCGAGTTCCCGGTCACCGTGGTGGACAAAGTGGTGGACGAGAAAGGGACCCGCAAGGTGGCCACCGCCTATCTGGACTTCCTCTACAGCGAAGAGATCCAGCGGCTGCTGGCGTCCTTCAACTACCGTGTGCACAACGAGAAGGTCGTCGAGGAAACCGCCGACCGTTTCCCGCCGGTGAAACTGCTCAAGGTGGAAGACTACTTTGGCTCCTGGGAAAACGTGACCGATCAACATTTCGCTTCCGGCGGCATGCTCGACAAGCTGCAAGCCCAGGCGCGGAGCCTGCGTTAATTGATCGCTCTGCTGCGCACCCGCCACTCGGTTCTGCCAGGTTTCACGCTCAGCTTTTCGCTGAGCGTGCTGTTTATCTGCCTGGTGATCCTGCTGCCTCTGTCCGGGCTGGCCATGCATGTGGCCGGCATGGGCTGGGACAGCTATTGGGGGGTGATCAGCCATCCGCGCAGCATCGCCAGTTTCAAGGTCACGGTGCTTTCCGCCGCCGGCGCCAGCGTCATCAACGCCATTGTCGGCCTGCTGCTGGCCTGGGTGATCACCCGCTATCGCTTTCCCGGCCGGCGGCTGATGGACGCGCTGGTGGATCTGCCGTTCGCTCTGCCCACGGCGGTGGCCGGCCTGACTCTGGCCGCTTTGTTCGCCGATAACGGCTGGCTCGGTCAATGGTTCAGCTTGGCCGGCATCCAGGTGTCCTATACCTGGGTCGGTATCATGATTGCCATGAGCTTCACCAGTCTGCCCTTTGTGGTGCGGGCGGTACAGCCGGTACTGGAAGACCTTACCCCGGATCTGGAAGAGGCCGCCGCCACCCTGGGCGCCTCACCGCTGGCCTCGTTCCGCAAGGTGATACTGGCCCAGGTGATGCCGGCTCTGCTCACCGGCACCGGCCTGGCCTTCACCCGCAGCCTGGGTGAATACGGCGGCGTCATCTTCATTGCCGGCAACCTGCCGTACGAGACCGAGATCGTGTCGCTGCTGGTGAATATCCGCCTGGAAGAGTACGACTTCGCCGCCGCCAGCGCTCTAGCCTCGATAATTCTGCTGGCCTCCCTGGTATTGCTGTTCGGTATTCAGGGATTGCAGGCCCGGCTGGTGAAACGCTGGCACGGACTGTGACGGGAACTCGCATGCCACGACACGCACATCAATGGCTGTTGATCGCCGCCGCTTTCGCCACCGTCATCCTGATGCTGGTATTGCCGCTGCTGTTGATTCTGCATCAGGCCTTCGCCCATGGTCTGGCCCCGGTCCTGGAGGCGTTGACCAGCAACGACATGGGTCACGCGATCCGTCTCACCGTGGTGGTGGCACTGATTACCGTGCCGGTCAATCTGGTGTTCGGCATCCTGTTGGCCTGGTGCGTAACCCGCTTTGAATTCCGCGGTCGCAAGCTGTTGACCACCCTGATCGATATCCCCTTCGCCATGTCACCGGTGGTGGCCGGTCTCTGTTACCTGGTGGTGTATGGCAGCCAGGGACTACTCGGGGGGTGGCTCGCGGACATCGACGTGCAACTGATGTTCGCTCTTCCGGGTATGGTCATGGTCACTATTTTTGTGTCCTGCCCCTATGTGGCCCGGGTATTGATTCCCCTGATGCAGTCCCAGGGCCCGGAGGAAGAGGAAGCCGCGGTACTGATGGGTGCCTCCGGCTGGCAGGTGTTCTGGTACGTTACCCTGCCGAAGATCCGTTGGGCGCTACTGTACGGGGTGATCTTGACCAACGCCCGGGCGGTGGGGGAATTCGGCGCGGTCAGCGTGGTGTCCGGCCTGATTCGCGGCGAGACCTTGACCCTGCCGCTGCTGATTCAGATGCTGCATGAGGATTACAACACCGTCGGCGCTTTCACCGCCGCCGGGCTGCTGGCCGCCATGGCCCTGATCACCTTGTTGCTGAAAACCGTGCTGGAATGGCGTCAACGCGTTTAAAGGAAAGCCAGAAAGTGAGCATTCAGGTCGAGAACATCCGCAAATCCTTCGGCGCCTTCACCGCCTTGCACGACATCTCCCTGGACGTGCCCACCAACCAGTTGGTGGGGCTGCTGGGACCGTCCGGTTCCGGCAAGACCACGCTGCTGCGGATCATCGCCGGCCTGGAACAGGCGGACGGCGGGCGGGTGCTGTTCAATAACGAGGACGTCACTCATCTGGACGCACGCCGCCGCCGCGTCGGGTTCGTATTCCAGCAATATGCCCTGTTTCGACACCTCACCGTGGCCGACAATATTGCCTTCGGACTGCGCCTGTTACCGCGCGCCGAGCGCCCCTCGCGCAGGGACATCCGTGACCGCGTGCGGGAATTGCTGAGTCTGGTACAACTGGACAATCTGGCCGGGCGTTACCCCGCGCAACTGTCCGGCGGCCAGAAGCAACGGGTGGCGCTGGCCCGGGCGCTGGCGCTGAAACCGGAGGTGCTGCTGCTGGACGAGCCGTTCGGCGCGCTGGACGCCAAGGTGCGCAAGGATTTGCG
Source organism: Alloalcanivorax dieselolei B5 (assembly GCF_000300005.1). Classification (NCBI taxonomy): domain Bacteria; kingdom Pseudomonadati; phylum Pseudomonadota; class Gammaproteobacteria; order Oceanospirillales; family Alcanivoracaceae; genus Alloalcanivorax; species Alloalcanivorax dieselolei. Next base: position 1,189,784 of record NC_018691.1, on the reverse strand, counting down.
CCGTTGGCTGCGGCGCCTGCACGAGCAGATCTCGGTGACCAGCATCTTCGTCACCCATGACCAGGAAGAGGCCATGGAGGTCTCCGACAAGGTGGTGGTGATGAGCCAGGGCCGGGTGGAACAGATGGGGTCGCCGCTGCAGGTGTACGAGCAGCCGGCCAGCCGCTTCGTATTTGATTTCCTCGGCCACATCAACAGCCTGGAAGGGCTCTACGATGGCCATAACTGGCGCTCCGGCGACGCTTTTCTGCGTCTCGATACCCAGGGCGCCTGCCCGGACGGCGCCCTCACGCTCTATCTGCGCCCCCACGAAGCGGATCTGGCGGCGGCGCCCACCGAGGCCGCTCATTTGCCGGTACGAGTGGCCGGACGCAGCGTGTTCGGCGGCACCGTGACGGTGGAGCTGGAACCCCAGGGCTGGGGCGCGGAAGTGCTTGAAGTGGAGCTGGACCGGGTGCGCTGGGACGCGCTCCAGCCTGACCGGCAGCCCGCCTTGTTCCTGCTGCCCCGGCGGCTGCAAACGGTCACCTGCGACGGTGATCTGGGCCCCCAGGTGGCGCCGGCCTGAGCCCCTCTTGCCTGCCCCCCGGTGGGCAGGCTACAGTGCCGGGAAATCTTCCCCCGAAAGCACTTTTCGGGGTATGCTGAATCCATCGCAACCGCCCGCGGGGCCTCGCTTCCCAACTTGGACACACCACTCGCTTCCCAGAAACTCCGTCTCGAACCCTACGATTCCCAGCGGCTCGCCAATCTCTGTGGCCGACTGGACGAGCACATCAAGCAGATCGCCAAACGCCTGAGCGTGGATATCCACAATCGTGGCAATGAATTTCATCTGTCCGGTGACGAACGCTCGGTAAAAGCCGCCAGTTCCGTTCTGCACGATCTCTACGATCAAACCGTGGACGGCACCGACATCACGCCGGAGCTGGTCCATTTGCACCTGCAGCAATCCGGTCTGACCGACAAGCTGGACAATACCGTGGCCTTCCCCAGTGACGAGATGGTGATCCGCACAAAACGCGCCCGTATCCGGCCGCGTGGTGCCCATCAGCGCGAGTACGTGCGCAATATCCGCCGTCACGACATCAATTTCGGCATCGGCCCGGCCGGCACCGGCAAGACCTGGCTGGCGGTGGCCTGCGCCGTGGACGCCATGGAGCGTGCCGAGATCCGGCGTATTCTGCTGGTACGGCCGGCGGTGGAGGCGGGCGAGAAACTGGGTTTTCTGCCCGGGGATCTGGCGGAGAAAATCGATCCTTACCTGCGCCCGCTTTACGACGCCCTCTATGAAATGCTGGGATTCGAAAACGTGGCCAAACTGATGGATCGCAACGTCATCGAAGTGGCGCCACTGGCGTACATGCGTGGACGCACGCTGAACGGCAGTTTCGTGATCCTGGACGAAGCCCAGAACACCACACCGGAACAGATGAAAATGTTCCTGACCCGGATCGGCTTCGGTTCCCGGGCGGTGATCACCGGTGACGTGACCCAGGTGGACCTGCCGCGCCACCAGCGCTCGGGGCTGGTCAACGCCCTCGAAGTGCTGGCCGATGAACAGGACATCGGCGTCACCCGTTTCGACAGCCGCGACGTGGTTCGCCACCCGCTGGTCCAACGTATCGTGGAAGCTTACGACCGTCATGAACGGAATACCGACCCCAACCGTTGATATCCAGTGGGCCACGGATGCCCCGGACGCACCGGACGAAAGCGACTTGCACCGCTGGACTCTGGCCGCCGCGGAAGCAGCCGGCGGCGTGGTCGGGGATATCACTCTGCGGATCGTCGACGACGAGGAAATCCGCATTCTCAACCGTGACTACCGGGGCAAGGACAAACCCACCAATGTGTTGTCCTTCCCCTTCGATATGCCCGAAGGCCTGCCCGATGACGCCATCGCCCCGCTGCTGGGGGATATTATTATTTGCGCGGACGTGGTCCGGCGCGAGGCCGCCGAACAAAACAAAACCGTGGAAGCGCACTGGGCGCATATGGTCGTCCACGGCGTACTCCATCTGCTGGGTTACGATCATATCGACGACGACGACGCCGAACAGATGGAGTCCCTGGAGATCCTCGCGCTTGCCGGCCAGGGCTTTCCGGATCCGTATAACTCGTTGCCCCCATAATTCACAAACCGATAACATCGAAACCATAACATGGAGCATTACCCCTGATGTCGGACGACTATTCAGACCAGAACAACGGTCGAAGTTGGTTGGAGCGCGTTGGCCAGTTCTTCACTTCCACTCCCGGCTCCCGGGAGGAATTGCTGGATCTGATGCGCTCCATGCGCGACAGTCACGTCATTGACGGTGACACGCTTGGCATCATCGAAGGCGCTATCGGCGTCAGCGACATGCAGGTCCGGGAGATTCTCATCCCTCGCACGCAGATGGTCAGCATCCGTGCCAGCAGCGACCCCCGCGATTTCCTGCCCACCATCATCGAATGCGCCCACAGCCGCTTCCCGGTCATCGGCGACGATCCGGACGAAGTCATTGGTATCCTGCTGGCCAAGGATCTGCTGGCGCTGATTCTGGAGCCGGCCCGCATGGAGCGCTTCCAGATCAAGGATCACGTGCGCTCCGCCATGGTGGTCCCCGAGTCCAAGCGCCTGGATTCGCTGCTGCGGGAATTCCGCATCACCAAGAATCACATGGCCATCGTGGTCAACGAGTACGGCGGCATCGCCGGCCTGGTCACCATCGAGGACGTGCTGGAACAGATCGTCGGCGAGATCGAGGATGAGCACGACATCGAGGAAGACGATTACCTGATCAAGGATCTGGAGAACGGCGAACACACCGTCAAGGCCCTGACGCCGATCGAGGATTTCAACGAACACTTTCAGTGCGAGCTCAGCGACGAGGAGTTCGACACCATCGGCGGTCTGGTGATGCACGCCTTCGGCCGCCTGCCCGGGCGCGAAGAGTCCATCGACCTGGGGCCGTTCCAATTCACCGTGTTAAGCGCGGACGGCCGCACCATCCGCTTGCTGCGGGTCACTCATCGGCAGGATGATCCGGCTCTGGACGCATCACCGGAGTAATCCGCGGCGCGCTCTTTAGGAACAAATACAGGGACGCCGTGAATTCGTCCCTGTAGGCTCCCTGTCGAACGTCCCTGTTCAACAGGGTCCCGCAACGCAGCTCACCAATGTTTATACGGCAGGAATTTCCCGTTCATGGTCACTACCACACGGTCCCCTTTGGGGTCTTCCTGTTTGTCCACCTCCATGGTGAAGTCGATGGCGCTCATGATGCCGTCGCCGAATTTTTCCTGGATCACTTCCTTCAGCGTGGTGCCATACACACCGGCGATTTCATAGAACCGGTAAATCAACGGATCGGTGGGCACGGTCTGGTCCCAGACCTTGGTGGGAAAGGCTTCCAGTGCCTTGGCCACGTCCTGATCCAGGCCCAGATACTCGGTGATCGCCATGGCTTTTTCCGGCGGCGCGCCGTTCATGCCGAGGCAGGCGGACGCCAGCCACACCGGCGACATCCCCAGGTCCTCGCCCATTTTTTCCCAGGTCAGTCCCCGCTCGGCCTTGGTGGTCACGATGATGTCCGTCATTTGCTGTTTATCCACGGTACTCTCTCCTGTTATGTGCCCAACTCAATGACACGCTTTCTTCCAAACCAAGCTCTGCAAGCTCCATACCAACTCAGAGATATGAGCCCATGGCGCAAGGCGGTTAATTTGCGTATAACGTGGCGTCATCATGCTTGCCCTATGACCTTAGCCGGGAACCACGGATAGCCATGCCCAACCTGCTGCTCGCCCTGATCGCGGGGCTACTGTTTCCCCTCGCCTTTGCCCCCTACGATCTGTGGCCGCTGGTGTTGGTCAGCGCCGCTCTGGGTTATACGGCTCTGGTACGATCGCCGACTCCGGGCCGCGCCTTCACTGCCGGTTGGCTGTATGGCGTCGGCATGTTCGGGTTCGGTATCAGCTGGCTGCACGTCTCGATGACCGACTACGGCTTCATGCCGTTGTGGATGTCGATTCCGTTCACCGCTTTGTTCGCCATGGGATTGGCGCTGTTTTATGGGCTGGCGTTCTGGTTCACCAAACGGCGCGGCCCGCGCGCCATGGTGTTCGCCGGCGCCTGGCTGGTGCTGGACTGGGTGCGCGGCGGGTTGTTGACCGGCTTCCCCTGGCTCTATGCCGGTTACGCCGCCATCGATACGCCACTGGCCGGGCTGGCGCCACTGGGTGGCGTCTGGGTCCTGACTCTGACGCTGGTACTGGCCGCCGCCACGGTGGTGGATCTGGCGCGGCCACGGGTAAGCGCCGGAGCGGCCCTGGCGGTGGTACTGATTCTGGTGACAGCGGGCCTGCTGGCCGGCCGCCATGCCTTCACCCACCCTTCCGGCCCTCGCCAACAGGTGGCGCTGGTGCAGGGCAATATTCCGCAGGATCTGAAGTGGCTGGTCACCATGCGTGACGAGACCCAGGAGATTTATCACTCACTCACCGCCGACCTGCCGGAGGACACCCTGGTGATCTGGCCGGAATCGGCGATGATCGAGTTCTATCAGGATATTCGCGGCTTCGTGGATGGCGAAGGCGAACGGATCGCCGCCAAAGGCGGCGCCCTGATCAGCGGCCTGCCCTGGCGTGACGCCAGCACCTATCCGCCGCGCTACCACAACAGCGTGGCGGTGGTGGGCACCGGTCACGACGGCGTTTATCACAAACAGAAGCTGGTGCCGTTCGGTGAATATGTGCCGCTGGAAAGCCTGATTCGCGGATGGATTCCGTTCTTCGATCTGCCCATGTCCAGCTTCACGCCCGGCAGCCCCGACCAGCCCAACCTTTTCGCCCTGGGCCAGGAAATCGCGCCGGCGATCTGCTACGAGATGCTCTACCCGGCTCAGGTGGCGGAACGCACCGGCAACGCGGATGTGCTGCTGACCATCAGCAATGACGCCTGGTTCGGCCATTCCGCCGGCCCCTTGCAGCATTTTCAGATGACCCGTCTGCGCGCTCTGGAAACCGGGCGCTGGCTGCTGCGCGGCACCAATAACGGTGTCACCGCGGTGGTGGACGCGCGCGGTCAAGTGCGCGACCGGTTGCCGCAATTCGAGCGGGGCGTCTTGATCAGCGAATACCAGCCGCGCCAAGGCCAGACGCCCTTCATGGTGGCCGGCGTCTGGCCCACGCTGCTGCTGGCGCTGGCCATGGCGGTGCTGGCCGGCGGGGAAGGCCGCCGCCGCGTCTCACGCTGAGCCGCGCCAGTACCGCCAACCCGGTCGTCATCTGTACCGTGACGGCCTTCCGCCGTTGTGCGCATACTTGGCCTCCAATCCACTGTTCGCGGAGGCCTCATGCCCCACCGACTCAGCTATGCCGATTTGCAAAACCATGCCCGTCACTGGATAGAGGCCTGGAACCGGGGGGACGTGGAGGCGGTGGTGTCCGCCTTCAGCGACGACGCCGAGTTCATCAGCGCGGTGGCCGAACCCTACGTCGGCACCAGCCGCATTCAGGGCAAAGCGGCACTGCGCGATTACTGGGTAGCGGCTCTTGCCGACCGGCCGGGTTTGCACTTCGAATTGGTGACCGCTATTTGTGACGAGCCGGGCCAGCAACTGGTGGTGCACTACATTGCCAGCGCCAATGGCAAACGGGCCTTCGCCTGCGAAATCATGCGCTTTGAGAACGGGCGTCAGGTCTACGGCGAGGCCCTTTATGGCGCCCTCGCATTATAACTGGCCTGAACCGCTTATCTCAAAATAGAATAAGCATATAACTTATTTGACTTTCGCTCCCGCGCCCCCTATAACGGTGCCATCCCGCAACGTTTTGGATGGATAGGGTCATGGCCGGTCCGCAAGTGGAAAGCTTCTTCGACACCGATACCAACACGGTCAGTTACGTGGTGATCGACCCCGACACCCGCCACTGCGCGGTGGTGGATTCGGTACTCGACTACGATCCGGCCGCCGGGCGCACCCGATACCACAGCGCCCAGCGGCTGGTGGATTACGTTCGCAAGCACGATCTCATCGTGGAATGGCTGTTGGAGACCCACGTCCACGCCGATCATCTGTCGGCGGCGCCCTGGATTCAGCAACAAGTGGGTGGCCGGCTCGCCATCGGTTCCCATATCCGAACGGTACAGAACACCTTCGGCAAAATCTTCAACGCCGGTTCCGAATTCGCCCGTGACGGCAGCCAGTTCGACCACCTGTTCGAAGACGGCGAACACTATCGGGTCGGTAATCTGGAGGCCGTGGCGTTGCATACTCCGGGCCACACTCCGGCCTGTATGAGCCACCTGATCGGCGACGCGGTGTTCGTCGGCGACACCCTGTTCATGCCCGACTACGGCACCGCCCGCTGTGACTTCCCCGGCGGCGATGCCCGCACCCTTTATCGCTCGGTTCGCAAACTTCTCGCCCTGCCCGGCTCCACCCGCCTGTTTTTGTGCCACGATTACCTGCCGGAAGGACGCGACCAGTATCATTGGGAAACCACGGTAGAGGAGCAGCGGCGCGCCAACATTCATGTTCACGACGGCGTTGACGAAGACCAATTCGTCGCCATGCGCGAGAACCGCGATGCCGGACTGGATATGCCGCGCCTGATCCTGCCGTCGGTACAGGTCAACATGCGCGCCGGCCATCTGCCCCCGGCGGAGGACAACGGCGTCCACTATCTGAAGATTCCACTGAACTCGATCTGAGCAAGACACAAGAGCGGAGCGCAATGAACGACTACAAGACTCTGACCCCGGCCATTTCGGTGGCCGGTCAGTTGCAGCCCGAGGACATGAAAGCCCTGGCCGAAGCCGGCTTTCATACCGTCATCAATAACCGCCCGGACGGCGAAGGCGAGGACCAGCCGACCAGCGAGGCGCTGGCCGGAGCCGCCGCCGAAGCCGGCCTGCAATATCACTATCTGCCAATCATCCCCGGCGAGATCAGCGATGAACAGATCCAGCGCTTCGGCCAACTGCTGACGGACAACCGCGCCCCGGTCATGGCTTTCTGCCGCACCGGCAACCGTTCCAGCACGCTGTGGGCGCTGTCGCAATCCTCACAGCTGGATCCGCAAACGGTTCTCGCCACCACTTCCGCCGCCGGTTACGACCTGGAAAAACAGTGTCCTCGCCTGCAGCAACGCTGGCAGCAGGGGCAAAGTGCCGACGCCGCCCGTCGCTCGCCGGCCAACGATTGGGACGTATTGATCATCGGCGGCGGCGCCGGTGGTCTGGCCGCCGCCGCCAGCCTGCTGAAGCGGCGGCCGTCCCTGAATGTGGCGGTGGTGGAGCCCCGTGATACCCACTATTACCAGCCCGCCTGGACTCTGGTCGGCGCCGGCGCCTTCCGCCGCCGCGATACCGCCCGGCCGATGACTCAGGTGATGCCACGGGGCAGCAAATGGATCCGGGCCCGGGTCACCGGTTTCGATCCGGAGCGTAACCAGGTCATCCTGGAGGATGGAGACCGACTTGGCTATCGCGCGCTGATCGTCGCCCCCGGTCTGGAACTGGATCTGGACGCGGTGGAAGGCCTGCGCGACAGTCTCGGCCACAACGGCGTGACCAGTAATTATCTGTTCGAGCACGCGCCCTATACCTGGGAATGCGTACAGAACCTGAAACACGGCCGCGCCCTGTTCACGCAACCGCCGATGCCGATCAAATGCGCCGGCGCGCCGCAGAAAGCCCTGTATCTGTCCTGCCATCACTGGGAGCAACGCGGCGCGCTGCGGAACATCGACGTGCACTTCCACAATGCCGGGGAGGCGCTGTTCGGTGTCGCCGATTTCGTGCCACCGCTAATGGAATACGTGCGTCGTTATAACGCCACCCTGAACTTCCGCAGCACCCTGAAAGCGGTGGACGCGGGCCATCGCAAAGCCTGGTTCGTGGACAAGGATCAGGACGGCAACGCGCGGGAGCGGGAAGAGAGCTTTGACCTGCTGCACGTGACGCCGCCGCAAAAAGCCCCGGCGTTTGTCGCCGACAGCCCGCTGGCCAACAGCGCCGGCTGGGTCGATCTGGATCCGGCCAGCCTGCAACATCCCCGCTTCGCCAACGTCTTCGCGCTCGGCGACGTGGCCGGCACCAGCAACGCCAAAACCGCCGCGGCGGTTCGCAAGCAGGCGCCGGTACTGGCGGAAAATCTGCTGTCGGTACTCGATGGCCAGTCCCCGGGCGCGGCCTATGATGGCTACGGCGCCTGCCCGCTGACGGTGGAGAAAGGCAAGGTGATCCTGGCGGAATTCGGTTACCAGGGCGTGCTGCAACCCACCTTTCCGCTGGCCCCCACCAAAGCCCGTTCAATGTACTGGTGGCTTAAAGCCAAGGCCATGCCGCGCATCTATTTCGATCTGATGCTGAAAGGCCACGAATGGCTCACTGGTCCGGCCAAATGATCCCGTTCCGTCACCGGACTCACCAACGGTGAGTCCCGCTTCCCCTCGCCGCCGCTTGCCGCTGCCGTCCTGGCTACCGGCGTCACGTTGGCTGGCGGAGTATCAGCGCCGGGATCTCAGTGCCGACGGTCTGGCGGCGGTGATCGTCACCCTGATGTTGATCCCGCAGAGCCTGGCCTACGCGCTGCTCGCCGGTGTTCCGGCGCAGATGGGACTCTATGCCAGCATTCTGCCGCTGGTGGCGTACGCGCTGTTCGGCTCCAGCCGCACTCTGGCGGTGGGACCAGTGGCGGTGATCTCGCTGATGACCGCGGCGGCCGCCGGCCAGGTGGCCGGCGGCGACAGCGCCACTTTCCTGCTCGCCACCACGGTGCTGGCACTGCTCTCCGGACTCATGCTGGTCGGCATGGGCCTGCTGCGTCTCGGCTGGGTGGCGAACCTGCTCAGCCATTCGGTGATCGGCGGTTTTATTTCCGCTTCCGGCCTGCTGATCGCCGCCAGTCAGCTCAAACATCTGCTGGGGATTCCTCTGCACGGTGACACGCTGTGGGCCCTGGTCGGTTCCCTGCTGGCGCAGATCGGCCGGATTCAAGGCACCACGGTGATCCTGGGCCTGCTCACCCTGGCCTTTTTGTTCTGGGCCCGCTCCGGTTTGAAATCCCTGCTCGCTCGCACCCGCCTGTCGGCTTCGGCGGCGGAGCTTGTCAGCAAAGCAGCGCCAGTGCTGGCGGTGATTCTCACCACTCTGGCGGTGGACGTCCTGGATCTGCAGCGGGCCGGGGTGGCCACGGTGGGAGCCATTCCCGGCGGCCTGCCGGGCCTGAGTCTGCCCGCTTTCGACGCTGGGCTGTGGCGCGCCCTGCTGTTGCCGGCCCTGCTGATCAGCCTGATCGGCTTCGTCGAGTCGGTGTCCGTGGCCCAGACCCTGGCCGCCAAACGCCGTCAACGCATCGACAGCAATGCGGAACTGACCGGCCTGGGCATGGCCAACCTGGCCTCGGCGGTCAGCGGCGGCTTCCCGGTTACCGGCGGCTTCTCCCGCTCGGTGGTGAATTTCGATGCCGGCGCGCGCAGCCCCCTGGCCGGCATCCTCACCGCCATGGGGATCGCTCTGACCGCGCTGTTCTTCACGCCCTGGTTCCAGGCCCTGCCGAAGGCCACACTGGCCGCCACCATCATCGTCGCCGTGCTCAGCCTGGTGGATCTCGGCGCCCTGGCCCGCACCTGGCGCTATTCCCGCGCGGACGGCCTGGCCATGGCCGTGACCATGGCCGGTGTGCTGCTGATGGGGGTGGAGGTGGGCGTGATCGCCGGGGTGCTATCGTCGCTGGTGCTGTTTCTGTGGCGCACCGGCCAGCCCCATGTGGCGGAATTGGGCCAAGTGCCCGGCACCGAGCATTTCCGCAATGTGCAGCGGCATCAGGTGCTGGTCTCCGCCACCGTGCTGTCGCTGCGGGTGGACGAATCCCTTTACTTCGCCAACGCCCGCCATCTGCAAGATCAGATCTACGACTGCGTCATGCAGCGGCCGCAAATCCGCCATGTGGTGCTGTTGTGCTCGGCGGTGAATCAGATCGACGCCAGCGCCCTGGACAGCCTGGAAAGTCTCAATCAACGGCTGGGGGACGCCGGCGTCACGCTGCATCTGTCCGAGGTCAAGGGCCCGGTGATGGATCGCTTGCGCCGTTCGCCGTTCCCGGAACACCTGCACGGCCGGATCTTTCTGACTCATTTCGACGCCCTGCGGGCTCTGGATCCGGCAAGTCTCGCCCCGCCGCGCTAGCGATAAGTCTAATTCCCCACGCCCGGCTCCGAGTGCATACTTGTTTGTTTTTCGTTATGCGCCTCAGGAGTCGTCAATGACCGACGCTGCCCGGCACCAGGCCGAAATCAAGAAAGACACCGATCTCGCCGCCTGGATCGGCCTGTTCCTCGGACCTCTATTGCTACTGGCCTGCCTGCTGACCGATCCGCCCGGCACCCTGAGCGAAGCAGGCTGGCGCACCGTGGGCCTGACCTTGTTAATGGCCACCTGGTGGTCCACCGAAGCAATCCCGATTCCGGTCACCTCCCTGTTGCCGATCCTGATGGCTCCGGCTCTGGGCATCAGCACCGTGGACAAGGCGTCCGCGCCCTACGCCAACCCGGCGATTTTTCTGTTTCTCGGCGGCTTCATGCTGGGGCTGGCCATGGAACGCTGGAATCTGCATAAACGCATCGCCCTGATGACGTTGCGTGCCGTCGGCAGCCAGCCCGCCTACCAGGTGGCGGGCTTCATGCTGGCCACCGCCTTCCTCAGTATGTGGGTCAGCAATACCGCCACCTCGATCATGATGCTGCCCATCGGTATGTCGGTGATCACTCTGTTGGGCGATGACAACCCGCACAGTGAGCGTCTCTCCACCGGGCTGCTGCTGGGCATCGCCTACGCCGCCAGCATCGGCGGCATCGGCACCCTGATCGGCACGCCGCCCAACGCGCTGTTGATTGCCTTTCTGAAGGACAACTACGACATCCATATCGGCTTCGGACAATGGATGCTGGTGGGTGTGCCGGTGTCGGTGGTGATGCTGGGCGTCACCTGGCTGTGGCTGACCCGGGGTGGCCTGCGCAAAGCGGAAAAGCTGGCCGACAGCGATGCCCTGATCAACGACGAACTCAAGGCGCTGGGGCCGTTGTCCCGGGGCGAGAAAGGGGTCGCGGTGGTCTTTGTGTGCGCCGCCTTCGCCTGGGTATTCCAGCCCCTGATCGCCAAAGTCGTGCCGGGAATCAACGACACCAGCATTGCCATGGCGGCAGCCATCGCCTTGTTCCTGGTGCCGGTGAGCATCAAAAACCGGGATTTCCTGATGAGCTGGGGCCACGCCGGCAAGCTGCCCTGGGGCGTGCTGCTGCTGTTCGGCGGCGGTCTGTCCCTGGCCGCCCAGATCCGCGCCACCGGCCTCGCCGACTGGATCGCCCAGGGCATGGGCGCGCTTGGCTTCCTGCCGCTGATCCTGTTGATCGGCATGGTGGTGATGGTGATCATCTTCCTCACCGAGGTGACCTCCAACACCGCCACCGCCGCGGCGTTTTTACCATTGCTCGGCGCCCTGGCGGTATCCCAGGGCATGTCACCGGAACTGCTGGCGATTCCCGCCGCCATCGCCGCCAGTTGCGCCTTCATGATGCCGGTGGCGACGCCGCCCAATGCGATTGTTTTCGGCACCGGCCATCTGCGCATCGGCGACATGATCCGCGCCGGCTTCTTCCTGAACCTGGTGGGCATCGTGGTGGTGACCCTGCTCAGCTATGTGCTGGTGAGGACCATCTGGTAAAGGACCGCGATTATCACAACGGGTATTTGCAGTGATACCAGATCAGCGCCAGCCATTCGCGCCAGATCACCGGCATCTGTGACAACGCCCCGGCGGAGGGCATCCAGGGGCGGCGTGGCAGGGAAGTCACCGCATGGGACGTCACTTCAAGGTGCTGGGCTTGAAAACAAAGCGTGGCCCGGCACAGATGGGCCTGATCGGTGACCAGCACCAGGCTCTCGATACCGCGAAGACGCAGAACCCGGGCCGCCATTACCGCGTTTTCCCAGGTATTGCGGCTCTCCGGTTCCAGCATCAGGGGCGCATCCGGCCAGGTCCGGCGCACCACCTCGGCCATCAGCGCGGCTTCGGATTGCTCTGGAAGCAGCGCCTCGGCGCCGGGGGCGCCACCGCAAAGCAATAACGGCAATTGCCGCTCGCGGGCCAGTTCCAACGCCACCCGCAACCGCTTCAGGCCCAGCGTGTTGAGACGGTAACCATCGCCATCACGGCGCCGGCCTGCCCCCAGCACCACCACCGCCCGTGGCGGCGACGAGCCACGCCGTGGCGGCACCGGCGGGTAGAACCGAGCGACCACCGCCGGCAAGGTGGCAGCGGCCATCACCAGCGCCACCATGCCCAGAATCATTACCTCGTCCATTCGCTGTCTGCCCGCGCCCCGCTCATGTATCCTATGTTTCCTTTTATGTTATGTGCCCGACCCGTACACCGTTCGTCAGCCATGTGACACGACTTACGCGACGACACACTGACAGACACCGACTGACCAAACACTAACCAAGCACTAAGAGAACCGATGGACGCACAGTATCGCCCCGACCAGGTAGAACGGGAAGCCCAGGAATACTGGGAAAATCAGGAGACCTTCAAAGTCACCGAGCAGCCGGGCAAGGAAAAATTCTATTGCCTGAGCATGTTCCCCTATCCCTCCGGTCGACTACACATGGGCCATGTGCGCAACTACACCATCGGCGACGTGATCAGCCGGTATCAGCGCATGCAGGGCAAGAACGTGCTGCAGCCGATGGGCTGGGACGCTTTTGGTCTGCCCGCCGAGAATGCCGCCATCAAGAACAAGGTGGCCCCGGCCAAGTGGACCTTCGAAAACATCGACTACATGAAGGGCCAGCTCAAACGTCTGGGCTTCGGCTACGACTGGGATCGGGAACTGGCTACCTACACCCCGGAATACTATCGCTGGGAACAATGGTTCTTCACCAAGCTGTACGAAAAGGGCCTGGTGTACCGCAAGATGTCCACGGTGAACTGGGACCCGGAAGACCAGACCGTACTGGCCAACGAACAGGTCATCGATGGCCGGGGCTGGCGCTCCGGTGCCCTGGTGGAGCAGAAAGAGATTCCCCAGTGGTTCATCAAGATCACCGACTACGCCGACGAGTTGCTCAATGATCTGGACCAGCTCGATGGCTGGCCGGAGCAGGTCAAGACCATGCAGCGCAACTGGATCGGCCGCTCCGAAGGGGTGGAGATGGCCTTCGCCATCGACGGTGAAGAGCCGCTGCGCGTCTATACCACCCGCCCGGACACCCTGATGGGCGTGAGCTACGTGGCCGTGGCCGCGGCCCACCCGCTGGCGAAAAAGGCGGCGGCGGCCAACCACGAGGTGGCCGACTTCGTGGAGGAGTGCCTGCATAACAAGGTGGCCGAAGCCGACATGGCCACCATGGAGAAGAAAGGCATCTTTACCGGCCTCCATGCCACTCACCCCATCAGCGGCGAGCAAGTACCGGTGTGGGTCGCCAATTTCGTCCTGATGAGTTACGGCACCGGTGCCGTCATGGCCGTGCCCGCCCATGATCAGCGCGATTTCGAGTTTGCCCGCAAGTACGATCTGCCGATCAAGCAGGTGATCGAACCGGCAAACGGTGAAGCGATTGATCTGGAAAAAGAGGCTTTCACCGGAAAAGGCAGGCTGGTGAACTCCGCCGGGTTCAGCGGCAACACCTCCGCCGAGGCCTTCGACGCTATTGCCGCCTGGCTGAACGAACGCGGCCTGGGCGAGAAAAAAGTGAACTACCGTCTGCGCGACTGGGGCGTGTCCCGTCAGCGTTATTGGGGCGCTCCCATCCCCATGGTGGAAACCGAAGACGGCGGGCTGCACCCCACCCCGGAAGATCAATTGCCGGTGGCGCTGCCCACCGACGTGGAAATGGATGGCGTAAAGAGCCCCATCAAAGCGGACCCCGAATGGGCCAAAACCACCTGGAACGGTCAGCCCGCCCTGCGTGAGACCGATACCTTCGACACCTTCATGGAGTCGAGCTGGTATTACGCTCGTTACTGCTGCCCCCGCAACGACCAGGCCATGCTGGACCCGGCCGCCGCCAATTACTGGCTGCCGGTGGACCAGTACGTGGGCGGCATCGAACACGCCATTCTGCACCTGCTGTACTCACGCTTCTTCCATAAGCTGATGCGTGATGCCGGCCTGCTCGACAGCGATGAGCCGTTCAAGCGGCTGCTGTGCCAGGGCATGGTGCTCAAGGACGGCGCCAAGATGTCCAAGTCCAAGGGCAACACGGTGGACCCGCAGCAGATGATCGAGCAGTACGGCGCCGACACCGTGCGGCTGTTCATGATGTTCGCGGCACCGCCGGAGCAATCCCTGGAATGGAACGACACTGGCGTCGAAGGCGCGCACCGCTTTATCAAGCGGTTGTGGCGGATGGTCGCCGAGCATGTCGAAGGGGGCGCCACGCCGGCACTGGATCCGAGCGCCCTGAGCGCCGACGCCAAGGCCGTGCGCCGCAAGACCCATGAGACCATTCAGAAGGTCAGCGATGACTTCAGCCGCCGCTACACCTTCAATACCGCCATTGCCGCGGTGATGGAACTGATCAACGACACCGGCCGCCTTGCCGCTGAGGATGAGCAGGCCCGCGCGGTCCGCCAGGAGGCACTGGAAGCCGCGGTGCTGTTGCTGTCACCGATTATTCCCCACGCCGCCCATCAGTTGTGGCGGGCATTGGGCCATGATGACGCGGTGATCGACGCCGTCTGGCCCGAAGTGGACGAAAGCGCCCTGGTCAAGGACAGTGTGGAACTGGTGGTGCAGGTGAATGGCAAGGTGCGCGCCAAACTGGAAGCACCGGCGGACGCCGACAACGCTGCCCTGGAAACGCTGGCCATGGCCGAAGAGAACGTGCGCAAGTTCATCGACGGCAACACCGTGCGCAAGGTCATCGTGGTGCCCGGTAAACTGGTTAATATTGTTGCCAACTAAGAAGACCGGCAGCTCACGGAGATCTTCATGACGCTCGTCCCGCATCGCACGCTGTTGCTTGTTCTCGCCACGCTCCTGCTGACAGCGTGCAGCGGCTGGCAGCTACGCGGCCAGACCCACACGCCGCAGTTCGAAAGCGTGACCCTGGCCGGCGGCACTGCCCGGTTACGTTACACCCTGGAACGGGAACTGACGCCGCTGGGCGTGCTGCTGCACAACGAGTCGCCCTACGTGATCAGGGTCATCGACGAACGTTGGGACCGGCGCACGGCGGCGGTGGACGAGCGCGGGCGGATCGCTGAACTGGAACTGCATTACGAGCTGGTGTGGCAGTTGATCGACCGCGACACCCAGGCGCCGCTCAACCCGCCCCGCCACATCAGGGCACTGCGTAACCTGGCCTACTACCCGGACAACATCACCGCCTCTTCCGATGAGGAAGAGATGATCCGCCAGGACCTGTACGACGACATCGTCTACCGCCTGATCAACCAGTTGGCGGACGCTTCCCGCAAAGTACAACAGGACTGACCGCCATGCGGCTGCGTGCGGACCAACTGGGCAAGCACCTCAAGGGCGAAGCGCTGCTGCCGGTCTATCTGGTGGCCGGCGACGAGCCCTTGCAACAGGACGAGACCCTTGATGCCTTGCGCGCCGCGGCCCGCCAGCGCGGTTTCGAGGAGCGGCAACGTTTCAGCGCCGACACCGGCATCGACTGGAATGCCCTGCTCAACGAAGCGCAAAGCCTGAGCCTGTTTGGCGGCCGCCGGATCCTCGAGGTGGTACTCAACGACAAGCGCCCGGACAAAGCGGGCAGCCAGATCCTGCGGGACCTGATGGCCACCCCGTCCCCCGACACCCTGCTGCTGATCCGCTGCTCGCGGCTGGACCGCCGCAAAGACTGGGGCAGCGCCTGGGTCAAGGCGCTGGACGGTTGCGGCGCGGTCATCGAGATCTGGCCGGTGGAAGGACGCCAGCTTTACCCCTGGTTGCGGGACCGTCTGGCCAGCCGTGGCCTCAAAGCGGACGAAGACGCCCTGGAACTGCTGATCCAGCGCAGCGAAGGCAATCTGCTGGCCGCCGCCCAGGAGGTGGACAAACTGGCCCTGCTGGCCGAGGACGGCCACATCACACCGGAAACCGTGCAACAGTCGGTGGGCGATTCCAGCCGTTACACACCTTTCGATCTCACCGACGCCACCGCCCAGGGCGATCCCGCCCGCGCCCTGCGGATCCTGCGAACACTGCGGGCCGAGGGCGTGGAACCGCCGGTGATCCTGTGGGCCCTGAGCCGCCACCTGCGCGGCCTGGACGCCCTGCTCTCCGGCGGCAACCCGCCGCGCATGCCGCCCGCCCGGATACGCGCCATGGAAACCCAGGCTTCGCGCCTGCGGCCGCGCCAGTTGCATCAGGCCCAGGCCCTGGCGATCCGCGCCGACCGCACCGTCAAGGGCATGGCCCCCGGCGATCCCTGGAAACACCTCAGCAGCCTGGTGCTGCGTCTTACCGGCCAGCCTCTGCCGCCGATTCTGGAAAGATAGACCAGACGTGATCTGGAGAAAGATGAGGTTACCCTCCATCAAAGACAGCGGAAGGCCCATACAGATCAGCGCTTGGCGGAACCGGCCCCAAACACGCTTAAAAAAAGAATAAATCCGGCACAAACCCTTTGGCTATGCGACCTACAGAGTCACGTTATCCGGCCAATGAACCGGCCAAAGGTGGTTATCCGCCAACCCGTACTCTGGACCTGCCCTTTTCGATATCTACCGACCAGGTCGTCATTCCGGCACCACCAGAATTATCGCCATGATGGCCACGCATCACCGTCTGGCCTGAATCCAGTCCTTTCTCGACGACAGCGGGCTGGTCCCGGATTGGCCCGCTCGGAGCCCGCCACTCTGCTAGGGTCCATGAACCGGATTCCATCGTCGCCAGGAAAGAACCATGCCGCAGCGTCTGGACACCTCTTCGATCAGCTTTACTGCTCTTTATACCGGCCAGGTATGGGTGCGGAACGGGCTTTCCTCGGCGGCTTTCCAGACCCCCGTCGGGGCCTTGCTGTACCATGCGATGACCCCCTTCGAGGCGGCGGGCAAACAACTGCTGGGCGGCAATATCCGCACTTTCCTGTTGCAACGCCATTACCTCATCAACGCCCGCCTGCAGTCACTGATCCAACGCTATCCGGACGTGCAGATTCTGGAAATCGCCTGTGGTCTGAGCCCACGCGGTTGTCGTTTTCGTCAGCAGCACTCCGGCATCACCTATGTGGAAGCGGATCTGCCGGACATGGCCCGGCGCAAACGGCGGCTGCTAGCACGGCTGGGGGCGCTTGGCGACCGGCACCGGGTGGAAACCGTGAATATTCTGCTGGAACAGGGCGATGACAGCGTGCCCGCCTTGCTGGCCCGCTTCGACCCGGACAAGCCGGTGGCGGTGGTCACCGAAGGCCTGATCAATTATTTCTCGCTGGCCTCGATCAGCCCGTTCTGGCAACGGCTGGCGGCGTCACTGGCCGGCTTTCCCGATGGCCGTTATCTCACCGACAACTATCCGCTCTACGCCAATCGCCGTTTCCAGCGGACCCTGAAAACCCTGGGCGGCCTGCTCGGAGTCCTGTCCCGCAGCCAGGTCAGCTTCCATTTCGATTCCGACGAGGAGAGCCGCAGCCACTTTCGCACCCTCGGTTTCCACGGCCTCGACATTCACGACCCGGCGGATTACTACCAGCAACTGCCCATTCCGCGCACCCGCCGCACCCCGATGGTACGGGTCCTGGAAGCCCGCACCGGGCCGGCGTGAAGGCGCCGGTTTCGCCGCTGTCGTCCTGCACCTATACTATGGGGCTTCCGATCGACACGGCATGACAGAACACATGGATATCCAGCAGTACATGGCCAACGTGGGCGAGCACGCCCGCGACGCCGCCCGGGCCATGGCCCGGGCCAGCGCCGGTGACAAGAACAACGCCCTGATGGCCATCGCCGGGGCGTTGCGCGAGCACCGTGACACCATTCTCGCCGCCAACCAGGGCGACCTGGCGCGGGGCCGCGACAATGGCCTGGACGCGGCCTTGCTGGATCGCCTGGAACTGACCCCGGCGCGCTTCGAGGGCATGGTGGAAGGGCTCGAGCAGGTTATCGCGCTGGCCGATCCGGTGGGAGAGATCACCGATCTGAGCTATCGTCCCTCCGGCATCCAGGTGGGCCGCATGCGCGTGCCCCTGGGCGTGATCGGCATCATTTACGAATCCCGCCCCAACGTCACCATCGACGCGGCGGCCCTGTGTCTGAAATCCGGCAACGCAGCGATTCTGCGTGGCGGTTCCGAAGCCATTGATTCCAACCAGGCCATCGCCGCCTGCCTGCGTCAGGGTCTGGCCGCCGCCGGCCTGCCGGAAACCGCGGTACAGGTACTGGAAACCACCGACCGTGCCGCCGTGGGCGAGTTGATCACCCACCCCGAATACGTGGACGTGATCGTTCCCCGCGGCGGCAAGGGCCTGATCGAGCGCATCAGCCGCGAAGCCCGGGTGCCGGTGATCAAACATCTGGACGGCAACTGCCACACCTACATCGATGTGGACGCCGATGCCGACAAGGCGATCAAAGTCGCCTACAACGCCAAGACCCAGCGCTACGGCACCTGCAACACCATGGAAACGCTGCTGGTGCACCAGGACATCGCCGCCACGGTGCTGCCGGAGCTGGCCCGGATGTACCGGGAAGAGGGTGTGGAGTTGCGTGGCTGCGAACGCACCCGGGCGCTGCTGAAAGACATTACCGCCGCCACCGAAAGCGACTGGGAAGAAGAGTATCTGGCGCCGATTCTGGCCATTCGCCTCGTCGATGATCTGGATCAGGCCATGGATCACATCCATCGCTACAGTTCCCAGCACAGCGAGGCGATCATCACCGAGAATTACACCCGGGCACGGCGTTTTCTCGCCGAAGTGGATTCCAGCTCGGTGATGGTCAACGCTTCCACTCGCTTCGCCGACGGCTTCGAATACGGCCTTGGCGCGGAGATCGGCATTTCCACCGACAAGCTCCATGCCCGGGGCCCGGTGGGTCTGGAAGGGCTGACCAGTCAAAAATGGGTGGTACTGGGCGACGGGCATGTGCGCCAGTAAGGCCGCCGTTACGATGCCGGGTTTGCCGCAGAAAACGAATCGAATTTCCGCCAACGGACATTCGCTTCCCCCGCTTGCCGGAAGACTTCATGTTTAAAGCGTCCGACGTGCGACGTCCGACATCCGAAATCAGCGGCGTGAAGCCGCTGATTCTTTTCGGTGGCACCTTCGACCCGGTTCACGGTGCTCATGTGCGCGCCGCCCTGGCCGTATCCCAGGCGCTCGGTAACGCGCCGGTGCGGTTGCTGCCCAATGCGGTACCGCCACACCGGCCCCAGCCCCTGGCGGACGCCGGCGAGCGCCTGGCCATGGTGCGTCTGGCCTGTGCCGGACATCCGGCCCTGCTGGCGGATGACTGGGAGTTGCGCCAGGCCGGCCCGTCCTACACTCATCTGACGTTGCAGCACTTTCGCCGCCTCATTGGCCGGCGGCGGCCATTGGTGTTCATGATCGGCGCCGACAGCTTCGCCAGCCTGCATCAATGGCACGGCTGGCGTCGCTTCGCCGCCTTGTGCCATCTGGCGGTGGTGCCTCGCCCCGGCGCGCCAGCACCGCTGCCGGCGGTGGAAAAGGCCTTTCCGCGGGGCCGGCCACGCCTGCTGCAGGCACTCCCGGCGGGGCGCCGGCTGATGCTGACGCATCCGCACATGGACATTTCCGCCACCGCCATCCGCGAGGCACTGGAGTACCGGGGACAATGCCGTGCCCTGACCCCGGTGGTGGAAGCGCATATCCGCCGCCATGGTTTGTATAATGTGCGGACATCCGCTGTCCCGGCGGCACCCGGAATCACCGAACCCGGCTCCGACATCGACGCCACTACCAACACCGACGTCACTACCAACACCGACGCCAATACAATGGAAACAATGAGGCCCCATGAGTTCTGATACCTCTCTGCTGGATCTGGTACTCGACGCGCTCGAAGAACTGAAAGCACGCAACGTCACCCACCTGGATGTTCGCGAGCTCACCAGTGTGGCGGACGATATGGTCATCGCCAGCGGCACCTCCAACCGCCACGTCAAAGCACTGGCGGACAACGTGGTGGAACGGGCCAAACAGGCCGGTCATCGCCCGTTGGGCACCGAAGGCGAAAAAGGGGCCGAGTGGATCCTGGTGGATCTCGGTGACGTCATCGTCCACTTGATGCTGCCCGCCACCCGCGAGTTCTACGATCTGGAACGCCTGTGGCGGAACCCGGATCACCATCCCGAGCGGGCCGGCACGCCGGCCGACAAGGATCCGGGCTGAACCGGCGAGCCGTTTCGCAGTCCCACTTGCCTGACCCGGCATCACCGAGGGCCGGGGCAGAGAGGCGCCGCAGGAGAGTCTATGCGCATCCATCTGTTTGCCGTCGGCACTCGCATGCCGGCCTGGGTCGAGCAGGGCTTCCAGGAATACCAGAAGCGGCTGCCCCCGGACATGCGCCTGCAGCTGGAGGAAATCCCGCTGCCCAAACGGGCCAAGGGCGACGTCGCCGCTTTGGTGCGGGCCGAGGGCGAGGCCATCCGCAAACGGCTGGAGAAGCTGCCCGGCGCCCGCGTGGTGGCCCTGGAGGTCACCGGCAAAGCGGTGGATACGCCCATGTTGTCACAACGTCTCGGCGAGTTGCGGGATCTGGGGCAGGATCTGGCGCTGCTGGTGGGAGGTCCGGATGGCTTGTGTGCCAGGTTGTCCGCCGCTGCCGATGAGCGCTGGTCACTGTCGGCGTTGACGCTGCCGCACCCGCTGGTACGGGTGTTGCTCGCCGAACAGCTGTATCGCGGCTGGACGCTGCTTGCCGGCCACCCCTATCATCGCTGAGCAAAACCACCCGATAATCTGGCAGCCATGCGCGATCCACATTCACATTTCGTTCCGATCACCGTGCCGCGGCGACCGGGCGCGGAACCGATCACAGGATCCACATGCGCCAACCGCTGACCCTCAAGGACCACCATCACGAGCACCGTCTGTTCAGCCTGCGGCTGCTGGTGGCGGTGGCGCTGGTGCTGGTGTTGTCGCTGGTGCTGGTCGGGCGCATGGCCTGGCTGCAGATTGCCCAGCACAGCCGGTTCACTACCCTTAGCGACAACAACCGGGTGCTGACCCAGGCGATGTCGCCGCCGCGCGGCCTGATCACCGACCGCAACGGGGAAATCCTGGCGGTGAACCGGCCGGATTTCACCCTGGAACTGGCAGTGGAGCAAAGCGCGGATCTGCACGACACCCTGAATCGCATCCGCCAGTTGATCCCGCTGACCGACGATGACCTGGAGCGGTTCGAGCGGCGCCGCACCAGCGCCCGCCGCCCGTGGGAACCGATCCCGCTGCGCGGCCGGCTCACCGAGGAGGAGATCGCCCGCATCGCGGTGCATCAACACGAGCTACCCGGGGCCCGGGTCACGGCATCGCCGGTGCGTTACTATCCTCACAGTCATCTGTTTTCCCACGTGCTCGGCTACGTCAACCGCCTCAACGCCGAGGACCTGGATAACATGACCCTGGCCGAGCAGCGCAACTACAGCGGTACTCATTATTACGGCCGCACCGGCGTGGAACGCTATTACGAACATCGGCTACACGGCCAGGTCGGCTATCGTCAGGTGGAAACCAATGCCCGCGGCCGGATCCTGCGGGTTCTGGAAGAGCAACCACCGATACCCGGTGACGATCTGCGCCTGTCCCTGGATCTGAGAGTGCAGCAGGCCGCCTATGACGCCCTCGGCGAGCGGCGCGGCGCGGTGATCGCCATTGATCCCCGCGACGGCAGCGTGCTCGCCTTCGTCAGCCGCCCCGGTTTCGATCCCAACCTGTTCGTCACCGGCATTTCCCACAAGGACTATGCCCGTTATCAGCAGGATCATGATCACCCGCTGTTCAACCGCGCCCTGCAGGGCCGTTATCCACCAGGCTCCACGGTGAAACCCATGCTCGGTCTGGCGGGCCTGGATGCCGGCGTCACCACCTGGGAGAGGACCATCCACGACCCCGGCTATTTCAGTCTCGAGGGCAATCCGCACCGCTACCGGGACTGGAAGCGCTGGGGGCATGGTCAGGTGGATATGGAAAAGGCGGTGGTGCAATCCTGTGACACCTATTTCTACGATATGGGGTTCCGGCTCGGTATCGATCGCATGCATGATTTCATGGTCGGCTTCTCCATCGGCGAGACCACCGGCATCGACCTGCTCAACGAATCCGAAGGGAATATGCCTTCCCGGGAATGGAAACGGGCCGCCCGTAACGCACCCTGGTTCCACGGCGATACCATCAACACCAGTATTGGCCAGGGCTTCATGCTCACCACCCCGCTGCAACTGGCGGTGGCCACGGCGATCCTGGCCAATGACGGCCACCAGGTGGTACCCACCCTGGCCGCCGATGAAACCCATCGGCCGCGCCGTCCGGATATCGTGCTCAAGGACCCTCAAAACTGGGAGCGCATGAAGCACGCCATGGAAGCCGTGGTCCACAGCAACCGCGGCACCGGCCGTGTCATGGCCAAGGACGCCCGCTATCATATGGGCGCCAAAAGCGGCACCGCTCAGGTGTTTTCGGTTGGCCAGGAAGAAACCTATAACGAGGAAGAATTGGCGGAACGCATGCTCGACCATGCTCTGATCGTATCCTTCGCGCCGGTTGAAAACCCGGCCATCGCCGTGGCGGTGATGGTGGAGAATGGCCGTCATGGCGGTTCCGTGGCCGGCCCGGTGGCTCGTCAGGTGATGGACGCCTGGCTGCTGGACGAGGACGGTAATCTGAGTGTTCCGGAGCCGCTGGCGCGGCCGCCCATACAGAATGCGCTGCCCGCACCGGCCAATACCACCGCCGCCACCGCCCACTCGACCAGGACGGCCGCCCAATGAGTCAAGTCGATCCGGTCAGAACCACCGACAACGGCGGCCATGCCATCTTCCGCACCCCGGTGGCCACGCGCCTGCATCTGGACCCACCGCTGCTGGCGGCCCTTCTGTTGACCATGCTGGGCGGCCTGGCGGTCCTCTACAGCGCCAGCGGCGGCAGCCTGGACACGGTGGTCCGCCAGGCCATCCGCTTCGGCGGCGGTTTGCTGGTGATGCTGGTGCTGGCGCAACTGCCACCGAGAACGTTCCGTTTCTGGGCACCCCTGGTGTACTGCGTCGGCCTGGTCCTGCTGGCACTGGTGATTCTGGTAGGCACCGAGGCGAAGGGGGCCCAGCGCTGGCTGAGCCTGCCCGGCATCGGCCGTTTTCAGCCCGCGGAACTGATGAAACTGGCGGTGCCGGCCATGGTCGCCTGGTTCTTCAGCGACCGCACTTTGCCGCCGTCAAAACGTAATGTGCTTGGCGCGCTGGTCCTCATCTTTCTACCCACAGTGCTGATCGCCATGCAACCGGATCTGGGCACCGCCCTTCTGATTGCCGCCGCCGGCCTGGTGGTCCTGTTCATGGCGGGGCTGTCCTGGCGGCTGATCGGGCTGGCGGTGCTGGTGCTGGTGGTGGCCGCGCCCCTGATGTATTTCTTCGTTCTGCACGACTACCAGCGCACCCGGGTGGACACCTTCCTGAATCCGGAGGCCGACCCGCGTGGAGCCGGCTGGAACATCATCCAGTCGAAGACCGCCATCGGCTCCGGCGGCATCGGCGGCAAGGGCTGGCAGGACGGCACCCAGTCGCGGCTGGACTTCCTGCCGGAGTCCCACACCGATTTCATTCTCGCCGTGCTCGGTGAAGAGTTCGGGCTGATCGGATTCCTGCTGTTACTGGCGGTCTATCTGGTAATCATCGGGCGCGGCTTCTTTATCAGCTGGCAAGCTCAGGAGACCTTCAGCCGATTGCTGGCGGCGGCACTGACCATGACCTTTTTCATCTACGTGTTTGTCAACGTGGGCATGGTGTCCGGCCTGCTGCCGGTGGTGGGGGTACCGCTGCCGCTGGTCAGTTATGGCGGCACTTCGATTGTTACCCTGCTGGCCAGTTTCGGCATGCTGATGTCGATCCATACCCACCGGCGCTTCATCAACTTCTGAACCGGCGGCGGATTCCATGGTCAGCACTTAGAGCCTGTCGCCAGCGCGGCGCGCGCCGCGATCATGGTTTAACCTTGCCGACCCCGATATTATGGCTCCCAGCCCCATCCCCCCTGTTTTTATGGAGAAACTCATGGGTGTAAGACTGTCCGCCCTGCTCACCCCCTTTGTTTTCCTCACCGCTGTTTTCCCCATGGCCACGGCTTTCGCCGAAGAGCAAGGCTATGCCCATCACCCCAAGGCGGAAGCCCTGATCCAGGAAGTGGTGAAAAAAGGAGTGGACGAAAAACGGGCCCGCGAACTGCTCTCCCAGGCCCGGCGGCAGGACAAGATCCTCGAATCCATCGCGCGCCCGGCGGAACACACCATGACCTGGGCCCGTTATCAGAAAATCTTTTTACAGCAGGAACGGGTCGACGCCGGCGTCGCCTTCGCCAGGGAAAACCAGCAGGAACTGGCCCGGGCCGAGGCCGAATATGGCGTACCCCGTGAAATCATCCTCGCCATCATCGGCGTGGAGACCTACTACGGCCGTCATAAAGGCACCTACCGGGTGTTGGACGCCTTGACCACCCTGGGCTTCGATTATCCACCACGGGCGTCCTTCTTCCGCGGCCAGTTGGTGGCCCTGATGGAGATGGAAAACCAGGCCCATATCGACGCCAGCGAGATCACCGGTTCCTACGCCGGCGCCATGGGCCTGGCTCAGTTCATTCCCACCAGCTACCAGGCCTACGCGGTGGACTATGATCAAGATGGCGTCACCGATCTGGTCAACAGCCCCGCCGACGCCATCGGCAGTGTTGCAAATTATTTCCACCGTCATCATTGGCAGCCGGGCTTCCCGGTAGCCGCCCGCGCCAGAATCGAAGGTCAGGGCTATGAGGCGTTGGCGGAAAAAGGCTACAAGCCGTCCTTCAGTCTCGCTACGGCCCGGAAAAACGGCGTAGTGGCAGTGAGCTGCCAGGATGATACCCTCGGCAGCGAATACTGCTTTGATCTGGCGGATGACACCCAGGTGGCGCTGCTGGACCTGACCGGTGAAAAAGGACACGAATTCTGGATGGTGACGCGCAACTTTTACGTGATCACTCGATACAACCACAGCGAACTTTACGCCATGGCGGTGCTGCAGCTGTCCCGGCAGCTGGCCCATGCGCTGGAAGAGGACCGGTCTTGATGCGTGGCCTTCTGATCAGTGCCTTGGCCCTGGCTCTGGGTGCCTGTAGCCTGACCCCGCCGGCGACCACGCCGGACGCTCCAGCCGGCCCTCCAAAAAAGAGTAGCGGTGATGCCTCCCCGGCCCAGCCCCCTGCCCGCGACCCCGCCGGCGCACCGGGCTCGGACCGTTATGCCCATAGCACCGACAGTCCGCCGCCCGCCGAGGATCGCAGCAGTATAGAGCGGATACCGGAGCCGGTTCCCAAATCCGAGCCGCCGAGCCGTTACGGCAATCCGGCCACCTACTCCGTGTGGGGACAGACCTATCATGTGTTGCCGTCCTCCGAGGGCTACCATGAGGAAGGGCTGGCGTCCTGGTATGGACGCAAGTTTCACGGTTATCGGACTTCCAGCGGTGAACCCTATGACATGTACCGGTTCACCGCCGCCCACCGCACCCTGCCGCTGCCTACTTATGTCCGCGTCACCAATCTGGATAACAACAAGCAGTTGGTGGTGCGGGTGAACGACCGCGGCCCCTTCCATTCCGACCGCATCATCGATCTGTCCTGGGCCGCCGCGGTTCGTCTCGGCATCGAGCAGAACGGCACCGGCCACGTGCGGGTGGAAGCGCTGACACCGGAGGAACGCCCCGGCGGCCGTCGTCAGGGCACCGTGCCCACCGCGGTACGGGCAGCACTGGACAGCCCGCCGCCGGAGGCCGGTAAAAACCAGGCCCGATCCGGAGATCTCTATCTCCAGGCCGGCGCCTTCCGTGCCCTGGATGGCGCCCGCGATCTGGAACGCCAGTTGCGCGACCGGCTGAAGTTGCCGGTGACCGTGCGCAAATTGGAGGACAGCGCCTACTACAAGGTGTGGTTGGGCCCCTTTGCTAGCCTGGACGACCAGGAACAGGCGCGCCAGGCATGCCAGCAGGCCGGCTTCGGCACCCCGATGCCGGTTCGCTAAGGCCGGATTCGACAAGAAGTACCTAACAGGCAGGAAACCATGACTCAGAGAATTGCCCTTCGCGATATCTTCTTTTTATTCGCCGCCGCCTGTCTTGCGCTGCTGCCGCTGACCGGGCAGGCTCAAAGCACCGTGCCACGCGCGCCTTCGGTGGAAGCCCGCAGCTATATTTTGATGGACGCCCGCAGCGGCCACATCATCGTCCAGCACAACGCCGATCAGACCATGCCCCCGGCCAGTCTGACCAAGATGATGACCGCCTATATCGCCGAGCGGGAGATTCAGTCCGGCAATATTTCGCTTCAGGACCAGGCACCGGTCAGCGTCAAGGCCTGGCGCATGGGCGGTTCGCGCACTTTTCTCAAGGAAGGCACCCAGGTCGCCATCGACGACCTGCTGCGCGGGATCATTATCCAGTCCGGGAACGACGCCAGTGTCGCCATGGCCGAGTATATCGCCGGCTCCGAGGACGCCTTCGCCGACCTGATGAACCAACAGGCGCGGGCTCTGAACATGAACGATACCCACTTCATGAACGCCACTGGCTGGCCGGCGGAAAATCACCACAGTACCGCCCATGACATGGCACGGCTGGCCCGGGCCATCATCAACGACTACCCGGAACACTACGATATCTACGCCGAGAAGGAATTCACCTACAACGGCATCACCCAGACCAACCGCAACCTGCTGTTGTGGCGGGACTCCACCGTCGATGGCCTGAAAACCGGCCACACCGACGAAGCCGGTTATTGCCTGGTGGCCTCCGCCAAGCGCGACGAGATGCGCCTGATCAGCGTGGTCATGGGCACCGCCTCCGAACAGGCCCGCGCTCAGGAAACGCAAAAGCTGCTGACCTACGGGTTCCGTTTCTTCGAATCCTACAAGGCCTACAGCGCCAACGACGTGCTGGCCAACCCGGATGTCTGGCTGGGCGCCGCCAACACCGTGCGCCTGGGTCCGCAAAAAGACGTGCAACTGACCGTGCCACGGGACAGCGCCGACCGTCTGCAGGCGGATATGACGATCAACCCGCAACTGCGTGCTCCGATCGAGAAAGGCCAGCAATACGGCACGGTCACCATCCGGCTGGACGACCAGGTGATCAGCGAAACACCGCTGGTGGCACTGGAAAGCGTGGAAGAAGGCGGCTTTTTCTCCCGCCTGTGGGACCACATCATGCTGTTCTTCAAAGGCCTGTTCTGATGAGCACGGTCTACCTCAACGGCGCCTTCATGGCCATGGAGCAGGCCCGCATCTCGCCAATGGATCGCGGTTTCCTGTTCGCCGATGGGGTATACGAGGTGATCCCCGCCTTCAATGGGGTGCTGTTCCGCTTCGAGGAACACCTGCGCCGGCTGGAACGCTCCCTGTCGGCGTTGTATCTGATCAACCCGCATGACCGCGCCGGTTGGCGCCGCCGCTGCCAGGAGCTGATCCAGCGCAATGGCGGCGGCAATCTGTCGCTGTACCTGCAAATTACCCGTGGCGCCGCCGACAAGCGTGATCACGCCTTTCCCGATCCGCCGGTGCCACCCACGGTGTTCATGAGCACCGCGCCGCTGACGGTACCGGCAGCGGACAGTCCGGATCAGATCACCGGCGCCGCGGCTATCACCCTGGACGATATCCGCTGGGCCCGTTGTGACATCAAGTCCATATCGTTGCTGCCCAATATTCTGCTGCGGCAGCAGGCGATCGCCTCCGGTGCCCGCGAGGCGATCCTGATCCATGACGGCTTCGTCACCGAAGGCGCCGCCAGCAACGTGTTTATCGTCAAGGACGGCGAAATCGCCACCCCGCCGGCCAGCCATGCCATTCTCGGCGGTATCACCCGTGATCTGATCATCGAACTGTGCCGGGAACAGGACCTGCCCCTGCGTGAACGGGAAATCAGCGAGGCCGAACTGGGCGACGCCGACGAAGTGTGGATCTCCAGTTCCACCCGCGACGTGGTGCCGGTGGTCTCTCTGGATGGCCGCCCGGTGGGCGATGGCCGCCCCGGCGAGACTTGGAAAATCCTCGCCCGCCACTATATAGCGTTCAAGCGCCGCCTTTGCGGCGTGTAAGTATCCGCCACCGCAGCGAGAATCGACATGGCCATCCGTGAAGAGCTTTGGGAATTCCCCCACACCATGCATTTGAAAGTGATGGGCGCCGTGGACGCGCCGCTGGAAGATGCCGTGGTGGACATCATTGAGCGTGTGCTGGAGCAAGAATTCGACCGTCCGCGCAACCTCAGCGCCCGCCCCAGCAGCCGTGGCAATTTCATTGCCCTCACCGCCCGCATCACGGTTCAAGACAAAGGGCAGGTGGAAGCCCTGTATCGGGAACTGAACGCCTGCCCCCATGTGAAAATCACCCTGTGACACAAACCGGAGCGTGCCGATGAACCTGCTCGTCCGCTATCTGCCACAGGCGGATTACGACACCTGCTGGCGGGCCATGCGGGATTTCACCGAACAACGGGATGACAGCACGCCCGACGAACTGTGGGTGCTGGAACACCCGCCGGTGTACACCTTGGGCCAGGCCGGCAAGCCCGAACACGTGCTCAACCCCGGCGATATCCCGGTGGTGCGCAGCGATCGCGGCGGCCAGGTCACCTACCACGGTCCCGGCCAGACCGTGGTCTATCTGATGCTGGACGTGCGGCGTCTGGGGATGGGCAGCCGCGGACTGGTCAACGCCATCGAACAGGCCGTGGTGGACTACCTGGCGGCGCAGGGCATTGATGCCGTCAACCGCGCGGACGCCCCCGGCGTCTATGTGAACGGCGCCAAGATCGCCTCGCTGGGCCTGCGCATTCGCCGCAAGGGCAGTTATCATGGCCTGGCCCTGAATCGGGACGCCGACGCCACGCCCTGGCAGCGCATCAACCCGTGCGGCTACGCCGGCCAGCCGATGACCAGTCTGGCCGCCGAAGGCCTGACACTGACCCGGCAACAGGTGGAGGAGGATCTGGTTACGATTCTCGCCCAGCGCCTGGGGCTTGAGCTCCGGACAGCACCGCCCCCGGACTGGTACACTTTACCCCAGCGGTAACGGAGGTCTACCCGGCCCTGATGACATTGAGCAAGCGCCCAAAAGGCGCTTACACGCCAACGCGAGAGAACAGATGAGCGAAGCACAGGCGAAACGTCCGGCAAAACAGAAAGTCCGCATCGGCGACAAGCTGCGCGGCGCCGACAAGGTCCGCACCATTCCCGTGGTTAACGAGGAAGCGCCGGTACGCGAGCGCAAGCCGGACTGGATCCGGGTGCGAGTACCCGCCAACGGCGAGATTCAGCGCATCAAGAGCATGCTGCGCCGGCAGAAACTGCACACCGTCTGTGAAGAGGCGTCCTGCCCCAACCTGCCGGAGTGTTTTGGCGGCGGCACCGCCACCTTCATGATCATGGGCGATATCTGCACCCGCCGCTGTTCGTTCTGCGACGTGGGCTTCGGACGTCCCAATGGGCTGGACCCGGAAGAACCCCTTCACCTGGCCGAGTCCGTGGCCGATCTGGCCCTGAAATACGTGGTCATCACCTCGGTGGACCGGGATGATCTGGCCGATGGCGGCGCCGGCCACTTCGCCGACTGTATTCGCGAAGTCCGCGCCACCAGCCCGAACACCAAGATCGAGATTCTGACGCCGGATTTCCGTCCGTGCCTGGAAGAGGCGCTCGACATCCTGGATGCGACGCCGCCGGATGTGTTCAACCACAATATCGAAACCGTGCCGCACCTGTACAAGAAAGCCCGGCCAGGAGCCCGTTACGAGCATTCCCTGAAGCTGCTGCGGCAATTCGGCGCCCGCCGTCCGGATGTCCCCACCAAATCCGGCATCATGGTCGGCCTGGGAGAAACCAACGACCAGGTGCTGGAGACCCTGCGTGATCTGCGCGACCACGATGTGGACATGATCACCATCGGCCAGTACCTGCAGCCGAGCCGCTTCCACGCTCCGGTGGAACGCTACGTGCATCCGGACGACTTCAAGATGTTCGCCGAGGAAGGCCGCAAGATGGGCTTCACCTCCATCGCTTCCGGCCCCATGGTGCGCAGTTCCTACCACGCCGATCTGCAGCACAAAGGCGTTAACGTCGGCGACCCCGACGATCTGGCCCACCCGGCCTGAGGCGCATCAACCGTCGTCTTTTCCCAGGCCTTCCAACAGCCCTCCCAGCAGCGCATACAGGCGCTGCTGGTCGTCCGGCCCCAGCCCGCTGAGGACACGCCGCTCATTGTCCACGTGCAACGGCAGCAACCGGTCGATCAGGGATAACCCTTCCCCGGTCAGGGTCACCAAGACCCCGCGCCGATCCGAAGGGTGCTTGCGGCGCTCCACCAATCCGGCTTTCTGCAACCGGTCCACCCGATTGGTCATGCCACCGGAGGTGATCATCAGCGCCTCGTACAAGGCCGTCGGCGTCAGCGCATAGGGCTCACCGGAACGGCGCAGCGTGGCGAGCACATCGAACTCCCCGGGCCGCAATCCGTGGTCGGCGAACAACGGGTTCAGGTGATCCCGCTCGATACGCTGGGCCAATTCCGCGAAGCGGCCCAATACCTGCATCGGGAACGGGTCCATGTCCGGCCGCTCCCGCCGCCATTGCTCCCCCGCCCATTCCGCTCGATCTTTCATAGTGGCCCTCTGATCAGTAGTGATTCTTCAACTATTTATCTTTATACTAAGATACTTAATTTAAAGACAAGTGCGCAACGACCATGACCACTGATACTCCCGCACGTCCCACCAACACCCTGATACTGCTGTTGGCCATCGTCCTTGCCGGCCTCAATCTGCGGCCGATTCTCGCCGCCGTGGGCCCGGTGCTGGACGATATCCAGGCCGCCACCAGTCTCGGCGACAGCGGCGCCGGTCTGCTTACCACTCTGCCGGTCCTGGCGATGGGCGTCTGCGCCCTGCTGGCCGGCGCCCTGCAACGGCAACTGGGGGAATTCAGGGGAGTCACCCTCGGCATTATAATCATCGCCCTGGCCTGCGGGTCGCGCCTGATCCGGCACGACGGCGGCAGCCTGATTATCGGCGCCGCCCTGGGCGGCCTGGGCATCGCCCTGATCCAGGCCCTGCTTCCCGCTTTCATCAAGCGCGTTTTTCCCACCCGTATCGGCATGGTCATGGGGTTGTACAGCTGCGGCATCATGGGCGGCGCAGCGTTCGCCGCCGCCAGCACCTCCCCCCTCAGCGGCAGCCTCGGCTGGCCTGGCGCCCTGGCCATCTGGGCCCTGCCGGCATTACTCGCCGCCGTGCTGTGGTGGCGTGCCGCTTCCGCCTACGCGGCGCCCGTGGATGCCACCAGAGTATCCCTGCCGCTCCGTTCCCCCCGCGCCTGGCTGCTAATGACGTTCTTCGGCATTGGCACCGGCGCCTATACCCTGGTACTGGCCTGGCTGCCGCCCTATTACGTGGAACTGGGACTGAGCGCCAATCAGGGCGGCCTGCTGCTGGGGCTGCTGACCCTGGCGGAAGTCGTTGCCGGACTGGCGGTCTCCGCCTGGATCGGCCGCTTCCCGGACCGGCGCGGTCCGCTGCTGGTGGTGCTGTCTCTGGTACTCGCCGGCCTGGCCGGCCTGATACTGGCGCCGATACCGTTGGCACTGCCGGTGGTCATCGTGCTCGGCCTGGGTATCGGCGCCTTGTTCCCGTCATCGCTGATCGTGACCATGGACCACGCCGCCAATCCGGCCGAGGCCGGGGCCCTGATGGGGTTCGTGCAGGGCGGCGGTTACATCATTGCCAGCACCATGCCACTGGTCGCCGGAGTACTGCGCGAACAGCTAAGCGCTCTCTCCTATGCCTGGGCGGTCATGGCCGTGGGCGTGCTGATCCTGATGGCCATGGCCTCCCGGCTCACACCAAGACCGGTGCCCGCCGCCACCTGAGATCAAAGGGTCAAAAACGGCAGCAGCGTGACCAACAGCAACGCAATCACCGCCAACAGCATGGCCAGCGCCTGTACCGGCTGTTCCCGCAATCGGCGCCACAGGGTCGGTGCGGTACCCAGACGGCGGGCTTCCTCATAGGCGGCCCGTTGCCGCTGGCCCCGGTCCCGCTGGTACTCCGCCATCAGCGCCTGTGCCCGCTGCCGATCCTCGGGGCGGGTCAGCCAGATTCCACCAGCGGAGACGCCCCAAAGGCTGGGCCTGGTTTCATAGAAAGGAATGTCATGCCGCTCCAGCAACGCACGGACTTCGTCCGCCTCGTCGTCCGGTACCCGGCGCAGATTCAAAAGCAAGGTGGTCATAAGGTCATCAGGTCGTGATTCCGGTTGCGCGGTGTGGTCATTCTACATGAACACGCGTAATCACGGTTTGACGGGAATGGGGCTCTCCATCGGGGCACGGGTCTGTACGGAGGCCTTACGGAACCCTGTTTGACAGGGACGTGAAGGTCCCAAACAAGCTCTAAGGTTTTACAAAGTGCGCCCCGGCTCGCCACTGACCGTGACCGGCAATTCGTTTAGTCTAATATTGCCCAAAACGGCGCGCGGCTCTGCTACCGGAACTTCCCGGCATTGGCGCCGCCTCCGCCGTTGTCAGGCCAGGTTTATAGCAATCCGAATTTCGCGGTCGCAGCGATTCCTGCTGCCGCCGTGCCAAGGAAGCCCCGATCCGCTGCCCATGACAGCGGATCCGTATGCAGTATTCAAGGGAGCCCGCATTGACCATGACTTGCCGTCCGTTCTGGTTGTCACTGTTTCTGATGTTCGTCGCCATATCCCCGGCCAGCGCCGAATCCTGGGCCGACAGCATCTATGAGAGCCTGCAGGAACGGAAATTGCCGGAACAATCCCTGTCTCTGGCGGCGATTCCCCTGGACGGCCCCGGCGAGCCCCGCTTCGTCAATGCCGATGAGCAGATGAATCCGGGTTCCACCATGAAACTGGTCACCACGTACGCCGCTCTGGAACTGCTTGGCCCCAACTTCCAGTGGCACACCCGTCTGTACACCGACGGCGAACAGAAGGGCGATACGCTCAAAGGTAACCTTTACTACGTCGGTGTCGGCGATCCCAAACTGACCCTGGAACGTATGTGGCTGCTGCTGCGTGATCTGCGCGCCATGGGCATCAAGCATATTCGCGGTGATCTGGTGCTCGACGGCAGCTATTTTCATCTGCCCAACGGTGTTCCCCATTTCAATGATGATGGCGACAATCCCTACGCGCCCTATCTGGTGGAGCCCGGTTCCCTGCTCACCAACCTGAATGTGTTCCGTATTCGCATGATGAGCCGGGATGGCAAGGTGCATGTGAGCACCGAACCGCCGGTCAGCAAGATCGTCATCGACAACAAGGTCACCGCACCCGAGCGCGGCCGTTGCCCGGTGCATAATTCCAAGGCGCTGCAATACGAGCCGGACTTTTCCGATCGCCGCAAGATCACCGTGACGATCACCGGCGCCTTGCCGGAGAACTGCCGCGCCGACCGTTATCTGTCGCTGATGTCCCAGCAAGACTACACCGCCAATCTGATCCGCGGCCTGTGGCGGGAAATGGGCGGCACCCTGTCCGGCCGCGACCGCACTGGCCGGCTGGCGCGGGGCGCCAAGCTTCTGGTCACCACCTCCTCACCGGATCTGGTCACCATGGTGCGCGACATCAATAAATGGAGCAGCAACGTCATGGCCCGCCAGCTGTTCCTTACCATTGGCGCGGAGAACCGGCTGGCCGGCGACAAGGACGACCTGGCGGCGGCCGATCGGGCAATCCTTGAATGGATGCGTCTGAAAGGCATCGACATCAGCCAGGTGGTGTTGGAGAACGGTTCAGGACTGTCCCGTCTGGAGCGTATCACCGCCCACCAGCAGGCCCTGATGCTGCAACAGGCCTGGCGCAGTCCGTTCGCCGCCGAGCTGATCGCCTCGCTGCCGTTGGTGGCAATGGACGGCACCATGCGTAACCGGCTGCGTAATACCGCGCTGGTGGGCGAGGGCCATATCAAGACCGGCACTCTGAGAAACGTGCGCTCCATCGCCGGCTTCACCCGCGACCAGAACAATACCACCTGGGCGGTGGCGGCCATGATCAACGATCGCAGCGCCTGGAAATCCCGGGCGGTACTGGATGAAGTGCTGAAGGCGGTGCACACCCTGGTGGAACCGGGCACCGATGCCAGCCGGGTCACCGCGGCTTCCGCGGGCGACGGCCGATAACACGGTTATCCCGTCTCTGTTATGCTCCGGGCTTTGACGTTGTCACGCCACGGCCCGGAGCATCCCGATGATCACCGTTCACCACCTGGAAAATTCCCGTTCCCTGCGGGTTCTCTGGCTTCTGGAAGAACTGGGACTCCCCTACGAAATCGTCCATTACAAGCGCGACCCCGTTACCATGCTGGCGCCGGAGAGCCTGCGGAAAATTCACCCCCTGGGCAAAGCGCCGATACTGCAGGACGATGACCGGGTGGTGGCTGAATCCGGCGCCATTCTCGAATACCTTCTGGACCACCACGGCCAGGGCCGCTTCCGCCCGGAACCGGGCGCTCCCGGCCGCGAAGCCTACCAATACTGGCTGCACTACGCTGAAGGCTCACTGATGCCGCTGCTGGTAATGAAGCTGGTGTTCTCCCGAGTCCCCCAATCGCCGATGCCGTTCTTTATCCGCCCGGTGGCCAGGAAAATCAGCCAGGGACTGAATCAGGGCTTCCTGAACCCTCGCCTCAGCGATCATCTGGGCTTCGTCGAGCGTCATCTTGGCGAGCATGCCTGGTTCGCCGGCGACGATTTCAGCGCCGCCGACATTCAGATGAGCTTCCCACTGCAAGCGGCGCAGGCCCGGGCCCCCGGGGAAATGCCCAACATCCGGGCTTTCATTGAACGGCTGGAAAGCCGCCCCGCCTACCGCAGGGCGGAGGAACGTGGCGGGGCTCTGAAACCACTGGGTTGATCCTCCCTGGGGGAATGTGCTCCAGTGCCCATTCCCCGCACTTTGCTATGGCCATTCAAACATAAGACGTTATGCTTAGTTTTGGTCACACCCTAACATCCTATTCAGGTCAGTTTCTGACCAGGGGGTGTATTCCGGCCATAGCCATCAAGTGGGGATCCATGATTCTGCTGTATTTTTTCATCGCCCTGGCGGTGGCCATCGCGGTCATCGAAGTGGCTCAGAGAATTCATGCCCGCCGCCGCGATTAACCGGCGTGACCCGCTGTCCTTTCCCTCCCGGCCCCGCCCCGGTTAAAGACTGTTAAAAGCGTGAACGTGTTCACACCAAAAGCTTCTAATCGACTAGGATCAGATAACGCTTGATCTATATGGAGATAGAAGCATGAAAAAGATTTTGCTTACCCTGGGTCTGGCCTCCGGTCTGGTACTGGCGGGCTGTTCTTCCACTCCCTCCAACCCTCAGGCGGACAAGGCCTTGTACAGCGGCATGCTGCCCTGCGCGGACTGCTCCGGGATCCGTACTTCCCTGACTCTGTACAGCGATGAGAAAGACCGTCCGACCCAATATGAGTTGCGTGAAGAGTACATGGACAGTTCCCGCGCGGGCCGTACCGAAGTCGAGCGCGGCCAGTGGGCCTACGGCAATAAGGAAATGGACGGTACCGCTTACCGCACCGTGGTGCTGAATCCCCAGTCCGAGGATGTGGAAAGCCAGCTGCGCTACCTGGAAACCGCGCTGAATGCGCTGGAAATGCTGGACATCAACGGCGACCGTATCGAGTCCGAACTCAACTACACCCTGATCAAGCAGTAACCTCATGGGGAGGCGTCAACCGGGCGCCTTCCCCCTCTCCCCACATCTCCCACGCTTATTGAAACAGCCTATCCATCGTCACATTCCTGTAAATAGGAATGACTTGCATTCACTGTGCGAAGTGCTAGACTCGCCCGCACACTGAGATATCGTCCCGTCACGGTGCCCCAAGGTGCCGTTATCCGCTTTTATACGTCCCGGCCGACGGCGATATCCGCCTTTTCCACGATGGAGTTCGGCGATGACCTCTTCTCTGCAGTTTCACCTCCCCGAGTGGTTCGTTTCCGGTGGTATCACCATGTGGGTGCTTGGCCTGATGTCCGTGATCGGTCTGGCCACCCTGATTTCCAAGATACTGCAGTTCGCCCGTGTGCGCCCCAAGGCAAGCCGCCAGGCGGATGCCCTGCTGGCGAGTCTGGAACGCGGTGAAGTTCCGGCCCAACAAAAGCCGGGCCGTACGCCCATCGATCAGGTGGTGCTGACCTCCTGGAACCAGCGCGATATGGACGAGCAAAGCTGGGAAGAAGACAGCCTGCGCCGCGCCCGCGAGTCCCTGGATGAGTTGCGTGGCGGGCTGCGGATTCTCGAGGTGATCAGCGCGCTGGCGCCGCTGCTGGGCCTGCTCGGCACCGTCTTCGGCATGATCAGCGCTTTCCAGGCTCTGGAACAGGCCGGCTCCCAGGTGGATCCGGCCATTCTCTCCGGCGGTATCTGGGAAGCACTGCTGACCACCGCCGCGGGTCTGACCGTGGCGATTCCCGCCCTGGCCGCCTTCCATTGGGCGGACCGCACCATTGAGGTGTGCCGGGAAAAACTGCAGGACCGCCTGTCCCAGCTGAAAGTACAACGCCGCCGCCTCGACCAGGACAGCAACGCTCCGACCCGGGACAGCGTTCCCAGCAGCGAGGCCCGCATCGCCCATGTATCTTGAGCCCGAACGTCACCGTTCGCCGGCTATCAGTCTCACCCCACTCATCGATGTGGTTTTTATTCTGCTGGTGTTCTTCATGCTGGCCACCCGCTTCGGGGCCTGGAAGGACCTGCCGGTGAGTGTGGTGCCCAGCGAAGCCGTGGAACGGCAGGACGACAAGACCTGGCTGGAGTTGCACGTCAACGCGGAAGGCAAAGTGGACTGGAACGGCGAAGCCTTGTCCCTTGAACAGCTGGGTGAAAGGCTGGCCGGCCATGACGAAGCCGTGCTGATCACCGGCGATCCGGACGCGCCCCTGCAGGCCGCCCTCGCCGCCGTTGACGTGGCCCGGGCCGCCGGCCTCAAGGAAGTGCAGCTGGAGCTGCTGCCATGAATCTGGAAGACAACAGCCCCCGCCGGCCACCGCTGGAGCCGGTGCTGCCGCTGATCAACGTAGTGTTTCTTCTGTTGATCTTCTTCATGGTGGCCGGCCAGTTGGCGCCACGTCCCACCGTGGATGTGACCGCACCGAACAGCGCCGAGGCCGCCACCGAGGAAGACCCCAGCCAATTGATGTTGATCCTGGACAAGCAAGGCGTGCTGTTCCATGACGGCGAACCGGTGGCCGAGGCCAGCCTCGCCACGCTGATCGCCGAACATCAGGCGGAACGGGAAAAGGAAGCGGCTGACAAGGCGGCTCAAAACGGCTCCAAAGAAAGCCCGACGGCACCCACCACCGCCGCCACCGCCGACAGCGGGCAAGAGACGACATTACCGCTGGTGCGCCTGCTGGCTGATGCCGGTGTGCCACTTAGTGTATTGCGCGAAAACCTGGGCAAACTGCGAGACCTGGGTGTGGAAGAAGTTCGTTTGGTAACCCAGAGCGAGAACACTCCGTGAGGCGAAGTATACGACTGATCATTAGTTGGGCCCTCGCGATCCTGGTTCACGGCAGCCTGCTGGTGACGGTGAATTCGCTGACCCTGGCCGGTGGCCGCGTGGGCATTCAGGGTGGTCAGCAGGCCATGACGTTGTCGCTGGCGCCCAAGCCGGCACCACCGGCACCGGCGCCCCAGGTGGCTCAGGTGGAAACCAAGCCTCAACCGAAGCCCGAGCCCAAGCCGGAACCCAAACCCGAGCCCAAACCGAAGCCGAAACCAAAGCCCAAACCCAAGCCGGAGCCCAAACCCGAACCGAAACCGGAACCCAAGCCCGAGCCGAAGCCCGTCCCCAAACCGGAGCCGAAGCCCGAGCCGGAACCCGCCCCTGAGCCACGGGCCGAACCCGCCGGTTCTCCCGAAGCGGAACCGGACGCGGAGCCAACCGAACAGGTGGCGGGCGGCGCGCCCCAACCCAAGGGCCAGAAAGGCATCGCCGGGGACATTGGCGAGGGCGTCCATCGCAGCGGTGACAACGACAACGCTCTGAACCGCTATCTCGGCAAGGTGCGGGATACCATCGAGTACAACAAGGTCTACCCGGCCCGGGCGCGCATGCGCCGGCAGCAGGGTGAAGTGGAAGTCAGTTTCCGGGTCAACGCCCAGGGCCGTGCGGAAAATGTGGAACTGGTGGGCAGTTCCAACAGCCGCATTCTCGATCAGCAATCCCTGGAACTGGTGCGCCGGCTGCGCTTCCCGCCGCCCCCGGCCCAGTTGGGAAGCGATCCGGTGGCGGTGCGGATTCCGATCAATTACACGCTATAAGGACAACGCTGCTGCGGCGGCTTCGTAGCTCCCTAGCAGAAACAGACCAGTCAGGGTGTGGGCATAAGCAGGTGCTTAGCCCTCCTTCTCTCCCCAGCGCGCCACCAGCGTCTGCGGCACGCCCAGGTGATCCAGCAGACGCGCCACCACGAAGTCCACCAGATCCTCCACTCGCCGCGGGCGATGGTAGAAGCCCGGCGCCGCCGGCAGGATGGTGACACCCAGCCGCGCCAGCTTCAGCATGTTTTCCAGATGCAAAGCGGATAGCGGCGCCTCCCGAGGCACCAGGATCAGGTGGCGGCGTTCCTTGATCGCCACATCCGCGGCCCGTTCGATCAGGTTATCGCTGGCGCCATTGGCAATGGCGGACAGCGTGCCGGTGGAACAGGGGCACACCACCATGGCCGCCGGCGCGCCGCTGCCGGACGCCACCGGCGCGGTCCACTGCTCCAGGCCACAGACCACCAGACGGCCTTTATCGGTACCGCTCCAGTCCCGCAACGCGGTCTCGGCGGCACCGGTGCCGGCGGGCAGCTTGAGATCGGTCTCGGTACCGATCACCACCCGCGCCGCCTTCGACAACAAGACGTAGACCTCGCAGTCCGCTTCCAGCAGACATTGCAGCAAGCGCAACCCGTAAGGGGCACCGGAGGCGCCGGTGAACGCAAGAGTGATCCGTTGTCGCATCGCGCTCTCTCCCATCAGGACCGTGCCGCGTGCAGCGCGTCCAGCAGCTTGCCGTGAATACCGCCAAAACCGCCGTTGCTCATTACCACCAGATGGCAGGGGCCGCGCTCACCGGCGGCCACCGCCGCCACCAGCGCATCGAGATCCTGCTCCACCCGTGCCGGCACCGGTGACTGCGCCACTACGTCATCCAGGGACCAGTCCAGACCCGGCGGCTGATACCAGATCACCTGGTCGGCGGCGGCGGTGCTTTGTGCCAGAGTATCGCGATGACGGCCCAGGCGCATGGTATTGGAACGCGGTTCGATGATCGCCACGATGCGCTGCTCACCGACCTTGCGCCGAAGCCCGTCGAGCGTCGTGGCGATGGCGGTGGGATGATGGGCGAAATCATCGTAAACGTGCACACCCGCTATCTCGCCACGCAGTTCCATGCGGCGCTTCACGCCCTGGAACGCACTCAACGCCTCCGCCCCCTGGGCCAGCGTCACGCCCACATGCCGCGCCGCCAACAGCGCCGCCATGCCGTTGTTGACGCTATGGCGGCCGGTTTGCGACCAGCTCACCCGGCCCACCACCCGGCCGTTTTCCAGCACCTCGAAGGCGGAGCCATCCGCCGCCAGCAAACGGTAGCCGGGATCGGCATCTTCACCGAAACGCTCCAGCTCGCTCCAGCAGCCTTTGTCCAGGGTCTCCTCCAGAGCCGGCTCTCCTTGCGGCAGGATGATCCTGCCCTGGGAGGGAATGGTGCGGATCAGATGATGGAACTGGGTCTGGATCGCGGCCAGATCGGTAAAAATATCGGCGTGGTCGAATTCCAGATTATTGAGAATAGCGGTGCGTGGCCGGTAATGAACAAACTTGCTGCGCTTGTCGAAAAACGCGGTGTCGTACTCGTCCGCCTCGACCACGAAGAACGGACTCTCGCCCAGCCGGGCGGAAACACCGAAGTTGGCCGGCACGCCACCGATCAGGTAACCGGGATTCAATCCCGCGTGTTCCAGAATCCAGGCCAGCATGCTGCTGGTGGTGGTCTTGCCGTGGGTACCGGCCACCGCCAGCACCCAGCGTCCGGGCAACACCACCTGCGCCAGCATCTGGGCCCCGGAGGTGTACGGCAAGCCCCGATCCAGCACCGCCTCCACCGCCGGATTGCCACGGCTCAGGGCATTGCCGATCACCACCAGATCCGGGGCCGGCTCCAGTTGCGACGGGTCATAATCCTCGGTGATGTCGATACCGGCGGCGGCCAGCTGGTCGCTCATCGGCGGATAGACGTTCTCATCGGCACCGGTGACCCGGTGCCCCTGGGCCCGGGCCAGTTGCGCCAGCGACCCCATGAAGGTACCGCAAATACCCAGAATGTGAATGTGCATCGAGTTCCTCTCGCCGACGCCCCCGGCCATCGCGGGGCAAACCTCCGCACCATAGCGATAACCGGCGGTCAGGTGAAGAGCCGACGCCCCGTTCAACTGGCGAAAGCAGCGCGCTGCCAGGCACCCGGCCGGATCAATGCCCCGTGTTACCAGGCATAGCTCACGCTGGCGATAACGTTGCGGCGATCCCCGTACCAGCAGTAATAGGCGCTGGAACAGGTGGCAACATATTCCTTGTCGGCCAGATTCTTGGCCGCCACCTGGAATTTCCAGTCCTGCCACTGATAGCTCACCGTGGCATCCCAAAGCGTGAACGACGGCACGCGATGCTCGCGGGTGTTGTCGTTATCGCCATAGGTATCGCCGACATAGCGTACCCCGGTGCCCACGGAAACCCCTTTCATCGGTCCTTCAAGGAAGCTGTACTTGGCCCAGGCGGAAGCCAGGGTCTTGGCCACCTGCTCAGGACGATTGCCTTCCTGGGCCGCATTACCGTTCTCCTTGATTTCCGGGTCCATGAAGGTGGCGTTGGCGATCACGCTGAGACTCGGCGTAATGTTGGCAACGGCCTCCAGTTCCACCCCTTTGTTCTCGACCTCGCCGATCTGCTGCAAGGTCAGTGCGGCCCCCGTGGCCATATTTTCCTTGGTGGCCTGGAACAAAGCCATGTTGAAGTAGCCATCAAAACCGTGCGGCTGGTACTTGAGGCCCAATTCGACATTGTCGCCGGATTCCGGTTTGGCCTCGTTAGTCCCCGCTCTGGCGATTTCGATTCGTACCGGCAGGAAATACTGGGAGTAGTTGGCGTAAGCCGTGACTCCATTATCAAACAGGTACGCCAGACCGGTGCTGGTGGTCCACTCCTCGTTTCGCGTCTTCTGCTGCGTGGAAAGGGTTTTGTTTTGGTACTCCTGTGTGGCGTGATCATAACGAACGCCAAACAGGAAGACGAAGCGGTCATTGAACTTCATCTGATCCTGAAGATAAGCACCAGCCTGATAGAAATCGATGTCTCTTTCCTGCCGATCGGCTTCGGTCAGGGGATTACAGGCGCCAGTGGAAAAGTCACACCGCAAAGGCACCAGGGCGTTCGCATCTCTATAGCTGGGATGGTATGGATCGAGCAGTGCGGGCGCATAAATACCGGGCGCCGCTTCGTAGCCCATTACCGGATCAGCATAGGTTTTACCATCGATGGACAGACTCTGATAATCCATCCCCACCAACAGCGTGTGGTCGATTCCGTTGAAACTCCACTTATGGATCAGCCGGTTATCCACGTTGATCCCGTCGGCGTCGCCTTCCTCGTCGGACAGCCCACGCAGTAGCTGAGAGTCGCCGGAATTGGGCATATAACCCAGGGAGTACATCTGCCGCAGATCCATCTTCATGTGCTGATAGCGGGTGTACTGCTGGAACCTGGTGTTGTCGCTGAAACGGTGCTCGAATTCGTATCCAAGCGTGGCTTGCTCACGCTCGAACTTTTCATAGTCCGGATTACCAACGGCCACGTCATCATCAATCTCGCCGTTCGGGTTCGGCGTGATCACCCCGCTGGTGGGCAGAAACTGCAGATAGGGGTCGGAATCGTCTTTTTGATAGGAAGCCAGCAGGGTCAGATCGGTATTGTCTCCCAGCGCGGCTTTGAAAGATGGCGCGATCAAGGTGCGCTCGGCATCCACATCGTCCACCCGGGTTTCGCTGTCACGTCTTAACGCCACCAGGCGGTAGGCATGCCCTTCCCCCACCGGTCCGCTCACGTCCACCGACAACTGCTTACGGTCGTAGCTGCCGTACTCCAGACCCACATAGCCACTGGAATAAGAACGTGGGCGCTTGCTGACGGTATTGATGGCGCCGCCCGGAGGGTTCTGTCCATACAGAGCGGACGGCGCGCCGCGCAAAATCTCCACCCGCTCCAGGCCAAAGGGATCGATCTGCCAGCTATAGAAGCCGTATGAATAGACCCGGGTACCATCGCGGTACAAACCGTTATTGGCCTGATCAAAACCACGGATGACAAACCAGTCCTGCTTGTTGTCCTCGCCAAAATAGTTCGCCTGGATGCTGGGCGTGTATTGCAGGGCATCGGCGATGCTGATCGAGGCACGGTCTTCCATTTGCTCGCGGGTGACAATGGAGATGGCGCGCGGGGTCTCGCTCACCGGGGTATCGATCTTGGTAGCCGTGAGACTACGCTGCCCCACATAGCCGAAGTCCGCTTCCCCCAAGGCACTCTCGCCCTGAGCGCCCACTTCCACCGTGTCCAGTTGCTGTGTCCCGGAGCTGTCCTGAGCCCAGGCCGGGCTGCTGATCATGGTGGCGGCCACCGCCCAGGCCAGTGGATGGCGGGTGCCCCGGCCCCGCCGTTGTTGTGTGTTGCCGGATCGGCTAGCCATACAAGTCTCCTGACCAATAACAAGCACAATTATAGGAATGATTCGCATCCGCATTATACAATGATGACAAACTGCTGCCAGATGACATAGGGGCTCTGGCGCCAGTGGTGTCCGTCACCGCGGTAACCCGCTGCCCGCCCGGAGCTCCCGGTTGCGCTATCCCGGCCAATGAGCAGACATATGGAACAAGAAAACGGCCATACCCGACGATACCCCGAGCCGGTTAATGGATTACCATGGAGCGTGGCCGCCCCTCTCTTCCTTACGGAAGCGGCGGCCACTTTCTTTCGTTATTGTCTTGGGAGACATCATGCTGACAATTAAAAGTCCCGACGAACTGCAAAGCTGGGAAGGTAAGGAGCTCGGCGTTTCCGAATGGGAAACCATCAGCCAGGAGCGCATCAACCAGTTCGCCGAAGCCACCGGCGACCACCAGTGGATCCACGTGGACGTGGAACGGGCCAACAAGGAATCCCCCATGGGCGGCCCCATCGCCCACGGTTACCTGACGCTGTCCCTGATCCCCATGTTCAAGGATCAGATCTACGCCATCGAAGGGGTCAAAGCCGGCATCAACTACGGCCTCAACGGCTGCCGCTTCCTCGCCCCCGTCCCCGCCGGTGCCCGCGTCCGCGCCCGCTTCGTGATGAAATCCGTCACCCAGAAAGGCGAAGGCCGCTACCTGCTCTGCAACGAAGTCACCATCGAGCTTGAAGGCAGCGACAAACCGGCCTGCGTGGCGGAAAGCCTGGGGATGGTGCTTTTTTGAGTTGACAGTTGATAGTGGACAGTTGATAGCTGCGCGGATCAGATCTGCGTGAACGGAAATGAAAGAGGCCGCGTCCAAGTACTGGGCGCGGCCTCTTTGCTTTTGGTCTGTTTTTAGATTTTCGCTGTCAACTGTCCACTATCAACTGTCAACTGCCTCTCCTAGTGGCTAATCATCCAGGGCCGCGCCGAGGGGAACATTTTCTTGCCGTCGGCGGTGTAGAACACTTTCGGCGAGGGTTTGGCGTGGTGGCAGCAGCCTTGCTCCTTTTCACTGTGGTCGTTGCCTCGCCGGGGTTCATGGGCGGCGCGTTCGTTGCATTCCATGGCCTGACGGCGGGCCGGGGCCATATCAAGCACCTCCGGCGGCACCATGATCACCCGCGGCGCCAGTTCACCGCATTGCGGGCAGGCGTGGGCGATACCGGATTCCGCCACCGCCACCAGCGCATGGAACAGTCCGTGGTTCGC
The DNA here is from genome assembly GCF_000300005.1 of Alloalcanivorax dieselolei B5. Classification (NCBI taxonomy): domain Bacteria; kingdom Pseudomonadati; phylum Pseudomonadota; class Gammaproteobacteria; order Oceanospirillales; family Alcanivoracaceae; genus Alloalcanivorax; species Alloalcanivorax dieselolei. The sequence continues at coordinate 1,145,538 of NC_018691.1, read as the reverse complement.
GCATTTATAGTCGTATAACGGCATCGCCGTTCTCCTCTATCCGGGCCTTACTTGTCTTTCGCCAGTGGCACATCCATGGATCCGGCCACGCTGTGCTGAGGACCATCCACGCCGGGTTTGAGGTCAAACTCGAAAATGTCGGTGGGCAACCACAAAGTGGCACAGGCGTTCGGCACGTCCACCACGCCGCTGATGTGGCCCTGCACCGGCGCGCATCCCAGCAGCGAATAGGCCTGGGCACCGGAATAGCCGAATTTCTTCAGGTACTCGATGGCGTTGAGACAAGCCTGGCGATACGCAATATGCACGTCCAGGTAGTGCTGCTTGCCCTCCTCGTCCACGGAAATGCCTTCGAAGATCAGATAGTCATCGTACTTCGGCGCCATCGGGCTGGGTTTGAAGATCGGGTTCTTGATCGCGTATTTTTCCATGCCGCCTTTGATCAGATTCACCCGCATGTGAATCCAGCCCGCCATCTCGATGGCGCCACAGAAAGTAATTTCCCCATCACCCTGGCTGAAGTGCAGGTCGCCCACGGACAGACCGGCGTCCTTCACGTACACCGGAAAGTAAATCTGCGAGCCACGGGACAGATCCTTGATGTCGCAGTTACCGCCATGCTCCCTTGGTGGCACCGTACGCGCGCCTTCCGCCGCCGCGGCATTACGGGCATCACCGTTCAACTTGCCCATGTGGGCGGTATCGGCGAACGGCAGATTGACCAGGCCGGGCACCCGATCCGGTTCGGTATCGTAAAGTTCTTTTTCCCGTTTGTTCCATTCATCCAGCATGCCCTTGGACGGCAGGCAGCCAATCAGCCCCGGGTGAATCAGACCGGCGAACTCCACGCCGGGAATATGGCGGGACTTGGTGAACATGCCATTGAAGTCCCAGATGGTTTTCTGCGCTTCGGGAAAGTGCTCGGTCAGAAAGCCGCCGCCATTCTGTTTGGAAAAGAAGCCGTTGAAGCCCCACTGGCTTTCCTCGAAGGTGCCGATATCGAGAATATCCACCACCAGAAGATCGCCGGGCTCGGCGCCTTCCACACCCACCGGACCGGACAGGAAGTGCACCTGTGTCAGATCCACGTCGCGAACGTCCTCGGCGTTGTCGTCGTTGTTGATTTGCCCGCCGGTCCAGTCATGGCATTCCACGATGAAGTCATCACCGGGCTTCACCATGGCGGCCATGGGAATATCCGGATGCCACCGGTTATGCACTTTCTCGTTCTCGTACGGGGACTTGTTCAGATCAATTTTAATGATGGTCTCAGCCATGGTGTGCTTCCCTCCGCTCAATGTCGTCATCCCATGCCTCGGCAGGGATCATGAATCAGAGCCTGCCGGGCAGGCCCTGACACTATCGCGCCGGCCACCGGCCGGCGCCATTGGTGAAAACACCCCGGCGCCTACGTTGTATGACGTAGTGCGTCGTGGGGTTCGGTATCCATCACCGGCACGACCTCCAAGGTACCACCGGAGGCTCGCACCAGAAACTGACGAGTGCCGGGGTGGCCGAACATGGCCGCGGCCACCTTCGGTTCCAGTTCGTTGCGCAGACGCCGCCGCAGATCACGGGCGCCGTAGCGGATATCCTGCCCGGCGCATAACCGGGCCCGCGCCGCCGGTTGCCAGGATAGATGAACGTCCCGTCCTTGCAGGCGGTCCGCCAGGCGATCCAGTTCAATATCCAGCAGCGCCTCGGCCCGTTGTGGCGCCAACGGCTGAAAGTAATGAATGCGGTCGATACGATTAATGAACTCCGGATCAAAGTGCTCGAACACCGCTTGTTCCGGAATACGCTCCACCTCCCCCGGACGCAATCCCAGCCAGCGGCGCCAGCCGCCGCGATAGAGGGACAATCTGGCCTGAGCCTCACGGGCACCGAGATTGCTGGTCATGAAGATCAGGCTGTTGCGAAAATCCAGCTCCCGGGTGCCGGCGGACAATGGCAAACGGCCATGATCCAGCACATTCATCAAAGCCCGTATGACCCGGGCGTCGGCCTTTTCAATTTCATCGAACAGCACCACCCCCGGTTTGCGGAAGGTGCCGCGCAGCCGTTCCTCATCCAGCAGGGTATGTCCTTCCTTGCTCCCCACGTAGCCGGGTGGCGCGCCGGTGAGCGCGGCGGCGTAGTGCTCCTGGGCCAGAGTGTTCATATCGACCCGACACAGCGCGTCGGCGCGACCGTGCAGCGCCTCGGCCAGCAGGCGCGCGGTTTCGGTCTTGCCAACACCGGTGGGGCCGACAAACAGGTACACCGCCAGCGGCCGTTCCGGATCGGAAATATCCGCTTTGATCCGCGTCAGCATCGCCTCCAGGTCCGCCAGCACCGGATCCTGGCCGACGATGCGGGCGCTCAGCCGGGCCATCACCTGATCCGGCTCGAACTGGAAGCGGGAAACGCGGGCCCCCGGCGTCACCGGCGGCGGCCGGGACTCCGCCTGTTCCATCAGGCGATCATTGATGAAGGGCACCGGCGTCTACTCCCCCACCGCCCTTTCCTTGTCCGGTACCGGCAAGTCGCCCACCGGACAGTCCGCCACGCCAACCGTATCGCGGGTCATGGCTTCCACCTGTTGCTGGGCTTTCTGCGCATCCAACACCCAGGTTCGATAAAAATCGAACGGACAATCGGCCACGCCCTTGTCACCGTCACCGGAGTTGTGCACACCGGTGTAACCACGATGCAGCAACTTGAACAAATGATTCTGAGACTGATCGTTGGCGCGGGCATCACGGATCTGGCTAACCGAGAGCTGAGCGTACTGCACGCCCATCTCCTCTTCGCCACATTCCCCCAAGGTGCGGCCGTCGAAGCCGACCAGAGCGGAATGTCCGAAGTAGGAATAGACACCGTCGAAACCGGTGGCGTTGGCCACCGCCACATAGCAGTTGTTGGCCCAGGCCATGGTCTTGGCCATCATGATTTGTTGTTCCTTGGCCGGGTACATATAGCCCTGGCAACGCACGATCAGCTCGGCGCCTTTCATGGCACAATCCCGCCAGATCTCCGGATAGTTACCGTCATCACAGATGATCAGGCTGATCTTCAGCCCTTTCGGCCCTTCGGTAACGTAGGTGCTGTCACCGGGATACCAGCCCTCGATCGGGCACCAGGGAATGCACTTGCGGTATTTCTGCACGATACGGCCCTGGTTATCGATCAGCACCAGGGTGTTGTACGGCGCCTTGTGGGGGTGCTCTTCATGGCGCTCGCCGGTGAGCGAGAATACGCCCCAGGTGTTTGCCTCACGGCAGGCGGCGGCGAAAATATCGGTTTCATCGCCCGGCACGGTGGCGGCGGTGGCCATCATTTCATCGGGGTCATACATGATCCCCATGGTGCTGTATTCGGGGAACACCACCAGGTCCATGCCCGGCAATCCGAGCTTCATGCCCTTGATCATTTCGGCGATGTGCCGCGCGTTATCCAGCACCTCCTCACGGGTGTGCAGACGCGGCATTTTATAGTTCACCACCGCCACACCGACGGTGTCGGCGCTACTGGAAATATCACCATGACGCATTGCTTGTCTCCTCGAATTCAGACCGCCAGATAGGCGGCGATTTTTTCCTGGTTTGCCCCTTCGCGTTCTTCCTGATGCACGAAGCGCCCTTTCTCGATCACCAGAATCCGGTCCGCCACGTTCATGACGAAACTCAGTACCTGCTCGGAAACCAGAATGGAGAGCCCGCGCGTGTCGCGAATTTTGCGTAGCGTTCGCGCCAGCTCCTGGATGATGGAAGGCTGGATCCCCTCGGTGGGTTCATCGAGAATCAGCACCTTGGGATCAGTGGCCAGGGCGCGGGCGATAGCCAGTTGCTGCTGCTGCCCACCGGACAGGTTGCCGCCCTTGCGTGAAGCCATGTCCTTGAGCACTGGAAACAGTTCGTAGAGGTCGGCGGGAATGCCCTTGCGCCCGGACGCGGCCAGGCCGGTCTCGATATTTTCCTTCACCGTCAAAGTGGGAAAGATCATCCGTCCCTGCGGTACGAAGCCGAGTCCGGCCTTGACCCTTTGATGGCTTTTCAGCGGCATCAGATCGACGCCCTGCATGGACAACACGCCCTCTCTGGCCGGCACCATGCCCACCATGGATTTCATCAACGTGGTCTTGCCCATGCCGTTGCGGCCGACCACCGCGACAATCTCGTTCTCGCCCACGTCCAGTTGCAAGTCATGGATCACCTTGCTCTGCCCATAGGCTACGGAGTAGTTCTGCAATTTCAGCATGATCAGTGCCCCAGATAGACCTCGACCACTTTCGGGTCGGCTTTGACATGGGCCAGGGAGCCTTCGGACAACACCTGGCCCTGGTGCATCACGGTGACACGATCAGCGATGTCACCGACGAACTGCATATCGTGCTCGATCACCAATACCGTGTGATCACGGGTGATCACCTTGAGCAACTCGGCGGTCTTCTTGCGCTCCGCCACCGACATGCCCGCCACCGGCTCGTCCAGCATCAGCAGATCCGGCTTCTGGATCAGCAGCATGCCGATCTCCAGCCACTGCTTTTGCCCATGACTGAGCAGGTCGGCACGGCAGTCCAGTTGATCCGCCAGAAAGATGGTTTCCGCCACTTCGTGTACCGCATCGAGGACCTGCTGATCGCGACGGAACGCCAGCGCGCCCATCACCGAACGTCCGCGTGGATAGGACACCTCCAGATTCTCGAACACGGTAAGGTCGTCATATATGGACGGGTTCTGGAATTTTCGGCCCACCCCGGAGCGGACGATCTGGTGCTCCTTCATGCGCGTCAGTTCCTGGCCCTTGAAACGGATGGCGCCGTCGGTGGCGCGGGTCTTACCACAGATCAGATCCAGTACCGTGGTCTTGCCGGCGCCGTTAGGGCCGATGATGACGCGGATTTCGTTGTGCTCCAGGTACAGGGACAGATCATTGACCGCCTTGAAGCCATCGAAGGACACGGTCAGTCCTTCCACGGTGAGGATAAAATCCCGGGACGTGCTCATGGGGTTTCCTCCATCCGGCGGGCCGCGGCCGTGGGCGGCGTGTTGGCGGCTTTGCCCAGACCACCCAGCATTCTTTTCTCCAGCGGCATCAGATAGCGCTGATACAGACCGGCAATGCCGTTGGGGAACGCCAACACCACGGCGATGAACAGCGCGCCCATGGCGTACAGCCAGAGTTCCGGAAAGGATTCGGAAAACCCGGTTTTCGCCGCGTTCACCAACAGCGCGCCATACACCGCGCCGAGCAGTGAATGACGTCCGCCCACGGCGCAGAAGATCACCATTTCAATGGACGGCACGATGCCGACGAAGGAAGGCGACATGAACCCCACCTGCAAGGTGAACAAGGCACCGCCGATACCGGACAGCGCCGCCGCCAGACAGAACACGAACACCTTGAACGAGGCCACGTCGTAGCCGGAAAAGCGAACCCGGTCTTCCTGGTCCCGCATCGCCACCAGAATGCGGCCGAGTTTGCTGCCCAGCACATGGCGGGCCAGCAACACGCAGGCCAACAGCAAACCGGAGGTAACGAAGTACAGCACTGTCTTGGCTTCGTTGCTGCGGATATCCCAACCCATCAGCGTGCGCAGGTCGGTGATGCCATTGGCGCCGCCGGTAAAGCCCTGCTGCCCGATGATCAGGATGGTGAGAATGGCGGCGATCGCCTGGGTAATGATGGCGAAGTAGACGCCGCCGACGCGCCGTTTGAACATGGCCACGCCGATAATGAAGGCGAGAATCACCGGCACCATCACCACCGCGATCAGAGTGAAGGAGAAGCTGTGGAACGGCTGCCAGAACCAGGGCAGTTCAGTGACCTGATTCCAATCCATGAAGTCGGGAATGCCCGGCGTGGACTGGCTGGCGGTGGCCTCGGGACTGGACGCTTCCAGTTTCAGGAACATGGCCATGCAATAGCCGCCCAGTCCGAAGAAGACACCCTGCCCGAGACTGAGAATGCCGCCCTTGCCCCAGCACAGCACCAGCCCCACGGCAACGAAGGCGTAGGTCAGGTACTTGCCCACCAGATTGAGACGGAAGGCATCCAGCAGCACCGGAAACACCAGCAACAGCAGCGCCGCCAGTACCAGGAAATAGAGGTTCTCCCGGGACATCAATGAAGATGCGGATGGAGTTGTTTTCATCACGGCCTCCTAACGGCGAACCTTGAGAGCGAACAAACCCTGAGGACGCAGCATGAGAATGCCCACCACCACCAGCAGCGTCAGTACCTTGGCCATTGAGCCGCTGAGGAAGAATTCCATGGTCGACTGAGCCTGGGAAATGGTGAACGCGGATGCGATGGTGCCGAGCAGGCTCTGGGCGCCGCCGAACACCACCACCAGGAAGGTGTCGACAATGTAGAGCTGTCCGGAAGTGGGACCGGTGGATCCGATCATGGTAAAGGCCGCGCCGGCGACGCCAGCGATACCGCACCCCAGGGCAAAGGTGATCCGGTCCACCTTGCCGGTATCAATACCCACCGCCTCCGCCATGGGCCGGTTCTGCACCACCGCGCGTACCTGACGTCCCCAGCCGGAACGGAACATCAACAGATAGACCAGAGTGGCGATGACCAGCGTCAGCACCATCACGATCACGCCGTTGATGGGGATTTCCACCAGGTCGGTGACGGCGATGGAGCCCATCATCCAATCCGGCAGACTCACGCCCACTTCCCGGGCGCCGAAGATCGAACGGTAGGCCTGCTGCAGAATCAGGCTCAGCCCCCAGGTGGCCAGCAGCGTATCCAACGGCCGGTGGTACAGGTGGCGTATCATCAACCATTCCACCAGCATGCCGAGCAAAGCGCTGGCTATGAACGCCAGGAACATGGCGACAAAGAAATAAATGCCGTACAGACCGGGCAGCACATTTTCGAACAGGCCGGCGGTCAGGTAGGTGGTGTAGGCCCCCAGAATCATGAACTCACCGTGGGCCATGTTGATGACGCCCATTTGGCCGAAAATAATCGCCAACCCCAGGGCCATCAGCACGAAGATGGAAAACAACGACAAGCCGGCAAAGCCTTGCATGGCGAAAATCGACATCAGCTCCGGCATGGAATAATCAGCGAACATGGCGTTCTCCCGGGCAACCTTTCGCGTCGAATCGGGCCGGCACCCTCACGGGTGCCGGCGGTCTGGTTACTTGTAGCCTTCGGGGAACGGATCCGGCTCCATCAGATCCTCGGTCTCGTACACCACTTTGTACTGGCCGTCTTTTTGCGCCTGGCCGATGCGTGCCTTGGACCACAGGTGATGGTTCTCGTGGATGCGGACATAGCCTTCCGGTGCCGTCTTCAGTTCGATGCCCGGGAACACTTCACGGATCTTGTCGACGTCGAAGGAACCGGCTTCCTCCACCGCCGCTTTCCACAGCCAGGGACCGAGATAAGCCGCCTGGGTCACGTCGCCGATCACGATGTCATCGCCCCAGCGTTCCTTGAACGCCTTCACGAAGGCGGCGTTGTTCGGGTTGTCCAGGCTCTGGAAGTACTTCATGGAGGCATAGGCGCCTTCCACGTTCTCGCCGCCGATACCCAGGATTTCATCCTCGGTGACGGAGATGGTCAGCAGCAGCGGCTTTTCCTTGGTCAGATCAATGCCGGCGGCTTTGAGCTGCTTGTAGAAGGCCACGTTGGAACCGCCCACCACGGAAGCAAAGATGACATCCGGCTTGCGCAGCTTGATCTTGTTGATCACCGAGTTGAACTGCGTGTGGCCCAGCGGGTAGTACTCCTCACCCACCACTTTCAGACCTTTCTTCTCGATATGCTTGCGGGCGATCTTGTTGGAGGTGCGCGGCCAGATGTAGTCGGAACCGAGCAGATAGAAGGTCTTGGCGCCCTTCTCCTTCACCACCCAGTCGATGCTGGCGAGGATCTGTTGCGTCGCTTCCTGGCCGGTGTAGATCACATTGGGCGATTGCTCCAGTCCTTCATAGAAGGTCGGGTAGTAGAGCATGCCGTTGTATTGCTCGAACACCGGCAGAACCGCCTTGCGGGAGGCGGAAGTCCAGCACCCGAACACCGTCGCCACTTTGTCGTTGACCAGCAACTTGCGCGCTTTCTCGGCGAAGGTGGGCCAGTCGCTGGCGCCATCTTCCTGGATATACTCGATTTTGCGTCCAAGCACGCCGCCCTGGGCGTTGATCTGCTCGATGGCCAGTTTTTCCGCCTGCACCGAACCGGTTTCACTGATCGCCATGGTGCCGGTGATGGAATGCAGGATCCCCACTTTGACGGTGTCCTCGGTTACCGCCAGGCCAGTGCTGTTGACGTCATCGGCCGCACTTATCCCGGGCAACCCCAAGGTGGCCCAGGCCAGCAGACCGGCCCACCCCAATCGCCGCTTCAAACCCGGCGCCGTTACCTTTGCTCTCGTCATGGTCTTCCCCTCGTCAGCGGTTCGGACCGACCGGCCCCAGGACCGGCGGTCATTGGCAACGAGTATGGGAAGGGGCCGGCGGGTGGCCCATTCGGTGATTGGGTCAGGTCCCTACGTCATTCTCCCCATAGGCGACCCGTCACCCGGAGGGTACCGTCGGGCCTGGGGAATAAAGACAGCCCATGATCAAAAGTTGGGCACGAATCCTGCTTCTTTCTGTTTGAAGAACGTTGATTCAAAGAGGCTTTGACGCTGTGCACGGTGTTTCGGGACCGCGCACCACTTCCATTCGGGTGGGTGAACGACGCTGACATGCAGCAACGAATCTTTCCGGTGCGGCGCAATTACAACCAATGGGTCGCCAACCAGACTCTGGAAGACTACGCCCTGCGGTTCACCGCCAAGTCCGCCCGGCGCTGGTCACCGGGCCGGGTGGCGCTGACCGCCCTGGGCGCGATTTCGTTTCTTGCCCTGGAGGCGATTGGCGCCGCCATCACCCTGAACTACGGCTTTACCAACGCGGCCTGGGCCATCGCCGTGTTCAGCGTCACCATCTTCCTGCTGGCCATCCCGGTCAGTTACTACGCCGCCCGCGACGGCGTCGACATTGATCTGCTCACCCGCGGTGCCGGGTTCGGCTACCTGGGCTCAACCATCGCCTCGCTGATCTACGCGTCCTTCACCTTCATCTTCTTCGCCTTGGAATCGGCGATCATGGCGATGGCCCTGGAGGTCCTGTTCGGCCTGCCGCTGACGTTGGGCTATGTGGCCAGTTCCATCGTGGTGATTCCGCTGGTCACCCACGGCATCACCCAGTTGACCCGGTTCCAGGCCTGGACCCAGCCCTTCTGGGTGATCCTGCAGTTGCTGCCGTTCGTGTTCATTCTCTGGCAGGACCCGCAATCGCTGGACCGCTGGTTCCAGTTCCCCGGTGGCGACGCCCGCCATGGCGGTTTTGACCTGTTGCTGTTCGGTGCCGCCTCCACGGTGTTGTTCTCGCTGGTGGCGCAGATCGGTGAGCAAGTGGATTTTCTGCGTTTCATGCCGGAGAAGACGCCCGCCACCCGGGTCCGCTGGTGGGCGGCCATGCTCGCCGGCGGCCCCGGCTGGATCGTGGTCGGCGCCCTCAAGGCACTGGCCGGTTCTTTCCTGGTGGTATTGGCGATTCATCACGGCCTGCCGCAAAGCCAGGCCCAGGAACCGATGCACATGTACCTGATGGCGTTTGCCCACGTCACCAGCCATCCGGCCGCCCTGCTGGCACTGGCCGGTATTTTCGTGGTGCTGTCGCAGTTGAAGATCAACGTCACCAACGCCTACGCCGGCTCCATCGCCTGGTCCAATTTCTTCTCGCGCCTGACCCACAGCCACCCCGGCCGGGTGGTCTGGCTGGTGTTCAACGTGATGATCGCCTTGCTGCTGATGGAGATCGGTATTTACCGGGCGTTCGAGTCGATTCTGAGCAGTTACGCCATGGTGGCGGTGGCCTGGATCGGCGCCCTGGTGGCGGACCTGGTGATCAACAAACCGCTCGGTCTGAGCCCCAGGCACATCGAGTTCAAACGCGCCTATCTGTATGACCTCAACCCGGTGGGCTGCGGTGCCATGCTGCTGGCCACCCTGGTGGGCCTGGCCTGCAAGGCCGGCGTGCTGGGCGCCGCCAGCGAGGCGCTGGCCTCGTTCATCACCTTGTTCGCCGCCTTCGTATGCGCACCGCTGATCGCCGTCGCCACCCGCGGGCGCTACTACATCGCCCGGCCGCCATCACGGCCGGAGTCGGTGGAGGGCAAACCCTGTTGTATCTGCGAACACGCCTTCGACCAGGAAGACATGGCGTTCTGCCCCGCCTACAACGGGCCGATCTGTTCGCTGTGCTGTTCCCTGGACGCCCGCTGCCATGACAGCTGCAAGCAGGATGCCCGCTTCCAGCAGCAACTGATGGGCTGGCTCGCGGGCATCCTGCCGGATCGTGCCCTCAACCATCTGCGCACTCGCATAGGGCATTTTCTCGGCCTGCTGCTGGTGGTGACGTCACTGCTGGCCGCCTTTCTGACGCTGGTCTACTACCAGGCCGCCGCCGGCGAACCACCGGCACGGGCGGTGCTGGCCGCCACCCTGGCCAAGCTGTTCGTGATTCTGGTGATCATGAGCGGTGTGGTGGCGTGGCTGTTCGTGCTCGCCCACGAAAGCCGCCGGGTGGCGGAAGAAGAAACCCAGAAGCAGACCCGCGCCCTGATGGCGGAGATCAAGGCCCACGAGAAGACCGACCGCGAACTGCAAAAGGCCAAGGAACTGGCGGAAGCCGCCAATCAGGCCAAGAGCCGCTATCTCACCGGCCTCAGCCACGAGCTGCGCTCACCCTTGAACGCCGCCTATGGCTACGCCCAGTTGCTGGAGCACGACCCGGCCATCCCCGACAGCCGCCGCGAGGCCATCGTCGCCATCCGCCGCAGCACCGGTCATCTCTCCGATCTGATCGAAGGGCTGTTGGAGATCTCCAAGATCGAGGCCGGCAGACTGGAGCTGTACCGCAACCGGGTGCGGGTACCGGCGTTGATCGACGAGTTGGTGACCATGTTCCGGCTGCAAGCGGAGGACAAAGGCATCGGCTTCGAGTTCATGCCACAAGGGCGCATTCCGGAATGGGTGGCCACCGATGAGAAGCGATTGCGCCAGATCCTGATCAATCTGTTATCCAACGCCATCAAGTTCACCGACCGGGGCCGGGTCACCCTGCACTTCCGCTATCGCTCGCAGGTGGCGGAGTTCACCGTGCGCGACACCGGCGTCGGCATCGCCGAGGAAGATCAGGCACGCATCTTCCGGCCGTTCGAACGGGTGCGCAAACCGGGCATGCCGGTGGTCCACGGCACCGGTCTGGGCCTGACCATCACCAAACTGCTCGCCGATATCATGGGCGGCGACATCCAGGTCAGCAGCATCCCTGGACAAGGCAGCGAATTCCGACTCTCGGTCATGCTCTCCAGCCTCGAGCACGGCAACAGCCAGGACCGCGAACCAACCCGCCCGGTGCACGGTTACCTGGGCCCACGCCGGACCTTATTGGTGGTGGACGACGATCCCTCCCACCGCGGCTTGATCAGCGATCTGCTGACGCCACTGGGCTTTCAGGTGCTGGAGGCGCCGGACGGCCGCACCGCCCTGGCGATGCAAGCCCAGAGCACACCGGATCTGATCCTGATGGACGTGGCCATGCCCGGGCTGAACGGCTGGCAAACCACCCAGGCTCTGCGCCAGGCCGGCTGCCAGGCACCGATCGTGATGCTGTCCGCCAACGCCCGCGAAGCCGCCCGCGCCAACACCTTCAACGACGGTCCGCATGACGACTATCTGGTGAAACCGTTCAAACTGAGCACGCTGTTGGAAATCCTGGCCCGCCACCTTCGCCTGGACTGGGAACACCGCCCGCCGGCGACACCGGCCGGGGATGCCCCCGCGCCGCCGTTGGACAAGGCACTGCGTGACGAGCTGGTGGCCCTGGCGGAAATCGGTCACTTGCGGGGGCTGCGGGAACGTCTGGAACGCGCCCGCCGGGACCGGCATCTGCCGGCGCCCCTGGCCGAGACCCTGACCGCCTCACTGCGCCGCTTCGATTTCCATCAGGTGATACAAGTGCTGGAGCGCACGCCATGAGCCAACCCGATCGCAAGGACCTGGTTCTGGTGGTGGACGATTCGCCGGACTCCCTGGGCATGATCCACCAGGCCCTGGAACAGGCGGACCTGACCGCCCTGCTCGCCCTGGACGGTCAGCAGGCGCTCAATATCGCCGAAAAGATGGTGCCGGATCTGATCCTGCTGGACGCGATGATGCCGCGGATGGACGGCTTCGAGACCTGCCGGCAACTGAAAAACCGGCCGCCGCTGGCGCCCATTCCGGTGATTTTCATGACCGGGCTCAGCGATGCCGAGGACGTGGTGCGGGGGCTCGAGGCCGGCGGGGTGGACTATGTCACCAAACCGGTGCGCCCCTCGGAGCTGATCGCCCGCATTCGCGTCCATCTGACCAATGCCCGCCAGACTCAGAGCGCCCGCAGCGCCCTGGACCGCTTCGCTCAGGCGGCCTTCTCCACCGGCCGCGACGGCCGCTGGCAGTGGGCCACACCGCAGGCGGAACAATTGCTCAATGACGATGCCGGCAATCGCGACAAACGGCTGGCGCTGCTCGCCCGACACATCGAGGACTGGCTGGCCCGGGCGCCGCAACCGTCGGATCTGCACACCGTCAGTGATGGCGACACCGCCTTTCGCCTGCGTTTTCTCGGCGAGGTCACCGCCGGCGAGTTCCTGTTCCGTATCCATCAACACGACGAGGAAGAGGGCGCGGAACGCTTGCGCGCCCAGTTGCGGCTGACGCCCCGGGAAGCCCAGGTGCTGCTGTGGATCGCCCAGGGCAAGACCAACCGGGAAATCGGCCAGATCCTGACCCTGAGCCCGCGTACCGTGAACAAGCACCTGGAGCAGGTATTCCGCAAACTGGGGGTGGAAAACCGCACCTCGGCGGCGGCCATGGCGCTGGGGTGCCTGGGGGTGTAGGTGCCTCTTGCAGACCTGGATACAGAGGGGGCTACAAGGCCGCTGTGGGAAGCTTGCTTGCAAGCGAATTGTACTGGGCCCCAACCAACAAACATTCGCTTGCAAGCAAGCTTCCCACAGCGGCTCCGTAGCTTTCTCCGCGGGCAGCGAATCCCGCGTCAGCGGTTCAGCACCTCCGGCATGAACGCCGCCAACGTCATGTAGGTGAGAATCAGCAGGGAGAACGCCAGCGCCAGCCCCAGCAGCGGGCTGACATCCAGGGAACGGTGATAGATAAAACTCTGCACCGCCAGTTGCCAGCTCACCAGCATGAAGTAGAGGCCGTCGATGATCGGTATCGGCTGCGCCGCGGCCATGTTGACGATCAGCAGCGGCAGCGCCACCAGAGACAGCAACAGGTCCAGCCCCAGCAGCGCCATCATGGTCTGCACCCAACGTGTCAGCAAACCCTTGAAGGCCAGCGCGGCGGTGGTCACGGCGGTGACCAGCAACAACGAAATCCACTGCACGGCGATCAACTGGCCGGCGGGCAGGCTGGTCTGCAGATTGGCACTGAGCCCCTGCATGATCAGCCAGGCCACCAGCAGGATCACCAGCAATGGCGGCGTATAGGGCATATCCTCCGGCCCCTTGCGAAACAGACTCAGGTGCCAGAACAGGCGAATCAAAGCATTCATATCTCCTCCCGGAGCGCTATTGTTCCAGAGCCGGCAGCCGGACACCATCCTGGGGAGCAACCCGGGGGACAGGCCGGTGCCTTTTCCGCTAGAATGCGCGCGATTTCAACGGTAGGCCGCCACGCCGGCGCGGCCAGCTCAGGGAGTTTGCAATGGGGTCCAGAAACGCCTTTTACGCACAGTCCGGCGGGGTTACCGCCGTGATCAATGCCTCCGCGGCGGGAGTGATCGAAACCGCCCGTGCCCACAAGGACGTGATCGGCAAAGTCTATGCCGGTCGTAACGGCATCATCGGTGCCCTCACCGAGGATCTGATCGACACCAGCAAGGAAAGCAAAAGCGCCATCGCCGCGCTCAAGCACACCCCCGGCGGCGCCTTCGGTTCCTGTCGCTACAAGCTGAAGGATCTGAAAACCTCCCAGCGCGAATACGAGCGTCTGATCGAGGTGTTCAAGGCCCACGACATCGGCTACTTCTTCTATAACGGCGGTGGTGACTCCGCCGATACCTGTCTGAAGATTTCGCAGCTGTCCAAGACCATGGGGTATCCGATCCAGGCGATTCACGTACCGAAAACCGTGGACAACGACCTGCCGATCACCGACGTCAGCCCGGGCTTCGGCTCCGTCGCCAAATACACCGCGGTGAGCTGCCGCGAGGCGGCCCTGGACGTGGCCAGCATGTGCGCCACCTCCACCAAGGTATTCGTGATGGAAGTGATGGGCCGCCACGCCGGCTGGATCGCCGCCGCCGCCGGTCTCGCCAAGGAACAGAACGAGGATGCGCCGCATCTGATCCTGTTCCCGGAAATCGCCTTCGATCAGCAGGCGTTCCTGAAGAAAGTGGACGAGACGGTGAAGAAGGTGGGCTACTGCGTCATCGTCGTCTCGGAAGGGGCCCGCACCGCCGACGGCACCTTCCTGGCCGATGCCGGCACCACCGATGCCTTCGGCCACAAACAACTGGGTGGCGTGGCGCCGGTACTGGCGCAGATGGTGAAGAACGAGCTGGGCTACAAATACCACTGGGCGGTCAGTGATTATCTGCAACGGGCGGCGCGTCATATCGCCTCCGCCACCGATGTGGAGCAGGCCTACGCGGTGGGCCGCGCGGCGGTGGAATTCGCCGTGGCCGGCAAGAACGCCGTGATGCCCACCATCGAGCGCAAGAAAACCAAGAAGTACGGCTGGACCATCGGTGAGGCGCCGCTGAAGAAGGTGGCCAACGTGGAAAAGAAGATGCCGCGTAAATTCATCACCAAGGACGGTTTCGGCATCACCCCCTCCGCCCGCGACTATCTGGCGCCGCTGATCGAAGGCGAGTCCTACCCGCCGTACAAGAACGGCCTGCCGCAATTCGCCAAACTGAAACTGGCCGCGGTGGCAAAAAAGCTGAACGATCAGTTCGAGGTATAAGGCCCCGGAATCCGGCGGTGATCGCGGTCCTTTCCAGCATGCCGGTCCTTTCCAGCATGAAGAGGACCGCGATCCACCGCCTGCCCCTCACAATCAAGCTCCAGGGACCACGGCTGTCCCACATTTCGGGACGCGCCTGCACGCTGATCGCTCCCCCGCCGGGACGAAGCCGCTGTAGGAGCTTGCCTGCAAGCGAATTTTTTGAAGCGCAACGTAATTCGCTTGCAGGGCAAGCTCCTACAGCGGCCTTGTAGCACCCCCCTCAGTTTATGCCCCCGAGACCTGTTAATACGGCGAGGTAGGCGGGATCTCTCGGAACTGCGGGACAGCAGTTCCCCAGGGACAACGATATCATTGGTGACCGGCTCACCACCAAAGCAAACCATTCTCATTATTGCTACAATTACCCCGCTCACCTGGATAACCAACCATAACGGGGATCACCATGCGACCAACCACTTTGCGGCTTTCCTCTCTCTCATTGTCCCTGCTTGCCATCGGCGCCTTCCCCACTGCACAGGCGCAGACCTCGGATGAAGACAGCGGCGGCCCCCATCAGCTGGCGCCAGTGGAAGTGCAATCCAGCGCCGACGCTTCCGCCGAGGGCCTGAGCAAGGCGTACGCGGGCGGCCAGGTGGCGGAAGGCGGCTCCGTCGGTATTCTCGGCAGCCAGTCGGTGATGGAAACGCCCTACAGTTTCACCAGCTACACCGAGCAACTGATCGAGGACCAGCAGGCCGCCAGCGTCGGCGAGATCCTGCTCAATGATCCGGCGGTGCGGGTGGCCCGGGGCTTCGGCAACTACCAGCAGGTGTACCTGGTTCGTGGCCTGCCGGTGTATTCCGATGACATGACCTACAACGGCCTGTACGGTTTGCTGCCGCGCCAGTACCTGGCGTCGGAGTTCATCGAGCGGGTGCAGGTGTTCCGTGGCGCCAATACTTTCCTCAAAGGCGCCGCTCCCGGCGGCAGCGGCCTCGGCGGCGGCGTCAACGTGCTGCCCAAACGCGCGCCCAACGAGCCGATCAATCAGATCACACTGGGGGCGCGCAGCGGCGGCCAGGGCATGGTCGCCGCCGATGTGGCCAACCGCTCCGACGACGGCCGCTTCGGTATCCGCGTGAACGCCGCCCGCCGAGACGGGGACACCGCCGTGGACGGCGAGGAGTCGGAGCTGTCCATGGCCCATATCGGCCTGGATTACCGCGGCGATGCCCTGCGCGTCTCCGCCGATCTGGGTTTCCAGAAACACCGTATCGACGGCGGACAACCGAACATTACTTTTAAAAATCAGCCTGATCAGGGCATCGTCGTGCCCATCACCGACGCACCGAACGCCGACGAATCCATCGGCCAGTCCTGGACTTACTCGGATTCGAACGATCTGTTCGGCACTCTGCGCGCCGAGTACGACTTCTCCGATAACATCACCGCCTGGGCCGCACTCGGCGCCCGCCAGGGTGAAGAGGATTCCATCTTCGCCAATCCCACGGTAGATAGCAGCAACGGTAACTACACCGCCAATCGCTTTGATACCGCGCGCGAGGACACGGTGGTTACCGGTGAGACCGGCGTGCGGTTCACCTTCGACACCGGCGCCATCGGCCATAGCCTCACTGTGTCCGGTTCCACCTACGAGTTGAGGTCGAAGAACGCCTACGCCATGGCACTGACGGCGACCACAGGCAATATATATCGGCCAGAGGACAAGTCCATGCCTATCGCCGACTTTCCCGGCGGCAATCTGGATAGCCCGCAACTGACAGCCAAGACCCGGTTCAATAGCGTGGCTCTCGCCGATCAATTGTCCATGCTGGACGAGCGTTTACTGGTTACTCTCGGCGCCCGCTACCAGAATATCCAGGATAAGAGTTACGCCTATGGCGGCGGTCCGCGCAATGCCAGTTATGACGACCATGCTCTCTCTCCCAGTGTCGGCGTGCTCTATAAACTCACCCCCGCCGTTTCCGTGTATGCCAGCTACATTGAAGGCCTGCAGAGAGGTCAGGTTGCGTCGGCCGAAAACAACAACACCCCGGTAGTCAACGCCGGAGAAGCACTCGAACCCTATGAAACCGAGCAGAGCGAAGTGGGGGTCAAATACGATGGCGGCCGACTCGGAGGCAGCGTTTCTGTCTATCGTAGCCGCAAACCGGTGGCCGGTTACACCGCAGCCAATGTGTATAAAGTCGTCGACCACCAGGAAAACACCGGCGTCGAGTTGATGGCCTACGGCAATCTGACTCGCGACCTCAGCGTACTCGGCGGCCTCAGCTTCCTGGACGCGGATGTGGACGGCAACGACGCCATCGGCTCACCGGAAACCCAGGCCAATCTGAATCTGGAGTATCGGGTTCCGCAACTGCCGGACCTGGCCGTGGATGGCCGGGTGATCTACACCAGTTCCCAATACGCGGATGAAGCCAACACCCAGAAAGTCGACGCCTGGACCCGGCTCGATCTGGGCGCCCGCTACCTGATCGCTCTCAGCGATTCCATGTTCCTGACCCTGCGCGGGCGGGTGGAGAACGTCACCGGCGAGGACTATTGGGCTTCCGCCGGCGGTTTTCCCGGCGCCGGTTATCTGACCGTCGGCGCTCCCCGCACGGTCCTGCTGTCGGCAACCCTCGACTACTAACCCGGCAACCCAGGCGCCCCGTCCCCGGGGTGGGGCGCCCAGGCAGTTTTCCGCTATGAAACAGAAAACCCTGACGCTCTGGTCCGCCGTCCACAAGTGGACCAGCCTGATCTGCACCGCCTTCATGCTGATGCTGTGCCTCACCGGCCTGCCGTTGATTTTTCATGACGAGATCGACGCCCTGACGGACAGCGGCGACTGGCAACCGGCCAATCCGGGCGGGCCCTTGCTGTCCCTGGATCAGTTGCTCGACGCCGCCCTCACCCACCGCCCCGGCGAGGTGCCCTTGTTCATGAGCTTCGATACCGACCGGCCGGTGGTCAACGTCACCACCGGCCCCACCCCGGACGCGGCTGCTGGTGACATGCACTTCGCTTCCTTCGACCGCACCAGCGGCGAGGTGGTGCCCGGGCACGAAGGCGGCGTCATGGATTTCATTCTGCAGCTGCACACCGATTTGTTCCTGGGCCTTCCCGGCATGTTATTCCTGGGCGCCATGGGCGTTCTGCTGGTGCTCGCCATGGTTTCCGGCGTGGTGCTCTACGCCCCGTTCATGCGCAAGCTGGACTTCGGCACGCTGCGAAGCAACCGGTCGAAGCGGCTGAAATGGCTGGACTATCACAACCTGCTCGGCATCGTTACCGTGGCCTGGCTCACCGTGGTGGGCCTCACCGGCGTGGTCAACACCCTTGCCACCCCGATCCTGGAGACCTGGCAGAACCGCTCACTGGCCGATCTCACCGCCGGCTATCAGGGCGCTACCGTGCCCTCTCCCCAGGAGATGGCCTCCCTGGACGACGCCGTGGCCCAGGCTCGGGAAGCCGCCGCGGACATGACCTTGCAGTTCGTGGCTTTCCCCGGCGGCGATTGGTCCACGGACTATCACTACGCGGTGTTTCTGCACGGCAACACACCGCTGACCTCTCACATCGTCACGCCGGCGCTGGTGGACGCTCGCACCGGAGCGTTCGCGGCCATGCGCGAAATGCCCTGGTACAACAAAACCCTGGCGCTGTCCGGGCCACTGCATTTCGGTGATTACGGTGGTCTGCCGCTGAAACTCCTCTGGGCGCTGCTCGACGTGATCACCATGGTGGTGCTGATCAGTGGCCTTTACTTATGGCTCGCTCGCCGCTCCCCGGTCACGGGCGCGGCACACCGCCAGACACAAACGTCCCCCACGGGAGGCGCCTCATGAGCCGGTTGTCACCCAACCGACGCCACAATACGCCGACGCGCATCTTCGCCGTGCCCGTGCTGATTGCCGTCATCAGCCTGATCGGCCTGGTCGCGGCGCTACTGGGAGACGGTGTACTGGATGTGATGTCGTGGGTGGGATTGGCGATGCCGGTGGTGATGATCGGATGGGCGATGGTGAAACGGCGCTGACCGCGTCCCATGGAGGAACTACGAAGCCGCTGTAGGAGCCTGCCCCGCAGGCGAATTGCTTCTTGGGAAAAACATTCGCCAGCAAGGCTGGCTCCTACAGCGCCCTTGTAGCCATCTCGGAATCCATCGAAGAGCGGCCCTTGGCGGAACAAAGGCCGCGATTCCGGCGGGAAGGATTCAATTAATTGAAAACGGTGAAGCTTTCCGCGTTCAGCCACAGGTGAGCGAGCACACTGGCGATATAGCCCAGTGCAATCACCGGGCTCCATTTCAGGTGCCCCATGAACGTATAAAGGCCCCGCGCCTGCCCCATCAGCGCCACCCCGGCGGCGGAACCGATGGACAGCAGGCTGCCGCCGACGCCCGCGGTGAGAGTGATCAGCAACCAGTGGCCGTGGGACATTTCCGGTTCCATGGTCAGCACCGCGAACATCACCGGAATGTTGTCCACCACCGCGGAAATTATGCCCAGGGCGATATTGGCCCAGGTCGCGTTCCAGCCGGTGTAGAGTGCCTCGGACAACATGCCCAGATACCCCATGAAGCCCAGGCCGCCCACGCACATCACCACGCCGTAGAAGAACAGCAAGGTGTCCCACTCGGCCCGCGCCACCCGGTTGAACACATCAAAAGGCACGATGCTGCCCAGTTGAGACAGGCGTTTATCATCACCGCGACGCAGATAATGGCGGCGTTTTTTCTCCAGGGAGCGCGGCAGGGTCCGGCGCAGAAAATAGCCGAAGAACTGCAGATAGCCCAGACCGGTCATCATCCCCAGCACCGGCGGCAGATGCAGCACGGAGTGACAGGCCACGGCGGTGGCCACGGTGAGCAGGAACAGAGCGATGATACGGCGGGCACCGCGCTTGAGCTCGACCTCTTCCTTCACGCCACTGGGTTTGTGGCTCTTGATGAACAGGCTCATCACCACCGCCGGGATCAGATAGTTGATCAACGACGGGATCAGCAGATCGAAGAACTCAGTGAAATGAATCAGGCCCGCCTGCCACACCATCAAAGTGGTGATATCGCCAAACGGACTGAAGGCGCCACCGGCATTGGCGGCCACCACGATGTTGATACAGGCCACGTTGATGAAGGGCTTGTCCCCTTCCGCCACTTTCGTCACCACCGCGCACATCAGCAACGCGGTGGTGAGGTTATCGGCGATCGGCGAGATCAGGAAAGCCAGTACGCCGGTAATCCAGAACAACTGTCGATAGCTGAACCCCTTACGCACCATCCACGCCCGTAGCGCATCGAAAACCCGGCGCTCGTCCATGGCGTTGATGTAGGTCATCGCCACCAACAGGAACAGCATCAGTTCGGTGAACTCGAGCAGGGTGTGGCGGAACGCGTGCTCGGCCTCATCGGGCATACCGGACTGGACGTAAACCCAGCCGATCAACGCCCAGATAATACCAGCGGCCACCAGTACCGGCTTGGACTTGCGCATGTGCAGCTTTTCCTCGGCCATTACCAGGGCATAGGCGAGGACGAAGATGGTGAGGGCAATGAACCCGGCCACCGAGCCGGTCAGATCAAGGCCGCCAGTGGCGGCCAGGGCACCGGGAGCAAACAGCAGAGCCAGGATGGCGAACAGGATCCGGCCTGCTCCGCCGGGAAGGAATCGATATTGGGAGATGTCCAGAGGTCTCAACATGACAAGCCTTTCTGAATCAGAGATACGCGCACGGAAACAAAGCGGGGCGATGCTACCATGGATTGGTGTCTTCCAGTATTGATATGGGACCGTTCCGTAACGGAACCCGCCGGTACGGAGATGAGATCATGAAGCTCTTGTTGGCAACTGTATTGCTGATCCTCGCCGTACCGGCCCACGCCGACCACGAAGAACCTCTTCTGGTGGTACGGCACCGCTGGCACACCGGCCTGGTGATACCGGCCGACAAGCTCGACCCTCACCTGCGGTTTCTGCGCGATCATCTGCCGGATACCGATTATTACGAGTTCGGCTGGGGCGACACCGACTTCTATCAGCACAACGACAGTGTCCCGCGCCTGCTGAAAGCCCTGTTCTGGCCCACCGACAGCGTGCTGCACGTGGTGGCCCTGGAGCGGCATCCAGCGCACCTGCCCCACAAGGATCTGGCGGCTCTGTGCCCGTCGCCGGACCACTGGCACCGCCTGGCCCGGGCACTGGCGGCGGACTTTCAGCGGAACACGGATGGAACGGTACGTACGGAAGGCCCCGGCTTATACGGGGCCAGCCTGTTCTTCCAGGCCGAGGGCACCTTCTGGCTGGGCCGGACCTGCAACCGCTGGAGCTCGGAGCGGCTGCGGCAGGCCGGAGCGCCAATACGTGGCGCACTCACCGCCGGCGGTTTGATGCGTCAGCTCAAGGCGCTGCCGGCCACCTGCGATGTGGACCACTTGAGTGGCCGCCTTCCTGAAAATAATTAACCTTTTGGTTGACAGTCAAAAAGGCCACCCATATATTCAACCACATGGTTAACAATAAACCCGACACACTCGATGCCGTTTTCCAGGCCCTGGCCGATCCCACCCGCCGCGCCATGCTGGCACTGCTCGCCGAAGGCGAGCGCAAGGTGGGAGAGCTGGCGGCGCCTTTCTCGATGAGCCTGGCCGGCGCCTCGAAGCACATCAAGGCGCTGGAACAGGCGGGATTGCTGACCCGGGAAAAGCAGGGGCGCGTCCACGTCTGCCGGCTGAACGCCGACCCCATGGCCGGGGCCATGGACTGGCTGCGCCATTATCAGGCGTTCTGGAATGAACGGCTGGACGCTCTGGAACAGGCTCTGCGCCAGGGCGACTGACCTTCACCCCGACCCGGGCCCTACTCTTAAGGAGAACACCATGGACGATTACGCCAAGCTGACCAAGCCCGATACTCTGACACTGGAGCGGCTGCTGCCGGGTCCGGTGGAGAGGATCTGGGCCTATCTGACCGAGTCCGAGAAACGCGCCCGCTGGCTGGCCGCCGGCCCCATGGGGCTGTTCGTCGGCGGCGTGGTCACCCTGGAGTTTCATCATAGTGAGCTGTCGGAACCCGGCGATACCGCCCCCAAACGCCATGCCGACGCCGAGGGCGCGGTGCTCAAAGGCACCGTTCTCCGCTGCGAAGCCCCACACCTGCTGACGTTCACCTGGGGAGAAGGCGGCTCGGAAGTCACCTTCGAACTGACCCCCGAGGACGACCAGGTGCGCCTGCGGATTACCCATCAGCGCTTGAGCGACACGGAAAAAACCAGCGTGGCGACGGGCTGGCATACTCATCTGGCGATTCTGGCGGCAGCCCTGAAAGAAACCACGCCGCCGTCATTCTGGGCGTTGCACACTGAACTGGAAGCCGATTACCGGGAGCAGTTGTCGGCGAATTGATTCCAGCGCGGACACCACCATGGATTCAGCGGTCAAGTGCCGGCGCCTGCTGGCCTTTGACTCGGGCGCGGATCCGTTTGGACCGGGTGCGCGCCCGGCCGGCCAGTTGCCGGGCCAGCTTCTCGCAATCGCCCAGATACTGTTCCGGTTGCAAAGCGGCGCCAAGCTGCGCCGCCTGAATCACGCCGGCAACACCGGGCGCCTCCGCCAGCACCTGGTCCAATGGCCGGCCATCACGCAGGGACTCGAGCGCTGCCGCGTGCACCAGATCATGGGCCCGCTGGCGCCCCATGCCATGACGCGCCATTTCCATCATCACGTTCTCACTGTTGATCAGGCCGCCGGTCAGCGCCAGGTTCCGTCGCATTTTGTCCGGAACGGTACGCAGTTTGTCCAGCAGTTCCACCAACGACGCCATCATTTCCAGTGCCAGGGGACAGGCCGTTTCCAGGGAGGTGTACAGCATTTTGCTGGAAGCCGCGTCCCCTTCATGGCTGACTTGAACCGCATCCAGCGCCAGGCTGACCTGAGCCCGCAACTGGGCGGCAACGGCGATGACGTTAACGGAAATTTTGGGATTGATCTTCTGCGGCATGGTGCTGCTGCCCACCACCAGATCGCCCAGTTCCTCGTAAACCTCGCCATATTCCTCCGACATCAGGACAAACAGCTCCTGAGCGATCTTGGAACAGGTCGCCGCCAGCAATGCCAGCAGCAACACATACTCCACCATGTGGTCGTTCACCGACCGGCTTGGCACCTCGAAGCAGCCCAGGCCCAACTGTCCGGCGAGGCGCCGGCCGAGTGCGTCCCCTTCGTCGCCAAACGAATGTCTCGCCCCGACCGCGCCCCCGAACACCAGGGTGAACACTCTGGGCTCCGCGGCACGCAGGCGTTCCTCGTGCCGGAGCAGCTCATCAATCCAGGTCGCCACTTTGAAACCGAAGGTGATCGGTAGAGCGTGCCGACGCTGGGTACGGCCCGCCATCACCTGCGCGGCGCCGTTATCGGCCAGCCCCGCCAGGGAATCCAGACCGGCGGCCAATTGCGTCAACAACCGACCGTGCGCTTCGCGTACCAGCAAGACTTCCCCGGCCTGCATGACATTCTGGGTGGTGGCGCCCCAATGCACATAGTCTCCCGCATCGCCGTCACAGGCGGCGGCCAGAAAGCGCACCAGGGAAACGATCGGTGCTTTGGTCCGCGCCATGTCCCGGAGCAGCGCGTCCAGGTCAATGCAACCAAGATCGCCCTTGCGCGCGATTTCCTCGGCGGCGGCTGGCGGGATCATGCCCAGCTCCGCCTGGCTGCGAGCCAGCGCCACTTCGATGTCCAGCCAGGCCTGAATTTTCCGTGGCATGGCGAACAGCGCCTCGGGGCTCTCGCGTTCTTCCTGATTCGCCTGGGTCATACTCTCAGCCCTTCTGTCAGCCCTTCTGTCAGCCCTTCTCTCAGCTCTTCATCGCTGTTTATCCGCTGGCGTCACGCCGCAGCAGGAAATCAGTCAGCGCCGCGTTGTAGCGGCGGCGGTCTTCCATATAGGGCGCATGGCCGAGCCCGTCCAGGGCCAGGTGGCGTACATCGGCGATGCCGTTCAACAGCGGCTCGGCCTTGCTCAGCGGCGCCACCCTGTCCTGATCGCCGGTGATCACCAGCGATGGCGCGCGGATTCTGCTCAACTCCGCCTGCAGACTGGCGCGCTGAATCGCCAGGGCGGCCCGGCCCATGCCTTCCGGCCGGGACTGGGCGGCGATCCGCGCCACTTCCCGGAATACCGCCGGATCGGCGTCGGCCGGCAACATGCCACGGGCGCGGCGTTCGCCATAAACCGGGCCGGGCAATTCCTGAAGTTCCCGCAGCCGTCGCTGGTAGCGCTGGTCGGAGGCGGCCGCGCCACTCAGGCCGTGTCCCGGATGCGTACAGGAGAGCACCAACCGCTGCACCAGGCCGGGTTCCAGCATGGCCACACGCATCGCCACCAACCCGCCCATGGAGTGCCCCACCAGATTCACCGGCCCCGGCACGATCCGCTTGATGAACTCGATAGCAACGCGGGCCAGATCGTCCAGGGTTTCGCCGGCGATGTCGGAATCCCCGTAACCGGGGGCATCCCAGGCCCACATTTCCAGCTCGTCGGCCAGGTCGTGCAACTGGTATCGCCAGCTTTCCGCGTTGCCGTTGAGGCCGTGGAACAGCACCACCGGCGCCCCCCGGCCGGCATGCAGAAAGCTCAGCCCCCCGTGTTCCAGGCCAAGGCGGTTCCGCCTCTCGCCATGATCCACCTTGCTCATAATGCCTCTCGCTATGAAACGGTCAGGTTCAGAACGGCGACACTTCACCGTCACCGGAGCCGCGCAGCAGATCCGTCGATTTTTCCGAGCCGTCCCGACGAGCAGCGTCGCCGTCCTGCCCGGAGGCTTCGTCACGCCGCAAGGGAAACAGCGGCTCTTCCGCTTTGCCCGCCAGCAGATAACGGGCACCCGGCCCGGACATCTTGCGGCCGCTATGACCGATGTCGTACACCGTGCGCAACTCCCAGTTGTAGGGCACCCCCAGCTTTTCCGCCTGACGCTGGTTGGCGGCATGGAAGTTCTTGCCCTTGGCCAGGCGATGGGCGCCCTGGGCCCGGGCGATATCGAGCTGACTGAGCAGCCGGTGCGAGGGATCGTTGTCGGCGGTGCCCAGCATGATGACCAGGTGATGGGCATAAGCCGCTTGCAGGTCCTCCGGCTCGACGCCGGTGTTCTTGAGCCCGTAGCGCAGTGGCAGACTCCAATCCGGAAAGGTATAGGTGCCGGAGTTGGCGGCTACCGCCGTGCGCACCTTGGCCTGCGGATACAGCATGATCATTCTCGCCACGAACTGGGCGCCGCTGCCGTGCCCCCAGATGTCGTATTCGCTGGCGTTCAACCCGAACCGTTCGCACAGCCGGTCGAAGGCCCGGTTGACGGCGGCGAAGGAGGATTGTTCCGGCGGATTCCGGTGCCCCTTGCTGGCATCCACCGAGGATGAGTCCGGCGACACCCAGTTACCGGCCTGATACCCCCAACCGGTGGGAAAGTCCTTTTGCGATACTTCCGGCGCCACCACCAGAACGTTGTATTTGTTGGCGTAAGGCCCCCAGAAATCCCGATAGTTGTCCGCGTCACGACGGCCACCGTGCATCACCAGCACCACCGGCGTATCCGCCGTGAGGCGATCCGGCCGCGCATACCAGAGCCGCATATTCACCGGTTTCTCCGCCGTACCCGCCGGTACCACGATGGAACCGTAGCGCTCGAAGGTTTCCGGTTGCACGCTCTCCTGCTCGGTGTTCTCCGAGTACGTCATTGGTGCCGGCGGCGTCGACTGGCAGGCGGCAAGCAGAGCCATCAATCCGAGGGGCAATATCAGCCTTTTCTTCATGGCGCGGATTCCTCTTTATTTATTATTGGGGGGTCTGGCCAGTTTTCGGGGGTCTGACCAGCGGTGAGCTGGGGGAAAGCGGCAGCGGCGTCTCCGGCCTTCCAGCATTTCACCAGAGTGCCGTCGGCGGCCCACTGCACTTCCGGCGCACGGCTGCGGCATTGCGCATCGGCAAGCGGACAACGTGGATGGAACGGGCATCCGGCCGGCCGGTTCATGGGATTGGGGAAGTCACCGGTCAAACGCGGCTCGGGGACGTCCAGCTCCGGCGCGATACTCAGGGCCGAATCCAGCAGTGCCCGGGTATAGGGGTGTTGGGGGTGGGTCAGCACCTGATCGCGATCACCGCATTCGACGATTTCGCCCAGATACATCACCGCCACCCGGTCGGCCAGGTGAGCGACCACGGAAAGATCGT
Source organism: Alloalcanivorax dieselolei B5 (assembly GCF_000300005.1). Lineage (NCBI taxonomy): Bacteria > Pseudomonadati > Pseudomonadota > Gammaproteobacteria > Oceanospirillales > Alcanivoracaceae > Alloalcanivorax > Alloalcanivorax dieselolei. The sequence continues at coordinate 1,119,297 of NC_018691.1, read as the reverse complement.
GGGTCACGAACAGATAGGTCAGATCCAGTTCATCGCGCAGGTCCAGCAGCAAATTCAGAATCTGCGCCTGCACCGAGACATCCAACGCCGAAGTGGGCTCGTCGCAAATGACGATTTCGGGATCCAGAATCAAGGCCCGGGCAATGGCCACGCGCTGACGCTGGCCGCCGGACAGTTGATCCGGAAAACTGTTGAATACCCGCGCCGGCAGCCCCACCAACTCCATCATGCGCCGCACCCGGGTTCGTCGTTCCGCCTTGGCACCCAACTGGTTTACCTGCAACGGCCGGCCGATGATGTCGCCAATGGTCTTGCGCGGATTCAGCGACGAATACGGGTCCTGGAAAATGGGCTGGATCAGGCGCGCCCGTTGCCGTGGCGGCAGCGCGCCAACAGGCCGGCCGGCCAGGGTCACGGTGCCGCTGTCCGGTGTTTCCAGACCCAGGATGGTGCGGGTCAGAGTGCTTTTGCCGCAGCCGGACTCCCCCACCAATGCCAGCACTTCGCCTTTACGGATCTCCAGACTGATGTTGTCCAGCGCCCGCAGCGACTTGCGTTTGCCAAACATGCCCCGGCGTACCGAGAAGGTGCGGCTGACACCCGTCACGTTGAGCACGCTTTCCTTGGCCGGCTTAGTGACCGGCGCCTGCTCCGCGTCGTGTCCGCCCGGCAACGACCGGTTCCGGGTTTCCTCCGGATCGTGACACACATAGGCTCGCGCCGGCCCCAGGGGTCGGGTGGGCGGCGCATCGGTGAAGCACTTTTCCACCGCACGGGGGCAGCGCGCGGCGAAAGCGCAGCCGCGAATCTCACCGGTCATGGCGGGCACCACCCCGGGGATCGATCCGAGCCGGCGCGCCGACGCTTCACGGTAGCCCGGCACGCATTCCAGCAGCCTGCGGGTATAAGGATGACGGGGATCATTGAGCACCTCTCCGGTGGTGCCGGTTTCAACGATGTCACCGGCGTACATCACGGCGATACGATCGGCGGCCCGGGACACCACGCCCAGATCGTGGGTGATCAGGATCATCGACATGCCCAGCTCGGTTTGCAGCCCGCGAAGCAGATGCAGAATCTGCGCCTGAATAGTCACGTCCAGTGCCGTGGTAGGCTCGTCGGCGATCAGCAGTTCCGGTTCGTTCATCAATGCCATGGCGATCATTACGCGCTGGCGCTGGCCGCCGGACAGCTCGTGAGGGTACTGCTTGAGGCGACTGGCCGGATCCGGCAGCCCCACTTTCTCCAGCAACTGAATCGCACGTCGCCGCGCCTGCGCGGCGGACACCTCACCGTGCAGGGTCATCGCCTCGGTCAGTTGGCGCCCGATGGAGTAGACCGGGTTGAGGCTGGTCATCGGCTCCTGAAAGATCATGCCGATCTTGCGGCCGCGTACCTGTCCGGCCAGTTCCTTTTCGCTGACCGTGCTCAGATCGGTGCCGGCGAAGTTGACGCACGCCGCCGAGCGTCGCGCCGCCGGCGGCAGCAGGTTCATCAGCGCCAGCGCCGTCATCGATTTGCCGGAACCGGACTCTCCGACAATGCCGAGGGTTTCGCCCCGACGCAGCTCCAGGTCCACTCCCCGTACCGCCCTGAGCGTGCTGGTCTCAGTGGGAATCGCCACCGACAGATCGCGAATCTCCAACAAGGATTCGGTGCTCATCTCAGCTTCTCCGGTTGGTCACGGTGACATCGCGAACGCCATCACCAAGCAGGTTGATGGCAATCACCAGCACGAACAGAGCAATGCCGGGCAGGATCACCAGCCAGGGTTGGAAGAACATGGCGGTCTTGCCTTCGGCGATCATCAACCCCCAGGACGGGGTCGGTGACGGCACCCCCAGCCCCAGGAACGACAGCGTCGCCTCATTGAGAATCGCCACCGCCACTTCCAGGGTGAAGATCACCAGGATCTGGTTGAGCAGGTTGGGCAGGATTTCCTTAACCGCGATCTGCAACCGGCTACAGCCCATGGCGCTGGCGGCGGCGACGAAATCCAGCTCGCGAATACGTAACGTGGCGGAGCGCGTCACCACCAGATAGAACACCCAGTGAGTGGCGCCTATCACGAAGATCACCACCGTGATCGATTGGCCGATCACGAACACCAGCGCCATGATCAGCAGCAGGCTGGGCACCGCCAATTGACAGGTCACCAGAAAGTTCACCGCCTGATCCAGCCAGCCGCCGAAGTAACCGGCGATCACGCCGAGCGTGACACCGATGATCGCGCCGATAGTGGCGGCGCCGATGCCGATCATCATGGAAATACGCGCGCCATAAATGATGCGGCTAAGGTAGTCCCGGCCAAGGTGGTCGGTGCCCAGTACATGGCTCCATTGCCCGCCCTCGACCCAGGCCGGTGGCAGCAGGCGCAAGGACAGGTTCTGCAGATAGGGATCGTGAGGCGCCAGCCAGGGTGCCAGCACGGCGAACAGCGCCATCACCAGCAGAATGCCAAAGCCCACCAGCAATCCCGGGTGCCGGCGCGCGCGCTTGATCGCCACTTGCCCTGGCGTCAGCCCGAGCTGGGCCTGTTCGCGCTCCGCCTCGGATGTCAGTTCGTTGCCGCCAACGGATTCCGTTATTGTCATGTTCATCCCATCCTGATCCGAGGGTCGAGCCAGGCGTTGATCAGGTCCGCCGCCAGCGTGAGCAACACGAAGGTCAGTACGAACAGCAGGATCAAGGACTGCACGGTCGGTATGTCGGAGTTGAAAATGGACTCCACCGCCAGCCGGCCCAGACCGTTCATGCTGAACACCGATTCGGTGACGATGGAGCCGCCCAGTTTGTGTCCCAGCTGTACCGCGAGCACGCTGACGATGGGCAACAGCGCATTACGCAGCGCCTGGCGCAGGATCAACCGATAGCCGGTAAACCCTTTGGCGCGGGCGGTGCGGATATAGTCCGAGCCCAACACGTCGAGCAAACCGGTACGGGTCAACCGCATTACCGCGGGCACCGAACTGGTTCCCAGTACGAAGGCAGGCAAAACATAGTGTCGCCAGCTCGAATCACCGGACACGGGGAAGATCGGGAAGGTCACCGCGAACAGGATGATCAGCATCAGCCCCAGCCAGAAGTTGGGAATCGCCTGGGCCGACACCGCCGTCGACAGGGCAAACCGGTCGACCCAGCTGTTGGGTCTGAGCGCGGCGCTGATCCCCAGGGGCAAAGCAATCACCACAGTCACCACCAGCGCCAACAAGGCCAGCATGATGGTGACCTTGGCATGCTCCTGGATCAGCTCCACCACCGGCTGCTTCCAGAAGTAGCTCTGGCCGAAGTCGCCTTGCAGCACACTGCCCAGCCAATCCACGTATTGCACCGAGACCGGCCGGTCGAACCCGTACTGCTCGCGGATCGCGTCCACCATTTCCTGGGGCGCGTCCTCACCGGCGATGGTCTGCGCCGGGTCGGTGGCGAAGTAGAACAACGCGAAAGTACCGAACGACACGGTCAGGGCCACCAACAACGCCATCAGGGCTCTGCGCAGGACATAGTTGATCATGATCACTGCCTCCAGGCGGCTTGCCAGAGCCGCGGAACACCGTCCTCGGACACCGGCAGCGACAACGCCGGCGTGAGCAGGTAGTTCTGGCTGTAGGAAAACAGGGGCACCCAGTAAGCCTGCTCGGCGATACGATTCAGTGCCTCGCGATACAATCGGCGCCGCTCATCCGGATCGATGGTGCGTTCCGCCGCCAGGACCGTTTTCGACAGCGATTCGTCGCCTGAATAGTTGCGGTTGGAGTTGGCGGTGAAATGCACGCCGGTGGACGCGGACGCATCCGCCGTGCCGCCACTGCCATAAGAGGCGAAGAACGCCCCCATCCGGTGGTCGTTGCGCATCTTGGAGAAGACGTTCAGCTTCACGTAACGCAGATCCACATCCAGGCCCACCGCTTTCAGATCGCTGACGATCGCCTCGGCGATGATCTTTTCCCGGTAGGCCCACAGCTTGAGGGAAAAGCCCTCCGGGTAACCTGCTTCCGCCAGAAGCCGCCGGGCTTTTTCCGGATCGTAGGGGTAACGCGGTCCGTCCGCCTGGCAGCCAAACTGGCGGGGATGGCAGGCATAGGGAATCGCCCGTGCACTGCCACGCACCAGATAACGGGAGATCGCCTCGCGATTGATGGCGTGATTGATCGCCTGCCGCACTTTCAGGTGGGTCATCGGTGAATCGGGATCGGCATAGCCGGCGGCGTCCAGAGTCAGATAGCCAATGCGGATATCATTGCCCTCCAACCGTTCGACGCCCGGCAGGGCACTGACGTTGTCGGCCACATCCGGCGGCACGTCCATCATCAAATCGATACCGCCACTGAGCAGTTCCGCCTGCTGGGTACCCTCATCCGGAATCACCCGGAACACCATGTTCCTGATCCGGGCGCCGGCCTTCGGACTGTCCGGATAGTAGTCCTCGAAGCGTTCCAGCACGATCCTGCGCCCGACATCGAACTGCTTGACGCGATAGGGGCCGATGCCATTGAGCGGCTGATCGCCGCCACGCGGATCGTCATAGGTGCCGCTCTTGCGCAACGGAATACTGATCGCCATATCGCGCAGAGCCATTGGATAGGGCATCTTCAGATTGAAGCGCACCCGCAGGGGGCCAAGTTTTTCGACACTGTCGAGCCAGCCGCGAATCACCGCGCCACGGCTGGTATCGGAATCCTTGTTCAGCACCCAGCGGAAGGTGTACACCACGTCGTCCGCGCTCAGCCGGCTGCCATCGTGAAAGCGGACGTTATCGCGCAAGGTGATATCCAGACGGGTGTCGGTTGCCCATGTATAGGAAGCGGCGGCCAAAGGCTCGAACTCAAGGGTGTCGGGGTCGACGAAGAACAGACCGTCGTCGGTGAGACGGGACAGAATCAGCCCTTCCCTCTGAATCGAATAGAGGCGGTCCACGGTGGTCAGTGCCTTGGAGAAGGCCACCACCAGGGTATCGTCGCTCGGCCCCGCGCTGGCGGTCAGTGGCAGCAAACTCACCATCATGCCGACCAGGAAGGCGCGCACCCGGACCGGGTAGCGAATCTTCATTTCTCCTCCCGTTATCGTTATTCGAATACCGGATCAGAAGATCAGGAACTGGCGTCAGTCTAGTCGGGGGCAATACATCTTAAAATTGAATATATGGCATATTTAAATGCGTTTTATGCATCTTTCAAAAGCGGCCATGGTTCACCCCGTCATAGTGGCGTGGCGCCCCAGCGACGCCACCACCTGGGCACGCAGGCACTGCACCAGAGCGCTGGTGGCCGGCGTTTCCTCGAACCCCGGCGGGAACAGCAGCACGAATTCCAGACGGTAGGCCGGCCGCAGAGGCCGCAGGGAAAAACGGTTCGGGTCCACCGCCTGCGCCGCCAACCGATCGATAATGGTGACACCCAACCCATCCACCACCATCTGGCAGGCCAGCGCCGTGGAGGTGGTTTCGATCTTGCAGCTCAGCTCCACACCGGCCTTCTGGAAAATATCCTCCATCTGGAAGCGGGGCCGCAGACCCGGCGCCAGGGCAATGATGTCGTGCTTGACCATTTGCGCGGGCGTCACCGAGCGCAAGGCTTCCAGCGGATGCCCCTTGGGCACCATCACCATGGCGTCGGTGTCGAAGAACAGCCGCTGGATCACCGACGGGTGATTACACGGTTTGGTCAACGCCACAGCGATGTCGTAATGGCGACCGGCCACCCACTGTTCGATATCGCGGTGACCACGCACATCGACACTGAATCGCTGCCCGGGATGTTCCCGCGCGAAACGGGCCAGCGCCGGCGACACCAGACTGCCCGCCAGCCGCGCCAGGGCCACTATGCGCAGCGTGCGTTGTCCGCCTTCCTTGATCTCCTGCACGATGCGCGGCAAATCCTCCAGATTGGCGAGGATTTTCTCCGCTTCCTGATAGAACTGTTTGCCCTCCGGCGTCAGCACCAGCCGGCGCTTCTCGCGTTTGAACAGCTTCAGTTTGAGTTCATCTTCCAGGGTGGAAATCAAACGGCTGGTGGCCGGCTGACTCAGGTTCATCACCGACGCGGCGGACACCAGGGAGCCATGAATGACCACCGCGCGAAAGCACTTCAGTTTCTTGATATTCATCGTTTCCCGCCTTGCCTGCCACGCTCTGTTCGCACCCATTCAGCGCCATGGTGGCAACCATAAGATGCATAAAACGCATATATCTATACGATGTTTTCAATTTACATAAGTATCAACGATAACCGATAAAGTAAATCCACATCGCGCCAACAGCCGGCGCCAAGACTGACAACACTCGGGCGGGTCGACTTTTTCAACACTGAAAGCTCGGACCAACGACGATAAAACAACAACATCCGGAGGCACTATGGGATCCCCGAACTCGCTCCTGGCGATCACCGTTTCGAGTCTGATCGCCGCACCGGCGCTTGCCGCTGAATTCGACGTCGGCGGTCAGGTGAACCGGGCGGTAATGTACGTGGAAGATGGCTACGCCGCCGGTTATCTGGGCGTGGGCTCGAGCACCGAGTTCTATCACGTGGATAACCGCAACAGCCCGACACGCTTTCACGTCGGCGGCACTCAGCGGCTGATGGAAGGATGGACGGCGGGCGCCCTGGTGGAAGTCGGCATCTACTCCAACTCCTCCAATGACGTCGATCCGGACAACAAATCCGTGGACGGCGACCTGGAGGAGAGGATCACCGACGCCTTCATCGACAGCCCGTTCGGCAAGATCACCGTCGGCCATGGTGAAGGGGCCGCCTATAACACCGGCCGCCTGGACTATTCCGGTACCGGCGTGATCAGCTTTCGTAATCCGGCGTTGATCGGCGGCAACCTCAGCTATGCCCTGAAGGCTTCCTCCTACAAACGGAAGTTCGACCGTGACGGCAACTTCACCGGCACCGAAAGCTTCGACCTGCAGGAAGGCGACAACAATCGCACCTCGATCAGCGGCAGTATCCGCGATTACAACTTTGAAGGCCGCCACGACCGCATTCGTTATGACAGCCCCCGCCTGGGCCCGGTAACACTATCGGCCAGCGCCGGTCATGACAGCGGCTCCGATGGCCACGAATCGATCCTGCAAGCGGGCTTGAAATCCGGTCTGCGCGTACCCGGTGGCCGCATGCTGATCGGCCTGGGCTACTCCGTGGCCACCCGCAACGCCGACGAACTGGATCAACGCTTCGACCCTGATTCCAGTGTCGATCCGGACATCACCACCTACGGCGGCTCGATCTCCTATTTCCATAACGACACCGGCTTCAATGTCACCCTTGCCGCCATCAATCGCGAAGAAGAGCTCACCACCGAGGAAAAAACCGGCACCTTCACCGCCACCCGTTCGGAACTGGGCCAGTTCCGCTATATCAAGCTCGGCTACCGGCCCAGCCGCCATCACGCTTTCGACATTCACTACGGCGAAACCCGCAACCGCAACAAGGACGATGAAAAAGGCAGCGTCATCGGCATGGGGTATGTGTGGAGTCCCACTGAAATGTTCGATCTTTACGCCGGCGCCAAGATTCACAGCTTCGAGCGCGGCGAGTGGTGCACCAGCTCGGGCCGCACCTGCTACAACCCGGAATACGACGACATCAAAATCGTGACCACCGGCGCCCGAGTGAAGTTCTGAGGTGCTTTTCCAGTCGCTTTTTGGTTCATCACGAATGAACAGTGATGAGTGACTCCATCGGGAACACTGAGCTGCGCTACGACTCTTTCCGGGACCGTCGCTGGCGCTCCGCCTGCAACCAGCGCTGCGCCAATAACCGGCGGGACCCCGGATAGCTTTCTTCCATGACCCGCAGATCGGCGATGCGATCGGTACGGAAATGACGAAAATCCTCGCGCAGCTCGCACCAGGCAGCCAGGATCCTGGCGCCTTCAAAAAACGCCAAAGTCAGAGGCCAGACGGTTCGCTCGGTTTCCCGGCCCTCCACATCCCGGTAGACGATTCGCAGCTTCAGTTCCTCACGCAATGCACGGCGCAATACGAACAGCGGCTCACCGCGCCGGGGGGCGCTGGAGGGGCCCGCCCACAGTCCGGTGTCCTCCAGCACTTCGCGCAACGCCGGCGGCACCGCCGTGGCGATCTTCTCCAGTGCGCTGTTGGCGGCATCGGCCAGTTCCTCGTCGCCCTGCTGTCCAACCCAGCGGGCGCCAAGCAACAGCGCCTCCAGCTCCACCGGACTGAACATCAGCGGCGGCATGAAAAACCCTTTGCGCAGCAGATAACCGACCCCGGCTTCACCATCGATCGGCGCGCCCAGGCCGATCAGACTCTGGATGTCGCGATAGATGGTGCGGGTGGACACCCCGAGCTGCTCGCTGAGAGCACCGGCGGTCACCGGCCAGCGATGCCGGCGCAAAGTGTCGATCAATACGATCAACCGCTCCGCTCTTTGCATGGTCTCAATCCTTGGAACGGGTATGCTCGATAAGATCATCCACCACCGCCTGCTCCTGGCGCAGATCGGTGACGACCGGATCACGGCCGGGCAACAGCAGGTTCAGCACCACCGCCAGCACCCCACACAAGCTGATCCCCTGCAGCGTGAAACCGCCGCCGCTGATGACCATGCCACCGATGCCGAACACCAAGGTGGTGGCCACGACCACCAGGTTGCGCTGGCGCGCCAGGTCCACCCTGGCCTTGATCAGGGTGTTCATGCCGACACTGGCGATGGAGCCGAACATGAGAATCAGGATGCCGCCCATCACCGGCGCCGGGATGCTCTGCAACAACCCGCCGAAGCGGGACAGGAAGGACAACGCAATGGCGAAAACGGCGGCCCACACCATCACCCGGGGATCGAAAACCCGGGTCAGCATCACCGCCCCGGTCACTTCCGAATAGGTGGTATTGGGCGGCCCGCCGACCATGGCGGCGCCCATGCTGGCGACACCGTCGCCGAGCAGGGTGCGATGCAAGCCGGGCTTGCGCACATAATCGCGCCCGGTGACGTTGCTGATGGCGAGCACATCACCGACATGTTCGATGGCCGGCGCCAATGCCACCGGCACCATGAACACGATCGCCTGCCATTCGAAAGTCGGCAGCACGAACTCCGGCGGCGCCAGCCAGGCACGCTCGGTGACCACGGCGAAATCCACCATGCCCAGCATCAGGGCGGAAGAATAGCCGCACAGCACCCCCACCATGATCGGCAACAGCCGGAAAAAGCCCTTTGCCAGGGTGGCCACCAGCAAGGTGGTGACCAGCGACACCATCGACACCATCAGCGCCTGACCATACGGAAACAAGGTCTCCTGGCCGGTGCCGTCCATGCCCATGGCCATGTTCACCGCGGTGGGCGCCAGACTGAGGCCGATCACCATGATGATCGGCCCGGTCACCACCGGCGGCATCAGTACATGAAGAAAGCCCGGTCCGCGCCAGCGCACCAACGCCGCCAGCACCACATAGACCACGGCGGTGACCATCAGCGCCCCCATGGTGGCCGGCAGGCCCCAGGCCTGCACGCCGTGGGATATGGGCGCGATGAAGACAAAGGAGGAGGCCAGGAACACCGGCATCGAGAAGCCGGTGATGCATTGGAACAACAAGGTGCCAACCCCGGCGGTGAACAGCGCCACGCTCGGGTCCAGGCCGGTGAGCAATGGCATCAACACCAGTGCGCCGAAGGCAACGAACAACATTTGCGCACCCACCAGAACGGTGCGCGGCGCAAGGAAACCGGGAGTGGCGGACATGGAGGCTCCGTGACGTGATCGGTTAGCGGGTACCGAAAATACGGTCCCCGGCATCGCCCAGGCCCGGCACGATATAGCCGTCCTGGTTCAATCCCTCGTCCACCGAGGCGGTATAGATATCCACGTCCGGGTGGGCCCGCGCCACCTTTTGAATACCCTCCGGAGCCGCCACCAACACCAGCGCGCGGATCCGTTCACAGCCCGCCGCCTTCAGCATATCGATGGTGGCCATCAGCGAGCCGCCAGTGGCCAGCATCGGATCGATGATCAGGGCGGTGCGCTCATGAATGTCGTGGGCCAGCTTCTCGAAATAGGCCACCGGCTGCAGGGTTTCCTCATTGCGATACAGGCCCACCACGCTGACCTTGGCGCTGGGGATCAGTTCCAGCACGCCGTCGAGCATGCCGATCCCGGCACGCAGAATCGGCACCACGGTGACTTTTTTGCCCTTGATGCGCTGCACTTCCACCGATCCGGACCAGCCTTCCACCATGGCCGGCTCCAATTCCATATCGGCGGTGGCTTCATAGGTCAGCAAGACCGCCAATTCACTGGTGATCTGGCGGAAACTGCGGGTACTCAGTTTGTGCTGCCGCAGCAGTCCCAACTTGTGTTTCACCAGCGGATGGGCAACTTCTTTCACACTCATCGAATGGAGGCTCCGTTTTCAGCGCTTTGGGTACGATCAACATAAGCGGCTATTGTGTCCGCTTAGCCGCCGTGGAACAAACCCCAAGACCAGCAATGGCGGCCTTTTCCGCCTTTCGCCCGGTACTTTGACCGGATATGACGTCGGTACTTTTAGCTATTAGCCAGCGCCACTTCGCGGTTGCTATAATCCGCGCCCATTGCTGATTTGACCTCGAAACCTCGCTGAAAGGACCGATTCATGGATTTTACCAAGGTACCCGCCGGGAAAGAGATTCCCGAAGACATCTACGTGGCGATCGAAATCCCGGCCAATGCCGATCCGATCAAGTACGAGATCGACAAGGACAGCAACGCCGTCTTCGTCGACCGTTTCATGGCCACCCCGATGTTCTACCCGGCCAACTACGGCTACATCCCCAACACCCTGTCCGAGGACGGCGATCCCCTGGACGTGCTGGTGGTGACTCCGTACCCGGTGGTACCCGGCTCCGTGATCCGCTGCCGTCCGGTGGGCATTCTCAACATGACCGACGAAGCCGGTAAGGACGCCAAACTGGTGGCGGTGCCGCACAGCAAGCTGACCAAACTGTACGACAACATCAAAGACATCAATGACCTGCCCGAACTGCTGCTGGCCCAGATCAAGCACTTCTTTGAGCACTATAAGGAGCTGGAAGCGGGCAAGTGGGTGAAAGTGGACGGCTGGGACGGCGCCGAAGCCGCCAAGAAGGAAATCCTCAAGTCCGTGGACGCCTTCAACAAGAAATAAGCACCCGGATTCCGCGGCCGGTTCCCGGTCGCGGCACACCGTCCCTCTGTCCGGCACTCAATACCCCCGTTCCCGGAATTGTTTTGGCGTTTCCCCGCTCCAGCGCCGGAACGCCCGGGAAAAGTTCGCCACGTCGTTGTAGCCCAATGCATAGGCCACATCACTGACCCGCTGATGGCGATCCCTGAGCAGCGCCCGCGCCCGTTCGTAAAGCACTTCGTCCTGGACTTGCCGATAGCTTGCCCCCGCCTGCTGCAGATGCCGTTTCAGTGTCCGCGGCGATACCGCCATGCGTTCCGCCATGGCCGTCAGGTCCGGTAACGGCGCCGGCATATCACGCAACACCACCCTCACCCGCTCGGCCAGGGGCCCTTCCTGTTCCGATCGCCAGCGGTTGATCTCGGCCTCGCATTGTTCCCGCGCCAGTGCCGCGGTCTGCGGATCCGCCAACAGCGGCGCCACCGACAGCAGCGCTTGCGGCAAAACCAGTGCGTCCTCATCCTGATTGAAGCGTACCGGCACCGGCACTTCTCCCCTCAACGCCATGGCATGGGGTGGTGGCGGTTGCCGGAAGTGCAGCTCCGCCCCCTCCGGCACCGCTTCCAGCAGCTGTTCCAGCATGTGGATGAACCCCACCAGCATGGCTTCCACCACGAAGGCATGGATCCGTCCCGGGTCGGCATTGGCCACCAGCGGGAAAATCACCCGCCCCCCCTCCTCGCGCCGGTCCATGTGCCATAACGGCGCCCGCAGCCCCAGGTAGCGCCGCGCGGCATCGAGGCCATCACCGAGAGTGGCACTGGACAGCGCCAGCAACCCCACCGGACCATGCAGGGTAATGCGCATGGCCCGGGCATAGCGGAATCCCAGACCGGCGGAGCCGGCCATATCCAGGGCCTGTTCGGCGCAACGCTGGGCCTGCTCCAGCGGCACCCGGCTCTGCGGCGCCAGCAGCTGTTCACGGCTTTCGCCCACACCGCCCAGCAAAGCGGCAGGGTCCTTGCCCAGCCCTTTCATCACATCACACAACAGCACCACATAAATGCCGGGGATACCGGCATCAAACCAGGCACGGCCCAAAGTCACCACAGGTTGGCCCTCCACGACAAGACCCGTCACCGCTACTGGAGCATATTGACGGACAACCCACATTGGCAGAATCGCCAGGAGAGCCCGATGCGATTGTTTTCCCGTCGACGTACCGCATCACGCCAGCCGATCAAGGTGCGGCGCATGAACTTCGATTTCAAAGGTCTGGAGAAAGCCGGCTATTGGTATGGCGACGATCCGGTGGCCACCCATCTTTTGAACGTCCTCTCCATCACCTTCCCCGACGGCGAGCGCTTTTTCGTGGACGCGGTACGCGCCTTCCGCGACCGCGTCGACGACCCGCAACGGCAGAAGGACATCTCCGGCTTCATTGGCCAGGAGGCCATGCATTCCCTGGAGCACAAGGCCTTCAACGATCTGGTGGCGGGACAGGGTTACGATGTGCTGGTCGAACGCGCCCTGAACGTGACACAGAAGCTGCTGGCCGGCGCCCGCAAGCATTTACCGCCGGAGCGGCAATTGGCCGCCACCGCCGGCCTGGAACACATCACCGCGATCCTCGCCGACACCATTCTCGGCCACAAGGACGTGATCGAAAACATGGATCCCTCCGTGCGCCCCTTGTGGGTCTGGCACGCCATCGAGGAAACCGAGCACAAGGCCGTGGCCTTCGAGCTGTACCAGGATGTGGACGGCGACTACTGGCAGCGCCAGCGCGCCTTCCTGATCAGCACCGCCTATCTGATCACCTTCACCAGCTATTTCACCTGGCAGTTCCTCAAGCACGATGGTGTCCACCGGCAACCACTGACGCTGGCCAAGGGGCTGTGGCGTCTGTTCGGTTACCGTGGCGTGATCAGCTCCACCGTACCGGCCTGGTTCCGCTATCTGAGCCCGCGCTTCCATCCCTGGGACGACGACAACACCGATCTGGTGGCGCAATGGCGGGACACCCTGCCGGAGCCGGCGGTCAGTTCGGTGGCGTAAAGGCAATTGACAGTTGATAGTGGACAGTTGACAGCGAAAAGAAAAATGCGGTGATGCAAAGTTTGTTTGCGTATCAGCAAAGAGCAGAGAATTAATGTTTAGGAGTAGAGAGGCCGCACTCAAGTTTTGGGCGCGGCCTCTTTGCTTTCGGATCAACAGGTCGTGTCTCGCGCCGCTGTCAACTGTCCACTATCAACTGTCAACTGCTTTTTCTATCCCTCTTGCAGCAGCTTCCTCAAATCAATCAGGGAAGCGTTGGCGCGGGACAGGTAGTTGGCCATGACCAGGGAATGGTTGGCGAAGATGCCGAAGCCGGAGCCGTTCAGAACCATCGGGCTCCACAGGGTTTCCTGGGTGGCTTCCAGCTCACGTACCATCTGCCGGAAGCTGACCGTGGCGTTCTTCTTGCGCAGCACATCGGCGAAATCCACTTCCAGCGCGCGCATCAGTTGCACCAGCGCCCAGGACGCCCCTCTCGCTTCATAGAAAACATTATCGATTTTCAGCCACGGGGTTTTCACCATCCGTTCCTTGCTGTCCAACTGCGTCACCGGGGTATCGTCCTCGGTATCCAGAGTGGTGCGCCCGACGCTGCGGCTGAGATCCTGGCTGAGGGCGCCAAGCCGGTTCTGTACTTCATTGAGCCAGGAATTCAGGTTGTCGGCGCGGGCGTAGAATCGGCCATCGCCGCTACGCAGGCTTTCCAGATAACGCTCCAGCGCACGGATACCTCGGCGGTATTCGCTTTCCGTGGCGGGCATGGCCCAGCTTTGGGAGTCGAAGTTGAACTGCGGTTCGGCAATCGCCAGATTACGGTCTTCCTGACTCTGGGATTGGGAGCGGCTCATATCACGGCGCATCACCCGCACCATATCCCGTAACTGCACCAGCACCCCGAACTCCCAGGACGGCATGTTATCCAGCCACAGGCGATGCGGCAGAACATCGTTGCTCAGGTAGCCGCCCGGCTTGTCCAGCAGGGTACTGGCCACATTGATCACTTCCTGGGTCGTGACCTCTCCGGTTTTCGCATCGGCGAGCGCCCGCACTTCCTGGAGATCCGGCTCCCAGCTCCAGTACCAGCCGAGCAGTACATCCACCAGAAGCAGGATCACGATCAACCACAGGGCGCCTTTCCATATCCGGTTATTGGCCGGATCCAGCAACCGGTCGCCCATCTTCTGGGAGAACTTTTCATTACTCATCGGTGATCCCCACTCGCGTCCTGTCAGGCCGGCAGCGGCCTTTTCCATCATGTCGGAGCCCGGGCTCGGGACTCCACGGCATTGTGCGCCAATATAGCAGCCTTTGTCGCCAACGACAGGGCCCGTGCCGCCGGCGGCAGCGGTCTTTGCGTCCATTTCGGCATGGGGGCACAATGCGTTCTTCGCCGCCGCTCTTAAAGCCCCTTTAATCCGCAAGGCGCAGACTGGGAACCGATCCGCGCCGGCGGCCTCTATATCTACCCGGGGTATACAGAAAATGGATAGCGCCAGGGCCGCCGCCGGCAGGTCGGGGCCCCGCTCTTTATGTTTGGGGGAAACCGGGCCAGGGACAAAACCGGTTATCTGGAGAAATCGATGACACAACGCTTGCGTTCACTATTATCCCTTTTTGTGCTGGGGCTGCTCGCCGGTCCCGCGCTTGCGCTGTCTCTGGGCGGCAGCGGCGGATTGGGCAACGACCAGCCGCCCACGGTGGACGAAGCGATCCAGGTAATGGCGGATGCCGATTGGGACAAGCAGACGGTGCTGGTGGGCTTTGAACTGCTCGACGACGTCTATCTGTACCGCCAGCGCTTTGAGTTCATTCTCCGCGACACCAACGGCAACGTTCTCGATGACTTTTCCGCGTTCCAGATGCCCGCGGGCAAACCGAAGGTGGACCCCATATTCGGTGACGTCGAGGTGTTCTACCAGCGGCTGGAAGTGACGTTGCCGTTGCGCAGCGTGCCACTGGCCGATACCGAGTTGGAAGTGCGTTATCAGGGCTGCATCGAGGATTTGCTGTGCTACCCACCGGCCAGCAAGACCTTCGCCTTCGAGGAGCCCCGTCCCGGCAAGCCCGCCACGGCGCTGAACGCTGCCGCGCCGGCCACCGCGCCAACCGCCTCCGCAAGCGACGAGGGCTTTCTGGAGACGTTGTTTTCAGAGGACGCCAACGCCTTTAATCGCTGGATCTCCGGCCAGAGCCTGGGGCTGGTGATCGGGCTGTTCTTCGCCGGCGGTCTGCTGCTGGCGTTCACGCCCTGTGTGTTCCCGATGATTCCGATCCTCTCCGGTATCATCGCCGGTGAGCAACACCCCAGCGCCCGCCGTGGCTTCCTGCTCAGCAGCGCCTACGTGCTCGGCGTGGCGGTGCCCTACACCCTGGCGGGGCTGCTGGTGGCCCTGTTCGGGGCCGGACTGAATCTTCAGTTCCTGCTGCAACAGCCGGCCGCGATCATCACCAGTGTGGTGATCTTCGTACTGCTGGCACTGGCCATGTTCGGCCTTTACGAGTTGCAATTACCGGCGGCCCTGCGCGACCGGCTCAACCAGACCGGTCCGAAGCGCAAGGGGCTGGCCGGCGCCGCCCTGCTCGGCATGATCTCCGCCCTGGTGGTGTCACCCTGCGTCACCCCGATCCTCGCCGGCGCCCTGATCTATGTGGCCGGCAGCGGCGACGCCCTGACCGGTGCCGCCAGCCTGTTCGCACTGTCCATTGGCATGGGTGTGCCGTTGATTCTGTTCGGCACCGGTGGCGGCCATTTGCTGCCCCGGGCCGGCCTGTGGATGGAAGAGATCAAACGCTTCTTCGGCGTGGTCATGCTCGGCGTCGCCATTTGGCTGCTGGACCGCATCGTGCCGGCGCCGGTGACCCTGGCCCTGTACGGCCTGTTGCTGGCCATTTACGGCGTCCAGCTGGGCGCCCTGGAACCGGTGAAAGAAGGCGGCTCCCGTCTGCGACGGGGCCTTGCCCTGGTGCTGACGCTGTACGGGGTGATTTTGCTGATCGGCGCCGCCTCCGGCGCCCGCGACCCATGGCAACCGCTGGCCCACTGGCAGCAACCGGCGGCACCGGCCACCGCCACTTCCGGCACGGCGCAACCCGCCGCGACCACGGAAGACCACGGCCCCTGGCGCACCCTCACCGGTCAGGCGGCGCTGCGTCAGGCCCTGGCGGAGTCCTCCCGGGCCGGCCGGCCGGTGCTGGTGGACTTCTTCGCCGAGTGGTGCGTGGCCTGCAAGGTGCTGGAAGAAACCACGCTGAGCCATCCGGATGTGCTGACCACCATGAAGGGATTCGATCTTTATCGGGTGGATATCACCGACATCAACAGCGAAAACCAGGCGATCATGACCGAATACAACATCTTCGGTCTGCCCAGTCTGGTGTTCTTCAGCCCCGCTGGCGAGGAAGTCCCGGAATCCCGCGTGCTCGGCGAGATGAGACCGGAGCGCTTCATCCGCCATCTGGAACAGACCGTTTTGCCGGTCACATCGGGCTGATCCGGGGCCCCGGATGCTGGCACGCAACACGCAGGCACGCTTGCACGCCATGTTTGCCAGGCTGGTGTGAAACGGAAAGGTTGGATTGCTCGGGAAGGTAGTCATCGCTGGATCCGGCGATCAAACTTCGGGTTTAGCGTGCAAGCGTGTTGCGTGATTGCGTGATTGCGTGATTGCGTACAAGCGAATCGGTACATGTAACGAATAGTGTAAAGTTCTTTTTTCGCCGGGCGATTCCCCCTAGACTGCAAACTTCGGGAAAAGCCCCGGCCTGATGCCGTTTTTCCCTCCTGTTCACCGCAGATAACGACACATTCAGGGGTATCCATCTTGGCCACCATTCTGGTTCTGCACGGACCCAACCTGAATCTGCTCGGCCAGCGCGAGCCGGACAAATACGGTGCCACTAATTTGGCGGAAATCGACCAGGCCCTGCAGATCCGGGCCCGGAAGGCCGGCCATCATCTGCAGCATATGCAAAGCAATGCGGAATACGAGTTGATTGAGCGCATCCATGCCGCCCGCGGGGAAGGCGTCGACTTCATTCTGATCAACCCGGCCGCCTTCACTCACACCAGCGTGGCGCTGAGAGACGCTCTGCTGGCGGTGAGCATCCCGTTTATCGAGGTGCACCTTTCCAATATTCACCGGCGCGAAACCTTTCGCCATCACTCTTATTTCTCGGACATCGCCGAGGGAGTGATCTGTGGTCTCGGCGCCGACGGTTACCAATTGGCGCTGGACGCGACCATCCGCCGTCTGGGCACCGACGACGACATCTGACCTTTTAACATCAACAGCTCCCAACAGGACTGGACATGGATATTCGAAAAATCAAGAAATTGATCGAGCTGCTGGAAGAATCCGGAATCGAAGAACTGGAAATTCACGAGAACGAAGAATCCGTACGCATCACCCGGGGCGGCTGGCGCAACGCCGCGCCGGCCCCCGTCGCCCCGGTGGCGGCCGCTCCGGCAGCCCCGCAAGCCACTCCGGCGGCCGAGCCGGAACCGGCCTCCCCGGCCGGCCATCTGGTGCGTTCTCCCATGGTGGGCACGTTCTACCGGGCCTCCTCTCCCGGCGCCACCCCATTTGCCCAGGTGGGCCAGAAGGTCAACGCCGGCGACGTGCTGTGCATCGTCGAAGCGATGAAAATGATGAATCAGATCGAAGCGGACAAATCCGGCACTATTGATGCCATCCTGGTCGAGGACGGCGAACCGGTGGAATTCGACCAGCCGTTGTTCTCCATCGTTTAACGGAGGTCGAAATGCTGGAAAAAGTCGTCATTGCCAACCGCGGCGAGATCGCCCTGCGCGTGCTGCGCGCGTGCAAGGAAATGGGCATCCGTACCGTGGCGGTGTACTCCAAGGCGGACCGCGATCTGATGCACGTGCGTCTCGCCGATGAAGCGGTGTGTATCGGCCCGGCGCCGTCCACCGATTCCTATTTGAACATCCCCGCCATCATCAGCGCGGCGGAAGTGACCGACGCGGATGCCATTCACCCCGGTTACGGCTTCCTGGCGGAAAACGCCGACTTCGCCGAAAGCGTGGAACGTTCCGGCTTCACCTTCATCGGACCGCGCGCTGATACCATCCGCCTGATGGGCAACAAGGTGTCCGCCATCGAGGCGATGAAAAAAGCCGGCGTCCCCACCGTCCCCGGCTCCAATGGTCCGGTGGGTGATGACCCGGAAGCCACCCAGGCCATGGCCGAGCAGATTGGCTATCCGGTCATCATCAAGGCCGCCGCCGGCGGTGGCGGGCGTGGCATGCGCGTGGTGGAACATGCGGATCAATTGCTCAATGCGGTGACCCTGACCCGTTCCGAAGCGAAAAACGCTTTCGGCGATGCCACCGTGTACATGGAGAAATTCCTGCAGAAGCCACGCCATGTGGAGATTCAGGTGCTCTCCGACGGCGCCGGCCACGCCATACACCTCGGCGACCGGGACTGCTCCTTGCAGCGCCGTCACCAGAAGGTGGTGGAAGAGGCTCCGGCCCCCGACATTCCGGCTCACCTGAAGGAAGAAGTGGCCCAACGCTGCGTCAACGCCTGCAAGGAGATCAATTACCGGGGCGCCGGGACCTTTGAGTTCCTGTACGAGAACGAAGGCTTCTACTTCATCGAGATGAACACCCGCGTGCAGGTGGAACATCCGGTCAGTGAGATGATCACCGGCGTCGATATCGTCAAGGAACAGTTGCGTATCGCCGGCGGCGAAGGCCTGACATTGCAGCAGGAAGACATCACCTTCCTCGGTCACGCCATCGAGGTGCGGATCAATGCCGAGGATCCCAACACCTTCGTCCCGAGCCCCGGCAAGATCAGCTACTTCCATGCACCGGGCGGCAATGGGGTGCGGGTGGACTCTCACGTCTATGGCGGCTATACCGTACCGCCCTACTACGACTCACTGATCGGCAAGATCATCACCTGGGGCGAGAACCGCGACGTGGCGTTTGCCCGCATGCGTAACGCTCTGGACGAGATCGTGGTGGAAGGCATCAAGACCAACGTGGCCCTGCACCGGGACAAGATCTTCCGCGACACCGCGTTCAAGGAAGGCGGCGTGGATATCCACCACCTGGAAAAGAAACTGGGTAATCATTAAGACATCGCGGTCCTTTCTTTGTATGGAAAGGGCCGCGATGCCTCAGCCCAGCAAATGCCGGACCCGCTCCGCCACCTCGCCGATCTCATGGGACGGCAGGTCGGCGGCATCCCGGTAGCCCACCAGTAACGCCTCCACCAGATCATCGCGCAGATGCGGACGATCTTCCTCGCAACGCAGAAAGTGCAGCCAGTTACGGCGCCGGGCCCAACGAGACATGGACCAGGGCCGCACCCTCATATCCAGTACATCGATCAGGCCAATGCGCAGACCGTCGATGACGATGTTGCCCGGATGCACGGAACGGAAAAACACACCCAGCCGGTGCAGCCGGGCGATAAACACGCCCACCCGGTACATCAGTTGGGTGTCCACCTGCCCGCGAGCCAGCATCTGACGCAGCGTCAGGCCCGGCATCGGCTGGTACACCGCCACCGTATGCGGCTCACCGAGAATGCGGTGCAGGCTTTCCACCTCCAGGGTGGGGATGCGCAGTTGCGCCAGTTGCCGGGCATGGCGGGCGAAACGTACCGCCGCCGGGGACAACAATTCGCGATTGAAGAAACGCTTGCGCCGGAAGTATTTCAGGTAGCGACCGTCGCGCAGACGCAGCACCTTGATGCCGTGCCCGTCGCGCTCGACCACTTCTGAATGGCTGATCACGTCCTCCAACTGCTGACGACGGAGGGGATGAATCCGAATCATGGGAAAACGGCTCCTGAACCGCTTTAAAGGCGACCACCGCTAATGGGGGCGCAAATATGGGAAATCAATGATCGCGAACGATTATTTGCGATCACCTACGAGCCTTATTTACGAGCCTTATTTGCGAAAGAAGTGCGGCAGAATCGCCGGAGTGCGCGCCATATAATCCAGATAGCGATGGCCGTATCGCTCCAGCATACGTTGCTCTTCCCTGGGCAACTGCAGCAAGTAAACCATTGTAAAGGTCAAGGCCGCGGCGGGGCCAGCCAGCCAATTCTGTAACAGCAGCAATTGCGCCAGGGACCAGAGCAGCATGGCGGCGCAGGCGGGATGGCGTAGATAGCGATAAACACCGCTTTCCACCGGCCGTCGAGAGCAGCGGGCCAGATCCTCCTTGGCGCGCCAGAACAGCCAGACCGCGGCGCTGCCAAGCAGCAGCCCCAGCCAGGCCATCTCATCCATGAACACGATGTCGGCGAACTCGAACCAGGGCACCATCATATCCAGGAAAGGGATCACCACCATGGTGCAGAACATCATGCCGATCAGAATGATTTGCTCGAGATCCGGCGAGGGGCGCGTCAGCGCACGCGGACGCCGCAAACGCGGCATCGCGAACTGATACAGCAAGGCACTGGCGATTACCATCAGCACCAATATCAACTCGGCGGCATCTTCAGTCATAGGCAAGTCAGTCCGATAGACGAATCCGGATAGTACCCCTTAACGGCCGGTGGAAAAACCGTCACGCTCACGCCCGTCACGGAGAAACTTTATCCCGGCGCCGTTATACTGCCGCTTCTCCATGGAGGTGTCATGACCTGGCAACAACTACATCTGGCTTCCGACTCGCAACAGGCGGACGCCCTGCAAGACGCATTGGAAACCCTGGGCGCGGTGGCGGTGACCCTGACCGACGGCGCCGACCAACCGGTATTCGAACCGCCGCCCGGCGCACGGCCGCTGTGGCGGGCCACCGTGGTCACCGCCCTGTTCTCGGACCAGGACGACCTGGAAAAAGTTCTCCAACGTCTGGATGCGCTGGGCCTGACGCCCCAGGATCACCGTATCGAGCGGCTTGAGGATCAGGTCTGGGAGCGGGCCTGGATGGACGACTTTGCCCCGATGCGCTTCGGTGAACGGCTATGGATTGTGCCCACCTGGTGTGAGCCGCCGGATCCGGAGGCGGTCAACCTGCGTCTGGATCCGGGCCTGGCCTTTGGTACCGGCACCCATGAAACCACCGCGCTATGCCTGGAATGGCTGGAAGCGGCGCCGCTGGCCGGCAAACGCGTGTTGGATGTGGGCTGCGGTTCCGGCGTACTGTCCATCGCCGCGTTGCTGCTTGGCGCCGGGCAGGCCCTGGGCAATGACATCGATGAACAAGCCCTGCTGGCCAGCCGCACCAACGCTGAAGCCAACCGGGTGGCCGACCGGCTCGATCTGTGTCCGGCGGACGCCGTGCCGGCGGGTTTCCAGTGCGACGTTCTGGTCGCCAACATTCTGGCGGCACCGTTGATCGAGTTGGCACCGACACTGGCCAGCTATTGCAAACCGGGGGCGCTGCTGGCGTTATCGGGCATCCTCGCCGAGCAGGCCCAATCCGTGGCGCGGGCCTATCGGCCCTGGTTTGATCTGTCGCCGATCGAGCAGCGCGGAGACTGGGTAAGAGTGGACGGGGTTCGCAAGCTGTCCGCATAACAGTTGCGGCGAGGCACCATGATTCGGTAAAACTCCCTACACAGTCACTACACGAAAAATCCGACCCACGGATCGCCAGCGCATGACCGGCCCTTACAAGACCCGCTGCCCACACTGTGAGGCGCAATTCAAGATCAGCGACGAGCATCTGGCCCAGGCCAAGGGTGCGGTGCGGTGCGGCTCCTGCTTGCGGGTCTTTCAAGCCACTGAGCATTTTCTGGAAGGCCCGCCGCTGGTGCGGGAAGAAACGCGGCCACCAGCGGCGGACTGGTCAGCGGCACTGCCCGAGGAAGCACCGGCTCCGGCCGTTGATGACCATGCTCACGCCCGCGCGGAAGACAGCGGCCAATTGCAACTGAGCGACAGCTTCCTGTCCCTGGAAAAGGAAGACCCGGTCCCTGATCTGGATCTGGAGTTGGGCAACCATCCCCATGAACAAACCGATGAATCCTGGGCCGAGGCCCTGCTGCGGGAGCTGGAATCGGATCCCGAGCCGAAGCCGGAGCCAGTAGCCGCCGACGCCGCACCCGCAACGCCGGAACCCGACCGCGCCGAGGCGGAAGCGGCCATGGACGACGCCTTTGACTTTCTCAACGGCCCGGCCACCGCCCGTTCGGCGGCGCGCCGCGAACGGGATACCCCTCCCCGCCGTGGTCCGCTGGCGCTGCTCGGTTGGGCAACTGCTTCACTGGTGGCCCTGGCGGTGCTGGCCGGCCAGTATCTGATTTTCCATTTCGACACCCTGAGCCGGGACCCGCGCTGGCGTCCTGCTTTTGCCGAAGCCTGTGCGGTGGCCGGTTGCACCCTGCCGCCAAGGGTGGATGCCAACCGCCTGCGCGGCACCAATCTGGTAGTGCGCAGTCATCCACGGTTCGACAATGCCCTGGTGGTGGACGCTCTGCTGTTCAATGAGGCGTCCTGGCCGCAGCCGTTTCCGGAGCTGGAACTGACCTTTATTGACCTGCAAGGCAAACCGGTGGCCCGGCGGCGCTTCCATACCGACGAGTACCTGCGCGGGGAACTGGCCGGCGCCGAGACCATGCCGATCCGCACACCGGTACACGTTTCCCTGGAAATCGTCGACCCGGGGAGCAAGGCGGTCAGCTACCATCTGCGGCTGCTGCCGGCGGCGGAAACACCGGCGGCGCGGCTTTCCGATGCCCACTGACCCGCAGAACCCCGGCACCGGCCTTTTCTCCCGGCGCCGGTGCCTCTATGATTGGCGCCCCCATGCCGGAGTCTCCACCCGGTGAACCTGCTGCGTCCAACCGAGGACAATCATGCGCATCGGCCCCCACGCCCTGCCCAACCCGGTGATCCTGGCCCCCATGGCCGGCGTCACGGACCGTCCGTTCCGGCGGCTGTGCCGGGAACTGGGCGCCGGTCTGGTGGTGTCGGAAATGGTGACCTCGGACACCCGCCTCTGGCAGTCGGCCAAATCGTCGCGCCGTCTTGATCACAGCGGCGAGCCCGGCCCGATCTCGGTGCAGATCGCCGGCGCCGATCCGCGCATGATGGCGGAAGCCGCCCGCGCCAATGTGGACCTGGGCGCCCAGATCATCGACATCAATATGGGCTGTCCGGCGAAAAAGGTCTGCAAACGGGCCGCCGGTTCCGCTTTGCTGTCCGAGCCGGAACTGGTGGCACGGATTCTCCAATCGGTGGTGGCCGCCGTGCCGGTACCGGTCACTCTGAAAATCCGCACCGGCCCCACCCGCGACAACCGCAACGCGGTACTGATCGCCCGCATCGCCGAACAGTCCGGCATTCAGGCGCTGGCCATCCACGGCCGCACCCGCGCCGACCGCTTCAATGGCGAAGCGGAATTCGAAACTATTGGCGAGGTGGCACGCTCCGTGGAGATCCCGGTTATCGCCAACGGTGATATCGATTCCCCACAAAAAGCGCAACGGATACTGCAAAGCACTGGTGCCGGTGGTATCATGATCGGCCGCGCTGCTCAGGGTAACCCCTGGATATTCCAGGATACGGTGCATTACCTGGAGCACGGTCGTTTAGCCCCGGCGCCATCGGTGGAAGAAGTACGCGCTCGCGTGCTCGCTCATTTGAGTGACTTGCATGACTTCTACGGCACGTATTCCGGTGTGCGCATCGCTCGCAAACATCTGGGCTGGTACACCCAGAATCTGCCGGGCGGGGAGCATTTCCGGCGCGGATTCAACAACCTGGAAAAGGCCACCGACCAACGGCGGGCCATCAAGCAGTTTTTCCAACAGATCAGCGCCAGCAGTGACCGGTTGCGCATCGGTTGCTATGGCGGGGTGTCTGCCCGGAACAAAGACGGAGCATTGGCCGCATGACCCTTTCTTCCATGAAGACAGTCACTGCACGGACACTGACAGAAATGAACACCGCTGAATCGCGTAAACCGCATCTGACTCTCGCCCGCAGCGAAACCCACGATACACTGCGTAACTGCGTGCGACGGTCCATCACCGACTATTTCAATCAGCTGGATGGGGAAGCGGTCAGCGACCTGTACCAGATGGTGCTGGCGGAGATGGAAATCCCGCTGCTGGAAAAAGTCCTGGAATACACCCGTGGCAACCAGACCAAGGCCGCTGAGCTACTGGGCCTGAACCGCGGGACGCTGCGTAAGAAACTCAAGCAGTACGGTTTGCTGTAAGGATAACCCAGAATGCCGAGGGCAGTTCAGACTGCCCTTTTTTATTGAGTATCGCTAACACGCAACACGCTGGCACGCAACTGACAACCCCCGCTCCGCTCCACACCAGGCGTGCAAGCGTGTAGCGTGTCGGCGTGCAAGCGTCACCAAAGGTGACTCTCCCATGAGCAAGGTGGTAGAACGCGCGCTGATCAGCGTTTCCGATAAAACCGGTATTGTCGACTTCGCCCGGGCCCTGGCCGACCGGGGCGTGGAACTGCTCTCCACGGGCGGCACTTTCCGTGCCATCCAGGAGGCCGGCATCGCCGTTCGCGAAGTATCCGATTACACCGGCTTCCCGGAAATGATGGACGGACGGGTGAAGACCCTGCACCCCAAAGTGCACGGTGGCATCCTTGGCCGGCGCGGCCAGGATGATCAGGTCATGGCGGATAACGACATCCAGCCCATTGATCTGGTGGTGGTGAACCTCTACCCCTTCGAGCAGACCGTCGCCGACCCGGATTGCAGCCTGGAAGACGCCATCGAGAACATCGATATCGGCGGCCCCACCATGGTGCGCTCCGCGGCCAAGAACAATGCCCATGTGGGCATCGTCACCGACGCCGGCGACTATGGGCGGGTCCTGGAAGACATGAGCGCCAACAATGGCGCCCTGTCCGATGAATTGCGCTTCGATCTGGCGATCAAGGCGTTCGAGCACACCGCCGCCTACGACAGCGCCATCGCCAACTACTTTGGCCGCCGGGTCGGCAACGGCAGCGCGGACTTCCCGCGCACCATCAATCTGAATTTCGTCAAGGCCCAGGAAATGCGCTACGGCGAGAACCCCCATCAGAAGGCGGCGTTCTACACCGAGCGGCAACCTGCCCAGGCGTCCGTGGCCACCTCTCGCCAGTTGCAGGGCAAGGAACTGAGCTACAACAACATCGCCGATACCGATGCCGCGCTGGAATGCGTCAAGTCGTTCACCAAGCCGGCCTGCGTGATCGTCAAGCACGCCAACCCGTGCGGCGTGTCGGTGAGCCTGGACGGCATTGGCAAGGCTTATGAGCTGGCGTTCCAGACCGATCCGGAATCCGCCTTCGGCGGCATCATCGCGTTCAACCGTGAACTGGACGCGGACACCGCCAGGGCGATCGTCGACCGTCAGTTCGTGGAAGTGATCATCGCACCGAAGGTCAGCCAGGAAGCCCTGGCGGTCACCGGCGCCAAGAAAAACGTTCGCGTGCTGGAATGCGGCGAGATCAGCGGAGCTCTTAACAACCCCGCCACGGGCGCTCTCGCCGGACTGGACTACAAGCGGGTCAACGGTGGCCTGCTGGTGCAGGACCGGGACGTCGGCATGATCACCGAGGGCGATCTGAAAGTGGTCACCAAGCGGGCGCCGACGGAAGCCGAGATGCACGACCTGATCTTCGCCTGGAAGGTGGCCAAGTTCGTCAAATCCAACGCCATCGTCTACGCCAAGGACCGGCAAACCGTGGGCGTTGGCGCCGGCCAGATGAGCCGGGTCAACTCCGCCCGCATCGCCGCCATCAAGGCCGAACACGCCGGCCTGGAAGTGAAAGGCTCGGTGATGGCGTCCGACGCCTTCTTCCCGTTCCGCGACGGCATCGACAACGCCGCCGAGAACGGTATCCGCTGTGTGATTCAGCCGGGCGGATCGATCCGCGACGAGGAAGTCATCGCCGCCGCCGACGAGGCGGACATGGCCATGGTCTTCACCGGCATGCGCCACTTCCGCCATTAACCGGCCAGCAACGGAGACACACGGATGAAAGTTCTGATCATCGGTTCCGGCGGCCGCGAACACGCCCTGGCCTGGAAAGTGGCCCAGGCGGAGCACGTGGAAAAAGTGCTGGTGGCGCCAGGCAATGCCGGCACCGCCCGCGAAGCCAAGCTGGAAAACGTGGCGGTGGACGTGCTCGATCTGCCAGCCCTGGCTGACCTGGCCGAGCGCGAGCAGGTGGCTCTGACCATCGTCGGTCCGGAAGCACCGCTGGTGGAAGGCGTGGTGGATTACTTCCAGGAGCGCGGCCTGCGCTGCTTCGGCCCGGGCAAGGCCGCGGCCCAGTTGGAAGGCTCCAAGGCCTTCACCAAGGATTTCCTCGCCCGCCACCAGATCCCCACCGCCGCTTACGGCAACTTCACCGATGTGGACGAAGCCCTGGCTTACGTTCGCGAGCAGGGCGCGCCGATCGTGATCAAGGCCGACGGCCTGGCCGCCGGTAAAGGCGTGATCGTCGCCATGACGCTGCAAGAGGCGGAAGACGCGGTACGCGACATGCTCGCTGGCAACCGTTTCGGTGACGCCGGCCACCGCGTGGTGGTGGAAGAGTTCCTCGACGGCGAGGAAGCCAGCTTCATCGTCATGGCCGACGGCGAGCACATCCTGCCCATGGCCACCAGCCAGGACCACAAACGGGTGGGCGACGGCGACACCGGCCCCAATACCGGCGGCATGGGCGCTTATTCACCGGCGCCGGTGGTCAGCGACGACGTGCACCAGCGCATCATGGATCAGGTGATCCGCCCCACCGTGGCCGGCATGGCCGCGGAAGGCATGCCCTATACCGGCTTCCTGTATGCCGGCTTGATGATCGACGCCGCCGGCCAGCCCAAGGTGATCGAGTACAACTGCCGTTTTGGCGACCCGGAAACCCAGCCGATCATGATGCGTCTGCAATCGGACCTGGCCGGGCTCTGCCAGGCGGCTCTGGATCGCCGTCTGGATCAGGTGGAAGCCCAATGGGATCCGCGCCCGGCGCTCGGCGTGGTGCTGGCCGCCGGCGGCTACCCGGACGACTACGGCAAAGGGGACGCCATCGAGGGACTGGACCAGGCCGATTCCGATCTGGTCAAAGTGTTCCACGCCGGCACCCGCGAGCAGGACGGCCAGGTGGTCACCAACGGTGGGCGGGTACTCTGCGTCACCGCCCTGGGCGACAGCGTGGCCGAGGCGCAACGCAACGCTTACCAGGGCGTGGCCAGGATTTCCTGGAAAGACGCCTACCATCGTACTGATATCGGCTATCGCGCCGTGGCGCGGGAACAGAGCTAGCTTCCCTGCCGATTACCCCGGCGGCCTGACCGGCCGCCGTCAGTCCACGCAGGGAGTTCCATGCCTGAATCGCTGCCGTTGTTTCTGCTGGCCGTTGCCATCGGTACCTATATTCAGGCCGTCACCGGTTTTGCTCTCGGCATCTTCTTGCTGGCCGCCGTGACCCTGCTCCATCTTGGCTCGATCCCCGCCACCGCCACCGCGCTGAACATCATGAATCTGGCCCTGGGCGCGGTGGTGGTGGTGCCCCAGCTCAGAAAGGCGGATGGCCGTATCGTCGCGCAGAGCCTGATCGGCCTGGTGCCGGCCATGGTCATCGGCGTGCTGCTGCTCGGCTATCTCAACAGCAACGCCCAGAACCTGCTCAAGGCCCTGCTCGGCGCCGTCATCATCGCCGCCGGCCTGGTGCTGGTGTGCCGCCCCGATCCGCTGCCACGGCGTTCCTCGCCGGCCGCCTTTGTCGGCACCGGCTTCCTGGGCGGGTTCTTTGGCGGCCTGTTCAGCGTCAGCGGTCCGCCCATCGTCTATCAGCTCTATCGCCAGCCGATCCCGGTCCAGACCATCCGCATCACCCTGCTGACCCTGTTCTCGCTGGCTTCACTGGGGCGCCTGGTGGTGGTCGGACTGCACGGCGATCTGACCCTGGATGTGGTCAAGATCGGCCTGCTGTCGCTGCCGGTGGTGGCGGTGATGGCCTGGGTCGGCAACCGCTTCCCGCCGCCGGTCAGTGAGCGCACCCTGCGTCGCGGCATCTTTGTCTTGCTGATGCTGTCCGGCGGCGGCACCCTGTTGATGGCACTGACCGCCTGACCCGCTGCCTGCCGAAGGACCCTTATCACAAAACCGCGGCCCACCGTGCGGCACGGCGGGAAAATACTTGGAGTAGCCGCTATCATCCGTTGAAACGCGCGACGCTTCGAGGCGCCCCACCGTCTCGCCAAAATCACAATGATCGTCGCCCGGTGTTCCGTCCACGGCCGCCTTTGATGCCGTGCATTTGTTCAAGGGGGAAGTATGTCCATCGCCACGCCGGATCCGTCCCGGCTCGCCGAGTTTATTCCGTTCGACAGCCTCGGCCATACCCACCTGCACGCCATCCAGGGCCAGTTGGCAGTGCTGAACCTGCCGCCCGGCCGGATGGTGTTCAAACGGGGTCAGCACAGTGACAAGGCCTACTTCCTGGTGGATGGTGAGCTGGATCTGATCGATGCCGGTTTCAGCGTGCGGCCCTTCTGCGCCACCGATGACGAAAACTATCTTGCCCTGGACAACTACGCGCCTCACACCGTCAACGCCATCACCCGTACCGACGCCACCCTTTACACCCTGGATCGGGACAAGCTGGATTTGTTGATGGCCTGGACCGGTGCGGTTGATTTGCTACCGCCGCCAGGACAGGACGAGCAACGGGACTGGACCGACGCGCTGCTGGCTTCCGGCCTGTTCGCCCGCATCGCGCCGGCCACACTGCATACGCTGTTCATGAAGTTCCAGCCCCGGGAGGTGGAGATGGGCACCACCGTGGTCCGCGAAGGGGATGCCGGCGACACCTTCTATGTACTCAAGCAGGGCCAGGCCATGGTCACCCGCGGCCAGGGGCGCGGCGCCGAGACCCTGGCCACACTGGGACCGGGCCGTTTTTTCGGCGAAGATGCGCTGATCAGCGACCAGCCGCGCAACGCCACCGTCACCATGACCAGCGATGGCGTATTGATGTGCCTGGGGCAGGATGATTTCCAGGAAATTCTGCAGGCCTCGGTGATCCGCCATTTGAATGAGGATACCCTCAACGAGATGGTTCGCGACGGTGATCACGCCTGTATTTTGCTCGATGTGCGGCTGGCGGCGGAGTTCCGGCACGACCGGACACCCGGAGCCCGCAACATTCCATTGGGCGAACTGAGACAAAAAGCCCCCGCCCTGGAGCGGGATTTCACTTATATACTGTGTTCCGCCGGTCGACGCAGCGAGTTGGGAGCCTATATCCTTTCCGAAGCCGGCCTGGATGCGTATGTGCTGGATCGGGAAACGACGACGGATGATGCCACCAAGGACGTTTTGGCCACGGAATAACACACCAGCGCGGTGGCTGCCGCTGATCTTCGGCCTGCTCTGGTTGGTCGCCGGTCGCGCCTGGGCGGCTCCCCCGCCGCCGTTCGTGATCAACAGTGAGCCGGACGACGCCCGCATCACCATCTATTCCGAATACCTGCCCGACCCGGACAACGTCTATTCCCTGGAGGACGTGGCCAGCGGCGGCCTGGACCACCGTTTCCAGCCGGCATCCCGTTTCGTCGAACGGCTCGGGCTGAGCAACCACGACTGGTGGATTCGCATTTCCATCCACAATGAGCTGTCCGACCAGCAGCGTTTCGCGCTGGTGATGGCCCCTCGCGCCTACCAGGACAGCCAGTTCTACCTTCCCGATGGCCCACCCGGCACCACCCGTTATCGTACGCCACTGCCGGATGAGTCCTTTGTTCACCGCTACCCGATCCAGGTGCTCGACCTGCCGCTGGGCCAGCCCCAAGTGTTCTATTGGCGGGTGAATCCTCATGGTGAACTGGTCTATGCATTGACGCTCACCACCATGCAGAAGGCGCTCGGAGACAACCCGCTGTACGGCGTCTACTGGTTGTTGATCGGTATGTTGCTGGCCATGTCCCTTTACCATCTGGCCCTGGCGTTCATGCGTTCCGCCACCAGCCACGGCTACCATGCCCTGTTCGGATTCTGTGTCATCGGCCTGATCATCATCGGCAGCGGCTTCCTGGGCCATCTGGACGATCTCAGCAGTTGGGATCACCCGCTGCGCCTGACCCTGCTTTCCGGGGCTCTGTTCGCCGCCTGCGGCGCCGGGCGCACCTTCGTCGACAGCCGCCAGCACAGCCCGGCCCTGCATTACATCCTGCTGGTGCTGGGCGCTCTGGCCCTGGTTCAGATCCCTTTGCTGCTGATACTGCCATCACCCGCGGCGATGGGACTGTGTTGCATACTTGTGCTGCTCACCGTCCCCTGTCTGGTCGCGCTCGGCTATCAGGCCTGGCATCGGGAAGTCCCCGCCGGCGCCCTGTTCTTCTTCACCAGCATCCTGGTGGGGGTACCGGTGGCCATTTTGTGCCTGGTCACCCTGGGCCTGCTGCATACCGGCCTGGACGTGCCCCTGACCCTCCTTCTGGTGTTCACCGTGGCGGGCACGTTGCAGACCGCCGGTTTGCGTCTGCAGCATCAGCGCCGCCAGCGTCTCAAGGCGGAGCAGCTGCGCAATCAAGCCGTCGCCGAGACCGTCGAAACCACCCGGCGCGAAACCCTGGCGCGCATGGGGCATGATGCCCGCACCCCGCTCAGCGGCATTCTCGGCATGGCGGAACTGCTTGACGATACCCCGCTAACGCCCAACCAGAAGGAATGCGTCAGCGCCATCCACAACGCCGGCGAAAGCCTGTTGAAGATCATCAACGATGTGCTGGAGTACTCCCAGTTGTCGACATCCGGCGCCGAGATCAGCCATGAGGCCCTGGATGTACACGAGCTGCTGGTGGACGCCGTGGACCTGTTCCGCGAACGGGCCGAGGAAAAGCAGGTGGAACTGATCACCCACGTGCACACCAATGTGCCGGCGCGCATGGAGGGGGATCCCGGACGCCTGCGCCAGGTGCTGACCAACCTGATTGGCGCTTTCATCCGCCAGGCCCAGCACGGCGAACTGATCATCGATGTGTCGCTGGAACCCACCGGCCAGGCCGGTCAGGTGCGCTTTGAATTCTCCGGTACCGCTCTGCGCGCCGGCACCCTGCACGATCTGCGGGAAAACGGTGCCCGCCAGGACAGCAGCACGCTGAACCTGGCCATCGCCGAGCAACTGGTGGAAGCCATGAGTGGCCGCTGTGGCCACCGCGATGGGCACAACCAGGACCCGGCCTACTGGTTCATCGTGCCGTTGTCGGCGCTGGATAATCCGGCCCCCGACAACCCGGCGGACCGGGTCCCCCTGCTGGGTCGCAGCATGCTGGTGGTGGATGATTCCACCACCGTGACCCGGGTGATCCGCCATCTGGCCCTGAGCTGGGGCATGCGCGTCACCGCCAGCAACGATCCACGCGAAGCCCTGGCCTCGTTGCGCACTCAGGCCAATATCAACGAGCCCTACGATGTGGTGCTGCTGGATCACCAGATGCCCGGCATGACCGGAGTGCAGTTGGCGGCACGGATCCACGAGGATCCGGTCATCACCCACTCGCCGGTGTTGATCATGCTCACCGGCATCAGCAGTTCCCCCACCGATGTGGACGCACGTAACGTCAGTATTCACCGGGTGCTGACCAAACCGGTGTCGGCGCCGCGCCTCAAACAGGTACTGAGCGAGGAACTGGGCTTGCAGCGGCCCTCGGCGCCCCGCCAGCGCAACGAGAGCCCGGACCCCGGGCTGCAGGTGCTGGTGGTCGAGGACCACAAGCTGAGCCAGAAAGTCATCCGCGGCATGCTCAACAAACTGGGCATTACTCCGGAGATGGCCGCCAACGGCCTGGAAGCCCTCAACCGCGCCACCCAGAAGCGTTATGACCTGATCCTGATGGATTGCGAAATGCCGGAGCTGGACGGGTTCGAGGCCACCCGGCGGATTCGTGCCCACGAGCGGGAAAACGGTTTGGTGGCGGTGCCCATCGTCGCCCTTACCGCCCATATCCTGCGCGAACACCGGGAACGCAGCCTGGCCTCCGGCATGAACGCCCACATTCCCAAACCGGTGGAACTGAATGTGCTTCGTGACGTGCTGATCCGGTTTACCCGGCGCGGCCAGGTCGAGGAGTCCGGGGAAGAATCCTGACCCACTCAAGGCGGGCCGCCGCGACGATGGCGAGTGTTGCCTGCTACACTATCGGCCCGGCCATACCGGCGTCCGCCACGGACATCGGCAGGGCCGGCTTACCATCCGCCCCGTGAGCATCGTGGAGAAGTCGTGATGACGGGTCGTCACCTGACGCCAGTGGACCAATTGCTCAGCCGCGTGGACAACGCGCTGCGTACCCTCACTCCCGGGTCCACCCGGGCCTCCCGGCAGCCCGCCGCCCAACCCGGCGACGACGAAGCCGCCATCAAGAACCGGAGCGCCCTCCTGGACGCCCGGCAGCAGCGCCATATCGCCGGCCTGATGCGCATCAACCACACCGGCGAGGTCTGCGCCCAGGCGCTGTACCAGGGCCAGGCCAGCACCGCCACCTTGCCCCACGTACGCCATGCCATGGAAGAAGCCGCCCGGGAGGAAGAAGACCATCTGGCCTGGTGCGAGGACCGTATCCGTGAACTGGGCAGCGTGCCCAGCCGTTTGAATCCGCTGTTCTATGCCATGAGCTACACCCTCGGCGCCGGCGCAGGGCTGGCCGGAGACCGCTGGAGCCTGGGCTTTGTCTCGGAAACCGAGCATCAGGTGGTACGCCATCTGGAGCGGCATCTGTCCGAACTGCCCGCCGGTGATCACCGCACCCGCGCCATTCTCGAGCAGATGCGCGAGGACGAACTGAAACACGCCGTCACCGCCGAGGACGCCGGCGGCGCCCCCCTCCCCTCCCCAATCCGCCGCGCCATGACCCTGATGAGCAAGGTGATGACATTCACCACCTACAGGATCTAGTGAATACAGTTGACAGTTGATAGTGGACAGTTGACAGCGAAAACTAAAAGCAGACCAAAAGCAAAGAGGCCGCGCCCAACACCTGGACGCGGCCTCTTTCGTTTCCGTTCACGCAGACCTGGTCCGCGGCGCCGTCAACTGTCCACTATCAACTGTCAACTGCCCTTTTCTTACATGTTCCGGCTGTAGAAAATCTCCAGCATTTCGGTCTGCAGGCGTTCCTTGATCTCCACCAGTTCGGCGTCGTCGAATTCGTCGCTGCCGGCGCCGAACAGGTAGTTTTCGATGTCAAAGTCCTTGAGCAGCATCTTGGTGTGGAAGATGTTCTCCTGGTACACGTTGACGTCGATCATCTGGTAGGCGTTCTGCGTGTCCTCGACCAGGAAGTTCTGGATCGAGGTGATGTCGTGATCGATGTAATGCTTGGTGCCGTCCAGGTCCCGGGTCATGCCGCGGACCCGATAATCGATGGTGACGATATCGGAGTCGAAGCTGTGGATCAGGTAGTTCAGCGCCCTCAGCGGCGAGATCACGCCACAGGTGGACACATCCACATCCACCCGGAAGGTGGAAATACCGTTGTCCGGATGGGATTCCGGATAGGTGTGAACGGTCACATGGCTCTTGTCCAGGTGCGCCACCACCGTGTCCGGCAGCGGACCGGGCGCTTCTTCGTCCCAGTCGGTGCCGCTCGGCGGGGTTTCGTGTTCCGCGATCAGCATGGTCACACTGGCACCCTGCGGATCGTAGTCCTGGCGGGCCACGTTGAGGACGTTGGCGCCAATGATGCGCGTCACGTTGGTGAGGATTTCAGTCAACCGCTCTGCATTGTAAAGCTCATCGATGTACTCGATGTACTCCTTGCGGTGCTGCTCGGTCTTCGCGTAGGCGATGTCGAAAATATTGAAGCTGAGCGACTTGGTCAGGTTATTGAAACCATGCACCGAAATCTTGGGATTGGGATCTTTTACCACCGCATTTCCCCGTTGGCGGTCGTCACCGCCCGTGGTTAACTCTCACTCAACCCCGGATACGGTTGACCGCACCGGGAATCCGCAGGTTTTTTGGTGCCGGCCCAGGTCCGGCCGGCACCTCGCCGCCTTGGCGAAGGGTATCCGCTCAGGCTTCGATGGTATAGCTGTGGGTGACTTCCACACCACCACGGGTGAGCATGATCGACGCGGAGCAGTACTTCTCCGCCGACAATGACACTGCCCGTTTCACCTGCGCCTCCTTGAGATCCTCGCCGGATACCACGAAGTGCAAATGAATTTTGGTGAATACGGCGGGAACTTCGTCCTCCGCCCGCTCCGCGCTCAGCTCACAGCGGCAGCCTGTCACGTTCTGACGGGATTTGCGCAGAATATGCACCACATCGAACGCGGAACAGCCGCCAACGCTCATCAGCAGGGTTTCCATCGGGCGCGCACCGCGATTCTGGCCGCCATGATCGGGCGGACCGTCCATAAGGATGGTGTGACCGGAACCGGATTCCGCCTGGAAACAGGCTTCGCCCTGCCATTCAACCACAGCTTTCATCACCTACTCCTGCTCGGCACCGGAGCGGCCCGCCGGGCCCGCCCCCAAATGGGCGCGCAGATTACCACAGAGCGGCCCCGCGACCATACCCTTAGAGCCTGGTTTGCCGCCTCCGGGGCGCCCCGACAGCGGACCGGCGTCACCCCTTTGCGCTCTCGCGGGCTCCCGCCCTTGGCAGCGATGTGAAAAACAGGCAATATCCTTGAGCTTAATCGGCTAAGACATTCTTCTGGCTTAAGCAGAGACCCCATGAGCGACGGCAACAAGATTATTCCCAATCTGGACCACTTTCTGGCCAACTGCCACCGTCGGCGGTATCCGGCGAAGAGCACCATTATTTACGCTGGCGATGAGTCCGACGCCCTTTATTACATTCTCCGTGGCTCGGTCACGGTGATGATCGAGGACGACGACGGTCGCGAAATGATCATGGCCTACCTCAACGAAGGAGACTTCTTCGGTGAAATGGGCCTGTTCGAGAGCGACCCTTCCCGTTCCGCCTGGGTGAAAGCGAAAACCGAGTGCGAAGTGGCCGAGGTGAGCTACGCCAAATTCCGTCAGTTGACCCGGGAAGACGCCGACATTCTGTTCGCCGTATCGGCGCAACTGGCCGGCCGTCTGCGCGCCACCACCCGCAAGGTGGGCGACCTGGCGTTCCTTGACGTCACCGGCCGGGTCGCCGGCACCCTGCTGGACCTGTGCAAGCAGCCCGACGCCATGACCCACCCCGATGGCATGCAGATCAAGGTCACCCGCCAGGAGATCGGCCGTATCGTCGGCTGCTCCCGCGAGATGGTCGGCCGGGTCCTGAAGAATCTGGAAGAGCAGGGCCTGGTATCCGTGAAGGGCAAGACCATGGTGGTGTATGGCACGCGCTGAACGCGTGCCAAGTTGACAGTTGATAGTGGACAGTTGACAGCGGCGCGGATCAGATCCGCGTGAGCAGCAACGAAAGAGGCCGCGTCCCAGTGTTGGGTGCGGCCTTTTGTTTTTGGTCTGTTTTCAGGTTTTCGCTGTCAACTGTCAACTATCCACTGTCAACTAAAAGAACAGTTTCTTCAGCGCCGCGCCGGGGTCTTCCTCGCGCATGAAGGCCTCGCCGACCAGGAAGCCGTGGATGCCGTTGTCACGCATCAGGCGCACGTCGGCGCGGGTGTGGATGCCGCTCTCGGTGACCACCAGGTGATCGGCGGGCACTTGCGGCGCCAGTTCCAGAGTGGTGTCCAGGCGGGTTTCGAAGGTGCGCAGATCGCGGTTGTTGATGCCCACCACCTCCACGTTCAGCTTCATCGCCCGTTCCAGCTCCTCGGCGGAGTGCACTTCCACCAGCACATCACAGCCGGCCTGCTGGGCGGCGTGGTAGAGCTCATCCATCTGCGCATCGGACAGCGCCGCCACGATCAGCAGAATGGCGTCCGCCCCCATGGCCCGGGTTTCGAACACCTGCCAGGGATCAACGATGAAATCCTTGCGCAGCACCGGCAGCGACACCGCGTTACGGGCGGCGCGCAGATAGTCTTCATGCCCCTGGAAGAACTCCTGATCGGTGAGCACGGACAGGCAGGCGGCGCCGTTTTCCTCATAGCGCCGGGCGATATCCACCGGGTCGAAGTCCTCACGAATGACCCCTTTGCTGGGAGAGGCTTTCTTGATCTCCGCGATCACCGCCGGCTTGCCCTCGGCCACGCGATCATACAGCTTTCGATGGAAACCTCTCGCCCGCCGCTGATTCTCCGCCAGCGCCCGCAGATCCCCCATGCTGTAACGGCGCTTGCCGTCGGCGATCTCCTGCTCTTTACGTTCGATGATACGATCAAGAATGGTGCCGTTGCTCATGGGCGCTCCTGGCTGTCTGCGTGGGCCGTCCGCCGGCCCGTTTTCTTTATCAAGGGTGGTGAATCCACTCTCATTAGAACGCTTCCGGCGGGGGATGTTCAAAGAGCCGACTGTTAAATCCTGTTCAATCCGCCGCTTTCAAGGCCCGGCAAAACTGGGCCAATTCCCGCATGCGTTCGGCGGCCTCGCCGTTATGAATCAAATCATCCGCCATCCGCACGCCTTCCGCCAGTGTGCGGGTTACCCCGGACACATAGATCGCCGCGCCGGCGTTCAGGGCCACCATGTCCGCGGCCTTGGCCGCCACCGACCCGGCACGTTTGCCGAACGCATCGCGGATCAACGCCAGTGACGCCTTGGGATCCGTCACGTCCAGCCCCACCAGGGAATCGGACTCGATGCCCACGTCTTCCGGCGTAATCTGGAACTCCCGTACCTCACCATCCCGGAATTCCGCCACGTGAGTGCGCCCCGCCAGGGTAATCTCGTCCAGGCCGTCGTGGCCATGCACCACCATGACGTGCTCCGCGCCCAGGCGCCCCATGACTTCGGCCATGGGCCGGCAAAGCCGGTCGGAGAAGACGCCGACCACCAGCCGCTGGACGGCGGCGGGATTGGTCATCGGGCCGAGAATATTGAACAGCGTGCGCATGCCCAATTCCTTGCGCGGGCCGATGGCGTATTTCATGGCGCTGTGATGGCCGGGCGCGAACATGAACCCCACCCCCACTGTGTCCACACACTGGGCCACCTGCTCCGGGGTCAGGTCCAGATCCACACCGGCGGCCTCCAGCAGGTCCGCGGAGCCACTTTTGGAACTGACCGAACGGCCGCCATGCTTGGCCACCCGGCAGCCGGCGGCGGCGGCAACGAAGGCACTGGCGGAGGAAACGTTGAACAGATTGGCGCCGTCACCCCCGGTGCCGACGATATCCACCAGATGGCGGCGGTTCTCGATGGTCACCGGTTTCACCAGCTCGCGCATCACCATGGCGGCACCGGTGATCTCGTCCAGGGATTCGCTCTTCATCCGCAACCCCACCAGGAAGCCGCCGATCTGAGCGTCGGTGGCGCCGCCGGTCATGATCTCGCGCATCACATCCCGCATTTCCTCGGTGGACAGATCGATGTGGTCCACCACCCGCGCCAGCGCGTCCTGAATATTCATGCTCATTGCCCCCCGTGCTTGAGAAAGTTCTTCAACATGGCGTGGCCATGCTCGGTCAGAATTGACTCTGGATGGAACTGCACCCCTTCCAGAGGCAGCTCCTTATGCCGCATGCCCATGATTTCTTCCATTTCGCCCTGCTGATTCTCGGTCCAGGCGGTGATTTCAAAACACTCGGGCAGCGTTTCCCGGGCCACCACCAGGGAATGATAACGAGTGGCGGTGAACGGGCTGGGCAACCCCGCGAATACACCCTGACCGGTATGGTGCACCGAAGAGGTCTTGCCGTGCATCACGTGCCCGGCCCGCACCACCTCGCCACCGAACGCCTGCCCCAGGGACTGATGCCCCAGACAAACCCCGAGAATCGGCAACTTGCCGGCGAAATGACGAATCGCCTCCACGGAAATACCGGCCTCGTTGGGCGAGCAGGGCCCCGGCGAGATCATCAGCCGATCGGCGCCCACCGCCTCCATACCGGCCAGATCAATCTGGTCATTACGATGCACCAGCACCTCGGCCCCCAGCTCCTGCAGGTATTGCACCAGGTTATAGGTGAAGCTGTCGTAGTTATCGATCATCAAGACCCGCATCAGCGTTCCCCCTCGTCCAGATTAAGCCCGCCCAGGGCCATGTTCACCGCACGGAATACGGCGCGGGCCTTGTTCATGGTCTCTTTCCATTCCAGATCGGGCTGGGAATCCGCCACCACACCGCCACCGGCCTGCACGTAAAGCCGGCCATCCTTGACCACCGCGGTGCGAATGGCGATCGCCATGTCCATGTCGCCGTCGAAGCCGATATAACCCACCGCGCCGCCGTAGACTCCGCGCTTGGTGGGTTCCAGTTCGTCGATGATTTCCATGGCACGGATCTTCGGCGCGCCACTCAGGGTGCCGGCGGGAAAAGTGGCCCGCAGCACGTCCAAAGGCCCCAGTTCCGGCCGCAGTTTGCCTTCCACATTGGAGACGATATGCATCACGTGGGAATAGCGCTCCACCGCCATTTTCTCGGTCAGCTTTACTTCCCCCGGCCTGGCCACCCGGCCAACATCGTTGCGGCCCAGATCGATCAGCATCAGGTGTTCAGCCAACTCCTTTGGATCCGCCAGCAGTTCCTCTTCCAGTTCCTGGTCCCGCTCCGGCGTTTCACCGCGTTTACGGGTACCCGCTATGGGGCGCACGGTGACGGTGTCGCCCTCGACCCGGGTGAGAATTTCCGGCGAGGAGCCGGCGATGTGGAAGTCTTCCAGGTCCAGATAGAACATGTACGGGGAAGGATTGAGATAGCGCAAGGCGCGGTACAGGTCCATGGCCGGCGCCGGGAATTCACAGCTCATGCGCTGGGCCGGCACCACCTGCATCACATCCCCCGCCAGGATGTACTCACGGATCGTATCCACCGCCTGGCCATGCCGGTCGCGGGGAAATTCGGAGACGAAATCCTCTTCCCCCACCGGTTCGCCATAGCGATGGTGGCCGGGCTCGGGCAACGGCGCCCGCAGCTTCGCCTCCAGCTCGTCCAGACGGCGCAACGCCCGCCCCTCGGCGTGGCTGTCCGCCGGATCCACCTGCACGATCAGGAACAGGCTGCCGCGCAGGTTATCGAACACCACCACTTCCTCGGAGCGCATCAGCAGGATATCCGGTACGCCGAGCACATCCTCCCCCGGCGCCGGTCCCAGACGCGGCTCGAAGTAGCGCACGCTGTCGTAGCCGAAGTAGCCCACCAGACCACCGTTGAAACGGGGCAGGCCGGGGATCTCCGGGGTGTTGTATTCCTGCCGGTAGGCCTCGATCCAGGCGATCGGATCCGGCACGTCCAACTGGCGCTCGCCGTCGGCATCGGTAATCAGAATGCGCTGGCCGTGGATGCGGATCACCTCCGCCGCCGGCAGGCCGATCATGGAGTAGCGCCCCCAGCGCTCCCCGCCCTGCACGGACTCGAACAGGTAGCTGTAGGGCCCGGCGGCCAGTTTGCGATAGGCGGACAGCGGCGTGTCCAGATCCGCCAGCACTTCACGTACCACCGGTACGCGGGTGTAACCCTGGCGGGCATACTCATCCAGATTTCGTGGTGACATGGTGGTCCCCGGTCTTGATACAGACGACAGATTGTAGACGGAAATAAAACGCGAGGGGTGCCGCTATCGGCAGAAGAAGCGGCAAGCGAAGAGCGTCACCATCGCCAGGCGGCGACGGAGCGGGGCAGGAACTTGATTTGGAGGTCGGTGCGGTTCACCGGCTTTCCTTCGGCTTTTTCGTTGAGTCTGGATTCTAGGGCGTGACGGGCCGGGGCGCAACACGCAGCCCGCTTACACGCAACACGCCGGCACGCTAACACGCTATTCGCGGCTAAAGCCGCTTCCCATGGGGGACTACGAAGCCGCTGTGGGAGCTTGCCTGCAAGCGAATTGTGGGACACCAATCGTCCACGGACCGCGATTCTTCCCGCGCCCGCCCTTCACTTCACCTGCTGTTTGCCCAGCTTGCGGGCCAGGGTGCGGCGATGCATGCCGAGCCGGCGCGCGGTTTCGGAAATGTTGAAACCGGTTTCCGCCAGGGTTTCGTGGATGCGCTCCCACTCGAGGGTCTTGATCGAGGTCGGACGTCCCACCACTTCCACCTCGGTGCTGCCGTCGGCACGATGAAACGCGGCTTCGATATCGTCGGTATTGGACGGCTTGGCGAGATAGTGGCAGGCGCCCAGCTTCACCGCTTCCACCGCGGTGGCGATGCTGGCGTAGCCGGTGAGCACCACAATCAGCATGTCCTCGTCGTGGGCGTGCAAGGTCTGGACGCAGGACAGGCCGGTGGCCTCCCCTTTCAGCTTGAGGTCCACCACCGCGTAGCGGGGCGAATGGGTCTCCAGCAGGACCATCATCGATTCCATGCCATCGGCACTGATCACCGCGTACCCGCGGCGCTCGAAAGAGCGGGCCAGGGTGCGGGCGAACGGGGCATCATCCTCGACAATCAACAGGGTGTCCGCGCTGTCGTCATGCTGGTTATGCTCGTTCACCATGCTCTTCCTCCAGGGTAATCGCCGATAGCGGCAACGTCAGCGTTACTTCGGCACCTTTGTGCGGCCGGTTACGGGCGGTGAGGTTACCCCCCAGCGTACGCGCTACATTGACCACCAGGAACAGCCCCAAACCGCTGCCGGGCCGCCCCTTGGTGGATTGATAGGGCCGGCCGATACGGCCAAGCATGTCCTCGCTGAAGCCCGGCCCCCGGTCCAGAACGGTCAGTATCAGGGATTCGCCGTCACGGCTCACCTGCAGGCCCACCCAGTCGCGGGAGGCCTCCAGGGCATTATCCAATACATTGCACAGGCTTTGCTTGAGCGCCGAATCGGAAACGATGTCCATATCCTCGCCAAAGGCGTTGTGGTAATCGAATCCGGTCACCGGACGGGTGGCCCGCCACTCTTCCACCAGCTCGTCCAGGAAAGCGTGCACGGTGGTTTCTTCCGAGGACTCACCCCGCGCTTCACCGGCGGAAAGCAAAATACCGCTGACGATGGACTTACAGCGCAGCACCTGGGTCTGCATTTCGGTGATCTCGTCGAGCAGATCCGGATCGGATTTGAACACCGGCATATGCCGCCAGTCCCCCAGGATCACCGACAGTGTCGCCAGCGGCGTACCCAGTTCGTGGGCGGCGCCGGACGCCAGCAGCCCCATGCGGACGATGTGTTCGCCCTCGGCGGCGCGCTGACGCAAATCGGCCAGCCGCGCGTCCCGCTCGCGCCGGTTGCGGGTGATACGGCTGATGAAAATCACCAGCAGCACGGCGTTCAGGACAAAGCAGATCAGCATCCCCTGGATATACAGGCTCAGCGGGCCCCGCTCGTAATCCGGCGGCATCACCAGGGGAAGTCCGGCGAACTCCAGCCAGACGAAACAGCCCGCGGTCACCAGCAGAATGGTCCAGGTGGACCACGCCTCCAGCAGCACCGCGGCCAGCACCACTTGCAGCAGATAAAGGAAAATAAAGGGGTTGGTGGCGCCACCACTGGCGTAAAGCTGCATCGTCAGCATCGCCACATCCACCAGCAGTGCCAGGAACAGCTCGCCGTTGCTGACATCCCGGCGCGACCACCGCAGCCGCAACATGCTGAGCAGGTTGAAACCGATCAACCCCGCCAGCACCGCCAGCATGAACGCCATCGGCAACGAAATATCGAAACCGTAGCGCACCAGCAGTATGGTGCCGATCTGACCCAGCACGGCGATCCAGCGCAGTTGGATCAACTGCTGCATGTTCTTACGCCCGGTGGCGTCACCGTCGTCGGTCTCGTGTTGCGCCGGAATCGGCTGAGGGCTTTGCACGACCGCCGCAGCCCCCTTCGTGGCTGTCATCGTCACCTTCTCCAGAGAGGTTAGCGCCGTGACCGCCGTTCCTCACGCAGCACGAACACGGCGCCAGCGGCCACCATCAAGGCAAGGGTATACCAGGTGATCGCATAAACCAGGTGATTGTTGTGAAAAGAGACCACGGTCAACCCGCCCACCGGTCCCTCGGCCGGCGCCGGTCCGGCGTCCGCATCGACGAAGTACGGCGCCACCCGGGTCAGGTCATGGGTCCGGGCAATGGCGGCCACGTCCCGGGAGTACCAACGGTTCTCCGCGGGGACATTGTCCCGCAAAAAGCCGCCGGCGGGTTCACTCAGGCGCAGCAGGCCACTGACCCGCACCTTACCTTCCGGGGTCCAGGCGCCAGCGGCGGCCCGGTCGCGCTGTTCCTGGGGAACATAACCGCGATTGATCAGCACCACGGTGCCATCGTCCCGTTTCAGCGGGGTCATCACCCAGTAACCACTGCCCAGCTCGGTGCTGGCCTGAACCAGGGAGATGCGATCGGAAAGGAAAGTGCCGCTAAGCTGAACGTGTCGATATTCGTGCTGTTCACGGCTGATTCGCGGCCACTCGGCGGGGCCCGGGGCGGGTTCCGCCGGAGCGTCCACGCGGCTGGAGACGCGTTCGATCAGATCCAGCTTCCAGGCCCGGCGTTCCACCTGCCAGTTACCCAGGAACACCAGCCCGATGAACGCGGCCACCGCCACCAGCACCCACGCCAGCCGCGCCGCCCGGCGCAGGCGGCTCACGGCGGGCCGTGGGCGCGAGGGTCGGTTCACTGTCCGTGCACCGCTTCCATCAGGCCGGGCATCATGTTGACGTTAAGGTGGTACATCACCCACAACGACCCCGCCAGGGTGATGAACACCATCACCGCGGTGAAGATCAGCGCCAACATGTTCCAACCGCCTTCGGATTGGAAGTTCATGTGCAGGAAGTAAATCATGTGCACCACGATCTGCACCGCGGCGAACCCCAGAATCACCAGAGCGGTGGTGCTGGAGGTCTCGAACACGCCCCCCATCACGACCCAGAACGGGATCGCGGTGAGGATCACCGACAGGATGAAGCCGATCATGTAGCTCTTGAGGTCGGCGTGCGGCAGCTCGTCGCCATGATGTTCGTGGGCATGATGCTCATGGACGTTATCGTGATGCTCGCTCATACCAGCACTCCCATCAGATAGACGAAGGTGAACACACCGATCCAGACCACATCCAGGAAGTGCCAGAACATGGACAGACAGGCCACGCGACGTTT
Organism: Alloalcanivorax dieselolei B5; assembly: GCF_000300005.1. Taxonomy (NCBI): domain Bacteria; kingdom Pseudomonadati; phylum Pseudomonadota; class Gammaproteobacteria; order Oceanospirillales; family Alcanivoracaceae; genus Alloalcanivorax; species Alloalcanivorax dieselolei. The sequence goes on along the minus strand of NC_018691.1, from coordinate 1,076,112 downwards.
GTTCTCCGGAATCAGGCCATGCTTGCGCAATTGGAAGCACAGGGTAACCAGCCAGACGATACCGAAGAACACGTGCAGACCGTGGGTGCCCACCAGAGCAAAGAACGAGGTCAGGAAGGCACTGGTTTGCGGGCCCGCGCCTTCGTGGATCAGATGCGCGAACTCATACAGTTCCAGGCTCAGGAAGCCGATACCGAACAAGCCGGTGATCAGCAGCCAGCCGATGGTGCCGCGCACCCGGTTCTTCTGCATCTCCAACATGGCGAAGCCATACGTGATGGAGGACAGCAGCAGCAGCGCGGTGTTCATCGCCACCAGCGGCAGATCGAACAGCTCGGCGCCGGTGGGGCCGCCGGCGTAGCTGCGGCCCAGAACCCCGTAAGTGGCGAACAGAGAAGCGAAGATCAGACAGTCGCTCATCAGATACAGCCAGAAACCCAGCATCGTGCCCGTCTGCGGGTGATGCTCCTCGGTCTCGTAGAACTGCAGCGGCTGCCCTTGCGCTTGTTGAGTTTGAGTCGTATCAACCATGGTTCGCCAGTACCCGTGTCCGTTCCGCTTCCACACGCACTACCTCTTCCACCGGAATATGGTAGTCGCGGTTGTAGTTGAAGGTGTGACCGATGGCCACCACCAGCAGCCCCAGGAAGGACACACCGGCCAGCAGCCACATATGCCAGATCAGCGCGAAGCCCAACACCGTGCTGATACCCGCCAGAATGATCCCGGCCCCGGTATTCTTGGGCATGTGGATCGGCAGGAAACCACTCTCCGGACGCTTGTAGCCATGCTGCTTCATCTGCCACCAGGCATCCAGATCGTGCACACGCGGGGTGAACGCGAAGTTGTAAGCCGGCGGCGGAGAAGACGTGGACCACTCAAGGGTACGGCCATCCCAGGGATCACCGGTCTCATCACGCAAGGATTCCCGGCGCATGAAGCTCACCACCAACTGGATCAGGAAGGCGGCGATACCGATGGCGATCAGCACGGCGCCGAACGCGGCCACCTGGAACCAGATCTGCAGGGACGGATCATCGAATTGGCTCATGCGGCGGGTCACGCCCATCAGGCCCAACACATACAGCGGCATGAAGGCGAAGTAGAAGCCGGTCAGCCAGAACCAGAACGAGACCTTGCCCCAGAACGGGTCCAGCTTGAAGCCGAAGGCTTTCGGGAACCAATAGGTGATCGCCGCCAGCATACCGAACAACACACCGCCAATGATCACGTTATGGAAGTGGGCGATCAGGAACAGGCTGTTATGCAGCACGAAGTCCGCCGGCGGCACCGCCAGCAGTACCCCGGTCATGCCACCGATGACAAAGGTAACCATGAAGCCCACGGTCCACAGCATCGGCACGTCGAAGCGGATACGGCCGCGGTACATGGTGAACAGCCAGTTGAACACCTTGGCCCCGGTGGGGATCGAGATGATCATCGTGGTGATCCCGAAGAACGAGTTCACACTGGCCCCCGACCCCATGGTGAAGAAGTGGTGCAGCCATACCAGGTAGGACAGCACGGTGATCACCACGGTGGCGTACACCATGGAGGCGTAGCCGAACAGGCGCTTGCCGGAGTAGGTGGAAACGATTTCGGAGAACACACCAAACGCCGGCAGGATCAGGATGTACACCTCGGGGTGACCCCAAATCCAGATAAGATTGATGTACATCATGGCGTTGCCACCCCCATCTTCGGTAAAAAAGTTGGTACCGAGATAGCGGTCCAGGGTCAGCATCGCCAGCACGGCGGTCAGCACCGGGAAAGCGGCCACGATGAGCACGTTGGTGCAAAGAGCAGTCCAGGTGAACACCGGCATTTTCATCATGGTCATACCCGGCGCCCGCATCTTGACGATGGTCACCAACAGGTTCACGCCCGATAGGAGAGTACCGACACCAGCGATCTGCAAGGCCCATATATAGTAGTCCACCCCGACGCCGGGACTCTTGTCTATGCCCGCAAGGGGTGGGTAGGCCAACCAGCCGGTCTTGGCGAATTCACCAATGAACAGGGACACCATGACCAGTACGGCACCGGAGGTGGTCATCCAGAAGGAGAAGTTGTTCAGGAACGGGAAGGCCACGTCGCGGGCCCCGATCTGCAACGGCACCACGTAGTTCATGATACCGGTCACCAGAGGCATGGCGACGAAGAAGATCATGATCACACCGTGGGCGGTGAAGATCTGATCGTAGTGTTCCGGCGGCAGGTAGCCGGTGGCATCACCGAAGGCCCATGCCTGCTGGATGCGCATCATGATGGCATCGGCAAAACCGCGCAGCAGCATCACCAGAGCCAGAATGATATACATGATACCGATCTTCTTGTGATCGATGCTGGTGAACCATTCCCGCCACAGGTAACCCCAGAGGCGGAAATAGGTCAGCGCGCCCAGCATTGCGATACCACCGAGGACCACCGCGGCGAACGTGGCGATCAGGATCGGCTCATGATAGGGAATCGCCTCCCAGGTGAGGCGACCGAAAATGAGCTTGGTCAGGTCGATTTGATCAAACATTTTGCACACCAACGCCCAAGGCGCTTCATGAAAGGTGTATCGGAACGATGGAAGACCGTGTCATTCCATCACTGATGCTGTTCGTGCCCGTGGCCGGCGGCATGGTCACCATGACCATCATGGCTTTCTTCCTTGTCGGCCTTGCCGCCGCCATGACCACCATGACCAAACATCATCATGTCTTTCATACACATCGTGCCGGGCTCCACGCAGAGATTCAGAATCGCGTCGTAGAGTGTGGGATCCACCTCGGCATAATAGTGTACGGGCTCGCGCTCGCTCGGCTGTTCCAGCTCCCGATAAACGTCGCGATCCAGGGTGTCGCCCTCGGCGGTCACTTTCGCCACCCACTGCTCGAAGCCGGCTTCGCTCATGCCGTGGAATTTAAAGCGCATGTGCGAGAAACCGGCGCCGCTGTAGTTGGCGGAGAAACCGTCGTAGACGCCCTCTTCATTGATCACCCCATGCAGCTTGGTTTCCATGCCCGCCATGGCGTAGATCTGGCCGGCCAGCGCCGGGATGAAGAAGGAGTTCATGGTGGACGAGGAGGTGATCTTGAACCGGATCGGGCGATCCACCGGCGCCGCCAGCTCATTGACCGTGGCGATGCCCTGTTCCGGATAGAAGAACAGCCATTTCCAGTCCAGGGAGACCACCTCCACCACCAGCGGTTCCATGTCCGCAGGTACCGGTTTGCCCGGCGCGATGCGATCCAGCGGGCGATAGGGGTCCAGTTTATGGGTGCTGACGTAGGTCATCGCCCCCAGGGCGATAATGATCAACAGAGGCACGCCCCAGATCACCAGTTCCAACACCGTGGAATGGTCCCAATCCGGCGTGTAGGTAGCGTCCTTGTTGGACGAACGGTAGCGCCAGGCGAACAACAGAGTAAGGATGATGACGGGCACGATCACCAGAAGCATCAACACCGTGGCCCAGACGATCAGGTCACGTTGTTGGGCGGCCACATCACCGGATGGCGACATGACCACTGCATCACACCCCGCCAGTAAAGCGACGGCGGCGGCCAGTGACAGCCCGCGTACTAGCTTGAGAATTGGCATTGCCGAGTATTGTAAGTAGTCCAGGGTGCCGCGCACTGTACGCCTCCAGCCCGGAATGTTGAATTGGACATTTTGTCCAATGGTGTCACGATATCGTGAAAGTGATTATGATCGGTTGGACTTGATTTCGTGAGGTACAGCAATGATAACAACTAACGACTCCGCCACCGCCGTGCCCTCCTACTCTTCCGCCCCGGAGGCCCATCAGGCCGTGGCACCGAACGAGATCGCCGTGGGCGTGGTGATCGGACGCACCTCAGAGTACTTCGACTTCTTCGTTTATGGAATAGCCTCGGTTCTGGTATTTCCGTCGGTGTTTTTTCCGTTCGCCGGCCGCCTGGAGGGTTTGCTGTACGCCTTCACCATCTTTTCCTTCGCCTTTATCGCCCGCCCCTTCGGTACCGCGCTGTTCATGACCATCCAGCGCCACTGGGGCCGCAGCGTTAAACTGACCGCCGCCTTGTTCCTGCTCGGCACCGCCACCGCGGGTATCGCCTTCCTGCCCGGCCACGCGGTATTGGGCGGCTACGCCATCCTGGTGTTGTCGCTGCTGCGTATTCTGCAGGGGCTCGCCCTGGGCGGCTCCTGGGACGGCCTGCCCTCCTTGTTGGCGCTGAACACGCCGAAAAACCGCCGCTCCCGCTTCGCCATGATCGGCCAACTGGGCGCCCCTATCGGTTTCCTGGTGGCCAGCGTCCTGTTCCTGTTTCTGTATATGAGCCTGTCCACCGAGGATTTCCTCGGCTGGGGCTGGCGCTATCCGTTCTTCGTGGCGTTCGCCATCAACGTGGTGGCCCTGTTCGCCCGCCTGCGGCTGGTGTTGACCCATGAGTACACCGCGGCACTGGAAGAGAGTGACCTGGAACCGCTAAGCACACGCAAAATGTTGCAAGAGCAGGGCTACAACATCTTCATTGGCGCCTTCGCTGCCCTGGCCAGCTATGCCCTGTTCCATCTGGTGACCATCTTCCCGCTGTCCTGGATCGTACTGAACGGCTCCCAGAACGTGCCGGATGTGCTGATCGTGCAGGCCATCGGGGCGATCCTGGCGATTTTCGGCACCATTGCCTCCGGCTGGATCGCGGAACGGATCGGCAAACGCAACACCGTCGGCTCGCTGGCCGTGCTGATCGGGATCTTCAGTCTGTTCACACCGCTGCTGATGGACGGTAACGCGGTACAGCAGGATATCTTCATTCTGGTCGGCTTCGTTTTGCTGGGTCTGTCCTACGGCCAGGCTTCCGGCACCGTCACCGCCAACTTCCAGCGCCGCTTCCGTTATACCGGAGCAGCGTTGACCTCCGACTTTGCCTGGCTGTTCGGCGCCGCCTTCGCACCGCTGGTGGCACTGGGGCTGTCAGCCAAATTCGGCCTGGCTTACGTCAGCGTTTACCTGCTGTCCGGGGTGGTTTGCACGCTGCTGGCGCTGCGCATCAACAAGTCACTGGAAGCGAGTTAAGAAACGAACGAAAACATCGCGGACCATGGGCTCGAGCTGTCCCACAATTCGCTGGCACGCCAGGCCCAATACTTGCTTGCCAGCCTTTTCAGAGGTCGCCACAAGGCCGCTGTAGGAGCTTGCCCTGCAAGCGAATTGCGCTGTGTTCCAAAGAATTCGCTTGCAGGGCAAGCTCCTACAGCGGCTTCGTAGTCCGGTCTGTGGGAAGCACACTCTGCTTTAGCAGCGAATGACGCACAAGCCAGCGTCCCACAACTGTGGGACAGCTGGCTTGTTTTCTACCTGGACGTCCCCGCTTCGCTCAGCTGAGCGAACCCAGGGCTTTCTTGGTGAAGATCTCGATCTCCTCCTCACGACCTTCCCGCATCTTGATCAGCCAGTTCGGGTCCTGCAACAAAGCCCGTCCCACCGCGATCAGATCGAATTCGTCGTTGGCCATACGCCGTTCCAGTTCGTCGATACTCACCGGATTGGCGGTACCGCCCATGCCCTGGTTGTTATGGCCGATGAAATCGTCATCCAGGCCCACACTGCCCACGGACAGCGTCGGCTTGCCGGTCAGCTTGCGGGTCCAGCCAGCCAGGTTGAGGTCGGAACCCTCGAATTCCGGCACCCAGAAGCGGCGGGTGGAGGCATGGAACAGATCGACGCCGGCGTCCACCAGCGGCGTCAGGAAGCGCTCCAGTTCCTGCGGGGTGGTGGCCAGCCGGGCCTCATAATCCTGCTGTTTCCACTGGGAATACCGCAGCACGATGGCGAAGTCCTCGCCCACCGCCTCACGCACCGCGCGCACGATGTCCGCCACGAAACGCCCGCGGTTGTCCATGTTGCCGCCGTACTGGTCATCACGCTGGTTGGTGCCTTCCCAGAAGAACTGATCAAGCAGGTAGCCGTGAGCACCGTGGATTTCCACACCATCGAACCCCAGATCACGGGCGTTACGGGCGGATTCGGCGAAAGCCCGGATGACGTCGTCGATATCGTCCAGGGTCATGGCATGGCCGCTCTCCTTGCCCGGCTTGAACAGGCCGGAAGGGGAATAACCGGGCACATCCTTGTCCGGGCCGATACCGGGCCGGCGCACCGCCCCGACGTGCCAAAGCTGGGGAATAATGGCGCCACCGGCCTGGTGGACCTGGTCCACCACCCGCTTCCAGCCAGCCAATGCCAGTTCACCATGAAACGCCGGCACTCGTTCGTAACCGTTGGCCGCCACATGGCCCACGGTGGTGCCCTCGGTAATGATCAGCCCCACCTCGCCTTCGGCGCGGCGGCGGTAGTAAGCGGCCACATCCTCATTGGGAATGTAGTCCGGGGAAAAATTACGCGTCATCGGCGCCATGGCCACGCGGTTACGCAGTTTCAGGGACTTGTGTTCAAACGGACGCAACAACGCGCCCAGCGAGGTACTCATAGCCAGTTCTCCCGAGTCGTGGCGGCCCCGGCCGCCATCCAATTTGGTTGCAGATCGCAACCGTAAACCAGGATGGTTTTATCATGCAACCGTTTTGGATAGACTGAAAACGCTCTTACCTATGCCGAATCCCTTGGAGGGCTCCACCCGTGACCCGAAAACGCTTTGACGACCTGGACTGCTCCGTGGCCTGCGCCCTGGATCAAGTGGGCGACTGGTGGTCACTGCTGGTGGTCAAGGAAGCCATGCTGGGTACCCGCCGTTTCGTCGACTTTCAGCAGCGGCTGGGGATCGCCAAGAATATCCTTTGCAACCGCCTCAACCGGCTGGTGGACAACGGTGTGATGAGCAAGGTGGATGCCGGCGAGCACGGTACCCGCTACGAGTACCGGCTCACCGACAAGGGCCGTGACCTGTTCACGGTGATCACCGCGCTGCGGCAATGGAGCGAACGCTGGAACGGCAACCGCGACGATCTGCGGCTGGTGGACCGGATCAGCGGACACCCGATCCGCCAGCTCCATGTGGAAGGCGGTGACGGCCAGCCCCTGACCGTCCGCGATGTGCGTTTCGAGAACACCAGGGTCGGACGTCTGGCGACGGACACCTGATCAGAAGCGCGTTTCGATACGACGGGCGGTCCAGTAATGAGAACGCCAGTAGACATTGTCCAGCGACGAGACCATCACCCCACGGCTGGTGGAAGCGTGCATGAAGCGGCCTCGGTTCATATAGATCCCCACATGGCGAACACCCCGGCCGGTGCGAAAGAACACCAGATCGCCGGTCTGCAACTGATCCTTGGCCACTTTCTCCCCCACTCTCGCCTGCTGGTCCGTGGTACGTGGCAGGCGCACCCCCAGACGGTCATGGAAGGTGAGAAACACGAAGCCGGAACAATCAACGCCCTTGCGGGTCATCCCGCCCAGCCGGTAAGGCGTGCCTTCCCATTCTCGCAGTTGCGCGCTGAGCAAAGCGTGCACCATCCCCGGATTGGCCATATCCACGGAGTAATCCTCCATCGACACGGTCTGCTCCGGGTCGGCGTGGCTGCCCGCTTCCGGCTCGTTCCGATCCTCCACCACCACCGGCCGGCTGGCACAGCCGGCCAGCAGCAGGCACGACAAAATCACTCCGCTTACCAGGCGCATTCGATAGTCCGCTTCTTCCTTGTCAAAAGGGTAGCAGCGCCACCCATAACGGCACCACCGCGCCGTAGGCAACGACGATGGCCGGGTGCAGCTTCTGCAACGCCCGCTGCATCAACCAATAGGAAAGGATGCTGGTGAACACCGCCAAGTAAACCAGCCGCCACCAATGATCCCAATGCCACTGCGCCACTTCCGGTAACCGAGTCACGCCCACCAGGCACAGCAACACGCCGGCGAACAGCAGGCTCCAGAACGTGGTGGTGGCCGCCGCGGCGGGCAGCCAGTTCCGCAAAATAGCCCCACGGGATAACACCGCGTAGCCGATCACCGCCGCGCAACCGAGCAAATAGACCTGGCTACCCGGCCGCGCCAACAGCGCCACCAGGTCGGTGGGCGCCGGCAGGATCCAATACTGGATCACCAGATACAACACCAAGGCGAACACAACCAGCGGCACCGGGTGCAGATACTCCCGGTTGGCGTACCAGGCCAGAATCGCGGTACCCGGCGGCGACAACAGGTACAACAGAGACAACTCGATGCTGCCAACAGTTCGCAAAGCCTGGAACTGTGCCCAGAAAAACACCGCCAGCAGCGCGCCGAGGATCGCCCAGATAATTAAACGGCGCGGATTGATCGCCACCCGGGTGGCCACCGGAGCCAATAACAGCGCGGCGATCAGAAACCGTACGCCGGTCAGCGGCAACGGGTGCGCATCCCGCACCAGATATTCCGCGGTGGGAAAGGAGGTCCCGATCAGCAACGACCACACCAGCATTTCGCCATGCCCGGCGGCACGGGTGCGGATGCCGCTCATTCAGGCCAGGGCCAGTTCGGCACGCATCTGTTCGATCACCGCGCCATAGTCGGCCTTGCCGAAAATGGCGGACCCGGCGACAAAGGTATCGGCGCCGGCGGCGGCCACGTCGCGGATATTTTTCTCCGACACACCGCCATCGACTTCCAGACGGATCGGCCGTTCCTGCCGGTCGATCAAGGCGCGCACCTGCTCGATCTTCTTCAGGGTGCCGGGAATGAACGTCTGCCCGCCGAAGCCCGGATTCACGCTCATCAGCAGAATCATGTCGAGCTTGTCCATGACGTATTCCAGGCACTCCGGCGTGGTCGCCGGATTCAACACCAGCCCGGCCTGGCAGCCGGCGTCCCGGATCAGTTGCAGGGAGCGGTCCACGTGGCGGGACGCTTCCGGATGGAAGGTGATCATGGAGGCGCCGGCGTCGGCGAACATGCCGATCAGATCGTCCACCGGCGACACCATCAGGTGCACGTCGATGGGCGCTTCGATGCCATGTTTGCGCAGCGCCTGGCACACCATCGGACCGATGGTCAGATTCGGCACATAGTGGTTGTCCATGACGTCGAAATGAATCACGTCGGCGCCGGCGGCCAGTACCGCCTCGCATTCCTCTCCCAACCGGGCGAAATCCGCCGCCAGGATAGAAGGCGCGATCCAGGGGGCTTGCTTACCCATCAAGTTCTCCAGCACTGCCCGGGCCCGCGGGCTCAGGCGCGTAAAAAGTGATCCAGTTGTTCCAGGCGTCGCGGGGTTCCGATGTCCCACCACTGCCCCCGGTGATGTTCGCCGCTGACCCGCTCCGCCGCCATGGCCGCGCGCAGCAGTGGCGCCAGCTTCTGCTCGCCGGATGCCAGACCATGAAACAAGGCAGGGTGCAGACAAGCGATGCCCGCGTAGGTCAGCCGCGAGGCGCCATTATCCCGTACCCGGCCCTGCTCTGTTAAATGGAAATCCCCGTCCGCATGGTGCGGCGGGTTATCCACCAGCACCAAATGCGCGCGGTCGGCCGCCAGATCCAGGTTCAGGCGACTGAAATCGTAATCGGTCCAGATGTCACCGTTGACCAGCGCGAACGGCTCATCGCCGAGCATCGGCAAGGCGCGAAGTATACCGCCCGCGGTTTCCAGTGGCTTGCCTTCATGGGACCAGCGGATATGCACACCGAGACGCTCGCCGTCCCCCAGCCGTGCCGGCAGTTGCTCGCCCAGCCAGCCGGTATTGATCACCAGCTCACGGAACCCGGCGCGGGCCAGCCCTTCGATCAGATGTTCGATCAACGGTTTGCCGCCCGCTTCCAGCAACGGCTTGGGGGTATGGTCGGTGAGCGGCCGCATGCGATTGCCATAGCCCGCCGCCAGGATCATCGCCCGCATCAGGGACACGCCCATTCGTCCAGCAGCCGCCCCAGGTCCGCCAATTCCGGACGGCGGCCGATCACGGTACGCAGGTAGGCGAAGAAGCGGGACACGTCCTTCACATAACCTGGTTTGCCGTCCCGGTGCCGGATCCGGGAAAAGATACCGATCACCTTCAAATGACGCTGGACCCCCATCAGGTCACACCAGCGCAGAAAGGTATCGAACTCCGGCAGAGGCAAACCCGCGTCCAGACCGCGCTGATGGTATAGCCGCAGCCAGTCCAGCACCCGCGGCTCGGGCCAGCTGATGAACGCATCCTTGAACAGACAGATCGGATCGTAGCTGATCGGGCCGAGCACCGCGTCCTGGAAGTCGATGACCCCCGGATTGGGCTCGGTCACCATCAGGTTGCGCGGCATATAGTCCCGGTGCACGAACACCCGGGGCTGCTCCAAAGCCGACGCCACCAGCAGATCAAACACTCGTTTCAGACGCTCCTGCTGTTCCCCGGTGGGTGTCAAGGAGCGTTCATGCCGCAGATACCATTGCGGGAACAGCGCCAGCTCCCGGCGCAACAGCGCCTCGTCATAGACCGGCAAGCCGTCGGCATCGGCATGGACCTGCATCCGTACCACGGTATCGATGGCCTGACCGAACCAGGCATCGGCGTTGCGGTCATTCAGGGCCCGCAACCAGGTATCCGTGCCGAGGTCATCCAACAACAGATAGCCACGCGGCAGATCGCTGGCGCGGATCCGGGGCACATTGACGCCGGCGTCGGCCAGTCGCCGGGCCACGTCGACAAAGGGCCGGCAGTCTTCCTGTGACGGCGGCGCGTCCATTGCCACCAGCGAGCCCTGCTGCAGCGAATAACGAAAATAGCGGCGAAAACTGGCATCCACGGACGCCGGCACACCCATCACCGCCTCGCCGGTCTGTTCACCAACCCATTGATCCAACGCGGACTTGCGCGGATCCCGATCATCCTTCTCTGGCTGCATTGCCCATCCCATTCGTTTACACTGCGGCGATTGACGAAGACTACCGTGTCGCCCTGTTTCCTGCCCCGAGGTGCCCCGACCCGAGCGCCGGCATCGGGAAACACCGGGACAAATCCCGGCCAAGGGGGGCGTCCAGCGGTTTAAAACGGCCTTTTTACCTGTTCTGAGCAGCCGATGCCACTGCACTCACGACTGATGTTTTCCTGCCTGGTGCTGGGTTTCGCCACCACCGCGGCAGCCAAGGACGATCTGAACTGGGTTGACCGTGAGGCAATGAAGGAGCTTCCCGAGGTGCTGCAACGCCCCATTCCGGTGTGGTGCGGCGGCATCTATTACAACCCCCGGGTCGGCCCGCGGGCGGAAACCAGCGACACCATCATTACCGCCGATCAGACCAGCGCGTCCGAGGACGGTCTGATCGAAATGAGCGGCGATGTCCTGATTGAGCAGCCCGGTTCCCGGGTGGTCACCAATTCCGCCCTGTTCGACCGCAGCAGCGGCAAGTTTGAAGTGGACACCCCGCTGCGCCTGGAGTCCAATCAATTCACCTTTCTCGCCGACTCCATGAGCGGCCAGACCAGCAGCCGCCAGGTCAGCCTGGGCAATGCCCGCTATTCGCTGTTCGGCCCCGGCGCCCATGGCTCCGCCGAGTATATCGATCAGGTCAGCAACCTGACCTCGGTGTTCAATGGCACCTACACCACCTGTCCGCCCGGCTCCAACGGCTGGCGCCTCTCCGGCGAGCAGATCCTGCTGGACCGTGACAAGGGCTGGGGTGAGGCGCGCAACGTGGTGTTACGGGTCAGGGACGTGCCGCTATTCTATTTGCCCTGGATCACTTTCCCCATTGATGACCGGCGCAAATCCGGGTTGCTGTTTCCGACCATCAGCACCAGCGACAGTGGTGGCCTGGATTTCTCCCAGCCGATCTACCTGAACTTGCACCCGCAGATGGACGCCACCGTCGCCCCGCGCTATGTGGACGGCCGCGGCGTCGGTCTGGAAACCGAGTTCCGCTATCTGACCCCCTATGGCCAGGGCCAGGTCAGCTACGGCGTGCTGTTCCAGGATCGTGAGTTCGACGATCAGGACCGCGAGCTGGCGGCTTGGCGCCACGACGGCTCCATCGGCCGCTGGGGCCTGCACGTGGACATGAATTATGTGTCCGACGACTTCTACTTCAAGGATCTGGATACCGGTCTGCAGGTGAGCTCGCAGACCCACCTGCCGCGGGTCGGGGAGTTGCGCTATTACGGCCAGACCTGGCAGGCGCTGGGCCGGCTCCAGGCCTGGCAGACCATCGATCCCACCTTGTCGGATGACCTGCATCCCTATCGCCGGCTGCCACAGCTGCAACTGACCGGCAGACCGCATCTGGCCGGTCCTCTGCGATTGTTATGGCTCAGCGACGTTACCGCCTTCGACCGCAGCGACAAGGACACCAGCAACAACCCCACCGGTGTGCGCATGCACGCGCAGCCCGCGCTGTCGGCGCGGCTGGAAAACAACTGGGGTTATGTGGAGCCCAGGGCACGCCTGTACCATACCCGTTATCAACTGGATGACGGCGGCCCCAGTGGCAGCGAGCCCTCCCTCAACACCTGGGGCGCCAGCCTCGACGCCGGCATGTTCTTCGAGCGTTCCACCAACCTGTTCGGCCGCGGCTACACCCAGACCCTGGAACCGCGGGTGTTCGTCAACAAGGTGGCTTACGAGTACCAGGATGACCTGCCGGATTTCGATGCCGGTGAGCTGACCTTCTCCTATAACACCCTGTTCCGGGAAAACCGCTACATCGGCTACGACCGCATCGGCGACGAAGAGAAAATCGCGGTGGGCTTGACCAGCCGTTTCCTGCGCGACGACGATGGCCGCGAACAACTACGCCTGCGTGTCGGCCAGGGCTACTACCTGGACGACCGCAGGGTGCAACTGGACGGCACCGGGGAAGACACCGCCGACCAGACACCGGCGGTGGCCGACATGCGATGGAACTTTGGCCGCGATTGGTACCTCTACTCCGAAGGCCAATGGGATACCTCCGGCGGCCAGCGCCAGCGTTCCACCCTGCGGCTCGGCTACAACGACCGCGAGCGGCGGATTTTCAACCTGGGCTTCCACGACCGTCCGGAGGATAATCTGCGGCAATCGGAAGTGGCGGCGATCTGGCCGATCCATCGCAATTGGCGGCTGATCGGCCGCTGGATGTACGACGTGGAAAACCACCGCACCCAGGAAACCCTGGCGGGCGCGGAATACCGAAACTGCTGCTGGCGGGTACGGCTGGTGAGCCAGCGGGAACTCTACGACGATAATGGGGACGGCACCCTTGAGCCGGACTCCACCGTGATGTTGCAGATTGAAATGACCGGACTGGGCGGCTTTGGCGGGCGAGTGGATTCACTGCTGGAGCGCAGCATTTCCGGATACAGGAGAGAATATGAATAGGGCTTTGTCGACGTTACTGACCTTCTGTCTGTGTCTGGGCCTGGCAGTCAATGCCCAGGCTCAGGTGCGGATCCTTGACCGCATCGTCGCGGTGGTCAACGACGGCGCCATCATGGAAAGTGAGCTGCAGTCCCGGGTTGCCGCCATCGTTGGTCAGTTCGAGGCGGACAATCGCCCCCTGCCCCCGGCCCAGGTGCTGCGCGAGCAGGTACTCGACCGCATGATCATCGAGCGCATTCAACTGCAACTGGCGGAGCGCGGTGGTATCCGCGTGGATGACGGCAGTCTCAATCAGGCGCTGACGGGCATCGCCCGGCAGAACAACATGACACTGGAACAATTCGCCAGCATGGTCCGCGGCGACGGCTACTCCTGGGCCGAGTTCCGCGAGCAGGTGCGCGACGATATGGTGATTTCCCGCCTGCAGCAGCGTTCCGTTTCCTCCCGGGTACGCATCACCGACCGGGAAGTGGACCGCTTCCTCAATTCCGACCTGGGCCGACGCATGTTCGCCGCCGACTTCCATCTTGGCCATATTCTGGTGCAAGTCCCCAGCGGCGCCTCTCCCGAGCAGCTTGAACAGGCCCGGAACAAAGCCAACGGCATCGTTCAGCGCCTGCGCGGCGGCGCCGACTTCGCCGAAACCGCGGTGGAACAATCCGACGGCCCGCAAGCACTGGAAGGCGGCGACCTCGGCTGGCGGCCGGCGGCCCAATGGCCAACCCTGTTCGCCGAGACCGCCATCGACATGCAAGCAGGCGAAATCTCCGAGCCGCTGCGCTCCGGCGCCGGTTATCACATTCTGAAAATGATTGAGCGTCGCGGTGGCGGCGGCGAGCACGTGGTCACCCAGTATCGGGTACGGCACGTGCTGATCCAGTCGGACGCGCTGACCACCCAGGATCAGGCCCGGACCGAAGCCCAGCGCCTGCATCAGCAAGTGGTCAACGGCAGCGTCAGCCTGGCCGATGCGGCCCGTGAGCATTCCGATGATCCCGGTAGCCGCAATCAGGGTGGCGAGCTGGGCTGGGTCACCCCCGGTCAGATGGTGCCGGAGTTCGAGCAAATGATGGAATCCACTCCGGTGGGCCAGGTGTCTCCGGTGTTCCAGACCCAGTTCGGTTACCACTTCCTGCTGGTGGAGGAACAACGGGAGGCGGACATGAGTGACGAATTCCGCCAGATGCGCGCCCGCCAGGCCCTGCAAAAACAACGGTTCGACGAAGAACTGCAAACCTGGCTGCAGGAAAAGCGGGCGGAAGCCTACGTCGATATCCGACTGGATCAATGACCGCGCCGATTGTCATCACCAGCGGCGACCCGGCGGGTATCGGCCCGGATCTGATGCTGGATCTGCCCAGCCGCTATGCCGACACCGCCCTTGTCGTGCTGGCGGATCGGCAGGTATTGCATGATCGCGCCCGGCTGCTGGGTGTCCAGGCGACCTGGCCGCAATGGCAACCCGGCGACGCCCCGCCCACCGGCCCGGTCCTTTGGCACTGCCCCGCCGGAGCCCCCGTCACCGCCGGACAGCCGGACCCGGCCACCGGCAACGGCACCCTGACGATGCTCGGCCGGGCCGCCCGGGGCTGTCTGGACGGCCATTTCGCCGCCCTGGTCACGGCACCGGTGGCCAAAAGCATCATCCGTGAAGGCGCCGATCCCGCGTTTACCGGGCACACCGAATTCTTCGCCGAGCAGGCCGGCGTGGATCAGGTGGTGATGATGCTGGCCGCCAAGACCCTGCGCGTGGCCCTCGCCACCACCCATTTACCCCTGTCCCAGGTGGCGGCGGCGATCACCGGGCCCGCCCTGGAAGCCACCCTGCGGATCCTGTGCCAGGATTTGCGCGACAAGTTCGCCATCGACTCGCCTCGTATTCTGGTGCTGGGGCTGAACCCCCACGCTGGCGAAGGCGGCCATCTGGGGCGGGAAGAGCTTGAGATCATCGAGCCGGCGCTGGAGAAGCTGCGCCGGCAAGGCCTGCGGCTCACCGGGCCGGTACCCGCCGACACCGCCTTCCAACCGGCGCTGCTGGCGCAACACGACGCGGTGTTGGCCATGTATCATGATCAAGGCCTGCCGGTGCTCAAGTACGCCGGCTTCGGCGAAGCCGTGAATATCACCCTGGGGCTGCCGTTCATCCGCACTTCGGTGGACCACGGCACCGCCTTCGATCTGGCCGGCAGCGGGCGTATCCGGGCCGGCAGTTTGCACGCCGCCATCGACCTGGCTCTGGAACTGGTGGAGAAACGTTCCTCATGACCGAACACCGCGCCCGCAAACGCTTCGGGCAGCACTTTCTGCATGACCCGGGCATCATTGATCGCCTGGTCCGCACGGTGGCCCCCATGGCCGGCCAGAAGCTGGTGGAAATCGGCCCCGGACGCGGCGCGCTCACCTATCCATTACTGGAGCAGGTGGCGCATCTGGACGTGGTGGAACTGGACCGCGACCTGATCCATTTACTGCGCGAGGCGGTACCGGAAGAACGTCTGACCATCCATCAGGCGGACGCCCTGCGTTTCGACTTTCGCCCCCTGGCCGGCGACCTCAAGCTGCGGGTGGTGGGCAATTTGCCGTACAATATTTCAACCCCCTTGATCTTCCACCTGCTGGAGCAGGCGGAAGTGATCGGCGACATGACATTCATGTTGCAAAAGGAGGTGGTGGACCGGCTCACCGCGGCGCCGGGCACGAGCGATTACGGCCGGCTGTCGGTGATGGTGCAATACCACTGTCAGGCGGATTATCTGTTCTTCGTGCCCCCGGGCGCGTTCCAGCCGCCGCCCAAGGTGGATTCCGCCGTGGTCAGACTGACCCCGCACGCCACCGTGCCCTGGCCGGCCCGGGATCCGGTCTATCTTGGCAAATTGGTCAATCAGGCCTTCACCCAACGCCGCAAGGCGGTGCGCAATGCGCTGAAGACCCTGGTGGAACCGGACATTTTCGATGCCCTGGGCATCGACCCCGGCTTGCGCCCCGACCATCTTTCGGTGGCGGATTACGTCGCGCTGGCCAACGCCACCGGCTGACGGCGGGGAACGTCACCCACCGGGTTTTCGACCCCGCAAGAGGGAATCATGAGCGACAGTGACAACGATGCCTACCGCATCGAGGTGTTCGCGGAAAGCGAGTACCTGCCGGAGCAAAGCGACGCCGACCAGAAGCGCTGGGCGTTCGCCTACCACATCCGCATCATCAACCGCGGCAGCCGGGGCGCGCGCCTGCTGACCCGGCACTGGATCATCACCGACGGCGACCAGCGCGTACAGGAAGTCCACGGCGAAGGCGTTCTCGGCCAGCAGCCGGAGCTGGCGCCGGGCCAGGAGTTCCAGTATTCCAGCGGCGCCATCCTGGAAACCGCCGTCGGCAGCATGCGCGGCAACTATCAGATGCTGTCCGAGGACGGCACCTGCTTCAATGCGCCGATCCCGGCTTTCACCCTGGCCGCCGATCGGGCCCTGCATTGAACCCCGGCGGCGGAAACGGCACCCTGACCGACTCCGGATAACCCCCCATAGCGAGCCTGACGGATTTTTTCCATGAGCACCTACGCCATCGGCGACATCCAGGGCTGCCTGGCCCCCTTCGAGGCTCTGCTGGAGCGGATTCGCTTCAATGCGGACCGCGATCAACTGGTCCTGGCCGGGGACCTGGTCAATCGCGGCCCGGACTCGCTCGGCACCCTGCGCCGAATCCATGATTTGCGGGACAATGTCCTCACCGTACTGGGCAATCATGATCTGCACCTGCTGGCGGTGGCCCACGGCCAGACACACGCCAGGAGCAAGGATACCCTGGCGGAGATCCTTGAGGCGGAGGACCGGGGCCCCCTGCTGGACTGGCTGCAGCGCCAACCGCTGCTGATCGACCTGCCCGAATTCAACGCGGTGATGGCCCACGCCGGCATGCCGCCTCTGTGGAGCCTGGAACAGGCCCGGGAACGGGCCGGGGAAATCACCGCGGTGCTCGCCGATGGCGACCGGGCGGAAACCTTTTTCGCGCACATGTACGGCAACGAACCCGCGGGATGGCGTGATGATCTGCAAGGTCCGGAGCGGTGGCGAGTGATCACCAACCATTTCACCCGCATGCGCTTCGTCAACGATGCCGGTGAACTGGATCTGGGCAGCAAAGGCGAGGCGGATCAGCCCCCCGAGGGCTATATGCCCTGGTTTGAACATCCTCGTCGGCGCAACCTGGGCCGTCGCATCCTGTTTGGTCACTGGGCGGCCCTGGAAGGTCGGGCCAGCGCCAGTGACGTGGAACCCCTGGACACCGGCTGCGTATGGGGCGGCCAGCTCACCGCGCTGCGCCTGGAAGACGGCCACCGTATCGCCTGCGAGTGCCGCTGAGTCTCCTTCCTCCCCTCTTTTCATAATGTTCCGGCGGTGACCGAATTCAACGCCGCCGGTTCATTCTCTCGCTGCAAAAAAACAAATTTTTTTTCCCGCTTGGCTTTGACTCAGACTTTGTTTTGGCGCCATGCTAAAGACAAGGCCGGTCACCGACATCCCGTGACGGGATTCCCTGATCTTTGCGCCGCATCCATTTCGTTAAGGGTTTATTTTCATGTAGAAAGTGACGGCTTGACATTCAAGCGCCGCCAGGAGGGAGTGAGGAATGAGCATTATCAGCCATTATCAGGCCCGGTTTGACGCCACTCAGCAGGAGGAGTTATCCCTGGAGGAGTATCTGGCGCTCTGCAAGAGCGACCCCAGCGCCTACGCCAGCGCTCCCGAGCGCATGCTCATGGCAATCGGTGAGCCTGAACTGGTGGACACCTCCAAGGATCCACGGCTTTCCCGGATCTTTTCCAACAAAATCATTCGTCGCTATCCCGCCTTCGACGAGTTCTACGGCCTCGAAGAGGTCATCGAGAATATCGTCAGCTACTTCCGCCACGCCGCCCAGGGGCTGGAAGAAAAGAAACAGATTCTCTACCTGCTGGGCCCGGTTGGCGGCGGCAAATCCTCCCTGGCGGAGAAGCTCAAGGCGTTGATGCAAAAGGTGCCGTTCTACGCCATCAAGGGGTCGCCGGTGAACGAGTCCCCCTTGTCCGTGTTCGACGCTGACGAGGACGGCCCTATTCTCGAGGAAGAATATGGCATCCCACGCCGTTACGTGCGCACCATCATGTCGCCCTGGGCGGTCAAGCGTTTGCACGAATACGGCGGCGATATCAGCCAGTTCCGGGTGGTGAAATGCTACCCCTCCATACTGGATCAGATCGCCATATCGAAAACCGAACCCGGCGACGAAAACAATCAGGACATCTCCGCTCTGGTGGGCAAGGTGGACATTCGCAAACTGGAGGATTTCTCCCAGGACGACCCGGATTCCTACGCCTTCTCCGGCGGCCTGTGCCGGGCCAATCAGGGCCTGATGGAATTCGTCGAGATGTTCAAGGCGCCGATCAAGGTGCTGCATCCTCTGCTCACCGCCACCCAGGAGGGCAACTACAACGGTACCGAGCACATGGGCGCGATCCCCTTCGACGGCATCGTGCTGGCTCACTCCAACGAAGCCGAGTGGCACACCTTCAAGAACAACAAGAACAACGAGGCGTTCATCGACCGTGTCTACATCGTCAAGGTGCCTTACTGCCTGCGCGTCACCGAAGAACAGATGATCTACGAGAAGCTGTTGCGCAACTCCAGTCTGCGTGACGCTCAGTGCGCCCCGGACACGCTGCACATGCTGGCTCAGTTCTCGGTGTTAACGCGGATCAGCGAACCAGAGAATTCCAGCATTTACTCCAAGGTGCGCGTTTACGACGGTGAGAACCTGAAGGACGTGGACCCGAGAGCCAAGTCGATTCAGGAATACCGGGATATGGCCGGCGTCGACGAAGGCATGGACGGCCTGTCCACCCGTTTTGCCTTCAAGATCCTCTCCAAGGTGTTCAACTTCGATCATTCCGAGATAGCGGCCAACCCGGTGCACCTGATCCACGTTCTCGAACAGCGCATCGAGCAGGAGCAATTCCCTCAGGAACGCCAGGAGCAATTCCACCGCTTCATCAAGGAATATCTGGTTCCGCGCTACGTGGAATTCATCGGCAAGGAAATCCAGACCGCGTATCTGGAATCCTACTCCGAGTATGGGCAAAACATTTTCGATCGTTATGTCACTTATGCCGACTTCTGGATTCAGGACCAAGAATTCCGTGACCCGGATACCGGCGAAATCTTCGATCGCCAGTCACTCAATGAGGAACTGGAAAAAATCGAGAAGCCGGCGGGCATTTCCAACCCGAAGGATTTCCGCAACGAGGTGGTCAACTTCGTGCTGCGGGCGCGGGCCAACAACAGCGGCCGCAATCCGAGCTGGCTCAGCTATCAGAAGCTCCGTGATGTCATCGAAAAGAAAATGTTCTCCAATACCGAGGAGCTGTTGCCGGTTATTTCCTTCAACCCGAAAGGCAGCGAAGAGGATCGTCGCAAACACGATAACTTCGTCAAACGCATGATGGATCGCGGCTACACCGAGAAACAGGTTCGGCTGCTTTCCGAATGGTACCTGCGGGTCCGCAAGGCGCAATGAAAGGCAGTGGACAGTTGATAGTGGACAGTTGACAGCGCGCGGCACGACGCCAAGTCAATTCAGAGGCCGTGCCCGCGCATAAACGCCATTGTAAAACCACTGCCACAGTGGCCGAGTGTGGAGAGCCTAATGAGCTATATCATCGACCGGCGTCTCAACGGCAAGCACAAGAGCGCAGTCAATCGGCAACGGTTCCTGCAGCGCTACCGACGCCATATTCGCGAGGCGGTCAATGATGCGGTAGGGAAGCGCTCGATCAAGGAAATGGAACAAGGCGAGCGCATCGTCATTCCCCGCAAGGACATTTCCGAGCCCAACTTTCATCATGGCCCCGGCGGGCAGCGCAACATCGTCCACCCGGGCAACCGGGAGTTCCAGCAAGGCGACCGCATCAAGCGCCCCAGTGGCGGTGGCGGCCAGGGCAGCGGCTCCGGCCAGGCCAGCGACAGTGGCGAAGGCGAGGATGATTTCGCCTTTGAAATCGACCCACAGGAGTTCCTGAACTTCCTGTTCGAGGATCTGGCGTTACCCAATCTGGTCAAGCGCCATCTGGAGGGCACCCGCACCTTCCAGATCCGCCACGGCGGCATCGTCAGCCACGGTATGCCCGCCAAGATCAACATCGTCCGCTCCATGCGCCAGGCCTCCATGCGCCGGCGCGCGCTGACCGCGGCCAGCCGGCGCAAACTGCGCGAATTGGAGGCGGAACGGGAAACCTTATTGCAACAGGACCAATCTCCTCAGCGCCAGGCCCGTCTGGCGGAACTGGACGAGCACATCGAGCGCCTGCGCCGGCGTATCGACCGGATCCCCTTCATCGATACCGTGGATCTGCGCTACAACCACCACATCAAGGTCCCCGTGCCGGTGAGCCGGGCGGTGATGTTCTGCATCATGGATGTCTCCGGTTCCATGAATCAGGACATGAAGGACCTGGCAAAGCGTTTCTTCCTGCTGCTGTACTTGTTTTTACAAAGGAACTACCAGCATACAGAGGTGGTGTTCATACGCCACCACACCAGTGCCAAGGAAGTGGATGAGGAAGAATTCTTCTATTCCCGGGAAACCGGCGGCACCATCGTTTCCAGTGCACTGAAGCTGGCCCGGGACATCATCAAGGAACGTTACCCGGTGGAAGAGTGGAACATCTACGGGGCCCAGGCCTCGGACGGCGATAACTGGAACGACGACTCCCCCGGCTGCGCCGAGTTGCTGGAGAAGGAATTGCTGCCCCGCATGCAGCACTTTTCCTACGTGGAAGTGATGCCCCGTGCCCATCAGGCGCTCTGGGACCAGTACGAGGGCATCATGGACCGACATCCGGATGTCTTCTCCATGGCGCAGATCGACGACCCGGCGGATATTTATCCGGTTTTCCGCCAGCTATTCCATAAACGCATGGAGGCCGCCTGATGCTGTTGTCCACCGGCTCCGACTGGGACTTCAACCTGCTTGCCCGCTATGACGAGGCCATTTCCGAGCTGGCGCACGGCAAGTATGCTCTGGACACTTACCCCAACCAGATCGAGGTCATTTCCTCGGAACAAATGATGGACGCCTATTCTTCCGTGGGCATGCCGGTGGGCTACCATCACTGGTCCTTCGGCAAACAATTCGTGGAGGTGGAAAACCGCTATCGTCGTGGGCAAATGGGGCTGGCTTACGAGATCGTGATCAACTCCAACCCCTGTATCGCCTACCTGATGGAAGAGAACACCATCACCATGCAGGCACTGGTGATCGCTCATGCCTGCTACGGTCATAACTCCTTTTTCAAGGGCAACTACCTGTTCAAATCCTGGACCGACGCTTCGGCGATCATCGACTATCTGGTGTTCGCCCGTAAATACATCGCCGAATGCGAGCAGCGCCATGGCGTCAACGCGGTGGAGGATATCCTTGATTCCTGCCATGCCCTGATGAACTACGGCGTGGATCGTTATAAACGCCCGACGCCGATTTCCGCCCAGGAGGAGCGGCGGCGCCTGCGTGAACGGGAAGCGGCCTTGCAGCAGCAGGTCTCCGAGCTGTGGCGGACTTTCCCGGATCTGCAGCCCGCGGCTCAAAGGCGCGAAAGGAACGAGCGCTTTCCCCCGGAGCCCCAGGAAAACATTCTCTACTTCATTGAAAAGAACGCACCGCTGCTGGAACCCTGGCAGCGGGAGGTCATCCGCATCGTGCGCAAGATGGCCCAGTACTTTTATCCGCAGCGTCAAACCAAGGTCATGAACGAGGGTTGGGCCACGTTCTGGCACTACACCCTGCTCAATGATCTCTATGATCAGAAACAGGTCACCGACGGTTTCATGCTGGAGTTCCTGCACAACCACAGCCAGGTGGTCTATCAGCCGCCTTTCGATTCCCAGTACTACTCCGGCATCAATCCCTACGCGCTGGGCTTCGCCATGTTCCGCGACCTGCGACGCATTTGTGAGAATCCGGAGGATGAAGACCGTTACTGGTTTCCCGACATCGCCGGCAGCGACTGGGTGGCGACGCTCAAGTTCGCCATGGAAAGTTTCAAGGACGAGAGCTTTATCCAACAGTTCCTGTCCCCGCGTCTGATCCGGGAATTCAAACTGTTCAGCCTGTTGGATGATACCGAGAAGGAATACATCGAGATCAATGCGATCCACGATGAGCGCGGCTATCAAAAGGTGCGCAACAAACTGGCCGAGCAATACAACCTGAGCATCCAGGAACCCAATATTCAGGTTTACGAGGCCAATGTACGCGGAGACCGGTCGCTGGTGTTACAACACGTCCGCCAGCACCATCGTCCCCTGGACGAAAGCAGTACCCGGGAAGTGCTCAAGCACCTGCACCGATTGTGGGGATTCGACGTGCACCTGGACAGCGTGGACAACGGCACCGTGGTGGAACGTCAGTCGATTGAAGGCGGGCAATAAATAAAGGAAAGCTTCGAAGCCATTGTAGGAGCCTGCCTTGCAGGCGAATTTGTTGGCAGAGATCCCATTCGCTTGCAGGGCAAGCTCCTACAGCCTCCTTTTTGGCAATCTTTGAATTCAGATCAGGATCGCTGATCGTGAGCGGAGGGGCGCCCCTCCGCTCACGGGCCGCGCTTCGATCAATCAGCCTGCCAGCAGATTGTTCAGGCGATTGCGAATGGTCTCGGTGCATTCGCTCATGATCTCCTGCACCAGCTCGTCGCAGGAGGGGATGCTGTGGATCAGCCCCTGCACAATGCCGCTGGTCCAGATACCGTAATCCACGTCACCTTCGGTCAGCGACACCTTGCCGCGGGTGCCGGCGACCATGTCGCGGATCAGCTCGAACTTCATGTCCTTGCCGGCTTCACGCTCGATCTCATTGACCTTCTCCGCCACCTTGTTCTTGTAAACCCGGGCGGTGTTGCGCAGCGGACGGTACACCAGCGCGGTATCCAGTTCGCTGGCTTCGACGATGGCCTTCTTGATGTTCTCGTGGATCGGCGCTTCCTTGGTGGCCATGAAGCGAGTACCCATGTTGATGCCTTCCGCGCCCAGCGCCAGGCAAGCCGCCATCTGCGTGCCGGTACCGATACCACCGGAGGCGATCATCGGGATATCCAGCACCTTGGCCGCCGCCGGCAACAGCACCAGGTTAGGCACATCGTCCTCACCGGGGTGGCCGGCACACTCGAAACCGTCCACGGATACCGCGGAACAACCGAGTTTCTGCGCTTTGAGGGCATGCCGCACGGACGTGCACTTGTGAATCACGCTGACGCCGTTCTCATTAAACTGAGCCATGAAGGGCTCCGGGCTACGGCCGGCGGTTTCCACCACCTTGATGCCGGCTTCAATGATCACCCGCACGTATTCCTCATAGGGCACCGGCTTGATGGTCGGCAGCAGGGTCAGGTTGACGCCGAACGGCTTGTCGGTCATCTCCTTGCAACGGCGGATTTCCTTGTCCAGGTCTTCCGGGGTCGGCTGAGTCAGGCCGGTGATAATCCCCAGAGCACCCGCGTTGGAAACGGCGGAAGCCAGCTCCGCATAACCAACGTTCTGCATACCCCCTTGAACGATGGGGTACTCGATGCCCAGCATCTCGGTAATACGTGTTTTCATGAAACTATCTCTCCCGTTGAGCCAGGGGCGGTCGGACAAAGCATCGGCCGGTGACGCCGCGATGACGGATGGCGCGCTGGTGTCCACATGCCCGAATCAGGCAATGATCCGAATCAAACAATGACGAAGCACTAAACCATGGCCCCAAGCCCGGTTCAATGGTGATAAACGCCATGTAGATTGTCATTTCCCGTCATCGCCTGTCCTCTTTCGCCAACAGGAATGCCACTTTTGAGCCCTCTCCGACCCCGCCAAACATCGCGCGTGTCCCGGAACTGAGCAAGCAGGCCAGAAAATAACCGTTCGCATCGAATTCGAGCGCATTCCCGGCCCCAGCGGTTTTCCGGCCAGACCAGACATGACATTCTAATGTTTACCTGGAAGCGATAGCGAACACGATGGATATCTATCTTGTCGGTGGTGCGGTCCGCGACGAATTGCTCGGACTGCCGGTCAAGGAGAAAGATTGGGTGGTGGTGGGCGGCACCCCCGATACTCTTTTGGCACAAGGCTACAAACCCGTGGGGAATGACTTCCCGGTGTTCCTGCATCCGCAGACCGGCGAGGAGTACGCTCTCGCCCGCACGGAACGCAAGCACGGCCAAGGCCACGGCGGTTTTCTCTTCCACACCGCCGGGGACGTGACGCTGGAAGACGACCTGAAGCGCCGGGATCTGACCATCAACGCCATGGCCAGGGCCGGTGATGGCCGCTTGATCGACCCTTATAACGGTCAAAACGATCTCAAGGAGCGGTTGCTGCGCCATGTGTCCCCGGCTTTCGCCGAGGACCCGCTGCGGGTTCTGCGGGTGGCCCGTTTCGCCGCCCGCTATCACTGGCTCGGCTTTCGCGTGGCCCGCGAAACCATGGATCTGATGACCGACATCGTACTGGCGGGCGAACTGCAGCATCTCAGCCCGGAGCGGGTCTGGAAGGAAACCAGCCGAGCGCTCATGGAACGCTCACCGCAGATGTTCTTCCGCGTCCTGCATGAATGCGGCGCGCTGGCGGAATTGTTTCCGGAACTGGCCAACCTGGACGGTATCCCCCAGTCTCCGGATCATCATCCCACCGTGGACGTCCTCACCCATCAATGGCGCTGTCTGGCTCAGGCGGCGCGGCAGAATCTGTCCCTGACCGGCCGTTACGCCCTGCTCTGCCATGATCTCGGCAAAGCCAGCACACCACCGGACCGCTGGCCGCGCCATCAGAATTACGAAAGGCAGAGCGAAACCCTGGCGCTGGAAATGTCCCGGCGATTACGGGTCCCCAGGGAAATGGCGGACGCCGCCGCCGTCATGGCGCGCTGGCAGAACCGTGGACGTCGCGTCCTCAAGTTGCGCCCGCCAAGGGTATGGGAAGTCCTGCACGCGCTGGATGTGATCCGCCGCCCGCGCCGGTTGCGCTTCTTCGTCGACGCCTGCGAGGCGGATTACCGCACCTGCCAGGCCGACCCCAAAGCGCCCTTCCCGCAGGGCGAATTTCTGCTCGGCGTCGCTGAAGTGGTCCGCACCGTGGACGTGGCGGGGCTGCGTCAGGCCGGTCTGTCCGGCCCGGCGCTCGGCCGCGCCCTGGAAAGCAAACGCATTCGCGCCATCCGCCTTTACCGACAGGAGTTCGTGGAAAAATGGCCGCTCCCGTAGCCCTGGTCACCGGTGCCGCGCGCCGCATCGGCGCCCGCATTGCCCGTCGCCTGCACCAATCGGGCTACGATGTGATCGTTCACTACCACCACAGCGAAGAACAAGCGCGAACCTTGGTGGAAAACCTCAACCGACAGCGCAACGACAGCGCGGCTTGCCTGTACGCGGACCTGGTGGTTCCCGACCAGGTGCGGCAACTGGCCGCCGAAGCCCTGGCCCTGAAGCCCGGCCTGCGATTGTTGGTGAACAACGCCTCCCGGTTCTATCGCACGCCTTTGCATCAGGCCAGCGATGAGGACTGGGATCAACTGATGCACAGCAACCTGCGGGCGCCGTTTCTGCTCAGCCAGGCACTGGCTCCCACCCTGAAACAGCATCACGGCGCCATCGTGAATCTGGTGGACGTTTACGCTGAAAAACCCCTGCGAGAACATCCGCTGTACTGCATGGCCAAGGCCGGGCTGGCGATGATGACCCGCGGCCTGGCCCGGGAACTGGGCCCTGAAGTACGCGTCAACGGCGTGGCGCCCGGGCCGATTCTGTGGCCGGAACAGGGACAGGAATCCCAACAGGCGATTCTTGATGCCCTACCGTTGGGCCATGCCGGCGACCCGGATGACATCGCCAACACGGTGCTCTGGCTCGCCGATCAGGCTCCTTACATCACCGGGCAGATCATCGCCGTGGACGGCGGCCGCTCTCTGTCCTTCCCCGGCGCCTGAAGCCGGCCGCCGGGGATTGGCACTGGCGTCCTTTGCCGCTATCGTTAGTAACCAAGACCGCAGCGACGGAGGACGGCCGTGGGGGCCGCCCGTCAAAATATCAACAATGCGGTTGATCCTGTCGACTCAGGGATGGAGTCCAGCGTAGGCCAGCCTTGTCTTACCGTTCCATCCCCCAACCGGGCCGACAACGCCTTATTTCGGTTTAGAGGGATACTCGCATGTCACTTTTCACTATCGGCTCCACCCGTGCGCGGGCGCTGACGCCTGTCTTACTCGCCTCTGCCCTTGCCGCCTGTGGCGGCGGCGGTGGTTCCTCCGGCTCGGGAGGTGGTCAAGAGCCCTTCGTCAGCCTGAATAACGAGAATACAGGCCCGCTGCTCTATCTCGCCCTGGAGGGCAGCCTGGGAATGGTGCCGGTGCAGATGCATGCCATTATGCTCCCCGATTTAGAGGGGGAGTGCACCCAAGGCTCTATCACCGTTGTTTACGGTACCAACGACATTCCCACCAGCGCCACCGCCAATAATTGCACCCTTAGTGGCGAAAACACCGACCCTGTGACCCTGGCGGGCACCGTCCGCTACGACTTTGAAGGTGACTCCACTTTGGAAGTCGACACCAGCGGTTTCAACTTGGTAGCGGGGAATCCTGTAGAGGCCAACATCCTGATCAGTGGAGAATTCGACTACGCTATGGACGCCGTCGATCATTTCGCTGATACGGATCTTCAGATAGATGCTCAGGGCCCCAGCCAGAGTGGCGAAGGCGAATACAACGCTAACTGGCACGTGGAGGATCTTAAAACCACCTGGGACTACTCGTCTGAAAATGTCATCTATACGGTAGAAGGGACGCTCCTGGTGAACGGTAGAAGCGAGAAAGTCAGCATCACCACCGCAGACCCGCTAACAAGAAACCTGGACCAGGAATTCTGCCCCGAATCCGGCGAAATCCGACTGCGCGGCGCCAACAACACGCACGCCGAGGTTTTGGTGGAGCACCGGGACGGTATCGTCGTGACCATCAATGGTGTCGCCACCAATTACACTTGCGAGCAGTTCGAAGCTTATATGATCGAAGCGGAGAACTCCTTCATTCAGTGATATCGCCATCGGGCCAGCGGAACGGCACTTGCCAAAGCCGCTGGCCCTTGAAGTCGGTTTCCGCCAGCAACTCCCGGTAGCGGCGCCCATTCTCCGGGTGCCGCGTCTCCGGCGCCAGATCCGCCAGCGGACGCAGCACGAACGCGTGCTTTAGAATTTCCCCGCGCGGCAGCTTGACGCCATCCACCTCGCCAACCGCATCGTCGTAGGTGAGGATGTCGATATCCAGGGTGCGGCTGGCGAACTTCTTCTCGCCGCGTACCCGGCCGTGACCGCGCTCGATATCATGCAACGCCCTGGCCAGCTCCCCCACCGGCAGCGCCGTATGCAGAGCCACCACCAAATTGAAGAACGGGCTGCCCTTGAAGCCCACCGCCTCACTTTCATACACCGGGCTCAGCCTCAGCTCACCGAACCGCTCCGCCAGCGCATTGAGACCGGAATGGATATTGTGTTGCCGGTCGATGTTGGAGCCGAGACTGAGAAACACCTCCGCCATCAGGAACGCTCCCCGCGCTCGATGATCACGCCAACATCGCGGGCACCGCGCAGGGCGCCTGGTTTGCTCAACCGCAATCGCAGCCAGGGCACATTGAATTCCTCCAGCACCAGCGCCGCCACCTGCTCCGCCAGGGTTTCCACCAGTTGGAATTCGCTTTCCTCGATAAAGGCGATCAGCCGCTTGCTGATGCTTTTGTAGTCCAGGGCGTCATCGATGTGATCGGTGGCGGCGCCCTTGCGGATATCCGCGGCCATCTCCAGATCCAGGCTGACGGTCTGACGGATACGCCGCTCCCAGTCGAAAATGCCGATCACCGTATCGACTTTCAAATCATTGATATAAACGATGTCCATGCTGTTCCTCGGTCCGGGTGACGCGCGATAAGCGGCTTGTGTGTACAATGTCCAGCCTGTTGATTCGGGGATTATAGCCGGTGGTTGCCATGGCATTACAGGAAAGCTGGGGTTGGTTGCTGTCTTTATGCGCGGTGGCGTATCTGCTGGGTTCGATTTCCAGCGCCATCCTGGTCTGCCGTTTATTCGGTTATCCGGACCCGCGTACCCAGGGTTCCAGCAACCCCGGCGCCACCAACGTGCTGCGCATCGCCGGCAAGCCAGCGGCGGCACTGACCCTGCTCGGCGATGTACTGAAAGGGGTGATCCCGGTACTGGTGGCACGGGCCCTGGACCTGTCAGCGTTCGCCGTGGCGCTGGTCGGCTTCTGCGCTTTCCTCGGCCATTTGTTCCCCTTGTTCTTTCAGTTCCGCGGCGGCAAAGGCGTGGCCACCGCCTTTGGCGTGCTGTTCCCGCTGCACTGGCCCAGCGGCCTGGTGGCCGGTGCGGTATGGCTGGTGGTGTTCGGGGTGCTGCGAATTTCCTCGGTGGCGTCGCTGAGCGCCTTCATCGCGGCGCCCATCTGCCTGTGGTTCTGGCTGCCCGGCGCTGCGGCGCCGATGGCCGCCCTGACCGTGATCATGATCGTGCGTCACCGCGCCAACCTGGCCAAACTGCTGCGCGGCGAGGAATTGGGGTTCAGGAAGAAAGGCTAGTTCCCGGCGAGTTGACAATTGACAGTGGACAGTTGGCAGCGAAAAACGGAAAACCGCCATTCTTCAGTTGCTGAGGGAAACCAGCCAGGCAGTGGAGCCTTTCAAGGCGTGGTGGGTATCAGCGGGCATCCACCCGCGCCAGCTCCGCCAATGGCCAACGGGGCCGTACACTGACGCCCAGCCCCTCCTGACGCTCGCCGGCAGCCAGCCGCAACGCCCCCGCGTAAGCGATCATCGCGCCGTTATCGGTGCAATACGCCAGCCCGGGGTAATACACCTTCACCCCCAGCTTGCCCATGGCCTGAGCCAGTCGCTCGCGCAACATGCCATTGGCACTGACGCCACCGGCCACCACCAGGCGCTTGGCGCCCGTGGCCTGCATGGCCCGGCGGCACTTGATCACCAGGGTGTCCACTACCGCTTCCTGGAACGCCAGGGCCACATCGGCGCGGTCCTGGTCATCCAGCACGGTGGCGCCGCCCAGATCGTGAATGGTGTTGAGTGTGAAGGTCTTGAGGCCCGAGAAGCTCATATCCAGGCCGGGCCGGTCGGTCATCGGCCGGGGAAAACGAAAGCGCCCGGCCCGCCCCTGCTCCGCCAGACGGCTGATCGCCGGCCCACCGGGGTAGCCCAGCCCCATCATCTTCGCCGCCTTGTCGAAGGCTTCACCGGCGGCGTCGTCCACCGACTCGCCCAGAGGGACGTATTCGCCCAGGGCGCGGGCTTCCAGCAGCAGTGAGTGCCCCCCACTGACCAGCAGCGCGACAAAAGGAAAGTCCGGGGCGTCGTCTTCCAGCAACGGCGCCAGCAGGTGCCCTTCCATATGGTGCACTGGTAACGCCGGCACGCCCCAGCCGTAGGCCAGAGCGCGGGCCACACCGGCCCCCACCAGCAAGGCCCCGGCCAGCCCCGGCCCGGCGGTGTAGGCGACACCGTCCAGCTCCCGGGCGCCAATGCCGGCGTCGGACAGCACCTGGCGCAGCAGCGGCAGCAATCGCCGCACATGGTCACGGCTGGCCAGTTCCGGCACCACACCGCCATAGACCGCGTGCATGTCGATCTGACTGAACAGGGCCTGGCTCAACAGGCCCTGTTCGGTGTCGTACACCGCCACGCCGGTCTCGTCGCAACTGGTTTCGATGCCCAAAACGCGCATTTAGCCACCTCAAAAAGCGGAATCCGGCCAGCGGCGCACCCGCCGGCGAGGGCCGGCATGATAGCCCGGCGCGCCGCCATTTGCATTTACCTGCCGGTCGCGGGTAGAATTCGCGCCCTGCCGCCTGGGTGGCCGTCCCCATGACGTTTGCCCCCGAGGGACCACCTGAGCCCGTGGCGGAACCCACACAACTCAACACTTTTTAGGTAGGTGATACTTCATGCCTCAGGTGAAAGTAAAAGAAGGCGAACCCTTCGACGTGGCCCTGCGCCGCTTTAAGCGCTCCTGTGAAAAAGCCGGTGTTCTGTCCGAAGTCCGCCGTCGCGAGAACTACGAGAAGCCGACTCAGGAACGCAAGCGTAAGCGCGCTGCCGCGGTCAAGCGTCACCTGAAGAAGCTGCAACGCGAGCAGCTCGCTCGTAAGCGTCTGTACTAAGACCGTTTCCGGTCTTTGACCATGAGCGCGATCAAAGCACAGCTCGCCGACGCCACCAAAGACGCCATGCGCGCCAAAGACAAGGCGCGTCTGGGCGTTCTGCGCATGGCCATGGCGGCGCTGAAGCAGATCGAAGTGGACGAGCGCATCGAAGTGGATGACGCCCGCGCCCTCGCCGTGCTCGATAAACTGGTCAAGCAGCGCAAGGATTCCGCCGGTCAGTACCGTGACGCCAACCGTCCGGAACTGGCCGAGGTGGAAGAAGCGGAAATTCTGATCCTCCAGGAATTCCTGCCCCAGCCCCTGAGCGATGCCGAAATCGAGGCATTGATCGACGAGGCCATCACCAGTACCGGCGCCGCCGGCATGGGTGACATGGGCAAAGTCATGGGCTTGCTCAAGCCCAAACTGCAGGGCCGGGCCGACATAGGCGCGGTTAGCGGCAAGGTCAAAGCCAGGCTCACTGGCTGATTCCGGACCCGGCACGCGGTTCCCGTCCATCCCCGACGGCGCCCTCATCAGCCGCTGTGTGCCGGCCTCCACCACCACTCTCTCATTAGCCGGACTTGCCATCAGCCCGGGTGAGTCGGAATATTCTTCCCATGGCCGGTCTGATTCCCGAACATTTTATTCAGGATCTTCTCGCGCGAATCGACATCGTGCCGCTGATCGACGCCCGCGTGCCGCTGAAGAAGACCGGACGCAACTATTCCGCGTGCTGCCCATTCCACCAGGAGAAGACGCCGTCGTTCACGGTGTCCCCGGACAAGCAATTCTACTACTGCTTCGGCTGTGGCGCCTCCGGCGACGCCCTGCGCTTCGTCATGGAGTACGACCACCTGTCCTTCCCCGAGGCGGTGGAGCAGTTGGCCGGCCGCGCCGGTGTGGACATCCCGCGTGAAGAGCATCACGACAGCCGTGAGGAAAAAGCGCGCCGGAGCCGGCTGCAAACCCTGTACGATTTGCTCGGACGGGCGGAACGATACTATCGTCAGCAATTAAAAAGCGCTCCGGACCGGCAAAAAGCGGTGGCTTACCTGAAAGGCCGGGGGCTCAGCGGCGAGATTGCCGCCCAATACGGTCTCGGCTTCGCCCCGCCCGGCTTTGACAATCTGATAACCGGGCTGTCACTGGACCAGGCCGGGCTGGAGCAAGCACTCACTGCCGGCCTGCTGGTGCGGCGCGAGGACACCGGCCGGGTTTACGACAAGTTCCGCGACCGGATCCAGTTCCCGATCCGGGATGCCCGCGGCCGTACCATCGGCTTCGGTGGCCGGGTGCTCGGCGACGGCAAACCCAAATACCTGAACAGCCCGGAAACCCCGGTGTTCCACAAAGGCCGGGAACTGTACGGGCTGTGGGAATGGCGTCGCAGCCGCGACCGCAGTGATCGTCTTTACGTGGTGGAGGGTTACATGGATGTGATCGCCCTGGCTCAGCATGGTGTGCCCAACGTGGTGGCGACCCTCGGCACCGCCACCAGCCCGGAGCACTGCCAGACCCTGTTCCGGCAAGTGAACGAAGTGGTGTTCTGCTTCGACGGCGACAACGCCGGAAGACGCGCCGCCTGGCGGGCTCTGGAATCCACCCTGCCGGCCCTGGACGATGGCAAGCAGGCGCGTTTCCTGTTCCTGCCCGACGGCGAGGACCCGGACACCCTGGTGCGCGCTCAGGGCCCGGAGACCCTGCTGGCACTCACCGAGAAAGCGGACACCCTGTCCAGCTATCTGTTCCGGCACCTGTCCGAGGGGCTGGACCTGGACACCGTGGACGGCCGGGCACGCCTGGCGCGGCTGGCGCTCCCTTACCTGAGCAAGCCCTCGGGGCCGTTCTACCGGGCGCTGCTGGAGGAGGAACTGGCGCGGCTGACACGGCTGGAGCGCTCCTCTCTGGAGCGACTGCGCCAGGAATCACCAGCGGAACCCCCGCCCCGGCCGGCCCCGGCACCCAGGCCAGCGGCACCGCCGCCCCGAGCCGCCCGCCATACGGACCATGCGGACCAGCCGGATTGGGACGACGCACCGCCACCGGACTTCCCGCCGGCCATGGCGGACGAACCGGACCCTGCCCCGGACCGCCCGCACCTGGGATCGCGCGCCCGCCGGCCCGGCCTGGGCCTGGTGGAACGACTGGTCCTGCTGCTGCTCTCCCACCCCCAGGTGGTGCGCGACCGCCCTCTTCCCGAAGGGGTCGAGGAATTGGATCTGGCGCGGGTCGACCTGCTGCTGCAGGTGGCCGGCGCGGTGCGCGAGCATGCCACCCCAGCGGCGGCGTTGGGCGCCATCATGGCACTGGAACAAGGCGAGTCCCTGTCCCGCCTGCTGCGTGAGGCGCTGAAGCCAACCATGGACGACGATACCGCGCGGCGGTACTGGGACGACGCCCTGCATCGCCTGCATACTCTTGCATTGGAACAGACTTTGAAAACCGAGGAAGCCCGCCCCAATCCGGACCTGGCGCGGCTTTCAGAGCTTCACCGGGCACTCGCCAGAGCGCGAGCCGGACACCAGGCGGAACCATAGCGGGGGTCTTGTGATCACTGGCTCAACCCCCCATATCAGCGTATAATACGCCGTTTTCCCAGGACCACGGCTCTTCCAACTACGGGCATTTCGCATGACGACTCAAAAGCAGCAACAGCAGTCACAGCTGAAGCAGTTGATCGCGCTGGGCAAGGAACAGGGCTACCTGACCTACGCCGAAGTGAACGACCACCTGCCCGAGTCCATCACCGACACGGACCAGGTGGAAGACATCATCCAGATGATCAACGACATGGGCATCACCGTGGTGGAAAAAGCCACGGATGCCGATGAGATCATGATGGGTGAAGGCGCCGACAGCACCGACGAGGTTGCTGCCGAGGAAGCCGCCGCCGTACTCGCCTCCGTGGAGAGCGAGCCGGGCCGCACCACTGATCCCGTGCGGATGTACATGCGCGAAATGGGCACCGTGGAGCTGCTCACCCGGGAAGGCGAGATCGAGATCGCCAAGCGCATCGAAGAAGGCACCCGTGAAGTCATGCACGCCCTGGCTTTCTGGCCCGGCGCGGTGGAGATGGTGCTGGATGAATATGACCGTATCCTGTCCGAGGAACGCAAGCTGACCGACGTGATCGCCGGTTACCTGGATCCGGACGACGACGGCGCCGCCGCCACCAACGCCAACAAAGAGCCACGCTTCAATCAGAAGAAGCAGGCCGAGGCCGCGGAAAAGGATAAGGATAAGGACGACGACGACGATGACAAAAGCGATAGCGACGACGACAGTGAAGAAGATGAGGGCGGTCTGGACCCGGTACTGGCCGCGGAACGCTTCGGCGAGCTGAAGAAGCTCCACGAAAAAGCCGAACGGGCGCTCAAGCGCAACGGCCGTGACCATGCCAGCAGCGCCAAGGCGCTGGAGGCGCTGGCCGGGCACTTCACCCTGTTCAAGCTGGTGCCGCGCATCTATGACCAGCTGCTGCAAGGTGCCCGTACTCACCTGGATATCGTGCGCAAGTTCGAGCGCCAGATCATGGCGCTGGCGATCCGCCGTGCCGGCGTGCCGCGCAAGGACTTCGTACAGCAATTCCCGGGTAACGAGACCAACCTGGAGTGGGTCGCCGCCCACGCCAAGACCAAAAGGGCCAAGGACTACTCCGAGCGCCTGCTGGCGGTGGCGGAAGACATTCAGCGCAACCAGCGCAAGATCATCACCGTGGAAGAAGTCATCGGCCTGCCGGTGGCGGACATCAAGGAGATCAACCGTCGCATTTCCATCGGCGAAGCCAAGGCCCGCCGCGCCAAGAAGGAAATGGTTGAAGCCAACCTGCGGCTGGTGATCTCCATCGCCAAGAAGTACACCAACCGCGGCCTGCAGTTCCTGGATCTGATCCAGGAAGGCAACATCGGCCTGATGAAGGCCGTGGACAAGTTCGAATACCGCCGTGGCTACAAGTTCTCCACCTACGCCACCTGGTGGATCCGGCAGGCCATCACCCGCTCCATCGCGGACCAGGCGCGCACCATCCGTATCCCGGTACACATGATAGAGACGATCAACAAGATCAACCGGGTACAGCGCCAGATGCTGCAGGAAATGGGCCGCGAGCCAACTCCGGAAGAACTGGGCCAGCGCCTGGAAATGCCGGAAGACAAGGTCCGCAAGGTGCTGAAAATCGCCAAGGAGCCGATCTCCATGGAAACCCCGATCGGTGACGACGAGGATTCCAGCCTGGGCGATTTCATCGAGGACGGCAACGTGGACTCCCCGGTGGATTCCGCCACCTCCCTGGGTCTGGAGGAAGCCACCCGGGAAGTGCTGGCCAACCTCACCGCCCGGGAAGCGAAAGTGTTGCGCATGCGCTTCGGCATCGACATGAACACCGACCACACCCTGGAAGAAGTCGGCAAGCAGTTCGACGTCACCCGGGAACGGATCCGGCAGATCGAAGCCAAGGCTCTGCGCAAGCTGCGCCACCCCTCTCGCAGCGAGCACCTGCGCAGTTTCCTGGACGCGGATATGTAACTCGTTATATAACTACCGGCCCGGACGGCAACCGCCATCCGGGCCTTGTTTTTTCGGGGATAAACAAAGACACAAAGGACACCGGCACCTCGCCACCGAGACCGCCGGCCGGGGCAGGACACCACCTCCCGCTGTTGCACATCCTCCGAGTTCCAAGGGCCTATAGCTCAATTGGTTAGAGCAGCGGACTCATAATCCGTTGGTTCCAGGTTCAAGTCCTGGTGGGCCCACCATTTCCATCCACGACATCGCCAAATTTTTTTGCCCTGACGGCGAACGGCCGATGACGCCGGCCCGCTTAAGGGCGCCGCTGTCGAGCCGGCCGATCAAACCCTGAGCTCGGCGGGGAAACCTAGTGGGCTTGTGCCTCATCCTTGCCCCGCAAGCGCCCCACCAGACTCACCGCCGCCAGCACTATCAGGCCGGCGACCAACCCACCGATCAGATTCACCAGCACCGGTATCGCCCAGGATACTGCCCCGGCCAGTTCGCTCAGATGGTGCACCCAGTCGTGGGAACCGGGAATACCGTGAACCAGAATGCCACCACCGACCAGGAACATGGCGATGGTGCCCAGCACCGACAGGGTTTTCATCAGCCACGGGGCCATCGTCAGCAATCCCCGGCCGACGGCAACACGGGCCGAAGCGGCAAAACGGTCCTCGGGGGTTTTCATCAGCAACAAGCCGGCGTCGTCCAACTTGACGATGCCGGCCACCAACGCATACACCCCGATGGTCAGCAGCACGGCAAGGGTACTGAGAGAGATCACCTGCACCCCGAAACTGGCGCTTTGCATGGCGCCGAGGGAGATCACGATGATTTCGGCGGAGAGGATGAAGTCGGTACGAATGGCCCCTTTGATTTTCTTTTTCTCGAAGGCCACCAGATCCACCTTGGCGTCCTGCAAGGCTTTGAGCCGCTCCTCACGGCTATGTTCGTCCTTGCTGTGCAGGAACTTATGCAGGACCTTCTCGGCACCTTCATAGCACAGATAAGCCCCACCGATCATCAACAGCACGGTGATCGCCCACGGCGCGAAGGCGCTGATCAGCAGCGCCGCCGGCACCAGAATCACCTTATTGAGCAGAGAGCCTTTGGCCACCGCCCAGACCACCGGCAACTCCCGGTTGGCGCGCACGCCGGATACCTGTTCGGCGTTCAAGGCCAGGTCGTCCCCCAGCACGCCGGCGGTTTTCTTCGCCGCCACCTTAGTCATCAGGGATACATCGTCGAGCAACGTGGCGATGTCATCGATCAGCGCCAGCAAACTGGTTCCTGCCATACTTCTCTCCTTGGGGACGGGCCAACGCAAGAAAATACACGGGACAACCCTGATGCCGCAAACCCGCGGGTCTCCAATTCGTCGTGTTTTGCACTTGGCCGGCCTGGCCGTCCATGCCAGATTCGCCAGGTTCCGTTTCCTCATAAGGAGAACAACCATGGCCTTTTTCCCTGTTCGCCGTCACTGGCTCGCTCTGCTCGGCACCACCGTGGTGCTGACTGGTTGCGCCCATTTCTCCGACAGCGACGCGCCACCGGCATCCATGGAAATCGCCCGGGGCCCGGCCGGACTGGATTTCTACACACCGCCCTCCCCACTGCCTGAAGGTCACCATGGTGATCTGATCCGGGCCCGGGTACTGGAAAACAACGCGGCCCTGCCCAGCGCCGCGCAAAACTGGCTGACGCTATACCGCTCCACCGACCTGGACGGCAACGCCATCGCCGTAAGCGGCACCGTGGTCATTCCCAAAGGCACGCCACCGGAGGGCGGCTGGCCGGTGATCAGTTGGACCCACGGCACCACCGGCATCGCCGACCGTTGCGCCCCTTCGCGCAATGACGACGACTATCCTGCACGGGGTTATGTGGATTTGATGAACGAGACCCTGGATCAATGGGTGCGGCGAGGCTACGCGGTGGTGAAAACCGACTACCAGGGACTGGGCACACCGGGTGTCCATCCCTACCTGGTGGGCGAAGCGGAAGCCCGGAGCGCCATCGACATGGTCCGCGCCGCCCGTCAACTGACGCCGGATCTGAGCCGGGATTGGCTGGTCATGGGGCACTCTCAGGGTGGTCAGGCGGCGCTCTACACCGCTTATCTCGGTCCGATATACGCCCCGGAACTCAACCTCACCGGCGCCATCGCCATTTCTCCCGCGTCTCATTTGAGCGCTCAGATTCAATACGCCCTGACTCATCCTGAGATACGCTCGAACCCTTACGGCGCTTTAATGCTGGTCGGCATCACCGCCGCCACCCCCAAGGTGGATCTGTCCACGCTGCTCACCGAAGAGGGTCGCAAAAGGATCAAACAGGTGGATGAACGATGCGTTGGCGAGATGCGCGGCGAGGATGGCTGGACCCTGACGGTGGCGGAACTGAGCGATCTGGAAGCGGATTGGCGGCCACTGGTCCAGGCCGTGGCCAGCCTGGAAGATACCGAAAATCTGCGTCCGTCAGTGCCGCTGTTGATTCTGCAGTCCGATGACGACAAGGCCGTACTGAAACCCCTCACGGATAAGTTGGTGGCCCGCTACCAGTCCCTGGGTCTGGATGTGGAATACCGCACCTACCACATCGAGAACCAGGACCAGGCCTACACCAGCCACCAGATCACCGTGCCGGTGTCACGTCCGGCCGCCATGGTCTGGGCGCAGCGGCATTTGCCGGCGGGACGCTGAGCCAGACGGCCGCCCTCAGGGCGGCCGCTTCACGGGACGGCGCCCCTTCGTCTGCATGCCGCCAGGATAGCCAGCAACGCCAGAGCGGCCCCACCGATGCCGCCACCATTGCCCGAGCTCTCTTGGTGACCTCCCAGGGTGTTTTCCACCGGCGCCACGCCGAAGGTCAGAACACCGGCCACCGGGTTCAGATCCCAGGGGCCATTGTCATACAAGCGGATCTCCAACGTATGATCATCGAGTCTTTGATACGCATCGGACGCCATTACTTGATAGCGTTCGTTGCCGTCGATGGCTTGGGTGGCGTACAGCAGAAGACGCGAAGACTCCGGCAGCGTTGCCTGGAAGGTAAGACGCACCGTCACCGGGTCGCTTATCATGGCGCTCGCCTGCATGTCGAACCGTATGAATCCGTATTGGTATTCCAGCCCGGCATCGCCGCGCGTGGTATCAGGAATCGCGGAGTCTCCGTCCGGGTCCGTGGCCAGGGACATATAGCCGCTGGTGACGCCGGTAAAGCGCCAGGGCTCGCCCACGGAAGCCTCGGCGGTGGTGCCCGACAAGGCGTCCCCGGTCACCTGCCGTCCCGGTATACCGTCGAGCAGCGCCGCGCCGGCTACCAACCGGGGATCCTGAGCCGCCTCGCCAGGCTCCAGGGCATCGATGACACCGTCCGCATCCGAGTCCAACGGATTCTCCGGATCCGCCCCCAGTTCCTCCGCATCGGGCAAGCCATCACCGTCAGTATCCGCGTTATCGGCATCCGGATTAAGTCCCAGCTGTTCCTTCAATTGGTCGCTGATGCCATCACCGCCGCTGCTGCTGCCCTCCAGGCGGGCACTGCCCTCGAAATCCGGTTGCACGGTCATCGGGAAAACCCCCACGATCTGCGTGCCGGGAATCCCATCGGGCACGCCACCCGGCTCGTCATCCACGGTAGTAATCACGACAAGATTCGGATTGTCCGGATCTTCGGTGATCTCGAAGGTGGTGCTGGTATCGGTGCGAGGATTACCCACATTGGGGTTATAGATCTGAAAGCCGTGATAAACCGTGTAGGTGCCGTCCAGATTATCGGTAAACCCGGCGGTGAGGCGATCATCCCCTTGCCCCTGATTACCGATGGATTGCACTTCGTAATCGAACCCCACGGTCAGGGTGGTACCGCGAATCAATACCCAGTCTTCATCGAAGTTCCAGCTCCAGTCCGCATTTTGAATGCCTTTGCCCAACACCAGCTCACTGCCGGCCTGGCAGGCACCGGGGCAGCCGCGCATCGTGATCAGATGCTGCCCGTGGTAGATGCCGGTCAAACCGGGAGTCCCGGCCATCACCGCGCTGCCAATCATCAACAGTGGTGTGACCATCAAAGCGGCCTTCAACTTCATACTATCCCCCTCCCTTGTTCCGTATCAGGGACCTACCGCACCGGCCATTTACCATCGGTAGGTCACGCCGGCGTAGCCGTGAAATTCCGCGCCAGGCACGAAGGTCGGAGCGGTCAGGCTGGACTCGGGATCTTCCGCCGACAGTCCACGCACCACATAGGCGGTCTGCCAGGTCTCGTTGGTGAGATTGCGCAGATCCAGGAACCACTCCCAGGACGGCGTTGGGCGGTATGACAAAGCGGCACCAAGAAGCAGATAGCTGTCCTGCTTCAGCCCCGCGTTGTAGTGATCGACATGGGTGTCTTGCGGCTGCCAACGGGCGGACAGTGTCAGTCCAAGCCGCCGCGACCAGTGGTACCCCAATTCAGCGGTCACCAGGTGAACCGGAATGCCGGCGATCCGCTTACCGTCATACCGCCCGCCATGGAAGCGGAAATCACTGTAGTTGTAGACGCCCCGCACGGAGAACCAGTCTCCGGAGCGGAGCAGCCCACGCCCGCTTCGGGCGCTCATCGCCAGTTCAACACCCTGATGCACCGTGTCGTGGTCGTAGTTCACCGTGGTGCCATCAATGGCGAAGTTCTGCACCTCCGCGATCAACTCGTCCTTGACCCGCGAATAAAAGTACGCCCCTTCCCAGGCGAACGACCCGGCAATCCGCCGGGTACCCACTTCAAAGGTGTTCGCCATTTGCATTTCGAGGGGCTTGGTCATCAGATACAGGCTCGCCGGCGATGCCGGCACCGACCCCGGCCCCAGATCCACCAATTGCCAGAAGGTGGGTGCTTCCGAACTCCGGCTCACATTGGCGTAGTAATGCGTACCGGCGGAGGGCGAATAAATCAGTCCGAGCTTTGGATTGAGAGCGCGATAGGTCAGCTCGCTGTCGAGCAGGCCAGGGGCTCTCTCATCATCGACGTTCCGTTGGTGCCACGCATACTGAAACGCGGCCACCGCCTGCCACCGTCGGGACAGGGGATAATTGACTTGCGCTCCTCCGACCACGTTGCTGGCCCGCAAATCGAGATCGGCGAAGCGCCTCTCCAGACTGCCGTCGTCGGGATGCACCAGATAGTATTCCCTGGGCATGGCGCCAGAGTTGGCGGACAGGAACACCTGATAGCGAGTCTCGGTTCCGTCCGTATTGGGAACAAACACCTCCGTCCCGTAATCCAGACCGAAATTGCTCGCCTCGGTATTGGCTTGCCAGGCCGGATTCTTGAACCGGTCCCGTATCGATTCGCCATACACCCCCAGGCTGTGGGAAGCCCGTTCCGTGTACCAGGTGGTTTTGTTGGCCAGTCTGGTCTGCCGGGTTTCCCGTTCCGGCTGGCGCACCCGGACGTTGAGAAAATCCTCTGTGCTTTTATTGTCCGGATCGGCGTAGTCCCCCATCACCGAATCCGGATCGGACAAGGCTCTTTCCTTGGTCAGAAGAAAGGGAATATCGAAGCGGTTGTCCGCCACATTCAGGTAGGTCCGGTTGATCCAGTTCCCGCCCCGGTATCCGACGTTGGCAACGAAAGTGTTTCTTTGCGCACCGCTATGGCTTCGCCAACCGTCGGACGCCTGATAGCCGGCCCGTATATAGCCATCCCATCTCTCGCCTTTCTCGGCCAGAGCGACACTGCCCCGCCAGGTGTTCCAGGAGCCCCCTTCCAGAGAGACCGAGGACGAACTGTTTCGCGCCGTGCGCATATTGAAATCAATGGCGCCACCCAGAGTGGTACCCCCGTAACGGAGCGCATTGGCACCTCTGTATACGGAGACCAGGCTGGTCTGCTCGGGGTCGATCAAACCGATAATGAAAGAGCCGTCCGCCTGGTTGATTGGCAGACCATC
Source organism: Alloalcanivorax dieselolei B5 (assembly GCF_000300005.1). Classification (NCBI taxonomy): domain Bacteria; kingdom Pseudomonadati; phylum Pseudomonadota; class Gammaproteobacteria; order Oceanospirillales; family Alcanivoracaceae; genus Alloalcanivorax; species Alloalcanivorax dieselolei. The sequence goes on along the minus strand of NC_018691.1, from coordinate 1,035,209 downwards.
ATAAAGAATCTGCACGCCACGGCTGACCGGATTATCCTGAATGCCTGATCCACGGATATTCAGTCTGGGCTGATCATTGCCGCCGAAGAACTCCTGAATGATGATCCCCGGCTCGAAATCCAGCACCCTGGCCAGGGTAGCCTGGCTGCCCTCCTTCTCTTCGGGATCGATCAGATTGGTCGCGCCGGGCACGTCATCGAGCCGGCGTTGCAGCTCCCGCTTTTCATGTACCGCTTCGTTGCCGGCTTCGACCGTCACCGGGTCCAGGCGGTTGGGCTCCGCCGCCAGAGCGGTGGTGGCGATGAGCAGGCAACACGACAAACAACGCCTGATCATCACCCCACCTCCCACGGAGAAGAGGACGGATCGGTCAGGCCAGGTAGAACATGGCCTTGGCCAACACCACAATCAGCACCATATGGATGAACACACTGTAGTGGGTAATCTTGAAGCGCCGGGAGTTCATATTCCCGCAACCAGCCGCCCGGATGGCGGTAATGAAATGCACCAGGACGCTCAGCGCGAGCACGATCTTCACGGTTAAAAGCGTGGAAAAAACACTGGAGAATGGCGGATACCAGCCTGCCCAATACACCCTCACCAGTAACCCGATCCCGGTGAGGAAGAGCAGCCCCACCACATAGGGCATGATCTTTCGCGCTCTTCGGTGAATGCCCTCCTCCACCAGCGTCATCATGCCCGCGGGCAGATACCGGCGGAGGTTCTCCAGAAAGATCACCTCGAACGCCACGATGCCGATAAAGAGGATCGCGCAGAACAGGTGCAGGGTGATCAACACTCCGTATTCCAATTGAATGCTCTCTCGTTAACCGGTCAGGAAATCGAATCATTGCTCACGAACCCCCTGAGCCTCAATGATATTTGTCATGGTGGAAAGGGGCACCAGGTGCCCCAAGGCGTCGGCGCTCCTACCTCTTTCGACGGATGAGCAAGAGCGAAATCAGGCCCAACAATCCCAGGGGAAGGGTGCCGCCGCCCCCGGAGCCGGAGCCGCCACCATCGGTTCCGCCGCCATCATCACCGTCATCGGTATTACCACCGTCCGTTTCCCCGCCGGAATCGGCCGGCTCGGTAGTGGCAAGCACCAGATTGACCAGCCGCCCGCCATCTTCGTAGGGGTATTCGTCCGGCAAAACGGTAATGTCCTGATCTTCATCAATGGGCGCGAACATATGAGTGGAAACCGTGAACTCGACAGTCTGTTCATCGACTCGGGTAAGCGGCACTTCGGCGGCCACGCTGGCCCAGATGGTGGGCGCCAGCATCTCCTCCCCGTTGATCACCTCAGAGGTGCTGTTGAGAACGCGCCGCACGGTAAACAACCGGAGCCCTTCCGGAATGCCCCCGGTAAATTCCAGCCGCATCGGCGGAGCATCGGGAAGCAGGCGGTAAACCACGGTACCGTCGGACAGTTCTTCGCCCAGCCTGATGTAATCGACGATGCCGGCATCGTCGAGATACTCTTCGAAGCCGGTTTCGAAGATCTCGCCGAACAGTTCGGTTCCCTGCGTACGCCACGCGCTGATTCCGGCTTCGAAGGCCGGCCAGGCCTGTTCCATTGTGGCGGCGTGGGTGTCCATCAGTGCTTTCTTGCGGGCCAGCAGCGTCCGCTGTTGCTCGGTCGGTTCATCCCCGAGACTGTCCCGATACGCCTCGTAGTCGGCCTTGCGAAACAGCCAGTCTTTCTTGGCGGAGAGATATTCCCCCGCGTACGGCTCGATGAATTCCTTGTTCCATCTGTCCCAATCGGTGTCCTTCGCGGTGGTGCTGAACTGAATCTGCCCCAGACGGTAGCTCAGTTCCGCGCCGTCTCCGGTAACTTGGGGTAAAGACTCGCCCACCGAGCTGGATTCAAAATAACGGGTGTCGATGCCGGTAACCGCATTGCCCAGTTGGAAGCGATTCCCCCTACTGTTGATCAATGTCACCAAGCGCCCGTCGAGAAGCCGTATACCGGCGGCCATGGAATCGTCTCCCACGCCTTTGACGCCTTCGATCAGGTCGGGCACGCCATCGTTGTCGGCATCGATCGGCATGGTGACGATGTCGCCGCGTCTGGCGACGTCCAGAACGGTATCAGCGGTAACGCCATAGGCCAGTGCCTGGGCATCGGTAACGCCGTCGCTGTTGCTGTCCGTGCCAGCGTCCGGATACATCACCGCGCTTTCAAATTGAGGGGACACGCGGAAAGGAAACACCGCGTTGGGTTGCCCTTCGAACATGGCGGGTAACCAGCGGCCCGGAATCATGTCCCCATCAGGACCATCCAGAGTAGTGATCGAGAGGGTGCCATCATCGGCTTCCCGTATCTCGAAATCCGTGGTGATCACACCAAGAGGGTAGCCCGCGAAATCGAGGAAGATCTGCAAGGCGAACTGCGCCGTGTAAGTGCCGTCACCATTGTCCACGAAGGTGCCGGTCACTTCGGAAAGATCGGGTGTCTGTTCCGGAAAGAGCTGTCCATCGATTCGTTCCCGGTCCGGGCTGAACAGCTGAAACGGGGGAGAGGCCGTCTGCAAGGCGTATATCCATCCTCCACCGAGGGTTACCGTGTTGTTATCGAAGTCCCACTGCCAATACTGCGTGGAACGGCTGCCTCCCAACCGGTTGTACTGGGTAGTGTTGTCATACGGACTGGTCAGCAACTGGTTGATTGGAGCCCGCGGGATCTCCGCCGGCAAGGTAATAGGACTGTTCATATGCAGGGTATAGCGGCCGATGTAGGTGCCGCCGAGATCGGCGGTCCCGGCCAGGCAAATACCGCTCTGTATTCCGATAAAAACGACGGCGTAATGCGCCACTTTTTTCAATCTGGTGTTGGCTTTCATTGCAGCGATCCTGATGTTTGCCGTGGCGGGCATGCACCCGCATGCCCGCGCTCGCCGGTTCCCTTTCAGTAAGCGGAGCCGGTCAGTTCAATGGACAGATTGGCCGGGAACGGCGATGCAGGCAGGTTGTGCCCGATGACCCCGTCACCATCGGAGTCGATGGTATCGATGATCAGGACACCGCCGCTGTCGGTGATCTCCAGGGTGATCTCGGTATCCTTGCCGGGGTTACCAAACAACGGGTTGAACACCTTGAAGTTGTAATTGAACGAATAGGTACCGTCGCCGTTGTCGGTAAACGGAATCGTGGTGGTCCCGGCACTGGTATCGGTCAGCGCGTAATTGAAAATGCCCGAGATACCCAGAAAGCTGGCGTTCACCTGACCGTTGGTGATGGTCATTTCCGCGTTATCGAAGTCCCAGTCCCAGTCGTAGTAGGCCACGCCGGTGGCACGAATGGTGTTGTCGTCCGTGGTCCTGACCTGGATCAGGTAGTCGCCGTAATAAGCCCCGGTCAAACCGGGCGTTCCGGCCATCGCGCCGGTGCCCAGCTGCAGCGTGAAGATCCCCAGAATCGTGGCAATGCTAAGAAGCGGTTTCATGGCATTTCTCCGATGATGAAAGGTCGTTCCTTGCTCCTGAATACAGGAGCGCTTATCATCTGATAATGATTCTCAAACAAAAATGACTTTTATCAGTTCGATGGGGTGGGTCGTGTCCGTTATCGAAGCGCTGAACAAAACCGCTCTGTTTTCCGGGATGACATCATCGGCTTTGCGGATCATCGCGAAGGGCGCGCATTCCATATCGGTGCCCTGTGGAGCCCATTTATTCGAGTCGGGGGACGAGGCACGTTCGTTCTTCCTGCTGACGTCCGGCATCGTGCGTCTCTACCGCGCCGGTCTGGACGGTGAGGACAAGGTCTATCAGGTCTTGGGGGAAGGGGATTTGATCGCGGAAACCGCCATGTTTTCCAAACCCTGCGTCTATCCGCTCTCCGCCCAGGCGGAGAGCGACTGTGATCTTTACCGATTACACAAAGAGGGCCTGACCGAATTGGCCGCCAATGATTCCCGCTTCGCCCTGTATCTGCTTGAGCAAATGTCGGGCCGGTTGTATCAGGCGGTCAACCGCTTTGATCAGCTGACCGTGGCCAATGCCGGCCAACGTCTGGTGATGTACCTGCTCGCTCTGATCCAGGAGCAGAAAAGCCACTGGCTGACCCTGCCGGTCAGCGTCAAGGTACTGGCGAAGCAACTGAACATGTCCCCGGAGACACTTTCCAGATTGCTGGCCCGCTTCCGGGAAAGCGACATGATCAGCGGCCGGGGCCGCAAGTGGGTGGTTTCCGATGCCGCCGGCCTTTGCCGGGTCACCAACCTCCCGCTGCCGGAGGCCATGTCCTCCATGGCAGGCAGCCAGTTTTTCCGCTGCTGCAACTTCGGCTAGGAGGCCTCCTGCCTCCTATCCCGGCTGACGCCGTGGCGGTAATCGTCAGGAAAACGCCGCCCGCCCCACCGAGGAGGCGCCGTCCACGAACAGGGTCTGGCCGGTAATGTAGCCACTATGCTCGCCGAGCAGGAACTCGATGGCGGCGGCGATTTCGTCCGGCTGGCCGAACCGGTCCATGGGGACACCGGACAGATAGCGCGCTTCGCCTTCACTTCCGGGCGGGTTGTTTTCGCGGAACAGCTCGGTTTCCGTAGGACCGGGCGCCACCGAGTTGACGGTGATGCCGGTTTTCGCCAGTTCCAGGGCCCAGGTGCGGGTGAAGTTGACCAGGGCGGATTTGGCGGAGGCGTAGGCGGTGCGGCCTTGCATGCCCAGCACGGTCAGGCTGGAGATATTGACCACACGCCCCCAGCCGCGCTGACGCATCCCCGGCAACACCGCCTGGGTGGCCTGGATGGTCGGGTGCAGGTTCAGCGCCAGCACGCTGTCGAAGGTGTCCAGATCGATCTCGCCCAACGGCTGCGGGCGCACCGCACCGACATTGTTGACCACGCCGTCGAAGTCAAAGCGGCTGGCCAGATCCGCCAGCACCTGCTCGGTGTTGGCGCGGTCGCTCAGGTCCGCGGAAATCAAAGTGCCAGGGAAGTCACCCTGGCCGGCGCTCCGGGCCAGGCCCACCACGCCATGGCCGGCGGCGGCCAGCCGCTGCGCCAGGGCACGGCCGATGCCCTTGCTGGCACCGGTAATCAGAAAGGTTCTTGTTGTCATGCGGCTCTCCCGATTGATGTCCGATAAGAGCCACAGTGTGCCGTGTCAAGTCGGATTGGGACAACGCCCTTGATCAGGTTTCTCGCAACGTGCCCACCGCCGCTCTCTGGAAGGCACGGCCGCGTTGCTGCAGCCGTTCCCGCAGCCCGGGCAGGAAACGGTGGCTACTGTAATAAGTGAAGCGCGGAGCAATGGTCACCAGCGGGAACCAGGGCAGAATATGTTCCGGCAGGCCGAGTTGGCGCATCTTCTCCTTGCCGAGGAAATAGCGGCTGGTGCTCAGATGCATGTGATAGCGCAGGCGCCGGCGCACGCTCTGAAGACGGGAAAAGCGATGCGCCAGTGGTTCCCTGGCCAGCGCCCGCGCCAGTTCCGGCGTGGTCCAGTCCGGCTGGCTCTGGGTCATCAAAGTGTGATGCAAACGCAACGCGCCCTCTTTTTCGGTATCCACCAGCCACGGCTCCTGCACGCCCATCAACCAGCAGGCGTAGCGCCACAGGTGCATGACCGCCCGGGACTCTCTGGGCGTCACCGGAATCCCCAGCAGGCGCAAGCCATTGAGCATGACAACCGAGAAGCCCAGATAGGTCGCCACCATGTCCACCTGGCTCAGCGGCAATCCCCAGCGCTCATGATCCCAATCCTCACGCCGATCCAGATCCCGGCGCACCAGAGCATGCACCAGACGCACCTGCAAGGTGGCGCGATAGCCGGCGGCCAGCGGCTCCAGACCACCCACCTCGGTGCAGTCGATCCACCAGTGACCGGTGCGCGCCACCCGGCGGCCGGTGCCTTCGGTAAGCGCCCCGGTAAGCACCAGTGACTGATTGAACCCGGACAGCAGATAGCCCCCCATCAGTGCCAGATCACGGAGCACGAAGGTGGCGCCCTCTCCGGTGCCATGAATGAAGCGGGCCCCCAGCTCCAGCAGCTCCGGATCCACCCAGTCCGGCCGGGTTTCCACCTGGCGGAAGAAGCGCACCAGCGGCTCGGGGGCATCCGTCAGGCTGTCCACGCCCTGCTTCAGTGCCTGCTGGAACAACCTGTGGCCGCGACCTCGGCCATACTCCTCCATCCACGCCACCAGCTCATCCATGGCCGGGTCACCTACCCACAGGCCGTCCAGAGCGGCCTGGAACTCCTCCCGGCTCGGCGCCATATCACGCCCCAGCCATAATCGCAGCCACAGCGGCGTGCGCCCCTGGGTCTTTGCAAACGGGCGGGCCCGGGTCGGAGCCGAGCGAGGGGTAACGGACGCGTCCATGGTGGATCTCCTGCGGGCGATGGCCTCTTGTGTTACTCAGAACCATAATGCGAATATGTATTCGCATTCAATTCGCATTTGGACTTACCCTGGCCTTGGAGGAGCGTCATGCGCAAACAACCCAGACAACGGCGCTCCCGGCAAATGGTGGACGCCCTGATCGACGCCACCGCCCAGTGCATCGTCAAACACGGCGTGGACGGCACCACCACTCCGCGCATCGCCGAATGCGCCGGTGTCAGCGTCGGTTCCCTGTATCAGTACTTCAGCGACAAGGACGCCCTGTTCGAGGCCCTCGGCGAGAAACTGGCCCACGATGTGGCGCGGGCGCTCAAACGCCTGCCGCTGCCGGAATCCGCCAACCTGCATGATCTGGTGGGCGGCGCCATCCGTTTCGGCTTCGACATGCTCAACGCCCGGGAGGGGCTGTTTCTGGAGCTGATCCGCAACTGGCACCGGCTGCCCACGGCTCGCGTGGCGGACGTGCTACAGGATCACTTCCTGGAACTGGCGCGGCTGTATTTCATCAAGCACCACCAGAAGTACCCGATCGAGGATCTGCAGGTGCGCATGTTCATCGTCGCCAACAGCACCTTGTTCACCATGGTGCGTCAGGTCAGCCAGGACGAAGGGTTGCTACGGCAGGAAGACGTGGCCGAGGGGCTCACCAACATGATCGTCGGCTATCTCGGCGGTGAGACAGGCCCGTCCCGGTAGCATGACCGGCACGGGCCCCGGTTCAGGACACCCCGGGTTCAGGACAAGGTGGCGAGTTGTTCCCAGGCCCGTTGGACGCGCAGTTCCCGTGGTTTGGAGGCGATCTGGAATAACGGCTGGTCCCGCAGCCAGCGCCGCAAGGCCGGGTCCCCGTTGTCACCGCCGCGCCACTGATCGGTCACCCTGCCATACAGGGCCTGCCCCTGACCGAGCAAACCGGCCAGCGCCACATGGGTCGCCGGGCTGGTGGCATCCACGTTGGCCAGGCTGCCCAGCGAGAACAAATTGGCGGCCAGAGCCTCGATGAGCGGATCCGGCCAGCCGCGATAGCGGGCTTCGCGCAACAAGTAGGCGTGCGTGGCGATGGCGATAAAGGTGTCTTCCACGGTGCGGAACGGCTTGACGTAATCGCTGTAACCGTCACCGGGCAGTACCGCCGCCCGCGGCACCCTTACATTATCGAAGGCCGCCGCCTGATGGGGCACCTCCGGCACGAATTCCAGCGGCGTCTTCTCCGAGAAATAAATGCCTTCGGAGGAGGCCGGCACCGCCACCACTTTCAACGCCGGCCTGGCTTCCGGTTCGTGGCCGTTGAGGCGGGCCACCACCAGAAACACGTCCACCACCGGTCCCAGCGTGGTCCAGCTCTTCTCGCCACTGACGGTGACCGTGCCGTCGCCGTTGTCGGTCACCTGGGTGCGAATATCCCGAGGACGGTTGCCGCTGCTTTCCGTGGCGCACAGCGCCATCGTCCATTCGTTCTCCAACAATTGGGGCCGGAAGGGAGTCAACAACCGCCGTAATGCCGATTGGTAGCCGCCAGCAAAGGCCCAGGCCAGTCGGTCGGAGAGAAAGCCGCCACTGACCGCCAGCGCCACCGGCGACAAACCCTCGGCGGCCTGGGCCCGCCATTCCGGCGCCCAATCCTCGGCGGTTTCCAAAGCGTCCACGTCCGCCCGGGAACTCAGCGCGAAACGCAGGGCCTCCATGAAATCGGATTGATCAGACATGATGCTCTCCCTCCCTCGGCATTACGAAGCGCGCAGCGGTTTCAAGGCGCCGGCCCATCGTTCCAGTTCATCGAGCATGGCCTGAGCGCTGTCCCGATGATAATCGTTACTTTCAAAGACACCGTCCTGCAGATGTTGGTTCACCATCGGTACCATCACCTGCTCCACCAGCGGCATCATTTTCAAGGTGGTCAACAACGGCTTGGTGGCCTGAACCGAACGCAATCCCCCGGAAGCCCCGCCATAGCTGACGAAGCCCGCGGCCTTGTAGTTCCACTCCAGGTACAGGTAATTGAGCGCGTTGGTCAGCGCCGGTGTCGGTCCGAAGTTGTACTCCGGCACCACGAAGACGAAGGCGTCGGCGGCATCCACCGTCTCCGCCCAGCGGCGCGTATGTTCATGCTGGTACTTCTGCATTCTCGGGTGATTGGGCTCGTCGAGCAGAGGCAGATTCATCTCGGCCAGATCCACCAGACGGGCATCGAAGGCGCCGTGCTCGCTGGCTACCGGGTAGAACCAATCGGCCACCGCTTTGCCCACCCGTCCGGGGCGGGTACTGGCGATCACCACATCAAGACGCAGCATGCGTTGCCCTCCAATTGCAGAAGTGATGCCTACAATCTACTCCCCAGCGCCGCTACTGCAAACCTTGAAGAAGCAAAACCACTCCATGAGAGCCCGCTTTGCGATCCCTGGCAATGGTGATGTACTGCTCGGACTGCGACCATTCCCGAAAGGCCTGGGCGTCGGGGAAGGACATCAGAATGGCCTTTTGGTAACCCCACTCCCCTTCCACTTGCTCCGGCGCTTCGTCGGCGGCGAGCAGCCGTCCCCTGAACTGCTGAAAGACTTCCATGAAACGGGACAGGTAACGCTGGTAGGCGTCACGATCGGTGATGGTGATTTGGGCTAACGCATAGACGGTCATGATCGGCTCTCCTTAACAGGCCAGCTTCCTTATTAGGAGAGACCGGCTGGTCAGGCAATGACCGAAAAGCAGCAATCCATTGGCGGGATATTCCGGACACGGTGACCGGGGCGGCCAATGCCGCCCCGGACCGCCCCCCCCTTTTTTGGCAGTCTCTTTTAGTCGGATTCCGGGCAGAACAGATTCGCTTCGTCGCTACCGCTCAGCCGTACCAGGTCCACATCTCCCTGGAACGGGGTCCGCGCCATGCTCCCCCAAGCGGCGCCGACCATGGCACCGGTAGCCTGGCTGGAAAGAATCGGCAGGCCGGCGTCGCGATCAAACTCCGCCACGGTCTCACAATCCAACTGCACCGTGACGTGATTGCCGTCACTGCCCACCCACAGTTCCTGCCAGGTGCCGGCGTCCCCCAACGCCACCACCAGACGACGCGCCTGGTTCGGGAAGTTCAGCACCGCGGCGGCACCGTTCATTTGCAAATCAAAGGCCAGTGCTCCCTGACTGCCCAGAGAGAACACCGAGCCCTGCGGGTCGGCGGCACTGCGAGCCCGCACATGCACTGCGAACGCCTCGCCGATCACGGTGTTGGCCAGTACCGAGTTTTCCCGGGTGGACAGCTGATAAGTGCCGTCGAAACCCAGCACGCCGCCAACGGCGCCGCCCTCCTCCGGCCGCGGCGCGGTTTCCAGTTCCTGGTAGCCGCCGTCCAGCGCGTACAGCGGATTACCGTAGGCGGAATAATCATTGACGCAAAAGCCCTCGCAGTCGGCATCCGCGTCCATGACCCAGAAACCCAGCACGTGGCCGTCCACGGGCATGTACTCCACCGGGTTCTCGACGGTGTCACCGGGGACTTCGGTGACACGATCCACATAGCGGGTGTCATCGCCGCCACAGGCGGTCAACGCGAAGGCCATGACGGCCAGGCTCAATGAAGTCTTGGCGAATTTCATGGTCAGCTCCTTAGCGCCCCGCCCGTGGGGTGATGATGGTGTCGTCCACCACGGTGCCGTCGAGAGTGCGCGTCAGCACATGCATGCTCTCGCCGTCGATTTGCAGCGTGGTGTAGGTGTTGACGTTGTCGTCGAACAGCACATCGGCGAACTCCGCGATGCCGCCGCCGTTGTTGTCGTAGTACTTGGCCGAATCGGAACCGGCGATCAGGTAGGTCGCACCGGCCGGGTGCGGCTGTCCGCCCGCCATCGGCACACTGCGCGAGTACATGTGGTCGTGGCCAGAGAGCACCAGATCAACGCCGAGCTCGTCCACCACCGGTGGCAGATACTGCATCACGCGGCCATTGCCGGAAGCCGGGTTGCCGTTGTACGGCGGCCGGTGAATCATGACGATCTTCCAGGTCTGGTCGGACGCGCTCATATCCGCGCGCAGCCAATCCATCATCTTCGGCCAGTCGCTTTCCTCGGTGAGTTCGCTGGTCAGCACGGCGATGTGGGTATTGCCGTAATCGAAGCTGTAGATAGCGCCTTCGAAGGGATCGGTCACGCCACTGTCGGTCTCGGCGAAGCGGAATATCGAGGCGAACTTCTCCGCGCCTTCGTTGTAGACCTCGTGATTGCCCTCGGCCGGAGCCCACACACGAGACGCCAACATGTCCTCGCCTTCCAGGGATTCCAGGAACAAACGCAACAGACGGTAGTCGCTGAGGTCCTCGGTGAAGTCGCCGACGTGCAGGATCAGATCACCGTCGGGCAACTGCGCCTGCATCTTGCGATACAGCTCCGTCACCAGACCGCTGCCGTTGAAGATGTTTTCGTTGGACAGGGTCTGGGTGTCACCGAACAGATGAATGTTCACCTGGTCATCGCCGTCGTCGGTGGTGAAGCTGAATTCGGCGCTTTGGTTGCCGGCGCCATCACCGACCCGGTAGCGGTAGGTGGTTCCTGGCGTCAGATTATCCAGCGCCACATGATGCACCCGCACCACACCCGCTTCGGAGCCGTAGAAGAAGGGCAGGATTTCGGATTCACCGGTGGCGGTCTGGTTCAAGGAACCGGTGCCGTAGGCGACCTCGCTGGCGCTCACGTCCGTGGAGGTGTACCAGGTCACGTTCACCTGAGTACCATCGCTGCCCGGGGTCAGGTACAGGTGGCGCGGCGCCGGTGTCAGCCGCTCCACCAAGGCCTGCACATCGGTCATCAGCGACGAGCCCTGATCGTCATAGGCCCGGAACAGTAAATCCTGGGAGTCGCTGCCAGCGGGCAGGGTCACCGCCAGGCGGCCTTCCGCGTCGGTGGTGCCGAGCACCACCACGTCACTGATCTGGTCCGTGCCACTGTTGTAGGTGAAGGTCTCCACCGTTACCCCGGAGGCGGCGTTGCCCTGCTGATCCACCACCAGCATGTCCAATTGCTGGCCGCTGATGCCCCAGTGAGTCAGCAAACGATAACGGCTGCCCACTTCCTTGCGCACCACCGGGTGGTAGTAGGTCTCTCCATCCAACTGGCCGTTCACCACCACGGACACGAAGGTGTTCTGGATGTAGTCGCGCACCTTCAGTTCCAGATACGCCACCACGCCGGTATTGTCATTGAATCCGGTAAAGCGTCCGCTCCAGTTGCCTTCCGTGGTGCTGACATCGGTGGCGCTCAGGTCGCCATCGATCACCGTCATGGCGGCTTTGGTGGCGTCGTAGTCGAGACTCAGATTCAAGTCACCGAAGTTGCCGCCGCCCTCCACGCGAATCGGTACCTGGAAGGTGCCGCCGGGGTAGAACTGGATATTGGCACTGTCGATGTAAACGCGCGGGCCGCCGGTCAGCACCTGGAACAGATAATCCCCGGCGGTGACGTTGCCGTTGGTATCCGCCACGCGGTAGTCCACCCGGTGCCAGCCGTCCGCCAGACCGGCGCTCTGGAATTCGATACGGTCCTGGCCATTGTTGGTGAGCGACGCGGAAACGTCCTGACCATCCAGGGCCACATAGGCGCTGCCGAAATCCACACCGGAATCGTCATGCACCTGCAGGGACAACAACGGATCGGGCTGATCCACCGTGGCGTCCGCTTGCGGCGACACCGTCACACCGGGACCGGCGAGATCAGTGTCATCGCTGTAGATGGCAATGAAGTCATCCAGAATCACGTGGGAGTCGATGCGCTCGGCGGTCTTCAACACCAGGAAGCGGAACGGCTGATTGAAACGCAGTGGTTCCCTGTAGCCGGAACCGATTTCCGCCTTCATGAAATGCCAGCCCCGTTCCGGCAAGGCGTCGCCGTCGTTGTTGTAGTTCAAGGTGACGGTCTTGTCGTCGGCATCCTTGAGACTGCCGCGCACCCACCACACCTTGCCGGCCAGTTCATCGGGGATATAAACGTTCACACCCAGATACTTGGGATAGCCGGGCAATTTGACAACATTATTTGGGTCGGTCAGGTAAGCACCGAACGTCCCCGGCTGAGCCGGGTTTGCTTCCCAGCTCAGCTTCATGGAATAGTCGCCGGCGAATACCTGGTCGGAGACTTTCTCGATATTCACCGCATTGTGTCGCGCACCGCCCGGCGCAAAGGCGCTGGTGTCACCCTCGAAGTCGGTCACCAGCTCCGGCGCCACACCGATGTTCACCACGGTAGTGGCGCTCTCGCCGGCGGCGGTGGCGGTAACGGTACAGCTGCGGCCTTGTACCGGCGCCACGGATAGCACGCCGGTTGCAGGATTCAGAGCGCAATCGTCGGTGTTATCCAACGCATAGCTGATCGCGTCGGTGGAGTAGTGCACGCTGTCGCCGTTGCTGATAAGCAGCGGCGTCAGTTGCAGACTGCCGCCGCTGTCCACCGCGTACTGATCGCTGGGGAAGCGGATCTCATCGATGGTATCGGTGACACGCACTCGGGCCACGCCCTTTTGCTCACCGACCTGAACCACCACGTACCCTTGTGCGTCCGCATCGGCGGCCTTAAAAGCACCGGTGCGGCTGTCGATCAATCCCAGGGACGCATCGCTGATGCCGTACTCCGGGATGTCACCACCCCCTTCCCAGGACACACTGTCGTACCCCACGCCCCGGAAACGGCGATAAACGGACCCGGCCATCACCGTCAGTTCCCGGGGGTAAACCGCTACCTCATTGGCGTCGTAGCGCGCCTGTTCCGCGTTCAACACCAGGCCCCACTTGGTGGCGGTGACCCGCTCGCCGCCATCGGAAGGCGTATTCACCAGATAGGTGTAGCGTTCCCCAGGCAGACGCGCCGCCAACGTGGACGAGCCACCGCCGTCCAGGTTGATAGCCTGCACCGCGCCGTAGCCAATCATGATCTGACCCAGCTTGGTCTGGGTGATGCCTTCGTCGGGCGCACCTACCGGCTTATCCACCACCAGGAAGAAAGCGCTGCCGTCGGCGCGAATGCCGAAAGCGGTACGGCTGCTGACGTCGGCTTCATTCTGATTGCTGCCAAGCTGACCGTCCTTCACCAACAGACCCCGACCGAAGCCGGCCCCCAAGGCGCTTTCCACCTGGTCCCAGGACGGATCGTCGGTTTCGTAACGGATAGCCACCCGGCTGCCCGCGGACAGCGCGCCGCCATCCACCAGCAACGCATGACCGGCGGGAACCACGTAGTGGGCGCGATCTTCCACGCGCCCCACCACAGTTCCGGACAGTGGCGGCAATTGCACGCTCAGTTGTCCATCGCCTCGCTCCACCACGCTGACGCCATTGGCCTCGGCGGCGATCAGCGCGGCGCTGCGACCGGTCAGATCGATGGTGCCGCGGTAGCTTTCCGCCGGGTACAGCTCCAGCTCGGAACTACCACGGCTGAAGCTGGTGTTGGTCTGGCTGGCGTTATCGAAGTAATGCACCTTGCCCAGCGGCTCCAGCAGCTGGCCGTTGTGGTATACGTTCAGGGTGAACTCCGGCACCTGTTCCAGAATGCCGGGCGAGCCGTCCTGGTAGACCACGATCGCCTGTTCGTTGCGATCGGAAAACCCCGTGTAGGTGACCCCGTCCTTTTTGATCAGACCCATGTTCCAGCCCTGGGTCATGTTATAGGGATCGGCGTTCACCGCCAGAATCACGTTCTGGCCGTTGTCGATGGCATGGTTGGCGGACGCGGTGGTGCGCTCGAAGGAGAACTGACCGTTGGAACGGGTCAGCGGCACCAGAGAGAGACTGCCGCCGGTGGTGAATTCAGCACTGAAGATGCCTTCATCGCGAACGTGATTCAGACGGCCGCTGGTCAGACTCAGATCAGTGTTGATCTGAAAACGCTGGTAATCGCTGATTACCGTCGGTTCCTTCTCTTGCTCCCGTTCGGTCACCCCATTGACCACCGGGGCCGGGTGCGGCTGGAACTGGTCGTCGGCGCCATCCGGCGCGGCGATTATATTCGCGGTAAAGGTTTCCGCACCGGAGAGGTCCTCCACATAGGGGACGTCCTCTTCCACCGGCACGTCGACAATCTTGTCGACGAATTTGGTGTCGGTATCCCCACCACAACCGGCCAGCAAGGACGCGATCAACGCTGGCAATACAGCCGCACGCCATCGGCCCGCGTGGCGAACGCAAGCTCCCATGATGTTCTCCCGAATCGATAAACCAATGTCAGGGCAAAGACCCTGCTAAAGATCGGGCACCATAAGAGAGCACAATGGCAAATCGATTACCGGCAGGTGACAGAATTTATGACAATCGGCCTTCCCTTTCCCCATGTCACAGCGGTGAAATTTCCCCTCATGCAAAACTGTAAGAAAGAACAGGGCAATCATCATGAAACCGCAACACTTACTGCCTAACCTGTTATGAAAATCCGAGAATCAAAATCATAAAACGAACACCCATAAACCACAGGGAAGGCTCAGGGGGATGTTCTACGACAAAAGCGTGGTGGCCCAGATCCTGGCTATCACCCGCCTTACACGTCTTACACGTTTGCACACCGCGGTGGAGTACTTCATTCGTGAACACGGCTTCCACTGCTATTTTTTTGTCATCAACAGCACGGTATCTCTGAATCAGTCCGAACCACTGCGCCTGCATAATCTGGCCGACGACTGGGTTCAACTTTACCGGGACGAGCACCTGATCAATACCGACCCGCTGGTCCACTATGCCCTGAACCATCAGTTACCCCTGGACTGGCGGTCCCTCATGACCCTGCCGGACTACGACACCGGCGAACAACGCCGCGTCATGATCCTGCGTGCCCACCACGGCATGGCCTCCGGCTGCACCGTTCCCCTGGCCATCGGCGGCCTGCATGCCCGTTTCAACCTGATCAGTGAACAAGACGGCGAGCGCGCCTGGGACCACGTTCATCAGTTCCTGCCCTATGCCCTGCTGCTCGGCAACGTGATCCTGGAACGCACTCGCACACTGCGCGGCCAGGATGGCACTACCACAGCACAACAACGTGAAGCCCATTGCGCCGAAGCGCTCAACAGCCGCGAACGGGAATGCCTGGTATGGGCCAGCGCCGGCCACACCAACAATGAAATCGGTCAACGCCTGGGCATCACCGAGCGCACCGTGGTCTACCACATCAGCAACGCCTGCCGGAAACTGCGCGCCCGCAACCGTCAGCATGCGGTGACCCGGGCGATTCTTTCCCGGCAATTGCCGTTGGAAGGACTGCCGGTGCAGTTTGATTCGCAGGGTGGCGGGGGCGACTGAAGCGGATACAGCGCCTCGGCTTACCCAGTGTGATCGGACCGATTGCTTCGGACGGGTATGGCTCTCTTTGTCTGTGGGCAGGGATACCCCATCGCTCATCGATCCGATGAGGCCCCTTTGCCCCCAGATTAGTTAATGCAAGCATCAACCAGGGTTTCCATGGATGACATGGTAGTGGAATCAAAGTAGGCATAGCCAGAAGGGAGAGGAGTTGTGCCACCAATCACTTCCTTGAACAAACCTCGAATCGCGCCCGGGTCCGGGTTATTTTCGGTGTAACCCAGCAAGTTGATAAACGCAACAATCGGATAAGCCTGAGTCAATTGGGCAGCCGGATCAATCATGGCCACGCAGCTCTCTTGCATAACCGGGTCGAGGGGCTGTGTAGTTGGCAAGCCACCCCAGGTGTTAGCACCAAGCACCCTGTCCACTAGAAGTTGCGAGGGCGATATCGTCAATAAGCTCGGCAGTGCCACGGGGTCAACGCCAGAAATGGTGAAATACTCCAACCCCGACGTTGTTGCAATAGTAGGGAAGCCGGCATAACCAATGCTCCCATAATTGGACTGCACCGTGGAAGTGATACCGACGTCACCACTGGCAGCGATAGCGTCATAATAGTTGGACACCCCTCCGACGGCAGCAGGAAAACTCTGACCCGTCTGAAAATGATTGCCTGGGATAGGCGTTCCATTCACCGTACGGCCATTACAGGTATCCGCAAGATAATGCGTTAATGCAACAGTGGCACCACTGTCATCGACTCGGTACACCACCACGATTGGCTGATTTGGCCAGGACGGGTTGATACTGTCCCAGTATTGGTAGATACCGGCATAAATACCGCAAACATCATCGGCGGAAAGATTCAGAGGCCCAGTACCCAGATTGAAAGACAGCCCCAAAGCCACGGCCAATGCCGGAGCCTGTACCAGATTATCACGATTGACCTGGTGACCATTTTGGAAGGTTACGATGTCATCCACACTGAGAGGTACCGCCGAAGACGAGAAGCCCGGGACAGGATTCAGATGGCTGAACCCCACCGGCACGGCCCCGTAATCACGGCAATCGCCATCAGCGGACCATCCCGAAGCCCCAAGAAAAACGCGTTTTCCTATACCGTTACCAGTTTGGCAGTAGGAAGCCGTGTGTGTTCCGGATAGCATTTCAAAAGTATCGAATATAGATCCAATACTGATAAACGATTGCACATATGGCGCCCCTGACATGGGATCAAACCCGGGAAACAGGGTGGTGTTAGTGGACAAACGGGACGATGGCGAAGTATAGGTAAAGTCTTCTCCAACGAAGGCGATAGCTGGTAATGACGCGCCGCCACCAACCAAATCAGTGGCCTGGGCATACAGAGGGGCCATGGAGAACGCCACAGCCATACTCAGTTTTACCAGATACTGTTTCATGATTAACCCCTTAAATTGTTTGTTTTATAGGTTTGTCGCTTATAAAAAGGGGCGCCCTCCTGGGGCGCCCCGCTCCGGTAGGTACCGGATATGATGCTTAGTTGATGCAGGTGCTGATGATGTTGGACACTGCAGTGGAGGCAACGCGAGCGTAGCCTACCGGCAGATCATAAACCGGCTCGCCGTTCTGATCACGAGTACCGTGAGTCACTTCGGTAAACAGCGCTTGAGTAGCCGCCGGATCGTTATTGTTTTCGGTGTAGGTCAGCAGGTTGGTGAAGGCGACGATCGGGTAGACCTGTTCCAGTTGGACGGCGGGATCCACCACGGCCAGACACTCTTGAGCCAAGCTCGAGTCCACGTCCTCAGGTTTCGGCAGACCAGTCACAGAATCATTGTCACCCAGAACCTTGTCGATCAGGATGTCGGAAGCGGCAACGTTGATGCTGCCACCATTCGCCGGATCGTGGCCTTCCACCAGGGCGTAAGCCAGACCCGGCTCAACTGCCACGTTGGAGAAGTTGGCGTAACCGATGGCACCCGGGGTGCCGGTTACGGCGTCGATCACACCACCATTACCGCTGCCACCCACATCACGACCGCCGTATACGGTCAAAGAGATAGCATCGCTATACAATTCCTGAGTAGTAAAGGTAGGGGCCAAGCCGCTGTTGCAGTTGGCCGCCAGATATTGACTGAAGGCGAAGGTGGTGCCACTGCCATCGGAACGATGAACCACCTTGATCTGCTGACTGGAAGGCACGCCCACATCGCTCCAAACGGTGGCGCTGCCGTCAAAGATGGCACAGACTTCGGCGGTGCTCAGATCGACATTGGTGATGGGATTGCCGGAGCCGTCCTGGATATTGATCGGCAGGCCCAGAAAAGCCCCCAGGGCCGGCACCTGAACCAGGTTGGTACGAGCAGCCTCATTACCATTCTGGAAGGTAACGATATCATCTGCGGTCAGAGGCGCGTCGGAACCGGCGAAATCCGGCAGAGCATCCAGGCCGCTGAAGCCTTCCGGAGAATCGCTGTAGTCCCGGCAATTACCGCTGGCGGACCAGCCAGAGGCACCCAACAGAACCCGCTTACCGGTGCTGCTGCCGGTCTGACAGTAAGAAGCGGTATGGCTCAGGTTATTTTGTTCAAAGACATCAAAAATGGAGTCGATACCCAGAGGGGCATCAAGGAAACCGGAACCAGGATTCAGGCCTGCATTGGTAGACAACCGAGCCTGGGGATCGGTCAGAGTGAAGTCTTCACCTACATAGGCCACAGCCGGCAGAGTGGCACCACCACCAACCAGATCAGTAGCGGAAGCGGCGAAAGGAGCGGAAGCGATAGCGGCAGCCAGGGCTGCCTTCTTGATCATAGCGTTCATAACAACAATACCCTCTTGATGTTTAATTCGATTGCAACGAAGCGCGGCGAACCGCATGAACCACATTAAAGAGAGCGTGTTTCCAAACCTTTTCACTTCAGGGAATATTGCCGGTCGCTCAGGCGACGTTTTCTTGTCACGGTTTTGTTGTTTCCCGCAGTTTGTAACCGGTTCTTCGTTCTCTTTTATGAACCCCGCTTGCATCCGGGGGTTGGGCACTGTCGATCTGGGAGGCCATGTGACAGAAGGTCATAAATCGGAGAAAAAGATTGCTGTGATCGGCAAAGAATGAAGACCGCTCTTGGGGGTGAATTCAGAGATTGCTACAAGGTGTCTGTAGGAGCTTGCCCTGCAAGCGAATTGGGCTCCCGAGGAAAGAGATTCGCTTGCAGGGCAAGCTCCTACAGCGGCTTCGTAGGTCGAGCGGGGAACAACAGATAGGTGATCGCTTTCGATCAGCGGCAAGCGCTACACCATGTTACCAACCAGCCGGGAACTGTCACTGGTGAGACCAAACAGCTTTCGAGACAGGATGGCCTTGGTGACCGCGTGTTGGCGATTGCGCGCATGGAGTTTTTCGCAGGCATGGTGAACGTGATACACCACGGTACGTTCGCTGATACCGAGCAGAGCACCGATTTCTGCGTTGGTCTTGCCTTCACTGGCCCAAAGCAGGCACTCCCGCTCCCGTTGAGTGAGCGGTGTGCCGCCATCGGGCTCCATCAGGTCGTCGTCTTCTTGCCGGGTCAGATCCCGGGTTTTATCGAGAAGGACCTGTCCCAATAAAGAGGCATAAGGCAAGTAGCGGCGAATACAGAGGTCCGCTTCCTCATCATCGTGATCACAGATCAGATCCAGCCTGGCCAGAATGCCATTGGCCTGGCTCAAGGGCACGGTGCAACCACTCAAAAGTCCGTGTTGAGCCCGGGCCGCCATGACGCGCAGACAACCTCGGTGCTGGTAGCCGGGCAAGGCCATGATCTGTTTCCAGTCCATGGGCAGAGTGCGGGTGGCAGCGTAATGAACGAGAGGGTCCTGATCCGGCTCTTTATCCATTACGGGCTTGCGGCCATTGGCCGGCAAATTATGCAAGGTGACCGGGTCGCGCCCTGTCAACGTATGCTGCCCGCGCAGCGAAAAATAATAATAGCGGAAGCCGTGCATCTGAATCAGATATGCGGTGGCGGCATGCAGGCGCGCCAGTGTGGTTACCCGGGTCATCGACAGTATCTGACTGGCCGCGTCACGGTCGTAGAACATCCTTGTGTCTCCTGGCAATGTCCCCGAAGCGGGCTTGCTCCGGGGATCAACCGAGATGATCAGCGCGATTTGAGTCCCTGACGCTCGGCGGGCGTCAACATACCTGTCTGGTTCGCCGACAACGGCCCCGCCCCCAACACTTCCACCACGCCCTCTCCAGACCGGGAGGCCGGGGCGGCACTGGTCCGGTCGCCTCCCGCTTCCAGACGTTCCTGGCCGTAACCGAGAATTTCCACGTTGATGATCGAGGGCTGCTGTTGCTGATAGCGCCGGCCGACCTGCTCCGCCGCTTGTACCGCACTGGAAGCGGCGTTGCTGGCGCTTGTCAGGGCGCCTACGTTCACCGCCGCCACCGCCGGCAAGCCGGTGGAATCCCCTTGCACCTGGATATTCTCCGCGTTCACCACCTGCAACGCCGCCACATTGATGCTGCCGGACACGCGGATGCCCGCCTCGCCAGCGTCAATCACGCCCAGCGGTGCGATCAGATCAATGTCTCCTGGCGGCACTTCCGGAATCGGCGCCAGAGTGGCGATGCCCGCGCCGGTACTTGGCACGGACGGCGATAGCGTCACATTACCCAGATCGTCATAAGTGCGGCGCGGCGGCGTGTACACCAGGGTGGTCTTGGCCCCGCGCCCGGCGTTGATGTCGCCAGCGTTGGACCAAGCGAAGATGTCGCCGCCGTAGGTGGTCATGATGCGGGACAGGCCCAACGCGATATCGCCCTGGCTGAACAGCTGAATATCGCCGCTGCCCTGGGTCATGATGCCGTTGTCGCCGCTTTCCGGGCGCACCGCTTCCAAGCCAATGATCAGGTCACCGCCGGGCACCAGCATCTGGATGTCGCCGCCGCCTTCGGTGCGCACCAAGCTGGAGTTCTCTCCGGTAATGTCCCCTGCCGCATTCCGCCGCTGGGTGGTGAACATGGTGAAGTCGCCGTTATAAGCCGAGGTGCCAGCCTCACTGTCCATCTCTGGCAACAGCGTCTCGATCATGCGGCGGCCACGCAGATAGCTGCCGTAGCGGTCACCGTCGGGGTCATTGTACTCCCGGCCGCCTTCACGCAGTTCGGCGTAATAAACTTCGCGCAGGAAGATACGCTGTTGCTCCGGCGTCAGGGCCAGGAAGTAGCTCAGAGCATCGGTGCCATCGAGCGCCGCGTCGCCGTATCGGGACAACAGCCAGGTTTCCAGCTCTTCCTCGTAGGTTTTGGCCACCTTGTCCGGCTGGTCCGCCAGGGCCAGGTCTGGGTCGGCCAGATTAGAGGGATCAAGATAGGCGTCGATGAGCGCCTGGTAATCCGGCCCCGCCTCTCCCATACCCACATTAATGACGATGTCCGCGCCGCCGCTGGGATCACTGGTTGCCAATTCCGTATGGGGGCCACGGCTGATCAGCTGGCCGCTGTCCGCCTGGTAGAAATTGCGCCCGGCGCTCAGTTCCAAAGTGCCCGCGCCCACCACCTGGGTATCGATATAAATCAGATCCCGGCCGGCCTGGATAATAGACACATCCGTATCGCTGTAGTGGCCCATGGCGGTAAGGCCGTTATTGCCATACCGCACGATATCCCGGCCAGCACGCACATGGGCCGGGCGACCGGCTTGGTTGATCAGCGACTGGGATCCTATCGGGCTGGTGTAATAGCCGTAGTACAACTGATAGATATCCCCCTCCCGGGCATAAAATCGGGCGGGAGAGACAGTGGAACCGAGCAGGTCCGGCTCGTAGGCCGACGACACCCCCAGGGTATAAATGGAATCCCCGGCCAGGAATTCCAGCCAGCCATCGGCGGTGGTTTCGGCTACCCAGTTCCTGACATTTGTACTGACGCCATTACTATTGCCGTAAATCGAACCCTCGGCGGCGATGGCGCTGAGCCGGCCCGGAGCCAAGCCCCCCGAGGTATCCCCCGACCCAACGCCCACATTGCCACCAGCGCTGAACAGGGAAGCCTCGGTTGTATCGGTCCATAGATCGACCCTGTTGACGCCGGGATCCTCCGGGTTAACGATCTGGTCCCCCAAGGTGTAGACCCGGGCCCGGGTATCGCCCAGCACCAGACGCAAGCCCCCATAGAGGTTGCGGTCGACTTGCAGTAATTCGTCGTCCGGTCGAGGGTCGGTGTTCGTGCTACTAACCAAATAAGTATTCCAGATCTGACCGATCGCACCGGCCTGCACCAGGACGTCGCCGCGCAGGTTGGTCACACTGCCATGTCCTTCGTCCATGGTGTCTTGGCGGGTATGATTAACGATGCCCCCCACCTCCAGGCGCAGATCGCCACCACCGTACTGCTGGCGCTCGCCGCCGGCGTTGACCCAGCCGGAAGAGGCCACCGCCAGGGACAGCCCGCCGAACAGGGTACCATCGGTCAACTGATCATAGACGCCGAAATCCCCGCCCACGGAAACGTCCAGGTTGCCACCGCCCAGGGTGCCGATACCGTCGAAGATCACCAGCTCACTGGCGTTGCCGTAACTGCCGGTATTGATCCACCAGGCCTCGGCGCCGCTCGCCGGGTCGCTCCAGGTCCAGAGCCAATCGGAAACCTCCTTCTTGGCCGTAGCGTCGCTGGTCTTGTAGTCATTACCCCTCATATCACGACCCACTCGCACCCGCACATTGCCGCCGCCCGTAGCGAAAGAGCCGGGTGTGGCTTCGGCAACACTCAGATAGGTGGGATCGTCTTCGTCCTCGGGGACGTAAGTATCACTGGGTAGAGTATCAGGATCTCTCTGGCGCTCGGGGGCGCCACTTGCCTCGGCCGCGGTGCCAGCGGTATAGATACCGAAGGGGGTTTCCTGAAGATAGTCGCGGGCGGCGATCAGTTCCAGATCGCCGCTGCCGGTGCGGATCACGCTGGTGCCCTGAAGGGGGTCACCGGCAAGGGCAAGACGGACCAGATAATCGTTGTCCAACACCAGATCACCGCCAATATTCCCGGTGGCGCGGGAATCGGCGGAATTCAGGTCGGCCCCGGCCACCAGCCGGATATCCCAGCTTTGGCTACCTTCCGGCAGCAGGGGCGCCACCGCCCAGATCGTCTGGGAAACTTCCTCGCTGGACTGGAAAGCACTTAGGCCGAAGCCTCTGGGTAATTCACTGCCCGCCGCCAGCACCTTATCCTTGCCGGACTCCAATACATCCTGAGGCCTTAGCCCCGCCAAGTCCGTACCAGCCGGAATAACCACTTCGTCCGTATAAAGGTTGGCGTTGGCACTAAAAACATTCCCCGACTTCACCGTCGAACCGACGGGTACGATAATACTGGTAACCAGGCTCCCAGCGGGAATCACCCCCGCGTAGACCGCTCCATTAGTATCCCTTACCGTCTCTCCTTCCGGTAAAAGAATGTCGGCCTCTAAAGTAGTATTGCGAACCGCCAATGTCCTGCCCGAAAGAACCACATCAACAGGCAATACCGTTCCACGAACCAGTGCAAGACGGCCAGTAACGGTAATATCAAATGACAAGGACCCGCCGTAGTTATACGCGGTGCCAAGATCCCAGCCAGCCTTCAGGGTCATGTCTTCAGGCAAGGCGTAGGTATCGGTGAGACGACCAGCACTGTCCAGCAAGCTTGGGTCCAACTCGATATCCAGATAGTAGCTACTGTCCGGCGTGTTCGGTGGCAAGTCAAAGCCATCCGTGACACTGCCATTGACTTCCAGATCGCCCCCAGCGCGCATCACGAACACACCGGCGGTGCCGCTACCGTACACGGCGTCATCCACACCTGGCCCATAACGATACTTGGCAAAGTTCACGTCACCGTCGATGCGCAGATTGCCACCCTCGGTGGCGGAGACGATCTCCACACCGGGGCGTAAAGAGAAAGCGTCGCCTGCGGCGGCTTTCAGGCTGGAGAGACGATCCTGTAAATCGTCGTTGTCCAGAGCCGCGTTGATAAAGTCCTTACTGTGCTCATGAACACCATCAAGACCATCCCAATGCGGATTTTCTTCCTCACCTTCAGGCACTTTCTCTTTCGTTTTATCCAACCAATCCTGGTCGACAACCTGGGTGTTTTTGTTCTCAGGATCGTTCGGAGCGTCGTCGTAGGTCCAGAAGCCGTTCACCGACACCCGCTTGGCGCCGGTGATGGTTAGCCCATTGCCCACGTCCACCGCCACATCGTTGCCGGTGGCCGACGCTTCGGTGGGCTCGCCCAGGCGGCGGGCATTCAGGTCGATGGTGCCACGGGCCTCGCCACCCGCGCCCACATCCAGCGTCACGTCATCACCCAGCACCAGACGGCCGTCCCGGCTGGTCAGGTTGATGATGGCCCGGTTGCTGCCCTCGATAGGGTCGCCATAACTGTCGACTTTCAGACTGTCGCCACTGGCATCCAGAGTCGACCCGTTGGTGACCCGCAGATCGTTGCCGGCGGCCAGGTAAATACTGCCGGCGTAGTCGCCGCCGGCGCGCAGGTTGCCGTCGACGATCAGGTCGCCACCGTTGGCGGTGGCCTCGATATGCTGTGCGCGGACTTCATCACCCAACGTCAGGTCGCCTTCATTGGTTTCGAAGCCGCGCAGGTAGTCAAAGCCGCCGTCGGTGAGGCGCTGATTGAGCGCCACGAAGCCAGGCAGGGTATTGGCCTTGATACGGATAGTGCCGCCTTCTCCCTCCCCTTCCGGATCCTCCTCTGGATTACGAGCGACCAGCTCACCGGCCAGGTCCACGGTACCGTTGACGGCGGTGGCTTCCAGTTTGCCGGCGTCGCTATAAGGCGCGGACACATCAATGCGGCTTCCCGCCGCCTGCTGGACATTGCCTTCAGCGCTTTCCAGGCTGATCGCGCCGCCGAAGCTGTATCGGGTGACATCGAAGAACTCCACCGCCCGGCCGGCCACGTTGATCAGGCTGCCGTCGGCCAGCAGTAGATCCTCAGTGGACTCGATGGCCACCTTGCCGCTGGGGGCGATAATGCTGCCTTCGACACGAACGCTGCTGCCTTCCAGGCTCAGTTGCGCGCCCAGGTCCAGGTTCACCGGATCCACGGCAGCGGCGTTGTCGGGGCGGCTCACCAAAAGGTTACCGCCTGTGCGATAGGCCATTTCAGATCCGGCCTGGCCGGTGAGCACCGGTGCACTCAGGGTCAGATTGCCACCGCTGAAGGTGTCGTCACTGTTCTTTTTCTGGTAAACCGACAGGTTGCTGTACAGATCGCTGCTGATACGGTCTCGGGCTTCGAAGGCAACATCGTTGAAACCGAGCATCAGACGTTCCAGGGTGGCATTGGCACTCTGGTCGCCCACCAGTCCATTGAAGCCGAACATTACTTCGTTGGCTTCCACCCGGAAAGCGCCCGTGCCCGTACCCGCGCCGCCGGCGATTACCTCGCCGGGCGCCACCGAGCCGGCTTCAAATTCCGCCGTCCCTTCGCGACCGGAGGTATACCCCAAACCGCTCCAGTTGAACTGATCGGTGCGGATGGTGACCGTGTCACCGGCATCACCAAGGCCGTAGATGGCCGGTCCGATAAAGCGCAGATTGGCCTGAGACTCACCACTGTCATCGTAGGTGTCCAGGGAGACCGAACCAATGAAATTGATCGACTCGGAGGCCTGCAGGCTGAGGCTTTCCAGGTCACCCAACGCCAGCAGACCGTCCAGGGTGGTTTGATTGAGCTGCCAGCCACCGGAGAGCACCCCCTGGGCCTCGGCCGCCGCCAGGGCGGCGTCCTCGCCGATATTGATGTCCTCCATGGACAGCAGCAGATCGCTGGCGGCCAGGCTGATATCACCGATCTCCAATCCGCCCGGGGCGGACAGGGCCAAGGTGCCCTCGCCGTACAAACCGGCGCCGTCCTCGATACGGATGGTGCCACTGCCACTGGCGGCGCCGAACTGCATCCGGTCGTTGCTCACCGTCAGCAGGGCCACATCAGCGCTCGGAGAAACAAGAAAACCGTTTTCGGCGCTCCAGCCGGCCTGGCCCCGACCACGGCTGTCGAGTACCGCGCCGGATTCCACCACCACCGCATCCTGCCCCGACCCGCCAATCAGCAGGGAACCGGCCCGCAAGGTGGCACCGGAACGAATCACTGTTTTGCCGGAGGCGTTGCTGGCCCAACGATTGATACCGACCCCCAGCACGGTGGCGCCGAGTTGGTTGAGATCTTCGTCCAGCAGGGTGATGTAGCCGCTGTCCTCCTCGTCACGCTCCCCGGTGGCTGAGACCACTTCCAGGTCGTTACCGTACAGCGCCACCATGCCGCCACGGCCGTCTTCCACCTGGGTGTTGCGCAACTCCCCGTTGAAGGAGAACACCCGGTCATCGCCGCTGGCGGCATTGCGGAAATCGAAGCTGAGCGGCCGCACATCTTCCGGCAACAAGGGGACCATTAGACGGGTGTCACCGAATTGCGCCAGCGTGTTCGCCACCCATTCACTCAAGGTGGTTTCGTTGTAGCTCCCGTAGCGGCGCACGGAGTCACCGGACATAACCGTGGCCCACAGGGGCGCCGAATCCGAGACCCCGCTCAGGCCGTTGACCGTGTTCACCGGAGCGCGATACAGACCCGCTGCCGGGCTGGCCACGATGCCCGTATCATACCGGGCCGTGTCGCCGCCCAACTCCACCCGGTAACCGCCAGGCATCAGGGCGTATTCCGCCGGCAACAGGGTATAGGTGCCCGCCGGCAGGCCGGGAACGCCATCGCCGATGGTGATCCGTTGTCCCACTTTGGAATGGCTTCCCAGGGCCGGGTCGAGAGGGGCCTGGCTGTCGCTCAAACCAGGTACGATGGCGTAGACTTGGGCATCAGCGTCACCCGCATGCCAGGGGGCGGCATTGGCCAGGGCGGTATTGAGAATATCCACGGAGCCGCCGCGCCCCGTGGTGAACCCCACGCCGCGCAGCTCGCCGCCGGCGCTGACGTCGATCACCGCGCCGTCCTCGGCCTCGAATGTAGCGGTGGCGAAATGGATGCCCGTGGCAGTGCGCTGATTCTGTTCGGTTCCTCTCTCCCCCAATTCGTCATAGCGAACCTCGGCGCCATTGTAGTAATAACTCTCCCCTTCCAGATAGCCGTAGGGCAGAACCAGACCGGTTGCGCTCACCGAGGTCAGGCTGCCTTGACGTAACAGCACGTCCATTTCCAGATTGCTAATGAACCGGGGCGTTATGCCGCCATAAAGGTCCGTGGGGTAATTCGCAAAGCCGCCCTGGTTCGCGGACGGACTCGCGAACGCGATGCCTCCCAGCGGAGCGTACAGCGCCCCCCCCTGATCGATGACGGGGGCCTCCATGGACAGGTAACCATAGACGGAAAGCGGCGACGCCTGCTCCCTCGCCCGCGCCTCGTCGTAGTAGCGGAAGCGCAGCGCCGCGTCCTCCAGCGGACCACCGTTGATGCCGACATCACCAAGCCCCACCCGGATGCGGTTACCGCTATGGGTGGTGGGGTACAGACGTTGGCTGATGAAAGTCAGCGCCTCCGTTGCCATCAGATCAGCGCCGGTGAGGCGGATATCCCCGGTGCTGGTCAGGGTGATATCGGCGAAGCCCGGCAATTCCACCGGGGTGGCGCCATTGGGGGTATCATGGCTGCCCCGGGCGCCGAAGGTCAGTACCCCTTCACCGAGATCAATCAGCGCCGCCTCGACGTTCAGGCTGCTGTCCCCCTCCGTAAGCGGCGCATTGTTGTCGAATTGTAGATAGGGGCGAACTCCCGGATCATTTCCTCCCAAGCCGGTAGGTTCATTCACCCGCCCAGCCAAATGCACATGAGGCGCGGCCAGCCGCACCTGCCTGGCGGCATGATCGGGGGTGGCCAGGGTGACGGCGGTGAGCGACAGGCTGCCGCCCAGCGCCAGGTCCACGTCGCCATCGAACAGAATAGCGTCCCGGGCCCACAGGCTCAGGTGGTCGATGCCCGAATCCTGCAAAGCGTCAACGGAGAAGCGGGCCTGGCCATAGGCCAGATTTTCTTCGTCGTAACCGGAGCCGGTATCCGCCTGGGTGAGGGTGATATTACGCAGTACCGAAGCCTCTTCGGTGGCTTGAGAGGTGGTGGTCAGCGTACCTTCCAGCAGCACCTCCAGACCGCCCCCCGATGCGTTCGCGCCACCGGCGTCGGCCCGCAGTTCGCCATCGAAATAGATCCCGGAATTGGAACGCATGGCCAGGGAGCCACCATCACTGGCCACCGTGGTGGCAGTGGGCTGCCCCAGGTCCAGGCCGGCACTGGCGCCGGACACATCGATCAGCGCGCCTTCGCGCACCACCACGAACAGATTACTGGTGTCGTACAGATTGGTATCACCGAAGTCCTCGGGCGCCTCCGCCCCCAGTACCACCTCGCCGCCATCCAGCACGACTCCATAGTTGCGATCCCGGGCATCCGTAGCCGTATAGGCCAGACCGGAGGCATCCAGCACCGCGTTTTCGCCGATCTCGATCCGTGCTTCCGGTCCGCTCGCGGGTACTCTGCTCAGCAGGGAGGAAAGCACCTGGATGGTGCCCCCTTGCGCCCGCAGTGTTCCGTCCACGGTCAGTTGATTACGGCCGGAAAGCAACAGCGACTCTCCCGGGTCCACCTCCAGGCGAGCGCCCTCTGCCACCGTGATGGCCCCGCCCAGGCCATTGAGATCGGAGCGCAGGGACAGACTGGCTCCACCACGTTGTTTCAGTTCGCGGCCAAGGGGATCTTCCAGGAAAAGAGGCGGCAACCACAGTTCCAGAGCATGGTCATACGAGGCGGCCTGAAAGGAACCATCGGCCAGACGCAGCACTGGCATGGTGGCTTCCACCTCGGTGCCCTCGCTGACCAACACACCGTTATGGCCGTTAATATCGTAGCTGGAAAAACCGCGCTGGAAGTCGCTTTCTTCAAGGATCAGCGTTTTTTTCACCGCCACATCCATATCAAAAACCGTGCCCGCCTCGATAACCCGCCCGGCATTCAGCACCAGGTCCCAGGGCAGTGCGCTACCCGTCGCCAGGGTTGCCTGATGCGCTTCGACGGGCAAACCATCGGGAAAGGCGTCCGCCGGAATGACGTAGTCGGCGGGCAAGGTTCCAACGGACAAAGTCAATGTCGAGCCTGCCGGGATCGGGTCTCCCGCCGAGGCGACCTTATTTCCATCGTAAAGAACCTGAAAACCGGTCGCCGCTTCCGGCACCACCCAGTCCGCCGCCAGGGTAACGGGATTATCGGACAACGTAGGCGTCGTATTTCCAAAGGCCTCACCCGGTCGCGCGACGGTTCGCAAGTAGTTGTAGTCGAATGGCAGTCTGCTGCCCTCCGTCAAAATCAGATCGTCCAGCAGCGTCAGATCAAAAGGAACCTCTTCGCCCGCCTGCAGCAAACCGTTGCTCTGCAGCCCGCCATCGCCGATCACCACCGCCTGCCCGGTCTCCAATATCAGCTCGCCACCGCCGGCGACCCCGTAGCTGCGCAGTTCTCCGTCCAGTACCAAGGTACCACCACCAGGCCCACCGGAACTGCTGCTACTATTGATCGGCGAATTCGCGCTCAATGTGACATCACCGCCACGTCCTCCCAGCAATTCTCCATCCGCCTTCAAGGCTGCCCCGGAAGACACATCGACCAGGCTGCCTTCCGCCAAAGTCACATCCTGGGTGCCTTCGATGGTGACATCACCGCCATCCACATAGGCCTGCTTCCAGTTCTCACCGCTTTCCAACAGGCCATTGCGCCACAGGCCACGGGCGTCCAACTGGCCGTTTTCGGTCAGACGTAATTCGCTGTTTCCATCCTCATCCGTGAAAGCGATTCGGGTCGCTGAGTTGACGCCTTCCGGCGTCAGCATGTTGGTCAACGTGATGTCCCCGCCCCGGGCGGTGACGGCGGCATCCACCGCCACCTGTCCGGACACCAGACGCAACCGGCCACCCTCGGCCAGCGTCAAATCATTCTCCACCGAGATGCTGCCGCCGGACACCAGATCCAGGCCACCGAGGCGTTGCTCATTCAAACGACCGGCGTCCAGCCAAACGGTGTTGAGCCGTTCGCTGAGGTCGGATTCCAGGGTGAGCTGTTCGCTGATGTCGTCGAAATCGCCGATGCGAATGTCGCTGTCGTAGGCGTTTTCCAGGCCGTACTGGCCATATTGCCCCACCGCCAGGCGGCCGCGGCGGGCCACCCGGTTCTGCGCTTGCTGGTAGCTGTCCCGCCCGGCGTCCTGGGCCTGGTTCTGGCGCTCGCCCTGGAACACTTCGGCAACGATGTCGCCCTCCAGCACGGCGGTGGGGGCGTTGATGATCAGGGTGCCGGCGTCACGGCCCACGGTGTAGCCGTTTTCCAACTGACGTGGCGGCGCGATCAGCGGGCTGCGCCAGGCGTCGGTCTGGCCCCAGCGCTCGCTGACCCGTTCATAGCCTTGGTACAGGCCGGTGTAGAGCATGCTCGCCGGGGCGTTGGAGGCGTCGTAAAGTTTGCCGTCGGCGCCTTTAAGCCAGGTTTTGGCGACGTAGCCGGTCTGCACATCAAGGGTACCGCCGGACAGGTTCACCGACGAGCCGGTCTGGGTAACCACTTCACTGCCGCCGAGCAGCACGGTGCCGCCCGCCGCCGACCATTCCCCGATACCGTGGCCCTGGGTATCCAGGTAGCCGCTCACTTCCAGCAGGCCGCCGGCGGTGTACCAGCGGTCCTCCGTATAGCCGCCGGTACCGGCGGGCACGAAGATCAGGTTGCGGCGGTCGACCCAGACATCACCGTTATTAAGCCCGCCGTTATCGCGGTTGTCCGGCGAGTCCCGTTGATCATTGCCCTGCACGTTGATCAGGACGTTGTTGGATTCCATCGCCACTTTCACGCCCACGGAACCAGACACATCCAGCTCCGATCCCGCGTTCAGGTGGGTGCGGCGGCCGGCGTCCACGGCGATCTGGCCGCCGGTGGCCAGGGTCAGGGAATCCTGCTCGAACACCACGTCGCCGCCGGAGACGATTTCCACCCGGGACTGGTCGCGGCGGTCGGACATCAGGCCGATGTTGTCAAAGGCGCCGGTGATCATGTCATCGCGCAAGGCGTCCATCTCGGCGGACTGCCTGATCAGGGTGTCGCGCTGATTGTCCAGGGCGGTCTCGCCATCGTCCTCAATCACCACCGTGGTCACTGCGCCGTTGCCCAGGGTCACCTTGCCTTCGGCGTCGCTGGCCGAGTTGAGCAGATGAACGGTACCCCGGGTGTTCACCGTGGTGGTGGCCATGGCCACGCCCTGTTGGCGCACGTCATGACCGGTGAGGGTGATGTCCCCTTCCCGCGCCACGATCAGGCCTTCATTGGTGACGGTGCCGGCGTCGCTGCCGGCTTCCCAGGTGCTGGCCACTTCGTTGCCACGGGTGGTGGAGGCCTGGTTGGCTTCGGTGCCCGCGCCCTTGCGGATGTAGAAATCCTCACCGGCGGCCAGGGTGGTCTGGCCCCGGCGGGTAGTGATTTCCCCGGCGTTGTTCACCTCCCGGCCCATCAGCAGCACATAGCCGCCGCCCTGGGTCACCGATTCCGGTTCGTGGGTGGTGATGCGGGCGCCGGCGTCCACCGTCACGTTGCCGGCGGCGTCGGTGAAGGTGGGCTGGGAGCCGTTGGTGTCGATGTACAGGCCGCGTTCGGTGAATTGTTCGTCGCTGATGTCGGCGGCGGCGGCCACCAGGTTGCGTACGTTGACCTGACTTGAGCCGCTGAACACCACACCGTTGCGGTTGACGATCATCACCGTGCCGTCGCCCTGGATCCGGCCCTGGATCTGGCTGGGGCGAGCGTTCGGGTCGTTGACCCGGTTCAGCGCCGCCCAGTTGGCCTGCTGATCGAAGTCCACGGTGGTGTCGCGGCCGACGTTGAAGGTCTCCCAGTTGAGGATGGCCTTGTCGGCGGTTTGTTCGATGCTGACGGTGGTGTGGCCGTCCTTGGTGGTCTGGGTCGGGTCCTTGGCGCCCCGCCAATCGGCGGTGTCCGGGTTCACATCGACCTTGAGGCCACCTTCACCGAGGCCGTTGGGAATGTTCGACGCGGCCTGTTGGGCGGCCCTGCGAGCCGCTTCCTGAGCCGCTCTCTGGGCGGCCACGGCAGCGGCGGTGCGGCCGAGGTTGTTGATCGAGTGTTGCAGTTGTTCGCGGGCGCGCTGCTGCTGTGACAGCGGCGGCGGTGTCCCCACGCCGTTACCCGGGCGCGGTTGCGCGGTGCCGGAACGCATGGCACTGAACCATTCGGCACTGAACGGGCGTGAACCGGCGTCGGCCTGCCCGGCGCCCACCGCCAGAATCGAGGCCACGGCCAGAGCCAGCGGCTTGCGGGAAATCACGGAACGTACCGGAGTGCGACGGGCCGGTCTGGTGTTTTTCATCAGCATGAAATAGGCGCTCTCAACAACGACTGTGAACGACCGCCAAGATGACGCTGGCGCACGCGACAGGCGCGCCCCGCATCCCTGGACGTTACCGACAGCGGCCACGACACAACCCCAACGGCCCCCGACGCGGCATCGGCTCCAGCGTGAACGGTCTTTGTGAGAAAGATGATCGGCCCGCCCCACGACCGCCGTTTTTTCACGGAAAGTTCATCAAGGGGCACAATCCAGGCAGTGTCGGGTTCTACAGTGAACGACACGGATTTGACATACAGAGCCTGCATGGTGGAGCACGGATTGAATCCGCCGGCTCAAGACCCGGATGCAGTGTCTACAGGTGACCATGCCAGTGCCGTCTTTCCCGTGACGATCACCGCCTCTTTCGCCGACTGGAGCCCCATTCTCCGTCTGTTGCGGCTGGTGGGAACGGGATTGATGCTGGCATCGACCCTGGCCGGCCAC
Source organism: Alloalcanivorax dieselolei B5 (assembly GCF_000300005.1). Lineage (NCBI taxonomy): Bacteria > Pseudomonadati > Pseudomonadota > Gammaproteobacteria > Oceanospirillales > Alcanivoracaceae > Alloalcanivorax > Alloalcanivorax dieselolei. Next base: position 1,002,740 of record NC_018691.1, on the reverse strand, counting down.
GCCAATGACGGCGCCCCCTTTTTTGATCTTCCAGTGCAGCCCTTGCCGCTGTCACTGGAGACTTTCAGTGAGCAAACGGGGATATCGATCTTGGTTACCAGCGATCGCATCCAGGACAAAACCGCCAGCGCCGTACGGGGCCATTTCCCTCCGGATCAGGCGTTGACGCTCATGCTGAACGGCACCGGGCTGACCAGCCGCCAGCTGAGCAGCTCTGCCCTGACGCTGGTGCCGGAACGGCACGACGACGCCGAGACCATCGCCCCCAAAGCCCAGCCCGTGGTGCCGCCCGCTTATGCCCGCTCACTGCAACAATCCGTACTGACCAGTCTGTGTCGCCATCAACCGGAACAGCTGGGACGTTTTCGCCTGGTGGTGCAATTGTGGGCCGACCCTCAAGGCCGGGTAACCCGGGTGCACTTTCCGGATGGCGACGCCGAGGCACAGTGGGGAAAAACCGTCCGCGCCAGTTTCAAGGACCTTACGCTGCCGCCGCTGCCTCCGGGCATGCCTCAGCCAATTACGCTGCTACTCCGTCCGGGCACGCCATCCTGCCAAGGAGAATCCAGGGAATGAGTACCGCCGACACTCTGCACCACTCGCTGCAGGATTTATTGGTGCAACGTTACGATGAATTTCGTCAGCGCCTGTACAGCCGTCTGGGTTCCCATCAACTGGCGGAGGACGCCTTGCAGGAAACCTGGCTGCGAATCGAACGTATGCAGGAGGGCACCCGTGTTCAGCATCCCGCCGCCTACCTTTTCCGCATCGCCATGAACGTGGCGGAGGAGCAACGCCGTAAACACGCCCGGGTGATGACGCTGGACGAAGTGGAAGATCTCTATCAGATGGCGGATGAACTGGCCGATCCCGCCCGTGAGGCACTGGGTGAACAGGAGATCCGGATATTCCGCAGAGCCCTGGCGGAACTGCCACGCCGCCGACGCGCCATCGTTACCGCGGCGCGTATCGAGGATACCCCGCACGCGGAAATCGCCGAACGTTTCGGTGTGTCCCTGCGCACCGTGGAAAAAGAACTGCGCGCCGGATTACAGCATTGTTGCGAACGGTTGGAGCGGGATTACTCCCCACGTTACGGGCCCAGACAAAAAAGGCCGACGCAATCATGACCGATTATCGAAACGCCCCCGCCTCTCCTTCCGACCGGATTACCCGGGAGGCAAGAGAGTGGGTGGTGCACCTCTCCTCGGGACGCGCCAGCGCCGCCGACGGAGAAGCTTTCCGCCGCTGGTGCGCGCGGAGCCCGGAGCACGCCCGGGCATTCGTCCATTGCCGCCAGGTCTGGCAAGGCATGGAGCAGGCCGCCATCAGCGAGACGGGCGAAGCCCGGGTTCATCCGCTGCCGCAACGTCGCCCTTCCCGTCTCACTCGCCGGGCCTTTCTCGGCGGCGCCGTGGCGGCTTCGGCGGCGGGCTGGCTGGCGTTACGCTCGCCTCTGGATTTGTGGACGCGCATGGGCATGCAGTCCGCCGATCTCTGGACCGGCACCGGGGAGCAGCGCGAAGTGGTGCTGCCCAACGCCGCCACCGTGCAGCTCAACACCCGTACCAGCATCGATGTGAACCGGCAGGCGGAACACATTACCGGACTGGTGTTGAACAGCGGCGAAACCGAGATCACCACCGCCGATGGCAATCGCCTTCCCTTCACGGTAACCGCTCAGAACGGCCTCATCGAAGCGCGTCGCGCGCGCTTCAATGTGCGCTTCACCGACGACCGCGTCCGGGTGACCTGCCTTGATGGACAGGTGGCGGTGCGTCATCAACACCAGAGCGTTCAGCTCCAGCCAGCCCAGCAGGTGGTGTACAACACCACTCGCCTGTCCTCGGTCCAGCACGTGGACCCGGACCGGGTGACGGCCTGGCGCCAACGCATGCTGGTGTTCAACGGCACGCCCCTGGCCCAGGTGGTGGACGAAGTTAACCGCTACCGCCCGGGGCAAATCGTATTGGTGAACGATCAGCTCGGCCGGGTTCCGGTACAGGCTTATCTGTCATTGGACAAACTGGAGGACTTCGCCGCGCTGGTCAAAGAGGTGCGTGGCGCGGAGGTGCGATCACTGCCGGGTGGTATTTTGATTATCAGCTGAGAGGCAGTAGTAGACCACCGAATAGTTGTACACCAGCGTTACCGGAGCCCCCCGCGCCACCGGGGCGCTCACGGAGTCGCGGGAATCCACGTTCTTCAAGCGCACTCGATCCGTGCCACAGGCCTGGCGTGCCTTGGCGATACAGGGATTGCCTTCCACATCATGGGTCAATGAGCATTGCACGATCACCGAACGCTGGTAGCGATCGATGGCGGAATCGGAGCGAGGCGTGGTCTGGGTACAGGCGGCCAGAGAAGCGGCGGCCAACGCTGTTGCGATTACCATCCGGATTGGCATACGGGTTCCTTTTCGGCTAAGGCTGCTATTGGTTTTCCAACAGCGCCGTTACCGCCGCGCCATTGATATTGAGAGAAGCTTCACCCACCAACCGATTCAGATAGGCCTCGGCGTTCTGCCGCCGACGCTGCTCTCTGACCGTGGCGCGCAGTTGATCCCGCACTTCGTCGAAAGTGGCGGTTCGCGCCGCTTCGGTCTTCTCCAGTTTGAGCACGTGCCAACCCGACACGGTGCGGAACGGCGCGGAGACTTCTCCTTCCTTCAACGCCGCCACCACCGGGCGGGCCTCCGGGGTAAGCTGGGCTATTGACTGCACGCCGATATCACCGCCCCGGGCGGCGGAAGCCGGGTCATCTGAATGACGGCGGGCCAATTCGGCGAAGTCCCCTGTTTTGCCGCGGGCTTCCTTCACCAATTGCCCGGCGCGTGCTTTCACCTGATCGACATTGGCGCCCTCCACGGCGAGAAAAATCTGTCTCAGGTGATAGCGTTCCGGCACCGCCAATTCCTGCTTGCTGCTTTCATAAAGCTGCCGCAGCGTGGCGTCATCGGGAAAGTCCTCCGGCACCTGGCTCACCGCCTGCAAGTAACTGCGCAGCAGGATCTGATCACGCGCTTGATCGATGGCCCGCGTCACTTCCTCCCGCTTCTCCCAGCCCTGTTGCCGCGCCTCCTGAATCAGTGCTTTTTCCGCCAGACGCTGACGCGCCCAATCATCAAACAACGCACGATCCCGCTGGATTGCCGTACGGGCGCGCGGCGACAACGCCGCCAGCCAGTCGGCCACTTCCTGGTCGCGCAGACTGACCGCCCCCAGGGCCGCAACCGCCTCCCCTTGCCCGGTGGAGGAGGGTGATGAGGGCGCCGGTGACGAAACCGATACCGGTTCCGAAACGGCCACCGCCTGGGACGGCTGCATCACCCAAACGGTGCCAATGACACCCGCAACACCGGCCAATACCGCGCTGAGCAAAACCTGTGCGCTTTTCATTATTCACTCCTTGGTTGAATCCACCGCCGGCATGCCGACGGTTCACTTCGCTACTCGTCACTCTCCGCCGCTTCCGTGCTTATCGCCTGCTCATGTTCGGGGGTATCGTCTTTATCGTGGCTTTCATCGCGGCTCTCATTACGGTTCTCGTCACGGTAATTGCGCAGATAGAGCAGGAACTCCTGCAACAGACGGTCCCAGATTTCCAGGTTGGCGCGCACATAGGCGCGGCGTACACCACCGGCCACGATCACGTCCATTTCCAGCACCAGAAAATCACCGTGCCGGCTCAAGCGCGAAAAGCGCTTGCCACGGTTCCAGGCCGGGATCAGCCCCTCCGGCAACTCGCCCTGGACACGCAGAGCGCAACTGATGGTGAAGTCCAGCAGCCCCTCACCCAATGTGTTGCCGGGGCGCACGGCGAAACCAATGCCCTGACTGGCGCTGAGCAGTTGCTTGCTGCCGTTATGCTCGGTTTCGTTGGTGCGATAACCGGCTTGCCGCAGCAGGGTGCTGAGTTCCTCGATAGGCAGAGTGTCGATGATGTCGTTGTGGTCGCTCATGATCATGTCCTTAACAAACCGTTGTGACGTTTCGATGATGTCAGCCGTCGTTTTCCGCCGCCCCGGCGTTACTGTCCTGATCCGACCGCACCACGCCGACCTGGGCGTTGTACAGTCGGTCTCCCATTTCCTGGGCCCTGTTCTCGAACTCCACCCGCGACGAGGTCGCCAACGGTTGACGCATCTTGAACAGACTGCCGGCGCCGAGGCTTTCATAAGCGGACAGAATCTCCTTACCCGCCAGATACATCTCCTCGTTGCGGCTGACGCAGGTCTGCAATTCGGCGGTACGTTGTTGCAATGCCTTTTGCAGTGTCAGACGCTCCGCTTCCTTGCCCTTGGCCAGGGTCAGCAACTCATCGTAGGCACCACGCATCTGCTCGGTGCGTTCCTGGCTGGCGGCGATGCGCGCCTGACTACTGCGCTGCTGGGAGACCAGGTTCCCTTCCACCGCATCGAGCCGGGCCTGCAGTTTGGCCACCTGGGCCCGGGCAGCATCACGTTGCACTTCCGCGTTGGAGCGGGCCGCCTCCAGGCCCGCTTGCCGGGATTGCAGGTCCCGTAATTGCTGGGTGGTGTTGCGTAACTCGGTGCGCAGACGTTCTTCCAGGCTGGACTGCTGGGCTTGCGTCCACGCCGGCAAGGCCAGAACCAGCAATGCTATCGTCGCGGGGAACCACTTTGTTCTGACGTTATCCGTCATCTTCATGGTATTACCTCCCTTCATCGCCAGGTCGATCAGAACCGGGCATTCAGTTCGAGCTGCAAAATGTCGATGGACAGCGGCGGCCCATACACCTCTTCCGAACTCATCCAGCGTCCCTGGAAGTACAGACGCTCGTTCAAGGCGTAAGCCGCGCCCAGGTAGTAGCCCTTGGCGTTGGTGCCGCCAAGGTGGAAGGAAGAATCGTTGTAGGCATCCGGCAACGCATCCGGCTTGATGTATTTGTAGCCCAGGAACGTCATCCAGTCGCCGCGGCGTTTCAGGTCCAGGGACGACCCGAAAGCGGCATGCACCATCCAGGCGTCACGGCCGCTCTCGATTTCGCCGGTGTTCAGGTCGAAGTTGTTGACCAGATTGCCTTCGGCGTTCTGCCACATCTCCTGCTCGTCGTAGCCGTGGTTGTAGATGTAGTTACCCGCCAGCTGCAATTTGTAGCCGTTGAACAACGTGGTATCCCAACGCACATTCAGATCAAACAACTGGAACTTGGAGGCCAGGCCAACGTACTGCGGCATCGGAGTATGCTCCGGATCATTGGGATCCAGCTGGATATCGCGTAACAGGAACAAAGTATTGCCCTTTTGCATGAACGCCGGCACCGACCAGTCGGTGTCACAGGGTGGGCCGCTTTGGTACAGGAAACATTCGGAAGAACGCTGGCCACGAACATTGGTGAAGTCGTAATAAGCAAGGGTGGCCTGGAAGCGGTTCTGATTTTCAAATTCCCAATTGGCACCAATCTGAGCGCCCACCAGCCAGCGGTCCTCGCTTTCGCCTTTATCAAAGCTGTTGGAGGGCCAGTCATCATCGCTGTATTGCAACGGGAAAGCGCCCAGGGTGCCGAAGACACTCCCGCGCTGACTGAAACGCAGCCCTGAAAAGCCAGCGGAGATGCCGTCGAAGTTCAGATCGCCGGAGTAAAGGATATCCGTGGATACGAACGGGTTTTCAGCCCGGCCGGCGGTAAAGTTCCAGTTTCCCGGATGCCAACTGATCCAGGCCCGGTCCAGCCAGATGTCTTTCTTGCTCAAGCCGCCGCCGAGGGTCTGAGTGGTGGACACCGGTCCGTTGCTGCTGCCGGTGGCGAGCCGGACTCCGGTGGTCCAGTTCTCGGACAGCTTCGCCTCCAGACCGAAACGGGCGCGGATGCGCAGTAGATTCTCGCGGTCCTCGCGAGTATTTATCGTTGGGAAAGGATACGTCACCGAGTCATCATTGACGTTATAGTTATCCTCATTAAACTCCACGAAGTCGATAAGCTGATCACTGTTATCCCCGGAGAAGAACCGGCTCTCATTTCGTACCCGCACATCACCGAACAGCTTCACCCGAGACACCCAGTCCGGGAAGGTATTCGGCGCCGCCCAGTTTTCCGCCTTGGCCTGGGTCATCACTTCCTGTTTGACCTCTTCGCGAATCTCGTCACGAACCACTTCCGGGATGTAGGGAACACGCACGTCCCCTTCCCGCACGTCCGGCTCGGGGCGGCGCTGGCTGGCAGCCTGGGCCTCCTGTTGCGCCTGCTGTAGCAAGGCGTTGGCCTGGGCGTCGGTGATCACCCCCTGTTCCACCAACAACCGGATCAGGTGCACGGTAGTGCTGTTGCCCCCCGGCGCGGTGGATTCGGCGGGTGTCTGCGCCACGGCCGGGCCGCTCAAGGTCGCCGCCACGGCCAGCATCAGCAGCCACTGATTGCGCTTCATGTTCATTGCTTTATTGCTCCTGAAACGGTTCGTCTCGATTCTTGGGTCAGGTTGGTTTCGGTCCCGGTCAGCCCGGACGCCGCCCTTGCAAAGCCACTTTCACCGGCAAAGTCATCGACTTCGGCGGCTTCTGATCCAACGCCGGAATGGCACGCACGGCGGCGATCACTTTGTCGTCCGTATCCGGGTCACCGCTGGAGTTCAGTAACTGCACCCGGGTGATCTGGCCGGCTTCGTTAAGCCAGAGATTGATCTGTATCCGGTAACTCAGATGACGGATCGACGGCTCCTCGCGCAGCGCCCGCTGAAACGCGTAGGAGAGATACTGCCCGTAGGTGGCGTTGCCGACCCGGCCGGTGCCGGAGCCGGCCATACCGCCACCACCGCCGGCACTGATATTGAAGGCGTCGGTACCGGCCTGGGCCTCGCCGTCGATCTGCATGGCCTCGGACAAATCATCCGACGGTGACGGCGGTTCCTCAGGCGTCGGCTCTTCCACCGGAGTGGGCTCCGGCTCCGGTTCGACGATCTCCTCCGGCTCGGGCTCCGGTTCCGGTTCCTTCATTTCCTCCGGTTCCGGCTCCGGTGGCGGTGGCGGCAGCGGTACCAGCATCGGCTCCTGCGGCACCTGCCGGCGCACACCGCTCATATCGTTGGCCCATTGCCAGATCAGCCAGCCCAGAACAATCAACACCACCGCGCCGACAGCGAAGCGCACATAGGTCATCGGCCCGCGCCGGGTACGGGATGCCCTGCTCGCGGAAACGGAATGCCGCTTGCCCGAGGCCGTTCCGGAATCCCGCGATTGAGGTGACTGCAACGACATGGTTCTTCCTGTTATCCGGTTGTCATCGATCACTGCGGCGGCTTGCCGGTCACCAGACCGACCTGGTTGAGATCCAGGCGCCGCAGCACATCCAGCACTTGCACCACTTTCTGGTATTGCACCGCGGCGTCCCCGCGCACGATCACCGGAAAGCCGGGGTTCATGGCTTTCTCGGTACGCAACCGATCCTCCAGTTCAGCGAGCGTCACCGGGTAGGCATCGAGAAACACCTGCCCGTCGTTGTTCACCGAAATGGCCTTGGTCTTGGATTCGGACAGCGACACCGAGGAGCTGGCCTTGGGCAGATCCACCTTGATGCCGGCGATCTGCGCCGTGGCGGTGAGGATGAACATCACCAGCACCACCATGAGCACATCCACCAGCGGCGTGATATTGATGCCGTCCACCGGCCCGTCCATTTCATCGTCGTCCATCGACGTTCTTACCGAAGCCATCGTTGTTCTCCTTACACCACCGGACTTTGAGAGATGCCATGGCGCGCGGCATGACCGGCCTGCGCCGGCTGCGGCGACCGCTGCCCGGCGCCATGAATCTCCGCCAGGCGGGTGACGAATTCGTCCAGGAAGACGCGCATGTCGGAACTGATATCGCGGTTACGGCCGTTGATGCGGTTGTAGGCAAACAGGGCCGGGATCGCCACGAACAACCCCATGGCGGTAGCCAGCAGGGCTGCGGCCATACCCGGTGCCACCGCGTTGATGTTCACGTCCCCGGCCATGGCGGTGCCGAGAAACACCACCATGATGCCCATCACCGTACCCAGCAGGCCGATGTAGGGGCCGCCGGCGATGGCGTTGGAGAGAACACCGAGACGGGAACTCAGCTCGCGATTCTGCTGGGTGCGAACGGCGTCCATAGAAGCGCGGATCGCTTCCAGCGTTTCCGAGGAAATACTGGAAGTATCGGCGCCCTGGGCACGGCGCAAACGCAGCTCATGCACCGCCACTTGGTACAGCTGCCATAGCGATGAGTGTTCCAGTTCCTGTTCCAGCTCCGGGCTGTCCGCCATTTTTTCCAGTTGCGTGCCGACCTGAGCGAACTCGCCACGGAAACGGCCGTTGGCTTCGTCCACCCGGCGGGTATAACGGAACTTGCGGAACATGACGAACCAGGTCTGGATCATCATGATCACCAGGACCCCGATGATGACCCAGGCGTCGATGGGCACCGCGCTCAGCAAAAAGCCGAGAGCGCCAAAACCGAATCCGGACTGCTCTTCGTCGACGCCGAACACCACCAGCCGCGACTCGGAACCCTGGGCCTGGTAATCCGCCATCAGCAACGGCGCTGACCGGGCCTGTTTGGAAATCCGCACTTCATCCATAGCGCCATTGAAGTGGCGGGATGGCGTCGCTGCCGGCGTGGAAGTGGCGACAGTAGTGGCGACGTCCTCCCCTTCACTCGCGGTCTCTTCCGCAACCGGCGCGGCGGGCGTGTAACCCGGAATATCGCCCCCCAAGGCGATGGCGGTGGCCAGCGGCGGCAGTGCCACCGGCAAGCTGCTGATCTGGCGGCCATTCACGTACAACGCCACTTGCTGCCCATCGGCGGTCACCGCCAGGTGCTGCCACTGACCGGATGCCAGTGGTTGCGCCGGCGCCGTCCTCTGGCCATTGACCTCAACGAAAGGCTGGCCAGCATTGATTCCGATCAGCAGCGAGTTGCCGGAGTCACGGCGGGCATAAATCAGCTGTTCGTTGGCACTCTGATCGGCACGCACCCAGGCGCTGAAGGAGAACTGACCGGCGGCGGGCGTCGCCAGGGCCGGCGCGGCGTCCACCATCAGCGGTTCGCCACCGGCGAAGGCGGCTGCCTGGCCGATCACCCCGGTGACACTTTGCGGCACGGTGTTACTGGAGTTGTTGCCGTAGGCGGTGGCATCACGGGCCGGTGCGCCGGGCGCCTGGTCAAAGTGATAGACCAGGGTGTAATCCGCGTCGAACACCGCCTGACCGTTGCTGGTGGCCGGTGCGTCGGGGTTGCCGTAATACATCCAGACATCCTGGCTGGACCCGGCTTCCAGCGCCGGCACGTCCACCCAGATGTAGGCCACGCCCAACAGCGCGTCGAAACTTTCAATCTGATGATTGAGAACGGTCTGATCGTCCGCGGCGACAAAGCGCAGGTCCGAGCCGTTTTCCTGGACGTCCTGAAAACTGAAATTACCGGTATGCAGACGTACCAGCAGCGGTACCCGGCCGACCCGCTGATCGATGGCCGCGCCCTGGGGCGAGGTATCGATGGTGATTTGCTTGCGGTAACTCCAGTCGTCTTGCCACCAGGCATGGGCCAGGGTGGGCAACAGCGCACCCAGGCAGGATATGAGAAAAATCAGCAGGCGTTGTTGCATGATCAGACACTCCGAAAAACAAGCTGTTTGGTCGCCCTTGGGGACGCCCTTGGTTCTGTTCAGAAACTGGCGGTAATACTGAAATGCACTCTGGGGTCATGTTTTTCCGTGTTTTCCGCGTCGGTAAGCGGGTACCCCAGATCCAGCCGTCCGCTCAACCAGGCACCAATCTCCGCCCGCAGACCAACACCGACACTGGCCAGGTCGAATTCATCGTCCTGTTCCGGCAACGGGTTTTGCAGTGTCAGATGCGCGCCTTCACCGAAGACATGGGCGCGCAGCAGACTCCAGGGGGACCCCAGCCACTCGGCGATGGAGGGGGTGCGCAGTTCAATACTGGCCAGCACACCGTCGTCGGCGGATTGCTCCGCGGACAGATAACCCCGAACCGTGCCGGAACCTCCCACCGCGAACTGCTCGTTGGACACCAGCGAGCCGGACGCCATTTGCGCGCTCAGTTTTGTCGCCAGCCCCCACTCGCCCAGCAGCCTCTCGTTGCTGGCCTCGGCCTTGATCACGGCGAAATCCGGTTTGGCCCGGTACCGTTTGTAATCGAACTCTTCCCAGCCGCTGCTGTTGCTGGGGAATTCATTGGTAGCGGTAACCAGGGTCAGATTGATCGAGCCCTGGTTCTTTTCGGTGTAGTAGTAGCCGTTATAGCCAAAGGTAAAAGGCGCGTATTTCAGCGGGATGGTGTCCTCTTCGCCGCCGAATTCCAGCGACTCATCGAAGTCCTTGAAATCAACGCCGAGGGAGAAGGAATGTCCCCAGGTGCCGTCGAACGGAATGCTGTAGGTGGCGGCAACGCCGTAGGACTGTCCTTGCCCCAATACGCTGGTGCCGCCCACGGTATTGACGTCACTGTCGGAGGTATAACCGGAGAAGCGCAGGGACCAGCGCTCGGACAGCGGCATGCCGTAGCTCAACGACCAGACCTCGGCGTTATCGGTATCCTCCGGCGCGGTGAACAGGGTCAGCGACATGCTGTGCCCCCGTTGCCACAGGTTGGAATGACCGAGGGTGGCGACGGTGCGCAGCTTTTCCGTGTCGGCGCTGTAATCGTTGTTCAAGGTCAGGCTGCCGTTCCAGGGCGTCTGATCCTCGACGGCCAGATCCACATCCATGGTGCCGGGAATGGCGCCTTCCTTGACCACCGGCATCACCTGCCGCTTGCCAGTGCGGTTCACCTTGGTCAGATCGTCCTGCACCAGTTCGAAATTGGGCACCACGCCTTCCCGCAGTGCCGGCACTTCCTCGCGGATCTTCAGCGGAGAGTGATGCTCGGCGCCCACCACGCGCACCCGGCCCACGGTAACCTCGACCACCTGCAGATAGACCACGCCGCCGTTGACCCGCTGCTCCGGCAGCTCCACGTAAACGGATTGATATCCTTTGTCCTGATAAACCTTTTGCAGAGCCTTTTGCGCGCTCTGGATGTCTTCCAGGCTTCGTTCCGGACCGAGAAAGGGGTACACCGCTTTCTCAATGTCACGCACCTCCAGAACCGTGTTACCGCGCACAATATATTCGTTGATGGTCACCGTTCTCGGTGCCGCCACCGGCGCCTCCGTCCGTCCCTCATGGCCGGTAGCGCCTTGTTGAGCATGAAGTGACGATGTCAAAGTCATGGCTGCCACAAACATTCCCCCCATAAACCAGGACATTCCGCTCATTCTGTTGGCGTCACGCATTGACTCGACTCTGCAAACACATACATAGATCGGTGGCCAGCATCACCGTGGGAAACTCTGGTAACCACGAACCACAACCCCGAAACACACCGCGGCAAAGACGGTGATCCAGTTAACACTCTCTAGATGGCGGGAGTCCGTCAGAACCGAACCGTTGTCACCAAAAATTCACGGAAAGACCGCATTGCTACAGCAAAAAAGAAGCTGACCGGGGGCCTCTGATCGGCGCCCAGGCGGCGCCAGAGCGGCGATAGAGAGGAACGGTGGGGAGCGGAACGGCCCGTCATGAAAAATTCACTGAAAAACCGCCGCGTTTTCATTCTCCTGGCAGCGGGCACATTCATCGATAGAAAACGGAAACGACATGAAGCACTGGATAAGCATGGGATGGCTGGTACTGATGGCGCCGGCGCTACACGCGGCGGAAGCGCCCGCGTCCGAGGCCGATGAGCCTTCCTGTGTGGAAGTAGAAGTGAACGGCCATCGCGCCCTGCCCTACGACTGCCTGCAACGGAAGATGATGCCGACGTCGATTCCCGAAGGCGCAAAAGGAGATAACCCGGCGCTGGACTCCGCCGATGTCACCCGCCTACCGCCCAACCAGACCGGGCAGTTCAGTCAGTCGGCGTTGCGCAATCGTATGGGGAACGCGCTGGGAAGTGGCGTCAAGCCGCAGCGTCCGCCGCGTTGAGCCCGACTTGCCGACATCGCGGGCAGACGCCAGTATAAAGACCCCGTCAGCGAGCGCCGTGTTATGCCCGAATCCGTATCCAGCCTGGATCCTATTCAACTTGAGCACTGGCAAGACGGTCTCTGTCTGGCCAGCGGCGGCTATTATCCGGAACGGACCCGGCTGGAAGATTTCGAACATCAGGCAGTGCCGCTGCCAGCGTCCCTGCGGGGCGCGGTGGAAAAGCGGCTGGCCGAGTATCTGGCGGGGCGATGCTGCGCCAGAGCGGCCATCGAGGCGGTCACTCATGCCCCGGACCTGCCCGGCTACGGAGAGGATCGGGCACCGGTCTGGCCACTGGCGGTATGCGGGGCCATCACCCACGCTCAGGGCCGAGCGGCGGCATTGGTGGCTGATCGGAGGCGTTGGCGTGGCGTCGGCCTGGACGCGGAAGCGTGGATCGCCCCGCAACGGGCGCTGAAACTGCGCGAGCAGTTGCTGACGGAAGCGGAGATCGAGGCGTTGTCGGACCTGGATCAGGAACAACAGGCGCGCCGCGTTTCACTCACTTTCTCGGTGAAGGAGGCGTTGTTCAAAGCGCTTTATCCGCTTACCGGCCAACGCTTTTATTTCCAGGACGCGGCTCTGCTGGATGACCATCGCATCGTGTTGCGCACTACTCTATCGGATGAGTGGCGCACCGGCGTGGCGCTGGATTATCAGTGGCGGGAACAGAACGGCGGGGTGCTCAGCTGGATTCTGGTGGCGCGGGACGGCGAGGAATGACTTCAGAGGCGCTATAGGGCCTCCTGTACGAGGCTTCTGTAGGAGCTTGCCCTGCAAAGCGAATCTTTTGGTGCCTGCCCATTCGCTTGCAAGGCAAGCTCCTACAGCGGCTTCGTAGTCCGGTCTGTGGGAAGCCGCCGGGCGGCTCCCCACTTTAACCGCTTAAAACAAATCCGCGTCGAGGCTCATCATGGTTTCCGCACCGGCTTTCAATTGCCGCGCCAGGGCTTCGCTGCGCGGCAGCAGACGCTCGAAGTAGAACCGTCCGGTGATCATCTTGGCACGACCGAAGTCGTCGTCACGCCCGGCGGCGTTGACCATCATCATCGCCCACAGCCAGGCGTAGGTGACATAACCGAAGAGGTCCAGATACTCCACCGCGCCGGCATTGACCGCATCCGGATTATCACCGGCCTGACGCAGCAATTCCTCGGTGGCCATTTGCAGACGATCCACCGCCGCGACCAGCGGCTCGCGCACGCCGTCCAGGCCTGCTTCCTGGCCATTCTCTTCGATCCAGTGGCGCACTTCCGCCAGGAACGACTCCACGTAACGACCACCATTGCGAGTCACTTTCCGGCCGGCCAGATCCAGCGCCTGGATGCCGTTGGTGCCTTCATAGATTTGCGAGATACGGCAATCGCGCACGAACTGCTCCATACCCCACTCACGAATGTAACCGTGACCGCCAAACACCTGCTGACCCAGCACCGTGGTTTCGAAACCGCGATCGGTGAAGAACGCTTTCGCCACCGGCGTCAGCAGCGCCACGCGATCCGCCGCCTTGCGGCGCACTTCCTCATCTTCGGAAAACTTCACCAGATCCAGTTGGATACCAACGTAAGCGGACAAGGCGCGGCCGCCTTCATTGAGGGCACGCATGGTCATCAGCATACGGCGTACGTCACCGTGCACGATGATCGGGTCGGCGGCACCATCCGGATTGGCGGCACCGGTGGCGGCGCGCCCTTGAATACGTTCGCGGGCGTAATCCACCGCGCTCTGATAACTGGCTTCGCCCAGTCCCAGTCCCTGGATACCGATGGACAGACGCTCGTAGTTCATCATGGTGAACATACACGCCAGCCCCTGGTTGATTTCGCCGACCAGCCACCCCTTGGCGCTGTCGAAGTTCATCACGCAGGTGGCGGAACCTTTGATGCCCATCTTGTGCTCGATGGAGCCGGCGGCGACGCCGTTGCGTTCGCCGGCTTCCTTGCCACTGACAGGGTCGGCGTCCGGCAGGAACTTCGGCACCAGGAATAGAGAGATGCCCTTGGAACCGGCCGGGGCGTCCGGCAGTTTCGCCAGCACCAGATGGATGATGTTATCCACCATGTCGTGCTCGCCGCCGGTAATGAAAATCTTGGTCCCGCTGATCTGATAGGAGCCGTCGTCCCGGGGTACCGCCTTGGTGCGCAGAATGCCCAGGTCAGTGCCGCAATGCGGTTCGGTCAGACACATGGTGCCGGCCCATTCGCCACTGTACAGCTTGGGCAGGTAAGCCTGTTTCAACTCGTCGCTGGCGTGGGCGTCCAGACACAGAGTGGCGCCGTTGGTCAGCGCCGGGTACAGCGCGAAGGAGGAGTTGGCGCTGTGCATCATTTCCTCGAACAGCACCGCCAGGGATTTCGGCATACCCTGGCCGCCAAATTCCGGATTGCCGGAGAACGCGCTCCAGCCGTTTTCGGCATAGGTTTTGAAGGCTTCCTTGAAGCCTTTCGGTGTGGTGACGACGCCGTCCTCGAAGTGACAACCTTCCTCGTCACCGTCACGGTTCAGCGGAAACAGCAGGTTCTCCACCATCTTGCCGGCCTCTTCAAGCACGGCATCGGAAAGATCGCGGGTCACTTCGGAGATAGGGGGCAAGGAAGACCAGAGGTGTTCCGCCTGAAACACGTCGTTAAGCACGAAACGCATGTCTTCCAAAGGAGCCTTGTAGATCGCCATGGTCTGTCTCCCGATTGCTGACCGTGTGAAAGGCGGTCAGTTTAGCCACGACGCCGGTGCGGTAAACGATTATTTGTGACTCCCCATTCATCCGTGACCGCCCGGTTCCGGCCGTTTCCACAGCCAGATCAGGGTCACGCAGAGGAAGGCGGGCACGCTGATTTTCACCAGCAAAGGCGCCGCCGACAGCGTGATCAGCAGTACGCTCAGCGCCATCATCAGAGTCGCCGCGACCTTGGCGCGACGGGATACCGCGCCATGTTCACGCCACTGCCGGATCGAGAAGCCGTAGCGAGGGTGATTGAGCAGCCAGTGCTCCAGACGCGGCCAACCGTGCGTGCCGGCCCAGGCCGCCAGCAGCAAAAACGGCACCGTGGGCAGACCGGGCACCACCACGCCGATCATGCCCAGCGCCAGAGTCAGCAAGGCCAGTGTTCGCCACAACAGAATCTTGATCATGGCGGCTATTACAGCATGGCCACCGCCCACTGTCTTCGTACGGGGAACGCGCAAGACCCAGCCACGAAGCTCCAGGCCTCCCCGATGAGAAAGGAAGGATGACCGCCAGGGACGGCCGGCCACAAAAAAGCCCGCCGAAGCGGGCTTTTCAACAGAACATGCCGACAATCAGAACGCGAAGTGCTCGGCGTCCAGATCCATCATGCTGTCCACGCCGCCTTCGATGGCGCCTTTATGGCCGGCGGTGCGCGGCAGGATGCGCTTGAAGTAGAAACGCGCGGTCTTGATCTTGGCGTTGTAGAACGCCTCGTCACCCGCACCGGCGGCCAGTTGTTCCTGGGCCTTGGAGGCCATCAGCGCCCACAGGTAAGCCAGGGTCACATAGCCGGAGTACATCAGGTAATCGACAGAGGCGCCGCCAGCGTATTCCGGATTCTGCATGGCCTGCAGGCCAATCGCCTGGGTCAGCTCGCCCCACTCACGGTTGCAACCGGCCAGCGGCTCGACGAACTCCTGCAGATCGGCGTTATCGGCGTTGGCTTCACAGAACTTGTGCACGATCTTGGTGAAGTTACGCAGCGCCTTGCCCTGGCTCATCAGCACTTTACGGCCCAGCAGGTCGAGCGCCTGGATACCGGTGGTGCCTTCGTACAGAGTGGAGATGCGTGCGTCACGCACGTTCTGTTCCATGCCCCATTCGCGGATGAAGCCGTGACCACCGTAGATCTGCACGCCGTGGTTGGCGGCTTCCAGACCGGCTTCGGTGACGAACGCCTTGGCGATCGGGGTGAGCAGCGCCATCAGTTCGTGGGCTTCTTCCCGCTCTTCCTCGGTTTTGCCCAGTTTCACGCTGTCGCCCAGTTGCGCGCACAGGTAAACCAGAGCACGGCCGCCTTCGGCGAACGCCTTGCTGGTCAGCAGCATACGGCGCACATCCGGATGAACGATGATCGGGTCCGCCGGGCCGTCCGGGTTTTTCGGGCCGCTCAGGCTGCGCATGGCGAGGCGGTCCTTGGCGTAGGTCAGACCGCCCTGGAAGCCCAGCTCGGCGTGGGCCACGCCCTGAATGGCGGTACCCAGGCGGGCGAAGTTCATAAAGGTGAACATGCAGTTCAGGCCTTTGTTCTCCGGACCGATCAGATAACCGGTGGCGCCGTCGAAGTTCATCACACAGGTAGCGGAAGCCTTGATGCCCATCTTGTGCTCGATGGAGCCGCAGGCCACCGCGTTGCGCTCGCCCACACCGCCGTTACCGTCGGTGAGGAACTTCGGCACGATGAACAGGGAGATGCCCTTGGTGCCTTTCGGCGCTTCCGGCAGGCGGGCCAGCACGATGTGGACGATGTTCTCGGCCATGTCGTGTTCGCCAGCGGAGATGAAGATCTTGGTGCCGGTGATCTTGTAGGAGCCATCGGCCTGGGGCTCGGCCTTGCTCTTCAGGATGCCCAGGTCGGAACCGCAGTGCGGCTCGGTCAGACACATGGTGCCGGTCCATTCACCGCTGGTCAGCTTCGGCAGGTAGGTCTGCTTCTGCTCGTCGGTGCCATGGGCCTCGATGGTGGCCACGGCGCCGTGGGACAGGCCCGGGTACATGCTCCAGGACCAGTTGGCGGTGCCGGTCATTTCGGAGATGGCGATACTGGCGGAACCGGGCAGGCCCTGACCACCGAACTCCGGATCACCGCCCATGGCCGGCCAGCCGCCTTCCACGTACTTGGCGTAGGCTTCCTTGAAGCCCTGTGGGGTGGTGACCACGCCGTCCTCGAAGTGACAGCCTTCCTCGTCACCGGAACGGTTCAGCGGTGCCAGTTCGTTTTCCGCGAACTTGGCCCCTTCCTCCAGGAAGGCGTTGAGCAGTTCGCTGTTCACTTCTTCCAGGCCCAGCTTGGCGTAGTGGGCATCCAGGTCCAGCACCTCGTTGAGAACGAAGCGCATGTCGCGCAAAGGGACTTTATACTCAGGCATGTCAGGTCTCCCTGAAAACGGTCTGTCTGGGGTTCCGAGCGGGCACGCCCAAGGGCGCCGCCGTCATTGAAGGGCCACAATCTTAGGTGAGGGTGTCATCAGTGCCCACCTCTATTTGTGACCCACAAGTCAAACGACTGTTTGAATTCGCGCATGGGACCCCGAGGGCTGGTATAGTCGGCCCCGAACCATCATGACGATGAGGTATGAAGGCGATGATCGACCCCAATCTGCTCGACATTCTGGTGTGCCCGGTCAGCAAGGCCCCGCTGATCCTGGATGAGAAGGCCAGCGAGCTGAAATGCAAGGCCAGCGGCCTGGCCTACC
Organism: Alloalcanivorax dieselolei B5; assembly: GCF_000300005.1. Classification (NCBI taxonomy): domain Bacteria; kingdom Pseudomonadati; phylum Pseudomonadota; class Gammaproteobacteria; order Oceanospirillales; family Alcanivoracaceae; genus Alloalcanivorax; species Alloalcanivorax dieselolei. The sequence continues at coordinate 985,307 of NC_018691.1, read as the reverse complement.
CGATACGGGACGGCATCCCGGTGATGCTGGAGGAAGAAGCCCGCACCATGAGCAACGAGGAATTGAAAGGTCTTTAGAGTCTGTTCATGACCACCAACGAGGACGGGGTATGAAGCGCATTTTGCTGGTTTGTCTGCTGTGTGGCCCGCTGTTGGCCCTGGCGCAGGAAAGCACGGAAGCCACCGAGGCCGCCGCCCGGGAGGCGGAAGCGAAACGCAATGAATGCTTGTTGCGTGGTGTTCAACAAGGTGACCGTTCCGTCACCCTGGAAGAACTGCGCCGCTGGTGCGATCCACAGCAGCAGCAACGCAGTGCCCACGAGGATGCTCTGCGCGGCCGGCTGGCCCTGGAACGCTCTTCCCTGAACAACCCCTTTGCCCTCACGCCCCATCGCCGCAATTACCTGATGCCCTATTCCTATTGGTCGAATCCCCAGTGGAACGACCCGGACCGGGAAGACGACGACCTGGACTCCAAGGAAATCAAATTCCAGCTGTCCCTGAAGGCACCACTGTACGACGATTTCTGGGACGGCAGCACGCTGTACATGGCCTTCACCGGCACCTTTTTCTGGCAGGCCTACAACAGCAATCAATCCAGTCCGTTCCGGGAAATCAACTACGCGCCGGAGATCTTTCTGGCCAAACCGATGGACTGGAAACTGGGACCGGTACGCACCGAGTTGATGTCGTTTGGTTTCATTCATGAATCCAACGGCCGCGATGTGCCCGCGTCCCGTAGCTGGAACCGCATTTATGTACGGCATGTTTCCCAGATCGGTTCCTACTACGTCTCGATGATGCCCTGGTACCGGATTCCCGAAGACAAGAAAAAGGATCCGCTGCAAACCAGCGGTGACGACAATCCGGACATCGAAAAATACCTGGGACATTTCCAACTGGAAGTGGCGCGGCCGTTCGGCAACCACGTGCTGGAATTGATGGTGCGCAACAACCTGCGCTCCGACAATAAAGGCGCCGGCGAAATTTCCTACTCTTTCCCGATCAACAAGCGCTTCAAGGGACTGGTGCAGGTGTTCACCGGCTATGGGGATTCATTGATCAACTACGACGACTACGAGAACCGTTTCAGCCTCGGTATTTTGCTGACCGACACGCTGTGAAGCGCCGTTTCAATTCGTCAGCCGCGCCAGAGTATCCCGGCGCAGGGTTTCCAGAGCCTCGCTGAAACGCACCGGATAGGGAGCTTGCGGGGTCAGCCCGCGCAGCGCCGCCGGCAAGGATTGCCGCTCCCGGCTCAGCCGCTCCCGGGCCTGATCCGGATCCGGCAACGGCAACACCGGCCGGCCGTCACGGATCACCGCCCGTAACAGCGGCTCGCCTGCACCGGGCTCGGCCAGCCCGCGGATCTCATCTCCGGCCAGCATCCCGTTCGCGTCGTGTTGGCGCCATACCTGTTTGGCGCCGGGATAGACCGGCTTGCCCGGCGCGTTCTTAAGCCGGGGCTCGCCGCCGTATTCGGTGAGCTTGTAGGCGAAATCCAGGGACGGCGCGTCGGCCACCGAGCCCATTTCCGTGCCCACCCCGAAACCGTCCATGGGCGCGCCGCCTTCCACCAGCTTGGCGATCTTCCATTCGTCCAGGCCACCGCTAACAACGACGCGTATACCGCTCAGTCCGGCGTTATCCAGCCGCTGGCGCGCCGCTTTCGCCAGGGCGCCCAGGTCTCCGGAATCGATTCGAATGGCGCCCACCTCAATGCCCTCGTCCCGTACCAGGCCGATCACTTTGTCCACCGCCGCCAGAGTGTCGTAGGTGTCCACCAGCAGCGTGGTTCCCGGATACAACCGCGCGTAGTCGAGAAAGGCCTGCCGTTCATCCCCCACCGCCTGAATGTAAGAGTGCGCCATGGTGCCCTGGGCCGGCAGATCAAAGTCCCGCGACGCCAGCACATTGCTGGTACCGCTGATGCCCGCCACCCGGTAGGCGCGCACACCACGCCAGGCCGCTTCCAGGCCATGCATGCGGCGCATGCCGAAATCCATCACCGGCCGTCCGCCGGCGGCGTCCACCACCCGGGAAGCCTTGGAGGCCAGCAGCGTTTCCAGGTTGATGTAATTCATCAGCAGGCTTTCCAGCAGTTGCCCCTGGATCACCGGCGCGCGCACTTCCAGTACCGGCTCATGGGGAAAGACCAGGGTGCCCTCCGGCACCGTGCGGATCTCCCCGGTAAAGCGAAAACCGGCCAGCCAGTCCAGAAACTCCGGCTGGAATTGCTTCAATTCCGCCAGGCGGGCCACTTGCACCTCGGGAAAGCGCAGTTCACTGACCAGGTGGGCGGCATACTCCTGACCGCAGGCCACGGCATACTGGCGCTGCTCGGGCAGCACGCGGAAAAACAGGCTGAAAATGGCTTCGTCGTTGCGCTGCTGGTGCCAGTAAGCCTGCGCCATGGTCAGTTCATAGAGATCCGTGAGCAGACACAATGCGTCTCGGTCCGGCCAAATGGCGGTCATCGGGATTCCTCATGCTGTGCTGTGGCCGGGTGGCGGTGCCCCGGCTGTCCTGCACGCAGTGTACCGGCCAGGACCCGCCACGAATATGAAACGAAACAGGTCCACCAGCAGGGCGTCTCCGGCGCGCATTGATGTGCCGGTCATGACTGACCTCCTTCCCTCCTTCACCGGCGAACGCGGCCATCGGAATCAGCCGGCCTCCAGTTCCTCCAGCACCCGCCGGTGTACTTCGCCCGCGGTCGGATCAAACAATGCCAACCGCACCCGTTGCAGCGATGATCGCTGCTCGGTCACCGTCCGCACCGTTCGCAGCGCCACCCGGGCGGCCTCTTCCATCGGATAGCCGAAGACCCCGGTGGAGATCGCCGGGAACGCCACCGAAGCCAGCTCGCGGGAAACCGCCAGCTCCAGGGCATTGCGGTAGCAGTCGGCCAGTAATTGGTCGGACGGCTGATCCAATTGGTAAACCGGTCCCAGGCAATGGATCACATACCGATTGGGGAGGTCAAACCCTGCGGTAATCACCGCCTCGCCGGGGCGGATCGGCGCCAGGGGCGCGCAGGCCCGGGCCAGTTCCGGCCCGGCGGCACGGTGAATGGCGCCGGCCACGCCACCTCCGGGTTTCAATTCCCGATTGGCGGCGTTGACGATGGCGTCCATGTCCGCTTGTCGGGTAATGTCTCCCACGGTAATTTCCAAGGAAGTCATGGTGACGTCCTCCCGATCGGTGTTTGATGTCCTCATGCTGCTTGCTCATCAGGGAGCCTGTAAATGCGTTTTGCCGTTGTTATTTTCGCCCTGCTGCTGTCCGCCTGCCAGACCCTGAGCGGTCTGGAAAAACCGGAAGTGTCGTTGTCCTCGGTACAACTGGAACAAGTCAGTGTATTCGAGCAGCAATGGCATCTGGTGTTGCGAGTACGCAATCCCAATGACCGGGAACTGACCCTCAACAGCCTCGACTATGAAGTGTTTTTCAACGGCGAGCGCTTCGCTCGCGGCCTGACGGGAGAACGCGTCACCTTGCCGGCCATGGGCGATGCTCTGGTCAGCACCCGCATCACCACCACCCTGCTGGGGACGTTGCAACAACTGCAAGGCCTGCAGCGGCTGGACGAGCCGCTGGACTATGAGATCAAGGGCAAAGCCCGGGTGGCCGGTGTCGGCTTCCCGCTGCATTTCGACCGCAAAGGCCAGTTCACCCTGCCCGATACCTTGCCACGGGCACGCTGATCATGGCCGGCACGTTGTTTCACCACAGTCCGCCAGGAGGCCGGGATGGGATTACGACGTGAACTGTTGGGCGGCCAGGCCACGCCCTTTCAGGCGGCGCTGGCCATGGCTCTGCGGGGGCTGTTGCGCTTCGGAGTACGCCCCGCTTTTCGCCCCGGCATACGCCTGGGGGTGCAGCGCTTCTGGCTGAACACCGCCAGCCGCGCCAGTCTGGTCGCCGGTGGGGTGCCACGCCACCGGGCCCGCTTCGGCTCGGTGCCGGCGGAGATATTGGGCCGCCCCCAGGGGCCGGTCTTGTTGTATCTGCACGGCGGCGGCTACGTCTCCGGCTCGCCCGCCACGCGCCGGTCGCTGACGTCCCATCTGGCGCGCCGTCTCAACGCCACCGTGGTGGTGCCGGCTTATCGACTGGCGCCGGAGCACCCCTGCCCGGCGGCGCTGGACGACGCCCTGATGGTGTATCAACGCTTGCTGGACAAAGGCCATGACGCCAGCCACATCGCGGTGGGGGGCGATGCCGCTGGTGGCGGGCTGACGTTGGCGCTGCTGCAACGGATCCGGGATTCGGCGCTGCCGGCGCCGGCGGCGGGTGTGCTGTTGTCACCGTGGCTGGATCTGACGGTGAATCAGGAGCAGCGCTCCGACATTGGTGAAACCCTGCTGAACGTGCCCTGGCTGGCCCAGGCGGCACGGCTCTACGCCGGCGACGACCTCGCCCGGCCGCAGGCGTCACCGCTGTATGGCGATCTCAATGGTCTGCCTCCATTGCTGATTCAGAGCGGCGGTGATGAGTTGCTGCGAGTGGACAGCGAACGGCTGGCGGATCGGCTGCGCGCCACCGACACGCCGAGCCGCTATCAGTTGTTTCCACGCCGCTGGCACGTCTTCCAGACCCACGCCGGCCTCCTCGCCGACGCCGACCTGGCCGTGGCGGAGATCGGCGATTTTCTGCACCAGAAATGGGGGAATATCAATTGACAGTTGATAGTGGACAGTTGACAGCGTGAAAAGACAAAACAGCCCGATCTTTAGCCACTGTGGAAGCTTGCCGGGCGGCGCTCCCACAGAGAATTCATAAATTGACTTTTTCCTTTCGCTGTCAACTGTCCACTATCAACTGTCAACTGCCTCTCTTTTCCCGTCGATAACGCGCCGGCGTCTGTCCGGTCCAGCGTTTGAAGGCGTGAATGAAGTTGGAGACTTCGGAGAAGCCGAGGCGCGCGCTGATTTCCTCCTGCCTCAGCCCGCCACCCAAAAGCCATTGTTCCGCCAGCAGCCGGCGCACCTCGTCCAGCAATTCCCGATATCGGGTGTCTTCGGCCAGCAGCCGCCGGCGCAGGGTGCGACTGGTGACGCCGATCTCGTCGGCCAGTTGTTCCATGGTCGGGAATTGGCCGGGCCTGGCCAGCAGCTGCTCACGAACCCGTGCCGCCATGCCCACCCGGCGCCGACGCTGCGCCAGCAACTGCTGGCACTGTTGCTCGCACAACCGGGCGGTGACCGGGTTGGCCTGCGGCAAGGGCTGGTCCAGCAAGCCGGCGGCGAATCCGATCCGGTTCACTGGCTGGTCGAATTCCGGCACCAGCCCGAAGACCGCCTCGAAAGGGGCCGCGGCACGCGCTGACAGACGCAGCTGAAGACGCGACAGCGGCATCCGGCTGGCAAACAACTCCTGCTGGATCATCATGATGGCGCTGGCGTCACGGGCCAGCAGATAATCGCGCACCCCTTCCGGCAGGTCGCCGTCATCAATAATAAGCGCGGCCTGTCTGCCTTGTTCTTCCAGCGTCACCCGATTAAAGGCGAACGTCAGATCCAGGTACCGCTGCCCCAGCGCCACCGCTTCGCGGAAAGTGTCGCTGCTGAGCAGAGCGAATCCCCAAACGCCGTAGCTGCTCAAGTGATAACGCTGGCCCATGACCAGCCCCAGTTCGGCGCTGTCACCCAGTTCGGCGCACAGATTAGTGACGACCGCCAACTCCTGCTCCGCCTCGATCTGCACGTCATTGCGCGTCAACCATTCCGGCTCGATGTCTGAGCCGGGCAGCAGACGCGCCACGGAAACACCGTGCTCCGCGGCGAACTCCACCTGCATGCGTACGCTGGTCAAACCCCGGCTGGATGCGCTCATGGCTGTCCGTTTCCCACAACTTTTTGTCCTAGCATGCCATAAACAGCCCATTCCCATCCCGCTACAGTGGGCCGATATCAATAAACAAAGTGGATACCCTCAATGGAAGCGACCCACCAGGTCATCATTATCGGCGCCGGTTTCGGCGGCCTGGGCATGGCGATTCAACTCAAGACTCAGGGCCAGCACGATCTGTTGCTGATCGAGAAAGGCGATGATGTGGGCGGCTGCTGGCGCGACAATACTTATCCCGGCGCCGCCTGCGACGTGCCCTCGCATCTGTATTCGTTCTCCTTCGAGCGCCATTACCCCTGGAGCCGCCGTTTCGCGCCCCAGGCGGAAATCCTGGACTACCTGCGCCATTGCACGGACAAATATGGTATCCGGGAGCATATTCGCTTCGGCACCGAAGTCACCGAGGCCCGTTACCTGGACGCCCACGGTCTCTGGCAGCTAACGCTGAGCGATGGGGAAACCGTTACCACACGAGCCCTGATCACCGCCACCGGACAGCTCAATCAACCGGCCTACCCGCCGCTGTCCGGCATCGAGGACTTCCAGGGTCCGCATTTTCACAGCGCCCGCTGGGACCACGACGTGGATCTGACCGGCAAAACCGTGGCCGTGGTGGGCACCGGTGCCAGCGCCATCCAGTTCGTGCCGGAAGTGGCCCGCAAGGCGGGCAGATTGCTGCTGTTCCAACGCTCGGCGGCCTATGTGCTGGGCAAGCCGGACCGCCGTTACCGCCCCTGGGAACACCGCCTGCTGAAAACACTGCCGATAACCCAGACGCTGGATCGTCTGCGTATCTACGCCGCCAATGAATCCCGGGTACTGGGTTTTACTTCGTTGCAGAAAGCCATGACGGTGTACCAGAGGCTGTTTCGCCGGCACCTGGAAAAACACATTGCCGATCCATCATTGCGGGCAAAGCTGATCCCGGATTACCCGATGGGCTGTAAACGCATCCTGATGTCGAACCACTACTATCCGGCACTGGCCCGGGACAACGTGGAAGTGATCAACCACGGCATTCAGTCGGTGGATCAGAGCGGCCTCACCGACAGTACCGGCACCCATCACCGGGCCGACGCGATCATTTACGGCACCGGCTTCAGGGCCACCGATTTCCTCACCCCCATGACCCTCATCGGCCGCCATGGCCTGACGCTCAATCAGGTCTGGCGGGACGGGGCCGAAGCGTATCTGGGCATCACCGTGCACGGTTTCCCGAACCTGTTCATGCTCTACGGCCCCAACACCAACCTCGGCCACAACTCCATCATCTACATGCTGGAAAGCCAGATTCACTATATCCAGCAGGCGCTGGCGCAATTGCCTGCCACCGGCGCGCTGGAAGTACGCTCACGTACACAGAACGATTTCAACCGGCGCTTGCAGAAACGCATCCGCGACACGGTTTGGGATAAGGGCTGCGACAGCTGGTACAAAACCGAAAGCGGCAAGAACACCAACAACTGGCCGGGCTTCACCTTCGATTACCGGCGCCAGACCCGGGTACTGGACCTGAGCGACTATGACTACCCTCACTGAGGCACTGCGGCGACGGCGCCGCCCCGACCAGCGTCTGTTGGTCGCCACTTTACGCCGTGCCCTGCTGTTGCTGTTCAAACCCGTGGCCCACCCTCGCGTCGGTATTGCCGCGCAGCGGCGCTGGCAGGAAGCCCTTGCGCGCACCAACCCGGGGGCCAGTGGTATGCCCCATCACAACATGGAAGCGGGCGGAGTCCGCTGCCGCGTCTATCAGCCGGAGGGCGCCGACACCACCGTGCTGTACCTGCACGGCGGCGCCTATATCACCGGGTCGCCATCCACTCATCACGGTCTGACCTCTCATCTGGCCAGACACAGCCAGGCCCGGGTCGTGGTGCCGGACTACCGGCTGGCGCCGGAACATCCGTGTCCGGCCGCCATCGCGGATACGATGGCGGTATATCAGGCCCTGCTTGATCAAGGCATCGATCCGGCCCGGCTGGCACTGGCCGGGGATTCCGCCGGCGGCGGGCTGGCGGTGGCGACGCTGCTGGCCTTGAAACAGGCGCGCCTGCCACTGCCGGCGTCGCTATTCCTGATTTCTCCGTGGGTGGATCTGACCCTGACCCGGCTGTTCGATACCGACCGGGACGTAATGTTGAGTCAGGCCTGGCTGGCGGACGCCGCCCGAGCCTACGGCGGCGATCATCCCGAGCGGCCGCCATGCTCACCGATCAATGGCGATCTGGCCAGGCTGCCTCCGGTCCTGATTCAGGCCGGTGGTGACGAAATCCTGCTCAACGACAGCCACCGGCTGGCGCGAGCGATCCGTGATGCCGGCGGCCAGGCCCGCATTCAGGTCCATCCACAACGCTGGCACGATTTTCAATTGCACGCCGGGTTGCTGGCCGACGCCGATCTGGCCCTGCGCGGCGGCGCCGGTTTTCTTCGGCACCATTTCCGGCAATCCGACCACCCGGCAGCGGAGCAGACACGGCCATGATCCCCGCCACCACGAAAAGTATCCTGATCACCGGCGCCGCCAGCGGCATCGGCCTGGCCACCGCGCGCCACTTCCATCAACACGGCTGGCGGGTAGGCCTGCTGGACGTCAACGAGACCGCCCTGGCCGGGCTGGCGCGGGACCTGGATGGCGCCTGGTTTCACCCTCTCGACGTCACCGATGCGGAGGCCTGCGCGCGGGCGGTTTCCGCTTTCAGCGGCGATGGTGCGCTGGACGCGCTGTTCAATTGCGCCGGCATCCTGCGCATGGGGCGTTTCGAAGCGATCAGCGCGGAGCAGCACAAACGCATCATCGATATCAATGTCACCGGCCTGGTCAACATGAGTCTGGCGGCCCTGCCGGCCCTGCGGCGGGCGGACGCTCCGGTGGTCATCAACATGAGTTCCGCGTCGGCGCTTTATGGCGTGCCGCACCTGGCCAGTTATTCGGCCAGCAAGTTCGCCGTGCGCGGCCTCACCGAAGCGCTCAATATCGAATGGAAACGTCTGGGGATCCGCGTGGTGGATGTGATGCCTCCCTTCGTGAAGACCCCCATGGTGGAAGAGGCTGACTATCAGGCGCCGGTGGTGAGCCGTCTGGGCGTGAAACTGAAAGCGGAGGACATCGCCGCCAAGGTCTGGGAAGCGGCGGCGCGGGAAGTGCCGGTGCACAACCCGGTGGGGGGTGTGTTCAAGATGATCAAGCTACTCGACAAACTGCTGCCCAGTGCCTCGACACGCCTGACCATGACCTTTCTGAGTCGCGAGTAAGCGGACGACGGGACTAGCGGTTCGCCGTCCGCACGTCCGGGGAAAGGGGTTCGAAACGGATCTTGACCTTGCGTTTGCCCCAGCGCAGCGCCGCCCTGCGATCCTCACCCATATAGATATCGATCTTGTTACGCCAGCGGGAGTGCATTTTGTCGCGCACGTACCAGATACCGTCCAGCCCCTCGATGGAGACCGCCGTACCATAGTCCAGCCCCGCTTCAAGCAGGTCACGGGACACGGCGATGACTCTCATGCCCGGTTCCAGCTGATCACCCCAGGCAGCCAGGCTGTGATCTTCTCCCGCGCCCTGCCCCGGCAACGAATTGTAGGCTGTAGCTGTAACGGTGCGGCGCTCTGAGAGGGTGGTTTCCCCGTGCACCGGTATGCTCGCGGCGGCCAGCAGCAACGCCAGCGCCCTTATGGCGGCTCTCATCAGCGCCCTCGGACTCAAGTCGATTGATTTGGCGGCCGATTATACCTCAACAAGACGGGAAAGCGGGCCATGCAACGATCTGCATTCTATCCGCAACGCCCGATCCGGCGGCGCGGCAGCCATAATCGGGCCGTCGCGTGCTACTTATCATGGCAATGGTTACCAAATTCCAACGAACCGCGAATGTCCCCGGCGGTCCCAATCTGTAAGCCTCGAAACCTGTTCGGGTAATCGGACACAGCCCCTTCGAGCATTACATCGGCAAGCACAACGGCTTCGGGCACAGGGAGGAGCAATGAAGAAAACCGTACTCATTACCGGGGGGAATTCCGGGCTGGGATTGCACAGCGCTGAACAAATGGCCGCGCGAGGCGCCGAAGTCCTAATCGGCTGCCGGGACCGGACCCGCGGCCAGGCCGCCGTGGCGCATATCAAGAATCACCACCCACAGGCACGAGTGCGCCTGTTCGCTCTGGATCTGAGTGATCTTGCTCAGGTCCACAGCGCCGCCCGCCGGCTGCGGGACGAAATCGGCGAGCTGGATGTGCTGATCAACAATGCCGGAACCGTCCCCACCCGGCAGCAGTTCACCGCCGACGGCTACGAAATGCAGTTCGGCGTCAATTACCTCGCCCCGGTGCTGTTCACCCATTTGCTGCTGCCCCTGCTGCGGCAGGCCCCGTCCGCCCGCATTCTGCACGTGGCGTCCGTGGCGCACTGGCTCGGGCGCATCAATTCCCGTACCTGGCGGGGCCGCTTCCCGTATCTGGTGATGGACGCCTATGGCCAGTCGAAGCTGGGCAACATCCTGTTCAGCAACGTGCTGGCCCAACGGCTGGCCCGGGAGGGCATCACCAGCAATGCCCTGCATCCCGGCGGGGTCGACACCGGCATCTTCCGCCATGTTCCCGGCCCCCTGCGGACGCTGATCCGGCCCACTCTGATCACACCGGAAAAGGCCGCCTTTCTGCCGGTCTCCATGGCGCTGGACGAGGATTTCGTCGGTGTCACCGGCGGCTACTTCGATGCCCGGGGGCGTGCCCGCCGCTCCCCCAGCGCACGCAACGGCGAGCTGGCGGCGCGGCTCTACGAAGAGACCATGGCGTTATTGGAACTGACACCGCTGGCGGCGGCTCAACCGGCGCGCGTGCCCGGCTGAGTCGGGCGTTCCAGCGCGGCGCCCGCCACATGGGCTCGCAGTTCGGGGTAGAAACTCAGAAAGGTATCTTCCAACGCCCCATAGTGGAGGCGGATATCCTCGATGCTGCCGGCGAAGGCATTGGCGAAGCGTAATCGCCCGGCGATGCGGTCCAACGCCACGCCCACCGTATCCAGGTCGGCGTAATGCCCGAACCAGTCGTTGCTGACCAGGCGTCGGGTGGTGTCGCGCATGAGCCCGGGCATCAACGGCTGACCGTATTGCAGATGGCGATAATCAGCGCGGATCACTTGCGCCAGGTCTTCGTCATGGAAGCGGGACCAGTGGCGAATGAGAAAATGGTCGAACAGGACATCCAGCGCCACACCCGCAAAGCGCCGCCGCTGCGGCGAGAAAAGCCGGCGCGCGGCGCGCACCCGCGGATGGTCATCGGTAAAGCGGTCCACCAGACGGTGATTATGCAAGCCCGCCCGAACCGGCTCCGACAACGCCTCCTCACGAATCCCGCGCATGAAATCCCCCATCAGGTTGCCGACCTTGGAGGTCACCGTGGGCTGCGCCAGTACTAAATGAGCAAAATAATTCATTGTTTTATTGCGACGCCGAGGCGCCATCCACTTTTGTCTTATTGTAAAAGTCGTTGATTAATACAATAAGATGATCCATATATAGTCATAAAAGATTAGAACGCGGACCAGCGCGAACCATAAAAACCGTCGCTTTTGCGATTTCATGCCCGCCTGGCGCCCGAGTCGGCGCTGCTTGGGCATTATTGGCGAGGATACCCATGAAAACTGGCCTGGTGGTGGACTCCGGTTGCGACTTGCCCTCTGACTTTATCAAAGAAAACGGCATCCTGGTGCTGCCGGCGTCGATCCGGATCGGCGACGAGATCATCGCCGATGACCGTTCGCCCCAGCGCACCCGATCCTTTTATGACCGTCAGTTACTGGACAAAGTCCATGATGCGCAGTCCCTGCCCGCCACCGTGGCGCAGATCAAACAACTTTTTCTCGAACAGGTGGTGACCCATTGCGACTACGCCCTGGTGGAAACCGTACTGCAAAGCCGCAGTCCGATTTTCCAAAACGCCACGGAAGCGGCCCACGGCATCCTGTCCGAGTACCGGGCGGTGCGTGACCGGGCCGGCCTGCAGGGTCCGTTCGCGGTGCGGGTGATCGACAGCCAGACCCTGTTCGCCGGTCAGGGTGCGCTGGCGGCGGAAACCGTGCGGCTGATGGCCACCGGCATGCGCGGCGCCGAGTTGCGCGCCCGGGTCAGCGCCCTGGCCGGCAAAGCCACCGGCTACGCGGTGGTGCCCGATCTCTACTATCTGCGGCAAAGAGCCCGCAAGAAAGGCGACAATAGCGTGGGGCTGGTGGGCGCGTTACTGGGCTCGGCCCTGGATATCAAACCGATTCTTTGCGCGCGCAGCGGCGAGACGTTCCCGGTGGCCAAGATTCGCGGCTTCGCCCAGGGCGTGGCGCGCTTGTTCGAACACGGCGCGCGCTGTATCGAAAAGGGACTGTTATCGCCGGTACTGTGCGTAAGCTACGCTGGCGATCCTCAGGCGGTGTATCAGATGCCGGGCTTCGAGACGCTGAAAAGCTGCGCCGACCGCCATCAGGTCAAGCTGCTGGTCAGCAGTATGGGGCTCACCGGCAGCGTCAATATCGGCCCCGGCGCGCTCAGTATCGGTCTGCTGACCGAGCAGCGGGATTTCCGCTAGCTTGCCACTAATCGGGGCCAGGTACGTCCAGCAGAAAAGCCAGATTCTGCCGCACCGCCGGCCATTCCAGATTGATGATGGAAAACACCACGGTGTCACGGTATACGCCATCCGCACTGCGGGTATGATTGCGCAGCACGCCATCCTGCTTGGCGCCGAGGCGGGCGATCGCCGTCCGGGAGGCGCGGTTGTGCCAATGGGTGCGAAATTCCACCGCGATGGCGTCCAGCGCTTCGAAGGCATGGCCCAGCAGCAGCCGCTTGCATTCGGTGTTCAAGCCGCTGCGCTGAAAGCGGCGGGCATACCAGGTGTAGCCCACCTCCAGACGATGGTTGTCCTCGTCCACATGACAAAAACGGGTGGAGCCGATCACTTTGCCGCTGTCGCGATGGCGCACCGCGAACGGCATTTCACCATGCCGATCACGGCGTGCCAGGGCAGCGCTCACGTACTCCGCCACCGCATCCGGCGCCGGCACGAAGGTGTACCAGAGCCGCCACAGCTCACCATCCCGGGTCGCCTCGATCAGATCGTCCACGTGTTCGGCCCGCAACGGCTCCAGCACCACCTGACGGCCTTCCAGCGTGACCGGCTCTATCCATCGACTCATGGTCGCCTATCCTTTTTTCTGGGCATGGCCCCCGAGGATAGCCAATCTGCTACCGCAAAAGCACCACGTGTCCTTCCCGAGGCAGTCCGCCGTGATCATTTAATGCGCGGATCACCGGGCCCGCCGCCTCGAAACCCCGGTGCTCGCACAGGCTCATCCAGCCCGATACCGGGTCGCTGACCGCCTGCAGAAAACGCCGCTGCGCCGCGCCGAAGCGTTCGCTCAACACCGCTGGCCCCCAGTCCTGATTGCGTTTGCGGATCTGCACCGGCGCGAAGAAAAAACGGGGCTCCGGTGTCAGTGTTGCGTCGGCCTTGAGGAATTCCGTGTTGGTGGCGGAACCGGCGTAGCAGTCGTACACCAGGGCCGGGCCGAAATGGTCGTGGACGGCGTGCCGCAACGCCTCATCGCCGGAAAAGTCGACGTACAGGGTCGGTTGATCGGCATCCAGTGACGCCAGTTGATCATAGTCCACCACCTGCTGGTAGAGTCCCAGGCCCTCGACGTAGCCCCGATTCGACGGCGACGTCAGCGCGATGCGGGCCGGGTCGCCCATTTCCCGCAACGCGAAAGCGGCACCATAGGCGGTCTTGCTCGAGGCGCTGGAGACCACCAGTTGCCGCGCGCCGAAGAACTGGTTGTCGGCGAGGAAGTCCGCCAGCATATAAGAAGTGAAGAACAACGGCCGCAGCAGCATTTGGTAATCTTCCAGTTCCTTCACATAGGCGCCGTCGGTGCTGCACCGGGTGTACTGGTTATAGGGTGAGGGCAATCCCTGGCGGTAGTCGGTGGCGTCATAGAAGCCGCGCTCGCTGATCCGCTCCGGCCGCACCTTGAGCACCGTGGCGATGGGGAAGTAACCATAGAAACGCTCCCCGGGGTCCACTCCCGGCACCCGCGAGTCGGTCACGGTGGCGAATCCCCACACCGGCATGTGCCCCCATCCGTTCTGCCCGGTGGGGAAGAAGGACCAGTAGTTCATGGCGTCACCGAAGGCGGCGTAGGTAATGTTGTTGGTGGTCAGGGCAAACCGGTCCACGGTGAGAATCACCTCGCCGTCACCGGCTTCCGGCAGTGTCTGGCTGTCATCCAGCCGGGTATGGCCCAGGTCGGTCTTGTCGGTCAGCAGTCGCAAATTAGGGGTGCGCATGGTCGCTCCGTTGGTGATGATTAACGTGGCATCATGCTAACAACGCCCCTTCGCCAACGGGTTCGGATTCCCCATGACCAGGAAAACACCATCGAAGCCCCTGCCCCAACCGCATAAGCGGCCCTCCCAGGCACGCGCGGTTTTCACCGTGCAGGCCCTTTACGACGGCTTTGTTCGGATTTGGCGCCGCGACGGACCGGCCGCCGCCACTACCCGTGCCATCGCCGAAGAGAGCGGCTACGCCGTGGGAACGTTGTATGACTATTTCCCCAACCGCACCGCGCTGTTGTCCGGTTACGTACGCCATTGCATGGACGTGCTTTGCCAGCGGCTGAGCGAGGAAGACGCCGCTCTGGACCGGCATTGCTGGGAGGAGCGTCTGCGGCGAGCGGTATCACTGACACTGGACGAGGACGGGCAAGCGCCCTACTTCGATCGGGATATGTTGATGATGGAAGGGAAAATCGCCACCGCCGCCCACCACCAGCGCGCCTTCCGACAGCTGGTGGACACCTGGGACGCGCTGGTGGCGGGCTGGCCGGACCGGCCCGGGCCGGCGGTGACCGCCGACACTCTGGAAACCCTGGTCCTGGCCCTTTGGGGGGCGCGGCGCTATGCGCTGTTGCTGGACACCAACACGCCCCCGATCCGACAACGGGTGGATCGGCTGGCCGTCATGGCCCGGGCTCTGCTGACCTCCTGAGCGGACACCAGGGTCAGGACGGGTCCTCCCCCGCGGCCTGGCGTTTGGCGTAGTCCTCCATGCGCTTCATCTGGTCCCTGGCGCGTTCCAGGGAGGCGGAGGCGCCGTCACAGGAGGTTACCGTGCCCAGACAGTCCACGCATTGCACCAGGTCGTTGGCGGCCATGCTCAAATGCACCTTGAAAGCCAGGGTTTGCAACGCGGCGGCCTCGCCGCGCAGGTTACGGGCCAGCTCCGGCAAGTCGGGGAAATCCGCCTTGCAGGCCTTTTGGACGTCGGCGGTTTTGCTATCGGGGTATTTTTCGTGCAACTCGCGGCCGGTCTGTTCCAGCGCGGCGATGCGCGTCATCAGACGGTCGATGACTTTGCGCTCGGCGTCGTCGGGCAATTGCGCGAAAGCCGGCACACAGGCGACCACGGCCAGCAGGCCGATGATCCAGGCTTTACCATTCATCTTATTATCTCCTTTTGTTTTTAGGCGGCACTCGGGATTGCCACCTTTTATTAGGGGCCGGGCAAGCCGGCCCCGGGGCTCCGGGCTCAGCCCGGCGGCCAGTTGAACGGACGTCCCCCCATGACATGAACGTGCAGATGGAACACCGCCTGACTGGCACTGGCGCCATTATTCACGTTGACGCGAAAGTCCTCCAGCCCCTCCCGGGCGGCGACCTGGTTGCCGACCAGCAACAGGTGCCCGAGCAACGCCTGGTCTTCCTCGGTGGCGTCGGAGAGCTTGGGGATGGGTTTCTTGGGAATCACCAGGAAATGCACCGGGGCCTGAGGGTTGATATCCCGGAACGCCAGGCATTGCTCATCCTCATAGATGATGTCCGCCGGGATCTCCCGGTCGATGATCTTGGAAAACAGGGTCTCGCTCATCTTTCAACGGTATCCAATGGCTTTACTGGGTTTTCGCGCCGCCGGCACCGGGCATCCGCGCACGGGTGTTTTACCGACGGGCAGAGCCAACCATAGAACAACAGAGCAGCACACGCCAGACAGCCGGTCACCGCTGGTCGCAGCTTGCGTTTACCACCACCACCGGGCAGGATGCGCGCCACGTCGCCGAGACGTGGTGCCGTTCACATCCCGTCCAATTCATCGCCCCGATCGCCTTCGGTGGGGTGAGCCAGGCCGCCCGGGGCGCGTATACTATCGCCCTGGCATCGCCGGCGGCGATGATATCCGTGAACTCTGTTTTGCTGATCGGAACGATATGGCCACTCTGTTCGTAGACAACCTGACCGTACTGGATTTCTCCTACCTGCACCCCAAGCGGGGCATGATCGGGGAATCCTGGATCGTGGACCTGGAACTGTCCGGTGATCTGGACGGCCAGGGCATGGTGTTTGATTTCGGCCAGGTCAAACGGCAGCTCAAGCGCCTGATCGACGATCAGGTCGACCACCGTCTGCTGTTCCCCGGCGCCCATGAGGCACTGAGCCTGAATCGGCGTAAAGACCAGCAACTGAGCCTCACCTGGCAGTATGGTGCCGGCGAAATCCGTCTGCTGGCGCCCACCGAGAGCCTGCTGGAAATCCCCGGTACCGAGGTGTCCAAGGCCTCCGTCACCCTGTTCCTGATGGAACTGCTGGAACCGTCCCTGCCAGACAATGTCAATGAAGCGCGCATCCTGCTCCGTGAGGAGGACACCGGTACCGCGCCTTTCTACCATTATTCCCATGGCCTGAAGAAGCACGACGGTAACTGTCAGCGCATCGCCCACGGCCACCGTTCCACCATTCAGATCTTCGAGAACGGCCGCCGCAGCCGTTACTGGGAGAAGCTGTGGGCGGACCGCTGGGAAGACATCTACATCGGCACCCGGGAAGATCTGGAAGGCACTTACTTCGTCGAGGAAGTCCCCCATCACCGGTTCCGCTACGACGCGCCCCAGGGCCACTTCGAACTGGTGATCCCGGAAGACCATTGCTATCTGATCGACACCGACACCACGGTGGAATACCTGGCCGACCACATCGCCCGGCAATTGGCCGAGGAAGCCCCCGGCAAGCACTTCCGCGTCCGCGCCTTCGAGGGCGTCGGTAAGGGGGCGATAGCTGAAGCCGGCGAAAACAACCTAAAAAGCAGTTGACAGTTGATAGTGGACAGTTGACAGCGGAAAAACAAAAACGGGTGATCTTTAACCGCTGTGGGAAGCTTGCTTGCAAGCGAATGGGATTCTCTCAGGCGCTTGGCAATATTCGCTTGCAAGCAAGCTTCCCACAGCGGTCCGGTCTCTTGTTTTCGCTGTCAACTGTCCACTATCAACTGTCAACTGCCCTTTTTATGGGTCCTCCGCCAATATCCGCTCGGCCTCCTCCTGGATCAGCTTGCGCAGCCAGCGGTGGGCGGCGTTGTGGTGCAGCAGGGGGGACCAGGCCATTTTCAGTTCGAACTCGGGAATGTCGAACGGTGGTGATTTGATCACCAGACGGGGGTTTTGTGCCTGCATGCGCGCCACCCGGGACGGCAGAGTCGCCACCAGGTCGTTGTTCATGGCCAGCAGGGCGGGCATTTGATAGTGGCGGGTGAAGATACTGATCTTGCGGGTCCGCCCCATCTGCTGCAGAGCGTGGTCGATCCAGCCCAGCCCACCCAGCTTTTCCGGGTTCATGCCAAAACCGACACCAAAACCGGTCTTGGATACCCAGATATGCTGGGCGGACAGGTAGCTGTCCAGATCGAAATGCCTGGCGATCGGGTTGTCCCGGTTAAGCAGGCAGGAGAAGGCGTCCTTCCACAGGGTGACCTGGTAGAAGGACCCCGGGATTTCATTGAACCGGTTGACCGCCATGTCCACCCGGCCCTGTTCCATATCGGGATAACTGACATCCGACGGCGTCAGGAAGTCCAGAACCACATGGGGCGCCTCTTCACGCAGACGGCGCACGATGTGCGGCACCAACGTGCCCTCCGCGTAATCGCTGGTCATGATACGAAAAACCCGGCGGCTTTCCTCGGGACGGAACACTTCCTCCGGATTGAACAGGGATTCCGCCTGCGCCATCAACTGACGCACCAGAGGCTGCAGCTCCAGGGCCCGGTCGGTGGCGGTCATGCCCTCACTGGTGCGGATCAGCAGCGGATCGTTGAACATCTGCCGCAGCCGTTTGAGGCTGTTGCTCATGGCCGGCTGGGTAATGCCCAGCTGTTCCGCCGCCCGGGTCACGTTTTTCTCCCGCAGCAGCACATCCAGGTACTTCAATAAATTCAGATCGGCGCCGGCGACATTCATGGCGGTGTGCTCTCTCTCCTGACAAGGCGATCATAACAGAGGCCGCGACGCTACCCCGCATGCTCTTTCGCACCGGGAATTGACCCGGATCAAGGCCGATTAATAGCACCGTGCCATCATCGCGTCATGTTTAAAAAGTGCGTAAGGTAACCGTTTTCTCGGGGCATATGACATACACTATGAAGCAGGACGAGACCACGCGGGCCGAGAAGTTCGTGGTTCGTTTCCCTCCCGGCATGCGTGATCGCATTGCCCAGGCCGCCCGCCACAGTCACCGAAGCATGAATGCGGAAATCGTGGCCCGGTTGCAGCGCAGCATGGTTGAATGGCCCGGAGATCTGCCAAGATCCGAAGGCTGTGTTCCCCAGGGCCTGGAGGAGGGATTACTACTGGACTGCTTTCGCCGCCTGCCCGCGGAAAAGCGCCAGGCGCTTTTGGCTTTGCTGATATAGTTGGCTTTGCTCATATAGCTGCGGGATATCTGTCGCGTCAGGCGTTATGCTGGGAGCCTGAATGTATCCGCAGGGACACCTCTGTCCCTGAACCAGCAGTAATAAGGACCCAAGGTGACCCAAGACCCGCAACGGACGAGCACGCTTCCGTCCGGCAGCGACATACGGCTGCCCTGGCATTTGCGTCTTCCGGCGCCGCTGGAACGCGAATTCGTTGACTATTTCCGCAGTAACGTGGCCCGTATCACACCCTGGGCCACCATCACCCTGGTTTCCATTCTGGCTCTGTCGGTGATTCTGGAGTTGACCGTGGAGCCGGACCTGGTCACCGCCACCTGGCGCCCACGTTTGTTCTGTATCATGCTGGCGGTGGCCACCGCGGTGGTCGCCCATCGCCCGGATTTGCGCCGCTGGCTGCATCCGATGATTATCCTGCTGGCGTTCGCGGTGGCGATCACCGGGATGTGGATGGGCCTGTCCATCGATCACCCGCAAGCGTTCTTGCTGTTCCTGCAAACTCCCCTGGCGATCCTGGTGCTCGGCGTACTGCTGCGTGTGCCGTTCCTGGCCTCCGCTCTGAGCACTTCGGCGATACTGGCGCTCCAGGCCCTCTGCACCCTCGCCCCCAATACTCTGCCGCTGTCCCAGGCGTTGACGCTGCTGTTGTTCTCCCTGGCAACCGGCACCATGAGTTTGTTTGGCCAATATATTTACGAGCGTCTGCTGCGCAGCCACTTTCTGTCCGAGCACGTGCTGTATCAGCACCGGGCGGAGCTGCATTCGGCCAACCGGGTGCTCGAGAGCCAGGCCACCGGGGACGGCCTGACCGGCTGCCTGAACCGGCGCGGCATGGAGTCCCGCCTCAATGACGCTTTGCACGGCCGTAGCCGGCATGCCATCGATAACGTCACCGTGGTGCTGTTCGACATCGATTTCTTCAAGCAATACAACGATACCTACGGCCACCTGGCCGGCGACGAATGCCTCAAGTCCGTGGCCGGCATTCCCCGTGGCATGGCCCAGGGCGAAGCCGATTTCGTCGCCCGTTACGGCGGCGAGGAGTTCCTGGTGGTGCTGGCCAACACCAGCCTCAAGGACGCCCTGGTGTTCGCCGAACGGATGCGTACCCGGATCGAGCAGTTGGGCCTGCCCCACGCCGGATCAAGGATCAGCCAGGTGGTCACCATCAGCGTCGGCGTGGCCAGTTCCCTGCCCGGAGAAAAGGACGTTCTCGCCCTGATCAAACGGGCCGACGAGGCGCTCTACCAAGCCAAGGGCGCGGGCCGCAATTGCGTGGCGTTCATGGATGAGCTGCAGCGGGTGCAGACGCTGTGAAGGAAGTTGACAGTTGATAGTGGACAGTTGACAGCGAAAACAAGGGGCTGAACTGCTGTGGGAAGCTTGCTTGCAAGCGAATGATGTCACTCAAGCCTTTGACAATATTCGCTTGCAAGCAAGCGGCTAAGAATCAGACTGTTCCGCGATCTTTTTCTTTTCGCTGTCAACTGTCCACTATCAACTGTCAACTGATTCAGTAGTATCTTCCCACTTCCTCCACATCCCGTTGTTCCGGGTCGAGGGCCTCGAGGGCGTATTGGCGCCAGACGCCGGCGTCGAGGAACAGCCGGTAAAGGTCCGGGTCCAGGTGCTGGTCGTCGCGCATCTGGCGCATGATCGCCAGCGCTTCCGACAGCTTCAGCGGTGGCTTGTAGGGCCGCTCCCGGGAGGTCAGCGCCTCGAAGATATCGGCGATGGCCATGATCCGCGCCGGGATCGACATTTGTTCGCGGGTCAGACCGCGGGGGAAGCCGGTGCCGTCCATGCGTTCGTGGTGACCGCCGGCGTATTCCGGCACTCGCCGCAGCTTGCGCGGAAACGGCAGCGATTCCAGCATCGCCAGGGTCACGTCCATGTGCCCGTTGATGACCGCCCGCTCGTCCTCGGTCAGCGTGCCCTTGGGGATGCACAGATTGTTCACCTCGTCGTCGCTCAACAGCGGCTGTAACCGCCCTTGCGCATCGGTCCAGGTGCGCCCGGCCATCGCCCGGACCCGTTCCTGATCCTCCCGGGCCATGGTTTCCCCGCCCAGGTTGACCCGCTGCAACAACGCCAGATCCGCTTCCAGCTCCGCCAGCGCCCGCTCTCTTTCCTCCGCCAGCGCCGCGGTCCGCTCCGGTTCCGCCCGTTCCCGCTCGGCGAAGTCCGCCACCAACTCCGCCCGCAGCACCGCGAAACGAGCGGCGACCATGTCAATGCGGTCATGCAGGGCCTGCAGTTTGGTGGATTTCTCCAGCACTGAGTCCGGTGTCGCCAGCTTGCCGCAGTCGTGCAGCCAGGCCGCCACTCTCAGTTCGTACCAGCCGTCCTCGTCCAGATCGAAGTCAGCGAAGGTGCCGTGATCCTGGCAGGCGGCACGAGCCAGCAATTCGGTCAGCAGGGGGACCCGCTGGCAATGGGCGCTGGTGTGCGGGCTCTTGGCGTCAATGGCCTGGGCGATGACTTTGACGAAGGCGTCCAGCAGATCCTTCATCTCCGCCACCACCAGCAGATTATTCAAGGCGATGCCGGCGTAGCCGGCCAAGGCCTCCGCCACCACGCGCTGGCGCCGGGAGAACGCCAGTCGGTGGCCCTGGTCGTCACGGGCATTGATCAACTGCACCACACCCACCACCTCACCATCATGGTTGGGCAGCGGCACCAGCAGTTGTGCGGACACCTCCGTCACCAGATCCGGCACCCACAATGCCCGGTCCTCTTCCGCCAGCCCCAGCCCGGACGCCAGCAACAGGGTTTCTCTTTCTTTCGCCACCCGCACCACCGGGCGCCCGGACCAGGCCAGGGGCACTTCGACCTCGTCCGTCACGCCGATGCCGCCTTCCCCTTGCCGCACCATGCAGACCAGGCGTTCACCACCGCCGTCGCCCCGGTACAGCCAGAGGGCGCCGGCCTCCGCGCGGCACAGGGCGCGCGCCTCGGCGACAATGGTTTGCGCCAGTGTGGCCACGTCTCTTTGCTCATTGATGCGCCGTGCCACCCGCAGCAGCGGCATCAGCTGATCTCCGATCCTGTGCAGTTGGGGCATGCCGTTTCCTCGTCGTTATTTGCCAAGCAAACCACGTCATAAGGCTGCTGTCATGGCTTGGCGCTTGAAGCCGCCGCGGCGATTGCCTACCATCCGTCGGTTCCGGGACGCAAACCCGTGCCCCCGCACCGGGCCTGCTTTCCACATCCGCCTGCTTCATTTGCTTTGGATTCCGTGTCACCCATGAGTGTGAGCTATCGACTGCCCGACGGGGCAACCCTGGAGTTTGATCAACCGGCCTCCGCCCTGGAGATCGCCGGGCGGATCAGCAAGAAACTCGCCAAACAGGCGCTGGCGGTGAAGGCCAACGGCCATCTCACCGACGTCTACCTGCCCCTCACCGACGGCACGGAAGTGGAAATCATCACCCGCGACCATGAGGATGCTCTGGAGCTGATCCGTCACGATGCCGCCCATGTCATGGCCGAAGCCGTGCAGGAGCTGTTTCCGGAAACCCAGGTCACCATCGGGCCGACCATCGAGAACGGCTTTTATTACGACTTCCACCGGGAGACCGCGTTCACCCCGGAAGACCTGGTCGCCATCGAAAAGCGCATGCAGGAGATCATGCGGCGCAACGAGGAGATCCGCCGCGAGGTCTGGGACCGGGACGAGGCGATCCGCTTCTTCCTGGATCAGGGCGAGGAATTCAAAGCGGAGATCATTCGCGATCTGCCCGAGGGCGAGGAAGTCTCGCTGTATCGCCAGGGTGAGTTCATCGACCTGTGCCGGGGCCCGCATTTGCCCTCCACCAGCAAGCTCGGCGACGGCTTCAAGCTGATGAAAGTGGCCGGCGCCTACTGGCGCGGCAACGCCGACAACGCCCAGTTGCAGCGGATCTACGGCACCGCCTGGCGCGACAAGAAAGAGCTCAACGCCTACCTCAAGCAGTTGGAAGAGGCTGAAAAGCGCGACCACCGCAAACTGGCCCGGGAAATGGACCTGTTCCATATCCAGCAGGAAGCCGTGGGCAGCATGTTCTGGCACCCGCGCGGCTGGCGCCTGCGCAAGAACCTGGAAAACTACATTCGCGCCAAGATGGAGAAGTACGACTACTCCGAGGTGTCCACCCCGCAGATGATGGACCGCGTGCTTTGGGAGCAGTCCGGACACTGGGACAAATACAGCGACGACATGTTCACCGTCTGCACCCATGATCACCGGGAAATGGCGATCAAGCCGATGAACTGCCCCGGCCACGTGCAGATCTTCAACCAGGGCATCAAGAGCTACCGGGACCTGCCGATCCGCATGGGCGAGTTCACCGCTCTGTTCCGTAACGAGGCCCATGGTGCCTTGCACGGTCTGATGCGGGCGCGCTCCTTCAGCCAGGACGACGCCCACATCTTCTGTACCGAGGGCCAGATCAACGAGGAAACCGCCGCCTTCATCACCATGTTGCGCGAGGTTTACCAGGATTTCGGTTTCGACAGCTTCCGCATCAAGTTCTCCGACCGGCCGGACAACCGCGCCGGTTCCGATGAAACCTGGGACCGCGCCGAGGGCGCTCTGCGCGAGGCGGTGGAATCCCTGGGCCTGGAGTGCGAACTGAACCCCGGCGAAGGTGCCTTCTACGGCCCGAAACTGGAGTTCGTACTGCGTGACGCCATCGGTCGTGACTGGCAGTGCGGCACCCTGCAGGTGGACTTCGTGTTGCCCGAGCGTCTGGACGCCGAATATGTGGCCGAGGACGGCAGCCGCCAGCGTCCGGTGATGCTGCACCGGGCGGTGCTGGGGTCGCTGGAACGCTTCCTGGGCATTCTGATCGAGTCCACCGCCGGTCATCTGCCATTATGGATGGCGCCGGTGCCGGTGGTGGTGGCCACCATTACCAACGCGGTGGATGACTACGCCGCCGGGGTGGTCGAGCAGCTCAAGGCGCGCGGTATTCCGGCGGAACTGGATACCCGCAACGAGAAGATCGGCTTCAAGGTGCGCGAGCATTCCCGCGCCAAGGTGCCGGTGATCTGGGTGGTCGGCGAGAAGGAAGCCGAGCAGAATCAGGTGGCGGTACGCCGTCTGGGCTCCCAGGCCACGGATACCGTGGATCTGGACGAGGCGGTGGAACAACTGCATCGGGACACCCGGGCGCCGATCTGAACGGGTCGGACGTCCGACCCCAAGAGGTCTCATGTTCAAAGCCAACGAACAACAGCCGGAAGGTTTCAGCGTTGCCCTCTGCGAAGCGCTGGATAATCTGGCCTTCAACGACCAGGGCCTGGTGCCGGTGATCGCCCAGCAGCACGACAGTGGCGAAGTTCTGATGTTCGCCTGGATGAACCGGGAGGCGATCGAGGAAACCGTGCGCACCGGCCGGGTCTGCTACTACTCCCGTTCCCGCGGCACGCTGTGGCGCAAGGGCGAAAGTTCCGGGCAGGTGCAGTATCTCAAGGAACTGCGGCTGGACTGCGACGGCGACGTCCTGCTGGCCAAAGTGGAGCAGACCGGGCCGGCCTGCCATACCGGCCGCCGCGCCTGTTTTTACTGGAAGGTGGAGGGCGATCGGGTGGTGATCGACCGCGCCCCGATCATCGATCCCAACGAGTTATATAGCTGAGCCATGCTGAAACTGCACAACACCCTGACCGGCCGCAAGGACGATTTCATCCCGCTGGACCCGAACCGCATCACCCTCTATGTGTGTGGGCCCACGGTGTACAACTACGTCCACATCGGCAACGCCCGTCCGGTGGTGGTGTTCGATGTGCTCTACCGGCTGCTGCAGAGGCTCTATCCCCAGGTGGTGTACGCCCGCAACATCACCGATATCGACGACAAGATCATCAAGGCGGCGGCGGACAACGGCGAGGACATCGGCGCCCTCACCGCCCGCTTCACCACGGCCTTCGAAGAAGACATGGGGCGGCTCAACGCCCTGCCTCCCACCGTGGTGCCCAAGGCCACCGATCACATCGGTGACATGCTCACCATGATCGAAACGCTGATCGCCAAGGGGCATGCCTACGAGGCCGATGGCCATGTGCTGTTCGCGGTGGAATCCATGCCCGACTACGGCAAGCTCTCCGGGCGCAACCTGGAAGACATGCTCGCCGGCGCACGTGTGGAAGTGGCGGACTATAAGCGCCACCCCGGCGACTTCGTGCTGTGGAAACCGTCCAGCGATGACCAGCCCGGCTGGGATTCGCCCTGGGGACGCGGCCGGCCGGGCTGGCACATCGAATGCTCGGCGATGATTCACAAGCATCTCGGCGATGTCATCGATATTCATGGCGGCGGGCAGGATCTGATCTTCCCCCACCACGAGAACGAGATCGCCCAGGGCTGCTGCGCCCACGGCACCGAGTATGTGCGCTACTGGATGCACAACGGCTACATCAACATCGATGGCGAAAAGATGTCCAAATCCCTGGGCAATTTCCGCCTGGTCCGCGAGCTGTTGAAGGAATACGCCGGCGAGGTGCTGCGTTTCGCGCTGCTCTCCAGCCACTACCGTTCGCCGCTGAACTTCTCCGCCGAGGTGCTGGATCAGGCCGGCAAGAGCCTGGACGGCCTTTACTACGCCCTGCTGGGACGCGGCGAACAGGTCGAGCCCGATACCGGCTACCGTCTGCCGGAGGATCACCCGGTGCTGCTGGCTCTGCGCGACGATCTCAATACCGCCGAGGCGATCAGCGCTCTGCACGCAGTGGCGGCGAAGCTGAACAAGGCGGATCTGCCGGAAAAACCGGTACTCAAAGCGGAACTGCTGGCCGGCGCCGGACTGTTGGGCTTACTGGAATCCGATCCGGTGGCCTGGTTCCAGAACCAGGGCAGCGCCGATGACGGCCTCGCCAACGACGAGATCGACGCCCTGGTGGCGGAACGGACCGCGGCGAAGAAAGCCCGCGATTTCGCCCGCGCCGACCAGATCCGCGACCAGCTCAAGGACGCCGGCATCCAACTGGAGGACACCCGTGAGGGCACCCGCTGGAGCCGGGACTAGGGGCTGACACGCTGACACGCAACACGCTAAACCCGTGGCGGAGGGGAATGGTGTGTTTCCTGACAGGGGACAGGAAACACACCACGGTTTCAGAGCCAGGGTTTAGCGTGAAAGCGTGTTGCGTGCTGCGTGTTGCCGCCAAATGACAGACAAATGTCATCTTCCTCGGGTATGCTGGCCGGATTCTGATTGGGAGTCGCCACCGTGAAACGGGTTCTACTGGCCAGCCTGCGTTTCTACCAGGGCTATTTAAGCCCCTGGCTGGGCAACCAGTGCCGTTTCTATCCCACTTGCTCCGAGTACGCGCGCCAGGCGGTGGAGCACCATGGCGCCTTGCGCGGCAGCGCCCTGGCGGCGCGCCGTTTGTGCAAATGCCATCCCTGGCATCCCGGCGGTTTTGATCCGGTACCAGGCCAGCCGCACCCGCTGCATGGCGACGCTCAGCATGATGGTCCCCAGCAAAACGGCTTCCAGAGCAACGGCCCCAAGGCTAACGGAGAGGACCATGTGTCCCCGTAGCGCCAGGGCCTTCCCGGTTCGTCTCCTGCTACTCTCCCTGCTGCTGATCGCCGGTCAGTGGCAGATGGCCTGGCACACCACCGAGCATTTGCCGACCGCCACGTCCCAGGCCGGCGACATTCCCGACGATGGCGGCACCTCCGCCGCCCCCCATTGCCAGCACTGCGCGCCGGTACAGATTGCCGTGCCGCCCGCCACGCTGGTTCAGCATAACCCCCCGGCGGAGCCATTCTGGCGCCCGCTGGCGCAGGGCCGTGGCCATACCCAGGCCAATCTGCGCGCCTACCTTTCCCGCGCCCCACCTCTGTCCACCTGATCTCCGATTTCGCAGCCGCCTCAAGCGGTTCGGGTTTCGATAGCGCATTTGTTATGATATAACATTCGCAGCATGCCAAGGCATGCTCCGCGTGCCTGTTCGATAGAGGAAAAGAGTCCATGAGACGCAAAGCTTTACCCCTGCCACTGGCCCTGGGGCTGATGGCCGGTGCCACCCTGACCGCCCTGCCCGCATCGGCGCAACAGAACGACAACGCCGATGATCAAGCGTCCCGGCAGCCGTCCCATCAGTTGGATTCGGTACAGGTGTCCGCCCTGCCTTTTGACGAGGACGCCGCCAGCGGCGCCTCGTCGTTCGGCTTGCTGGAGGACGGCCTGCTGTTCCAGCGCAGCAACGCCACCCTCGGCAACACACTGGAGGGGTTGCCCGGTGTTCATTCGGACACCTTCGGCGGCGGCTCCAGCCGTCCTGTGATCCGCGGCCAGGGCGCGCCACGGGTAAGCGTGCTGTCTGATGGTGCCCGTCTGTTCGACGCCTCGGATATCTCCCCGGACCACGCCACCACGGTGGAGCCCATGCTCGCCCGCAAGGTGGAGGTACTGCGTGGCCCGTCCACCCTGCTCTATGGCGGCGGCGCCATCGGCGGCGTGGTCAACGTCCTGGACGACAAGATCCCCACCCGCATGCCGGACCGTCCGGTGGAGGGCTTTGTTGCCGCCCGTGGCAATACGGTGGCCAACGAAAAGGCCGGTGCCGCCGGCATCACCGCCCGCGCCGGCGACCATTTCGCGGTGCACGTGGAAGGCTCCCGGCGCCGCGCCGACGACTATGAAGTGAATGGCTTCACCGTACCCGACATCGATGGCACCTACGCCGACAGCGACAATGTCAGTGTCGGTGCTTCCTGGATCGGCGAGCGCGGCTATCTGGGCATGGCCTACTCCTACCGCAGCGACATCTACGGTCTGCCCGGTCACAGCCATGAATTCGAGGGGTGCGGGGCCAATGGCGATCAATTGTCCTGTGATGGGGATGGTCATGACCATGATCACGACCACGGCGAAGGCGAGCACGCACCGCCTTACGTGGACCTGGACGCCCGCCGCATTGATCTGCGCGGTGAATACCGGCAGCCGCTGCCCGGCATCGAGAAGGTCAAGGTGCGCTCCAGCCACACCGACTATCGCCATCATGAAATCGAGGGCGGCGAAGTGGGCACCACTTTCCGTCACAAGGGCTATGAAACCCGGGTGGAAGCGGAGCACGCGCCAATTGGCGGCTGGCATGGCGTGGTCGGTTTCCAGTACGCCGATCACCAGTTCAACACCCAGGGCACCGAAGCCTTGATGCCAAAGACCGACACCGAAACCCTCGGCGTGTTCGCGGTGGAACACTATCGCTTCTCCGAACAGTGGCACCTGGAAGTGGGCGCCCGTCACGAGCATCAGCGCCTGGACCCGGTGGAGGATCCGCTGAACCGGCCGTCCTACAGTGACTCCGCCAATTCGCTATCGGCGGCGCTGACCTGGGCGTTCCTGCCGGACTACAACGTATCGCTGTCCGCCACCCGTGCCCAGCGCATGCCCCATGCCCAGGAGATGTACGCCCGGGGGGTTCACCTGGCCACCAACACCTATGAGTGCGGCCTGGTGTCCAGCAGCTACACCTGCGGCGCACCGGGTGATGATTCCGCCATTCATAAGGAAACCTCGCGCAACATCGGCCTGAATCTGCGCAAGGTTCGCGGTGATCTGACCTTCGATGTCGGTCTGTTCCATAACCAGGTGGACAACTACATCTACGCCCGCACCCTGGATCAGATCGAGGAATTCCGCCTGATCAAGTACACCCAGGACGATGTGGAGTTCACCGGCGCCGAAGCCGAGATGCGCTATCAATGGACACCGCGTTGGTCCACCACGGTGTTCGGCGACATTGTCAAAGCCCAGTTCAGTCGCGGCGGCAACGAGCTGCCACGGATTCCGGCCAAGCGTCTGGGCGGCCGCGTCAACACCTACTGGCGGGCGTTCGACGGCGAGCTGGAGTTCTATCGGATGTTCCCGCAGAACGACATCGCCGGCTACGAAAGCCGCACTCCGGGCTACGACATGCTCAACGCCACCCTCAGCTACACCCTGGAAGGGGCCCAGCGCTACAGCGTTTATCTGCGCGGCAGCAACCTGCTGGGCGAGGAAGTGTGGAATCACACCTCCTTCCTGGCCCGCACCGTGCCGGAGCCAGGCCGCAATCTGACCGTCGGCATGCGCATGGAATTCTGAGACCGGCCGGGCCCTTTGAGGGTCCGGTGCGATCCATTACTGAAACGCTATAACGTCATAAAACCGCAACAAATTCAGGAACGACACATGAACAACTCATTGCACTCCGCCCTGCCCCGCCTCGGCGCCTTGACCCTGGCCCTGCTGTTGGCCGCCTGTAACAACGACACCGGCAGCACCACCCTGCCCGGCGGCGACGATGATCACGACCATGACCACGAGGAGACGGCCGGCCGTCTGGTCTTCACTCAGGCCGCGGGCAATAACTCCCGCGTTTACGTTTACGATCTGGAACAACAGGCCACTATCGCCGATTTCGCTCTGACCTATCCGGCCACCGCACTGCACGCCAGCCCCGGCGGCCGCTACGCGGTGATCATGCAACGTGACAACGATCAGGTGCAGATTCTGGATGGCGGCATCTGGCTGCACGAAGACCATGTTGACACCGGCACTCCCGGGCTCACCGCACTGACACTGTATGGCGTAAAGCCCACCCATTACCGCGGCAACGACGGGCTCGGCACGGTGTTTTTCGACGGAGACGCCGCCACCGGTTCCCAGTTCCAGTTATTCAGTGACAGCAGCCTGGAAAGTGACGGCGTCATTGCCTCTCAGATTCTTGAGCAAGCGCACCACGGCATCGCCGAACCGCGCGGCGAGTGGGTGCTGAGCAGTAACGTCAGCGACGGAGCGAGCGGCGCCGACGGCATCGCGCTGTATCACTTGCACGGTGACCACTTCCATGCCGAGGGCACCCTGGCCACCGCCTGCCCGGGCCTTCATGGCGGCGCCTCCAATACCACCTATTCCGTATTCGGTTGCGAGGACGGTGCGCTGGTGGCGGAGTTGCACGGCGACCACTTCCACGATCACAAGGTCACCGCACCGGAGCGTCTGGCGACGATCCTGGGCAGTACCGATCTGGCGGATTTCGCCGCCCTCTCCTACCCCGCCTATAACCTCTACCGGATTGCCCCGGATGCCACCGAGGCCGAGCAGATCGTGTGGCGCGAGAGCACCACCGCCGACGCCAAGCCACTCGCCTACGGTCTGGACCCGCACGGAGAGCACCTGGTGATCCTCGATGATTCCGGCATTCTGCATGTGATCGATACCGCCGAGTGGCACCACCATGGGCAGATCACGGTATTGGATCAGGTCCCGGCCGACGGCGCCCCGGCACCAGCCCTGGCCTTCAGCGGCGATGGCCACGAGGTGTTCGTCTCCGACCCCCAGGCCCAGGCCATTCATCGCGTGGAACTGGAGTCCCTGACCGTGACCGCTGAAGTGGCGGATCTCGGCTTCGCTCCGTTGGGGCTGGCCTGGACCGGTGCCGCCGAAGAACATGACGAGCACGACGGCGAAGAAGAAGGCGAGCACGACCACGAGCATTAAACGGTAAGCGGGCTGTTCCGCAACCATGGACCAGCCTGCTCATACACAACACCCTGGCAAGCGCCCACAGCGGCTCCGTGGCGCAAACTGTGGGAGCCAGCTTGCTGGCGAATACGACCTTCGGCGTTGGCACATTCGCTTGCAGGCAAGCTCCTACAGCGACTCCGTAATGATCTCTGAATAACAGATATCAAATGGGAGGAGCGTGTCGCAACCCGCCAACCTTTCTTACGCAGCAAACTTCATTACAATGACAGCACTCTATCGTGGTTGTGATGAAAGGACTGTTGTAATGAAGAAAACATGGCTTTTGGCCGTCGGCCTGGCCCTGCCCATGATCGCCAACGCCAGCGGCTTCGCCGGGCTGGACTACGTGAGCAGCAAGGTGGAACCGGATCGCGGCGGCAGCGCCAAACCCTCGGCGCTGCAGTTCAAGCTGGGCACCTGGATCAACCGCACCGAAACCCTGGGCGGCGAAGTACGCATTGGTCTGGGGCTGGATGACGACAGCCTGGGCAATGGCACCAAGGTGGAAATCGACCGCCAGTACGGCGCTTATTTTCGCGGGCAGTTCCCCAACTCCATGCCGATCCGCCCCTATGGTCTGATTGGCGTCACCCGGGTGGAAACCACCCACGACTATCGCGCCGGCGGCTCCAGCAGCAAGAACTACAGCGACCTTTCCCTGGGTCTGGGTGCGGACTTTCCCGTCAGCCCCAAGGTGTTTCTGAGTGTGGAGTATCTGCGTGCCGTGGACAGCAGCGGTGATGAGGTCAACAACCTGGCGTTCGGCGTCAACGGCCGGTTCTGAGGGAATTCAGAGGAAAAACAATCGCGGCCAGTGGGGCTTGCACCCACGGGCCGCGTTTCTTGTCAGAAAATCAGCGTCACGGAATCGGCAGGTAGCCGCCGTCCACTTCCTTGGTGACAATCGCCACCGCGTTGTGAGCGTGCAGGCTTTCCAGGTGATTCACCCGCAGCCAGAAGTCGCGGTAGCAGGGTTGAGGATCCAACGCATGCTTGAGACGACGCGCCGCATCTTCACAAAACATCAGATTCTGGCCATTCAGCAGCGCGAATTCCTGCTCATCGATACGCTTGACCGCCGTCTGCACCGGCGTTTTCAGCGCCTCTTCGATGGCGTCGATCAGCGCCGTGATCGGGAAGGATTCAGCGGCCTTATCGAGCAATACCCGGACCTGCGCGATACTGCGCTGGCTGTGGGGCGTGGCGCGAATGCCTTCCTCGGTACCGAGCCACTCGAACACCTCGTCCACATCCACTTTGCCGGACTGAAAATCCTCGCGGAATTGCTCCTGGATCAACTGTCGGGCCAGCGCCGCGGAACAGGGGCAGGTGGAAGAGTACGGCACTTCCACGTACATCTCGGTGCACAGCCCTTCTTCACCCAGTGACGCCTTGATGCTCACGGTATAGCTCTTCCAGCCGGCGTAGCTGCTCTTGAGCGCCGGGCGGCGCATGGAATATTCGAAATCGAACTGCACGAAACCACGGGTGCTGAGCCCCTCATGGGTTTCCAGGAAATTGCCGAGCAGCTGTTCGATGGAAGCCGGGCTTACCGAATGATCCCCGAAGGTTTCCTCCAGCATCAAATACAGGCGCGACATGTGGATGCCCTTGGCATCCGGATTAGCCAGATTGACGTAGGCCTGAATGGAGGTGCTCACCGGGCGCTCGCCGACCCGGGTATCACTGACCCGTGCGGGCAGGTGAATTTCACTCATGCCGACCCAGTCGAGGGTGCCGCCGATATGGTCGACCATGGAGTTGGATGCCACATCAGGCATCGCCTTGGTGTTGTCCGCACCACTTTCGCGCTTCATGGAAATCTCCGATAAGGACGACCGGAACGCAGGATGGCGCTAATCGGATGCCGGGACACAGAATGGCGCCCAACGAATCAGCACTGATGGCAATCCGACTGTCATCGTCCAGTCACTCAGGGGCGCAGAGTGTAGCAGAAACCTTCCGCCAAATAGACCTGTTGCTGATGAGGAAATAGCCGTGAAAAGCCCGGATTACAGGCTCATGGCAGCGCCGGGGAGCGGTGAATTACGACGCCGATTGGCACTTGGACTGTTATCTCCTTGAAATATAAAGAGAAATATACAGACTTTATGGTGGCCGGAGTACCGGCTCCGGCCCGGCCAACAGCTTTCTCTCATGGCACTGACAGCATCGACCTATGGGTCGAGAGGCTCCTCACCGCCGATCAGAGCCTGGAACCGGGGCAGGTCCCGCAATGGCTGGAACATTTCCTCCGCCCGGGCATGCTGACGTAGCGCGTCCGACTGATTCACCGCCTGCTCCAGATCACGCAGGGCGTTATCGGTTTCGCCCAGTCCGGTCCAGGCGCAAGCGCGCTGGTAGAGCGCATGGGAGTTATCTTCGTCCACTTCGAGCACCCGGTCACACAGACTCAGCGCCCATCGCTGCTCACCCAGCTCCAGTGCGGCATCGGCCTTCCATGCCAGCGCTTCCGGGTCGTCCGGGCGCAGTTCCAGGATGCGGTCGTACAGCTCGATTTTCTCCTTATAGCTGGGCTCCTTGGAGGCCTTCAGCCACAGGCTGTGGATCTCGTTGGTGCGCTCGATTTCCTCCTGATTCTCGGCGATGGTGAGGGACTTCTTGCGCAGCTCCTTCTCCAGGTCCGCCAGCCGTGATTCGTACTCCACGGTCAGACGGGACATCTCCTTCTCGGCGTAAACACGGACGTTGTCCTTGAGATCCCGGATCGTGGACCAGCCCACCAGCGCCAGAATCGAAGCGGCGCCGGCGATCAGGTAAAAGAAGTACGTCACCGTGTTGGTGGCGTAGCCCATGGCCTTGTCCGCCACTTCCAGTTCCCGGTCGGTGACCTGCTTGGTCATCTCGTTGCGGTATTCCATCATGTCCTGACGGAGGGAACGCAATTCGCCGAGAATCCAGTTTTCACGGAACTGGGAAATCACCGGCCCTTTTTCAATCTCGCTTTGCGCCTCAGGCCGGGGCGCACCCTGTGAGTCTTCCGGAGCCTGTGAGGTTTGGGCCTGGACCGCCAGCGGCAACATCAGACAACCGATCAACACACCCACTTTTCCGCCAACACGGCCGAGCCGCTGAAGCAGCGCTTTGCGGAACACGATTCACCTCTTGCTGAGTCCCTGGGAACCTTCCAATGGGCGACGTTCGCCCAAACCGGTGAGGTGCCCCATGGCAAACACCAGCCAGGCGGCGACCATCGCCGGAAAAACCTCCGACATGGTCGCATTAAGCCCCGCCAGGCGCCAGCCGACCGCCACCACGGTGGCAACGACAACCATACTCACCGCCACCGGCTCACCGGGACGGCCACCCAGCGCGTAAACCACCAGCAGACTGCCGAACGAAGCACCGAGAATCCCCCAGGCGAACAACACCAGATCAAACACATTCTCGTTGGCGAACAGGGCAATCCCCAGGGACGCCACCACCACCACCAGGGTGATGACACGGGCAGTGCCGTAACCATGCCAGCGGCGTGGCATCAGATCCCTGGACAGGCAAGCGCTGCAGCTGAGAATCAGTGAATCCACGGTGGAGATGGTGGCCGCGAACAACCCCGCCAGCACCAG
Source organism: Alloalcanivorax dieselolei B5 (assembly GCF_000300005.1). NCBI lineage: Bacteria > Pseudomonadati > Pseudomonadota > Gammaproteobacteria > Oceanospirillales > Alcanivoracaceae > Alloalcanivorax > Alloalcanivorax dieselolei. The sequence continues at coordinate 951,617 of NC_018691.1, read as the reverse complement.
CCCGGTGGCCACATCCGGCAACAGTTCCTGGGCCATTACCGGCAACGCCAGTTCCGCGTCCAGGTTACCGGCATCCATCACCAGCGACGGGTCGACAATGCCCTGGTCCATCAACAGCCGAGCCATCATCCCGACGCCCACCGCCAGCGTGTAGAAAGCGATGAACCAGGCGTAGTAATAGCAACGGGCACGACGCACCGAGCCGGCGTTCGTCACCGCCATGAAGCGCACCATGACATGGGGCTGACCGATCACCGCGGCGCCGGCGAACGTCCAGCCCACCAGAAACAGCACCGGCCCTTGCCATCCCAGTGCCAGGCTCGCCTCGGAAAAGAACCGGAAGAAATGATCGGAGACACCGTGCAACCCGGTCCAGGCCGCCTCCCAGCCACCGACCATATACACCGCGGTCCACAGCATCACCGTCATGGCCACGATCATCACCACCGATTGCGCCGCGTCGGTCCAGATCGAAGCACGCAGCCCGCCGGAAAAGCCATAGAACAACACCATCACCGCGCCGATGACCGCGCCGGTACGGGTATCCCAGTCGAACAGGGCATGCAGCGCCTTGCCACCGGCCTTGAACTGAGCCGCCGCGTAGACCCCCAGCAACACCACGGCGATAGCCGCCGCCACCGTCTTCAATACTTTGAACTCCGTACCATTCCAGTTGGACAGCAGTTCCGGAAACGTCAGGCTGTCCCGCTTCTCCGCGGTTTCACGGATGCGGCGGGCCACCAGAGTGGAGGCCATCCAGTCGCCGAGAATCCAGCCCACCATCATGGTGAACGCCGGCAAACCGGTGGCGTAGGTGTAGCCGATCACACCGATGAACATGAACCCGGAATTATTGGTGGCGACGGCGGAAAGTCCGATCAGGGACGGTGCCACGCCGGAGCCGGCGAGCAGGTAATCGGCCTGGCTTCGGGAGCGCACCAGCACCGAAGCAAAGCCAATCAGAAGAAACAACAACATGAAGCCAATGAAGCTCGCCAGAACCATCAGGCGCCTCCCCGAACAGCCAATTACTTTGACATCTAAATATTATATCTCTAAAATAGCCTACCACTTTGAACCACGGAGGTCCCGGCCTTGCCGCCTGGTTAGCCGAAACCAATCGAAAAAAACCCTTTCAACTCGAAATTGCGTTTTTCTTTTTTCAGTCATATTGATTCGCTATCAAGGCAATAACGGACATGGCCAGACACGACGAAGTGTTGATTGCGTTAAGGCAGATCATTCGCGCCACCGACTTGTACTCCCGGAAGTTGAGCAAGGTTGCCGGTCTCACCGCGCCTCAGCTGCTGGTGCTGCAAGCGATCAAACCCCATGGGGAATTGACCATGGGCGACATCGCCAATGAGGTATCAGTGAGCCAGGCCACGGTCACCACCATTCTTGACCGCCTGGAGAAACGGGGGCTGATCGAACGCAAACGTGGCGAACAGGACAAGCGCCGCGTTTACGCCTCGCTCACCGGCGAAGGCGGCGCTATTCTTGAACGAGCCCCGACCCCTCTCCAGGAGGAGTTCATGGCCCGTTTCGAGCAGCTTCAGGACTGGGAGCAGACATTGATTCTCAGTTCCCTGCAACGGGTTGCCGCGATGATGAACGCGGGTGACATCGATGCCTCACCGGTACTGGATCTGGGCGCCATCGATCGCGCCCAGCCGGCAACCGAAGAGCGCCGGGGCCGCCACCGTACCCATTCCCAAACCGACCAGAAGTGACACCATGCCTGCAGATGACACGACCGACAAAAAACACCAGGACGACGACCTGACCCTGCGCAAGCCGGAAAGCCAGGACGGCCCCCGGGTGCATCAGTTGATCGCAGAGTGCAAACCCCTGGATGAGAACTCCGTCTACTGCAACCTGCTGCAATGCACCCATTTCGCCGACACCTCGGTGGCGGCGGAACTGGATGGCGACCTGGTCGGCTTCATCTCCGGCTACCTTCCGCCCAAGCAACAGGACACCCTGTTTGTGTGGCAGGTAGCGGTGCATGAGAAAGCGCGGGGCCGGGGCCTTGCCAAGCGCATGCTGGCCGCCCTGCTGGAGCGTGACGAAGCCGCGGATGTGCGCTACATCGAAACCACCATCACTCCGGACAATGAAGCATCCTGGGGTATGTTCCGCAGCTTCGCCTACGAGCGCCGCATGCCCACCGAGGAATTCATCCTGTTCGACTCGCGCCTGCATTTCGCCGGCCAGCATCAGGATGAACATTTATTGCGCATCGGCCCGTTCAATCGGGACGACGCCTGAAGACGAATTCAGAGAGGACGACGGAACCATGGATACCGACATTTTTGAAAGCCACGAATCGGAAGTAATGAGCTATGCCCGTAGCTTCCCGGTGGTCTTCGACCAGGCCAAGGGCAGCTACCTGTACGACGAAACCGGTGCCGAGTACATCGACTTTCTGGCGGGGGCCGGCACGCTCAACTACGGCCACAACAACCCGATCCTGAAAGAAAAACTGCTCGAGTACATCCAGCGCGACGGCATCGTCCATGGTCTGGACATGCACACCACCGCCAAGCGGGAATTCATGGACGCCTTCTATGAGGTGATCCTCAAACCCCGCGATATGGACCATGTCATGCAGTTCACCGGCCCCACCGGCACCAACGCGGTGGAAGCGGCGCTGAAAATCGCCCGTAACATCAAGGGCCGTCACAATATCATCGCCTTCACCAACGGCTTCCACGGCGTCAGCCTGGGTGCCCTGGCGGCCACCGGTAACAGTCACCACCGTGGCGTGGCCGGCGTCACTCTGAGCGGCGTCAACCGCATGCCCTACGACGGCTATCTGGGCGACGCCTTCGATACCACCGAGTACCTGGACAAGGTGCTGGGCGATTCCTCCAGTGGTGTCGATTTCCCCGCCGCCGTGATCGTGGAAACCGTACAGGGCGAGGGCGGCATCAACGCGGCCAGCTTCGACTGGCTGCGCAACCTGGAGAAAGTGTGTCGCAAGCATGACATGCTGCTGATCCTGGACGACATCCAGGCCGGCTGTGGCCGCACCGGCAGTTTCTTCAGTTTTGACGACGTGGGCATCAACCCGGACATCATCACATTGTCCAAGTCCCTCAGCGGTTATGGCCTGCCGTTCGCCATGGTGCTGCTCAAACCGGAACTGGATCAGTGGAAACCCGGTGAGCACAACGGTACTTTCCGCGGCCACAACCTGGCGTTCGTGACCGCCGCCGCCGCCCTGAATCACTACTGGCGCGACGACAATTTCGCCAAGGAAGTGCAGAAAAAAGCCGACATCATCACCGAGCGTTTCCGCGATATCGCCCGCAGCTATGATGATCACTGGTTCTACCTGAACGGGCGCGGCATGATGCAAGGCTTGGTCTGCCGTGACGGCGAACTGGCCGAGGAAATCACCAAAGCCTGCTTCAAACGCAAATTGGTGATCGAGACCTCCGGCGCCGACGATCAGGTGATCAAGACCCTGTGCCCGCTGACCATCAGCGAGGAAGACCTGGACCGCGCCATGGACATCCTCAAGGACAGCGTGTCCGAGGTCATGACCGACCGGGTCAAACGCAGTGAAGCGCACTCCGTGGGCTGATCCCACTCACGCTCCCCCGTCCGGGGGAGCGCCTTCCTCCCCCGCGATACTCTGGAGCTACTTTAATGATCGTACGCACTCTGGCGGAAGCCGAGAAAACCGAACGCCGCGTGGTCGCGGAAAATGGTAACTGGCAGTCCGTGCGGCTGTCCCTGAAGGAAGACGGCATGGGCCACTCCTTCAACATCACCACCATCTTCAAGGGCACCAAGACCCACATCAAATACGCCAACCACTGGGAATCGGTGTACGTGATCTCAGGCAAGGGCAAAATCGAGATGGTCGAGAGCGGCGACGTCCACGAGTTGACCCCGGGCACCATCTACCTGCTCGACCAGCACGACGAGCACTATCTGTACGGTGGTGAAAACGAAGACATGGTCGTGGCCTGCGCGTTCACTCCGCCGTTGAGCGGCAAGGAAGTCCACGACGAAAACGGTGTTTACCCCGCCGACCTGGACTGACTGTTACTCCCGCACCGACCCGGCGCGCGGTTCCGCGCGCCAATCATGGTATTGCCCCTCGCCATGCGTATAATCGGGGCATGACCCGGATACTGATCGCCGACGACCACCCCCTGTTTCGCGCCGCGCTGCGCCAGGCGGTGGCAAGCAGTTTTGCCGATGCCCGTATTATCGAAGCGGATTCCCTGGCGGCGCTGGAGCGCCTGGGCCAGGACGAGGCCGTGTTCGATCTGATCCTGCTGGATCTGCACATGCCGGGCACACATGGTTTTTCCGGCCTCGTCTATCTGCGCGATATCTATCAACGGGTCCCTCTGGCGGTGATTTCCGCCAACGAAGAGGTCGCCGTGATTCAACGGGCCCTGCACTTTGGCGCCGACGGTTTCATTCCCAAATCCGCCTCGGTGGACGCCATGACCGAAGCGCTCGAACGAATCATGAACGGCGAGCGCTGGGTACCGGAGAAAGCCCGCGGCCCACGGCCGCCCGATCTCGCCGATTACACCGCCATGCGGGAGCGCATCACCAGCCTGACGCCGCAACAATTCCGGGTCATGGGCATGTTGCTGGAAGGCATGCAGAACAAAGTGATCGCTTACGAACTGGATGTCTCCGAAGCCACGGTCAAGGCGCACATGACCGCCATCTTCCGTAAACTCGGTGTCCGCAACCGGACCCAGGCAGTACTGGCACTCAAGGATCTGGCCATCGACCCTCCTGGCGATCTTTGATTCACAACGCCCGCAACACCGCCAGCAAGGCATCCTGATTGACCGGCTTCTGCAGGAACTGCACGCCCATCTCCTCCGCCATGGTGCGGATCTCCGGCCGCCGGTCAGCGGTAATCAAGACCGCCGGCACCACATCGTCCCAGTAGCCGTCCAGCACCTCGATCACCTGAAAACCGGTCTCGCCATGGTCCAGTTGGTAATCCACCACCAGCAAGTCCGGCGCCGGCTGGCTTTTTGCCTTTTCTATCGCCTCGCCCACGGAACCGGCCACCACCGGCTCACACCCCAGTGCACGGAATAACGCTTCCAGACTGGCCAGCAAAGCGGCGTCATTATCGACACAGAACACTCGCATGCCCTGAATGTCCCTCTGCGGTTCCTCGATCACGTCCACCGGCGTGACCAGCGGTGTTTGCGACCGGATACGTGGCACCGAGACGCTGAACACGGTGCCCTTGTCCGGCCAGGAACGCACCGTCAATGGATGTTCCAGCAACCGGCAAATACGGTCCGCGATCGCCAACCCCAACCCCAGCCCCTTCACCTGTCGGCGCCCCTGCTGCGGCAAGCGCAGAAATTCCCGGAACACCTGGGTCAGCTGATCCTCGGGAATACCCGGCCCGGTATCCCAGATCTCGATACGAACCCAGTCGCCATCGCGGCGGCAGCCGAACAACACCTTGCCGCGATCGGTATAACGCACCGCATTGGACAGCAAATTCTGCAGCACCCGTCGCAACAGGGTGGGATCGGTACGCACCTCCACGTCCGCCGCCACCAGGTGCAGGCTCAGCGCCTGATCCCTCGCCAACACGCCGAACTCCTGTCCCAACTGCAGCATCAGGGGCCGCAAACTCACCGGTGCCGGATGAGACGGCATGGTGCCAGTATCCAGCCGGCTGATCTCAAGCAGCGCGGAGATGATTTGCTCCGCCGCCTGCAGCGAGCTGTCGATATGCCCCAGCACCTCTGTTTCGTAGGCAAAATCCGCTTCCTTGCGGCTCAGCCGCTGCCCCAGGGAAGAAACAAACAAGTGCGCCGCGTTGAGCGGCTGCATCAGGTCATGGCCGGCGGCGGCCAGGAAGCGGGTCTTGCCTTCATTGGCCTGCTCCAGTTTGGCATTCAATTCCGATAGCCGGCGGGTCCGTTCGGACACCATCTGCTCCAGGTTTTCATTGATCTGCCGTAACGCAATTTCGTCCCGCTTGCGTTCGGTCACATCCATGTAGGTACTGACGAAACCGCCCCCTTCCATGGGGTTGCCGCGTACTTCCACCACCACACCATTGGGCAATTCCCGCTCGAAGCGGTGAGCATGGCCCTCACGCAGCAACTGCACCCTTTTATTGACGTCCTCTTCCAGATCGCCGCCATCGTAGAAACCCCGTCCGGCGTTATAGCGATACACTTCCCCGATCGGCCTGCCGAGACGAATCAAACCCTCCGGGTATTCGAACATACGCACATAGGCCTGATTCCAGGCCACCACGTTAAGGTCCCGGTCCACCACGCAAATACCCTGACTGATGGTCTCGATGGTGGTGCGCAGCAGTTGATGATTGAACTGAATCAACTGGGACGCCTCGTCCATGATCCGCACCATTTCATCATGGCGCACATTCTGCTTGCTCAGCAGAGAGCCCATCACGATACGCGCGGTGGACGCCCCCATGGCGCCGGCCAACAATCGCTCCACATAGCGCACCAGATGCAACGGCGCCGGCAATTGCAGATCCGCCGGCACCTGACGCCGCTCCAGATAATCGAAGAACAAGGTCCGCGCGCGCGGGTGCCCCAGCCCTCTCTCACACACCTGCAGCAATTCCGCCGTGGAAATCAGCGGATGGCCCATCTTCTCCCGCCACCAATCGGTGGGGGTATCGACAAAGCGGGTGGCCTGGGTTTCATCCAGCGCCTCACGGAAAGAGCGCCGGGAAAAATAGATATAGGCGGCCAGATTCAGACTGAGACTCCAGAACACGCCATGGGTTAACGGATCCAGTCCCTCGATAGCGAACAAGGCGTGGGGCCGCAGCACACCAAGACCGATCAGCCCGTGCAGATTGAGCCAGTCCACCGCCGAATCCGGCAACATCAGCGGCAACAACAGGCAGTACAGCCAGATCACAAAACCCACGATCATGCCGATAAAGGCACCCGTGCGGTGCCCTTTGTGCCAGTACAGCCCCCCCAGCAGCGCCGGCGCGAACTGCGCCACGGCGGCGAAGGAAATCAGCCCCAGGTGAGCCAGCCCCTGAATACGGTCGATGATGGTGTGGAACAGAAACGCCAGAACCAGCAAAAGAACGATACTCAGACGCCGGAGAAAACGCAGTTGACCGCTCAGATCGGACAGCTCCTCCTTGCCCTGGATCCGGTACTGCACCCAGGCCGGCAGCAGAATTTCGTTGGTCAACATGATCGCCAAAGCAATGGTGGAAACGATCACCATGCCGGTGGCGGCGGCGATACCGCCAATAAAGGACACCAACAACAGCCCATGATTGCCGGTGGCCATGGGCAACGACAACATGAACATGTCTTCCTTGGTACCTGGCGGCAGCATCTGCAACCCCGCCGCCACGATCGGCAATACGAACACCGCGAACAGCAGAAGGTACAACGGCAACACCCAGCGACTGCTGCGCAGATGACGGAGATCGTTGTTCTCCACCACCCCCACATGGAACTGCCGGGGCAGACAGATGATGGCCAGCATCGACAGCAGTAACGCGGTGACAAACCCTTGGGAAAACAGGGTCGGCTCGAACAGATCACGGATGGCGACGTCGGCGGTCACCCGATTCCACAGATCGAAGGGACCATTGTAGATACCGAACAAACAAAACAGCCCGATAATGACGAAGGACACCAGCTTGATGAAGGATTCGAAACTGACCGCCAGCATCAATCCGGACTGGTGCTCGGTGGCGTCGATGTGGCGGGTGCCGAATAACAGAGTGAACAGCGCCATCAGCGCCGTGACCACCAAGGCCGTGTCCAGGGGCGGCGACACATCCGCTCCCAGCACGTGCTCGAACGACAAGGTCACCGCCTTCAACTGCAAGGCGATGTAGGGCAAGACACCGATGATGGCCACCAGCGTGACCAGCACCGCCAACCGGCGCGACTTGCCGTAACGGGCGGCCAGAAAGTCGGCGATGGAAGTAATGTGGTGCTGCTTGCCCACCGACACCAGCTTGTAAACCAGCGCGGCGCCGAACAGCACGGTGATGATGGGGCCCAGGTAAATAGGCAGGTAGGTCCAGCCGCGCTGGGCGGCTTCCCCCACGGCGCCATAAAACGTCCATGAGGTGCAGTACACCCCCAGAGCCAGACTGTAACTCCAGGGATTGTTCACCACCCGCAGGCCACGCCGCTCGGCACGATCCCCCCACCAGGCGATGACAAACAGGATCAGAACATACAGCAGCGCCAGGCCGCCCAACTGCCACAGAGAAACCACTTTGCCTCCGAACCGCGATACCGGAAGACGTCCGGGCGGGCCTATCCTCCGCCTGGCATCACCACAGCATCAAGGCACGCGCGAAGCGAATCACCACCGCCAGCAATAATAACAATACACCCACCCGCTGCGCCTTGAACTCCGCCACCGACAGCGCCATGCCGCGGGCCCAGAAACGGGCCACGCCGCGCCAATCTCCGGTGCGACGCCAATAGTGCGCGTAGGTGCCCAGGACGATCAACAAACCCAGGGTCAACAATGTGGTTTCCAAATACACCATGGTTTATCGCTCCTTACCAGCGCCGCTCAGCCCTTTTCCACCAACCGGGTGTACATCAGCGCGGCCGTGGTGGCATCACCGCGGGCGCTATGCCGGCCCATAACCGGAACCCCCAGATCCGCCGCCACTTGCTCAAAACGCAGATCCGCCATCTGCTCGGGCTGGCGATGGCGCAGGCGTTTCTGATACAGACTGCTCAACTCAATACAGCGATTGGGCAGCTCAAAGCCGAACAGGTCTTTCGTGTAACGATTCAGAATGGCCAAATCGAAGCTCAGACACCAGCCCACCAGAGGCCGGTTATCAATAAAGGCGAGCAGTTGTTCCAGTACCCGGCGAACATCGCCGCCTTCACGTAGATCCACCGGCCGCAGCCGATGAATGCGAATCGAGGTCGCGTCCAGGGAGGCCGGTGCCTGAACATGCAGATTCAACGCCGCACCCGCCCTTACCCGCCCGTGACTGATGGGCACCGCCGCCACCGATACCAGTTCCGCGCGGCGAACATCCAGTCCGGTGGTTTCGCAATCAATCGCCACCAGCTCATCCGGGTCCGTCGGCAGTTCGAACATATGAGAAAAGGGACCGTCGCCGTGTCGGTGGCGTTGCCAGATGCGCTTCAATGTATGCATGGTTCGGTACTCCGGATTCAGTACTCAAGATGAAAACGCCGGCTCAGGCTTTTCTTGAAATCATTAACCACATGCAAGGCGTCGCGCAGCATATCCCGCTCCAGGGACGATAAGCCGGCGACGCTGACCAGATTGCCGGAATCCAGCGTGGCGCCGGGTTCGGACATGGATCTGATCTGCTGCCGCAACCGCAGCTCCGTGAACACCGCCAGCGCCCCACCCAGATCATCGGCCACTTCCGCCTCCAGATGACCAGCATCGACCAGACGCCTCATTCGGGACAAGGTATTGGTTTCCCGTATGCGATAACGCAAACTCAGAGCCCGCACTCCGTGAATCAGCGGAAAGACGCCCCCCTTTTTTATATCCAGGGTCTGATCACGGGTCTTGAGCGTACCGAACAAGGTCAACGGTGTGGCGAAGTGCAGAACGGGACGGGCAAACTGGGACAACAGAATTTCGTCGTGACTGCAGTGCTCGAACAACAAGTCCCGCAGACGTTCCACCAAACGCACCTGCCCCGCCACCGGATGAGCGTCGGCCAGAATCGCCAACCGCATCATCGCGGCGTCATCGCCCTGGCCCACCCAACGCCGGATACGCCGGCGCCAATCGCTCAACGTACCCACCCACTCCGGATTCGACGCCATAATGCCACCGGGGCAACGAGGGTAACCCAGACGCACCAGCGTGTCGGTGAAAGCACGGGAAAGATCGCGCAGTTCCGGCCAGTTCAAGTCCTCTTCCAGAATCAGACCGTTATCCTGATCGGTCTTCAGTATCTGCTCGCCACGGCCTTCGCTGCCAAACACCATAAGACAACACTGCGTCGCCCGTGTCCGGGGCATCAGAAACTCAAAGGCACGGGCAATAATGCGGCCGTTGAGCGCCGCCATCAGCTCCATGGCAAAGCGCATGCGCACGCCCTGAGCCATCAGCGCCTGCACCAGCTCCGGCAGACGGGCGCTGGCCAATACCAGGGCATCCATATCCTCCGCCCGTTCCACTTCCAGGCCCACTACATAGGAGCGGCTGGAAAAGAAACTGAGTACATCCGGCAGCTCCACCACGCCCAAGGCGCGGCCCTCCGCCATCACCACCACCCGGGTGACCTGGTGCCGGGTCATGCGTACCAGGGCGGCGAACAGAAATTCATCCAGCTCAACGGTTACCAGAGAAAACGATGCCAATCCCACCGCCGCGCTTCGCGGAGTCAGGCCCTCCTCCACCAGACCACGCAGTAAATCGGTTTTGGTGATCACCCCGACCCGGCCGTTGGCTTGCAGCAACAAACTGTCGACACCATGCCGGGTCAACTCCGTGGCCGCGTCACCGATAGTCCCGTCCGCGGCCAGCAATACCGGCTCACGCATGCACTCACTGACCCGCGCCAACATGAAACCGGCCAGGGTGACACCGCCTTCACGCCGCTCCGCCAGCAACTGGCTCTTGGCCGCCAGCCTCGCCTGGAAGTAATCCGCGAAGGCGGGCTCTTCATTGCACAGAGTCTGAAACAGCTCCGAGGGAATCAGATAGCAAAGCGCCTCTTCCTCCACCCTGAACCGGTAACGGCTGGTGCCATTGAAGACGGTGATGGCGCCGAACAGATCATCATCGGTATAGACGGCAATCCGCGCGGACGCTTCCGGAGCACGAGGGTCCAGTTCCACCACCACGCCTTTGTGAACCACATAGACATAGTCGGTGGCGTCACCGGCGTCGAGGATCACGGTTCCCGCGGCCAGAAACGTCATTTCCACGGCCTGGCCCAAACGTTTACGACCGAGCTCACTCAACAGGGAGAACGGCAGCTGCTCGAAATTCAGGTCCACCTTTGCCCGTCCTTTTTATGAAAAGAAAGGGCGAGGCGCATCGCGCCCCGCCCCCCCTTATCGTTCCTGATTCTCAGATCAGTGTTGTGTCGCCGCGCCCGCGCCACGAGGCACCCGGATATCCTCGACAATATGCTGGATATGCTCCGGCGGTGCCTGGGTAACCCGGGAGACCGCGAAAGCCACCACGAAGTTGAGGATCATGCCGACGGTGCCGATCCCTTCCGGAGAGACACCGAACAACCAGTTATCGGCGGTGTTCAGTTCCGGTGAGATGAACTTGAAGTAGACGATGTAGCCGAAGGTGAAAGCCAGCCCCACCAGCATGCCGGCAATCGCCCCTTCCTTGTTCATACGGCGATAGAAGATGCCCATCAGGATCACCGGGAAGAAACTGGCCGCCGCCAAACCGAAGGCAAAGGCCACCACCTGCGCGACGAAACCGGGTGGATTAATGCCGAAGTATCCGGCGATAACGATGGCGACGACAGCCGCCAGTCGCGCCGCAAGCAGCTCCTGTTTTTCCGTGATATCAGGCACCAGTGTTTTTTTCAGCAGGTCATGTGAAATCGCCGACGATATCACCAGCAGCAGCCCGGCCGCCGTCGACAAGGCCGCGGCCACGCCACCCGCCGCCACCAGGGCGATCACCCAGGCCGGCAAGTTGCCGATTTCCGGGTTGGCCAGAACGATAATGTCGCGGTCAATGTAAACTTCGGAGGCATTATCGGTGGGAGTATTGGTCAGCACACGCTCCCCTTGTGCACCGGTGGCCTCCTCGCGGGAGCCGGAGAAAGTCGGCTTACCCTCGAACGGAGCGCCCGCCGCCATCTGCACACGGCCGTCGTTGTTCTTGTCCATCCAGCCAATCAGACCGGAGTTCTCCCAGTTATAGAACCAGCCGGGCAGCTCCTTGTATTCGGTTCCGTTCACGGTTTCGATCAGATTGGTACGCGCGAAGGCACCCACCGCCGGGGCGGAGGTGTACAGCAAAGCGATGAAGAACAGCGCCCAGCCGGCACTGATCCGGGCATCACGCACACGTGGCACGGTGAAGAAACGCACGATAACGTGAGGCAAACCGGCGGTCCCGCACATCAGCGCGGCGGTGATGAAGAACACATCAATGGTGGATTTGCTGCCATCGGTATAAGCACCGAAGCCAAGATCCTGAACCACCTGATCCAGACGCTCCAGGAGATAGACTCCGGTATCGTTACCGGAGGCATCCAACACGGTGGCGCCAAAACCGGTTTGCGGCAGTATGTGCCCGGTCATCATGATGGACAGAAATACCGCCGGCACCAGGAAGGCGAAAATCAGCACGCAGTACTGCGCCACCTGGGTGTAGGTAATGCCTTTCATGCCGCCAAGCACGGCGTAGAAGAACACGATGGCCATGCCGATGATCACGCCAATGTTCACATCCACTTCCAGGAAGCGGGCGAACACGATCCCGACCCCGCGCATCTGCCCGGCCACGTAGGTGAACGACACGAATATCACACAGATTACCGCCACCGTCCGCGCCACGTTGGAGTAGTAACGGTCACCGATGAAATCCGGTACGGTGAACTTGCCGAACTTACGCAGGTAAGGCGCCAGCAGCATCGCCAGGAGGACGTAGCCGCCCGTCCATCCCATCAGGTAAACGGAAGCGTCGTAGCCGGCATAGGCGATAATCCCCGCCATGGAAATAAAGGACGCGGCGGACATCCAGTCCGCCGCCGTGGCGGCACCATTGGCCACCGGGGAAACACCACCGCCGGCCACGTAGAACTCCTTGGTGGAACCGGCCCGTGACCAGATGGCGATACCGATATAGAGCGCGAACGACGCGCCCACGAAAATATATGTCAGAAGCTGGACATCCATACTCTTATCCTCATTGTTATCGAGCTGGTTTACTGCTCGTCCACGTCGAATTTCTTATCCAGTTTGTTCATGGAATGGGCATACATGACGATCAGTATCAGGAACACATAGATCGATCCCTGTTGCGCAAACCAGAAGCCGAGCTTGAAGCCGAAGAACTGGATGGCATTCAGTTGATCCACGAGCAGGATGCCGAAGCCGTAGGAGACGACAAACCAGACAACGAGATAGGAGAAGATCAATCTCAGATTGGCGGCCCAATAGTCGCGGGCGTTTTTTTCTTTCATTAGTTAACCCCTTTCCCAGTGACGATGACTGCACTGACGGCGGCACCGCCAGCCCGGCTTTCATCGCACAGGCACGGACGGTCCGCATCTAGGAAGAGACTAAACAAACCCGGATGGCGCGACAGTATGACTTTAGTCGAAGGGCGGAGCCGGCGTCCTTAGTCGCCGGCGTCCGTATAGGCGGGAAAGTTCAAGGTGAACGTGGAGCCCTGACGCACCACGCTACGGCAGTGGATTTCACCATTGTGTTTGTCCATCACCGTCTTCACGAAAGCCAGCCCCAACCCCAGCCCGGTGGCCATGTTGTCGGCATCGAAACGGCGATAGCTTTCAAACAGGTAGGGGATGTCGTGGCTGGCGATGCCGATCCCCTGGTCGCTGACCTGGCAAATGACCCGGTCACCGCTTTGCAGAACCGACAACGTCACCACGCTTCGGGGCGGGCTGTATTTGATCGCGTTCTCGAGCAAATTGAACACTGCCCGTACCAGGAACCCCTGATCTCCCCAAATCGGCCCGCCGTCATCGTCAAGGTTGTCGCTTTCCAGCCGGATACCTTTGGCCTGAGCCAGGGGCCAGGCCCGGTCCAGCGCATCCATGGCGATATTGGCCAACAGCACCTCCCGGAAATCCAGCGCGCCAAACTCCACCTTGGCCAATTGCATGAAGTCCTCGATCATGTCCAGGGCGGATCGTACCTGGCGCTCCAGGCGCGCATGAAATTCCTGCGCCGGCAACGCCGCGGTACCGTTCTGCATATCGAGCAGGGCCAGCATGCTGGCCTGCGGCGCCTTCATGTCGTGGGACAGAAACCGCAACATGTGCGCCCGCTGTTCCGCCGCACGGCGTTCGCCGGTCATATCCACCAGACTGATCAGCCAGCCGGCGTCCAGGGTAATCGCGGTCCACAGCGGCGCCACTTCAATACGATAGTGATTACCCCAGCGATCAAAAAAAGCCTGGCCATGCCAGTGACGCACATCGGCGAAGCGCCCTCCCTCGGAGAGAAAAACCGGCACCGCATCCGCCGGCACCACCGTCAGTAATGCATCCCGCAGCTTCCAGCTCTCCACCCCCGCGGGATTACCCACCAACCAGCGCGCCTTGCGATTGGCGGCCTTCACCTTGGCCTCGCCATCCACCAGAAACGTCACCACCGGTAAGGAATCCAACACGTCGGTGACGAATCGGCGAGAAGCACGCAACTGTTGCACACCGGCTTCCAGGGCCATGACGCGGCGATGCAGCGTACTGCCCCAACGCATACCGGAAGAGCCTCCGGCCTCCGGCACCATGTTCGGCTCGCTGCTCAGTGACTCGATCTCGGTGCTGAACCAGCGCAGGATCACGCTCTGGCTACGCCATTGCCATAGCAGATAGAACAGCACCAGCCCCATCAAAGACGCCGCCGGAGGCCACCAGATTCCCAACCGCAAAGCCAACGCGCACGCCGCCATGGTCAGTGCCACCATCAACGCCATCAGAGCATGGACATAGCGCATACGCGACACCAGCAAGGCGATCATCAATGCCAGCACCGGCACCATGGACAGTAATATCCGCGTGGCTTTATCCAGCTCGGTAATAACATAGCCATCCATCAAACCGTTCAGCAGGTTGGCCTGGATTTCCACTCCGGCCATGGTGCCCATACGGCCCGATACCGGTACCGCGTAGCGATCCCCCAGACCGGAGGCGGTGGCGCCAACCAGCACGATTCTGCCCCTGAGCAGTTCGTCCGGAACCTCACCCAGCAGCACACTGCTGTAGGACACTCGGGGAAACGCCCCCGGGGGGCCCCGAAACGGCACCCGGACCAGATGATCCCGATGCCAGGAAGGGGTATTGTGAATCGATTGGATTTCCTCGCCCGGCATGGCCATTCCCGCGGCCAGCCCCTTGCTCACCAGGGAATCGAACAGCGCCCAGGTCAGATGCGGCACCACCTGACCGATGACGCCCTCGCACAGATACAGACGCCGCACCTTACCGTCCATATCCGCTTCCACATTAATGTGACCAATGCCGGCGGCATTATCGGCGATGTCCGGCAAAGGCGGATAAACCACGGGAGGCGCCCCTGGTGTCGCCATGGGTGCGCGCGCCAGCGGCACATATACATTACCGGCACGGGCCATGGCTTCGCCCAGGCGCCGGTCCGCCATGCCGGCGCCTTCCGCTTCCAGGAAAAGGATATCCATCATCACCGCCTGGACACCAGCCTCATGCAAACGGTCCACCAACGCCGCGTGCACCAATCGGCTCCAGGGCCAGCGCCCGATATCACGAAGGCTGTGGTCATCCACGGCGACAATGAGGATGTCATCGTTCACCGGTTGGTCCGACCAGGCGATCAAGCGGTCGTAGACTGACGCGTTGAGCTGCACGAAGTCACGGCTTGCCAACCAGCCGGTGGCGGCCAGGGCGATCAGGAGCAACAGGCCCCATTGGAAAAACAGGCGGCGAAATAGCACTTCGCTGGTCAATATGGGCATCAGGACAGCTTGTTAACAAGAAGAATCGAAAAACGAGGGGGCCTAGCGGTGAGCACCCACCCCGCGCAGGAAAAACACATGATGCGCTTCGCGCCCTTCGATGCCATTGGCATCGACGGCCGACAAGCGGACATGGTACGCCCCTGCGGGCACGTCCTCGACTTTGAACTCACCATTATCCGACACCGCTTCACGCACCAACTCAATGAAATCGCTGTCCCTGGACATCTGCAGGCGGTACTGGACAGCGCCCGGCAACGATTTCACCCTGGCGTGCAGGACTCCGCCAGCGCCACGCCAATCAGGCAGCAAGGTGGGCGCGGGCAACAGCGCCGCTCTGGTCAGCCGACCCCGGCTGTCCAGACGGCCCCCCTCACCTTCACGCACCCGGCCTTGCGAGCGTCCATCATGGCTGATCGCCACCGCCCCGCGCAGCACACTGGTGGTAGCGCCTCCAGCCTGTTCGCGCACACGAAAATGGGTACCGCGCACACCGATGATGCCTACCGGGGTTTCCACCTGATAATGCTCTTCACCAGGACGGGAGGTGACTTTGGACTCCACCGCGCCGCGCTCCAGGCGGACACGAACAACGCCCCGCTCTCGCTCCTTGACGAACCGTATCCGGCTGCTGGATGGCAGAACCACCTGGGAACCATCCTCCAGACGCAGGGATACAAACGCGAAAGGACCGGTAACCACCGACTGGCTTGCATCCAGTTGCATGCCCGTCAGCAGCGGCCGGCGATTTCCGCCAACGTCCTCGGCCCAGACCTCACCCTCCAAGTGAAGCACATCGATACTCAAAGGACTGTTTTCCTCCAGTATCAGCTTGGTGTCGGGTTGCAAATGGTAGGGGTCGGACAGGTGGTTGAGGTCACGCACGCGGCGCCAGGCCCGGGCATCCCCCAGATAGGATTCGGCGATGTCCCAAAGTGTGTCGCCGGGACGGACTATGTGATAGCCCGGAGATGGTGGAGATTCCGCCTCGGCCGGCGGCTGCGCAGCCATCGCGGTACTGGTGAACAGCAGCCCGCCAAGCAGGCCGCCGATCACCCCGTTCTGTATTACGCCTTGCATGGTCCACCCTCTTCATCAGGCCCTGTCCTCGGGCCGAATCGGCGCGTTCCCTCGCTGTTGGCGTTAGAGCCGATTAGTTGTATTCGATGGTGAATGTGGCGATCGCGCGGGTTTCACCGCCGTTGACGGTGGGCGCGGTCTGGTAGTAACGGGCTTTCAGCGGCAGTTGGAATTGATGATCCCCCGGCGTCACCGTACCCAGTTCGACACGGTCACCGTTGTCGATGGGCGTGGAGGTACGGTTATCCAGCAGTTGTATACCCACGCCGCTGGCGGCTTCGGTGCCGCCATCGATCTTGATCACGCCAGCGGCGCCACTGGGATCCGGGGTGTAGCCGAAAGACAGCTTCACCGAATCCTGGCCATGACTGGGACCAACACAGGACAACCCCACCTGGAATTCCCTTTCCGTATTGGTGCTGCCGACACCGGCAAAAATGGAACGGGACACCGTACCGAAGTCCACGGCGATATTTCGGGAGCCCATATCCACCTCGCAGGCGGAGGAGACGATGGTGATGGCGCTGGCGTCCAGCGTGGAGGTCAGAATCGGGCGCCCGGCCCCGGTGCCGTCAGCGTAGTAACGGGTGTACTGCCCCGATACCAGTGTTCCCGACCCGGTTTGCTCCGAGATCTTGATGATCTCCACCCGGAAATACCCTTCACTGAGATTCAGATTGGTATTGCTCCACGGGCCCAATTGGTGAGGATAGACCACGGTCTGGCTGAGCCCTTCGATACGCCGGGATAGACGAATGCCAATGCCCTGAACGTTGGTGGTATAGATCTGCGGATCATAGGTGCTCGGGTTACCGATCAGGGTCTGGCCAATCATGTAGCCCGACCCCCAGGTACAGTTGGCGAAGTTAGAGACCGGAAAGATAGGAAATTCCTGCATGGCCAGCACCGTTCCCACCGGCACATTCGGTGTCAGGGTCACTTGCCCCATGGTCATTTTGATGTCCTGGGGCACGATGCCCGAACGGACGTTACATGCGGACCACCCCAGAGAAGGCAGAAGGGCCGCCATCAGTACCAGTGCAATGCGTCGCGTGGACGGGAACAGATGTTTAATCACAGCGAGCCTCCAGATGATGGTAGGCGCGGGCCGCGCTTGCGTCCTCGTCGGACTCCGGCACGCGATAGTCGATGTCGCAGCTCTGGGCCTCTTCCTCGCCCCACTTCACATTCAGGCGGCCGCTTTCTTTTTCGGTGCGCAGATAGACCCGGCCGCTCTGCCCCACCAGACCCACCGGCTGCCCGGCTTCGTCGTACACTTCAGCCCCGAACGGAACCGGTTTGCCATCCGCTCTTTTGGCCTTGATCAGCAGCGCCTGACCGCTGACGGTATCGAAAGTGAGTTTGGCCACGGCCCCGGCATAAGGCGCCACCTGCTGACTGCTGGTCTTCAGTTCCACTTCGGTGGACATGTCGTTGGGATCCAGGGTCACCGAGTTCAGACGATAGGGGGACACATAAGGCACCACCGCATAGCCGCGCTTGTCGATGCGCACGCCTGACATATTGGTCACGCGCGCGCCCGCCGCCGCCGGCGCTTCCACCAACACCATGGTTTCGCCACGCTGAGGCGTCAGCGTCACACCACCGCTGTGCGCCACCATGCTGCCGCTGACACCGGCACCCATCTGAGTGAAGTTGTCGTTATGGCTGTAAGAGGCCCGCAGCGTGGCATAGGGCGCCCGGTATTCACCGCTGAGTTCGCCGGTGGCGCCGCTTTGATCCTGGTGGCTGACCGCCACGTTATAGGTCATGTTGCCGTCCACGCCGGTGCTGCCGGAGACACCCAGACGGCTGCTCTCGTAGGCACTGTCACGCATGGTTCCGGAGCCGATCAGGCTGGCGTTGCCGGCCACGTTGTCCAGCGGCACCGAGAAGTTGAAGTTGTACTGGGTGTCGTCGTAGCCAAATTCGTCCTCGGTCTTCAGCGCCGAGAAACCGTAGTGGAAAGGCCCGTAGTTGTTGTTGTACCCCACCTGGTATTGCGTGGTTTCCCCTTCGCTTTTCCAGTAATCGCGAACGGAGCCGGTGAAGTACATCGCCCCCCAACCAGCCCCCAGGGTCTGATTCACGGTGAGCTGGAATTCACTGCGCTGACGGCGTACCGCGTCGAAACCCAACTGCCGGTCTTCGTAATCGTGGGCGATGATGGCGTCACGCAACCCGAGGTAGCCGGAGGTGGAATAGCGGTAGGCCGCCACCGTCACATTGGTGCCGGTATCGGGCATGAATTTGCTGTAGCCCAGCTTGTAGCTCTGACCATTGCGATCGCCATAGCGATCGAACCCGGTACGGGCGTGGGTGACGTCGGCGGAGAAGGCACCAACGGGCGTCCCCACCGCGACACCGGCCAGATAAGCCTGGTAGTCATCACTAAAGGTGGCGCCGGTATAACCGGTCAGCCGGTTGGTCAGACCCTTTTGGTAGGTGGCCTGCATCAACCAGGGATCATCATCCAGGCTGGTTTCGCGCACCTTACCGGCGGTGACGCTGTAACGGGAGATGCCCGGACGCAACATCTGCGGCACGGAGGCAAAGGGCAGGCTGAAGCGGCGGATGCGGCCATCCGCTTCGGTGACGGTGACCTCCAGGTCGCCGCCATAACCGGTGGGGTACAGATCGTCGATGACGAACGGCCCCGGCGGCACCGTGGCCTGGTAAATCACCTGACCATTCTGGCGCACTTCGACCACCGCGTTACTTTCCGCCACGCCACGAACCGTAGGCGCATAGCCGCGCAGCGAATCCGGCAGCATGCGGTCATCGGACGCCAGACGGGCACCGCGGAATCCCATGGAATCAAACAGATTGCCTTCGGTGTAGGCGTCGCCCACGGTGACCATGCCGCGAATCGAGGGAATCGGCCGGCGCAGATAGGTGGCGGTGTTCTGCCATTCTGTCCCCTGCCCGTCACGGCGGGACACATTGGAATCATGCCGCAATTGCCAGGCACCGATGTTGATGCCGCTGTTGAGCATCAAATAGGCATTGTCGTAGGTGTCGTCATTGCCGCCGTAATGGGTCTCGGTACGCAACGCGTTGAAGTTATAACTCAGGAAACCGGCATTGATGCCCGGGTCCCAAAACGCCGGGTCCACGTAACCGCGCGCGCTGCGGCGCATATTGGCCTGCGGAACACTGATATCCAGACGCATGTTGCTGCTGTCGAAGCGAGCCTGGGCGCCCGGCAACCAGCCTTCCAGGGAGCGGCACTCGTCGCTCAGCGCGTCACCAACACCGTCAATGGTGCTGACGTCCACGCCATAGCCGGACAACATGCCCAGGGTAAAACAGGTATGCGCGTTGATTTCGCCGGGGGCGGCACGAAAGGCCAGCTCATTACGGCCTTTCCAGGAGCCATTGACGTAGACATCCAGATAATAGTCACCCGCCAGAGTCGGATTGCCCTGGGCGTAACGGGAGACATCCATATCCTTGGCGCCACCGCGAAGGAAATCGCTATTGAAGGAGGCCGCCGCCACCTGAGTCTCGGTTTGAGCCAACACGGCCTGCGTCCAAGTCAGCAGAGCCAGGCCACCAAACAGTTGGGCACCGGCACTCAGACCGGTAATCCGGCGTGACACAACGCACTTTTGATTCATGAGACACCCCGCGTCCATGGTTTTTTGTTCAGGCGTTTTTCTATCAACGACCCACCGGCACATCCCGGGCTACCCGACCACCGAAGTCATTGATGGTGGTCATGCGCACCTGGCCAATTGCGGCAGGTGCACTAGCGGGCAAGGCGAATTCCAGGCTGCCACCGGGGGCGATCATGCCCTCGTCCACGGGCACCGGTACCTGCTCACTTTCTCCACGGAGAATGTCCAGACGGCTGACGGTGACGTGGTAAGGCGTGGGGTTTTTTGCTTTGAGTACCGCTTGCCCGCCGGAACGGGACAGGTACCACTGCAGTTTTTCCGGAGCGTCGTTGGCTTTACCGCTCAACCCCTTGGGCCGGTAAAACAACTTGATGCGCGAGCGAACCGCCAACTGCAGGAAATTCTGGGGAATACCCTCTTCCCCTTTCGGCGCCGGCGGAATGTCGAGCACATTCAGCCAGTACACGGATTCGCGGTCTTCCGGCGGCACCTTGCCACCGGTGAAAGAAATTCGAAGAACCTGACCACTGCCGGCTTCCACGCGGGAAATCGGCGGCAGCACGATGAAAGGCACATCGCTTTGTTCCGGAGCGGCGTCGGCATCGCCGGCGTCGATCCATACTTGCACCAGGGCCGGGTTTTCGCCGTCGTTGGTCAATTGCACCGAGACTTCACGATCGCCACCGGGATAGACCACCCGGGTACCGCCGATCACCACGGCGGCCTGTGCGGCAACGCCCGTGACCAGCAATGCGAAGGACAACAAACATAGGGAAAAGCGCTTCATAGCCACCACCCGAAACCTGGAAAAAAGACAAGAAGGTATCCGGGGCCGGCAGGCCGGCCCGCGGAAACCGGGGGAGTTACTGATAGATAATGGTGTACTGAACGCTGGTGGAGACGTCACCGGCGCCAGCGGCGGCGGTAGCGTAGTACTCGGCGTAGTAGTTCAGGTCAGCGCCGTCGCCTTCGTTGGCAACCGTTACCCACTGGGAGTTGGTTTGCGCACCGTTGGCACCAGCGGCCAGCACCGGCAGGAAGCCGTTGTTCTCACCCAGCAGCTGGATTTGAACGTTGGTGGCACCATTGCTGGCGGCGTCGATCTGGTTGTTCAGACGACCGGTGTTGAAGTCCACGGTGGGACCCGGTTCGAAATAGGTCGCCACTTGCCCGGCGGAGCAGTTGGACAGGTTAATGGCGAAAGGAGTACGACCAGCAACTTCACCGGCGGCGGCCAGCGTCTGAGCAGACACGGTCGGCAGGGTTACGGTGAAATCGGTGCCACCCGGGGTGGTGATTTCACAAGTTTGGTCGGTAATTTTACCGTTGAAGGTGATGGTGCCGTCCGCGGCGAGAGCGGAACCAGCACCGGCCAAGCCGAAAACTGCCAGAGCAATAGCGGTTTTATTCATTTTCATAACAGATGCATCCCATCCTGATAACGTATTTTGGGACCGGCACGCCTGTTCGGGAGCCGTTCCGCGGCTTTGCGGCCTGCCGCCCCGGCACTTTGCCCGGTGGGTTCAGTACCAAGCGCCACTAAGAAATGCGATTATGTGACGTGGTCGGCAGACTGCGGGGGAGGAGAATGGATGGGGAGAAACAAACAAACAACAGTCCGAAACCATTGTTCATATTCCGTTGACAGTTGTTTTATATTTATTACGGAACGTACGATTAAATACCTATAAATGAAAAGCATTTTAATACTTTAACATCAGATTCTTTCTTTCCATTTATTCGAATAAGCATAAAATGCATTAACAATTTTTGCCTTATCGTGGATGACTTTGCCGGTTCACCGCCCTAACATTCCGCCCGGGCAAAGCCGCCCCGGACATGCCTGATCCTGCCCTGTTGCAAAGTGCGCCAAGGGCGTGGATGCAAAACATTAATAAAAATAACGCTTTGATCCCCCGCTGCGGCCCGGGTCGGATGACAATTCGCACAGGCGCGCCGGGAAATTTCATCAGCGCCAGGGAAAGATGACTCCATATAACTGAACTCCATATAACAATGCACCGTGTCACTTGAGAGGGAACAGGGACCATGCATATCGCCATACTGGATGACGAGCCTGCGGTACTGGCCCAGGTCAGTCAGGCCCTGACTGGTCCATGGGGGCGCCATAAAATCACACTGAAGATCTCCACTTTTTCCAGTTGCAAGGAATTGATCCAGGCGACAAAACGCCACACCTTCGATCTGGCCATTCTCGATTGGGAGTTGCCGGACGGCAGTGGGCTGGAAGTTCTGACCTGGTTCACCTCGTACCTGGAATCGCCACCTCCGGTGATCATGCTCACTGTACGCAACAGCGAACAGGACGTGGTCGAGGCCCTCACCGGAGGGGCAGAGGATTTCATCAACAAACCGTTCCGGGCGCGGGAGTTGAAAGCACGGGCCATCGCCGTGCTACGCCGCCGCAACGGGCCGCTGAGTGTGGAGAAAGGACGTGAGGAAGATCCCAGCCACGGCAACATCGTGTTCGATGTGAATCGCCAGACCCTTCACCGCGATGGTCAGCCGATCAAGCTGACACACCAGGAATACCGGCTGGCCTTTCTGCTGTTCAGCAATCTTGGCCGCCCATTGGCCCGAGCGTATCTATACGAGTATGTCTGGGGTAAAGACGAGCAGTTCTCGTCACGCACACTGGATGTACATATCTACCGTGTCCGCCGCAAGCTGGGGCTGACCCCGGAACACGGCTGGCAGCTCAATGCTGTATACGGCTATGGTTATCGCCTGCAGGAAGCCGATCCCTCCGCCGCTTAGGGCCTGTCAGCCCTGGGACAGTGGCAAGCCGCTGCCTTCCCACTCCGTGTACACCAGCACCGACCCGCCCGTCGTCAGCGCCCGCTCGAACGCGTCACGCACCGCCGGCCGGGCCTGGTGCAGTTGCCCTTCGATGAGAACCCCATCCCGGGCAACGAGAACCTCGCCCCACCCATGTTCCCTGGCCACCCGTTCCATGCGCGAATAATCGTGGTACCCACAAAGACGATATTGGCGGGAGAACACCATCAGCGGCTGCCAGGCCCCCACCCTCTTGTCTTGCGCCTCCTCACCAGCAGCGAGAGCACAACCAATGAACACATGGATCTCGTAGGTGGAATTGGCGCCCACCATCGCTCTGTCCCCTCTTTTATTATTGTTTGCTGTCGGCCGGGCCGACTTTCCTATCGAAAGGGAACGGCGGAGGGAAATAAACCACCCGAATTAAGGGGACAGAAAAAAAGCCTGGAATGACCCGAATGAACCGGCCTCTGCGGTCCAGAGAAGAGGGAATTGAGGTGAGACGAGCGGGGAGAAAGAGCCCCCGCCGGTACCGCAAGCGAGACGCCATAGGGAAAGGAGATCAGAGGAAGAAGCGGCTTGCGGCGGCCAGCGGGCATTTCACTATAGGCGCCCCACCAAAACCTCGGAAGCCCCCTGTTAGACCTATTTGGAATCAATGGCGTCTGCTCATTCCCACCCCCCCGATTCTCCGCGGCACCAGGCTCCGCGCCACCGATTGACCCGGCCTGGCGCCTCCGTTAACGTTGCGCCGCCCACGGAGGAAAACGATGGCCAAGCAAGTCCCGCAATTGGAAGAATCCCTGGATAACCTGGAAGCCCTGGTGGAACGCATGGAATCCGGCGAGATGACCCTGGAAGAGTCTCTGCGCGCTTTCGAGGAAGGGGTAAAACTCACCCGCCAGTGCCAACAGGCGCTGTCCCGGGCCGAGCAGAAAGTACAGATCCTGCTGGAACAGGATCCGGACGCCGAACCGGCCCCCTTCGAGGCCCCCGATGGCCAGTGACAAACCGGGCCTGGGCCCTTTCGCCGACGACACCCGCGCCCGCCTGGAGCAGGCTCTGCTCATCTATTTGCCGCAACCCGCCGACAGCGATGCGCCACGCCTCGCCGAGGCCATGCGCTACGCTGCCCTGGCCGGCGGCAAACGGATTCGTCCCTTGCTGGTGTACGCCGCCTGCCAGTTGAGCGGCGGCACGCCGGAACAGGCCGATGTCCCCGCCACGGCAGTGGAACTGATCCACACTTATTCGCTGGTACACGATGATCTGCCGGCCATGGACGACGACGACCTGCGCCGCGGCCAGCCCACCTGTCACCGCGCCTTCGACGAGGCCACCGCTATTCTGGCCGGCGACACTCTGCTCACGCTGGCGTTCGAACTGCTTGGCGGCGCCGGCGATTATCCCGCCGCCACCCGGGCCGGCATGGTGCGCACCCTGGCCGGGGCCGCCGGGGCCGCCGGCATGGCAGGGGGCCAGATGCAGGATATGGAGGCCGAGGGCCGCCTGCAGCAGGTCAGTGCCCTGGAACGCATGCATTACCTGAAGACCGGCCGCCTGATTACCGCCAGTCTGCACCTGGGTTATCTGGCGGCGAACCGCCCGGATCCGGCCCTGGAGCGGGCTCTGCTGGCTTTCGGCGACGCCATCGGCCTGGCGTTTCAGATTCAGGACGACATCCTTGATGTCACCGTGGATACCGCGCATCTGGGCAAGCCCAGCGGCTCGGATGAAAAACAAGGTAAAAGCACCTTCCCCGCCCTGATCGGTCTGGAGGCCAGCCGCGAACGGGCCCAAACCCTTTGCCAGCAGGCCCGCGAGCACTTGCAAAGCCACGGAGAAGCGGCCCGCCCTCTACTCGATCTGGCCGATTATATCGTCCGCCGCGGTCACTGACGGGGTTGCCTCAACCCCGCTATAATGACGTTTTCCGCACCCGCCCGGCCTTGGCCGGCCGCCGGCGGCGGAACATCGCAGCTCCGTTCAGAGGCAGTTATGCCAAAGACCTTTACCGACATCCCGCTCACCCGCCCGGCCACGCCGCTGCTGGACAGCATCCACGCTCCGGCGGATTTGCGCCGGCTGGCACCGCACCGGCTCGAGCAGCTGGTGGACGAACTGCGTGCCTACCTGTTGTTCGCGGTGGGCCGCAGCGGCGGCCACTTCGGCGCCGGCCTCGGCGTGGTGGAGCTGACCGTGGCACTGCATTATCTGTTTGATACGCCCCATGATCGCCTGGTATGGGACGTCGGCCATCAGTGTTATCCGCACAAGATTCTCACCGGGCGCCGCGAAGCACTGACCAGTATCCGTCAGCGGCATGGCCTGTCCGGCTTTCCCAAGCGTAGCGAATCCCCCTATGACACCTTCGGCGTGGGCCATTCATCCACCTCGGTCAGCGCCGCCCTGGGCATGGCTCTGGGCGCCCGCCAGGGGGACAAGGACCGGCGTACCGTGGCGGTGATCGGCGATGGCGCCATGACCGCCGGGCAGGCGTTCGAGGCTCTCAGCCACGCCGCCCACACCCGCGCCAATCTGCTGGTCATCCTCAACGACAACACCATGTCCATCGGCCACAACGTGGGCGGTCTGGCCAACTATTTCGCCCGCATCTGGGCCTCCAAGACCTATATCGCGCTGCGCGAAGGGGGCAAGAAAGTGCTGTCGGCGATGCCGGCGGCCTGGGATTTCGTGCGTCGCACCGAGGAGAGCATGAAGAACATGGTGAGCCCGGACATGCTGTTCGAGGCCATCGGTTTCAACTACATCGGCCCCATCGACGGCCACGACCTGGACGAGCTCACCGCCACCCTGGAGAACATGCGTGACCTGGAAGGGCCGCAGCTTCTGCACGTGTACACCACCAAGGGCAAGGGCTTCGCTCCCGCCGAGGCGGACCCGGTGGGCTATCACGCGCTCAACAAGATCGAGCCCAAAGCCAAGGTGGAAGTGGCCAAACCGGCCAAGGCCAAAGGCCCGAAATACCAGGACGTGTTTGGCCAGTGGCTGTGCGACATGGCCGAGCGCGATCCACGGGTGGTGGGAATTACCCCGGCCATGTGCGAGGGCTCGGGCATGGTGGCGTTCCGTGACCGTTTCCCGGACCGCTATCACGACGTGGCGATCTGCGAACAGCACGCGGTAACACTGGGCGCCGGTCTCGCCTGCGAAGGCCAGAAACCGGTAGTGGCGATCTACTCCACCTTCCTGCAACGGGGCTACGACCAGTTGATCCACGATGTCGCCCTGCAGGATCTGGATGTGACGTTTGGCCTGGATCGCGCCGGCATCGTTGGTGAGGATGGCGCCACCCACGGCGGTGTTTTCGACCTGGCCTACCTGCGCACCGTACCCAACATGGTGATCGCCGCGCCCAGCGATGAAAACGAATGCCGGCAACTGCTCTACACCGCCTGGCTGCACCAGGGACCGGCGGCGGTCCGCTATCCCCGCGGCACCGGCCCCGGCGCCATTATTGAAGACAACATGACACCGTTGCCACTGGGCAAAAGCCGGGTGCTGCGGGAAGGCAAGGGACCGGTGACGATTTTGTCCTTCGGTGCTCTGGGCGAAGCTGCCCGCGAGGCGGGCGAGGCCCTGGACGCCACTGTTCTCGACATGCGCTGGGTCAAGCCGCTGGACCGCGACGCGATCCTCGGCGCGGCCACCAGCCACACCCTGCTGGTCACCCTGGAAGATCATCAACGCATGGGCGGTGCCGGCTCCGCGGTGAATGAGCTGCTCATGGATGAAGGCGTGGTAATGCCGGTGCTGAATCTGGCGCTACCGGACGAATTCGTCCACCACGGCAAGCGGGAAGCGCTGCTGGCCGACCACGGCCTGGATGCCGCCGGGGTCGAGCGTCAGATTCGGGACCGTTTGCAGCGACTGGACGCGGCCCTGCCCAATCGGGCGTAAACGGGGCATTCGCTGCCAACAGAAGGGGCTACGGAGCCGCTGTAGGAGCTTGCCTGCAAGCGAATATCCCAACGCCGAAGGCCATATTCGCCAGCAGGCTGGCTCCCACAGTTTGCGCCATAAACAGTCACGGCGATGGCGAACGCCGCTGCCCAATGGCGCGAAACAACCACAGCACCACCAGCGCCATCGCCCCGGCGATCAGATCATCCGCGACAATGCCCCAACCGCCGGGCAAGGCGTGATCCGCCCAGCCCACCGGCCCGGCCTTGATCACATCGAAGAGACGGAACAGCACAAACCCGGCGGTCCCCCACCACCAGCGCCGGGGCAGACCGGCCAGCGCCAGCCACAGGCCGGTCCATTCGTCCCAGACCACGGCCGACGGATCATGCAGCCCCAACCGGCTGCTGGTACTGCCGCAGATCCACACTCCGGCCAGACTCAACGCCAATACCAACAGCAAGTACCAGGGCACCGGCAAACGCGCCAGCCACCACCACAATAGCAACGCCAGTGCGCTGCCGGCGGTGCCCGGCGCCACTGGCGACAACCCCGAGCCGAAACCGAAAGCAAGCCAATGGACCGGATTGGCGATATCCATGGTTATATATCCATACCGCTAAAAGTGACGCCAGCCGCCCGGCTCCGCGTCGCTCACCCGCCCATCGGGATAATGCAATTGCACCCCCCCGCCATCGGTGATCCGGCCGATGGCCCGGGCCCCTTCCGGGACCGCGACACCGGCCGGCCAGGTAAACAACAGACCATAATCATCGCCGCCGGACAGCTGCAACGCCCAGCGGTCTTCCGCCTCCAGCGCCGCCAGTTCGTCGTTCACCGGCAGGTCCGCCAGCACCAGCTCCGCCCCCAGGTCACCGCTGGCGCTCAGAATATGCCCCAGATCTTGCAGCAGGCCGTCGGACACATCGAGAGCGGCACCGGCACGCCCGGCCAGCGCCGCGCCCCACTCCAACGCGGGGCGCGGGCGGGCAAAATGCCGCGCGCTTTGCGAATCGCGCATACCGGCCCGCCAGTGACGCAGCCCCAGCCCGCCCAGCCCGGGCGCACCGGTCACCGCCAGAGTTTGGCCCGGCCGCGCGCCATCCCGGCGCAACGCGCGCCCCGGCAATACCGAGCCGGTGGCTTGGATGGCGATATTCAAGGGCCCCCGGGTCACGTCGCCGCCCACCAGAGAGATACCGGCCTGATCGGCCAGTTCGAACAGGCCGGCGCTGAAATCGCGCAACCAGTCCGGATCGGCTTGCGGCAAGGTCAGGGACAACAGAAACCAGCGGGGCGTGGCGCCCATGGCGGCGAGATCCGACAGGTTCACCGCCAGGCAGCGGTAACCGATATCGGCGGCGGGCATATCCTCGGGGAAATGACGACCGGCGACACTGGTGTCCAACGTCATCACCAGTTGCTCACCGGCCGGCGGCGACAGCAGGGCGGCGTCATCGCCGGGGCCGAGGACCACGTCCTCGCCCTGGCGATGATGAAAGTAGCGGCGGATGAGAGCGAACTCGTCCATGCCAGCTCCTGTTCATGAACGAAAGGTCAGGAAAGGCGCGTCAGGAGGGCGGCTGATCGTCGGGCGCGGCACCGCCGGGCCGGGTTTCCGCCGCGCGCGCCCGGCGGGCCAGCTTGTCCAGAACCCCATTGACGTACTTGAAGGAATCATCGGCACCGAACACCTTGGCCAGTTCGATACCTTCGTTGATCACCACCCGATAAGGCACGTCCAGGCGTTCTCGCAGTTCGAAGGCACCGATCCGCAGGATCACCTTCTCCACCTGGGACAACTCTTCCACCCGGCGGTCCAGAAAGGGCCTCAGCGATTCGTCCAGGTCAGTGACCCGGGCGGGCACGCCGTGGAGCAGATCATGAAAATAGCTTCGATCGACCTTGCTCATGTCGTTCTGGGCCAAAAACTGAGCCTCGATATCGCTCAGCGTGGTCCCCGCCAGTTGCCATTGGTACAGCGCCTGCAAGGCGTAACGCCGGGCCTTGCGGCGGGCGGCGGGGGTGGAGGACGAAGCGGGAGTGGTCATTAAAGGGCCTTGAACAGAGAAACCATTTCCAGAGCGGACAAGGCAGCTTCCGCGCCTTTATTGCCCGCCTTGGTACCGCTGCGCTCGATGGCCTGTTCGATGCTGTCCACGGTAAGGACACCGAACGCCACCGGCACACCGGTGCTGTTTTGTACCGCGGCGATGCCTTTGGCGGCTTCACCGGCGACGTACTCGAAATGCGCGGTACCACCGCGGATCACCGCGCCGAGGGCGATGACGGCGTCGTAGTCCCGCTTCTCCAGCACTTTCTTCACCGCCACCGGCAGCTCCCAGGCCCCCGGCACGCGAATGATTTCAATATCGGCGCGTTCCACGCCGTGCCGCACCAGAGTGTCCACGGCGCCGGCCAGCAGCGCTTCCACCACGAAGCTGTTGAAACGCGCCACCACCAGGGCATAACGGCCGCCCACATTGCTCAAGGTGCCTTCAAAGGTTTTGATGTCTTGCATGATTCCATCCTGCTAACCCACCGCACCGGGTAACGCCGGTGCTTACGGTGGTGTCTACTGATGGCCGGACGCCAGACGCCCGACGCCTCACGCTTTTGAGGTTCAGCGTCTCGCGTCCGGCTTCTCGCGTCCAGCGTCTACTGTTCCGCTTCCACGTATTCCACGATCTCCAGGCCGAAGCCGGACAACGCGTTGAACTTCATTGGCGAGCTGAGCAGGCGCATTTTACGCACGCCCAGCGCGGTCAGAATCTGCGAGCCGGTGCCGATGTTGCGGTAGGCCCGGGACTGCCCCTTCGGCTGCGTGGCGGTGCCATCAAAAAACGCCTCGATCCGATTCAGGGTCGGTGCCGCCGACTCGTCGTCCTGACCGAGAATGATCACCACCGCGCACTCCGCCCGGGACACGGCATCCAGCACCCGGTGCATGTTCCAGCCGGTACGGCCGTCGATCTTGGCGCTCATCAGGTCCCGCAGCGGGTCCACCTGATGCACCCTGACCGTTACTTCCCGGTCCTCGGTGATCTCGCCTTTTACCAGCGCCACGTGTACGTGCCCGTCCACCGTGTCGCGGAATGCCACCAGGCGGAAGTCGCCGTACCAGGTCGCCAGCGGGTGCTCGCTGACCTGTTCCACGGTCTGTTCATTGAGGGCACGGTACTGGATCAGGTCGGCGATGGTGCCGATCTTGAGGCCGTGCTCCTGAGCGAACGCCTCCAGATCCGGCCGCCGGGCCATGGAGCCGTCTTCGTTCATCACTTCGCAGATGACCCCCGCCGGCTGGCACCCCGCCATCATCGCCAGATCACAGGAGGCCTCGGTGTGGCCGGCGCGGCGCAATACACCGCCGGGCTCCGCCATTAACGGAAAGATATGTCCGGGCTGGACGATATCGGACGCCTTGGCATCGCGGGCGGCGGCGGCCTGCACGGTGCGCGCCCGGTCCGCGGCGGAAATGCCGGTGGTGACGCCCTCACGGGCTTCGATGGAGACGGTGAACTTAGTACCGAAACCACTGCCGTTGGCGCGCACCATGAGCGGCAGATCAAGTTGCTCGCAGCGTTCCTTGGACATGGGCATGCAAATCAGCCCGCGCCCGTATTTGGCCATGAAGTTGATCGCCTCGGCGGTCACGTGCTCGGCCGCCATCACCAGGTCGCCTTCGTTTTCCCGGTCTTCATCGTCCATCAGGATCACCATCCGGCCCTGGCGGATATCCTCGATCAGTTCTTCAACGCTGTTGAGCTGCATAAAAATTCGCCTTCAAGCTGACACGCAACACGCTTACACGCGAATCCAGGAGGGTGCGTGCATACGGGGAGAACCAGTGTTACTTCACAAACCCGTGTTCCGCCAACATCGCCATGGTGATGCCGCCGGAACCGGGCTCGGCCGCCCGTTCGCCGAGCAGCAACCGCTCCAGGTAACGAGCAATGATATCAACTTCCAGGTTCACTGGCGTGCCCGCTTTCCAGTCCTGAATGGTGGTCACGTCCTGGGTGTGGGGAATGATGTTGAGGGAGAACACCCGGCCATCCACCTCGTTCACGGTGAGGCTGATGCCATCCACTGTAATCGAGCCCTTCTTGGCGATATAACGAGCCAGCTCCGCCGGCGCTTCGATGTCGATGCGCACGGATCGGGCATCGGGGGTCAGGGATACTACCTTGCCAAGACCGTCCACATGGCCACTGACCAAATGACCGCCCATACGCGTGGAGGGCGTCATCGCCTTCTCCAGATTGACCCGGCTGCCCGCCTTGAGCTGTTGCAGTGAGGTCAGCGCCAGGGTTTCGCCGGAGACATCGGCGGAAAAGGTGTCGCCGCCGACCAGTTCGGTCACGGTCAGACACACGCCATTGACGGCAATGGAGTCGCCCAGCCGCACATCGGCGAAATCCAGGTCGGCGCTCCGGATGCGCAGGGTCACGTCACCGTTGCTGGGAATCAGGGCGGCGATATGGCCCTGGGCCTCGATAATACCTGTAAACATGGTGGTACCTCTGAATGATCCGGGCGGACAGGGACGGACCGCCGCGAAGGCGCAAGAGCCCGTTTAAGGTCTCTACGGCGCGGCAAATGATAAACGCCCAGGGGGCTGGAGCCAAATCCGGCGCGCTCAACGATGCCCGGGATAGCCCTCGGGGTAGTTGGGCAGATCATCGTCGATCCGCCACCAATTGGCCTTGGAGGCGGTGAAGAAATGCCAGGCCGGGCGCACATCCAGCGGCTCGTTGATCAGACCGGCGCGGATCCGCACCACATCCGGCAGATCGGCCCGGCGGCTGAACAGCGGCGAACCACAGTGGCCGCAGAACACCCGCTCCTTGCCCGGGGTAGACTCAAAGCCCTTCAATAGCGCCTCTCCGGCGTCCAGCAGGAAGGCGCTGGTCGAGACCGGAATGTTGGTGGCGAAGGGCGTGCCCTGAGCATGCCGGCATTGGGCGCAATGGCAGACCTGCACCGACGCCAGTTCCCCCTTGATGCGAAACCGCACTCCGCCGCATAAACATTGTCCCGTGTACATTGCCGTTCCTCTTCCTCTGCTAGTCTTCGTCATCCCGTCCCCGCCAGCGTTGACCGCAGTCAATACACTGGTATTCACGACGGCGAAACGGCAACGGCAGGCTGAACAGGAAAAACCCCACCATCGCCACCCGCCAGCGCATCTTCAGTTCACTGCCGGTGAGGCCGCCGCAGCGTGGACAGCGGGGGCGGTCGGCCTCGGGCTCGTCCAGTTCAAAGGCCCCTTCGGCCAGTTCACCAAGCACCGTCCGGGCCCGCTCCGCATCCGCCTCGGCCACCTGCAATTTGACTCCGCCCAGGGCATTGGACAAAGCCCAGTTGGCCCAGACGTGGTGCTCGTGCACCACTTCCGCCTGAATCCCTTCCGCTTGCAGGCGACCGCGGGCCAGATGGGCTTGCAGCGGATCGGTATAAGCAGCGACGGTGATCATTGGCATTGGCATTGACGGCGGAGACGGGCTCCAGTGTTGCCGCGCGCCTCCCGCAACACAAGAGCCGGATGCCAGAACCTCGCGGCCCTTTGCTTATTACCGGGCCTGCCCTCCTATTGATCAGGCGCAAGCCGGCACCGTCTCCCGGCTCCACTGGAGCTCATCCACCAGGGCATCCACCCGGGACAGCGCATCGGCGATGGACGCTTCCAGGCGCTCGCCGCCCTCCTCCTGGTGTTCAATGGCGATTTCGTGGAAACGTTCAATGCCGATGAAACCCAGCGCGGTGCGAATACTCGCTTCCAGATGGTTTAAATGCGCCAGCGGCCCGCCGGGATTCATGCCGAAGCCTCCCCGTGAGGACAGAATCACCGCACGGCGGGGCCGGTCGGCAAGCAGCGGAGTGAACGGGTCCTCCAGATTGGACGGATCGAAATCCACCGTCCGCCCGACCCGCACGATGTTGTCGATCCAGGCCTTGAAGGCGGCGGGATAGCTGAAGTTATACATGGGCACCCCCAGCACCAGAATGTCCGCATCCAGCACTTCCTGAACCAGGGCGTCACTTTCCGCCAGCACCTCCCGCATCCAGGGCTGATGACGGTCCGGGGCGGTAAACGCGGCCTGGATCCACTCCACCGTGGTCAGCGCCGGTGGCCGGGCGCCGATATCCCGGCGCATCACCGCATCTCCAGACCGCTGGCGGCGCCATTGGGAGACGAAATGGTCGGTCAGACGGCGGGTATGGGAGCCGTGCTCGTCGGTCCCTGAACGGCCGGGACGGGGGCTGGCATCGAGATGCAATAAAGCGGTCATGGTCCTGCTCCTTCATGAATGAGGTTAATTCAGTCTTTGTTGACACGAACCCCATAAAGCCAGAGCCTGATAACCGCGACAAACGACGTTTATTTGTCGATTCTGACAAATAAAACTCAACCATCTTACCATCAAGTAAGGCAGCATCCATGAGTGCCCGACACCTGCCCCCGCTGTCCGCCCTGCGCGCCTTCGAAGCGACCGCACGTCTGCGCAGCGCCAAGAAAGCCGCCGAGGAGCTGTCGGTAACGCCCACGGCGATCAGCCACCAGTTGCGACAACTGGAAGAGCATCTTGGCGTGCCCTTGTTCATACGCCGCCCGCGGCAACTGACTCTCACCGCCCAGGGGCAGGCGCTGCGGGCGGTATGCACCGACGCCTTCGATGCGATTGATGACGTGGCGTCACGATTGCGACAGACACCACAGCGACAAAGCGTCACCCTGTCCACCATCCCGTCGGTGGCGGCGCGCTGGCTGCTGCCCAATGTCTGTTATCTGAGAGAAAAGCAGCCGGACCTGAATCTGAGCCTTCAGGTGACTTATGACGTTCTACCACTGGATGGCATCGCCGCCGACATGGCGATCCGCTATGGCCATGGCCCATGGCCCGGACTGGAAGCGGAAAAGCTGTTCGATAACGTCTTCATTCCCATCTGCAGTCCGGCGCTGGGCATCAGCCAGCACAGCGACCTGCATCATCACACTCTGCTGCACTACCACCCCACCACCGCTTCCGGCGCGGCGCTGGGCTGGCCCGCCTGGCAAAAACTGGCCGGGGTAGCGGGGCTGGATATCGATGCCGGTCTGGCGCTCTCGGACGACACCCACATCGTCAGCGCCGCCCTGGACGGTCAGGGCGTCGCATTGATGAGCCGGGAGTTGATTCAGGATGAATTGCGCAGTGGCCGTCTGGTACAACCGTTCGGACCGGAACTTCTGGCGCAGCCGTTCCACCTGGTCTATCCGAAAGAAAGGCTGCGAGAACCCGCCATCGCAGCGGTACGGAACTGGATCCTGGGACTCCGCGTAACGCTTTGATTCAGCACCGTGTTCAATGATCGCTGTTCACCACACCAAGCCGCGCCGCCTGCAACGCCGCTTCGGCGCGGCCGGATACGCCCAGTTTCCGATAGATACTCTTGGTGTAGGTCGCCACCGTACTGGCCGCGATTCCCAACGCCCCCGCGATATCGGTACGGGTGAATCCCCTGGCCAATAAACGCAGCACCTCCGTTTCACGTTCACTCAGGTCCGGCACTTCCTCAGCCGAGCTCTCCATACGCCGAAAGTGTCGCAACATTCGCCGCGCGACGCTTGGTGAAAGCGGTGGCTCGCCCCGGGCGATCCCTTGCAATTGAGAGCGCAATCGGGCCCTGGGCTGGTCCTTAAGCAGATATCCATGCGCGCCCGCCTGAAGCGCGGCGAACAGATGTCCATCATCATCATGAATCGTCGCCATCACCACATAGGTCTCCTGGGCGCTTCGGTTCAAGGATTTCACCAAATCCACGCCACACCCATCCGGCAAACTGATATCAACCAGTGCCAGACTAAAGCTCCGAACCGATAATATCGCCTCCGCCCCGGCCAAGGTCCCCACGCTTTCAACGACGATATCGGGAAATGCCTCCTCCAACAGCCCCGCCAGCCAATCACGACTTTCCTCATGATCCTCAACGATCAATGCGCTCAACATGCCGGCTCCCGCCTCCCCCTTTCTGACAACGCTCATCCCTCGCGGGAAAATCTAACGCCGCCAACACCCGACACAACATCCTGCAAATGTACTACACTGACTCAAGGGAACAGAGCCAGCGCAATTCAACGCTTAATCGGGGAACAACGACAACGGAAGCGGTGCTCACCGCTTCTCAATCCCCAAAGGGACGGGGGAACCATGGTATGTCGCTCCATAAAATCAGTGATTTTTTACTGACGGTACACGATGCCAGCATGCATCTTGAACCCGTGCAATTTCAGCGCTGGGCGCTGGATGAGATACGCCGGCATGTTGCTTTTGATTTCGCCATCTGGGGCACTGGAGATGGCCAGAGCCGGGAACTGCATACCGCGACCATCCTTGACCAGACCGATACGCTGTTCGACACGTGGGAAGCGGTCAAGGAAGAGGACCTATACGCTCACCTGGTCATCGGCAATACCGGCAAAACCTGGTCGCTTAACCAGATCCCCAACATTTATCAAAGCCGTGCCTATAACGAGCATTGGCGTCTTTATCAGGCACGGCAAATGATCTCGACCATGGAGATCGATCCCCATACCGGGCTGCATATCTTTGTAACATTGGCACGGGACCATCGATATACGGGGTTCAGCGCCAGGGAAGTGGAATTCAAGAATCTGGTCACTCAGCACCTGTTCCTTGCCGCCTGCAATAACGACAAGCACTATCTGTCCACTTTTCGGGCACCGGCGGCGCTGGTGGACACCAAAGGATTGCTACATGCCGTGCTACCGGACTTCACCACCCTGGTTACTCACGAGTGGGGGCCCTCGGCGCACCGGCAACTGCCGCAAGACGTCATTCTTTCTCTTTGGGCATCCAAGCGTTACCGGGGCAAGACAATAACCCTGACCTCGGAACGAGTCGGCGCCCGGCTTTTGGTGTGTGCGCAGCCCGGCGTGGTTACCGCGCTCAGCAAACGGGAAAAGGAAGTGGCCTGGGCGTACGCCCAGGGCCAAAGTCACAAACATGTCGCCAGGACCCTGAATATTTCCCCCACCACCGTGCGCAGCCATATCAGCCGCATCTACCAGAAGTTGGGGGTGCGCGATAAAGGCGCCCTGGCTCTTTGGTTACAGGAGCATGGTTGAATTCAACGGATGCCCCTCGGGCAGAAGCCCGGTGCGCAACCACTTCGCGCACCGGGCCAACCCGTCATTCCGGTCCTGTGGCTGACCAGGGCTGAAGCTGGATACGGAAGTCATAGCGCAATGTGGCGCTATGCCCCGATGCCGTCCCATAATAATCAGGATGGACTCTAAGGTAGTACACGCCCGTCTCACCGCCGCCGATCTCGTGACGAAGACCGTCACAGGAATAGGTCGAGTCGTTCATTACCGCGACGTAACCTTTGGACGTCATTTTTGCCAAAAACAAATGCATACGATGCCCCAGAGGCGAAGGCACACCGCCGCATACGAAGTCGTCCACCAACAAGGTTCGCCTGCCCGAGCCCACATAGAACAGGTAATGCGCATAACTATTGACGTTAGCGGTGCCGCTGTAGGCACTCTGCGAAAAGGCGGAACCATCCTTACTGCCTGCCCACCCACGGTAGGGCGCACGGTTGGGATGAATCACCATGGGCTGAACAGGGTGGCCATCACCCAAACGCTCCGCCAACACTTGTACCGTGCGCGCCTTTCCCGTGGTTCTGATACGAAAGAAAACCCGTTCTCCTTCTCGCAATGCCCGGGTTCCCACATCGCATGCGTCGTAACCGCTGCACTGCTCGGCGATATCACCATAACCGACACGGCCCGAAGGGGTATATTCCAGAACTATCTTGCGGTTGTCAGGAGTGTGCGGCACTCTCAAACGCACCACGTAGCTGGCGGCGGCCGGCGCATCCAGATAAAACCCTGCTGCCCCGTACTCCTCTCCCACCAACACATCCTGCGCTCCGGCTCCCGGGCAGATTTGCCTGTTGAAATCATCATTGCTGCCATTCGGCCCCTGGGAGCAACTTGGCGCATTGCCCACCAGCACACTGCGCATCCCGCCCAGGACAGCCGGCGCAAAGGTTTCTCCGGCGGCCAGAGGGTACTGCCCGTTCAGTTGCGCCTGCAGATGTTCAAGCAGTGTGGTCTCATCATGATGCTCCGCCACCAAGGAGGCGTACCCCTCCCACATGGCTTCCCAGAACGCCCGGGCGCTTTCATTGTCCGCGCCATCAATGGCGAAACCCGAGCGCGCTTCGGCCAGACCGGGCATGGCACTTTCCGCCGCGGCGGCGGCGATCAATGGCAGCAGTCGGGATTCCTGGTAATAACCAACATCCAGCGTTTCTCCCTGGATAAACCCTTTCAGCATATCGAGCAATCCCGGAGGCTGGTTCAAGCCCGTGAGCTCGCGATAATCGGCCATCACGCTGGATAGCGCGGTGGGATAATCGTCGTCATTA
The DNA here is from genome assembly GCF_000300005.1 of Alloalcanivorax dieselolei B5. Lineage (NCBI taxonomy): Bacteria > Pseudomonadati > Pseudomonadota > Gammaproteobacteria > Oceanospirillales > Alcanivoracaceae > Alloalcanivorax > Alloalcanivorax dieselolei. The sequence continues at coordinate 914,097 of NC_018691.1, read as the reverse complement.
TCGGCCAGCGCCTTTTGCAATCGTTCGCTGATCAAATCAGTCAACACATTAACGTTGGCTTCACCGTCGGCGACGTTCACCACTGCCCGCAGAGTGACCGGCTCACCGCTGTACTGACCGCTACGTTCATCGAACCAATATCCGCTGGCCCGCAGCAGCGCCGGCCCTTCAAGCCCTGTACCGGAGAAGGTGTATCGGCCGCGCTCGTCCACCGTGGTCTCAAGCTCGCGAGCGCCCTCCACGGGAACCCCATGCCGCAAAGGAACCAGCGTTACTTTAGCCCCCGCCTGGAACGGCCCTTTTTGTACCGCGCCCAATAAAGGCCCTCCTTCCGGCAGCTCCTCTTCCTCCGGGGGCTCAGACGGAGAAGGCTGTTCCGGCTGCGGACTTCCTTCCTCAGGTGACAATGGCGAAGAAGAAGAATCACCGGACGACGAACCGCCGCAGGCAGCCAGCGCCATCAGTACCAGAGCCAGACCCCAGACACGCCACGGCCATACCGGCTCGCGGTAAAACGTTGGAGATGACATTGTCATCCCTCCCTGTGAATGCGTAATGCGGGGCGTCCACCGGACGCCCCATCGTGCCATGGCCAAGCTCTTAGAACTTCGGCAGCGGGCTCTGCAAATGGGAGCTGGAGCTCTCGGTAAGCAGTTGCAGAGAACCCTCGTCACGCACATCCAGGTACAGCACATCGTAGGTGCATTGGCTCCACACGCAGAGGTAATCCTCCTCGTCGTCATCGTTGCTCATCGCCCAAAGCAAGCGGCGGGGCCCCGGACCGACACCGTTAAACCGCGCCGCGGTGACGCCGTCAGGCAACGCTCCGAAGTTCACCTTGCCCGCCATGGGGTCATCCGCCTGCAATGCCGCAAGCTCGGTATTCGGCCCGACCATGAACACCTGAGCCAGAGTCTCACTACCGTGACGCATATCAAGGGAACCTTTGCCGTTGGAGCTCGCGCCCACCCAGGTCCAGCCCGCCATATCCAAACGCTCATTGGTTGCCGGGTTCAACGCCACCGCCACCGGGCTCCACTGGGTCTCGCCGGTACTTTTATCTTCAAATCGGTTGTAAAAAAGCCATTCGCCATTGGCGCTGGTACCCAGCACGGGCTGCCGATCAAATTTCAACTGGAAGACACCATTCCCCCGGGCGTCCATGACCTTACGGCCAGAACCATCCGGAAGCAGGGCGATCACTTCCTTGCCGCCGTCAGCCTCGTTGCTTTCCATAACCAGATGTCCACCGGCATTCATCAAGAACGTCGTCGCGGTGCCCCCCATGAAAGCTCCGCCCTCGATCGTGGTGGCTATTGACCAGGTATCACCGCTCAGGCGGATCAGGTTCACCGATGAACTGGTTATATCGCCCTCCACATCGGCATACAGGAAGAAGGTCTCGCCATTCATAACGGTGACATTCCGGTCATCGGGAATCTGAAGCACGTTGGCCACGTTGTGCCCCATCAACAGCGGCTCACCTTCAGCCGATGTTACCCGCTTGACGGTTCCGGCCCCCGCCGCATCCGTTTCATACAGCCAGACTTCGGGATGATCCCGATCCTCAATATACAAAACCACATACTGGTGGCCCTCCGTCGAGCGCATGCGAAGGTCCGCAGCCTCCATGATATCGGTTACCGGATTACCGGTGTCCGCATCAAGAACAGGCCCCAGGTTCTGCAGATCCCTGCCGATAAAGCGCAGCACGTTATCATCATCAATGGCCAGGTAACCCTCCCCTTTCATGGCCTGAGGATCCAGCGTCGCCGCGAACACCCTCATGTCAAAAAGCTGTCCTGGCGGGGTGGTCATGCCGTGGTTCAGACAGATCTGTTTCCAGTTTTTGTTAAAATTATCCGTAGGATCAAGCAGACAAGTCCGGCCCGCGTCGTTCAGATCATGAAGGACCTGTCGGCTCGGCTGGAGTTGTGGAGCTTTCTTCGCATTCGTCACCATCTCCGGTGTACGAACAAGATGGTCCGGGCTGACCATGACACGGCGGTAACCATTGCCCAGATGATCCTCCTCCGAGCCATCAGCATAGAAAAGAAAACTTGATCTCAGGTTCTCCAGATCCCCCGCTGACCCGTCCGCCTCGAACAAGGTAAAAAAAGTATTTTCGTGGCGGCTAATAAACCTCATGTTGCTGGGATCCATGTCCGTCACATCATGAAATCCAATACCCACATTGACGTCCACATCTTCCACTTGCGGCTGCCCGGATAGGCTTTCCACCATATACAGACCGGAGCCGTCCTGCGGGGAACCTTTTACCTGGGTGAAGTACAGAGCTTCTTCGTTCCCCGTCACGGCGAAGCCGGACACATCCTCAGGCATCTGTGTGACAACGTTAACGGAGCCGCCATCCGAACCACCGCCACCACCGGAATCACCGCCTCCCGGGCCATTGCCGCCACTACTGGAACCACCACTGCCACCGCACGCCGCGATTGCCGCGCTCAACACCAGCAAGGATGTGGTCTTTGCTACTTTTCCATAGTTATTCATGGTCTTACTCCCTATGTTCCCTTGCCCCAACGGGCCATGTGTTTTCAATATCGGATTACTCATCATCTCTCTTCGTAGCGCCCTTTCACGGCTAACACCTTGATGGCGAGCGCTTCTGATCAGAAGCCCCTTATGGCTCGTCAGCCCCAGGCACAGGCACGGCCCCACGTCAGTCATCCGCCCGCAGATGCACGTCAAAGAGCAGGTCCAGCGTCAAGGTATCGCTACGGTCAGCGTCCTTACCCACCCCTTCCAGACGTACAAGGGTGCCCTGATAGCGCCCCTTTGCTCTCGGCACACCCCCATTCTCGAGATGCTCAATAGTCAGTTTTCCCTGTCCTTCGTTGCTGTACATCGGGAAGAGTTTTTTCTCGGGAAAGAAGGACACCTCGGGTTCCGCCAACAGCTTTCCATTCATGACGGTGAAGGAGAGACTGATCGAGCCGGCCACGGAGAATCTCTCTTCCCGATGCCCCTGTATCTGATAACTGGTCATCCCCGGAGCAATGCTGAAAAAGCTGGCTGTGGATGCATCATCGGCATGCAGCACATGCCAGGACAGGGACTCCCCTTCCAGTACCCCCTCCAGAGTATCGGCCCATGCCGATTCCACACTCACCGGCAGTACGACGGCCAAAGAGATCACACCGATTAGGTGCCGCAAAAGCCAAGCTTCCTTCTTCATAGGACATATCCCTTCATCGCCGTTTCACGATTGGCCTGCGCCCATCAGGTGCGGCAGCCGGCTCGACAAGTCGAATATTGGTCAGAGCATAGAGAGTCATCCCCTTTCCCCCAATCCCTCAAACGGGGTCCCCCAAAGGAGGGGTACAAATCAGCGAAGCTTTATAAATCCGGGCAATCGAAGGGGCGCGTCTGCAAACCACGGACGGCCCGGTATGTACTGGGCGAGGAGACACCAAGTCAGAAGTAGTAGTATGCCGTTGCCGCCTTCTCCGACGGCGGGCCAGCGCAAAGGATTAATAAATCGGAAGGATCCGGGCTCATAGCCCGCGACTGCAGTTGATACCAAAGCCAAGGTCAATCCAGTAGCTTCCTCTGATACCCACGTTCAAGTTACCCGACACCCGCTCGATACGGTTGGGTTCATACTCCAACCACTCGTATACAACCGTCCCGGTCACCCGCGCTTCCAGCATACGTGCCCCATCAGCAACGCCCATATCATCCGGATAATTCAACATGTCATGCCGCGTCACCTGCACGATCGCCTTTGGTATCGGTGTCAGGCCAGCCGCATCCGCCATCTGGGACGAGGGGTTGTACCAGACACTTCTGGCCGACGGCAGGGTATTACCGAAATGACCTGGCTGTACCACCGCCCGATATGTTCCAGTAGCCCCCGGAGCAATAGGGTCTTCGGATAAGTCCAGATGCAGAAGCGAGAAATCGCCACTGTGGTGTTTCATCGCGACGATGCTGTTCTGATCATCCACCTCAATCCATTGCGTTTCGCCCACGGCCTGCTGTTGAAAATCCCCACCAACCTGGCCATCCCACCAACACGTGCAGTCTCCTACTGTCATATGGGCGACGGCAGTGATCGTATCGTTTCCTTGCACACTGGCGGTAATGGCGACCTGGCCGGTACCATTAGCCTCCCCCGCCGTGTAAAGCCCTTCCGCGGTAATCCACCCTGGACCATCCACTCTCCAGTTAACCGGAACAGGCTCCCCACCCAGTCCGGTCACGGTAAACTGTTGTTGCTCTCCTTCCTGGATACACTTAGAGGGTGGGGATATTTCCAGACGTTGAGTGCCTTCCCCTCCCGTAACAAGCAGAACGCCGCGACGGGGGGGAGGATTGTGAGAAGGTGCCCGTATTCCTGTATCCAGATCCACGTTTGCTTCGACTTCCAGCAACAGGTCTTCTGGAAATCCGCCCTCTGGCGGCATATAAGTAAAGTGCATCACCGCGCCGCTACGGCCGTGATACGCGACACTTCCCACCGCGAACCCGTTCAGAAAGGCATTCACATCGATGTAATCCTCACCTCCGCCAACACCCAGCGATGAGGCGTTCTCCAGAGTAAGAGAGAAATCCACGGGCCCATCTTCAACCCGAAGCACCGACGGATTGAACTTAAGATCGAGATAGTCCAGTGAGATACGCTTGGTTGTTATCGCTGGCGCGACAGCAGGTAATTCTTCTGGCCGTGTGTTGAAACGAAGCAAGGAGGTTTGCAGATGGAACGCCTGGGGGGTACGCAGCCGAAACGCCATTTCGTGCTGCCCGGTAGGTGTTTGCTCAACAATGGATTGATCAGCGCTTCCTGACAGGCTGGCTGCCTCAACTTCGAGCCATTTCTGCGGTTCGCCGTACATCAAATCGACATCATTCCAGAAGAACGACATATCCGCGCCAACGGGGAAAGAAGCCAGAAACCTTTTGCCGATACCGCTCGCCGCGTAGTCAATAATTTTACCACCGACATCCCCCACAATCCCCGATCGTTGAACAGCGTCACCGTACACTTCTGCCAGTTCCTTGCTCATTCCTACCGATATCATCTTCGCGGCATCCTTAACGATGGCATCGGCAATATCCCGAGTTATGTTTACCGGCTCGCTCTCCGCCCTGGCACGTGCGTCATTGAGCCAGATCTGACTTTCCGGCATGTCCTCGGTAACCTGGCCACTCTTCGGGTCAAGCGTGACATCCAATGAGACGATACAACACGGGGACGTAATCTTGGCGACGCCGTTCACTCGAGAAAGAAACAAGACGATGTTGGATACCTTTGCCATCAGCTCGCGCCGGGCGGCTGTTATTGCCGCCGCTGCACCGCCTCCGGTCCCAGCGGCAACCGGCAATGCCGCCAGAATACCCACAGCGGAGATATAAGAACCCACATACTTATCAAAAAGGCCCATGTTACGTAGAGACCGCCGGGCCTGATCATACTTCTCCAGCTCAGCCGCCAGCGCCAACGCATTCCCTATTGGCATCATCCCTTGTTGTCTGATGATTCTGCCGGGCTCTTCCCCCGTATACCGCATATAGCTTCTTGCCGACACACCACTATTGGTGCGCACTGGCAAAAGATCGGATGCATCATTCAGAAGACTGTGCCCTTCAGCGAAGTAGGCAGCCATTCCAAACATCGTCTCATCCATCGGCTGCGCTGCCAGAACTCGCTCGAGCATCACTCTGACGTCGTCGGGCATGGGCTGATTGATCCAGGCCAGCTCGTTCTGCTTATCAAACATCGCGTGCCAGCTTTGCCACAAGGGAATAAGGTGAACCGGCATCTGGTCTAGATTGTCACTCCAACCTTCCCATTCATCGGGATAACTGCGCCCCAGCGCCTCGGTTGCTTCCCGCAGCACAGCCTCCGCGCCTTCAAGTAACGTATCGACGCTACCAACCCTTGGCGGTGGCAAGGCATCAATCTGTGTCTCAAACGTCTCACTGGTACTATTTCCGTCAGTCAGTCTCCATACGATGACGGCACCTTCGGCGTCCAGTAACGGCATGGCCAGAAAGAACGTCTGATCAAGCTCGAAAACCGGTAGAAGACGGAATTCATCAACCTGACCTTTCAGTGGAGCCTCTCCCTCCTTTACATAGAACTCCACATACAGATCCGCGATCTCGAAATCACTGGGCAATCCGGTCAGTTCAAGCACCTGAAGAGGTGAGGCCTCGCCCGCGACGGGTTTAACGACCGTCAGATCCAAGCCACCTTCGGCGGTATGTGCGGGAGTTCCGGCAGTTGGCCATTCACGCGAGCCCCCTCCGTCGGGACTTGCGCCACCGTCTCGGCTTGCTCCTCCTCCGCAGGCCCCAACCAGAGCAAATAGTAGTATCACACCGAATCGGGACACCACATTCGCGATACTCATTGGCACTCTCCTGGTTCGACCTGTTGCAATGGAGGAGCATTTGGCCATCCTCTCTCCAGCCTCAGTATCTGTGCGGTTGACATCCTCCGAGCATAGGAGCTACCCCGGTGCGCCCCAATCCCTCAAATGGGGTCCCCCAAAGAGGGGATCGGCCGATGGCAACGCCAGGACTACAGTAGTCCAGATGATTAAAGTCATTGGATTGTGGTATAGATATGCAGATATTTGGGGGAGGCAGGGACACGCATGAAAACAGCACTGATCGTCGAAGACCATCAGGAGAGCAGAGATTGGCTCGCCGACCTGATGCGGCAAGCTTTCCCGGGCATTATCATTGAGATGGCTGACACGTTGAGCAGTGCGAGCATCAAAGCCAGTAAAGACAGTTTTAATCTGGCCATGGTCGATATCAGCCTCCCCGATGGGAACGGTCTGGACCTGGTTGCCCAACTGCAAGCGACATCACCTGACACCTATATCATCATGGCCACGATCTATGATGATGACGACCACCTGTTTGCCGCACTGCAAGCCGGTGCCCTGGGCTATATTCTCAAAGACCAACCCAGGGCGCGGCTGCTCTCCCAGCTGCAGGGCATAGCCCGAGGCGAGCCCCCTTTATCTCCAAGTGTCGCTCGGCGAATTCTTCGCCATTTTCGTCGCACCACGGCACCACAGGAAGCTCCTGAGCTGACTCAGAGAGAAACCGATGTACTCCGTCTTCTGGCACGGGGTTTTACCCGAACCGATATCGCCGAGGCGCTGGATATTACCGCCAATACAGTCGCCACCTATACCAAGACCATCTACCGGAAACTTGGTGTTTCTGGCCGTGCGGAAGCGGCACTGCAAGCTGTACGCCTCGGCGTTATAAACCAGGATTTATGAGCTACGGAAGCGGCGGCGCAGTTCCAGCGGTACGCCAGAACATGACCAGGCAAACACGGCAACAGCCTCAGAAGCGCTTCCCTCCATTGTTTCCCAAAACACGCCAGGAAGAGACATATTGAGAATAACGTCTCGACGTTCTCAAAGGTTTATGGCCAGGTTGAAAAGACATGATCACATCAGTGACAAGAGCCGCGCCGCAGCAACGCCTCATCATCATTACACTGCTTGCACTGCTTGCCACCGCGCTGTCCGCTGGCTATCTGATAAGCATCCCTCAACTTGGCATCACCTGGGACGCGGATAGGGAGCGCGGCCTTCTGACTGTGGCCAGCGTTTCCACCGAAGCCCCCAATGCCGGCAGGATCCGCCCCGGCGAAAAGGTGATCGCCGTGGAAAGAGCCGATGGTTCCCGGATCCCACTATTCGCGGACACCATTCATGAAGATCCGGATTTACTTTCCTACCAGAGTTACAACGCCTTACTGGAACAGCACAACCAACTTGTTAAGGAGATTGGAACAGGCGAGCTAAAGGTCATCACCGAGAGTCAAGACGCAATCATTCTTCAGGTGGATAGCCGCCCGAGCAAGAGGGCCATCGGCTACTTTCTGGTAAAAGCGGGCTATGGATGGGTGGCTCTTCTGGTCGCCGCCGGAATCTGGGCCTACAGTCCCGGAAGGATAGAAACGCGACTGTTCCTCCTATCAGGTATCAGCATTTTTCTTACCACTTTAACATTAGGCATCTATGGGGGGCGCGAGCTCGCCATCAGCGGCTACGTTCTGGCATTGGCAATGTCCGTTAACCACCTCGCCGTCTTACAGGTCAGTGCCTCCCTGACCGCTCTTTTCTGGGTCTATCCATTTCGGCAATCACGCCTTCCGGTCCATTACCTGATACTTTTCCTCGGCGTCCTGGCCTGGCTCGCGGACCAGCTACAGATTGGCGCCTCTCCCCGATACAGCATCTACTCGGTCATTGTATTCGGCTTTATCTCCGGCGTTGCGGTTCTTGGACGACAGTGGCACCTGACACGCGACCACCCACTGGAGCGAGCCTCCTTGAAATGGTGTGCCATATCTATCTTCATAGGCTGCCTATTGCTTACATCATTGATTATTCTACCGCCGGCATTGGGTGGACAGCGCGGCATTCCACTATCTCTCAGTCTCGTCTCCGTTTTGGTCCTCTATTTGGGTATGGCGGCCGGTCTGACCCGATACCGTCTTTTTAATCTGGAGCAATGGTGGTTCAAAACCTGGCTATGGTTTTTCGGCGGCGTTCTGGTTGTACTGCTCGACCTGACACTCATCTTCGGTCTAGGACTGGCCGGAGATATCGCCCTGATGCTATCTCTGGTACTGGCAGGCTGGCTCTACTTTCCTTTAAGGCAGGGTCTTATGCACAGGTTAGGTCAAAGCCGACAGCGCAACTTCGATCTTGCCCTCAAGACGCTGGTGGACAAACTATTTTCTGTCAATAGCGCCGGGAGCATTCTATCCGCCTGGCCAGACTTACTGAACCAGACTTTCTCACCGCTTGCCATTCGTCAACTGACTGAGCATCCCGATGGCGCCTCGGTAGCGGTATCCACAGATGGTGCGCGGCTTATTTTGCCTCCCCTCGAGACGGGAGAACCATGCTTTCAGCTTGAGTTCGCCGATAACGGCCGGCGCCTTTTCTGCCCCGATGATCTGCGCACCGCGGACCTGTTAAGAGCCATGAGCAAACAGGCCCTGTCCACGGTCAGGGCACGAGAAGACGGCGCTGAAGCCGAGCGGCGCCGTATTATGCGCGACCTTCACGACGATGTTGGTGGCAGAATACTTAGTGTTCTGCACAACGCGAACGACGACCGGCAAGCAAGTCTCGCCCGAAACGCACTGCAATCCTTACGTGATGCACTGCAAGCGCTCGACCAGGAATCCTTGAACTGGTTGGCTGACAGCATTGATGACTGGCACGACCTTTGCTGTCAACGCTGTGACGAAATGGCCGTACCACTGCAATGGTCGTTAATGGGAAAGATTGACCCTGAACAAACCATAACCGTGCGCCAACGAATAAATCTTAGCCGTATCATCCACGAGGGACTTACCAATGCGTTCAAGCATGCGATTCCAAATTACATTAAAGTCAGCTTGCATATTGATGGAAACCACCTGCTTCTCGAGATCGGCAACGATGGTGTGACCATCGGTCAGGAGGAAAATCGCGGGATCCCAAGAAGAGGGTTAAACAATATGCAAACCCGCGCTGAAGAGCTGGAAGGAAGTTTTCAATTCCAAACCTGGAATTCCATCGCCACGATCAGGGTCGCAACACCTATTGCCTGAAAAAAGCAGCCCCACGGCATACCAACTCCTACTTCCGGCTTTCTCAACGGAGCGCCTTACCGCGGCATCATGTTCATAAATTCTTGAAATAGAAAGAATATGATATATGTACCCTCTTCCTGCGACGATTTGGAAAACAAATGAAAACTGAGCCAACCGCCGTTGCACCACCGAAGACCGGACCTCACTGTCTTTCCGCTCACAGCCTTTGCCAATCCGGTCCATGGAAAGCCAGGCACCGGAACAGATCCGAAAGCAACACATCGGGGGGCTATAAACAGTGACCTCCGAACCTTCGCGATGGGGGGTCGCGCCCTTACAGACCCTTTTAGCCGTCAGTCTTTTTCTATTTATGGCGATTGCGCTTTCCGCATGGCTGGCGCTGCGTGGCCCCTGGCTTGGCGTACAGTTCACACCCTCGGGGATGAACGGGTTACAGGTTACCGGAGTTGACCAACGGGGGCCTTTGGCCAGCCGCTTATATCCAGGCGATTATGTAAGGGCGCTGTTACTACAAAACACGCCGATCTCAGTCGATAACTATGATCACCACTTACAACCTCATGCGGAGCCGACATTCGATGCCTACAACGCTTATCTTGATAAAGAGGGGCAACTGGCCGACGCCCTTGATGCCCCTTTCGTTACCTTGATAATCAACGATGGTGAAGAGCTGACATTCAAACCAGCGCCTCGCCGCCCGATCTCGTCCTTGCCGCTCACATTCTGGCTGTTACATTCATACGGCCTTATTGCCCTTCTGATCGCACTTTCAGTGTGGGTTTTTCTGCCAAGAAACTGGCCCGCCCGGCTTCTGGCAATCTCCGGCGCGGGTATGTTTCTGGCTACCTGGCAACATAGCTTGTGGGAAGTGAGAGAACTCGCCTTGTCGAGATGGCAGTTCGATACGCTTATGAGAGTGAACCATATCAGGGTGCACCTTCTCCTTCTCGCCTTTCTGATTCTTCTGATTATCTACCCAAAGCCACTGAAGCATTCTCAAAAACTCATCTTCTTTCTGGTTTTCGCCGTTGTCCTTCAGCAAACGAATGAGAATCTTCAGATTTTTGATCTGCCCTTGCACAGCTACTATCTTCCCCTGCTTCTTTACTATCCGCTGGGCACGGCGCTCGTTTTTCTGCAATGGCGGGGGGCGCGGAACAACCCCACGGACCGAGCCGCATTACGCTGGTTTTTCCTTTCAATTCTTATCGCCATGGGGGCTGGTCTGGTGGTTTATTTTCTACCCGTTGTACTCAAGACACCGCCAATCGCGAACCCCTCCACTATGGTCGGACTGGTGGTAACACTTTACTTGGGTTTCGCCTTGGGGATTCTTCGTTACCGTCTTTTCCATCTGGAACGCTGGTGGTTCACCGCATGGGCCTGGTTTCTCGGCGGACTCACCGTCGTCCTTGTGGATATTCTGGTGGTCACCTCCTTCGGCCTGAGCCACGCGCACGCCCTGGCGTTCTCTGTCATCGCGGTGGGCTGGATCTATTTTCCCGTTCGGCAATGGCTTTGGCGGCGGCTCGCCGCTTCATCCGAAGTCAATATGGAGCGCCACATCCCCGCCTTCGTGGAAGCCCTGTATACCAGCCCCGACGACCGCACTTCACCTCTTTGGCAGGACCTGCTTCGACAGGTATTCCAGCCCCTCTCACTGGACCGCATCGACGACACCATTGAACAAGCACGCCTGGCCGGCAACGGCGCCCGCCTGCTTGTTCCCGCACTGGGCGATGCCTCGGGGGGCATAAGTCTGCTCTACGGTCAAGGCGGCCGCCGACTCTACTGTACCCGGGACAAAGAGATAGCCCAGGCATTGATTTCCACCGCGGTACGGATCAACAACGTAAGACGGGCCCGGGAGGCCGGCGCCAACCAGGAGCGCCAGCGGATCATGCGGGATCTGCACGATGATGTTGGTGGCCGGCTTCTGACCTTGATTCACAAGGCCCCGAATGAACGCAACGAAAGGTTGGCACGTAGCGCTCTGTCAGCGCTACGAGAGGCAATCTATGCTCTCGACCATAAACGCCGCTATGGTCTCCAGGAGTTGTTCGAGGACTGGCATGGCGACCTTCGTGAACGGCTGGCACCGGAGTTCGACCTGAGCTGGTCGATATCGGGAGACTTGGATGACATCTACCTATCGCCGCGTCATTACATTAACCTGCGCCGGGTTCTGGACGAGGCGATCACCAATGCTCTCAAGCATGGCGCGCCAACACAGCTCACTTTCCAGGCCGAGTTGAATCAGCGGGGCGAGCTGCTTTTGATTCTCCGCAATGAGTTCGACAGCTCCCATTTTACCCAGGGGCAGGACGGACTCCCCGGACGCGGCCTGAGCAACATGCGAACACGCATTCTGGAGCTCAATGGCGAGTTATCACTGTACTGTCTGACAGGCGCCCCTTACGAATTTTGTATGGAAGCACGGATCCCCCTGCCCCAACAAAGCACCGCTGACGAACACTCTGTCGCCCCAGGATAAGGTGTCCGATAGAGCTTGCTTTTCGGATGGGAGCGATTCGAAATGCAACCACCAGCAACTTCGACGGGAACCCCGCTCCGCGTCCAACACCGCTACTTCGGCCGTCGATCAAAAACATGTCTGGCCTTGCCTTCGGAACGCGCCAGCGAGCCGGTATCGGCCACCTCCACCTTGGTACTGATACCGATGTGGGTTTTCACCCGCTGCTGCAGTGCTTTGGCCACGTCGGTGGATTCGGCACCAGACTCCGGTTTGCGTTCGACCCGTACCGTCACGCAGTCCAGATTGCCTTCCTTTTCCACATGAATTTCATAGTGCGGAGCCAGATCCTCGATCTTCAGAATCTGCTCCTCCACCTGGGTGGGGAAGACATTCACGCCGCGGATAATCAGCATATCGTCGCTGCGGCCGGTGATCTTGTCGATGCGGCGCATGGGCCGGGCCTGGCCAGGCAACAGCCGGGTCAGGTCGCGAGTCCGGTAACGGACGATCGGCAGTGCTTCCTTGGTCAGGGAGGTGAAAACCAGTTCGCCGTACTCGCCGTCCGGCACCACTTCTCCGGTTTCCGGGTTGATGATTTCCGGGTAGAAATGGTCCTCCCAAATGGTCGGGCCATCCTTGGTTTCGATGCATTCCATGCCCACACCCGGCCCCATCACTTCGGACAAACCGTAGATGTCCAGTGCGCTGATGCCGAGACGGCTCTCCAACTCCTCGCGCATGGTCTGGGTCCACGGCTCGGCACCGAAGATACCCAGCCGCAGGCTGGACTCGCGCGGGTTCATGCCCTGCCGCTCCATTTCATCGGCGATGTTGAGCATGTAGGACGGTGTCACCATGATGATGTCCGGCTCGAAATCACGGATCAACTGCACCTGCTTCTCGGTCTGGCCACCGGACATGGGAATCACCGTGCAACCAAGACGCTCGGCGCCGTAATGCGCGCCCAGACCACCGGTGAAAAGGCCGTAGCCATAGGCCACGTGCACCTTGTCGCCGGCATGGCCTCCGGCGGCACGGATGGAACGCGCCATCACATCCGCCCAGTTATTGATGTCGTTTTGGGTATAGGCCACCACCGTGGGTTTTCCGGTGGTGCCGCTGGAAGCATGCACCCGCACCACTTCCCGCATGGGCGTGGCGAGCATGCCAAACGGATAGTTGTCGCGCAGATCCGATTTGGTGGTGAACGGAAAGTGACGCAGGTCGTCCAGCGATTTCAGATCATAAGGATGAACACCGATGTCATCGAACGCCTTCCGATAGAACGCCACATTGTTGTAGGCATGCGTGAGACTCCAACGAAGACGCTCCACTTGCAATCGCTTGAGCTCATCCACGCTGACCCGCTCCACCGGATCGAAACGATTCTCCAGGTTGAATGGCATGTTCATGCTCCGCTTCTCGTTATTCTGTCATTGAGTCTGTCTGCGTTGCCTAGAGCCGCTTATGCCTGGCTCTCTTCATCATGAATCACCGGCCCGCGAACGCGGTAGGATTTGCCGCGAAACAAGGCCACCAACTGGCCGTCACCGCCGGTGACACGCACGTCGTAAACACCGGTTCGCCCTTTACGGGTCAACTCCCGCGCTTCCGCGGTAAGCACATCACCAGGCAATCCCGGCGACACATACTCAATGGAACAACCGGAGGCCACGGTGGCTTCGTTATAGGTGTTACAGGCAAAGGCGAAGGCGGAATCCGCCAGGGCGAAAATAAAGCCACCATGACAGGAGCCGTGCCCCTGGATCATGTCATCACGCACCGGCATGCATAGTACGGCGCATCCCGGAGAAACCGTTTTCAGCGTCATGCCCAGTTCGCGGGTAGCGGTATCCCGCTGGTACATGGACTCGGCACAACGCCGTGCCAAAGCAACACTGTCCAGCGCCGCGGTGGCGGTATTCGGATCGGCCATGCAAATCTCCAGATGGGAGGACAGCCTTAGCGGCCTTTGAATTCAGGTGCGCGCTTTTCCATGAACGCGGCGACGCCTTCGCGGTAATCCTCGGTACGGCCCGCTTCACGCTGCAGGTCCCGCTCCACGTCGAGCTGCGTATCCAGATCGTTGTCAAAGCTTTGGTTCAATGCCTGTTTGATCAAAGCAAGACCCCGGGTCGGCTGAGCGGCCAGATGGCGAGCCAGGTCCGTGGCGGTGGAGCGCAGCGCGTCGTCATCCACGCACTGCCAGATCAAACCCCAGGCGGCGGCCTGCTCGGCGGTCAGTTTGTCACCCAGCATGGACAGCCCCTTGGCGCGGGCCATTCCCACCAGGCGCGGCAGCTGCCAGGTGCCACCGGAGTCCGGCACCAGACCGATCTTGCAGAAGGCTTGAGTGAAACTGGCGGAGCGGGCGGCGATGACCAGGTCGCAGGCCAGGGCGATGTTGGCGCCGGCACCGGCGGCGACCCCATTGACCGCCGCGATCACCGGCATCGGCAAACGCTGCAGGGTGCGAATCAATGGGTTGTACCAGGTTTCAATGGAAGAACCCAGGTCGGGCGCTTCGGCGCCGGGCACCACGCTCCTGTCGGACAGATCCTGGCCGGCACAGAAACCGCGTCCGTTACCCGTGATCAGCAGGGCTCGTACGCTGTCGTCCCGCTCCACCATGGACAGGGCTTCCCGTACTTCCTGGTGCATCTGCTCATTGAAACTGTTCAGACGTTCCGGACGATTCAGCGCCAGGGTGGCGACGCCGTCCTCCAGATCAAACGCAATGGTGGCGAACTCCATAATCCGGTCCTGCCTTTTTCTTGGTATCGATGATCAGACCTGCCGGACAGTGATCCGCCGAGCAGTTCCGACGCCAAACTATGGTTGGAAAGCATAGCCCAGACATGACACAAGTCAAAACGCCAAATCCATATTTGTGTATCGAATTAGAAGAACAGAATAAGAACAAGATCCGGAATAAGGCGTTTTTTTCTTTTAATTTCAGCAAGATAAGCTCAAAGCCTAGGTCATTCCCTTTGTGCTACCAAAATTCCCACAAGAAAACTCAATAAGGAATCAGGGCGGCCCGGGAAGCCCGCTGTAGGAGCTTGCCCTGCAAGCGAATGTCCTGGGCCCGAAAGCACAATTCGCTTACAGGGCAAGCTCCCACAGCGGCCTTGTAACCACCAGCGTTTAGTCAGTCGAGCCCGCCAAAACGCTGATAGAAACCATCCCCCGGCTCGGGCAACGGCCCTTCCGCGGTTTCCGTGCGCTCGCTCATCCAGGCCTCCGCGCCACGGTAAGTGAGGCGGTAGAGATTACGGCAAAGCTGGCGCGCGGCGCGGCCTTCCCAGTCCGAAGGTAATAATTCTTCCGGCAATAGCGGATCACGCAACAGCAGTTTTCGGTATTCGTGAATCAGCAGCGTGCGCGCCAGAAAGCACTCCATCGGCGGTGGCGTCTCCAGCTTGCTCATTTCCTGCCAGAGCGGCCGAAACTGATCAAGAAATTCCCGGTACCCTTCCGAGAGCTGCTCCAGATTCCAGGCATCCCTCACCTGCAAACGCAACGGCCGTGACGCATAACTGTCCTGGGCCCGGGTCTCGAAGATGATGGTGTCTTCCAGCGCATTCTGTTCCTGGAGCGTGGCGTTCAGTTCGGCCCGGTCCACCATCGGGTGGGCCACCATGCCCGGCGTCAAACCGCCAAACCCCATCCATTCCAGTTCCTGGCGCACATCGCGACGGGCGTCCGGATCCAGCTGGTTGAGGATGACCAGCGTCCAGGCGCCGTCCCAGGTCGGCTGCACACCGGAATAAACGCGCTTGAAAGCCTTCTCGAAACGGCGGCGGCCGGCGGCGGTGAGTCCATAGTAGCTGCGGCGCCCCACTTTCTCCGCGATAAGCCAGCCCTCCCGGGTCAAACGGAACACCGAGGTGCGCACCAGACGCTGATTGATGCCCATGGGTTCAAGCAGATCGATCAGGCTGCCCAACCACACCGCGCCGCCCCTGGGTACAATGGCGTCACCGAACAGGGTAATGATCAGAGAACCGGTACGCAGCGGCCGGCGCTGCTGAAAACGTTCGATCAAGCGTTCCAATTGCTCGCATTGCAAATCCACTGGGCGATCTTCCTATCTCCGGGCCCTTTCCGGGGCGTCCAAATCAGCGTGATACCGGCCTTTCCGGCGGCGCGACATGCTACCAAACCCTCCTGTCCGGAGACATAAAAGGCCAATGAATAGCACCATAAAACAGCCACTTGGGCCAATATAGCAACTTTTATGACACATTAAATTTGATCTTGACTTGAAATTCGTATCGCTTTATACCTGAAAAAACAAGGACGCTGATGGACGTCCCGCGCCACCGGGCTCCGGCAAGGCGCATAAAAACAAAAGTCCCTCCGGGGGCATACGCAGATAGGTGTGATAATGAAAACAATGCTGAAGAACCTAGCCGTGGGCGCCGTGGCGGCGCTGGGCCTGGCCTCCTTGTCCCCGGTCGCGAAGGCGGAAGACCCCATTCGCATCGGATCCTTCCTCTCCGTCACCGGCCCGGCCGCGTTTCTCGGCGACCCGGAACTGAAAACCCTGGAACTGTATGTACACCAGCTGAACGAAAACGGCGGCCTGTTGGGCCGTGAAGTCCAGCTGGTTCATTATGACGACTCCGGTGACGCCTCCAAAGCCCGCACCTTCGTCACCCGGCTGCTGCGGCAGGACAAAGTCGATCTCATCATCGGTGGCAGCACCACCGGCGCCACCATGGCGGCGGTGCCGGTGATCGAACAGGCGCGGGTGCCGTTCATCTCTCTGGCCGGCGCGGAAACCATCTCCACCCCGGTGAAGAAATGGGTGTTCAAGATGCCGCAATCCGATCGTCAGGCCGCCCGCCGCGTACTCACTGACATGAAGGAACGCGGTCTCACCCGGATCGGTCTGATCTCCGGCACCGGCGGCTTCGGCGCCTCCGGACGTAACGTGACCCTGGAGGAAGCCAAAGCCATGGGGATCGAGGTGGTGGCCGACGAGACCTATAACCCGAAGGATACCGACGTCACCGCTCAGCTCACTCGCATCCGCAATACCGATGGCGTGCAGGCGGTACTCAACTTCGACTTCGGCCAGGGCCCGGCCATTGTCACCAAGAACTACAAGCAACTGGGCATCGAACTGCCGTTTTACCAATCCCACGGCGTCGCTTCCGACAGCTTCCTGAAACTGGCCGGCGATGCCGCCAAAGGCCTGCGCCTGCCCGCCACCGCCTTGCTGGTGGCCGATACCATCCCCGACAGCGATCCCCAGCATGGCGTGGTCACCGGCTACAAAAAAGCCTATGAGGACCGTTACAACAGTTCGGTGTCGACCTTTGGCGGCTACGCTTACGACGGCTTCCAACTGGCGGTGCAAGCGATCAAACAAGCTGGCTCCACCGATCCGGCGAAAGTGCGCGACGCTCTGGAAAGCATCCAGGGCTATGTCGGAGTCACCGGCACCTACAACCTGAGCGCCAAGGACCACATGGGGCTGTCCTATGATTCCTTCCGCATTCTGGAAGTGAAGGACGGCCACTGGACGCTGGTGGAGTAATCCACCCGCCGGGCGCCATGGACGGCACCCCGGATGCTTGCTCTCACCGCCCTCTTTCCAGGCAGGACCGAACATGTTCAGCGAGTTTTTTCAGTTCACGTTCTCGGGGATCACCCTGGGCGCCATTTATGCCTTGGTGGCACTGGGTTTCACCCTGATCTACAACGCCAGCCACGTGATCAATTTCGCCCAGGGCGAATTCCTGATGATCGGTGGCATGGGCACAGTGGTACTGGTGGGAGCCGGCCTGCCGTTGCCGGCGGCCATGGTGGGCGCTCTGGTGCTGGCCACGGTGGCGGGCATTTTACTGCACCGCCTGGCCATCGCTCCGGCGCGGGACGCCGACGTGGTGACGTTGATCATCATCACCATCGGCGCTTCGATCTTCCTGCGGGGGCTGGCTCAGTTTTTCTGGGGCAAGGAGTATCATGCCCTGCCCCGCTTCAGTGCCACCGAGTCCCTTTCCATCGGCGGTGCCACCCTGTTGACGCAAAGCCTGTGGATCCTAAGTATCGCCGTGGTGCTGGTGGTGGCATTGGCGGTGTTCTTCAGCCGCAGCAAACTGGGTAAAGCAATTCTCGCCACCTCCATGAACAAGGACGCCGCCCGGCTCGCCGGCATCAAGACCCAGGTCATCCTGGGTGTGGCCTTTGGTATTTCCGCACTGCTCGGCGCCGCCGCTGGCCTGATCGTCACCCCGATCACTTTCACCGCCTATGACGTCGGCATCATGCTGGGGCTGAAAGGCTTCGTCGCCGCCGCCATCGGTGGCTTGGGCAGTAGCACCGGCGCGGTGGTCGGCGGTCTGTTATTGGGCTTGAGCGAAGCCTATACCGCCGGCTATATCTCCTCCGATTACAAGGACGCGGTGCCGTTCGTGATCATCCTCGCCATCTTGTTTTTCCTGCCCAACGGTTTGTTCGGCAGCCGGGCCGCGGAGCGGGTGTGATGAAGGGCGCGAGCACGATGAAAAAAACCATTCTGATGTCCCCATACGGGGGCCTGCTACTGCTGACGCTGATCCTGGCACTGATGCCATTGGCGGTCAGTAACGATTTCCACTATGACCTGCTGACCAAGATCTGCCTCACCGCCACCGTGGCGGTGGGATTGAATCTGCTGGTGGGTTACGCCGGCCAGGTCAGTCTCGGCCATGCCGCGTTTTACGGCGCCGGCGCCTACGCCAGCGCCATTCTCACCGGCCAGTACACTCTTAGCCCGATGCTGGCCCTGCTCAGTGCCGCCGCCGGCGTCGGCGTACTGGCCTGGCTGGTCGGGCGGCCGATCCTGCACCTGAAAGGTCACTATCTTTCCATGGCCACCCTGGGCCTGGGCGTGATCGCCGCCATCGTACTCAACAACGAAGAGCAGCTCACCGGTGGCCCGGACGGCATCGGTCTACCTCCGCTGTCCCTTTTCGGTCACGAACTGAGCGTGTTCGGCGAGTACCAGTTCGCCGGACTGACGTTCACCGGCGTGGAATTGTGGTATCTGCTCGCCGCGGCGGTCTTGGTGGTGGCGGTACTGCTGGCACTGAATATCATCGACTCACCACTGGGCCGGGCACTGCGCGCGCTGCACGGTTCGGAAATCGCCGCCCAGGTGGCCGGCGTGGACACCGCCAAATACAAGTTGCGGGTGTTCGTTATTTCCGCCGTCTACGCCAGCATCGCAGGCAGCCTGTATGGCCATTACAGTGGTTTCATCACCCCTACCGTGGCCTCTTTCGAACACTCCATTGAACTGATCACCATCGTCGTACTTGGCGGCATGGCTTCCACTTTCGGTGTCATCATTGGTGCCGCGATCCTGGTGCTCATTCCCCAGTTTCTCACCGACTTCCAGGAGCTGGAGATGGTGGTGTTCGGCGCCATTCTGATGGCAGTGATGATTTTTCTGCCCCGGGGACTGCTGCCCAGCGTGCTCCAGCGATTGCAGCGAGGTGCCCAATGAGCGCTCTGCTTTCCGTCACCAACCTGAGCAAGGAATTCGGCGGCGTGCACGCCATCGAGGATCTGTCCTTCGATGTGAAGCGTGGCCATGTGCATTCGATCATCGGTCCCAACGGCGCCGGCAAAACCACCCTGTTCAATCTGGTGACCGGCCTGTACCAGCCCAGCGCCGGCACGGTTACCCTGGGTGGCCGCGACATCACTGGCCGGGAACCCCACAAGCTCTGCGAAATGGGCATGGCGCGGACGTTCCAGAATCTGCAAATCTGCATGAATATGAGCGCCCTGGAAAACGTCATGCTCGGCCGCCATCGCCATCTCGGTAGCGGCGCCCTGGCCGCCATGCTCAAACTGCCAGGGCTGAGAAAGGCGGACCGGGACTGTCGCGAACACTGCCGGGAGCTGATGACCTTCGTGGGTTGCGGTGATTACCAGGATCACGCCGCCTCCGCCATGCCCTACGGCGCGCTCAAACGCCTGGAGATCGCCCGCGCCCTGGCGGCGGAACCGGACATTCTGTTGCTGGACGAACCCGCCGCCGGTCTCAACGCCACCGAAACCGACGCCTTGAAATCGGTGATTCAGAAGATCGCCGGGAAAGGCATCACCGTGGTGCTGGTGGAGCACGACATGAAACTGGTAATGAAGGTATCCGACCATCTTCTGGTACTCAGCTATGGCCGTAAACTGGCGGAAGGCACTCCAGAGGAGATCCGCGAGCACCCCGAAGTGATCGCCGCGTATCTCGGTGGCGGCACACGCCAGCGTGAGACGCAGGAGGTGCCGGCATGACCAGCGCCGCGCCCTTCACTCCCCGTCCCGAACCGACACCTTTGCTGTCACTCGAGAAAATAACCAGTGCCTACGGCCGGATCGAAGTGCTTCATGAGCTGGCATTGACCATAGCCCCGGGAGAAACCGTGGCATTGGTGGGTGCCAACGGTGCCGGCAAGAGCACCTTGCTGCGAGTGATCTCCGGCCTGCAACCCGCCAACGGCGAGATCCACTTCGATGGCCGGAACCTGTCGCGCAGTGACACCGCCGATCGCGTTCGTCGCGGTATCGTGCAAGTACCGGAAGGCCGCCAGGTCTTCGCCGGGTTGTCGGTGGAGGACAATCTTATGCTCGGCGCTTATACCCGCAACGACAAAGCCGCCATCGCCGAGGATCTGGAAAAGCAATATCAACGCTTTCCCATCCTCAAGGACAAGCGGCGCCAAACCGCCGGCACGCTGTCCGGGGGCCAACAGCAAATGCTGGCCATGGGACGGGCTCTGATGGGGCGGCCGCGGCTGTTACTGCTGGACGAACCCAGCATGGGTCTGGCACCGCTGATCATCGAGCAGATCTTCGACATCGTGTGTGAATTGAAAGCGGAAGGCATTACCCAGTTCGTGGTCGAGCAGAACGCCGCCGAGGCGCTGGCGGTGGCCGACCGCGGCTATGTCCTGGAAACCGGGCGTATCGTCGCCAGCGGAAAAGGCTCCGCACTGCTGGACAACGACAGCGTCAAGGCCGCCTATTTGGGCGGGTAGGTTTTCGGGGCGGATAGTTTTTTCGAGCAGGCGCCGTGCTGGCAGGCACGGCGCTTCTTTTTTTGCTCGCTCCCCACTACCAGTTCAGAACGATCTTGCCGATCATATCCTTCGCGGGAATCATGCCCAGGTAGCGGCTATCGCGGCTATTGTCGCGGTTATCGCCCATAACGAAGAAGTGCCCATCCGGAACAACGTGATCGAATCGGCGCCCCGGCCCAGCCGTCATTGAATACTGCACTGAATAGCGCTGTTCGTTGAGCGTTTCCGTGGCTTGTTCGCCATCGTTCCCGAATACGGTGGGCAGCGGCTCGCCATTAAGGACCAGTTGTTTGTTCTCATACTGGATATGGTCCCCCGGCAAACCAATTACCCGCATCACGAACAGCTGCCCCGCCATCTCCGGAGGCCGGAACACGAACAACTCTCCACGGTGTGGCGGCGTACGTCGTTCCACATCGCTCTCGTACAGAGTCAAGCCAAAGGCGCCGTAAACCCCATAGCCCCAACGCTGCATCACGGCGTAGCCACCCGGCTGCAACGTCGGCGCCATGGAGGAAGACGGGATCCGGAACAAGTCAAACAGAAACGCTCGCGTGGCGAAGACAACCAGAACGAAGGCCAGCGGCAAACTGAGCGTGCCCCACCAGGTGTTGAACCAGCGTCGCCGGCCATCGAAACAAACGCGCCCGGCAAGAATAAACGCCTGCACCGCGGCGGCGACGGACACCAACAGGCCAATACCGGAAGGGGCCCCTTGGCCCGCCAGCGTCAGATCCGCCCAACCGGCCGCCAGCATCGCCAGCGAATACACCAGTACCCACCGCCAGCGCGACAGATAAACAAACGCCAACGGCGGCACCAATACGCCAATCACGGCGGCAAACCAGCGGTTCGGCATGATTCTTCCTTTATCAAAAGTGCCCTGAAAATACGGCAGCCTGCCATTGAGGGAGGGCCGACCAGCAATCACCGCTGCCGGGGTAAATGCCAGTGCAATACGGTGGACAATGTCAGCGCATAGAGATCACGGCCGTCCGGGGAAAATGCCAGCGCCAGCACGGATACGCCGGACGGCACTTTGAGCGCCACCGGTGTGCGTCCTGTACGCGCTTCCCGAAGCTGCACCTGGTCGGCCACCGCCGTGGCCAGCCAACGCCCTTCCGGCGACGCCGCGGCAGCCCTGATCTGATCCCGTCCATCGAGCACCGCGGAATACAGATACTCCCCTTTTTCCGTGTCGAAGACATGCATGCCCGCCACTCGCTCACTCTCCAGCCCTGGACGCAACTGGAAACCACTGGTCACCCATCGGCCCTGGGAAGACCCGACCGCCGTCCAGGATGAGAGATGATGACGCAAATCCGGATTTGGTGGCGCCCCTTCAATCGGGAAAACGCCATAGCGCTGCGGCGCCTGAATCACTTTTCGTACCCGGCCATTGGCGGGGTTCAGCTCCGTCACCCCGTAGAGATCCTCTACCCACAAGGCATCGCCAACCCAACGCACCGGTCGCAGCGGCTGCGAAAATAAAGCCGCTCGCGGCACTTCGACAGCGTTGTAATGCCAGCGCCCGCCTTCTTCACGCTGATACCGATAAATCCGGTCCACCCGATAGCTGTACAAGCGAGGACGCCCCTGAGCATCCAGTTGCCAGCGTGGAACGTTGCCCGGGCCGGGCAGACTTGACGGCGTTGCCAAAGTCACCGCCTGCGGCGCTTTCTCATTTCCGCGATAGCGGAATAATGTCCCGTCGCCCCCGTTCAGCGGGCGCCCCCAGAACCACAACGTATCGGCGCTCTCGTCCAGCAGTATCGGGTCCGCCCCGTCCAGCCCCTGCCACAAGACCGATAGCGAAGCCTCTTCCGGTTCCAGTCGCCAAACCTCGGCAATCCACCTGCGCTTACCATCGACCTGAGCCGGCCGCTCCACGCCGATGACCAGACTGCCATCGGACATCACCTGCAACGTTCTAGGGTCCAGAGGATCGTCACTGGTCAGAGTGTAGATTTCGGGGATCACCTCACTGTCGGCTTTCCCGGCCTGTTGAAGTCGTGGCGCGGGAGGCTCTGGTGGAGCCTCCACCGGCGCTTGCCAACGCGCCGGATCCTCACTGATTTGCCAGTCGCTATCAGAAAGATGTTCTTCCAGTGCGCTCATTACCGCCTGAAACAGCTCTGCGGGCACCAGCGACTGAGAGAGCGTGGTGGGCACACCATCCGCCACCAGGAGCTTTCGGTGCGCCGGATTGGGAAAGGATTGACGACGGTGGATATCGATCATCGTCGCCGGGGAACCCAGCAGCGGCTCGGCATCAAATACCGTCACCGTTTGCTTCACGTGATATTGCTTGCGCCACCCTTGCGCCCATTCACGGGAAGATTCCGCTCGGGAATACAAGGACTTCATCCAGGGCAGGGTAAGCAGCCTCTTTGGCGAAACATCCAACCGGGCCAGGGCCTGGCTTCTGCGCCAGTCCCGCTCTTCCGGCATCAAAGCTCCGTCACGCACCGCCGCGTCCAGATCCGGTTCATCGCCACCGCGCGCCAGCGTGTCCCGCCACTGCGGATGCCGGGATAACATCACTCGCCGCCAAGGCTCATCCAGCGTGAACAAGGGTAAGGGTGTCTCCACCAAGGTAACTTTACCCACCAGCGCCTCGGATACCACTGGCCACACCTGCTCATAAGAAGCCCTTACCAGAAGATAAGCACGTTCCGCCCCCATCGCATGTTGCTCCCCCAGCACCACCACGGGGATACGCAAGGCATCGGGCGTATGACGGTGCACGCCGTCTTCAACTACCCGCCAGTCGCTCCCCTCGGATTCTGGAAACGCTTCCATGGCTTCCTCCCCTTGGGCAAGCGATGCCAACAAGACCACCACCAGGGCCACAGCCAGGTTTCCGATGTTTTGATCAAGCATGGCCCGTCCCGATCAATGCAAATGAACCGGCAGTGGCGGCCGACCCGGTCGCTGCCAGCGCCCGACCAAATCCCCATCATCGGTCCACTGAAAAGTAAAGGTCTCGGTGGTTTCGCCATCAGCACGGCGGGTCAGAACCACGGCCCCGTCCCGGCTCGCTTCCTGGTGCAATCGTATCGGTACCTTGTATTTATCGTAGGCGTACCAGGCCGGGCCGGACCAGGCTCCCAACACCAGGGTGACAGGATATCGCCCGTCGATCGAACCCAGAAAGACGCCATCACGGAAGCCTGACCGCCGCAACGGACAGTCGCTCCGACGCTCCAGCAACAGGCAGCGACCGAATTCACTCAGCCAGGGCGCCAGTGTGTCGTAGTCGAACCGACTTTCCTCATCGCCCAGGTCATTCAATGCCCGAACCGCATGGGGAAAGCCGCAGCCCCGGATCATCACCAAGGCATCGGCTCGCAACTGCCACTCCCTCTCATCGTACAAACCGGCCCGAACGTTCTCACGGCACTCCCGGTAAAGGTCAGCCTGGATCTCCGCCTCCTGCTGATCCAGACCGTTCGGCTGGGCAGCCTGCAAAAAGGCGTCGATATCATGAATCTGCATCGCATCGACCCGGTCCCGCAGTTTCCTCGCACCGTCTTCGGTGAACAGCGTTGCCAGGAACAACGGCTGACCGGTCTGCGTTTCAAATTGATAACTCTGGGAAAAGGTCGAAGGATAGGCGCCCGTGTATTCCCCATTGAAAACAATGGAGAGGACCCCCTTGGTGTTGGTCACCACCTGGTAGTCGAGAGATGTCACCCCCGTCCATTGTCCTTCCTTCGGCCAGACCGCATCGAAGGGTGTCTCACCGGGGCCGCCAGGGAAGCGCTCCAGCAAGCTCACCTGAAGCCAGGTATTAATACGTCGTGCCGCTCCCGTGTCTCCTCGCACCAAAGGAAACCGAAATATGGCGTAATCACCCAAGGTCGCGTGTTCCGCCGACAATTCGTCGACGGCGACCTGAGCCCAGGCCGTTGGCGCCGTGCTCGAAAAAACGACCAACACGGCATACCAAAAGCCCCTGATCACTACTCTATCTCCATGCCGGTTATCCATCCGGTTATCCTCGCCACTTCCAGCTCTTTTGAGTCCTTGGGTTTATGCAGTACCACCGAGATCAGATAAACCGTGCCCTCCTTGGTGTCTTCCGTGGTCAGCACGCCATGCCCCTGGTACTTTCCGGTCGCCTCCAGGGTGACGGCCCTGCCACGCCCCATGATACGAAGCCGGTAATTCTCGATCGGCGGGACCAGCCCCTTCAATGAGCCGTAGACCTCCTCCAGATTGGCCACAAATTCTCGACGCTTTTTCCTGGGAAAATAGCTGGAGACGAAGAGCTCCTCGTTGCTCGCCGCCAGCTCATCAACGAACCCCTTGCCATCGCCGCTATTAAGAAGGTTCCGAAGTTCACTGAATCTGGCTACCGTTGCCTGTTCCAGCTCTTCCCGATCCCAGAGACTCAGATCCTCCGATGAGCGCCATCCTTCAAGTATGTAGGGCACCTCGGCGTTGAAATGCCAGGTTTGCTCGACAAAGGGAAGATCATGGTCGATGGGAGCGAAGGCCAGGGTCCGCAGCTTTTTGAATTCGTCGGTCCGTTTGTCCACCATGTAAAGCGTGGGCGGCCGATCCCCCGCTTCGGTAAGAGCGAGAATATCCCGGGGCCGCAGCTGGCCGCCGTTGTAGTCATCCGGCGCCCACACCCTGAGTGTGACGGATTGCTCTCCACTCTCAAGAATATAGTCGTTGAGAGTCTCCGGACCCGGCCCCGCCTGGGTGCCGCCTGCCGCGATCACATCATTGACCCGCAGCTCGAAGGGAAATGGAATGTCGTAATCGACGAAATAGGCGATCTGCTCGCTATCCAGCACCTCCTCTCCAGATTTGGCGTGGACGACACCCACTCCCAAGTAGCAGACCATCATCATTGCAAGCAACGGAGGTCTTTGAAGGCGTGGCCACCAACGACCATCAAACCGAAGAGAAATAGCACCCAGACCCATGGCCACATCCTGTGCTGAAAGATTATTCGAGATCCAGCCCCAACCTTAGCATGTCCTTATGCTGGATCCCCGCCTCCATCACCGGTTCATCATAATGGTCGAGGAAGAAATCGCGGACCACACGCTCTACCCGAAAACCCAAGCGTTGGTAGAACGCCAGTTGATAGCCGAAAGCACCGGTACCCAACTCAATACGGCGCACGCCCTTGGACCGGCACTGGTCGATCACATAGCGCAGCAGGGCCGATCCTACGCCCTGTCCCTGTACTTCGGGGGATACAGCGATATTGAATAGCTCCAGGACACCATCATCGATGGTATTGAGAACACAAGCACCGACGATATCCCTGCCCTTTGTCGCGGAGAAGCACTGGCTGCCTTCCAGATACTTACATACATTCCGCTCTGAAGGATCGGCTTCCAGCAACAAAGCCCAAGGTAACGTCTGCGCATCGACCTGAGATACGGAGAGTTCCATTATTTCTTCCACCGTTACTTCCCGTCAGCTGCTGAGGAGTCGCCGTGAGGACACATGGTGCCACCTGTCCTGATTCGACACTTCCTCTTCTGAGCAGACTTTCAATCCAAGCAACCGGTGAATCATCCCCGTTTGCGTGCAAACCGATGTAGCAGCATCAACAGAGCCGATCCGAACAATAGAACGGGATCGATGAAGCCACCTCCGCCACTACTACCCGGGCTAACATTCGATCGCTTCGGAGGAGAACCAATACGAGCCTTCAGAATAGGCCGACTACTGTCATCCTCCTGTTCGTACCAGGCCACCACAGCGAGATCGCCGCTCAATGCCACTCTGGTGTTGGCGGACGCGTCGTGCGACCCCGAGGCTCCTTCGGACACAATAAATGCAGGGTCACCTATTACGCCTTCCTCGTCAAAAGCTGTGATCTTTCGGTAACGAGGCTCTCCGTCCTCAGAAATGGTCCAGCCAATCAAAAATGTCCCATCTCCATCACCAGTCATATCCAGCTTGCCCGACAGGGTGTTGAGTGGATCCTCCCCAATCGTCACCGCCACATCCACAGTACCATCGGCGTTTATATATTGAGTTCGCTGACTGAATACTTCTTGCGCGTCAACGGATGCACTTTGAAACCAAGCGCTGGCATATCCGTCATCCACGCCGGTCGCCAGGACCGGAAAGGTTTGATATAAGTCAATGCCGCCATGATCCCCAGCACTTAACTGTGAAACGTTTTCCACTCCCTCCGATCCATCAAAATCATAACGGCTCACCGTAAGAACCACATTATCACCCTCAACGTCCGGCCAGATGAAAAGTGCGGAATTTACCTGCAACGCTACAGCGATCGGAATGTTTAAATCAGCTCTAGAGCGGAGAAGGAAAGGAGGGCTACGTCCGTAACCCTCTGGGCCATAAACTTGGACTATGTAACCTGGATCAGTGTAGTAAGACATCCCCACTACAAACCAACCATCTTGATTCACTGCCAAGTCTGCGTCGCAGCTATATCCATACCCCATTGAAGCCAGCCATGGGGCCGACACGTTATCATCGGTGCCCACTCGACTGAGCATGACGTGTTCTCGACAATGCGAAGACGACATACTGGAACCGGCATTCCAAACCACCACCATGCCACCATCTCCGTTCGAACCGACAATGGGGTCGGACAGTCCAGAATCCGAAGAAGCAGTATTTTCTGAAACCGTGAGAATGTCGCCCATGACATTTCCGTCCTGGTCGAAGCGTGCCAGCTTGACCTGATCCAGGCCGGTGTCAATATTATGTTCCACCCAAGTCGCTGCAAATCGGCCATCCGGTAAAGAAGTGACATCGAACCCCTGAAACCGGACCTGAGCTTCGGCCTGGTACAAGTCCACGATCTCATCGGTATCAAAAACAGAAACCGCTACAGCAGAGGCGGGCAACAGGGCACCGATGACAGCAGCCAATGCCGGCATATAAAAAGCGCTCTGATTCATGGCGTATCCTTGCTCGTGCTATTTAAAGAAACCGCCCCAAAGGCGGCCCCCCACCTGGAGCAATTTAGCATAGCTCATAAGTAGTCGGGACCCCGGACCTGCGCTCCTGATACCTGAGCGGACCCAAACCCACCCGCTCCGCTCCGGCTTTTCTTGCCCCATATCGCCACATCCCGTCCATAAAACAGCCACCAGACTGTCATCACCAGCTTCTAGGATGCGCGTCGACTTGCCTTTCCTTTATCCGAATCGGAGTTGAATCGTGGCTATTCCCAGATCCCTTCCGGCCTTCGCCCTGGCCGGCTTCTCTTTATTTTTAGCCGGCTGCGGGAGTGACAACGACAATCACAACCCGCCAGCGGAGGCCAAGCCGCTGCGGCTGCAGGTGCTACACACCAATGATCATCACTCCTATTTCGAGGGACAGAGCTACGACCTGAGCCTGGACTACGACCCTACCCTGGTCGGTGCTGAAACCGTACGTGTTGACCTCGGCGGCTTCCCACGCATCGCCACCGCTATCGATGAGTACCGTGACGATCACACCCTGGTCCTCAACAGCGGTGAGCTGAACGGCACCCTCTACTTCAGCCTGTTCAAGGGCGAGGTGGATTTCAAAGTGTTCAACGCCATCGGCCTGGACGCCTACGAGCTGGGTAACCATGAGTTCGACGAGGGTGAAGCGCATCTCGCCGAGCTGCTGAAGACGGTCAATTTCCCGGTGATCGCCGGCAATGTGCACCCCACCACGGACAGCCCGCTGTTTGGTTCCGATATCGCGCCCTACGTGGTCAAGGAGATCGACGGCGAGAAAGTGGCGATCATCGGTGTTCTCAAGGTGGAGAAGACACAGGAATCCTCCCTGGTCACCGACGCCGTGGAATTCGACGACGAAATCACCTCGGTACGCGAACACATCTACGCTCTGAAAGACGAAGGGATCAACAAATTCATCGTGCTCAGCCACCTGGGCTACGACTTTGACCAGGAACTGGCGGCCAGCGTCCGCGACATCGACCTGATCGTCGGCGGTGATACCCACGACGTTCTCGACGCCACCGGCGAGTTCGAAGCCATGGGGCTGGACGTGGACGGCGACTACCCCACGGTGGTGAACAACCCGGACGGGCAGCCGGTCTATATCGTTCAGGCCTGGGAGTACGCCAAGGGACTGGGCAAACTGGAAGTGAGCTTCGACGCCGATGGCGTCATCACCGACATCGACGGCAATGTGGAGCTACTGGTCGGCGAGAACTATCAGGTAAAGGGCGCCGACGATACCTGGGTGGCGGCGAGCAGCGAGCAGACGGCGCAAATCAATGGCGTGATCGACGGCCTGGCCACGGTACGGGTGGCAAAGGAATCCCAGGCCATTCTCGATATTCTCACGCCGTACAAGGCGGAAATGGAGAGCTTCAAACAGGAAACCCTGGGACAAGTAACACAGCACATGCCGTTCGAGCGCATTCCCACACCGTTCCAGGCCGGCGAAACACCCACCGGAAGCTACGCCGCCCAAGTGGTGGCCGATGCCTTCCTCATCTATCTGCCGAAGGCCGATGTGGCGATCCAGAACGCCGGCGGGGTGCGCGCTCCGCTCGAGGACGGGGAATTCACCGTGGCGGACGCCTACAACATCCTGCCGTTCTCCAACACTGTGGTCACCATCGACATGACCGGCGCGGAAATCGTCAAAGTGCTCAACGAAGCGCTCGACTACGCCCAGGGCATCACCTCCTCCACCGGCGCCTTCCCCTATTCCGCCAATCTGCGCTACGACGTGGTGCTCGGCGCGCCGGTGGGCACCGGCATTCAGAATGTGGAGGTAAGGGATGAAAGCGGAACCTGGGGCCCCATCGACAACGGCGCCGTCTATTCCGTGGCCACCAACTCTTTCACCGGGCTCGGCAAGGACGGCTACGACACTTTCGGTGAAGTGCGCGAGGCCAACCCGGAGGCCTTCGAGAATTCCGACGTGGCCTATGTGGTGCCACTTCTGGAGTACTTCCGGGAGGAGCTGCCGGACAACACACTGCCGGCACTGGATCCGGACCTCTACTGCCTGAAGTCCGTAACCCAGCAATAAGCATCAAACCCGGAGCCGGACGTCCGCCGTCCGGCTCCGTCGCTCAGGAGAGGTACCCGTAAGCTTCCGCCTGAGCCGACAGCCAGAACAGCAGACCGATCCCGGCGGCCAGCCCCAGCGCCACGAACACCAGAAAACCCACCCGCTCACTGGGCGTCATATGCCGCACGCCTTCCAACGTGCCAGGCCGCACCAGGACGTAAAACAATCCCATCCCCGCCAGGAAAGGTCCGCCGATGGTCTTCCACCAGGAATAGGACACCACGGACGTGCCCGCGGCAAGCGCCTGCAACGTATCGCGAACGTAATAAACGCTCCACCCCAGCCCCAGTGCCAAAAACACCAGGCCGACAATCAAAGCGCCTTTTCTCGGATCCGGCGTCTTCGCCTGAACCGGCGCTTCCGGCACGTGACGGGCCGGATCCTGGGCGATTTCCATGGCCCGTTCATGGGCCTTCTGGCGACTGCGATGGCGTACCAGGGAGACAATTCCCGAGAGCAGCATCAAGCCACCCATGGCCAACATACCGAGCACCACGCCCTGATCGCCGAAACGCTGGTACAACCAGCCGGTACGTTCCTCCGCCGTGGCCGGCTCGCCCCAATGCACCAGGGCAAACACCATGAACGCTATACCAAAAACAGACAGGATCAAGGATCGGGCTACCGCCAACATGAGCAAACACCGGGAAGATCAGAAAGGGGGGCTCAACCTACCCAGCACGACGGGCCGGGTCAACGGCGAACCCCATAAATCAGACAGCAGCCGGATACCAACAGGGAGCGGCACCCGGCCCCGCTCCAGCCTTAGAATCGAGGCTCCGTCATCACCTCGGTGCGCACCGAGTTGGCGATGAAGCACTCATCATGGGCCAGGTGATGCAGTTTTTCGATCTGCTCCGGCGAAGGTCGGCGATCACCGGAGAACAGCACCCGGGGACGCAACGTCACCCGGGTCACCGCCAACTTACCGGCCTCATTCTCCGCCATCACACCGACAGCCTCATCGATGTAGCGATCCACCACATAGCGTCGCTTGGCGGCGATGCCCAGGAACACCAGCATGTGG
The DNA here is from genome assembly GCF_000300005.1 of Alloalcanivorax dieselolei B5. NCBI lineage: Bacteria > Pseudomonadati > Pseudomonadota > Gammaproteobacteria > Oceanospirillales > Alcanivoracaceae > Alloalcanivorax > Alloalcanivorax dieselolei. The sequence goes on along the minus strand of NC_018691.1, from coordinate 882,871 downwards.
CAACTGGACAGCGCCGCCACGAACGCCTCCTCCGGATCCACGTTCTCGGCCACCGAATACGGCAACGGCACGATGTGCGGCGACGCCGATGCCGGCACCGTCACCCCGCCGTCGAACATCCATTCATGGGCCCGGCTGTAACGGTTATCGTTGAAGGTCTCCCCGTCCTGGCGGCGCCATTGAATGGTGGCGGTGTATTCGGCCATCTCTCCTCCTGACGGGATTATAGATACTCGCTTTGACCCTGCACTGTATTACTCGACACACTCAAACGACGATGCCGACATCGGGTCACCGCCGTCCACATAGCGGGGCCACGCCGGATAGTCGCACAGCGGCCGGGTGCGGCCCGGTGCGCCGATCAGGTCCATGGTGACCTGATCTTCGGGTGCCATATCCTGCTCCACCCAGTTTTCCAGGGCGGTCAGGGAATCCCAGGTGGCGTGGAAATGCGAACTGGCGCCGTGGCCGAATCCCGGGATTTCGTAATAGCGCACAAAGGAGTCCACCTTTTCCTGCCCCATCTGCTCCAACAGCCGCTGGTAGTAGATTTCCGTGGCACGGGAGCTGACCAGCACATCCGACAACCCATGCGCCAGCAGCAACTTGCCACCGCGATCCGCGAACCCGGAGATATCGGTGCCGGAATTAAGCATACCGCTCAGTTCGCTGATCCGTTCCGCGTACTGCTGCTCGGGGTTGATCGGGTCCAACTCAAAGGAATTGAAATCCGCGTCACCCGCCACCGAATACTTCACCCACTGATCCACCAGCACGCTCAGGTACGGCGCGTTGCGGGGCATGTCCGGCTGGGCCGGCTGCGCGGTCCCCAATGCGAGAAAGACCACCGTGGGCTGCACCGGTGTATCGATGGTGGTGATGCCAAGATCCGCGCCCCAGACGTTGCTGCCAGGATAGCCGGTTTCGCCGCTGGCCAACGGGAAATTGAATTCGACACCGTCATTCATCGCCTTCAACGCATCGATCTGGGCGTCGGACAGGCAATGGTCACCATCGTCGGCACCACCCGGACAACGCAGATCGCTGCCACCCACCATGGCGGTTGCCGGATCAAAGGTCTCGTTGCATTGACGCTGGTCACTGATCACGCCGTCCTCGACCCCATCCAACGCATCGCAGGCTTCCAGGGCGGCATCGAGTAACTTCTGGCGTTCGCCGGAATCCGGGTAAGCACCGGGTTCCGCCAGGGCCCGGCTGAGGTATTGCCCGGCCAGCAGCGCGGCCACGTTGTTCCAGGCCGGATACCAGGCGATGGCCCCATCCCAATCGTCCGGCCAGCGCTGAATATTGGTCAGCGCCTCACGGCCACCGGTGGAGCCGCCGGCAAAGTAACGCTGAGTCGGTTTGCTGGCATACCGTTTCTCGATCAAGAAGGTCGCCGCGTCCCGGGTTTTCTTCAGCGCCTCGCCGGAAAAGTTGCGCACTGCCTCGTCATTCAGACCCCAGCGGCCATCCTGGGAGCCGTACTCATTGGCCTGGTGCCCGGAATCGCTGGCGAAGGTGGCATAACCCCGGCCCAGCGGCGTCGGCTGATCCGGCGCGCCCTGGGATACATCACCGGTGATCGCCGGAATGGAGCCATTGAAGCCGCCGCCGCCAAACATCAGCACTTTCGAATTCCACTCGGAGGGCAACGCCACCTTGAATTGAATGTCCGGCGCCTGCGGATCCACCGGCGCAATACGCCCTGATACCAGACAATGCTCCGGCACCGCCGCCGCGCCACTGCCGCTGGCCTCGACCACCTCAGCCGCCGTGACCTCACCGCCGGAGGTGGATAATTCCATGGCGTCGGCCGGAATCGCCAAGCCAACCAGTTGATCGCAGGACATCGGCCTCTGCGCGTGCGAATCGCTACTGCTACCTCCGCAACTCACAAGAGCGACGGTGGAGATCCCGAATAGCGCCATACCCAGCCTTGTCAGGCCATTTCTTGTTTTCATGCTGCTCTCCCGGTTTTGTCATTATTGGATGGGTGATACTTGTGTTGTTTACACCGGCCCGGATGCCTTATCCAATCAAGCCGCCGGACAGCAAACCACGGACACGGTGTCTGGGGATCATAGGTCTTTTTCTTCCGATGTTCACTCGAGCGCGGAAACGCCAAGGGGGCCATAGCAGGCGGGGTCAAAGCGGCTTTCCTGCTCGGCACCGACCAGGGACAGGTAGGATTGGCTTCAATGCCACAACTGACACGCATATTGGGTACTTCTAACCCCAAATAGGTATCTATAGTGGTGACAGCTCGCCGGGCGTCACGGGTGCAATGCGAGTCATGATGCTCTCCTGAAACGCAATAATTTGACCGCAGATGCAGAAAAGAAACCGCATAATACCGGTTTTTCAGTAATTTGACCGGAAAAATTCGATTCCCGGCCATTTTTCTGCAAAAATACCAATTTCCGGCCACCCTCCGGCAAACCCGGCCAAATTACTGAAGAGGCCTCTATGTCCGCACCGCTTGGCTACCAATGGCTGATCGAACAGTATGATCTGCGCACATTGCCGCTGGACGAGTGCGCTTATGTGGCCAATATCCGCGGCGGACGCCAAAGCGCCCAGCAGGGGGGGCAGATCGTCCACCGTTTCGAACCGAACTACGATCCCGGTGAGACATTAGCCGGACAGATCCAGTTTGCTCTTCGCTATGAAGGCGTCAACCTGCAGGTCCTTTCCCTGCTCTTCGAAAAAGAGGGGAAAGAAGAACTAGTGGAATGGCTCCTGGACAGCCCTGAATCCCAATATGCCCGAAGGGCCTGCTTCCTGTTTGAATGGCTCACCGGGCAGCGTCTTCCCATTGACGCCCCCGTGCCCTCACGGGCCCGATACGTTCTCGCCGTCGATCCGAAACATCACTTCGTCTGGGAGCACGGCGAACACGACAAGCGGTTCCGGGTCACCAACAATCTCGCCGGACCCCGTTCATTCTGCCCCCTGGTAAAGCGCACGGACTACCTGAACGACATGATCCGCAAGGACCTCCGTAAGAGCACCGTCGAGACCCTGGCACGGTATGACGAGGATCTACTGAGGCGCGCGGCTGCATTCCTTTACCTCAAGGAAACCCAATCCTCCTTCGAGGTTGAACGGGAAAAGCCGAGCCCACAAAAGGCACAGCGTTTCGCGGACATGCTGAGACAAGCGGATGCCCATGAACCGCTCACAGAAGAAAGGCTGGTCGAACTGCAAAACATCGTGATTGATCCCCGTTTCCACGAGTTCACCTGGCGCCACCGACAAAACTGGATTGGCAAGGACCTTGGTCATCGCCAGCAGATCGATTTCGTGCCCGCCAAGCCGGAAGATCTATTGGAGTTAATGGGCGGACTGCTTACCATGTCCTCCAATCTAAGGGACGATCTGGAAGAGGTGAGGGACCGGGAAAAGCATGACGCGCAACCCATACTAGACCTGGACTTCGTCAACGAACGCTATGTAGTTTATGTGCCGCCGATAGATCCGGTGGTTGCCGCGGCATGCATAGCGTTCGGCTTCGTCTATATTCATCCGTTCATGGACGGGAACGGACGCATCCATCGCTACCTCATTCACGACACTCTGGCCAAGGCCGGGTTTACCCCGCGTGGCATCGTCCTGCCAGTATCGGCGGTGATTCTGGCCAACCTGGACGACTATATTGATACGCTGGAGCACTTCTCCAAGCCCCTGAATCGGCTCACGGACTACAACCCGGGCACGCCAGACAGTCCGGCCACAGGTAACGACGCCGTTTATTTCCGCTATCCGGATCTGACCCGACAAACAGAATTCCTCTATCGGGCCCTGGAAAGAACCGTCGAGCACGACCTTCAAGAGGAAATCGACTTCCTGCTGGGCTTTGACCGTGCCTGCCAGTCATTGAACGGGCTGCTGGATTGGCCAGACCACAATTTGGAACTGTTTGTGCGCGTGGTGCGACAAAACGACGGTGCCCTTTCGGCCAGCAAGCGGAAAAGCCATTTCGATTGGATGACCGAAGAGGAAATCGCGACAGCGGAACAACTTGTCAGGAAAGCGTTTTCTTCGGATCCGGGATAGAAGCTCCCCGTCTCCCAGCAGGACGGCGGCACGGGCGGCATCAGGCGCCGGCGGGCTCCGGAGCGGCGGAGATCACGAGGCGGCCCGCGCTGACTTCCACCTGCGTACCGGGCGCACAAAAAAGGCCGCCCCAAAAAGAGCGGCCACCACCAAAGGAAGCCTTGAATTAAAAAGTAAGGACTAACTCACCACATGAGTTATGCGTCCCCTTTCTTCTTCGCCACCAGCGTCAGAATGTCATAGCTGGCCACCAGCTCGTCGTCCTGGTTGGTGACCTGCACGTCCCAGACCACCACACCTTGGGGGGTGCCGTCGGGGCCAGCTTTGCCCTGGTCGATTTTGCGTTTGCAGGTGAGGCGGGCGCGGATGGTGTCACCGGCGCCGACGGGGTTGATGAAGCGCAGAGTGTCGAGGCCGTAGTTGGCGAGGACCGGGCCGGGGGCCGGGGAGACGAACAGGCCGGCGGCGGCGGAGAGGAGGAAGTAGCCGTGGGCGATGCGTTTGCCGAACTGGGAGTCCTTCGCCGCGATTTCGTCGAAGTGCATGTAGAAGTGGTCGCCGGAGAGGCAGCCGAAGTTGACGATGTCGGCTTCGGTGACGGTGCGGCGGTGGGTGAGCAGGGATTCGCCGATGGCGAGGTCGTCGAAGTGGCGGCGGAAGGGGTGCACTTCAGTTTCGAGCATCTCGGCGCCGCGCACGTATTCGCCAGTGACGGCAGCGAGCATGGACGGAGAGCCCTGAATGGCGGTGCGCTGGAGGTAGTGGCGCACGGCGCGGATGCCACCGAGTTCTTCACCGCCGCCGGCGCGGCCAGGGCCGCCATGTTTGAGCATGGGCAGGGGCGCGCCGTGGCCGGTGGATTCCTTGGCGGATTCGGCGTTGAGTACTTGCAGGCGGCCGTGGCGGGCGGCAAGCACGGGGATGGCGCGGGCGGCGTTGTGCGGGTCTTTGGTGGCGAAGGTGGTGACCAGGCTGCCTTTGCCTTTGCCGGCCAGGGCGATAGCTTCGTCCAGGTCGCCATAGCCCATCAAGGTGCTGACCGGGCCGAAGGCTTCGATGTCGTGGGCGCCACCGTCAGCGTGGGGGTCGTTGCTGCGCAGCAGGCGCGGACCGAAGAAGGCGCCTTTGTCGGTGCCTTGGCCGATCAGTTGCGGGTCGCCGTTGCCGCCGAAAATACATTCGCTGGTGTTGAGCAGCTCGTTGACGGCGGCGGCCACATCTTCTTTCTGGTCCTGGGAGGCGAGCGCGCCCATGCGCACCCCTTCTTCGTCCGGGTCGCCGAGGGTGATTTTTTCCAGGCGCTGAATCAGACGTTCGGCGAAGGCATCCAGGTGCTGCTGGGGTACCAGGATGCGGCGGATGGCGGTGCATTTCTGGCCGGCTTTGACGGTCATTTCGCGGACCACTTCCTTGGCCAGCAACTCGAATTCCTCGTCGTCTGGGGTGACGTCGGGGGCGAGGATGGCACCATTGAGAGAATCTGCCTCCGCATTGAAGGGAATGGAGCGGTTAATGATGTTCGGGTGCGCGCGCAGTCTGCGGGCGGTGCTGGCCGAGCCGGTGAAGGTGACCATGTCCTGTTCGTCTAGCTGATCTAATAGGTCCCCCGTACCGCCAATGATCAGTTGCAGGGCCCCTTCCGGCAGCGCGCCGGAGTCCTGCATCAGGCGCACGCAGGCTTCGGTGAGGTAACTGGTGGCGGTGGCCGGTTTGACGATGCACGGCATGCCGGCGAGGAAGTTGCCGGCGAACTTTTCCAGCATGCCCCAGACCGGGAAGTTGAAGGCGTTGATGTGCACGGCGACGCCACGGCGCGGCACCAGGATATGGGTGCCGGCGAAGTGGTTCTCTTTACCCAAGGGAATCACCGGGCCTTCGTGGAGGACGTTGCCGGAGGGCAGTTCCTTGCGGCCCATGCTGGCATAGGCGAACAGGGTGCCGAAGCCGCCGTCGATGTCGAAGGCGTTGTCGCTCTTGGTGGCGCCGGTGTGGCGCGAGAGTGTATAGAGTTCTTTCTTGTGCTCTTGCAGGTAGAGCGCCATGGCCTTGAGGCGGGCGGCCCGTTGCTGGAAGTCCAGCTTGAGCAGTTCGCGGGTGCCGGTGGTACGGGCATAGTCCACGGCGGCGGCGAAGTCGGGGGCATCGTCATGGGTGTGGGCGACGATCTCACCGTTGATGGCGCTGGCCAGGGGTTTGGCGGCCTGGCTGCCGAACCATTGGCCGGCGAGGTAGCTTTGGAGAACGGTCATGGCGTGGCTCCTGTTTTAATCGGTTGGATGTTCGCGGCCTCGGCCGCTCATTCGCTGGCAAGACCCGCTCCCACAAAAACAGGATTCCTTGGCTCTCTTGTGGGAGCAGGCTCCGGCCAGCGATGCCTTACGGCTGATCGAAGTCGAGGACGACCTTGTCGGTGATCGGGTAGCTCTGGCAGGAGAGCACGTAGCCGGCGGCGACTTCGTAGTCCTCCAGAGCAAAGTTGTTGTCCATTTCCACTTCGCCTTGCACCACCTTGCAACGGCAGGTGGAGCAGACGCCGGCCTTGCAGGAGAACGGCAGGTCCGCGCCCTGCTCGTTGGCGGCATCAAGGATGTTCTTGGAGTCACGGGGCAATTCAACGCGCACTTCGCGGCCGTCGGCGATGATGGTGACTTCCGTCCTGGCCTCGTGCGCGGAAACCTCCTCCGGACGCCGATGCGGACGTTGCGTCTGCCCTTCCACGCCGAACAATTCGAAATGCACCCGGCTTTTTTCCAAACCATTGGCGACAAGGCGGTCACGCACAGTTTCGGTCATGGATTGCGGGCCGCAGAGAAAGGCAGCGTGCAGGTTCGGGGTGTCAAGCCAGCGGGAGAAGATGGCGTCGCACTTATCCGCGTCGAGACGGCCGTTGTAGAGGTCCACGTCCTGTTGCTCGCGGCTGAACAGATAGATGATGTTCAGGCGCCCGAGCCAGGCGTTTTTCAGGTCGCTGAGCGCTTCCCGGAACAGGGTCGAGTTACTGGAGCGATTGCCATAAAGCAGCGTGAAGCGGCTTTTCGGTTCAGTTTCCAGGGTGGATTTGATGATCGACAGAATCGGCGTGATGCCGCTGCCGGCGGCCACCGCCAGGTACTCGGCTTCCCGCGCCGGGTCCAGATCGATGTAGAAGTGACCACTGGGCGGCATGACTTCCAGAGTGTCGCCTTCCTTGAGCTCGCCGTTGGCAAAGCCGGAGAAACGGCCGCCGGGTACTTTTTTCACCGCCACACGCAGGTCTCTGTCGTTGACGCCGGTGCAGATCGAGTAAGAACGACGCACTTCCTCGCCGTCCATATGGGTACGGACGATCAGATGCTGGCCCTGGGTGAAATGGAAAGCACCGGCCAGTTCCGGCGGAACATCGAAGGCGATGGACACCGCCTCCCGGGTTTCCGGTCGCACTTCGCGGATTTTTAATGAATGAAATTGGTTCATGTCAGGCGCTCTTCTTTTTAAAGGCACTTGAAGTAGTCGAACGGTTCCAGGCAATCGCGGCAACGATAAAGCGCCTTGCACGCGGTGGAGCCGAATTCGCTGAGTTGTTCGGTGTGGGTGCCGCCGCAATGCGGACAGGCCGCCGGCCCCGGGTCCCGCAGCGTATCCCGGCCCTGCCCTTTCGGCGGAGGCGCGATGCCATAGGCCTTGAGCGCCGCACGGCCCTGGTCAGTAATCCAGTCCGTGGTCCAGGCCGGCGCCAGCACTCGCTCGATGCGCGGCTTGTGAAAACCAAAGTGCTCCAGCGCGTCTCTGACATCGCGCTCGATCACCTCGGTGGCCGGGCAGCCGGAGTAGGTGGGCGAGACTTGCACGTGCAAGTGGCCTTCTTGCCACGCCACCGCGCGAATCATGCCGAGATCGACGACGCTGACCACCGGCACCTCCGGGTCCATCACTTCGGCCAGGCAGTCCCATGCGCGCGCGAGATCCGCTTCACCCAGAGGCGTTCCGGTGAAGGTGGCCCACTCACGATAGATCAGTTCACCAGGTTGCATCGGGGTACGCTCGTTGCAGGTACTGCATCTCGGCCAGCAAAAAGCCAAGGTGCTCGGTGTGCTTGCCGTTCTTGCCATCCATGTAGAAATGGCGCGCCGGTTCCGGCTGCTCCAGGCCGGCTTCGCTGAATACCCGAGCCACCTCAGTGCGCCAAGCATCGCCCACGTTGCCGGCGCCGATGCCCGCTTCAGCGAGCTGGTCTTCAAGGACGTCGGTGTCGGTGAGTTCGTAGGTGAAGCGCCAAAGGTTTTGCACCGCATCAGTGAGACGGCGATGGCTTTCCTCGGTGCCCTGCCCCAGGCGCAGCATCCATTCGGTGGAGCGGCGGCGGTGGTAGGTGGCTTCCTTGAGGGCCTTGGCGGCGACGGCGGCGATGCGCTCGTCACTGGATTCGGTGAGTCGGGTGAGCACCTGGTGGTGCCAAACGTCGAACAGGAATTGCTTGGCGGTGGTGACGGCGTAATCACCGCGCGGTTGCTCCGCGATCAGCAGATTGCGGTATTCCCGTTCATTGCGGCGGAAGGCCAGATGATCGGCATCGCGACCGTCGTCGAGCAGTTCGGCGGCGTAGTCATACCAGTTGCGCGCCTGACCGAGCAGGTCCAGGCCCACATTCATCATCGCCACTTCTTCTTCCAGCGCCGGGGCGTTGCCGCACCATTCGCACAGGCGCTGGGCCAATACCATGTTGGTGTCGGCCAGGCGCAGCAGGTATTCGGCCAGCGCGTTCCGGGTGTCTGAGAAAGCCTTTGTCATGGTCGCGCTCCTCACATCTGATCCACTTCCGGGGGCAGCTTGTAGAAGCTGGCGTGGCGGTAGACCTTGTCGTCGGCCGGGTCGAAGAAGGGCTCTTTCTCGTCGCCGGCGCTGGCGGTGATCTGCTCGGCGGGTACCACCCAGAGGCTCACGCCTTCACTTCGGCGGGTGTACAGCTCACGAGCATTTTCCAACGCCATTTGGGCGTCAGCGGCGTGCACGCTGCCTACGTGTTTGTGATTGAGGCCGTGCTTGCTGCGCACGAAAACTTCGTAGAGGGTCCAGTCAGCCATGTTCGTCTCGATGGGTTGATTCAGTTCAGGCGGCGCTTTTCGCTTTCTGTTTCTGCTTCCGGGCATAAGCCACGGCGGCGTCGCGCACCCACTGGCCTTCGTCGATGGCGCTTTTGCGCTGTTGAATGCGCTCGACACCGCATGGGCTGTGGCCCTTGAGTACGTCGAAGAATTCCTGCCACTGGATTTCGCCGAAGTCGTAGTGGCCGGTTTCCTCGTTCCATTTCAGATCCGGGTCCGGCGCGGTGCAGCCGAGGAATTCCAGTTGTGGCACGGTCTGGTCAAGGAAGCGCTGACGCAGTTCGTCATTGCCGTGGCGTTTGATTTTCCAGGCCATGGATTGGGCGGAGTTCGGCGAGTTGGCGTCGGAGGGACCGAACATCATCAGCGACGGCCACCAGAAACGGTTGATGGCGTCCTGGACCATGGCTTTCTGCTCGTCGGTGCCCTCGCGCATCATGGTCAGCAGGATTTCGTAGCCCTGGCGCTGGTGGAAACTCTCTTCCTTGCACACGCGGATCATGGCGCGGGCATAGGGTCCGTAGGAGCAACGTTGCAGCGGCACCTGGTTGACGATGGCGGCGCCGTCCACCAGCCAGCCGATGGCGCCCATGTCAGCCCAGGTCAGCGTCGGATAGGTGAAGATGGAGGAGAACTTCACCTCGCCACGGTGCAGCTTTTCGATTTCCTCGTCACGGTCGGCGCCGAGGGTCTCCATGGCGCTGTACAGGTACAGACCGTGGCCGGCCTCGTCCTGGATCTTCGCCATCAACTGCAATTTGCGCTTCAAGGTCGGCGCCCGGGTCAGCCAGTTGCCTTCCGGCAGCATGCCGACGATCTCGGAATGGGCGTGCTGCGAGATCTGCCGGATCAGCGTCTTGCGGTAGCCTTCGGGCATCCAGTTCTTCGGCTCGATGCGCACTTCCGCATCCACCTTCTCCTGGAAGTGCCGCTCTTCCGGGCTCATCTCCTCCAGGCTTTTCAGGCGCTTGGCGCCGGTATCCACCTGTTGTGCGTACATGAGGTTCTCCCTGCTCCGTCGTGGCGGTGATGCCACCCATGGATGCAGTATTATATGACACATAAATTTATGTCAATAATCAGTTTGTGTGTCATGTTTTTCAGGCAATCTCAATTATTTTGCTATCCATTATTTTTATTCTTATAAATCATGGTGTTATAACTTATAAACCACAAAAAAACGGGCTCTCGACATGAACACTCAGGCCTCATCCACCTCTCAATCCGATACAACAACTCCAACAAAAAAGAAGCAAACTACGGACTCTTTGGCGGTATCATCATTACCACCGCCCACGGTGACTTTTCACGCACGGCACAGCACCGGTCGGTTATCCGGACCGGCGCAATGGTATTGATCAGGGTGGATAGAGAGGCTTAACCGGAGCGTCGCAGTTTGATCTGGCGTCCGTTCAGTCCCGATCCGGCGCGCCCAAGGGAAACAGAGGCCGATACGGCCGGGCCTCTTCCACCGCGCGGGTAAAAGCGGGCCGCGCCAGCAGGCGCTGCCGGTAGGCGGCCACCCGAGGAAAGCGGCCGTCCATCGGGTGGGTCCAGTCCGCATAGAACAGTGACGGGGCGGCGGCACAATCCGCCAGGGTGAAGGCATCGCCCATGGCCCAAGGGCCATCTCCGAGGTTGTCTTCCAGCCATTGATAGGCGATATCCAGTTGCTGCCGGGCCAGGGTAACGCCGTGAGGATCCCGGTCACCCGGCACGCGCAGGGCATCGAACACAATCCGCATCTGCGGTGCACTCACGTAGTTGTCGAAGAACCGGTCCAGGAAACGCACTTCCAGGGCCACATCCGGCGACGCCGGAATCAGTGAGACCGGGCCGGGATAATAGACTTGCAGATATTCGATGATCACCGTCGCCTCCGGCACCGGACGATCCCCCTCCACCAGCAGCGGAAACCGCTTGATCGGCCACAGCTCAGCGAACGCCGCCTGATTGGCTTCATGCTCCGGCGACAACATGCGCAACTCAAAGGGGATGTCGTTCTCGTAGAAGGCGATCAGCGCCTTCTGACAGTAGGACGAGAAAGGATGGGCATAGAGGGTCAGCGGCATGTTCGGCTCCCGTTCGGATCACAGTTACCTTGTGGTCGAACGGAAAAGCCGGGATTCGACAATCGCCATGGCGTCCGGAGCAGTCCGCCCGTTTCATGCCTTGGCGAACTCAGGATCAGTTGCCTTCAGGACCTTCCTGGAGCCAGCGCATACCCGGATAGGGCTTTTCTCTCAACGTGCTCAAACGGGAGGCCAGATCACTGCAATGAAACTCCAGCTTATGGCCGTCGGGATCGAGGAAATAAAGGGAGTCGCCTTCGCTGCGGTTGTCTTTCCAGAGAGGGATGCCGTGGCGATAATGCATACATCAATCTGCTCTTTGGCTCTGATTCTTCACTTTTCTTTTAGAGGATAGCGTCGAATACCGGGACAGACTATTCGCTGCCCAGGCAGCTTCCCACAGCGGTTTCATCCCCCTTGTGGGAAGCTGCCTGGGCAGCGAATTCCACGGACCGCTATGATCTTACTATTCTGGCACCAGCGTCAGCCGCAGATCGTTGCCCAGTTGCCGCACATCCGCCCAGCGCAGGGATACTTTTTCCGCCATGCGTACCAGCGGCAAGGAGAGCAGGCCACGGGCGTCGGTGCCGAGCAGCGCCGGTGCCATGTAGACAATCAATTCGTCGAACAGCGCTTCGCGGACGAAGGCCCCGGCCAGGGTGGCGCCGCATTCCACCAGGATTTCGTTGCATTCCCGCCTGCTCAGGTCCGCCAGCAGCGCTTTCAGGTCCACGCCGGAGCCGGAGCTGGGCAGGTGCATGACTTCCGCGCCGGCCGCTTCCAGGGCACGCTGCCGTTCGGGATGGGCCTCCCCACCGACGACCAGGCAGGGCCCGGCGGTGGTGACCACCGGCACGTCCACCGGCGTGCGCAGGCGCCGGTCGAGGATCACCCGCAAGGGTTGGCGTACCTGATCGGAGCCGTACTCACCCAGCCGCCACTGATCCGCGCGCACGGTGTAGGAAGGCCGGTCCGCCAGCACCGTGCCGATACCGGTGATCACCGCCGAGCTGCGCGCGCGCAGCCGCTGCACATCCTCGCGGGCCTGCGGGCCGGTGATCCACTGGGATTCGCCGCTGGCCATGGCGGTGCGGCCGTCCACACTGGCGGCCACCTTGATCCGCACCCAGGGCCGTTCACCGCGCATGCGACGGATAAAGCCGGGGTTAAGCGCCCGGGCTTCACTCTCTTGCAGACCAACCTCCACCTGAATGCCGGCGGCACGCAGCTTGCCAAAACCATTGCCGGCCACTTGCGGGTTCGGGTCCTCCATGGCCGCCACCACCCGGGCCACGCCAGCCTTGATCAAGGCGTCGGCGCAGGGACCGGTGCGGCCAGTGTGGGAACAGGGTTCCAGGGTGACATAGGCGGTGGCGCCGCGCGCTTCGGCACCGGCGGTGGTAAGGGCGTGACGTTCGGCGTGAGGTTCACCGGCACGGGCGTGGAAGCCCTCGGCGATGATTTGCCCGCCCTTGGCCAGTACACAGCCCACGCGCGGGTTGGGGTCGGTGGTATAAAGTCCTTGTCGGGCCAACTGCAGGGCTCGGATCATGCAATGCTGATCAAAAGCCGGATCGCTCATGCGCCGCCCTTTTTACCCTTTTCATCGTCGCCGCCCTTCTTGCCGCCCGCCTCCTTTCCACCGCCCTCCTTTCCACCAGATTTGCTGCGCAGCCGGTCCACTTCGGCGGCGAATTCGGAAATGTCCTGGAAGCTGCGGTAGACCGAGGCAAAGCGCACATAGGCCACATCATCCAGCAACTGCAGCTCTTCCATTACCCGCTCACCCAGCTCCCGCGCCGGCAATTCCCGCTCGCCGGTGGCCCGCAGCCGGTGGCAGATGCGGCTGATGGCCGCTTCCAGGTCCTCCACGCTCACCGGACGCTTCTCCAGCGCCCGCTGCATGCCGGCCCTTAGCTTGTTCTCATCGAACGGCTCGCGAGTGCCATCGGATTTGATCACCCGCGGCATCACCAGCTCAGCGGTTTCAAAGGTGGTGAACCGCTCGTTACAGCTCAGACACTCACGGCGACGCCGCACCTGGCCGCCATCGGCCACCAGCCGCGAATCGATCACCTTGGTATCTTGCGCGCCGCAGAAAGGACAGTACATGGGAAGACCAGTTGACAGTTGATAGTTGACAGTTGATAGCTAAAAAACCAGCAACCCGCGTTATCCTCGAGCCTTGGTGGTTCTGATAATGGCTGTCAGAATTCTTAATAACTCTTTGGTATCCGCCATCATAGACCGTCCGTGCCGCAAATCTAAATAGCCAGACTCAGTCAATAAATCCAGCCAATACTCCGTTTCGTTGGCTTCCTTCAGTGCAATCGCCAGCTTATGAACGAAATCCGCCCGACTCTCAGCCTGCTCCGCTTCGCGAATCAGTGCCCCAATCGCCGTTCCGCTACGAAGCAATTGCTTGCTCAATACGTATTCCCGCATCTCTTCCTGGAGCAACCGGCAACACTTCACCACCCGCAATGCAAAAGCGCGGGATTTCTCCCGCGCCACAAATTTTGTCGTCATCCTTGACGCCTCGTTTTGTTTTCGCTGTCAACTGTCCACTGTCAACTATCAATTCGCCGTTTAGCGCTCATAGACCGGCAACCGCGCGCAGATCTCAGCGACCTTGCCGCGTACTTCATCAATCACGCTCTCGTCGCCCATGTTCTCCAGGATGTCGCAGATCCAGCCGGCGAGTTCGGTGGCGTCCTGCTCGTTGAAGCCGCGGCGGGTGATGGAGGGGGAGCCGATGCGCAGGCCGGAGGTGACGAACGGGGAACGCGGGTCGTTGGGGACGGCGTTCTTGTTGACGGTGATGTGGGCGCGGCCGAGGGCGGCGTCGGCATCCTTACCGGTGATGTCCTGCTTGATCAGGCTGAGCAGGAACAGGTGGTTTTCAGTGCCGTTGGAGACCACATCGAAGCCACGGTCGATGAACACCTTGGCCATGGCCTGGGCGTTCTTGACCACGTTTTGCTGGTAGCTCTTGAAGGACGCGTCCATGGCTTCCTTGAAGCAGATCGCCTTGGCCGCGATCACGTGCTCCAGAGGACCGCCCTGGCCGCCGGGGAAGACAGCGGAATTGATCTTCTTCTGCAGGTCTTCGTTGGCCTTGCCCATGATCAGGCCGCCACGGGGACCGCCCAGGGTTTTGTGGGTGGTGGTGGTGGTGATGTCGGCGATGCCCACCGGGCTCGGGTAGACGCCGGCGGCGACCAGACCGGCCACGTGGGCCATGTCCACCATCAATACCGCGCCCACTTCATCGGCGATGGTGCGGAAACGCTGCCAGTCCACCACCTGGGAATACGCGGAGAAGCCGGCGACGATCATTTTCGGCTTGTGCTCGCGGGCCAGTTCTTCCACCTGGTCGTAGTCGATCAGGCCGGTGTCGTTGTCCAGACCGTACTGGATAGCGTTGTACATCTTGCCGGAGAAGTTCGGCTTGGCACCGTGGGTGAGGTGACCGCCGGCGTCCAGGCTCATGCCCAGCACGGTGTCACCAGGGTTGAGCACCGCCATGTAGACGGCGGCGTTGGCCTGGGAGCCGGAGTGCGGCTGCACGTTGGCCCAGTCCGCGCCGAACAGCTGGCAGGCGCGATCGATCGCCAATTGCTCCACCACGTCCACATGCTCGCAGCCACCGTAGTAGCGCTTGCCCGGATAGCCTTCGGCGTACTTGTTGGTGAGTACGGAGCCTTGGGCTTCCATCACCCGCGGAGACGCGTAGTTCTCGGAGGCGATCAACTCGATGTGCTGCTCCTGACGCAGACGCTCGGCGTCGATGGCGGCCTGGATTTCCGGGTCGAACTCGGCGATGGACATGGATTTGGGGAACATGGGCTACCCTCTACGGTACGGTCTGGTTGGGGATTCAGGGGCGCGTATTCTAACCAAAACCCCGCCCTTTGGCACTTGAATGGCGCTCATGGCGACTTGAAGGGGGGCGAATCCCACTGGCGCGGGGCCATCCCGCGCCAGTGGCGACCTCAGGAAGCGGTCCGCTCCCCGCCAGAGGGGCGCTCACTGAGCCGGAAAGCACCGATCACCGCGCTCAGAGACTCCGCCTGGTCGCGCATCTCGCCGGCGGCGGCGTTGGTTTCCTCGACCATGGACGCGTTGTGCTGGGTCATGGTGTCCAGTTCGGTCACCGCGGTGTTGACCTGGCCGATGCCCAGGCTCTGCTCCTGGGCGCCGGTGCTGATCTCGGCGATCACACCGTTGACCTTCTCGATGGCGGCAAGGATTTCCTCCATGGTGCGGCCCGCCCCCTCCACCTGGGTGGCGCCGGAGCGGGTCCAGTTCACCGAGGTGCCGATCAGATCGCGAATCTCCTTGGAGGCCTCGCCGGAGCGGCTGGCCAGGGTACGCACCTCCTGGGCCACCACCGCGAAGCCCTTGCCGTGCTCGCCGGCACGGGCCGCTTCCACCGAGGCGTTCAGCGCCAGAATGTTGGTCTGGAAGGCGATGCCGTCGATCAGGGTGACGATATCGGCGATGCGGGTGGAAGAGTCGTTGATACGCGCCATGGTCTGCTCGACTTCACGCATCACCTCCTGGCCACGGCGGGCCACCTCGACGGTACCGCCGACCAGTTGCGTTGCCTTGCCGGTGGCGTCCGAGGTGTTGTGGACGGTGTGAGTGATCTGCTCCATGGACGCGGAGGTTTCCTGCAGGTTGGCCGCCGTTTGCTCGGTCCGGGCGGACAGTTCCTGACTGCCACGGGCAATTTCCTCGGCGGCGCTCTTCACGCTCAGAGCGCTGTCGCGCACTTTCAGCAGAGTGCCATCAATACGCCCGATGAAGGCATTGAATTGATCCGCCAATTCGCCGATCTCATCACTGCGGCGGCTGTGGATGCGGGCGGTCAGGTCGCCGTCTCCTTCGCTGATCTCACGGATACGCCGGGTGATCTGGCGGATCGCCCGGGACATCAGGTGCGGGCCGATCAGGGCGATGGCGATCGCCAGCACGCCGATGATCACGGCGAAGACGCTGATGGCCAACTGCTGGAGACGCACCGTCTCCAAGGTCTCTTCCTGCAACGCCCGGATGCGCGCGGCGACATTGTCACCGGCCTGATCATAGAAGGCGCGCAGGGCATCGAAGCTGGCCTGGGACGGCCCATCCAACTGCTCCATGGCCTCCCCCACCAATTCGTCATTATAAAGCTGGAACACCTTGGCCGATTCACGCCGCCAGCTCTCGTAGAGTTGCCGGTACTCATCAGCCTTGCCGCCGGTATCGGTATCCATGTAGCCGTCCATCAGCTCCGCCATGCGCGCGATGCGCTCCTGGGCCTGGACCGCGTTCTCCTCATAGAACGCCTGATGGGCCCGCGCCTCCGGCGTACCGGGGATACCGCGCAGAAAGGCCATTTCCGCCAGCCGGGCCTGGTACAGGTCCCGGTCGGCGTTGACCACCTCGGTGATGGCCGGCGTGAACCGGTCGCCAAACTCCACCAGCCGCTGTTTCACCGAGTTCACCAGCAGTACATTCACTCCCACCACGATCCACAACGCCAATGCCACCCCGATGAAGGCGACCCCATACTTCACATTGATCCGGTTGAGTTTTGCCAGCACGGCCTGCTCCTGAAAGGTCCAACACACCCGCTTCGGAAAGTGGAATCGGGTTTCGTGGCCGTGTTATCGGCGGAGCCGACCGGTTCTTGAGGGTCCGGGCACGCGCCGGGCTTTCATCCTCCCCCGCCTTCGGTTAGTTTAGGCGCCACACCCCGGCCCCCGCCTAGCGGGGCCTTAACGCACTGTCAGGCA
Organism: Alloalcanivorax dieselolei B5; assembly: GCF_000300005.1. Lineage (NCBI taxonomy): Bacteria > Pseudomonadati > Pseudomonadota > Gammaproteobacteria > Oceanospirillales > Alcanivoracaceae > Alloalcanivorax > Alloalcanivorax dieselolei. Next base: position 865,876 of record NC_018691.1, on the reverse strand, counting down.
AGCCATTTTCTATGTCTCAATACATCTTCACCCTGGACCGGGTGGGCAAGGTGGTCCCCCCGAAGAAGCAGATCCTGAAGGACATCTCCCTGTCATTCTTCCCCGGTGCCAAGATCGGCGTGCTCGGTCTCAACGGCTCGGGGAAATCCACCCTGTTGAAAATCATGGCCGGGGTGGACAAGGACTTCATCGGCGAAGCCCGCCCGATGGCCGGCATCAATATCGGCTACCTGCCCCAGGAGCCGGAGCTGGATCCGGAAAAGAACGTGCGCGAGATCGTTGAAGAGTCGCTGTCCGAGATCCGCAACGCCCAGACCCGGCTGGAAGAGGTGTATGCCGCCTACGCGGAAGAAGATGCCGACTTCGACAAGCTGGCCGAGGAACAGGCGCGGCTGGAAGCGATCATCGAAACCGCCGACGCCCACAATCTGGAGCGCAAACTGGACATCGCCGCCGACGCCTTGCGCCTGCCGCCCTGGGAGGCCTCGGTGAAGAACCTGTCCGGGGGCGAGAAGCGCCGGGTGGCACTGTGCCGGCTGCTGATGAGCGCCCCGGACATGCTGCTGCTGGACGAGCCCACCAACCACCTGGACGCCGAATCGGTGGCCTGGCTGGAGCGCTTCCTGCACGAATTCCCCGGCACCGTGGTGGCGGTGACCCACGATCGCTACTTCCTGGACAACTCCTGCGAATGGATCTTGGAACTGGACCGTGGCGAAGGCATCCCCTGGAAAGGCAACTATTCCTCCTGGCTGGAGCAGAAGGAACAGCGCCTGGAGCAGGAAGCCAAGAGCGAATCCGCGCACCGCAAGACGGTGGAAAAAGAACTGGAATGGGTACGGCAGAATCCAAAAGGCCGCCGCGCCAAGAACAAGGCCCGGGTGTCCGCCTTCGAGGAACTGGCCAGCCAGGAATTCCAGAAGCGCAACGAAACCCAGGAGCTGTACATCCCGCCGGGCGAGCGTCTCGGCGAAAAGGTGTTCGAAGTGAAGGACGTCAGCAAGCATTTCGATGACAAGATGCTCTACGAGAACCTGAACTTCTCGGTGCCACGCGGCGCCATCGTCGGCATCATCGGCCCCAACGGCGCTGGTAAAACCACGCTGTTCCGCATGTTCGCCGGCCAGGAGACACCAGACAAAGGCGAGATCGAGATCGGCGACACCGTGGATCTGGCCTACGTGGATCAGAGCCGCGAGGACCTGGACGGCAACAAGACCGTGTGGGAAGAGGTCTCCGACGGTCTGGACATTCTCAAGATCGGCAATTACGAAGTGCCCAGCCGCGCCTACCTGGGTCGCTTCAACTTCAAGGGCGCCGATCAGCAGAAACGGGTGAAGGACCTGTCCGGCGGCGAACGCAACCGCCTGCACCTGGCCAAGCTGCTCAAACAGGGCGCCAACGTGCTGCTGTTGGACGAACCGACCAACGACCTGGACGTGGAAACCCTGCGGGCCCTTGAGGAAGCGCTACTGGCGTTCCCCGGCTGCGCCATCGTGATCTCCCACGACCGCTGGTTCCTGGACCGGGTGGCCACCCATATCCTCTCCTTCGAAGGCGATGCCCAGGTGGAGTGGTTCGAGGGCTCGTACACCGAATACGAAGAGTTCAAGCGCAAGCAGCTGGGCGACGACGCCCTGCAACCCAAGCGCATGAAGTACAAGCGTATCGAGGTGTAACCCATAAGGGCGCCCGCTTTGCCGGGCGCCCTGTTCAAGCGGAAACCGCGGCCAATGAGCGAATCGCAACTGGAAACCCCCGACTTCGTCGAGCGCCTGCGTGGTGGCGACCGCGCGGCCTTCGCCTTGCTGGTAAAGCACTACCATTCCCGGCTTCTCAGTACCGCCCGCAGCCTGCTGCAACCGGCGGACGCCGAGGAAGCGGTACAGGAGAGCTGGATCGCCGCCCATGGCGCCCTCGCCCGCTTCGAAGGCCGCAGTACCGTGCTCACCTGGCTCACTCGCATCGTCATCAACCAGGCACGCATGCAACTGCGCCGCCAGGGCCGCGAGATCCAGTTCGATCCCACCGAGGATGCCGGCGACGCCCTGGCCCACCGCTTTCGCGGCGACGGTCACTGGCAAACGCCGCCGCTCACCTGGGAACTGCACGGCCCGGACGCGTTACTGACCCGGGACGAATTGAAGCACTGCATGGAAAAGCATATTGATGCCATGCCGGACAATCAGCGGCTGGTATTGGAACTGCGCGATATCCAGGGCCTGGATTTCGACGTCATCTGTAACATTCTCGACATCAGCCCATCCAATGTCAGGGTACTGCTGCATCGCGCCCGCACGCGGCTGTTTCAATTGGTGGATCATTTCCAGGAGACCGGCGAATGCTGAAATGCAAAGAGGTAGTACAACGCGCCGACGCTCTTATCGATGGCACGCCGCTGAGCTTTGGCGAACGCCTCGCCCTGCGCACCCATCTTATGATCTGCCGCCATTGCCGCCGCTATGTACGGCAATTGGACGCGCTCACCGAACATCTGCGCCAACAGGCTCCGGTTGCGCCGTTGGACGATGGCGAGGTGGACACTATCCTGGCCCGGTTGCCGCCCCCGCCTTCCTGACCGGCGCCGCCTGTAACATTCGCATCGCCACCGCATCCATACTCCACCTTCCCCAAAACAGGATGCCGGCATGTCTCTCCCCGCTCTCGCAGGCTCTCGCGTTCAGGCGCTGCTCGATCGCGCCCGTTCCCTGGACTTTCTGGCGCCGCTGGCGCTGCGGCTGTACCTGGCGCCGGTATTTTTCAGCGCCGGTCTCAACAAGCTGACCGCCTTCGACGCCACCGTCGCCTGGTTCGGTAACCCGGATTGGGGCCTGGGCCTTCCCTTTCCCTGGCTGCTGGCATTCATGGCCACCGCCACCGAATTGATCGGCGGCGTTCTGCTGCTTCTCGGCCTGGCCACCCGCCTGATCAGCGTGCCCTTGATGGCCACCATGCTGGTCGCCATCTTCGCCGTGCATTGGCCCAACGGCTGGTTCGCCATCGCCCCTTCCAATGCGGAAACCAGCATGGCGCGGCCGCTGGCGGCGCTGGGCATCCCCGCCGCCGAAGCAAGCCTTGAGAACAGCTCTGGCGTCAACGAGCGGTTGGCGCAAGCCCGCGGTCTGTTGCAAGAACATGGACACTACGACTGGTTAACGGAGAAGGGCACTTTCGTGGTGCTCAATAACGGCATCGAGTTCGCCGCCACTTACCTGCTCATGTTGATGGTCTTGTTCTTTCATGGCGCGGGCCGCTTTCTGAGCCTGGATTACTGGGTGTCCCGTTTTCTGACGGCATCGGGGCAGAGCACCTCAGTTCCGCTGGCCCAGCCAGAGAGCCGTTAGGGCAGCACGGCTCCTGACATTGAATTTACGGTAGATACTGCCGACATGCTTATGGGTGGTGTCCGTTTTCTGGTTCAGTTTTTCCGCGATCTGCTTTTCCGCCAGACCGGTCAACAGATGATGCATCACCTTCTTTTCAGTGGGCGTGAGTGGCTGGCGGGCAATCAGCAGGCCATGGCCGAGCAGCACTTTTTTGTGAAACCAGCCCAGGCTGCGCAACGTTTCCGCGGCCACCTCCAGCTCGGCTTTGCTAAACGGTTGCTCACTGCCGACCCGGTTGAAGCAAAAATAGACTTCGGTATCGGCATTGACCGGCGCCGCCACGAAGAGAGTGTCGGTGATGTTGCGACGTTGATAATAATGCCGGTAGTGCGGCCCGCTGAAGAAATCCGCCGAGACGTGATCCCGCATCAGCGTGGCGCGAAAACGCCCGGCCTGGCGCACATGATTACGCGTACTTTCATCCACCGGGTATTCTCCCGCCTCGAGCTTATCCATGTTGTTCTTCACCACCGACTTGTCGTCGGGCATTTCCTTGTAGAAAAACATGGGGCCAGGCCGCCAGCCCAGCATGGGATCCCTGTCGGCGTCCAAATGACCAAGCAGGAAACAGCTGAGCCAATAGCCGTGATCGGCACCGATCAGCTCGCTGATGGATTCCAGCAGGTAACGCAGCCCATCCGTTCCCAGCAGTGGCTCGGGAAAATCGGCCAGTCGATCCCAAATACGATGAATGTGCTCGCGAACGGTATTGGACATGAAGCGAATTGTTGTTGATCCCCAGAGTTGGCTTCTTCCCCATTCTACCCATTTCCAGCCACGATACAGCAAATCCGGCCAGCATCGCCGGAGAACAAGCTCCTGCTCACGACTCAATCTCCTGTTCCGCATTCGATTGCGTTATGGTTCCAATAAACGCTAATAAGGGGTGAATCATGGGTGTTCGCTGGTGGTTAGGCCGCTGTCTGGTGCGTTATCTGGCTCGCGCCCGGCCGCATCTGTCGCTGGCCCCCGCCACCGGGCTCCAACAGCTGGCGGACACGGTGCAAGTGGGTGACGTCCTGTTGGTGGAAGGCACCAGCCGTTTCAGCTCGGCGGTAAAATATCTGACCCAGTCCACCTGGTCCCACGCCGCTCTGGTGGTCGCCACCGGCCCGTCACCGCAACATTGCCGCCTGATCGAAGCGGATCTGGAACAGGGTGTGCGCGAGGTCCCGCTTGATCACTACCGTGGCTTTCACACCCGCATCTGCCGAAGCGTGGGGCTCACCGCCGAAGACCTGGCGCGGGTGGTGAGCTACGCCCGTGGGCGGGTGGGATACCGCTATGATTTGCGCAATATCATCGATCTGGCCCGCTACCTGATCCAGACACCGCCCGCTCCCAGCCGCTGGCGTCGACGCATGCTGGCGCTGGGCAGCGGCGATCCCACCCGCGCCATCTGCTCCACGCTGATCGCCCAGGCGTTTCAGACGGTCCGCTATCCGATCCTGCCCACGATTGAGTGGGAAGATCAGTGCGACCCGGCCCAGCGAGGCTACTGCCGGGAAATCCTGCATATTCGACACTACAGTCTGTTCGCGCCAAGAGACTTCGACATTTCGCCGTATTTTCAGGTGATCAAACCGTCGCTGCGGGGTTTCGATCCCTATCGGGTCAACTGGTCACCGGAAAGCACAACGGCGGTATCGGACCACTGACGCCGCCGCCAGATCCACTAGAAATTCAGACTGTACCCCACCGTCACAACCCGACCACGTCCCTTGAAATACTGGGTATCGGTGGTGGTTCCGGATTGCGAGTAGTAGGTGAAATAATCCTCGTTGAACAGATTCTCCACCCCCCCGCTCAACTGCCCTTTCGGTAATTGGTAGATCACGGACAGATCCACCAGGTTGTAGCCCTCGAAACGCTTCTCCGGCTCATCGAAATGGCGGCTGAAGTAATGGGTACCCTGGATCTGGGAGCGCAGCTTGCCGGTCCAGTTGGCCTGCCACCGCAACGTCAGGCGATCCGGCGCCACATTGCGGCCATCCAGTTTGGTGTCCACATGCCCGTCCTCGTTGCTGTCATAACGGCCACGAACTTTGGCGTAGCTGGCACCGAGGCGGTGTTTTTCCAGAACCTGCCAGCCGACACTGGCTTCCAGGCCGTCAATCTCGGTCTTCTCTCGGCGCACCTTGGTGAAGCCATCGGGATTCTGTTCAAGACGCTGCCCCAGATCGGAATCGGATTGGTAATAGCTGACCTCGAAGTCCACTGGATGCTGGTGAAACCGCAACCCGATCTCCCGGTTTTCGGTAATGATGGGGCGCAGGTCCAGGAACTTCTCGATGTCGGTGTCGGGATCGTCGATCTCGCGCAATACCCGTCCCACATCCGGCAACCCGAAGCCTTCCGCGTAGCTGGCGAACAACTGCCAGCCGTCCGTGATCTGATAAGTCAGGCCGGCGTTATAGAGCGTTTCATCGTAACTGGGTTTGCCGCCGGGAACGCGGGCGCCGCCATAGGATGCCAGCGTGGTGAAATCATCCACGTCCAGCTCGGCGTACTCGTAGCGAACACCGGCCTGGGCGGAGAGCCGGTCATTGACCCGCCAGAGCCCTTGCAGGAAAGGCGCGATATTGCGGAACCGGGTCTCCGGCACCCACTCCCGATGGGTCAGCACCATGATCTGGCTGGTCTCGTCCTGAATCACATCGAAACCGGCGGTGAGTTTGACCCGGCCATCGAAAAGCCCGTCCCGGTTCAACGTGAACTTGCCACCAATCTTGTCGGCCTCGTTTTGCGATTGGTCGTACAGGTTGTTGCCGGGATCAATGTCCGGATCCTGAAACACCGAAAAAACACCACCACCGTACCGGGCCCGGAACCGTTGCGTATACACCTGGGCCTGCACGTCGTTGCCCAGAAAATCACGGTGATGATAGTTGAGACTGGTGGTCAGCACTTCGTTGCGGGGCGGCTTGCCGCCGGGATCGCCCTTGACCGAGGTGGTGGGCCTGCCGATGGAGCGATTGCCATCCACGGTCATGTAGTCGTGGTTGCTTTCGAGAAAAAAGCGGTTGGCGGTGAATTGCAGATTCTGATTGTCATCGAACCAGTAGCCGATTTTCACCATCACATCATGGCCCTGGGAATCCATGATATCGCCCTGGCTCCGATCGATGCCCACCGGGTTCCCCTTGGCGTCATGGAACAGACCACGGGAGTGATAGGTGACGCCGGCGAGGTAATCCCAGTTACCGGCGATGCCTTCCACCCGATAGCTGCCCATGTAGCTGACACCGTCGGACTCGAAGTCGGTGGGGGCGCTGATGTTGGTGGCGAAGTGTTGGCGGACATCGTCGCCTTGCGGACGCCGGGTGACGAAATTGATGATACCGCCGGTGGCGCCCAAACCGTGCTCGGCGCTGGCACCGTGGATGACTTCGATACGGTCCACCATGGCCAGATCGATGGTGTAGCTTTCCCGGCTGCTGTCTCTCAGCGGGTTCGATTGCGGCACGCCGTCAATCAGGAACAGCGGCTTGCGGCCACGAAAGGTTTCACCGTAGTTGGTCAGCTTTTGCCGGCTCGGCGCATAGGACGGAATCAGGCTGCTCAGCACCAGGGACTGGTCGCTGGTCATGGCCATCTGTTCCTCGATCTGCTCCCGGGTGATGACGGTGACCTTCTGCGGTGTTTTCCCCAATTGCGCTTGCGACCGGCTGGCGGTAACGGTCACCGGTTCCAGAACCGCCGGAGCCGCCGCTGCCGTCAGCACCACCGAGCGCTCATCCACCCGCCGCCAGCCAAGACCGCTTCCAGCCAGCAGTCGCTCCAGCGCCTGTTGCCGGGTGTAGGCCCCCCGCACCCCTTGGGTATGGTGGCCTTTCGTCATCGCGGCGTTGGCGGAGACGATCCAGCCGGATTGAGCGGCGAAACCGGCAAGCCCTTCTGCCAGAGGGCCGGCGGCAATGTCATAGTTTTGCTTATCAGTTACCGGCGCGACGGTCGGTGCCTCCTGGGCCCATACCGGGCGTTCCACCAGGCAGGGCAGCAAAAGGAGGGAAAGTGCCAGCACCAAGGGCTGGCGGCGAAGCCTGAAAAGCATGTCGTTCTCCTGTTTTTCGTTTTGCGCATGGGCCTTTGTGATCTAAGCCCCGCGAAAAGCGAAAACCGGAAAAAAAGTTCGTCGCGATTTAAAAGGAAACAGAATTGCTCTCCATCAGGGACAGCGGCAAGCGCAGGTGTTCTTCTGGTCTTGGAGACATAAATTCTGAGGTCGCTACAACTCCGCTGTAGGAGCTTGCCTGCAAGCGAATCTTGGGCCCGGAAGCCCATTCGCTTGCAGGCAAGCTCCTACAGCGGCTTCGTAGCCCCTTCTGTGCCAGCAATCCGTCCGACCGGTGCTCCGATGGAGGGAATATCAGCGTGACGCGGATTCGACCTTGACCCACCAGGGCGTCAGGCGTGTCACCTTCACCGGCAGGGTCGCTTCCAGCACCTGGAGAATGCGATCCGTGTCGTCCAGCGGAAAACCGCCACTCAGTTTCAGATCCGCCACGCTCGGGTCATAGCGGAGCACCCCGTGCCGGTAACGGGCCAGCTCATCGAGGAAGTCCCCCAGGCGCCGGCCATTGGCCACCAGCAGCCTGTCACGCCAGGCGTTCTCTTCCGCCGATGGGCGTATGCGCTCCAGGCGCCCCTCGCCATCGACGACAACGCCCTGCCCGGCTTCCACCAGCCACTCCCCGGCGTCACCAACGGCGGCGTTCACCGCCACCCGGCCACGGTCGACCCGCACCCGAAGATTCTCTTCGGTGAGGCGCACACCGAAAGCGGTGCCCAACGGCGCCGCCGAGCCCAGGGCGGTGGTGACTCGCATGGGCCGGACATCCCGGGCGGTCTGCAGATACAGCTCACCGGCCCACAGGTGCAATTGGCGGTCAGCCGCGCTGAAATCGAGAGACACCGCGCTGTGCGTGTTCAGCCACAGCCGGCTGCCATCGGGTAGCGTCACTTCGCGGATTTCCCCCACCGCGGTGCGCAGGTCCGCCCACCCCAAACCGGCGGGCAGCTGCCGCCAGCCCCACCATCCCAGTGGTGCCAGCAACAGCCCGCCGCCCAGGCCGCGCAACAGGCGCCGTCGGCGACGCCCGGCATCGCTCAGGATGTCACCGGCGGACTTTACCGGCATGGCGTGAAAGGCGCGGTCGATTCGCCCCACCCTGTCCCAGGCCCTTTGGTTGCCGGCGCTGGCGTTGAGCCACTGGCGCCAGTGCGCCCGGTCCTCTTCGCTGACGTTATCGGCACCAAGGAGGGCGAACCAGCGGGCGGCCTGCTCCAGAGCCTCGTCGGAAATCTCCGGGGTACTCACGGCAGTAGCCCCGGATCCGCCTTCAGGCAATGGAACATGGCTTGCTCCATGTAGTTACGCACTGTCCTTTCCGACACTGCCAGCCGGGTGGCGATATCGACATAGCGCATGCCATCCAGGCGGGACATTAGAAAAGCCCGCCGTACCTTGGTGGGCAGCGCATCCAGCAGCACATCAATGCGGTAGAGGGTCTCGATCACCAGGTAGCGGGTTTCCGGCGATATCGCGACGGGTTCCGGCTGCTGCTGGAGCGTCTCCAGATAGGCCTGCTCGATGGCCTTGCGACGCCAGTAATTAGCCAGCAACCCGTTGGCGATACGCCCGAGAAAAGCTCTCGGTTCGCGGATATCGACGATGTCGTCTTCACGGCGCAACAGCCTCGCGAAGGTATCCTGGGCCAGATCCGCGGCCAGTTCGGAGCAACCCGAACGCCGGTACAACACCGCTCGCAGCCAGTTATGATGGTGCCGGTAAAGCGTCTCCAGTGACGGATCGGACATAGGGAACTGAGCGGCCGCGTGGGCGGAAGAAGACATGGACAAAGAATGGAAATGATAACCATCATCAATTATGAATAACAAGGGCCCGGATGTGTTTTTCTGTACACCATGGAGAAACCGCTGATGAAGCCTTCGTTACAACGCTTTGCCGCCCACCCTGTCCAATAGCGCAGCATCAGCGCCCGGACGAAACCGCGACGGTCGTCTTCATCCGACAGACTGAAATTGTCCGGTGGTCCGTAACAACGACCGCCGCCGGGCATCCAATTCACGGCACCAATGAAGGAAGACAGTGATGAGAGACGACGTTCAGGACTATTACGGTAAACACCTTTCCGGCAGTGGCGACCTGCAAACCAACGCGTGCTGCGACCAGACACCTCCGGACCACTTAAAACCGCTGCTGGCGCGCCTCCATGACGAGGTGATCAGCCGTTACTACGGCTGCGGCCTGGTGGCACCGGCGGCTTTGAGCGGCGCCCGGATCCTGGATCTGGGCTGCGGCTCCGGCCGTGATGTCTACCTGCTTTCCGCCCTGGTGGGCGAGCAGGGCTCGGTGGTGGGCGTGGACATGACCGGGGAACAGTTGGACGTCGCCCGCCGCCATCAGGATTTTCACCGCGATCAATTTGGCCACGGCCACAGTAACGTTGCCTTTTTTGAGGGCTACATCGAGGAACTGGATCAACTGGATCTGCAGCCGGGCAGTTTCGACGTGGTGGTCTCCAACTGCGTGATCAACCTCAGTACCGACAAGGCCAAGGTGATCTCGGACGTCAAACGTTTGTTGAAACCCGGCGGCGAGTTTTATTTCTCGGATGTGTACTCGGATCGGCGAGTGCCGGAGTCGCTCACCCGGGACCCGGTGCTCTATGGTGAATGCCTGTCGGGCGCCCTCTACTGGAATGATTTTCTCAATCTGAGCAAGGACTGTGGTTTTGCCGATCCCAGGCTGGTGGAGTCGCGCCGCCTGACCATCGACAACCCGGCCATCGAAGCCAGGCTCGGTGACATCCGCTTTTACTCAGCCACCTACCGTCTGTTCAATCTCGACGGTCTGGAACCCGCCTGTGAGGATTATGGCCAGGCGGTGGTCTACAAGGGCACGGTGGACGAGCAGCCCCACGGCTTCATGCTGGACGGGCACCATTACCTGCCCACCGGCAAGGTCTTTCCCGTATGCGGCAACACTTGGCGTATGCTGGCGGAAAGCCGATTCCATTCCCACTTCGACTACATCGGCGATTTCAGTACCCACTACGGCATTTTTCAGGACTGCGGCGTGAGCCTGCCGTTCGAAGACACGCAAAGTTCCTCCAGCGGCGGAAGCTGCTGTTGAGGACACCGACGAGGTGACGATGACAGCGAAGAAAGGCTTTCTCCTGCTCCTGATTGCCGTGCTGGTGGCGGCGTTTTTCCTGTTCGATCTCGGTCAGTATCTGAGTCTGGACTATCTGAAGTCCCAACAGGCGGCCTTTCAGGAGCTGGCAGGAGAACACCCTCTGCGGGTACTGGGCGGTTTCTTTGCGCTGTATGTGCTGGTCACCGCCCTCAGCCTGCCCGGCGCCGCCATCCTGACCCTGGCGGCCGGCGCCTTGTTCGGATTCTGGTGGGCGTTGCTGCTGGTGTCGTTCGCCTCCAGTCTGGGCGCCACCCTGGCGTTTCTGGCTTCCCGATTCCTGTTCCAGGACGCGGTACAACAGCGCTTCGGGGACCGGTTGAAAAAGGTCAACGCCGGCGTGGAAAAAGACGGTGCCTTCTATCTGTTCACGTTGCGTCTGATTCCGGTGTTTCCGTTCTTCGTCATCAACCTGCTGATGGGGCTCACGCCGATTCGCACCGGCACCTTCTACTGGGTCAGCCAGGTGGGCATGCTGGCCGGCACGGCGGTATACGTGAACGCCGGCACCCAACTCGGACAACTGGAAAACCTTTCCGGAATACTCTCACCGGGGTTGATCGGCGCTTTTGTGTTGCTGGGCCTGTTTCCCTGGCTGGCACGATTGCCTGTCCGCTTTTGGCAGACACGGCAAATTTATCGCGGCTATCAGAAGCCCCGCCATTTCGACCGTAATCTGGTGGTGATCGGCGGCGGCTCCGCCGGCCTGGTCAGCGCCTACATTGGCGCCACGGTGAAGGCCAAGGTGACCCTGGTGGAACAACAGCGCATGGGGGGCGACTGCCTCAACACCGGTTGCGTGCCCTCCAAGGCCCTGCTCAAGAGTGCCCGTATTGCCCATCTGGAAAAGCAGGCACACCACTACGGTTTCCGTTCCATTGATAACGAATTCGACTTCAGCGATATCATGGCCCGGGTACAGCGGGTGATCAGCAAAGTCGAACCCCACGATTCCGTGGAGCGCTACACCGAGTTGGGGGTGGAGTGCCTGCACGGCCATGCCCGCCTGATCTCCCCTTGGGAAGTGGAAGTGGATAATTCGACGGAGGGCAACGAAGGCACCACCCGGCTCACCACCCGGTCGGTGATCCTGGCCACCGGCGCCGCCCCCTTGGTGCCACCGATCCCCGGCATCGACCAGGTGCAGGCGCTGACCTCCGACACGCTGTGGCAATTGAAGGCGTTGCCTGAGCGTCTTCTGGTGCTCGGCGGCGGGCCCATCGGCTGCGAACTGGCTCAGGCGTTTTCCCGCCTTGGCAGCCAGGTCACCCAGGTGGAAATGCAGTCACGTCTGATGCCCCGGGAGGACGAAGACGCCGCCGCGCTCGTCACCGCGGCGCTGGAAGACAGCGGTGTGCGTGTACTCACGGAGCATAAGGCCCTGCGTTTCAGTGTGGAGAACGGCACCAGCCAGTTGCATGTGGAACACCGGGACCAGGAGTCCGTGCTGCCCTTCGACGCGGTGCTGGTGGCGGTGGGCCGGCGTGCCCATACCGAGGGGCTGGGCTTGTCGGCCCTGGGCATCACCACCCGGGCCAACGGCACCATAGAGGTGAATGAACGCCTGCAGACCCGCTTCCCCAATATCTATGCCTGCGGTGATGTGGCCGGCCCTTATCAGTTCACCCACACCGCCGCGCATCAGGCCTGGTATGCGGCGGTGAATGCCCTGTTCGGGCGGCTGAAGTCCTTTAACGTGGATTATCGGGTGATTCCCTGGGCCACCTTCACCAGCCCGGAAGTGGCTCGCGTGGGCCTGAACGAGGACGATGCCCGGCAACAGGGTATTGCCTACGAGGTGACCAAGTACGGTATTGATGATCTGGACCGGGCCATCGCCGATGGCGTGGATCAGGGCTTCGTCAAGGTGCTCACCGAGCCCGGCAAGGACCGCATTCTTGGTGTCACTATCGTCGGCGAATCCGCCGCGGAACTGATCAGCGAGTATGTATTGGCGATGAAACACGGCCTTGGACTGAACAAGATTCTCGGCACCATTCACATCTACCCGACCCTGTCGGAGGCCAATAAATACGCGGCGGGGGAATGGAAAAAGAACCACAAACCGGAGCGTTTGTTGCGCTGGGTGGAACGTTTCCACGCCTGGCAACGCTGACCGCCGCAACGGAGATTTCCCCATGCGCCCTGTGATCATCACTCTGCTGCTGCTACTCACCGGCATCGCCCAGGCCTTCGAACACAGCGCCTGGGACGCCCTGCTCAAGGCCCATGTGCAATGGGTGCGCGGTGGTGTCACGTCACAGGTGGATTACAACGGTTTCGCCGCCGACGAGAAACGCCTGGAGCACTACCTGGGCAGCCTGAGCGCCGTATCCGAACAGCAGTTCAGGCGCTACGACCGGGATCAACAACTGGCTTTCCTGATCAACGCCTACAATGCCTTCACGGTAAAGCTGATCCTCGATCAGGATCCGCGCCCGGATTCCATCCGTGACATAGGTTCCCTGTTCTCCGGCCCCTGGGATCAGCGCTTCTTCGAGCTGCTGGGCGCTCCCCGTATCCTGGATGAAGTGGAGCATGACCTGATTCGCGGCAATCCGGAGCTCATGGATCCGCGTATTCATTTTGCCGTGAACTGCGCTTCGGTGGGCTGCCCGGCGCTGCGCCCGGAAGCCTACACCGCCGAGCGACTGGATCGGCAGTTGGAGGACAGCACCCGCCGCTTCCTGTCCGACCGGCAACGCAACCGCTATGACGCCGATCGAAACCGCCTGGCGGTCTCTTCCATTTTCAAATGGTACCGGGACGATTTCGCCGACGCGGCCGGCACGCTCCACAGCTGGCTGGCCCGATACCATGCTCCCCTGGCGCTGTCCGAGGACACCGCCGAAGCACTGCGGAGAGGCATCCTGGACCTGAGCTTCATGTCCTATGACTGGTCCCTGAACAGCGCCCGGTGACGCCGCTGGGCACGCATTGTCCTAGCACTTTAGTACCACTGTTTTAACCATTCGGCAATAGACAACGATTCTCATTTGTCTTAGTGTCAGCGCCCGTCCTTACAAACGATACACAACTCTCACCAACAAAAAAGGAGAACGCCCATGCGCCCTCTCCGCTTCGGCGTGCCTGTCTCTCTGCTGTCACTGACCCTGGCCCCCCTGGCCATGGCCGAAAACGATCCTCACAAACTGGATGCCGTCACGGTCACCGCCAGCCGGTCCCAGGGGGAAGTGGGTAAAACACCACAGAAAGTCACCGTGATCACCCGCCAGGAACTGGAAGATCAACTGGCCATCACCGGCGACCAGGCTCAGGTACTCAGCAACCTGATTCCCGGCTATGCGCCGAGCCGGCAGAAACTGAGCAATGCCGGCGAGAGCTTCCGGGGCCGCAATCCATTGTTTCTGGTGGACGGCGTGCCCCAGTCCAATCCATTGCGTGACGGCAGCCGTGACGGCTACACCATTGATCTGTCCATGGTGGAGCGCATCGAGGTGATTCACGGCGCCAGCGCCGAGCACGGCCTGGGGGCCACCGGCGGCATCATCAACTTCGTCACCCGCCGCCCGGAAGGCGACCGTGTGCGCCAGCACGCCGGCGTCAGCGTCAGCGCGCCCACCGACTATGAGTCCGACGGCCTCGGCTACAAAGCGGACTATCGGGTGGAGGGGCTGCATGGCAAATGGGACTACCTGGCCGGCGTCACCTACCAGTCCCGCGGGCTGTTCTATGACGCCAACGGCGATGCCATCGGCGTGGACAACACCCAGGGCGATATCATGGACTCCGAAAGCCATGACGTGATGGTGAAAGTGGGCTACTGGTTCGACGACAACCAGAACCTGCAATTGACCGTGAACCGCTTCTTCCTGGAAGGGAATCACGACTATGTCATCGAGAATGGCGTTCGAAGAAACCGGACACCCACCACCTCCGAAAAAGGCGATCCGGAGGGTAAACCCACCCGTAACGAGGTGCTCACCACCAGCCTCAACTATCACAATCTGGATCTGGCCGGAAACGACCTCCAGGTTCAGCTTTACACCCAGCGATTCCGCGCCCGCTACGGTGGTGGCACGTTCGATACTTTTCAGGTCGACCCCGAGGCCCTCGGTGAAGACAGGATCTACGATCAATCCCAGAACGAGTCCGACAAGGTCGGTGGCAAAATCACCCTGAACCGGGACGGCCTCTTCAACGGACGGGTCAAACTCACCACCGGCCTGGACGTTCTGCAGGACGAGACCAGTCAGGTACTGGTCCACACCGATCGCGAATGGGTACCAGAGACCCGGTTCCAGAACATCGCTCCTTTCTTGCAAGGGGAATGGCGCGTTACCGACCGCCTTACCGCCCAGGCCGGGGTCCGCTATGAGTACGCCAAACTGGATGTGGATGACTTCACCACCCTGGCCTACTACGGTGATGACCACAAACAGGGCAATCGCGTCGTTGGTGGCGACCCCAGCTTCGACGAGACCTTGCTCAACGGCGGTCTGACCTACCAGATCACGGAGGGCTTGCAATTGTTCGCCAACTACTCGGAAGGGTTCGGCATGCCGGACGTCGGCCGTGTGCTACGTGCCATTGGCGACGATGGCGCGCGAGTGGATGACTTTCTGGATCTGCGCCCCATCGTCACCGACAATCGCGAAGTGGGGATTCGCATCAATCAGCACCCGGTGACCTTCGAAGCCAGCTACTTTGAATCCGACTCGGACCTGGGCGCCCGGCTGGCCGACAATGGCAGTGGCTTTTTCGAGGTCAAACGGGAAAAAACCGAGATCAACGGCGTGGAAGCCCAGGTTGGCTGGCAGGTGGAAGAAAACCATCATCTCAGCGCCAGCTACGCTCACACCAGCGGCAAATACGATGGCGACGACGATGGCCATTTGGAAAGCCGCCTGGATGCCCGCAATATCGCCCCGGACCGTCTGACCCTGCGTTGGCAGGCCCGCTGGACCAGCCGTCTGCGCTCCCAAGTCCAGGGCTCCCATTATTTCAGCCGTCATTTCGATGACGACAACACCAACTTCGACGGCTACAACCTGGTGGATCTCTCCCTGGTCTATCAACTGCCCAAGGGCCAACTCTCCGGCGGCATCGAGAATCTGTTCAACGAAGACTATTTCACCTACTACTCGCAGAGTGCCACCAACCGCGAGGATCAGTACTTCAAGGGACGCGGGCGCGTGATTACGGTAGGCTACAGCCTCGATTTCTAAGGACCGTTATTCCCCATGCGCAGGCTGATCTTTACCCTGCATCTGTACGCCGGTCTGGGCGCGGGCCTGTTGCTCGCCCTGATCGGCGTCACCGGCAGCCTGCTGGTGTTTTATCCACAGCTGGATCAATGGCTGACGCCGGCGCTGACCACGCCGGCCACCACCGCCACCCCTTTGCCGCTACAGGAAATTCTGTCACGGGCCAGCGATGCCGTGGACGGCGCCGAGCCTCGCCGGCTCTACCTGCCCGGCACCAACGGCGACTACCATCTGGTCCGTTTCGATACGCCACCGGACGCGCCGGGGCCCTTGCAGGTGAACGTGGATCCCTACACCGGCGAGGTTGCCACCGTGCGGACATGGGGGGCGTATCCGATGACCTGGATCTACCGTCTGCATTACACCCTGCTGGCCGGCACCACTGGCAAGTACGTGGTCGGCGTATGCGGCATTCTGCTGGCGCTGTTCGCGATTACCGGGGTGTATCTGCGCTGGCCCAAACGCGGCCGCTGGCGGCGTGCTCTCGCCATCGAACGCGGCAAGGGCCGCTTTCGTTTCTATTTCGACCTGCACGGCGCGCTCGGCTTATACCTGTTTCCGGTGTTGATGGTGGTGGCGCTGTCCGGGGTGTTCATGGTGTTTCGCGCACCGATCACCGGCGCCGTCGCCGCGCTCGCCACGGTGACGCCGGCACCTCAACCTCAATCGACGCCATCGGATTCCGCCCCGGTGGATCTGGACCAGGCGGTTGCCGCCGCCACCCCGGTCTTCCCCGGAGCCCGGTTGAGCCGGGTCTACCTGCCACGCTCCGAGCGCGACAGCTACCGGCTGGCCTATGTCCTGCCCGAATCCAACTGGCAACGCTACGCGGCCAGCTCGGTCTGGGTGGATCAATACAGCGGCAAAGTGCTGGATGTATGGGACGAACGCCAATTGGGCGCCGCCGATACCGTGCTGGCCTGGCAGTTTCCACTGCACAATGGCGAGGCCCTGGGACTGCCCGGACGCTGGCTGGTATTCGTGTCCGGCTGGTTGCCCGCCCTGCTGTTCGTCACCGGGGTTTATTTATGGTGGCGTAAACGGCGGCTGAAACGGCGGTAAAGGTTACCGCTGTGGGAAGCCAGCTTGCTGGCGAATACGGATGGGCAGAGAGCCTCATCACCCAATTTGCACGTGGTCCTCGACGTAGCGCAGTTTCGGTATTTGCGGCCGCGCCAGCGAGAACGCCAGGGCCAGCGGCCCGATGCGGCCCATGAACATCAGTATCATCAGCACACACTGGGACGGCCAGGACAGCTCCCCGGTAATGCCCCGGGACAAGCCCACTGTCGAGAACGCTGAAAACGCCTCGAACAACACGTCCATCACCGCCCGCCCCGGCTCCAGCACCACCATCAGGAATCCGCTCAACGCCACCGCCAGCAGACTCAGCATCACTACCGCCTGGGCCCGGAACACCGACTCCACGGCAATGGCGCGCCGGAACACCGTGGGCCGCTGACGCCCGCGCAAGAACGCCCGCGTGGCCAGCAGCATGACCATGAAAGTGCTCACCTTGATACCGGAAGCGGTGGAATTGCTGCCACCGCCGATGAACATCAGAAACATGATCAGCATGACCGTGGGCGCCATCAGACCGCCCATATCCACGGTGTTGAAACCAGCGGTACGGGGCGTCACCGCGGTGAACCAGGCGGCCCAGAGCCGGCCGGATTCGGGCAGTTCCCCAAGCGTACGAGCGTTGTTCCATTCAAAACCGATCACCAGAAACCAGGCGCCAAGGCACAAAACCAGCGTGCCGGCCAGAGTCAGCTTGCTGTGCAGGGAGAGGGTGCGCCATTGCCGTTTGCGCCACAGATCCAGAAGCACGGTGAAGCCCAGACCGCCAATAATGAACAGCGCGGTGATCACCAGGTTGACCATGGGATTGGCCGCCCACTGTGACAGGCTGTCTGGCAGTAAAGCGAAGCCGGCGTTGTTGAACGCGGAGACGCTATGGAAAACACTGAACCACAGCCCCCGTGCCACTCCCAGCTCCGGAATCCAGACCACGCTCAGCAACCCGGCTCCAATGGCCTCCATGATCAGCGCCAGCAACGCGGTGTGCCGGACCAGCACCAACATATCCGCCGGCGAGGTCTGGTCGGTGGCCTCGCGCACCAGGCGCTGGCCGCGCAGTCCCAGGCGGCCACCGAGCGCCACCAGCGTCAACGCGGCGAAGGTCATCAAACCAAGGCCGCCCAGTTGCATCAGCCCCAACACCACCGACTGACCAAACGGACTGAGATGGGAGCCAGTGTCCACCACCACCAGACCGGTAACGGTGACCGCCGAGCAGGCGGTGAACAGGGCCTGGAAGAACGTCAGCGGCGGCGTGCCGGAAACCGGCAGCCACAGCAACACGGTGCCGATCCCGATCAGCAGCAGGAAGCTGCCAGCAAGGATCGCCGGCGGACTGTAACGCCAGGGGTGGCGCAGGGACAGAACCGCCTCGGTGCGGGCCCTGAGTCCGGGAAACCAGGTTCTCATAGGCTCTCGGAGAATCGACGCAAGGCCGGCTCTTCACCCAGCAGCACCAGGTGGTCGTTGCGCTTGAGCCGTTGCTGCGGACTCGGTTGCATATCCACGTTCTGGCCATGCTTGATGGCCAGCAGGCGCACGCCGATCTCCTCGATCTTGAGATCCGACAGCGGGCGGTCCTCCAGCACTTCGCCGGGGCGGATCTCGATGACGAAGTAGTTATCCCCCAGGCTGATGTAATCCAGCATATTGGGATGAGCCATGGTCTGGGCGGCGCGCAATCCCATTTCATACTCGGGGTGCAGAACACGGTCGGCGCCAAGCTTCTCGACGATACGGTGATGGACCGGCGAGATCGCCTTGACCCACACCTCCTTCGCCTCCAGGGATTTCACCGCCATGGTGCAGAGAATGCTGGCTTCGATGTGCTCGCCGATGGCCACCAGCACGGCATCGAAACTGGGCAGGTCCAGTTCACGTAGGGCGTCCTCGTCGGTGGCGTCGGCGATCACCGTCTGCGTCAATTTGTCGACCAGACGATTGGCCTGGCTCTCCCGATTATCGACGCCCAGCACCTGGTGCCCCAGACGCATCAGTTCCAGTGCCACTGCTTCGCCAAAGCTGCCCAGCCCAAGCACCGCGAATTGCTTTTTCATAACCGCTCCCTTGTCTCGGGCCCAATGTCAGAGCGCTGACGCCGGGTCCCTCATCACAACTGCTCCAACGCCTCCGCCAGAGTGCTCACGGCGATCAGTTCCACCCCTTCCGGCAGGTTGCGCGGCTGATTGGACTTGGGGATCACGGCGCGGCGAAAACCATGTTTGACCGCTTCGTATAACCGCTCCTGACCCTGCGGTACCGGGCGGATCTCTCCGGACAAACCGATCTCCCCGAACACCACCAGGTCCCGTCCCAACGGCCGGTCGCGGAAGCTGGAAACGATGGACAGCACCAGAGCCAGGTCGGCGGAGGTCTCGCTTATTTTGACGCCGCCCACCACATTGGCGAACACATCCTGGTCGCCAACCTGGATGCCACCATGACGGTGCAACACCGCCAGCAACATGGCCAGACGGTTGGCTTCCAGCCCCACGCAGACGCGCCGGGGATTGCCGAAATGGCTGGCGTCCACCAGCGCCTGCAGTTCCACCAGCAACGGCCGGGTGCCTTCCCACACCACCGTGACCAGAGAACCCGGCGCGATCTCCTCGGCGCGGTTGAGAAAAATCGCCGACGGATTCTTCACTTCCTTGAGCCCCTCGCCGGTCATGGCGAACACGCCCAGCTCATTGACGGCGCCGAAGCGGTTCTTCAAACCGCGCAGGGTACGAAAACGGGAATCGGAGGAACCTTCGAGCATCAGCGAGCAGTCGATCATGTGCTCCAGCACCTTGGGCCCGGCCAGGGTGCCGTCCTTGGTGACATGGCCCACCAGCAGCAGCACGGTGCCGGTCTGCTTGGCGAAGCGGGTCAACGCCGCCGCGCACTCGCGCACCTGAGCCACCGAACCCGGCGCCGATTGCAAACCGGCCAGATACATCACCTGAATGGAATCCACCACCAGCAGGTGCGGCTGTTCCTTGCGGGCCAGCTCGATGATGCGCTCCACATCGGTTTCCGCCGCCAGCCGCAGTTTGTCCTTGGGCAGCTTCAGACGATCGGCGCGCATCGCCACCTGGGACAGGGATTCCTCGCCGGTGACATAAAGACAGGAATGGGCGTGAGCCAGCCGGCACAACGTCTGCAACAACAAGGTGGATTTGCCGGCACCGGGATGACCGCCGATCAGAATGGCGGAACCGGGCACCAGACCGCCGCCGAGCACGCGATCCAGTTCGCCCATGCCGGCGCTGATACGCGGGGTTTCCTCAAGAACGATCTCATCCAGATTGCGCACTTCCGCCAGCTGTCCGCTGAAGCCGCTGCGGCCGGCGCCGCCACTGGCGCGGAACGGGGCGCTGTCCACCACGAACTCCTGCAGGGTGTTCCATTGCCCGCAGGCCGGGCACTGTCCCTGCCATTTGGGGAAGTCCCCGCCACATTCAGTGCAGACAAAAGCGGTTTTCTTCTTCGCCACGGACTCTCCTCGATGCCGGGATCCGGGAGCGTCGCCCCCGCGCAGTCAGCCGATCACCCGTTCCGGCCGGGCGGTGACCTGACAGAATAACTCGTAACTGATGGTGCCGCAGGCGACGGCCACGTCATCCACGGAAACGGTATCGCCCCACAGCTCCACGTCGTCACCGACGCGGGCCTCGAGGCCATCCAGTCTCACCGTGATCATGTCCATGGAGACCCGGCCAACCAGTTCGGTGCGCCGGCCGTTCACCGCCACCGGCGTACCGTTGGGGGCGTGGCGCGGGTAGCCGTCACCGTAACCCACCGCCACCACACCGATGGTGCCATTTTCCGGCGCACGCCAGGTGGCGCCGTATCCCACCGTCTGGCCGGCGCCAATGGGATTCACGGCGATCAGACGGGCACTGAAACGCTGGGTCGGGCGCAGCCCCAATTCACTGGCGGAGCGCCATGGGAACGGCGACGAGCCATACAGCATGATGCCGGGACGGACCCGCTGCCGGCGCGCCGCCGGGTAGCGGATCAACGCCGCGGAATTGGCGGCGGTCACCGGCAACCCCAGTTCCTCGGATAACGCCAGCACCGTCGCCAGTTGCCGCTCGCTAAGCGGATCATCCTGCTGATCGGCGCAGGCGAAATGACTCATCAGGCCGGCCAGTCGCACTCCAGGGATGGCCCGCAGTAACGCCGCCTGCTCCCGTGCCTGCTCCGGCGGCATGCCCAGCCGATTCATGCCGGTATTGATTTTCAGCCAGACGCCCAGGGGAGCCGGCCGTTTGCTCAGCAGGGCCACCTGCCAGGCGGCGTGCACCACCACTTCCACATCCAGGCGGGCGGCTTCCGCGATCTCGTCCTGATCGAAGAAGCCCTCGGCCACCAGGATAGGCTTGCGGATGCCGTGTTCACGCACCACCCGGGCCTCGTCCATCAATGCCACACCCAAGCCGTCCACCTGGCCGGCCATGGCGTCGGCGGCCAGCGTCAGGCCATGGCCGTAGCCATTGGCCTTGATCATGGCGAACACCTGGGCGCCGTCGGCCAGGGTCCGGGCCACGCCGGCATTATGGGACAGGGCCGTTGGCCGTATTTGTAACCGGGTACCGCGCATGGTTTTCTCCCGCCCCGGTTATTCGTTGTCCTGATACTGCTGGTAGTACTCCGGCGCCAGATCATCGAAGCGCAGGAATTCCCCGCGAAACGCCAGCCGAACCGTACCGATCGGACCATTCCGGTGCTTGCCAAGGATAATTTCAGCGATGCCCTTCTCCGGAGTGTCCTTGTTATAGACCTCGTCGCGATAGAGAAAGATGATCAGGTCCGCGTCCTGCTCGATCGCCCCGGATTCCCGCAGGTCGGACATCACAGGCCTTTTGTTCGGACGTTGTTCCAACGACCGGTTCAGCTGTGACAGAGCCAGCACCGGGCAATTCATTTCCTTGGCCAGCCCCTTCAGGTTCCGGGAGATCTCGGAGATTTCGTTGACCCGGTTGTCGGCGCCGGGAACCTGCATCAATTGCAGATAGTCGACCATGATCAGACCGATCTCGCCGCCGCATTCCCGCGCCACCCGGCGTGCCCTGGCGCGCATTTCCAGCGGGCTGAGCGCGGCGGTATCGTCGATAAAGAATTTCTGCTCACTGAGCATCTGGATCGCCGAGGTGATACGCGGCCAATCGTCCTGATCCAGATTCCCGGAACGGATCGCGCCCTGATTGATGCGGCCCAGGGAAGACAGCATCCGCATGACGATGGCGTCGGCGGGCATCTCCATGGAGAACACCAGCACTGGCTTACCGGCCTTGATCGCCACGTTCTCGCACAGATTCATGGCGAACGTGGTTTTCCCCATCGACGGCCGTCCCGCCACCACCACCATATCCGACGGCTGCAGCCCCGCGGTTATCTTGTCCATTTCCTCGAAGCCGGTGGTGACCCCGGTCAGGGAATTCTTGTTGCGGTACAGCTCATCAATGCGGTCCACCGCCTTTTTCAACACCGACTTGATGTTCTGCGGACCTGAACCCTTCTTTTGCTGTTCGGCGATTTCGAAAATCGACGACTCGGCGGTATCGAGGATTTCCAGGGACGGCTTGCCCTTGGGATTGAACGCCAGATCCGACACCTTGTGCGATACCTGAATCAGCTGCCGCAAAATGCTGCGTTCGCGAACGATCTCGGCATAGGCATTGATATTGGCGGTACTCGGCGTATTGCGGGCCAGTTCCGAGAGATAGGTGGCACCGCCCACGTCGTCCAGCTCGCCACGGTGAGTCAGAGCCTGGGAAACGGTAACCAGATCGCTGGGCTTTTCCTCTTCCACCAACTGACCGATCACCTGGAAGATCAACCGATGCTCTTTGCGGTAGAAGTCCTTCTCGCCGACCCGTTCGGCAACGTCGTCCCAGGCTTCGTT
This sequence comes from Alloalcanivorax dieselolei B5, assembly GCF_000300005.1. Taxonomy (NCBI): domain Bacteria; kingdom Pseudomonadati; phylum Pseudomonadota; class Gammaproteobacteria; order Oceanospirillales; family Alcanivoracaceae; genus Alloalcanivorax; species Alloalcanivorax dieselolei. The sequence continues at coordinate 843,070 of NC_018691.1, read as the reverse complement.
GTTGAGCAACAGCCCCCCCAGCACCGCCTGTTCCGCTTCCACGGAATTGGGCGGGATACGCAGGCTGTCGGGAAGATGATCATCCAACGCAAGAGACTCGTTCATGGTGGGTCCGTTCGGTGGCACGCAAAAAAGATCAGAGGGCGATCATAACAAAAAATCGTCCGGAACGATTTTTGACGTCGCAACAGCGACGGCCCGGAGGGTGGCCGCCATGGACGGCGGCCACAAAAAAGGCACCGCCCGATGATCGGACAGTGCCTTGATTGTGTCACCGCGCCCCCAAGGGGGCAAACCGGCGCAGGGTAACGGCCGTGATTACTCGGCCGGTACCACCGCCAGTTTGATGGTCACGGTCACATCGGCGTGCAACGCCAAGTCGATTTCGTACTCGCCGGTTTGACGCAGCGCGCCGTGCGGGAGCTTCACTTCGGCCTTGGACATTTCCACACCGGTCTGCTCGGTGATGGCGTCGGCGATGTCGCGGGTACCAACGGAGCCGAACAGCTTGCCTTCGTCACCGGATTTGGCGCCGATGGTCACGGACGCTTCGGCCAGCTTGTCAGCGCGCTCTTGAGCGGCCGCCAGTTGCTCGGAAGCTTGTTTTTCCAGTTCCGCGCGACGGGCTTCTACTTCGGCCAGGTTACCCTTGGTGGCCGGCAGCGCCTTGCCTTGCGGGATCAGAAAGTTACGGCCATAGCCGGGGCGAACGTCCACCACGGAGCCCAGATCACCCAGGTTCTTGATGGTTTCCAGCAGGATCACTTGCATGACGGTCCCCTCGGCTTAATTGTCGTGGCTGTCGGAGTACGGCAGCAGCGCCAGGAAGCGGGCCTGCTTGACCGCGCTGGCCAGCTGGCGCTGATAGCGTGCTTTGGTGCCGGTGATGCGGCTGGGCACGATCTTGCCGGTTTCGGTGATATAGGCTTTCAGCGTGTCGAGATCCTTGAAATCAATGTACTCAACACCTTCCGCGGTGAAGCGGCAGAATTTGCGACGGCGATAAAAACGGGCCATGGTTTTCTCCTCGATTCCTAGTCCAGGGGCTCCAGCGTTTCCACGATCAACTGCAAACGGTCCCGGGCTTCGCCCTTGTAGCCGGCGCGGCTGAGAAAGCCGCCGACTCTGACCCGTTGTCCTTCCTTCAGGTGCTTCGCCAGGGCGGTCTTGCCGCCGGCGAGTACCAGCCCGATACGGGCCTGGACTTCACGGGGATGGCCGTCTTCAAGCTGCCGGGACCGGTGCTCCAGCCAGAGACGCTGGCGGGGCACGCCACCCGGCGTTACGGCCACCTTTTCAAGGGTGACGATGATGCCGGTGAGCTCGCAGTGATTGCGCTCGGAAATCAGCTGGCGGCCTCCTCCTTCTCGTTGGATTTCGCCAGCGAGGACGGCTCGGTGATGGCCTTTTCGCGACGAATTACGAGGTGACGGATTACGGCATCGTTGAACCGGAAGGTGTTTTCCAGCTCGGCGAGGGTTTCGCCGTCACATTCAATATTCAGCATCACATAGTGTGCTTTGTGGATCTTGTTGATCGGGTAAGCCAGTTGACGGCGGCCCCAGTCTTCAAGACGGTGGATCGTGCCGTTGCCATCGGTAACGATCGCGCTGTAACGCTCGATCATGGCGGGCACTTGCTCGCTCTGGTCCGGGTGGACCAGGAACACGATTTCGTAGTGACGCATTGTTGGCTCCTTACGGATTGGGCAGCTTCCCGAATATCGGTGAAGCAAGGAGTCCGCCCGCCACCGGGTCGGCGGCAGGCGAAGGGCGGGGATTCTAGCTCAGAAGGCGCGCCGGCTCAAGAGTGACCGCGGGCGCGGAGGTGGAACAGCATCACTCCGGTGGCCACGGACACGTTCAGGCTCTGCACATCACCGGCCATGGGGATCGACACCAGATCATCACAGCGCTCCAGGGTCAGGCGCCGCAGCCCCTCGCCTTCGGCGCCCATGACCACCGCCAGGCCCGGATCGGGCTGGTAGTCGAACAACGACACACTGCGCTGATCCAGGGCCGCCCCGGCCACCCGGATGCCGCGATCCTGGAGCGCTGCCAGCAGCTGGGCCAGATTGCCCACCTCGAAGTAACGCAGCGACTCGGCGGCGCCGGCGGCGCTGCGGCAGGCCACCGGCGTCAGCCCGGCGGTGTGGCGGCGTGGCACAATTACCGCGTCGACTCCGGCGGCGTCGGCGCTGCGCAGGCAGGCCCCCAGATTATGGGGGTCCGTGACCCCTTCCAGAATCAGCAGCAAGGGTGGCCTCTCAAGCCCCTCCAGCAAGGTCGCCAATTCGGATTCCCCGCCCGGCACGCGCGGCCGGGCCCGGGCCACCACGCCCTGATTCTGCGGCCCCGCCAGTTTCTCCAGTGATTCCCGGCGCGCGGACTGCACCGCGATGCCCTGGACCAGCGCCTGTTGCATCAACGCATCCAGGCGGGCCTCGCCGCGTTCGGCCCGGCGATCCAGGACAAACAGCTCCAGGACCGCTTCCGGCCGGTGCCGCAGCAGCGATTCCACCGCATGGATGCCGGAATACATCACCGGCTTGTCCATGGCACCTTTACGGGACCCCGCTTTGCCCCGGGGCGGGCCGGAAGGACGCTTGCTCATCCGCGGCGGCGCCCCCGGCGGGCGGACTTGGACTTGGGCTTGCGTTTACCGTCCTTGGGAATCTCGCCCTTGGCCAGCTTTTCCCGGGTGCCATCGCCCTTGGCGGCCGGCTCGGCGGCCTGTTTCGGCGCCTTGGCGGCCTTCTTGGCCTTGCCGGAGCGGCCTTTCTTGCCCGGCCGCGCGGAAGCGGAGCTGATCAGCTCCAGGTCGATCTTGCGCTCTTCGGTGTGCACCCCGGCCACCTTCACGCAGACCGCGTCACCGAGACCATAACGGCGCCCGGAGGATTCTCCCACCAGTACCATATTGACGTCATCGAAGCGGTAGTAATCGCTGTCCAGGTTGGCCACGTGCACCAGGCCGTCGATATGCAGATCGTTGATCTGGACAAACAGACCGAAGGCCGCCACACCGCTGATCACCCCGTCGAATTCCTGCCCCAGGTGCTCCTCCATATACTGACACTTGAGCCACTGCAGCACATCACGGGTGGCGTCATCGGCGCGCCGCTCGGTCATCGAGCAGTGCTCACCCATGGTCACCATGTCCGCCGGGCTGTAAGGCAGGATGCGTTCGCGCGGAATCGCCGGCAGCTCGCCGGGATTGTCCACATGGGGGCTGTCGGCGCCGGAACGGATCAGATAGCGGATGGCCCGGTGCACCAGCAGATCCGGATAACGGCGGATCGGCGAGGTAAAGTGGGTATAGGCGTTGTAGGCCAGACCGAAGTGCCCCTTGTTGCCGGCCTCGTATTTGGCCTGGCTCATGGAGCGCAACATCATGGTCTGAATCACCTGGCGGTCCGGCCGGTCGGCGATGTCCCCGCCCAACGCCTGGAACACGCTCGGCTGGATTGGCCCGTCGGACCAGGCGAGACTCAGGCCGAGCCCGCCCAGGAACTGCTGCAGATTGCTCAGGCGCTCTTCCTTGGGCGGCTCGTGATTACGGTAGAGCGTCGCCACATCGGCCTTCTCCAGCAGGCGGGCGGCACAGATGTTGGCCGCCAGCATCGCCTCCTCGATCATGATATGCGCCACATTGCGCACCACCGGCACGATGGCGCGGATCTTTTGATTCTCGTCGTAGAGAATCCGGCTCTCGGCACTGTCGAAGTCGATGGCGCCACGCAACTCCCGGCGGCTGCGCAGGGCCTGGAACATCTCGTGGAAGGACCAGACCATGTCGATGGACTCGTCGTCCAGCGACGCCACCGTTTCCTGGGCCAGCTCGGATTCCGGTTCCTCGATCATCGCCCCGACCTTGGTGTAGGTCAGCCGGTGACGGGAGCGCATCACCCCTTCGCGGAATACGAAGCGCGATACCCGGCCGTTGGCGGAGACCAGCATGTCGCAATAGAGACACAGCCGGTCCACATGAGGGTTGAGTGAACACAACCCGTTGGACAGCGCCTCCGGCAGCATCGGCACCACCCGGTTGGGGAAATACACCGAATTGCCGCGCTTGTGGGCTTCATTGTCCAGCGGGCTGTTGGGCTGCACGTAGTGGCTGACGTCGGCGATGGCGACGATCAGGCGCCAGCCGCCACGGCGGCGGCGGGCGACATAAACGGCATCGTCGAAATCACGGGCGTCCTCGCCGTCGATGGTGACCAGCGGCAGATCGCGCAGGTCGACCCGGTGGGCCTTGGCCTCATGGGGCACATCCACGCCAAAGCGGGAGGCGGCTTCTTCTACCCCTTCCGGCCACTGGTGGGGGATCTCAAAGCGGCGCAGCGCCACTTCCACTTCCATCCCCGGCTGATCCGGAGTGGCGATGATCTCCTCCAGGCGCACCAGCACATGATGGTCACGGGACGGATACTGGGTGATTACCCCGCGAACGTGATCACCCGGGCTCGGTTTGAGGCCATTATGGTCCTCCACCAGGACTTCCTTGGCGATACGCCGGTTCTCCGGCTCGATGAAACTGACCCCCGCCTCACGGCGGAAACGGCCCACCACTTCGGTCACCGCCCGTTCGGCGATCTCGACAATGCGCGCCTCGCGCTTGCCGAAGCGGTTGAAACCCGCCTCGTTCACCAGCACCCGGTCGCCGTCCATGACCTTTTCCATCTGGCGCGGCGCCAGGAACAGGTCGGACAGGCTGCGATCATCGGGGATCAGGAAACCGAACCCGTCGCGGTGGCCCTGCACGGTGCCGGCGACCAGATTCATGCGGGAGACGATGCCCAGTTTACCGTTGCGGTTTTCCACCAGTTGGCCGTCACGGAGCATGGCCTTGAGGCGGCGCTCCAGACCAATCAGACCGTCTTCACCCACCGCCAGCAGTTCCGCCAGTTGCCGCTGATCCAGCGGCTTGCCCTGGTCATTCAACACTTCAAGGATCAACTCTCGGCTGGGAACCGGATTCTCGTATTTCGCCGCTTCCCGATCCGCGTGGGGATCCGTGTAGCGTTTTTTTGATGACATTCAATACCCTCAAAAACAAATGTATGGGTTGGCCGGCGCATAATGCGCCTCAATTTGGCTCGTGGGAAAAACGTGGCAAGCCGGTCTCCCTGGCAAGGCGTTGTGGACGCCGGAGATGAAACCAATATGAAGAAAATGGGACGACTTTTTTGCAGAAACCGTTTGACATCGGGCCATCATATACTAGAATGCACGCGCTTTCGCGATGAACGGCCTGATTTTTTCAGCCTTTCACGCCAAGCCGAGGTGGTGAAATTGGTAGACACGCTAGCTTCAGGTGCTAGTGGGGGCAACCCCGTGGAGGTTCAAGTCCTCTCCTCGGCACCAATTTAAAAAAGGCTCCCAAACGGGAGCCTTTTTTCGTTAGGGCAAGGTCGGACTCCCGTCCCCACACGCGCATCACCCTCCCCTCCATATACAACATCCAACATAAAACCGTCATAGCGGCTCATTAGCATCGCTCCCACCCAACAACCTGACAGGGAAGAGCACTATGAGACGCCTTACTCGTCGTGATTTTATTCGTGCCTCGGCGCTGGGCATGGGCGCGGTGGTGGTGTCCACCGGCCTGACCGGCTGTGGCGGATCGTCCTCCAGCAACAATAATGACGATGGTCGCCAGGTGGCGTTCCACCATGGCGTTGCCAGCGGCGACCCGCAGACCCAGGGCGTCATTCTGTGGACCCGGGTGACCCCGGAAGACGGCGACACCGCGCCGGTATCAGTGAGCTGGGAAGTGGCCAGTGATGCGGACTTCACGCAACTGGTGAATGAGGACAGCGCCGAAGTCCGGGAAGCCTACGACTACACCCTCAAGGTGGACGTCCAGGGGCTTGAGCCTGGCAAGACCTACTACTATCGCTTCCATGCCGCCGGCGTCACTTCCCCGGTGGGCGTTACCCGCACTCTGCCGGAGGGCAGCGTGGATCAGGTCACCTTCGCGGTGCTGTCCTGCTCCAACTATCCGGCGGGCTATTTTCATGTCTATGCCGAGGCGGCCAAGGAGGCGCAGTTGGATGCGGTACTGCATCTGGGGGACTACCTCTACGAGTACGCCACCGACGGCTACGACGGCGACCAGGCCGAGGAGATGGGCCGCACCCTGCCAGAAAACAACGACCTGGAAATGATTCAGTTGGTGGACTACCGCCGCCGCTATGCGCTCTATCGCACCGACCCGGATCTGCAGGCCCTTCATGCCAAGGCGCCGTTCATCGCCGTCTGGGATGACCACGAAATCGCCAACGACGCCTGGATCGGAGGCGCGGAGAACCATGACCCGGACACCGAGGGCGACTACCTGCTGCGCAAGCAGTACGCCCTGCAAGCCTACTTCGAGTGGATGCCAATCCGGCCGTTCGACGACAACGATCGGGAAATCATCTACCGCAGCTTCCACTACGGCGACCTGGTCAGTCTGCACATGCTCGACACCCGCATCATCGGCCGGGACAAACAGCTCAGCTACACCGATTACGTGACCGAAACCGGCATCGACGCCGCAGCCTTCACCGCCGCGGTCACCGACCCCGATCGGCATTTGCTCGGGACCACGCAGTTGAACTGGCTCAGTGGGGCACTTGCCACTTCCAGCGCCACCTGGCAGGTGCTGGGCCAACAAGTGCTGATGGGCCGCATGCTGATGCCGGCGGAAATGCTGCAGGGCCTGCTCAATCTGGACCCGGCATTGGTGGATCTGATCGTCGAACTGACCACCCTGAAAGGGCGCTATCTGCAAGGCGACCCGACCCTGACCGAGGAAGAGATCGCCCGCATCACCACTGTCCTGCCCTACAACCTGGACGCCTGGGACGGCTACATGGCCGAGCGCGAAATGCTGCTGCGGACGGCGAAGGATCTGGGCAAGAACCTGGTGGTACTGGCCGGCGACACCCACAATGCCTGGGCCAGCCATCTCACCGTTGGCAGTGGCGAGGACAAGCAGAGCGTCGGCGTGGAACTGGCCACCGCCTCGGTGTCCTCGCCGGGCCTGGAGTCCTATCTGCAGTTACCGGCGGAGGCAATCCCCCAGGCGGAGCAGGCCATCACTCTGCTGGTGGATGACCTTCAATACTTGAACGCCAGCCAGCGCGGCTACCTGCGAGTTACCTTCACCGCCGAGGAAACCCGGGCCGACTGGCGTTTTGTTTCCACGGTTAAACAGAGCGACTACCAGATGGACGAGGCACGCGGGCACTCAATGACGGTGCAGCCCGGGGATCCGACACTGACCCTGGTGACCTGACCCCGACGGGGGTGGTGAACTTGCATACGCCGCCGAAGTGGCCCAATATCCGGGCCGCACGCTGAACCGAGCGATAACGTGGTCCCTATGCAAAAGAATCAAGCCACCCCCGCCCCTCATGCCTCCCGGGGCCGCCGCCTGCCCGTATTGGCACTGGCCCTGTTTCTGGCCTTGCAGGCGCCGGCCTATCTGCCGGCAACCGCGCAGGCCGAGGTGCACCCGGAGATTCAGAAGGCCAACGAACAGCGAGCCCGGGCGGAGCGGCGTCAGAAACTGCTGTTACTGTTTCCCGCCGCCGCCCTCGGCATCACCATCGCGCTGATCATCATCAAACGCCGCTGAGCCTGCTCACGATCTCCACACCACCGCTCAATCAAGCAGGTCCGAGTAGTCCCGGTTCTTGTAACCTTCCAGGGTAGTCCAGGGAGCCGGCTCCGAATCGGCGATTTCCTTTGCTTCGATGGTGCGGCCGGACAAACCGTGTTCGTCCCGGGCACGAATGGACACCACGTAGCGGCGCTCGGGATTCCACACCAACGTAATATGCTGGGAACCGCGCTGGATCTGGTAGGTTTCGACGCCGTCATCGGCCACCGAGGACGGTTCCAGGGAAGACAGGCTGGCCGGATCCACCAGCGCCCAGGTTTCCATCCAGTGACCGTCGTAGCCCACGTTGCCGTAGTACGGCGGCGCGATATCGATCAGACGCTGTTCGTAACGGTCCACCAGTTTGACGTCGACGTTGCCGTTGTCGTTCCGCTGGATCCACAACGGCGCGCCCACCACATCCGCGTGTTTGTGGCCGAGGCCACCGTGATGGTGGTCATCATGATCACGCTGGGCGGCTTCCGGCACTTCCCGCTCGACCCACAGGGCATTCTCCTGGCGATACAGTTTCTCCGTGTAGGACAGCTCCTGCCGCACGCCATCCTTACCCACTTGCCACTGATGATACTCCACCCGCAGCGCCGAAGCCGGCTGTGCCCATGCGGATAGCGGCAATCCCAAAAACGCCACCAACCCCAGAGCCATGATTCGTTTTGCAACCATCATTCAACTACCTGCAAACAGCAAAAAAAAGGGTGGCCATGACGGCCACCCGCGAAAACCGGAAAAACTTAAAGCCCCATGGCTTCGTGGATCAAACCAAACACGTCCACGTTATCCAGGGTACCTTTGAACAGATCGCTGCCGGCACCACCCGCGTTCAGGCGAACATCACCGCCACCGTGAGTTTCACTGCCCGGTCCGCCCAGTTTCACGCCCACTTCCTGCAGGTAATCGTCCTGCAGCACTTCGTCCTCGGTCAACGTGGCCCGATCCGCTTCACGGGGGCCGCCGCCATTACCGAACACCAGAGTAGTGAAGGGCTTGCCCTGAGCGTCGAGCGCCAGCCCGCCAGTGCGGTATTCCTTCAACAGGCCGAGTACCGGGTTACCGATCTTGGAGTAGCCGTTGAACGCCATGACGTGATCGTGATCCGCGGTAACGATGATCAGGGTATTTTCCAGATCCGCTTTTTCCATAGCAGCGGCAATGGCCTGGTCGAAGGCCAGCGTGTCTTCCAGTGCGCGCTTGGCATTGGTGCCGTGCAGCGCGTGGTCGATACGGCCGCCCTCCACCATCAGGAAGTAGCCGTCCTGATTGCGGGACAGGATATCGATGGCGGAACGGGTCATCTCCGCCAGACTCGGCTCATCCAGCTCGTTATTGACCCGATCCAGCTCGTAGTTCAGATCGCTGCTATTGAACAGACCGAACAGTTTTTCCGTATTGCCCAGGTCGACAGCCCCCAGCTCGGAGCCACTGCTCACGTAGGTATAACCGGCGCCCTGCATTTCCATGATCAGGTCGCGGTCATCACTGCGGCGTCCGTCAGGGGCCGGCAGGAAGTGACGGCGGCCACCGCCCAGGATCACATCGATACCGTCGTTCCCCAGCGCGCTGTTATAGCCCTCACCGCCCGGCACCATCTGCGTGGCAATGGTATTTTCAGCATTGCGGTTGCAGATGTGGGCGTAGGTAGTAGCGGGCGTGGCGTGGGTGATACGCGTGGTGGTCACCACGCCGGTGCTGTAGCCCTCGGCTTTGAGGATCTCCAGCAGAGTCCGCGCCGCCTCGCCGTTACCGGTTTCCGGGCAGAGGCTGTCGCCATTGGTCTGGTACGGATTACCATCACCATCGTTGGGGTTGGTGTCCGGTGTCATTGAAATCACTTCGTTCTTGGATTTCATGCCAGTCATGTAGCTGGCCATCCCCGGTGCGCTGTCGGTGGTCTGGGCGTCCTCGGAGTAGGTCTTGATACGCGCGGCGTAATCCAGCTGTTCCATCGCCAGCTTGTGGGTCTCCGGCACTTCCAGACCGGCTTTTTCACCGGCGTAAATGCGCGCCGCGGTCTGTGTTACCGGGCCCATGCCGTCGCCGAGGAAGAAAATAATGTTCTTGGCCTGAGCGGCGTTGACCGGTTGGGTCATCAGAGTGGCGGCACAGCAGATCAGTGCACCGCCAATAACGGAACGTTTCATGTTTCTCTCCTGCTTTAATTGGCGGTTCAATCCAGATCCAGGGCGGCCTTGATCTTGCCGAAAACTTCGGTGTTGTCGATGACACCGTGGAAGACGTCGGCACCCATGCCGACCGCTCCCAGGAACACATCACCACCGCCGTGGGTTTCACTGCTGAGCTGAATGACTGCTTCCTGCAGATAGTCGTCCGCGGCGGTTTCCGTCTCCGTCAACGCGACACGGGTGGCGGGGCGATTCGGGCCGTTACCGAAGCCGAGAATGGTGTACGGGTTGCCATCAACATCGGTGCGCGGCACCCCTTTGTTCGGGCCGTTGGCATAGTTACGCACCATACCCAGAACACCGGCGTGGTCCTCCGTGGTCTTGCCAGTACGCTCGGCGTAGCCATTGATCACCAGAGTGTGGTCGTGGTCCGCGGTGACCACGATCAGGGTATTTTCCAGACCCGGATCGATCGCTTCCATTTTTTCCAGCGCGGTTTTCACCGCGTTATCGAACGCGATACCGTCGGTCAGAGCACGCTTGGCACTGGTAGCGTGCAGCGCATGGTCAATACGACCGCCTTCCACCATCAGGAAGAAGCCATTGTCGCGAGGGCTGAGCAAATCGATGGCTTTGCCGGTCATTTCGGCCAGGCTCGGCTCTTGCGTGGGAATACGGTCGAGCTCGTAGCTCATATCGCTGCTGGTGAAAATGCCAAGCAGCTTTTCGGTGTCGTCGGCCACGCCCATCAAAGCGTCGGTGTTATCCACGTACTGATAGCCGGCGGTTTGCATTTCCTCGATCAGGTTACGACCGTCGGTACGGCGGCCACTCTGATCCGCGGGCAGGAAGTGACGGCGGCCGCCACCGAGCATGACGTCGACACCGTCACCAAGGGCGGCGTTGAAGCCGTCCCCGCCCGGCACCATCTGCGCGGCGATGGTGTTTTCACCGTTACGGTTACAGATGTGGGCGTAGGTCGTTGCCGGAGTGGCGTGAGTCACGCGGGTGGTAGTGACCACGCCGGTGGCAAAGCCTTGCCCCTTCATCAGCTCCAGCAGCGTCTCAACTGAGGCGCCGTTACCTTCCTCACAGGTGCTGTTGCCGTCGGCATCCACATACTGGGAACCGTCCGGCGCGTAGGCGTTGGTGCCGGTGCTCATGGAGATGACTTCATTTTTCATCTTCACGCCGGTCATGTAAGCGGCCATGGAGGGAGCGCTATCGGTCACCTGACCATCCGCGGAGTAGGTACGGACAAAAGCGGTTTCCGGCAGCGTATCGATGGTGATGCTTCCCGCTTCACCGGCCTCGAAGATACGCATGGCGGTCAACGTCGTGATACCCATGCCATCACCGAGGAAGAACAGTACGTTTTTCTTGGCGGCGGCTGGCGGTGGCGCATCGTGGTTGTCGCTGTCACTGCCGCAGCCGGCCAGCGTTACGGCAAGGGCGAGCCCCGCCATTTTGAGCATTTTCATCAGCACTTCCTGTCTCATCGTCATGTCTTCGGCCCCCAACTGGGCAAGGGACCACCCCGGCAAGGAGTATTCGAAATCTTTATGACAATTTTGAGATACTTACAGGAATGTGCGGCGAAATAGCGGCCATCTCCTCTTAAATGTAACGATATAACAAATCAAAATTTGACCGGGACACCCCGAAACGAAGGCCTGATCCCGCCGCCAGTCAACAATCACCACGCCGCTGATTACTCACTTCTCATGACGAGAAATATTTTTGTCATTTTTCTCTCATTAAAACGCCATCCGCCCCCCTCACCCTGGTCACCACCCCAATTCCAAACAATAGTAGACGGAGCTATCCATGTCTCTGAGGAACGACACTTTTAAACTGGGCGCACTGGCGGTTGCCATTTCCATGGCAATCACCGGTTGCGGAAGCGACAGTGATAACGACCCTGATCCGCAGCCACAGATGGAACGGCTGACCCGTATCGCCACCCTGCCGCTTGGCGCGGAAGCGACCGGACTGTTCCTGAAGGAAGACGGTGAGGTCTTCACCAACATTCAGCATCCGTCCGACGCCAATGTTACCGCGGATGCAGATGGTCACACTTACAGCCTCGCCACCGTGGGCGTGATCGAAGGTGCCGATGTCAACGAACCCTTCGCAGCCGTTTCCGTGCCGGAAACCGACGAAGAGAAACAGGTGATGCGCGTGGCCCTGGGCCGCTACAACGTGCTGGGCCAGCAGAGCGAAGACTGGGCCGGTGCGCCTGAACCCGGCGGCCTGGGCGCCATCAACGTGAAGGACGGCAGCGCCACCATCCGTGTTTCCAACGACCCGGACTTCAACGGCTGGATTCCGGTCAGCGAAGACGAGGGTTATCTGTTCACCAACTGGGAAGACCGTCCCGGTGGTATGAGCCGCCTGCACCTGATGCGCGACCAGGATGGCCGCTGGATGGTGCAGGACCACCAAGCCTCCATGGTGGATTTCTCGGCGGTGAACGGGACCTGGGTGAACTGCTTCGGCACCGTATCCCCCTGGAACACCCCTCTGACGTCGGAGGAGTTGTACTTCGACGACACCATTGACTGGAACAATGCAAACTACCCGTACTACGGTCAGGCACAGGATCTGGCGGACTATCTGGCCGGCGAGATCAACACGGATTACAGCGCCACCTTCCCGAACCCCTACGATTACGGCTACATCGTCGAAATCACCGACCCCACTAGTGCGCCGACGCCGGTGAAGCACTTCACACTGGGTCGCTACTCCCACGAAAACGCCGTGGTGATGCCCGATCAAAAGACCGTCTATATGAGCGATGATGGCGGCGGCGTGATCCTGTTCAAATTCGTGGCCGACACCGCCGGCGACCTGAGCAGTGGCACTCTGTACGCGGCGGCCGTTCAACAGGACACCGTGCCCATGGACGCCGCCCAGGCTGGTTTCGACATTGAGTGGGTCGAGTTGGCCAGCGGCAACAACACCGAGATCGAAAGCTGGGTGGACGAGTACGACGGCATCACCCCGAACGACTACACGGAAGGTGCCAACAGCTACATCAGTCAGCAACAGATTGACGACTGGGCGGAAAGCAAGCGCGGCGAGGATCTGGACAACAGCGGCGACGTAGCTACCAATCCGTTCGGCGACGATCGTGTGGCCTTCCTGGAGTCCCGCAAGGCGGCGGTGGCCCTGGGCGCCACCGGGGAGTTCAACAAGATGGAAGGTATCAACGTCAACATCGGGCGCGCCCAGGCAAGCGTCGAAGGTGACGGCCCGCAGGCCTACGTCTACGTGGCCATGTCCGACATCAGCGGCACCATGACTGACAGCGACGGCCTGGTGCAACTGACCAACCAGGATGCCAACTGCGGCGGCGTGTTCCGCATGCCTCTCGGCGCTGACTACGACGTAGCCCGCCTGGAAATGGTGGAGCTGGGTGGTCCGCACCAGCCCGAGGACGCCGCCAACACGTGTAGCGTGGACGGACTTTCCGGCCCGGATAACGTGGCGGTCATGAACGATGGTCGCGTGCTGATCGGCGAGGACACCGGCGGTCACGAAAACAACATGGTGTGGTTGCTGGATCCGGAAGGCTGATCACGCCCTTCGGACCCGCACCGGGGAGGAGCGCGTCTGGCGCCCTCCCCGTTTTCCGTTCTGACACTCTCTTTTCAATCAATCGGTTCCTCGACCATGAAAGCACTACTTTACGCGACCGGAATCGCTATGGCCGGCCTCGCTCTCGTCGGCTGCGACCAGAACAACAGCAACACGGAGATCGGCGACACGGTGCCTGCCGCCGCCCTGGAGCGGAAGCTGCCGCCGGACCTGTCAACCATCTACAACCAGGAGGCACCGATTCCGCCGCAGTGCTATACGCGCACCGAGGGCCAGTTCAATCCCTGCTACACCTGTCACCAGACCTACCCCGACCGGGCCCGCCCCAACACCATGGGCGACGGCTACCTGCAAGGGAGTTACGATTTCTCCGAGCTGGGGGAAACCAACCACTGGCTCAACCTGTTCGTCGACCGCCGCGAAGCGGTGGCCAAAATGGACGACCAGGCGATCCTGGACTACATCAACCAGGACAACTACAGCGATTACATGAAGAGTCTCGCCGACTCCAATGACTGGAGCGGTCCGGTGCCCTACATCGAGAACCTGGCAAACGGTTCCGCTGCTTTCGATGATCTCGGCTTCGCCAAGGACGGCAGCAACTGGGTGGCGTTCAATTACAAGCCGCTGCCCAGCACCTTCTGGCCCACCAACGGCAGCACCGACGACGTCATGGTGCGACTGCCGGAGAAATTCCGCACCAGCACCTGCCAGGCCGGTGAGTCCCGCGACGTCTATCTCGCCAATCTGTCGCTGATGGAAATGGCGATCAAGGAACTGGACCGCATCGACACCCCGCCCCTGGACGAACAGGCGGTGTGCGCCGACCTGGACGGCGACGGCCGGCTCGCCACCGCCGCCACCCTGCTGCGCCGCGATCACTACCTGGGAGGAGCGGCGGACGTGCCGGTGGTGGACATGCTCTATCCGCAGGGCATTGAGTTCCTGCACACGGTGCGCTATGTGGGTGTGGACGAGGACGGCACCATCGGCGTGCCCAAGCGCATGAAGGAAGTGCGCTACATGAACAAGATCCGCTTCTACGACACCAATCACCTGCGCTCGCTGTTCGCCAACGAGCACCAGGAAAAGATGGAAGGCAATCTGCCCACCTACGCCAATCACGGTGATCGTGGCATGGACAACGGCTTTGGCTGGATGGTGCTGGGCTTTATCGAAAAGGCGGACGGCACCCTGCGCCCGCAGAGCAACCAGGAGCAGCGTTTCTGCATGGGCTGCCATACCACCGTTGGTACTACCATCGACCAGACTTTCGCCTTCCCGCGCAAAGTCACCGGCGCCGAGGGCTGGGGCTACATCGATCTGAAAGGCATGCCGGATGCGCCGGCACTGAATCAGCCCCTGGGCGAGATCGCCCAGTACCTCGGCCTGGTCGGCGGCGGTAACGAGTTCCGTGAGAATGGCGAGATGCAAACACGCTGGTTCAACGAGGATGGCAGTGTCGATCTGGAAAAGATCGCCAAGGCCGATGTCTACGAACTGATCACGCCGAGCCGGGATCGCGCTCTGTCATTGAACAAGGCCTACAAGTTGATCGTCGAGGAACAGAGCTTCCTGTATGGCCGCGACGCCACCCTGGCGCCAGCGAAGAACGTGTTCCGTCATATCAACCCGGACGACATCGCACCTCTGAAACCGGAAAAACGCATCGACGGCTATGAAATCCGTCTTGACTGGTCCGCTGGCACGAACTGAGTGTCAGCTCTATTCAGGACGGGTCAGTCACATAAAAAAAGCCGGCTATTGCCGGCCCTTTTGTCAGCGGAAGCGAAACTCAGGAGAACGGATTACGCTTGATGATGGTTTCCACCCGGTCCGGTCCGGTGGAAATAATGTCGATGGGCGCGCCGGTCACTTCCTCGATGCGTTTGAGGTAGGCCTTCGCGTTTTCCGGCAGGTCCTCAAGCTTCTTCACTCCCAGGGTCGATTCCTTCCAGCCCGGCAGGGATTCGTACATCGGCGTCACTTCGGCGTAACTGTCCGCGTCCCAGGCGCATTCCAGTTTGTCACCGGCGGCGTTTTTATAACCCACGCAGATACGCACTTCTTCCAGGCCATCCAGCACATCCAGCTTGGTCAGACACAGACCACTGATCGAGTTGATCTGAATAGCCCGCTTCAAAGCGATGGCGTCAAACCAGCCGCAACGCCGGGCCCGACCGGTGGTGGCACCGAACTCGTGGCCTTTTTCCGCCAGATAGCGGCCGGTCTCGTCGAACAGCTCGGTGGGGAAGGGGCCGCCACCTACCCGGGTGGTATAGGCCTTGGTAATCCCCAACACGTAATCAAGATACAGCGGGCCGAAGCCGGAACCGGTGGCGGCACCGCCAGCGGTGGTATTGGAACTGGTCACGTAGGGGTAGGTGCCGTGGTCGATATCCAGCAGCGTGCCCTGGGCGCCTTCGAACATGATATTTTCACCACGCTCGCGCGCTTTGTGCAGTTCCGCGGTGACATCGCAGACCATCGGGCGCAGCTCTTCGGCCATGGCCAGCAGATCGTCCAGCGTCTTCTGGAAATCCACCGGCTCGGCGTTGTAGAAGCTGCGCAGGATGAAGTTATGGTAATCCATCACTTCACCCAGCTTGGCGGCGAACCGTTCACGGTGGAACAGATCGCCGAGACGCACGCCACGGCGCGCCACTTTGTCTTCGTAAGCCGGGCCGATGCCGCGACCGGTGGTGCCGATCTTCTGGGCACCGCGCGCCACTTCGCGGGCCTGATCCAGGGCCACGTGCACCGGCAGGATCAGCGGGCAGGCGGAAGACAAGCGCAGACGCTCACGCACCGGCACGCCCTGCTCCTCCAACCCCCGCATTTCCTCGAGCAAAGCGTCCGGCGCCAGCACCACGCCGTTGCCGATCATGCATTGCACGCCATCGCGGAGAATGCCGGACGGAATCAGATGCAGCACGGTCTTCTTGCCATCGATCACCAGGGTATGGCCGGCATTATGCCCGCCTTGGAAACGGGCCACATAGGCCACCTGATCGGTGAGCAGATCGACGATCTTGCCCTTGCCTTCATCACCCCATTGGGTACCGAGAATTACGACGTTCTTGCCCATGGCTATCGCTGCTTCGCTGTTCAGGAGGAAATGGGTTGAATGGTCCAGCCATTGTCGGCGGCCACCAGTTGCCGGTCACACCCCAGTTCGTCGGGGTCGTTATCGGCGCCGGGCAGAGCCAGCACCACACGTTCGCCGTCCGCGCGCAATGCCGCCACTTCAGCGGCGAAGGTAGCGTCGGACAGCTCGCCCCGGGCGAGTACACCACCCTCCCGAGGCATGGCGGCCAAAGCCGCCAATTTCTTCAGGTCGGCACTGAAGCCGGTGGCCGGACGGGCCCGGCCAAACACTTCACCGATATGATCATAGCGGCCGCCCTTGGCCAGCGGTTCGCTGTCACCGGGCAAATAAGCGGCGAGCACCACACCGGTATGGTAGTGATAGCCGCGCAATTCCCCGAGATCCAGGTGTAACCGGGCCGGACAGCCAGCCAGCGCGTCAGCCAGCGCCTCAAGGGCAGCCAGGGCCGCCAACGCCTCCGGAAAACCCGCCAGCAACGCCCGGGCCTGCTCGAACACCGCGCTGTCGCCGTCCAGGAAAGGCAGTTCCGCCAACGCCCGGCTGGCCGCCGCCGGCAGCGTCCGCTCGGCCAGAAACGCATTCAGTTCCGTACGCGCCTTACGCAGGTAGATGTCTTCCAGACGAGCCTGGTCGGCGGCGGTCAGATCACAGGCCGCCACCAGGGAGCGGAAAATGCCGACGTGGCCCAGGTCCAGCACCACCTGATCCTGGATTCCGGCCAGAGCCATGGTTTCCAGCATCAGCAGAATGACTTCCAGATCGCTTTCGGCGCCATCATGGCCGAACAACTCCACGCCCAGTTGGTATGGCACGCGGCTGCCGCCGGCCTGGGCCGGGCGGGCACGCAACGCGGTGGAGCAGTAACACAGCCGCGTCGGTGCGCGGTGACGCAGACTATGGGCGTCCATGCGCGCCACCTGGGGCGTCATATCCGCGCGCACGCCCATCAGACGGCCGCTGAGTTGATCGGTAATTTTGAAGGTTTCCCGCTCCAGGTCACGGCCGGCGCCGTTGAGCAGGGATTCCAGGAATTCGATGAGCGGCGGAAATACCAGCTCGTAACCCCAGGACTGGTACAGGTCCAGCGCCCGGCGCCGCAGGTGCTCGATGGCCCTGGCGCGTTCGGGAAGGACCTCTTCCACGCCATCGGGGAGCAACCACTGTTCTTCCTGATTCATTGTCATGCTCTCAAAGTCACATGCCCGGCCGCAGGAGCAGCAGGATACCCGCGCCCACTGCCATGGCCAGCAGGCCACAGACGCGCAGTATCCGGCCATCCAGACGGGCCAGTTCGAGGGCGGCGCGGCGCATGCGCTCCGGAGCCAGTGCCAGGGGCAACCCCTCGATCACCAGCACCAGACACAACGCCTTGATCAGCAGAATCCAGTCCATCCGGAGCCTGTTCACAAAAAAACCGGGTGCCAGGCACCCGGTTACGGCATTCTACCATGGACCAAGGGCCGACGACTAACGGCCGCCCTCGGAGTCCTTCAGATACCTGAAGAAGTCGCTATCCGGTTCCAGCAGCAGAATGTCATTGGGTGATTTGAAGCTTTCCCGATAAGCCTGCAGGCTGCGGTAGAAGCGGAAGAACTCTTCATCGCGGGAGTAGGCCCGGGCGTAAATTCCGGTGGCCAGGGCATCCCCTTCACCCCGGACTTTCTGTGCCTCTTCGTAGGCCCGCGCCACGGTTTCGGTTTCCTCGCGATCGGCCGCGGCACGGATCCGCTCCGCTTCCTCGCGCCCCTCGGAGCGATGCTCGGAGGCATCCCGGGCCCGCTCGGCACGCATCCGGTCGAACACCCGGCCACGCACTTCATCGGGCCAATCCACCTGCTTCACGCGAACATCCACCACTTCGATCCCCAAGTCCTGGAGAGTGGCGGCGTTCACTTCCTCGGCCACCGAGTTCATCAGCTTCTCACGCTGGTCGTTCTTGTCTTCCAGCAACGCCTGGGTGGCCCCTTTCTCCTGCACTTTCTTGCGGAATTCCTCGTCTTCTTCGGACGCCAGCTGCTCCTCGCTTTTGTCGAGGGCCTCACCGGTGCTCACCGCGGACGGATCCAGCGCCTCATCAGGCAGCTCACCACCTCGACCCGCCACCACTTCCTGCACCGTGCGGGCGGCGAACTGGTTCCGCAGCGCCTCGTTGACACGCGGATCGAGCAGTTCCCGGGCGCGGCGCTCCATCACCATGCTGTTGTTGGAGCCCGCGCCGACACTGACGATATAGCGCTGGACATCGGCAATACGCCAGGTCACGAAGGCATCCACGTTGAGCAGCTTCTTCTCGCCGGTGAGAAACGCCTGAGTGGGCACGTCATGGGTCAGCAGACGGCCATCCACGCGAACCACTTCGTCGATCAGCGGTACCTTCGGATACAGCCCGGGTTTGATGTCAGTACTTTCGATCCGGCTGAAGCGCTTGAGCACCGCCTTCTCGGTTTCATTGACGATATAGAATGAATCGAATGCCAGCAGCAATAGTACGCCCGCCGCCACCAGCATCAGCCAACCTCGTGTACCCATCAGCGAATCTCCGTGCGGTTGGTGTTATACAGGCTGCGTGGCGTCTGGCCCCCGCTGCTTCCGCCGTCATCGGCGCCCGCATTGGTGGTGCGCGATGTGCTGCTGGAAGACCCGCCGGAGCCACTCTCGACCCCTTTCGCGGTTTCCCTTGGCTTCATCAGCTGATCCAGAGGCAGATACATCAGGTTATTGCCATTTTTCACATCAACCAGAACCTTGCTGGATGCACCCAGGACTTCCGTGATGGTGTCCAGGTATAAACGGTGCCGGGTGATGGACGGCGCCTTCTCATATTCAGTGACCAGATCCTCGAAGCGCGCGGCGTTACCCTGGGCTTCCGCCACCACCTTGGCTTTGTAGGCCTTGGCTTCCTCGGTGATCCGCGCGGCCTTACCACGCGCCTGTGGAATGATCGCGTTGTAGTACGCCTCCGCTTCCTTCTTGAAGCGGTCCTCATCCTCACGGGCCTTGGCCACGTCGTCAAAGGCGTCACGCACGGCATCCGGTGCCGCGGTACGGTCCAGCACCACCTGGTTGATCACCAGGCCGGTGTTATAGCGGTCCAGGTATTCCTGCAGCCGCTTGCGCACCTCCAGGCGAATATCCTCACGCTGGTCACGCAGTACGTCATCCATGGTGGAACTGCCCACCACATGGCGCAGCGCGGAGCTGGTGGCGTGTTCAAGAATGGCTTCCGGAGCGGCCACCCGCAGCAGAAACGCCTGGGGATCCAGCACCTTGTACTGCACTCCCAGTGTCACGGAGACGATATTGGTATCGCGGGTGAGCATTTCTTCGCTCAGCTCGTAGCTGCGGTTCTGGCCCACATCCACTTTCATCGCCTGTTCGATCACCGGCGCTCGCCAGTTCAGGCCCGGCTCCACCATGCGGTTGAACTTGCCGAAGCGCAGCACCACGCCCTGCTCCCGCTGGTCCACCTGGTAAAAGCCCATCATCACATAGCCGACCACCAGCACCAGAGCGACGATGATCAGCAGTCCTTTCGGTACGCCGGCGCCTCGCTTGCCGCCACCGCCGCCGCCACCTTTACCCCCGAACAGATCGTTGATGCGATCCTTCAGGTTCTTCAGCGCTTCATCAAGATCGGGTGGACGTTGATCTCCGCCACCGCCCCCACCCCAGGGATCCCTGGGTTTATTGCCGCCAGGTTCATTCCAGGCCATTGATTTCTCCGTTATCCCGCTTTGTGCGAGCGTTCTGGATTGTAGGAATGGGCCGAGCCCTCTGCAACCTGAGGCGCCGGCACCAATACATCCTTTTCGCTGAGACCCGCTTCTCGCAGCAGGCGTTCAAAGTGCACCCGGTTCAGATGCACCCTCAGCAACATGGCGCCGTCGGTGCCGGCTTCCTCCGCCAGCACCTCGCCCGCCTCATGTAAACGCGCTCTCAAGCGCCCGGCCTCCGGCGGCAAACGCAGCCACCGGTCCACCCAGTGTTCGGCCAGCCGTTCGGCAATCGCCTGGTACAACAGATCAAACCCTTGCTGCTCCCGGGCTGACAGCCACACTCTCCACGGCCGCCCCTGTTCGTCCCGGTCCAGCCGGGGCGTATCACCGAAACGATCCACCTTGTTGTAAACATGCAACACCGGCACCTGATCGGCGCCGATCTCTTCCAGCACTTCATTCACCGACGCCACGTTATCGTCGCGCTCTTCGGCACTGCAATCCGTGATATGGAGCAGTAACGAAGCATTGACGGTTTCCTCCAGGGTGGCCCGGAAGGCCTCCACCAGACGGTGAGGCAAATGGCGGATGAAACCCACGGTATCCGCCAGAATCGCCGGCCCCACTCCTGGCACCCGCACCTTGCGCAGAGTCGGGTCCAGGGTGGCGAACAACTGGTCCGCAACATAAACCTCGCCGGTGGTCAGCGCATTGAACAGGGTGGACTTGCCGGCGTTGGTGTAGCCCACCAGGGAGATCAACGGCGTCTCCGAACGGTCACGGGCCCGGCGTCCCTGCTCTCGCTGCTTGCGTACCTTTTCCAGCCGGGCCTCGATGGCACGGATACGATCCCGGATCAGGCGACGGTCCGTTTCCAGCTGCGTTTCCCCGGGACCACGCAGGCCGATACCGCCTTTCTGCCGCTCCAGGTGAGTCCAGCCGCGCACCAGCCTTGAAGCCAGGTGCCGCAATTGAGCCAGTTCCACCTGCAAACGCCCTTCGTGGGTACGGGCACGCTGGGCGAAGATGTCCAGGATCAAGCCGGTACGGTCAAGTACCCGGCATTTCGCCGCCCGCTCCAGATTGCGCTCCTGGGCCGGGCTGAGCGCGTGGTTGAACAGCACCACATCGGCCTCTTCCTGGCGTACCAACTCGGCCAGTTCCTCGCTCTTGCCACTGCCGATGAACAGTGCCGGATCAGGACGGTCGCGCTTGCCCAGCAATTCCGCCACGGGCACCACGCCACTGGACACCACCAAGTGGTGGAATTCCTCCAGATCCTCCCGCCCGAAGGCGTCGGGCAGGTCCATGTGCACCAGAATGGCCCGTTCGCCAGCCCCGGTGCGTACCTGTTCAGTACGTTCGAATAAATCCATGGACCTCAGTGTACCCACAGTCCGCGGGAACGCCACAAATACGACGGACCGAATGTGATTTCCTGCATCACGTCAGCAGCGCCGTGCAGGATGGTCAACAAAACAAAGCCACGCCGCAAGGGCGTGGCTTTGCATAAGCCGGAACAGGCGACGCGACTATTGATTACCGTATTCGTCACCCGCCCCAGCCTGGCCGCCGGCGGCGGCACCGGTGGTGCCTTGCATGGCCGGATTGCCACCGCCGGACGCACGCGGATTGCGGGCCGGTACCACGGTGGAAATGGCATGCTTATACACCATTTGGCTTACCGCGTTCTTCAGCAGTACCACGTACTGGTCGAAAGACTCGATTTGCCCCTGCAGTTTGATTCCGTTAACCAGAAAGATAGAAACCGGAATACGTTCCTTTCTCAGCGCATTGAGAAAAGGGTCTTGTAGCGAATGCCCTTTTGACATGGCAGTTCTCCTCAGCATCCAAATATAAAAAGTAGCGCCCAACGGTTCGGGCAATCAGCGCATTGAATCCGCGTCCCGCGGGTGTCCAATTCAATGTTATACCCCGGTCGTCCAAAACCGGCCATCCGAGACCGGCCATCCCTGACTCCGGGCCCTGAATCCGTTCATTGATTCATCCGGCAACATAACCTTGAAAAAGTTTCACCCCAGATCATTCTCACCGCTACTAAACACGGATTTACAAACCTGCGCAAGCCGCGCTGTGCACGCCTTGCGCTGGTTCTCCCCGGTACTGTCGTACCACTGCAATCCGGGCCATTTTCGCAACCAGGTGAGCTGCCGTTTTGCCAGTTGGCGTGTCGCAATGATACCTTTTTCGACCATGGTCGGGTAATCCCATTGGCCGTCCAAATAGGCCCATACCTGTCGGTAGCCCACGGCTTTGATCGCCGGCAGATTCTCGTGCAAATCGCCGCGATGAAACAGTCTTTCCACCTCTTCCAACAACCCCTCCCGCAACATGGCGTGGAAGCGCTGCTCGATACGCCGATGCAATTCCTGGCGCGGCGGCGCCACCGCCAGACTCAGCACCGGCGAGGACAGACCACTGAAACGATAAAAGCCCTGTTCCAGCGCTTCCGCGCGGGTCTCGTGCCGGGCATGGAATGCCGACAGCGGCTCGCCGGTGAGCCGGTACACCTCCAACGCCCGCTGCAACCGCTGCCGATCACCGGGTTTGAGGCGCCCGGCACTGACCGGGTCGACCCGGGCCAGCTCCGCGTGCACCGCGGGCCAACCTTCCCGCTCGGCCAGGGCGGCGATCTCCGCCCGCACCGCCGGGTCCGCCGGTGGCATCGGCGCCAGCCCATCCGCCAGGGCCTTGAAATACAGCATGGTGCCGCCGACCAGCAGCGGCACTTTGCCACGCCGCTGGATATCCTCGATCTCGGCCAGCGCGTCAGCACGGAAATCCGCCGCCGAATAGGGCTCCGACGGATCCCGGAACCCCAATAACCGATGGGGCGCCTTCGCCAACTCTTCCTTAGTGGGGCATGCGGCACCGATTTCCAACCCCCGATACACCAAAGCGGAGTCCACATTGATGATTTCCATCGGAAGCCGGCTTACGGCATCCATGGCGAGGGCGGTTTTACCGGCCCCGGTTGGCCCCATCAGGAAGACAACGGGCCGGCGTCCAGCGTCCATTACTGCCCCCGCATGAACAGGCGATCCAGGTCCTTGACACTCATCTGGGTCCAGGTTGGTCGGCCGTGGTTGCATTGCCCCGAACGCTCGGTGGCTTCCATGTCCCGCAGCAGGGCGTTCATTTCCGGGATGGTCAGCTTGCGATTGGCGCGCACGCTGCCGTGGCAGGCCATGGACGACAACAGCGCATCCAGATGCTGCTCGATGCGCTCACTGCTGCCATGGGCGAGCAAATCGGAAAGAACATCACGGACCAGCGTCTCGCTGTCGGCATTGCGCAGCAACACCGGCACTTCCCGCACCATCAGGGTTTCCGGCCCGGCCCGTTCGACGCCGAAACCGAGGCGTTGGAACACTTCCGGCTGCTGTTCGGCGAAGTCCGCCTCCCGTGATGACACCGCCATCGACACCGGCACCAGCAAGGGCTGCCCGCGCACTTTCTCCTCGGCCCAGTCCCGCTTGAGCCGCTCATAGGTGATGCGCTCATGGGCCGCGTGCATGTCCACCAGCACCATGCCGTGCTCATTCTCGGCGATGATGAAAATGCCATGGATCTGCGCCACCGCGTAGCCCAGTGGCGGCGTCTGCCCCGGTTCCGGCGCCGGCATCGGCGCGGCTTCCGGGCGGGGCGTCACCAGCGAACCGTAGGCACTGGCCTGGCGGTCGCCATCGGCAACCGATGGCGGCGGGCGATAAGCCGGCGCCGCGCCCCCACCCTGGTACCCATTCCCACTGACCCCCGCCCCGCTGTCACGGGCCTGAGTCAACGGCATGGCGCCCTGCGTCGGCACCGACCACGAGGGCATCGTCTGCGGCAACTCCGGCACGTCCAGCCGGTCCGCCGGGCGCACCTCGGCGATCGCCCGGTGCAGGGTCCGATAGAGGAAGTCATGGACCATGCGCTGCTCGCGGAAACGCACTTCGTGCTTGGTGGGATGCACGTTCACATCCACCAGGGCCGGATCCAGTTCCAGGAACAGCACGAACGCCGGGTGGCGGCCATGGTAGAGCACATCGGAATAGGCCTGCCGCACCGCGTGGCTGACCACCTTGTCGCGGATCACCCGGCCATTCACATAGAAGTACTGCAAATCCGACTGGGAACGGGAGAAGGTCGGCAACCCGAGCCAGCCATGCAAGCGCAGACCGGCGTGGGACACGTCCACCGGCATCGACTGTTCCATGAAAGCACTGCCGCACAATCGCGCCACCCGGGCGGCCCGCAGCGCCTCGTTGTCGCCACTGGGCAGCTGATGCACCACTTTCTGGTTGTGGCTGAGCCGGAATCCAGTCTGGAACTCACTCAGGGCGATGCGCCGGAACACTTCCTCCAGATGGTTGAACTCGGTTTTCTCGGTGCGCAGGAAGCGGCGCCGGGCCGGGGTGTTGAAGAACAGATCGCGCATGGTCACGGTGGTACCACGCGGATGCCCCGCCGGCGTCACCGAAGGGGCCATGTCGCGGCCTTCCACCACCACTTCCCAACCTTCCGCCTGCTCACCGATGTTGCTGGTCAGGCTCAGCCGCGACACCGAACTGATCGCCGCCAGCGCCTCACCGCGAAACCCCAGGGTGCCGATGGCTTCCAGGTCCTCGGCCACATGGATCTTGCTGGTGGCATGCCGGGACAGCGCCAACGGCAGTTCGTCCCGCTCGATGCCGCCGCCGTCGTCGCGCACCCGGATCAGCTTGGTGCCGCCCTGCTCCACGTCCACGGTGATCTGCCGGGCACCGGCATCCAGGGCGTTTTCCAACAGTTCCTTGAGTACCGATGCCGGCCGCTCCACCACCTCGCCCGCGGCGATCTGGTTGGCGAGGCGGGAATCCAGCAGTTGAATCTTGGACAAAATGGTCTCCCGGGGTCGCGACCCCTGCTTTATTTCCGCTTTCCGGGATCAGGAGCCCGGAATGGTCAGCAACTGCCCCACCACGATACGGTCGCCGTTGAGATTGTTGGCGGTACGCAAGGCGTCCTCGGACACCTGATGGGCACGAGCAATGGCGGACAGGGTATCACCGGGCTGGATACGGTACTGATCCCCCTGTTGCCGGCGCTGGGCGGCGAAGTAGCTGTTCGGGGCCGGGTGGGTCTGGAAATAGCGTTTGACGCCATTGGTCACCGCCCGGGCGATACGGGCTTGATGGGTGCTGGAGCGCAACAGGCCCTCTTCCTCGCGGTTGGAAATAAACCCGGTCTCCACCAGCACCGATACCATTTCCGGCTCCTTCAATACGGCAAAGCCGGCCTGTTCCACCGTGGTCCGGTCTCCATGCAGCTTGGTGACACCGTTGAATTCCTGCAGGATCTGCCGCCCCAAATAAAGGCTGTGCGCCATGGAACCGGACATGCGCATGTCCGCCAGTACGCTGAGCAGGTTGGAGTCGTCCTTTTCCTCCTCGTAGACCCCGGCGACGCGGTCGGACTCGTTGGCGATCTTGGCCAGATAACGGGCCCGGGCACTGGTGGCGCCGCTGTTGGACAGCGCGAATACACTGGCGCCCCGGGCGCGGGCATCGGTGAAGGCGTCGGCGTGGATCGAGATGAACACATCGGCGTGATTGTCCTCACGGGCGATGCGGCGGCGCTCCGCCAGCGGCACATAGTAGTCACCATCACGAACCAGCACCGCGCGCATGCCCGGCTCGTTGTTGATCATGTTGTAAATCTTCTTGGCGATCTGCAGCACCACCACTTTTTCCTTGGTGCCCCGAGGCCCTCTGGCGCCGGGGTCCTCGCCACCGTGCCCCGGATCGACGGCGACGATCATTTCGCGGGGCTTCTCCGCCGAGGCCTTGGGTTTGGGAATGGTCTTCGCCGGCGCGGGCTCCTTATCGAACAAATCCACCACCAGCCGCCAGCCGTGCGGCGCCACCGGCTTCAGCAGATTGGTACGCGGCCGCACCGCCGTCTTGAGGTCAAACACGATGCGGGTTTTGTCCGCATGTTGCCCCACCCGGATATCGGCGACCGGCCCGTCCCCCGCATCCAGCGTTTTCACGTCGAAGTTGAAGTCGGTGTCCATCAGATCCACCACCACCCGATCCGGGTTGGCGAGGATGTCCACCTTGTGCTCCACCGGATCCGGCAGGTCAAACACCACCCGGGTATGATCCGGAGCCCGGTGCATGCGCACGGAATCCACTTTCACCGCCGCCTGTGCCGCCATCGCCAGAAGGCCGCCCAGCATGCTGATGAGCAGACGCCATGCCATCATTCCCCGGACGGACTTACGCTGATTTACACCCATAGTTCGGCTATGCCCACTCCAAATTCGCATTACGCCCCGGCGGCTGCACGGTCAGTGTCACGGTGAGATCCGGCGCCGGAATCACCCCGGCGCCTTTTTGCGGCCATTCCAACACACACAGCCCTTGGCCGTCGAAATAATCCCGGATGCCGATCAATTCCAGCTCCTCGGGATCCGCCAGCCGGTACAAGTCAAAATGATAGATATGGACGCCATTGAGTTCATAGGGTTCCACCAGAGTATAAGTCGGGCTCTTCACCGCCCCCTGGTGACCCAGCCCCCGCAGCAGCCCGCGCATCAGGGTGGTCTTGCCCGCCCCCAGGTCCCCCAGCAGATAAACGCACTGGCCGGATTTGAGCACGGCGGCCAATTCCGCGCCCAGGGCCAGGGTGGCCGTCTCGTCCGCCAGATAGCGGGATCCGGTTGGTTTATTTTCCATTCAATTCCCATCGTAACGGCGGTAAAAGATCCGTGGCCAACAGCCCGCGCTCGCCGTGCTCGGCGGCGGCCCGGTCGGCGGCCCGGGCGTGCGCCATGGCGCCCAGGGCAGCGGCCTGGTACGGCGGAACCCCCTGGGCCAGCAACGCGGCGATGACGCCGGTGAGCACATCGCCCATGCCGCCACTGCCCATGCCAGGGTTGCCGTCGCTGATCAGAGCGCAACCGTCCCCGCCACGCACCAGAGTACCCAACCCCTTGAGCAGGGCGGCACCGCCGTAACGGCTGGCCAGGGCTTCCACGGCGGCAAAGCGATCCCGTTGCACAGTGGCGCTGTCGCTGCCCAACAGCCGTCCGGCCTCACCGGGATGGGGCGTCAATACCCAGTGATCATTGGCGTCCACGCCCCAATCGGCCAGCAAGTTCAAGGCATCAGCGTCCAGCACCAGCGGCAGGTCCGTCATCAGTGCCCGTTTCAGTAACGTTTGCCCCCACTCGCCAGTGCCCAGCCCCGGCCCCACCGCCACAACCGTGGCACGTTCCAGCAGCGGCTCCAGCTCGGCCACGTCCTCCACCGCCCGCACCATGATTTCCGGCTGCCGGGCCAGTACCGCGGTCAGATTTTCGGCGCGGGTGGCGAGACTGACCAAACCGGCGCCGCAACGGGCGGCGGCCTGGGCACTCATGGACGGCGCGCCGGCGAAACCATGATCGCCACCGATCACCAGGACGTGACCGTAATGGCCCTTGTGGCCGTCCCGGCGCCGACGCGGCAGCCAGCGGCGCAGATCCAAGGGCGTAGGCCGCCAAACCGGGTCGGGTATGGCCTGGTACACGGCCTCGTCCACGTTGAGGCCGGAGAACACCAGCTGGCCGCTGTGGCATGGCCCCACCCCGGTGAGCAGTCCGCGGTTCACGCCGATGAAGGTAATGGTGCAATCCGCGCCCAACACGGCACCGGCGCTGGCCCCGGAGTCCGCCGACAAGCCGGAGGGAACATCCAGAGCCAGTACCGGCTTGCCCAAGGCATCGAGCGCCTGCAGCAAAGCCCGCATGTCTTCGCGCAACACCCCGCTGATGCCGGTTCCCAGCAGGCCATCCACCAAGAGCGGCGCGGCATGCGGCAGGTTGTCCAGATTCAATGGCAGCATCGGCACCCCGGCATCACGGGCCGCCTCCGCCATGGCCAGAGCGTCGCCGCCAAGCTGATCCAGCGGACGCCACTGATAGACCACGGGCCGCAACCCGGCTTCCTGGGCCAGGCGCGCCACCACATAGCCGTCACCACCGTTGTTACCCGCACCGCACAGAATCGCCGGCTCACGCACCTCCGGCCAACGCTGCAGCATCAGGTCAAAGGCGGCCTGTCCCGCCCGGGCCATCAGAGTGGCACCGCTGACACCGCCCTCGATGGCAAGACGGTCCAGCTCCCGGGTCTGGGCAGCGCTGTAAAGTC
This sequence comes from Alloalcanivorax dieselolei B5, assembly GCF_000300005.1. Classification (NCBI taxonomy): domain Bacteria; kingdom Pseudomonadati; phylum Pseudomonadota; class Gammaproteobacteria; order Oceanospirillales; family Alcanivoracaceae; genus Alloalcanivorax; species Alloalcanivorax dieselolei. The sequence continues at coordinate 814,671 of NC_018691.1, read as the reverse complement.
GATTAGGTAACGGTGCCATGGTCATCGCTGCTATCCTGTCGCGAACATCGCCCATTATACGTTGACCACGTACAGTTCTCGATCACTCCATGGATTTCACTCATTTCAAAACACAACTGGCCGAACAGGCCAGGCTGCTGGGTTTCCAGCAGCTTGGCGTGGCCGATATCGACCTCGGAGAGGCCGAGACGAGGCTGAGACGCTGGTTGGACGCCGGATACCACGGTGAAATGAAGTGGATGGAAGCCCACGGGCACAAGCGCTCAAGGCCACAGGAGCTGGAACCCGGCACCCTGCGGGTGATCTCCCTGCGCATGAATTATCTGCCACCGGACACCCAGCCGGTGAAGCTGCTCAAGCAGGGCGAGAAGGCCTATGTGTCGCGCTACGCTCTGGGGCGCGACTACCACAAGCTGGTCCGCAAGCGGCTGGCGACACTGGCGCGCTGGATCCGCGAACAAGTCAGTGACAGCGAACTGGCCCGGGCGTTTGTCGACAGCGCGCCGGTGATGGAAAAGCCGCTGGCCGCCAAAGCCGGACTGGGCTGGCAGGGCAAGCATACGCTGCTGCTCAATCGCGAAGCCGGCAGTTGGTTTTTTCTCGGCGAGATCTACACCGATCTGCCACTGCCAGTGGATCAGCCGGTGGAAGACCGCTGCGGCAAATGCTCCGCCTGCATGACAGTCTGTCCCACCGACGCCATCGTCGCTCCCTACCAGTTGGATGCCCGTCGCTGTATCTCCTACCTGACCATCGAGCATCCCGGCTCCATACCCGAGGCCCTGCGCGCCGGCATCGGCAACCGCATCTTCGGCTGTGACGACTGCCAGCTCATGTGCCCCTGGAACCGGTTCGCGCAATTCACCGGCGAACACGACTTCCAGCCACGGCATCAGTTGGAAAACAGCGATCTGGTCACTCTGTTTCTGTGGGACGAAGCCACTTTTCTGCGTTGCACCGAGGGCTCCCCGATCCGCCGCGCCGGCTATCAGCGCTGGTTGCGTAATCTGGCGGTGGCATTGGGCAATGGCCCGGCCAGCACGGAGGCCATCGGTGCGCTGCGCTCGCGGCGGGACGATCCCAGCGAACTGGTACGTGAGCACGTGAACTGGGCCCTGCATCGCCTGCTGGCCTGAACAGACTCTCGATCCCGGTGGCGGCAAGGGTCCGAACACCGCCAAAGGGACGCTACTCGCGGATGAAATGTTCCCGGTAGTAGGCCAGTTCGGCGATCGATTCGCGGATGTCGTCCAGCGCCAGGTGCTTGTTCTCTTTTTTGACGCCGGACAGGATTTGCGGCTTCCAGCGCGCGGCCAGTTCCTTCAAGGTGGAGACATCCAGATTGCGGTAGTGGAAGAACGCTTCCAGGGTCGGCATGTAGCGGGCCAGGAATCGGCGGTCCTGGCAGATGCTGTTGCCACACATCGGTGACATCTTCTCGTCCACGTATTGCGCGAGAAACAGCAGGGTCTGCCGCTCCGCTTCCGCCTCGTCCACACGGCTGGCGCGTACCCGGTCGGTCAACCCGGAGTTGCCGTGGTGGCGGGTATTCCATTCGTCCATGGCCGCCAAACGCTGGTCGCTCTGATGCACCGCCAGCACCGGTCCCTCCGCCAGCACCTGCAGATTGGCGTCGGTGACGATGGTGGCGATTTCAATGATGCGATCCTGTTCGGGGCTCAAACCGGTCATTTCCAGGTCGATCCAGATCAGGTTGTCTTTCGATGGCATCTCACGGGCCCCGTGCGGTAATGAATTTGACGTCATGGTAGCAGAGCCGGAGCCCCAACCGTGCCATAATGGCGCCACCTTAACCGACCCCTCGCGAACGCATGGCGAAACGCAATCTCAACCGGCGACAACGCTGGCGCATCGAAAAGATCCAGGCCGAGCGCCGCGATCGCATGCAGCGCAAAGCGGAAAAAGATCAGCCCGTGGCCACCACCCTCGGCGAGGAACAGTGGGGTACGGTGACCGCCCATTTCGGTGGCCAGGTATTGGTGGAGGCCCGGGACGGTACCCGGACCCGCTGCCATTTCCGCGCCAATCTGGAACAACTGGTGGTCGGCGACCGGGTGCTCTGGCATCCGCCGCACAGCGAAGGCACCGGCGTGGTCACGGCCGTGGAGCCGCGCCACTCGGTTCTGAAACGTCCGGACAATTACGGCAACTTGAAGCCCGTGGCCGCCAATGTGGATCGTCTCCTGGTGGTGTTCGCTCCGCGCCCGGCGCCTTCCAGCGCCCTGCTCGACCGCTACCTGGTGGCGGCGGAACTGTCCGGCATCGAGCCGGTGCTGGTGCTGAACAAGACCGATTTGCTGGACGATGGCAATCGCGATCACGCCGAGCACATCTGCGCGCTTTATCGGCACCTTGGCTATCAGGTCATCACCCTGTCCGCCCATGGCGACGGTCACCAGTTGGCCTCCTTGCGCGCCGCCCTGGCGGACGCCACCAGCGTCTTCGTCGGCCAATCCGGGGTTGGCAAATCCTCTCTGGTGAACGCCATCCTGCCGGAAGCGGAACTGCCCGTGGGCGAAATTTCGGAGATGTCAGGGCTGGGCCAGCACACCACCACCACCGCGCGCTTGTTCCATTTTCCCGAAGGCGGCCACCTGATCGACTCCCCGGGAATTCGCGAATTCGGTCTCTGGCACATCGATGAGCAGGAGTTGCTGCACGGTTATCGGGAGTTGTCCGAACGGGCCGGCCATTGCCGCTTCCGTAACTGTACCCACCGGCATGAACCGGGCTGCGCTCTGCTGGAAGCCGCCCAGGACGATGCGTTTATACACGAGCGCCTGAACAACTACTTCCAGATCGCCGACACCCTGGACGATGAGGCCCGCGCACGGTACTGAGTGATTCGCGCCGCCGCCATCGGGACTGTCCCGCCTGGATCCCACCTGGATAAAGCCCGGCGGATATTGGACAATGATTCCATGCACGAGGCGGTGAAATTTTATTCACACCCTCCAAATTCCCGACCCACGACCGTTTGATTGACTTATGTCCCTGCCCCTGTTGCTGGAACCCGCCGAACTGGCCAATCATCTTGATGACGCCAACCTGCTGATCGTTGATCTGAGCAAGGAACAGGTTTACGCCCAGGCCCATGTGCCCGGCGCCGTTCACCTGGATTTCAAACGCCTGCAGACAGGCACTCAGCCGGCCCCCGGCCTGCTGCCCGATGACGATACCCTTTCCGACCTGTTCTCCGAGCTGGGGCTGACCCCGGACACCCAGGTGGTCGCCTATGACGATGAAGGCGGCGGCTGGGCCGGGCGGCTGTTGTGGACCCTGGATTACATCGGCCATGCCCACTACACCTACCTCAATGGCGGCATCCACGCCTGGCTGGCGGCGGACCTGCCCACCAGCAGCGAACCGCATACCCCCACGCCCGGCGATTATGAGGTCAGCCTGCACAAGGCCGGCGTCAACGTGGACCTGGAGACGGTGCTGGCCGAATACCAGAACCCGGATGTGGTGATCTGGGATGCCCGCTCCGAGGAGGAGTACGCCGGCATCCGTGCCTTCGCCCAGAAAGGCGGCCACATTCCCGGCGCGGTGCACTATGAGTGGACCGATGCCATGGACAAGAACGACCACCTGCGAGTGCGTGATCTGGATACCCTGCATCAGGAACTGGCCGAGCTGGGCATCACCGCCGACCGCAAAGTGATCACCCACTGCCAGACCCACCATCGCTCCAGCTTCACCTGGCTGGTGGGCAAACTGCTGGGTTTCCCTCATATCGCCGGTTATGCCGGTTCCTGGGCGGAATGGGGCAACCACCCCGATACCCCGTTCGAAAAATCCGAATAACAACCAGCCGCATTTCGAGGTGCCCTTGAAGGACTTATGGCAACGTCTGTTCGTCGCTCTGCAATATCTGCTGCCCCACCATGCCCTGTCGCGATTGGTGGGTATTCTGGCCCGTAGCGAAACACCCTGGGTGAAGGACACCTTCATTGGTCTGTTCATCCGCCGCTTTCAAGTGGATCTGTCCGAAGCGGAGATCACCGAAGCCGGGCGATTCCCCCATTTCAACGCGTTTTTCACCCGCGCCCTGCGCGAAGGCGCCCGGCCGCTGCCGGAACAGGCCGATGCCATCGCCTGCCCGGCCGACGGCACTGTCAGCCAGCTTGGCGCCATTGAAGGCGACCGGATTTTCCAGGCCAAGGGCCATAACTACAGCCTGTTCGAACTGCTCGGCGGCGACCACGATCTGGCCACGGAATTCCTCGGCGGCCAGTTCGCCACCGTTTATCTGTCACCAAAGGATTATCACCGGGTGCATATGCCCGCCACCGGCACCCTGCGGGAAACGCGCTACGTGCCGGGCCGGCTGTTCTCGGTGAATCAGGCCACCACCGAACGGGTGCCCGGCCTGTTCGCCCGCAACGAACGGCTGGTGTGCGTTTTCGATACCGAACAGGGGCCGATGGCGGTGATCCTGGTGGGGGCCATGATCGTCGCCGGTATCGAGACGGTGTTCTCCGGCCAGGTCACGCCGCTGCCTCGCCACGTGACACACAGCGACTATCGGAACCGGCAACCGGTCACGCTGCAACGGGGCGAGGAACTGGGCCGCTTCCTGCTCGGCTCCACCGCCATCGTGCTGTTCGCCCGTGGCCACGCGGAATTCGATGCCGCCCTGGCCGCCGAAAGCCCGGTACGCATGGGGCAGGCGATGGGGACACTGCGCTAGGGGGCTTCACGCCCCCTATTCCGCCAGCGGCAAGCGGATCACCAGGGTAAAGCCCTGCCCTTCGCCGGCGCTTTCCGCCCAGATCCGCCCGCCGCTCTGCTCGATCATCACCCGCGCCATCGCCAGAGACAGGCCGAACCCATCCTCGTGATGGCGTGAGCCCATGATGAAGAACGGCTCGAACAGACTCTCCAACTGATCCGTGCCGACACCACGGCCATTATCCCGCATGCGGATTTCGCCCACCCCGTCCAGACGCTGACTGCTGACATCGATGATTTCTCCAGCGGGGCTGAAACGGATGGCGTTATCCAACGCCATGGCCAGCACCTCCTGAAGCTCACTCTCGTTGGCACGCACCCGCAGCCGTTCCGACACCCGGTTCTGCACCTTCAGGCCACTCTGCTCCAGGCACTCGCAACGGCTGGTGGTAAGCGCCTCCACCAACCAGTAGGGATCGCACACGGTGATCAGCGTGGGGCTCTCCCGATCCGACAGATCGAAATAACGCAACGACGTACTCACCATCCCCATCAGACGTTGCTGCCCTTTGCGCACCAGATTCCAGGTATCCCGGCGATCATCATCGTCGCTCAGGGTATCCGCCGCACCGAGCCAGTTGATCGGGGTGTTCAATTCGTGGCTGACATATTGCAGGAAGGTGGACTTGTCCCGGTTCACGCGCTCCATTTCCGCCACATGGCGTTCCAGGTTGCGGCGGGACTCCTCGAACAAACTGTTGCGCTCACGTTCCAGGAAACGAATGCGGTCCCCCAGGGCCAGTGACAGCATCACCACCACCCACAACGTGGCCAGATGCGGCAGGATGGTGATGAACGAGGTGTAGGGAAGCCAGCCGACGATACCGAGGATAAAAATGAACACCAGCAGCATGAAGACCCACCAGGCCAGCACGTACAAACGTGCCGCCCGATACCCCTGGGACAGAACCATCCAGCCAAGCCAGCTGAACAGCACTACGGTGACCCCCACCAGGGCCGTGGACAGATAGTAGGACCAGGGCGGCACGATCATCAGTTGCACCGCCAGCAGCACGAACGCGCCGATCAGGTAGTGCCGCAATACCCGGTCATAGCGCGGAAAGCGCACGCGCAATTCCAGGAAAGAGCGGGAGTACATGGCCAGTGCCGGACAACTGATGTAAATGCCGAGCCAGTAATACTCATTGAGCTTGGGCCACAGTGGCCACACAAACTGCAAGCCGAAGCCGTTGATGTTGAGGATGAAGATCACCATCCCCACCAGGAAAGCGACGAAATACAGATACACCGGTTCCCGCAGCGACAATGCCAACAGGGCGTTGTAGATCACCATGATCAGCAAACACCCATAGAACACCCCGTACAACAGGGTATCCCGGTAGGTGTATTCCACCAGCCCGGTGCTGTTGTAGAGTACCGGCGACAGGTTGATCGCCCCTTTGCCGCTGACTTTCACATAAAAGGTGCGCGGCCCGGGTCTGTCGGTGTCCAGGGGGAAAATAAAGGCCCGATGATTCATCATCCGCATGTGGAACGGCAGCGTATCCCCCATCGCCACTTCGTCGTAACCGCCATCCGGGCGCGGTGCATACAGCGTGATGTGGTCGAGAATCGGATAACGCTCCACCAGATACCAGCTCTGGTTCATCACTTTGCTGGTGTCGAGCGTGAATCGCAGCCAGATCACGCTGCTGGTAAAACCGAAATTGGGCTCCTCCGCCGTGTTGACGGTAAAGCGGCTGGAAAAATCCTCGCGCACCTGAGGCAAATCCCACCGCCCCTCCGGATCCACCAGCACGTCCATGGATTTCGCCACCGCCACCTGACTCTGGTGGCCGTCCGGCACCACCACCGGCGCCGCCCAAAGCCGCGCGGCACATAGGGCCAGCCCCAGAAACAGCAGGAAGTTACGGAACTTTACCAATCGTCGTTCCCCAAATGGTCATAAGAGCCAGTTCGCGATCTTTACGCCGCGGCGACACAAGCACCACGGCCCGGGCTCAAAAGGTTATCATCGTTATCATGGTGTCGAACGGGCCAGAGCTTCGTTACGATTATACCAACTCGTTATCATCGGGGCCCGAGGGCCCGGGCGCAAGGAGAGCACCGTCATGGGACGTGCAATCAAGATCATTGTCATCGTAATCGTGGCCATCGTGGTATTGCTGGCCGCGGCGATCTTCGTCGTCACCCAGGTGATCGACCCCAACGATTTCAAGCCACAGATCGAGGAGCAGGCACGCAAGAACGCCAACCTGGACCTCTCCATTCCCGGCGACCTCTCCTGGCAGTTCTGGCCCTCCCTGGGCGTCAGCCTGGGCCGCACCGAAGCCCGCATCGCCGATGAGGAAGAGCTGTTCGCCGCCCTCGACAACGCCAGCGTCAGCGTCGCCGTGTGGCCCCTGCTGCTTGGCCAGGTGGAAATGGATGGCGTGCTGATCGACGGCCTGGAAGTGAATCTGCGCGAAGATCAACAAGGCGGCAACTGGGAAAGGATTGGTCCCCAGGACGACACCAGCCAGGATCAGACCGAAGAGGAACAGCAAACCGCCGACGGCGGCGAGGAAGGCAGCACCCTCGATATTCCCCTGACCATTCCCTCGGTGGATATCACCAACGGCCGCATCAGCTATCGCAACGCCACCGACGGCACCGATATCCGCGTCGAGCATTTCAACTTCAATGCCCGCGATGTCAGCCTGGATCAGCCGTTCCCGCTGGAGATGTCGCTGCGCTATCAGGACCAGAGCGACATGCGCGTGGACCTGAACCTGAAAACCACCCTGGCCGCCAACCTGGATGCCAACCACTTCGTGTTGAATCCGATGATGCTGGACGCCAATATCGCCGGCGCCACCGCCCAACCCGTGGATGTGCATCTGGAACAGGCGCTGGACGTGAACCTGGATGAGGATAGCGCCAACCTCACCAACCTGGTGCTGCAGGCCGCCGGCACGCGCACCACCGGCGAAGCGCGGATCACCGGACTCACCGGCGACATGGTCGTGGCCGGCAAACTCGATACCGAGCCGTTCAACCTCAACACGGTATTGAAGACGCTGGGCGAGCCGGCCATCGAGACCCGCGGCGACAGCGCCCTCAACAAAGTGGCGATGAGCGCCACCCTGTCCGGCCCAGCCAACAGCGTCATCGCCAAGCCCCTCACCCTTACCCTTGATAACAGCACCATTAATGGCAGTGCCGGGCTGCAGAACCTGGAAAGCGGCAAGATCGTCTTCGATCTGACCATGGACAAGATCGTGCTGGATCAATACCTGCCGCCGGAAAGCCCCTCCTCCGAGGACAAACCGGCCGCCACCGGCGGCGACGCCGGCAAGAGCGGCGGTACCGCCAACCTCACCGAGGCCGAACTGATTCCGGTGGAGAGCCTGCGTCCGTTGCTGCTGGACGGCAAGTTCCGCATTGGCCATCTGACTTTCGAACAGATCGAGGCCAGCGATCTGAGCTTTGCCGTGTCCGCCGCCAATGGTGTGTTGAAGCTGACCCAGGCCAGCGGCAAGACCCTGAACGGGGATTTCAGCGCCAGCGGCACCCTCAACGTGGCCGGCAAGACCCCGCGGATCAGCGCGCGCACCAAGGTGAATCGCATGCAGATCCAGCCCATCGCCAAGATGGCCATGAAGGACGATCTGGCCACCGGCCTGTTCAGCATGGACGGCGACTTCAACGCCAGCGGCAACAGCCAGAAGGCACTGGTGGAATCCGCCAAGGGCAACTTGAACCTGGGACTGGCCGACGGTACCGTGCGCGGCCTGAATCTGTACAACACCCTGGTGGGCGGCATCAACGATACCCTGGGCGGGCTCAAGGGGCTGACCGCACTGATTCCCGACCAGCAATCCGGCAAGCTGCCCTCGGTGCTTTCCGAGGACACCAAGATCATCGACCTGACCAGCCAAACCCGCCTGGACAAGCAGGTCGCCTACCTCGAAAGCCTGGACGCCACACTGGAAAAAGGCAGTCTCTCCGGTAACGGCTGGTTCAACGTGCTGACCCAACAATTTGATCTGCACATCGGCATGAAGTCGCCGGAGCTGGACGGCGGCAAATACCTCGGCGACGCCACCTGGCCGCTGCGCTGCCAGGGCAGCCTGGAGAGCAGTCCGGCCAAATGGTGCGGCCCGGACCGGGACGGTTTCCGCAAGATCGCCCAGCAGGCGGCCACCAACGCCGCCAAGGGTAAACTGAAAGACAAACTCGGCATCGACGCCGAAGGCGACACCACCGAGGAAGTGCTGAAAAACGCCGCCGGGCAGAAAGCCCGGGAGGAAATCGAGAAGCAGCGCGACAAACTCAACGAAAAACTGGGTGACAAGCTCAAGGGGCTGTTCAACTGAGTACCACGACCACCGCTTTCAGTGACGCCGTGCTGGCCTGGTACGACCAGCACGGGCGCAAGGACCTGCCCTGGCAGCATCCACGCACGCCCTACCGGGTGTGGGTGTCGGAAATCATGCTGCAGCAGACCCAGGTGATCACCGTCATCGATTACTTCCAGCGCTTCATGGAGGTTTTCCCGGACGTGCATCGCCTGGCCGCCGCCGAGGTGGATCAGGTGCTGCACCTGTGGACCGGGCTTGGCTACTACGCCCGTGCCCGCAATCTGCACAAGGCGGCCCGGCAACTGGTCGGTGACCATGATGGCGAATTCCCGGACACCGTGGAGGAAGTGGCTTCCCTGCCCGGTATTGGCCGCTCCACCGCCGGCGCCATCCTGGCGCAAAGCCGAGGGGTGCGTGCCCCCATCCTGGATGGCAACGTGAAACGGGTACTGACCCGCCTGCACGCCGTGGCCGGCTGGCCCGGCCAGAAAGCGGTGGAGAACCGGCTCTGGGAGCTGGCCGAGCACTATACGCCGCATCATCGCCTGGCGGACTATACCCAGGCGATGATGGACCTGGGCGCCACGCTGTGCACCCGGCGCCGCCCTGCCTGCGGCGGGTGCCCGCTGCACCGGCGCTGCCAGGCCCACGCCGATGGCAATCCAGAGCAGTATCCTGGCCGCAAGCCGGCCAAGGCCAAACCGGTTCGCCAGTCCCGCATGCTGATCCTGCAAAGCGACGATGGCAGTGTCTGGCTGGAACCGCGCCCGCCCAGCGGCATTTGGGGCGGCCTTTGGTGCTTCCCGCAGCAGGACCTGGAGGAATCACCGGAAAGCCTGCTGACACAATGGGGCCTGACCGCACGTCATCGGGAAACCCTGACGCCGTTCCGGCACACCTTCAGCCATTTTCACCTGGACGTGGAGCCGGCGCTGATTCAGGTGGACGGCACCGGCACCCGCTTGGGGGAAGACCGTGGACGCTGGGTGGACCCCACCGATCCGGGCGAGCTGGGCCTGGCCGCCCCGGTAAAAAAATTGCTCGGTGGGCTGCGTCAACCGCGCCAACAGAGCATGCTGTAACCTGAAAACCCTGAACCATTCCGAGGATGCCATGACCCGCACCGTATTCTGCCGCAAATATCAGGAACGTCTGGAAGGCCTGGACCGCCCTCCCTTTCCTGGCACCAAGGGCCAGGACATCTATGACAACGTGTCACGCAAGGCCTGGCAGGAATGGCTGCAGCATCAAACCTTGCTGATCAACGAGAAGCACCTCAACGTGATGGATCCCAAGGCGCGCGCCTTTCTCGACGAGCAACGTGATCGTTTTCTCAACAACGAAAACGTGGAACAGGCCGAGGGCTACACCCCGCCCTCGGAAGAAAATGACCAATAAATAACCGCACTTGACGACGCCCAACGGAGTCGCTTTAATACGCGCCCTGACGCCCGGATAGCTCAGTCGGTAGAGCAGGGGATTGAAAATCCCCGTGTCGGTGGTTCGATTCCGCCTCCGGGCACCAGATACATAGTTCCTGATGCTCACGCATGACCAGGGACCCCAGAGAAACCGGCGCTTCTGCCGGTTTTTTTGTGCCCAGGTGAATCATCGTCAAATCGATGGCCCCACTATCGTCGTTCCGCTTTACCGGAATCGGGGGCGCCACACCGCCTTGAGGTTCCGTAGTAGCTCTAACCCTTGGATGAAGATCTGTTACTTCCCTAGACTGCGTACAGGTCCCAAATTTCCATGGCCTGAGAGATAGCGGTATCCATGACCTGAAGTCCGACCCCATCTCTGGCAAGCGTGGATAGACCAAGCAGGAAGCTGTCGAACACCGTGCGCAGCGCACGCGTATCGACCTCTTTTCGGAGTTCACCTGCAGCAACGGCTCTTTCGATGCAGGCCTTGATCCCGGCGCGGGTCCGCGCGCGCGAGCGTGTGAGTGGTGCCGTTACGGCAGACAGTTCGGGGGAAGGTGCGCTCATCACGCCCAGGCCGACCATGCAGCCTTTGGGATGCCCGCGCTCGCACTGCATGCGAGCCGAACGCCTGAGAGCCTGCTCCAATGCCTCCCTCGGAGCCAGGCTTGTATCCCAGAGGCATTCGGTGACCTGAGCGTAAGTGGCCAAATAACGCGATATGCATTCCTGGAAGAGCGCTTCCTTGGAGCCGAAAGCGGCATAGAAACTGGGTGCAGAGATGCCGCTACCGATGGCAGCCTTTAACTGATTCAGGGACGTGCATTCGTAGCCCTGTTCCCAGAACAGGTGCAACGCCTGCTCGATGGCGGCGTCTCGATCGAAGGTTCGGGGCCTACCCATTTGTGCCATGACATGCTCCTTATTGCAACATAAATACTAGTCGATACATAAGTCGTAGACAAGCGCCTACGGCTGGACTACATTTATACCGATCGATATATATCTATTATCCACCGGGCACTCTTATTAAAGGAAACCGCGTGACTTCTCCCACTGCTTTGACCGCTGACGCGCCAGCCGAACGGCTGCCCATCGCTGCCTTGCTGGCATTGGCCATGACAGGCTTCATCTGCATTGTCACTGAAACCTTGCCCGCGGGCTTGCTGCCGCAGATTTCCGAAGGGCTCGGTGTGACCGCATCGCTTGCCGGGCAGACCGTGACGGCCTACGCGCTTGGCTCGGTGCTGGCGGCCATTCCGCTGACGATCGCCACCCGCGGCTGGCGGCGGCGCAACGTACTGCTGCTCACCATCGTGGGATTCCTGGTGTTCAACTCCATCACCGCACTGTCCTCGGACTACTGGCTCACGCTGGTGGCGCGCTTCTTCGCCGGCGTGGCGGCCGGCTTGGCCTGGAGCCTGTTGGCCAGCTATGCACGGCTCATGGTGCAGCCGCATCAGCAGGGCCGGGCGATGGCGATCGCGATGGTCGGCACGCCCGTCGCACTATCTCTGGGTGTGCCGTTGGGCACCTGGCTGGGGGGAGTGGTGGGCTGGCGCAGCGCGTTCGGCGTGATGTCCGCGCTGACCCTGGTCCTGATCGTCTGGGTGCTGGCCAAGGTGCCCGATTACCCGGGCCAGTCGAGTCATGAGCGCATGGCCTTGCGCAAGGTGCTCACCACCCCTGGGGTTCGTCCGGTTCTGGCCACAGTCATGGCCTGGATGCTGGCGCACAACATTCTCTATACCTATGTCGCGCCGTTCGTGGCGCAGGCCGGACTGCTGGACCGGGTCGATGTGGTGCTGCTGGTCTTCGGCCTCGCGGCACTGATCGGGATATGGATCACCGGCCGGCTGGTGGAGCGCCACCTGCGCAGCAGCGTGCTCGCGTGTCTGGCAACGTTCTTCATCGTTTCGCTGTCATTCGTTTGGCTGGCCAATGTGCCGAGTGCCGTCTACGTCGGCGTGGCGGTGTGGGGCCTGACCTTCGGCGGCGCGGCGACCCTGCTGCAGACCGCCCTGGCGGACACCGCTGGCGACGGCGCCGATGTGGCGCTGTCGATGAACGTGGTGGCGTGGAACAGCGTGATCGCCGGCGGCGGCGTGCTGGGCGGCGTGCTGCTGGAGCGCTGGGGTGCTCACACCTTCCCCTGGGCACAGTCCCTGTTGTTGGCCATTGGCTTCGTCATCGCCTGGTCAGCCAGGACACACGGCTTCCGCCCGGGGTCGCGAGCACACGGCGTCAGGCACTGAGCCGGGCCCCATTGATCGAGCTTCAGAACCTTCTTCCTTTCACCCTCCACCCACAAAGGAGCTCACTAACATGTTCAAACGTCTCTTTATCACGCTTGTTCTGGGGGCCGCGCTGGCGCTGGGCGCCCCCGCATTCGCCGCCGACGAATTCCCGGTGCCCGAGGGCTTCAGCAGCGGCTACCAGACCATCGACGGCGTCAAGCTTCACTACGTCAAGGGTGGTTCCGGGCCGCTGGTCTACCTGGTGCACGGCTTTGGTCAGGGCTGGTACGAGTGGCACCAGTTGATGCCTGAACTGGCCAAGCAGTTCACCGTGGTCGCGCCGGACCTGCCCGGGCTGGGTCAGTCTGCCGTGCCCACCTCCTATCGCGCCACGGATGTCGCACCGCTGTTGTACAAGCTCGCCCTCCAATTCAGCGGTGGCAAGAAGTTCGATCTGGTGGCACACGACATCGGTATCTGGAACACCTACCCGATGCTGGTCCAGCACCAGGACAACATCCGGCGCGTGGTCTACATGGAGGCTCCAATTCCGGATGACAGCATCTATTCGTTCCCGGCCTTCACGCCGGAGGGTGAATCGCTGGTGTGGCATTTCAGCTTCTTCGCCGCCAACCAAAGGCTGGCCGAGACCCTGATCACCGGCAAGGAGCGTGTTTTCTTCGAACACTTCATCAAGGAGCACGCGACCAACAAGGACGTCTTCACGCCCGAACTGCTCGACCTTTACGCTCAGTCCTATGCCAAGCCGCACACCCTCAACGCCGCATTCGAGTATTACCGCGTGCTCAACCAGGGTGTGCTGGACAACAAGGAATTGTCCAAGACCAAGATCACGATTCCCGCGTTGGCCATAGGTGGCGGCGGACACGGCGGCATGGGCAAGTACCAGATTGACATGATGAAGCGCTTCGCAACTGACGTGACGGGCCAGGTGCTGCCGGGGTGCGGCCACTGGCTACCGGAGGAGTGCGCGGCGCCGCTCAACAATGCAGTGACGAACTTTCTCGAAGCGCGCTGAACGAGTAAGGAGCATCGGTCACGCTCACGAAGGCGCCGGCCATTTTATGGCCGGCGTCCCTGCCCCTACAAATCGATGCTGACGGAGAAAAGCACCGTCCTCGGCGCCCCCATGGTGAGATATCCAGGATAGTAGGCGGATGAAGACCAGTAATCCTTGTCCAGCAGGTTTTCCACGTTGAGACGCAACGTAATCGGATGTTCGACCCTCCGGATCACGTAGCGCGCCCCCAGGTCCACGCGGTTCCAGCTGTCCAGTTCCTGAGTATTGGCGTTGTCCACCGGCTGCTCGGAGGTATGGATCAAGCGGGACTGCAAGGTCAGCCCATTCAGGAAACCCGGATCCCATTCGCCACTGACGTTGGCTTGAAACTCCGGCACACCGGGCGCGTCGTTGCCCTCGTTGGCGCCATCGCCGGTTTCCGTCAAAGTGGCATCCAGCACGGTAAAGCCGCCAAGCAGCCTCAGCCCCGGACGGATCTCCCCGAACAGATTGAATTCCAATCCACGGTTGCGCTGTTCGCCATCGATCTCAAAGCGACCATCCGGCACGCCCACCCCGGAAGGCTGAGTGATCTGGAACGCGCTGAGGGTGGTCATCAGGCGTCCCCAGTCTTTCTTCACGCCCAGCTCATACTGTTTGGACTTATAGGGCTCCAGTGTTTCCCCTTGGTTGGTGTAGCTGTTCCCCACCACCGTGCCTTGCTGCAACCCCTCGATGTAATTGGCGTACACCGAAAGACTCTCGGCCAGTTTGAACACCACTGCTCCGCTAGGCGTCAGGGCGCTGTCGTCATAACGGCTGGTTCGCGCCCCCGTGGCATTGAAATTACTGGTTTTGATACTCTGGCGCCGCACGCCCAATGTCAGTTGCAGCCGGTCGTCCACCATCGACAGGGTGTCGGTGATCGCCACACTGCTGAGCAGGTTGTCACCGGTACGGGACGGATCCAGGTCCGGTACCGCCGGCGCGGGAACATCGGCGGGATCGTACAGGTTGGAGTCCAGGGCCGGCCCAATACTCACGGAAGCACTGTCGGTGCGCTGGCGAAACCGGGTGGTACTCAATGTCAGTTGGTGCCCAATCGCACCAGTGTCGAAATAGTTGCGCGAACCAATTTCCTGACTGTCGGTTAGATACCGGTACTGCAACGCTCCCGGCGTGCCATTGAGGTTACCGTCGGCGTCGACGACGCGTCCGAAATAACTGAGTCGTGACCAATGTGTTTCCTTGACGCCCGCCGCGGCATAAACGGTCCAGTGGTCGTTTACATCCAGTTCGCCACGCAGCGCCCCGAAGGTGTCGTCAATATCCACCCAGCTCCAGGGAAAAAACCAGTTGGAATCATTGTCCGGCTCATCCGGTACTGGCAGGCCCGCGCTCAGGAAGGTGATCAGGGCCGGCGCGTCCACGTATTGCTCCTGATATCCCAGGTCGAGTGAAGCGCGCCAGCTGTCCGCGCGATAATCCATTCCAAGGACCGCGGAGCCCTCCCGCCGGGACTGATCATCAACATTGGCGTCACCCTCCTGCCAACTGCCGTTGAAGCGGACACCGAAAGCCTTGTTCTCCCCCATACGGCGCCCCAGATCCACTTTGCCACCGAATTGCGAATCCTCGACGAAGGTCGCCGACAGCCGGGTCAGCGGCAAGTCTCCGGCCCGCTTGGGCACCAGATTGATGCTGCCACCAACACTACCGGTGGGTTGCATACCACTGAGCAGTGCACTGGGGCCCTTGAGAATTTCCACCCGCTCGGCCATGTCCACATCAACGGTAAAAGTGGGTGCCACGCCGTACAAACCATCAAACGCCACATCCTGATTACTGGCCGCGAAACCCCGAATCATCAGCGGGCTGCTGTACCCCGAAGCCGGCCAGGAAGCCTGCACCGACGAGTCATTCGCGATCACATCGGCAATGGTGCGGGCCTGCAGGTTCTCGATCAGCTCCGCGGTATAGCTGGTCTGATTGAACGGCGTGTCCAGGACGTCCCGGTTTCCCAGAACCCCGAGACGTCCTCCTGCAGCGACCTGACCACCGGCGTATTCCGGCGCCAACATCCGCCCTTGAGGCGCCTCCCCCTTCACATTGATGGCATCGAGTTGAACAGCCCCCTGCCCCGGGCCAGCATGCTTCTGCAGGCGATAGCCCCCGCTACGCCCTTCAACCACGATCAGGTCGGACCCGGCCAGTAAAATCCGCAGCCCTTCCATCACCGGATAAGCCCCGCGTAAAGCCGGGGCGCTTCGCCCTTCCACAAGGTCCGGGCTGTAGGAAAGGCTGATCCCGCTCTCGCTGGCAAAACGGCTCAGGGCACTGCCAAGAGGGCCAGCGGGAAGATGATAGGTACGGATGGATTGGGTCCGGCCGGTGCCGTCCGGATCGGCAAAGGCGATGGGAGTGAGTGCCCAAAGAGCGGCGCCGCAACTGATCAGAGCGGCCCATACGAATCCGCGTGGCGCCCCACGGCGCAACATACTTGTATTACTGAACATGTCGTTCCCCGGTATTGGTCGATGAAGCAGCCCGGAAAGGCTGTTTTCATGGACTGAGCCGAACAACAGCCCGAAAAGGGACACGGGAAACCATCATTATTGCTTTGTGCTCCATCCCGGCGATGGCGATTCAGTGTACGGGGCCGATCATGACCCAATACGGCGTGATGCTGGACACCGTCACCGGCAGAGTTTCGCCGATCAGATCCAGCACCTGATCGGTATCACCAAGCTGGAATACGCCGGACAATCGCAGGTCCGCCACAGCCGGATCACAACGCAGCACGCCGGGACGATAGCGTGCCAATTCCCGAATGAAATCCCCCAACCGCTGCCCCTGCGCCAGGATCCGCCCTTTGCGCCAGGCCGGATCGGCGGTGGCGGCCGAGGAGACCGGAAACCAGTGCCCGCGCGTGAAGGTCACCTCCTCACCAGCCGCCAGTTGCATCGGTGACCCGCCCCCCGAGGGGGTGATCGCCACCGCCTGTTCCAGCACCCTGACCCGCGTGGCGCCAGCCGGTGCCATGTCCAGCTCACGCACCGTGAATCGTGTCCCCAGGGCCTGGACCTCCCCTTGCGAGGTCTCCACCAGAAAGGGACGCCCCGGCATCGTCGTATCCGGCGCCGTCTCAATCAGCACTTCGCCACGGCGCAGCAACAATCGCCGCTGCCGCTCATCAAACACCACATCCACGGCGCTGTCGGTGTTCAGATACATCCTGCCGCCGTCGGGCAGCGCTATATCACGCTGCTCCCCCGCCGCGGTCCGATACTCCGCCGTCCAGACCGACCAGGGTAACCGCCGCCAGGCCGCCCAACCGCCCCCGCCGGCCACCATCACCGCCATCAGCGACTTGAACACAGTGCGACGATCAACCCGCTCACGACCGAGCACGGGGGTGCCGACGCCATCGGGAACCGCCGCCACCAACCCCTTCAGTTCCATCGCCGCCTGCCACGCCTGTCGATGCAGAGGGCTCCGCGCGCACCAGGCTTCCAGACGCTCTCTTTCCCCGGCACTGAGTTCACCCTTATCCAGCCTCACCAGCCAATCCGCGGCTTCCTCGATGACCTGGCGACGAGAGGCGGAATCCACGGTATTCACAGCATCAGCGCCAGACATTGGCCAAACGCCTGACGCATATAGCGTTTGATGGTGCGTTCCGACAGCCCCATGCGTTCGGCGATCCGGCGATAGCCAAGGCCCTCCAGTTGAGAAAGAATGAAAGCCTGACGGACCCCGGCGGGCATGCGATCCAGCATGGCATCGATTCGATGCAGGGTTTCGAGAAGGATCTCCCGTTCTTCCGGCGAGATGACCGATGGCTCCGGCAAAGCGGCAAGTGTTTCCAGGTAGGCGTTCTCCAGAGAGCGTCGACGGAAGTAATCCGTCACCAGACCACCGGCGATAACGCGCAAATAAGCCCGTGGCTCGCGCACATCCCGGTCGTGGCCGTCACGTTGCCGGGTCAGCAGGCGGACAAAGGTGTCCTGGGCTATATCAGCGGCCTGGGAGGAACAGCCGAGCCGGCCGCGAAGCCAAGCTTGCAGCCACCTGTGGTGGTCCCGGTAGACCGTTTCAATGGATTGGTTCGACGGAGGCGACATCCCGATCCGTATGCATGACAGATCGGCAAACAATAACGATTTTCATTTCCAGAAGCCAGTGGCAGGGCCTCCGTAACACACGGTCAGCCTCAGCCGGCGTTATCGCGGCGGTTGCCGTTACCCGCCACGGCGGTGGCATTCTCCTGCTCGTGCAGGTCGAAATAGGCCGCGTACTGGTTCTGGAAGCGGCGCAATTCATCCGCTTGCAGCCGTTCGCGGGACGGCAATGAAGCGGTCATCGGGTTCAGCGGGCGGCCGTTGAGACGCAGCTCGTAGTGCAGGTGGGAGCCGGTGCTGCGGCCGGTATTGCCGCTCAGCGCGATGACATCGCCCGGCTTTACTTCCTGCCCGGGCCGCACTTGCGCCTTTTGCAAGTGCAGGTAGCGAGTCTGATAGCCCTGGCCGTGATCGATCACCACGAAGCGCCCCGCCAACGGATGGTAGGACACCGTGCGCACCACGCCCTTGGCCGGCGCCAGCACCCTGGTACCCACCGGCATGGCGAAATCCGTTCCCAAATGGGGCGTCACGCGCCCGGTGATGGGGTGATGGCGATGCAGATTGAACGGTGAACTGATGCGGTACTCACTGTTGAAGGGGGTCCGGCGGAAGCCCGGCAGCAGACTCTTGCCTTCCGGCGTATAAAAACGGTCATCGTCGAAGCGGGCGGCACGCACCGAGATCTGCTCCCCCTCGTAATCAAACCCCGCCAACCGGGCCGCGTAGGCCCCTTCAGCGTCGTCGATATACTCCAGGTCCACCAACAGGGAAAACCGGTCGCCCTTGCGGGCCTTGCTGGCCAAAGGCAGCAATTCCCCCATCTCGGCGGCGATGGCCTGGGCACGGCCGCCCAGGGATGGCATCTCCGCCAGCGCGGCGGACAGGGAGGTACGGATCTCGCCACGCACCGCCACCTGGTGCAGATTCCGCTCGTAGGTCAGCGCCGTTCGGTGCAACTGGCCACTCCGCAGATTCCATTCCCACCCTTTGGAAGGGTCCGTCCACAATCTCAATGCCAGCAGGCGGCCTTCACCATCGGCGCGCCATTCCAGATGCTGACCGGGACTGACCTGCCGCAGAATGTCCGCGCTCCTGGGATCATTGAGCAAGGTGTAGAGGGCAGCTTCCGGCAATTGCCACTGGTTGGTCCAGAGATTGGCCAGGGAGTCCCCCTGGGCGATGGTGTAGTGCTCCCATACCGTGGGGGCCGGGTCCACATCGACGGCATAAAGGTCGGAGTCCTCGATCAACCCCAGCAGAGCGCGGTCGGTCATCAAGGCGGCGTCGCCGGAAGGCGCCCACCACCAGGACGCCAACGCAATGGCGGCCGCCAGAGCGGGCACCATGGCGCGCAGCAGGGGCGGTCTTGAGGTCCGTGTTGTGGCGGTGGATTCCGTCATGACAACCGTGATCTGGGACCGGCCGTGCCGGTCGGTCTGTTTCTGTATTCATGAACAAGGGTTCAGAACCAAGCGGCCGTGGCCCGGCCGGGGCGCGAAAACAAGGGCGCCACCATACCCGATCCCGAGGTCAGGCCCAAGCACCGGAAGCACCGGGGTTCAGGGCCGCACGGTCAGCGGGCATCCCGGTTATCGACAACGGCCTGGCGATTTGGTTGCAAATCCGCTTTTGACTCAGGGCAACAGACTTTCTATATTGCCTTGCCCGGCGGCCCTGTCGCCGGATCGTTCTCGGGGCGGGGTGAAAGTCCCCACCGGCGGTAAGGGAGCCTCTCCCAAGCCCGCGAGCGCCCGCGGCCACAGGCCATCGCCATTGTCTCCATCGGCGGTCCGGTCTGCCTCATGGTCACGGGGTCAGCAGATCTGGTGTGATTCCAGAGCCGACGGTGATAGTCCGGATAAGAGAGAACGGGACGGTTTCCCCTGCCTCCGTGGCGGCACGCCCATGCGTCGCCTTCACGCCGGCACCGGCCCACGTTCGCCCTGATTCATCTCAACGCCACTCAGGAAAACGGCATGAATCAGACCCAGAGTTCCACCCAGCCTTACCATCCCGAACAACAGCGCCTGGCCTTTATCCATGCCAGTTGGCACCAGGACATCGTGCTCCAGTGTCTGACCGGCTTTCGCGAAGAGCTGGGTCGCCTCGGCTACGGCGACGACCAGATCGACGTGATCGCGGTACCCGGCGCCTACGAAATCCCCCTGCAAGCCAAACTGCTGGCCAAATCCGGACGCTACGCGGCGATCGCCTGCAGCGGCCTGGTGGTGGATGGCGGTATTTATCGCCATGACTTCGTCGCCACCGCGGTCATCAACGGCCTGATGCAGGTGCAGCTGGAAACCGAAGTGCCGGTTCTCACCGCGGTGCTCACGCCGCATCATTTCCATGAACATACCGAGCACCATGATTATTTTTCCCGGCACTTCGTCACCAAGGGGCGGGAGCTGGCGAACGCCGCCGACGGCGCCATGCGCCGCACCTCCGACGCCAAATCCTTCCTGTAGGGTGCAGTTTGACGCCGGTGAACACTCGCGGTTTCCCCAGCGGTGACGGTAAGTGCCACCCCCGGGGAAATCGCGGTTGATCGACCGCTGGCACGCTAGCACGCCACATTCGCGAGCAAGCTCGCTTCCCACAGCGACATCGTAGCCCCCTGTGGGAAGCGAGCTTGCTCGCGAATACAGTGCGAATTCATGTCCCCAAGACCACGCTGTAAGCGCGCCGCCCCCTATTCCAGAGTCGCCAAATCCACGCTGACATGGGCCGCCACCACCTTCCAGCCGTCCTCGAAACGAATCCAGGTCTGCATCTGGCGCCCCAATTGCTGACTGTCACCGTTGCGAAATTGAGTGCTGACCGTGGCGGCATCAGCACCATAAGTGGTGATCACGGTATTCAGCAGCCGGCGACTGGCGGGCACCGGCTCGCACTGACGCCGATAGCGGGCGATGGTATCGGCACCGTATAAATTCTCGGCGACGCCGTAGCGCACCGTTGCCTCCGCGTCCCAGAAGGCCCGATCCAGCGCCGCCAGCCGGTTGGCCAACAGCGCCGCTTCATACGCCTCGAAGGCGGCGCGCACCTCGGCCACCACCGAGGGAATATTGATGTCCTGACCGGTCATGCACTCACTCCTTGTTGGAAAGCCCGGCGCAATGCGTCCAGTGAGGCGCACCGTCCGACGATGCCGCCCTGGGCCACGATCATCGCCAGAGTGGCGGCTTTGAATTCGGGGAAGTAACTTTCCGTGGCATCCTCGATCACCAGGCAGTCATAGCCCCGATCGCAGGCCTCGCGCATGCTGGTTTGTACACAGACTTCGGTGGTGACGCCGGCGAAAATCAACTGAGTGATACCCGCGTCACGCAGGCGCTGATCCAGCCCGGTGGCATGGAACATGCCTTTCCCCGGTTTATCCACCTGCCATTCACCGGGCTCGGGCGCCACCGCATCGAGGATCCGGTTGCCGGGCTCGCCGCGCACCAGGATCCGTCCCATTGGCCCGTCATCGCCAATGCGGCGCCCTGCTGGCAGCTTGTTCCGTTTCAACGGCGGGCAGTCGGACAGATCCGGCAGATGCGATTCCCGGGTGTGGATCACCGTCAGCCGCTGTTCCCGGGCCAGCGCCAGCAGCGCCGCCACTCTCGGCACCACCGGCGCCAGCCGGGACACGTCATTGCCGAGCGCCGCGCCGAACCCGCCGGGTTCGATGAAATCCCGCTGCATATCGATCACCACCAAGGCGCAGTGACCGGGGTCGAGGGGAAAAGCATCCGGCTTCGCGGTGACGCTCAACATGCCTCCGCCTCCACGCCGGCCATGTGACGTCCCAGTTCAACCCGGTTGGCGTCGGCGGCGCGGGTCTGGTAGCTGATGTGGCCGTCATGGATCACCAGGATCTGGTCCGCCAGCTCCAGCAGCTCATCCAGGTCTTCACTCAGCAGCAACACTCCGGCGCCACGATTGCGCGCTTCCAGCAGACGCTGGTGGATCATCGCCACCGAGGCGAAATCGAGGCCGAACACCGGGTTGGATACGATCAGCACCGCCACCTCCTCGGTCAGTTCCCGCGCCAGTACCACCCGTTGCACGTTACCGCCGGAAAGAGTCTGGATCGGACGCGCCGGGTCCGCCGGGCTGACCTGGAAGCGTTCGATACGTTCACCGGCCTGTTTGTCGATGGCGGCCCGGTTCATCCACCAGCCCCAACGGCACAGCGCGGGTTGATCAAACTGCCGCAACGCCAGGTTCTCCGCCACGCTCATGGTGCCGATACAAGCATTACGCAAAGGTTCCTCCGGCAGGCTGTGCACTTTCTCCCGCAGCATTTCTTCACGGCGGCCATGGTAGGGGCGGCCGTTGATCCAAACCGCCCCGCTCTCCGCCTGCCGCTGACCGAGCAGCACTTCGGTAAGCTCTTTCTGACCATTACCGGAAATACCGGCGATGCCGACGATTTCCCCGGGGCGCACCGACAGGGACACCCGGTGCACCGCCTCAACGCCCTTATCGTTATGCGCCACCATGTCCGTGACCCGCAGGCACGGTTCCGTCTTCTCGTTCACCGGCGGCCGCTCCACCGTGGTGTTATGGGTTGGCGCCCGCCCCATCATCCAGCCGGACAGCGCCTCCACCGTGGTGTCCGCCACCGCGCAGCTGCCCACCATGGCGCCCTTGCGCAGCACGGTCACGTCATCGGCAAACGCGGTGACTTCCCGGAATTTGTGCGTGATCATCAGAACCGATACTTCCCCGGCGTGAGCGAGGTCCCGCATCAGCCCGAGCACTTCATCCGCCTCCTGCGGCGTCAGCACCGAGGTCGGTTCATCGAGGATGATGAGACGGCGCTGCAAATAAAGCTGTTTGAGAATTTCCAACTTCTGTTTTTCGCCGGCGGCGAGCCCGCTCACCGGACGGTCCGGGTCCAGCTGGAACGGCATATCGTCCATGAACGCCCGCAGCCGGTCGCGTTCCGCTTTCCACCGGATTCGCAATGGCGGATCGTCGCGGGACAACACCAGGTTCTCCGCCACGCTAAGGCCCGGCGCTACCGTGAAGTGCTGGTAGACCATACCGATGCCGAGCGCATGCGCCTCGCGCGGCGCCCGGATCTGCCGCTCACGATCGCTCACCAGAATCGACCCGCTATCCAGCGGATCGTAACCCACCAGACCTTTCACCAGCGTGCTTTTACCGGCACCGTTCTCCCCCAGCAGCGCATGCACGGTACCGGCCCGCACCTTCAGGGATACCCCATCGAGCGCGCGAAAATGTCCGTAGGATTTCCCCGCGCTCAGAGTTTCCAGGCTCAGTGCCCGCATGATCAGACTCCGTCCAGGGTTCGCAACAGGGCTTCGGAATCCGACACCGCGCCGAACACGCCTCCCTGCATCTTCACCATGTTGATCGCGGCGGTGTGATTGCCGGTGTCGGTGGCACCGCAGCAGTCCTCCAGCAGCAGACACTCGAAACCCCGGTCATTGGCTTCCCGCATGGTGGTGTGCACGCACACGTCGGTGGTGATACCGGTCAGGATGAGGTTTTCGATACCACGGGTACGCAGAATCAATTCAAGATCGGTGGCGCAGAACGAACCCTTACCGGGTTTGTCGATGATCACTTCACCGTCCAGTGGCGCCAGCTCCGGAATGATCTCCCACCCCGGTTCGCCACGGACCAGAATACGGCCGCAGGGTCCCTGATCGCCGATACCGGCGCCGATGCGCCGCGAACGCCAGCGCTTGTTGGCGGGCAAGTCGGACAAATCCGGGCGATGCCCTTCGCGAGTATGAATGATGCAGAATCCTTGCTCCCGCATCAGCGTCAGCACCGCTTTGATCGGTTCAATCGGCGCCCGGGTCAGCGACAGATCGTAGCCCATGGTGTCGACGTAACCGCCGGCGCCGCAGAAATCGGTCTGCATATCGATCACGATCAGCGCGGTATTTTCCGGCGTCAGTTCGCCGTTGTACGGCCACGGGTAGGGTTCCGAATCCAGGTAACGTGGTGGCATGACATTCAATCCTTCTGGTCGACGTGATCGCCGCTGGGCGAGTAAAGGCGTTCCGGCGCATCGAACCCGAAAGCGCGTCCGTCGGTGTGCATCACCTGCTCTTCCCACGGCAGCCGGTAACGGCCGGCGGCCAGGTCGTGCATGTAGGTATAGGGGCAGTCTCCAGCTCCGCCTTTCACCGCCACGTAACCGCGATGGCCGAACTGATAGATATTGTTTTCCACGCCCCAGTGCCGCCGCGCCTCGCGCACCAGATCAGGACGCAGCTCGCAGCAGACGATTTCATCGGCCCGGCCACTTCCTTCCACCAGTGGTACGCCGTCGAAGTTGACGAACATGGCTTCGCCCATGGAATCGAAAGTGCCGTCGGAGCCGCACATGCAGACGCTGGCGGTTTGCATCAGGTTGCAGAACGCATTGGCCTGGTTGGTGATTTTCCAGGAATGCCGGATGGGCGCGGTGTAGCCGGCGGTGCGGATCATGATTTCCGCGCCTTTGTAGGCGCACTCCCGCGCCATTTCCGGGAACATGCCGTCATGGCAAATGATCAACGCCAGCTTGCACCCTTTGGGGCCGTCGCACACCGGGATTCCCAGGTCGCCTGGCTCCCAAGGCTCCACCGGCACCCAGGGATGCAATTTGCGGTAGTACAACTGAATCTCGCCCTGATCATCGATGATCAGACCGCTGTTGAACGGATTGCCCCCGGGATTGGTTTCCATGATCGAGAAGCAGCCCCAGATGCGGTTTTCCACGCACGCCTCCCGCAGCGCGCCGACTTCCGGACCATCAAGGGAACACAGGACCTCATCGGAGGTATCCATGGACAACCCGTGCAACGAGTACTCGGGAAACACGATCAGATCCATCTCCGGCATACTGCGCCGGGCCTTGCCAATCATCCGGATGACGTTCTGTGTTTGTTGCCACACTTCGTCGCGACTGTGCGGATCCGGTAACTCCAGTTGCGCCAGGCCGACAACCACGCCGTCGGGGGATTTGTTCAAGCCACCAAGGCCGCTGCTCATGTCATCGTCTCCTATCGGTTGAGACTCAACTCACCGGGCGCACCGCTGAGGGTTTGATTGGGTCGGCAGGACAGGTACATCACCAGCAGAGTGAGGGCGTAAGGCATGGCCGCGAACAGGTAATAACCACTGCTGATGCCCACCGCTTGCAACGCCGGGCCGACCGCGCCGGACGCGCCGAACAACAAAGCCGCCCACAAACAGTTCAATGGTTGCCAGCGGGCGAAAATCACCAGCGCCACGGCCATCAGCCCCTGGCCACTGGAAAGCCCTTCATTCCAGCTGCCGGGGTAATAGAGAGACAGATAGGCGCCGCCAACACCGGCCAGGAAGCCGCCGCTGGCGGTGGCCAGGGTGCGCACCAGCGCCGGCCGGTATCCCAGGGCCCGGGCGGATTGGGCGTGATCTCCCACCAACCGCAGCACCAATCCCCAACGAGTGGCGCGCAACCCCCAGTGCATCAACAACGTCAGGGCCACGCCGATAAAGAACAGAACATTCACCGACAGAGCGGAGCGCACCCGGGCGTCGTCGCTCCAGGCCCCCAGCTCGATGGACGGCAACGACGGCGCCTGCGGCTGGATGAACGCCTTGCCGAAAAAGAACGCCAGACCGGTACCCAGCAGGATCAGGGCGATACCGAAAGCAATGTCATTGACCCGCGGCAGTGAGCAGATCACGCCATGGAAAGCACCGAGCGCGCAGCCGGCACAACCGGCGGCCAGCACACCGAGCCAGGCGGAATCGGTGAGATAGGCCACAGCGTAGCCGCTCATGGCGCCGACCACGAGAATGCCTTCCAGACCCAGATTGATGCGCCCGCCTTTCTCGGTCAGACATTCGCCAAGACTGACGAACAGGAACGGTGTTCCCACCCGTATGGCGCCGGCCAGCAAAGCCAGCAGCAATACTGAATAGTCGATTTCAGCCATGTTGCACCACCCCTCCGGCCGGCGCCCGGCCCCGCTCCCGCCAGTGAATACGCCAATGCAGAACGCGGCCGTTCAACGCTTCCCAGGCCAACAGATTGACGAACAGCACGCCTTCGAGAATCAAAGTGGTGGCGTCGGGCAGCCCCAGCCGCCGTTGCAGCAGACTGCCGCTGGCTTCGACCCCGCCGAGCAGAATCGCACAGACGATGATCGCCAACGGGTTATGGCGGGCGGCGAAGGCCACCAGAATGCCACTGGTGCCATAACCCGCGATCAAAGCCGCGTTGGCGCTGCCCTGAACCGCCGCCACTTCGAACATGCCGGCAAGGCCGGCGGCGGCTCCGCCCAGCGCGCAGGTCACCAGCACCAGACGGTTTACCGGCAACCCAAGCATACGGGCGGCACGCACATTGCCGCCGACAATGGAAAAGGCGAAACCGGAAACACTGTGACGGACCAGCACATGGGCCAGCACGCAAACCACCACGCCGGCCACCAGCCCCCAGTGCACATAGAACGTATCGCTGATCACGCCCACGCTGTAGGCGTCCGGCAACGGTGCCGTGGACGGCTTGTTGAGACTGGCGGGATCCCGCAGCGGGCCTTCCACCAGATGTCGGAACACCGCCAGGGCGATATAGGAAAGCAGCAGGCTGCCGATGGTCTCGTTGACACCGCGCCGCTGGCGCATCCAGCCACTGAGACCGATCCAGAAGCCGCCCACGGCCATGGCGGCGGCGGCCATCGCCACCCACATCAGCGAGGCCGGCAATGCCGGCAGCCACAGCGGCGTCACCGCCGCCGCCAACCCGCCCAGCACCAGCGCGCCTTCGCCGCCGATGATGATCAGGCCGGCCCGCGCCGGCAGCGCCACGCATAGCGCCGTCAACATCAGCGGCGCCGCGCGCAGAAGGGTGTTTTCCCAGGAAAAGGCCGAACCGAAGGCCCCCTGATAAATCAGCGCGCCGGCTTCCAGAACCGGTATTTCCCGGGCCCAGAGAAACACGGAGAACAACAGCACGGTCGTGGCCACGGCCACCACGGTGGGCAGCGCGGGCAGGCCCAAAGCCAGCCCCCGAGCGGCAACGGGAGGAATACGTATCGACATCGGTCAGATCTGGCCGCGCACGCCTTCCACCAGATAGTCCATCCTCTCCAGTACCACATCCGTTTGTGTCAGCACCGTCCCCTCGGCCACCATCACCTCGCCGGTGTTGTTCCTGATCGGCCCGGTAAAGATGGAGAACTCGTTCTTGAGCATACTGGCCTTGACGGCATCCGCCGCCGCCTTGGCCGCGTCACTCACCGCCGGCCCGTAGGGCGAGGTCTTGACGAACCCTTCCTTCAAACCGCCACGCATGAAGTTGTTCATTGGCGCTCCGGACTGCAGAGCCATCACGTGGGCGCGGTAGGGCGTCTCCCAGTTCCATTCGGCACCGGTGAGATACCCTTTCGGCGCCAGCGCAGCCTGGCTGGCGTGGTAGCCGCAGGTCATCACGTCGCGTTTTTCCGCGGTTTCCACCAACACTTTGGGGCCATCGACGTGACAGGTGAGCACATCACAGCCCTGATCGATGAGGCTGTTGGCAGCTTCCGCTTCCTTCACCGGCAGCGACCAGTCGCCGGTGAAAATCACCGTGGTGGTGATCTCCGGATCCACCGAACGCGCGCCAAGCGTGAAGGCATTCAGGTTACGCAATACCTGCGGGATCGGCTTGGCGGCCACGAACCCCAGCTTCTTGCTCTTACTCATGTGTCCGGCGACGACACCGTTGAGGTACTGGCCCTCGTCGATGTAGCCGAAGAAGCTGCCGGCGTTGTCCGGGTGAACCCCTTTTTGCCAAAGCCCGCCGCAATGGGCGAAACGTACCTCCGGATACTTGCGCGCCACTTTAATCACATGCGGGTCGAAGTAACCGAACGAGGTGGGGAAA
Source organism: Alloalcanivorax dieselolei B5 (assembly GCF_000300005.1). Taxonomy (NCBI): domain Bacteria; kingdom Pseudomonadati; phylum Pseudomonadota; class Gammaproteobacteria; order Oceanospirillales; family Alcanivoracaceae; genus Alloalcanivorax; species Alloalcanivorax dieselolei. The sequence continues at coordinate 786,935 of NC_018691.1, read as the reverse complement.
ATAAGCTGAGCACCGTCCTGGCGGATCATCGCCTCCATGGACCGTTGCACCGCCACCGTTTCCGGAACGTTTTCCTCCTCGATCACGGTGACGTTGGGTAACCCCTTGATGATCGCCGCCGCCTCGGCGTGGGCCTGGTTATAGCCGAAGTCGTCCTTGGCGCCGACATAAATGAACCCCACGGTCACCGGTTTGTCGGCGGCGCGGGCCAGACTGACCGGCAGTGCCGTGCTGGCACCGAGCACACCGGCGGCCTTGATAAAAGTACGACGATTCAGGATTGGCATCGGAGAGACCTCGTAAATTGGATCATTAAGAAATCAGCGCGCGAGTAATCACCGCCAAAGGGCCGCCACCATCGGGCCCCTGATGTTCGGCGCCCCCGGAAACAAACAAAGCGGTATGCCCGGTACGTCCCGCCAACACCCCGCCAACCAGAGCTCGGGCATGGCGGGTGGCATTAATGTCACTGTCATCCCACATGATGTGGCGGTGACCACGAATCAGGCCGTTGCGCGACGGCTCAGCCTTGGCCAGCAGCGCCACCAGTTCACCGGCGCCATCACCGGGCACCCGGGCAAGCGCGCGGGCCACGGCATCCGCATCCAGGGCATCGGCCATCACGTCATGGCCGATCCGGAATTCCGAGTCCCATCCCGGCGCGTTACCGAGTACCAGGATTTCGTTGCGCATCAGTTCAATCCCGGCGGAAGTACTGGCGCGGCCGGAGTACAGGCCGAACTCGTGACAGACGGCGGCGTCCCGCAATTGCGCCGGCTCGAGCTCTCCCAATGCAAGCGCCACGCCAAGCGCCGAAGCGCCACGCGAATACGCCATCGACTCATAGGTATCGGTAGTAGCGACGGCGGCACCACGCCGGGCCGCTTCGTCACAGCGGGCGGAGGTCAGCAGCGGACATTTGATCTGTACGAAATGCACGTCCTCGTTGCGCTCGATGCCGGCGCGGGCCATGGCCTCGCGTACCGCTTGCGCGGTGGCATCGATCTGCGCCCACCGACCGATCTGCTCCGGCAGAAAGGCCGGTGTGAACGCGACGCCCGCCGCCAGCCCCGGCGACGTCGAGAGCGCGGGTTCGTCCATCACCTCGAACACCAGAATATGCGGTGACAATCCCCCTTCGGTGCCACCGGACATGACCAATGCAATGCGTTCCGCCACCGCCTCGTCGCTCAGACCCAGAACCTCGGAGAAAAGCCGGGTCAGCGCCAGGGTGGACAGCGCGCGGGTGAAGTCGTTGACACAACCATTGCCTTCGGTCTTGCCGAGAACCGCGATCACCTTATCCGCGTTGACCTCGCCTTCGCCCAGCGCCCGTCGCAGAGGGGAAACATCGTCCGGGGCGGCGGTGGCGAAGCGGTGAACGCGGGTTTTCATGACAGGCAATCTCCGGTGGGCCTGGAAACGGGAGCACGATAAGATTTATCCGGCGATTCAAACCAGCGCTATTTATTCACCATTGCGATGCCGTTACGGCATCACTCAGTCGGAGAGCCTGTTCATGTATAACCTGCGTCTGCTCCGTTACGTTGACGCCGTTGCCCGCAGCGGCTCCATTCGCAAAGCCGCGGAACAGCTCAACGTGGTGTCCTCGGCGGTCAATCGCCGCATCCTGGATATCGAAGATGAAATCGGCACGGCGTTATTCGAACGGCGTCCGCGTGGCGTGCGGCTCACCGCCGCCGGTGAACTGTTCATTGCCTACGCCCGCAAGCAGATCGCCGACTCGGAACGCATGCTCTCGGAGATAGAGGACTTGCAAAGTGTGCGGCGCGGGGAAGTCCGCATTGCCGCCATCGAGGGCATGGCCGCCGAGTTCCTGCCCAGGACCATAGAGGCCTTTCAGCAGCGCCACCCCAAGATCCGTTTTCGCGTTTACATCTGCGGGCGTGGCGACATCCATACCCGGCTGAAAGAGTTCGAGGCGGACATCGGCCTGGTATTCAATCCACCGGCCGATGCCGAAATCCGGCCGCTTCTCGAAGTGGAGCAACGGCTCTGCGCGTTCGTGGCACCGGATCATCCGCTGGCGGCACGAGAGTCGGTTCGTCTGTCCGACTGTATCGCCTACCCTCTGGCGGTGCCGGACACCTCACTGGGCGGGCGTGCTCTGCTGGATGAATTTCTGGCCCGCCGCTCGCTACGGCTGGAACCGGCGCTGGAATCCAACTCCTTCGAGATGATGCGGAACTTCGCCATCAAAAGCGGCGGCGTGTGCTTTCAAATACAAAGCGGCATGCCACCGGCTCATCTGCCCGGCGGCATGCATGCGCTGCCGTTGTCCGACCGGGGCCTGCGGCGCGGCCGCCTGACCTTGTGCATGGAGCATTCCCGCTCGCTGCCAGTAGCCACCGCGCGCTTCGCCGAATATTTGAAGCAACGTCTGCGGGAGGAAACCTCCTGATGCCTGCCCCTTTCTGGGGCCAGCGCCCCAGAACAGCGCACGACGGCCCCGGATAATCACCACTCCGGCGCCGGCGAATAGGCGATATTTCCCCATTTATAGCGCACCGCTGCGGGTTGGCACCGCCTTTGCACTGACTCGCATACCTACTGGTATACAACGAGGTATGCGAACGTGCTTGGCTGGACTCTGGAACAATGGCGTGACGCCTATCAGACGGGAGACTACACGCCGGTCTCGGCAATGAAAGCGCTGTACACGACTCTGCGTGACAGCGAGCGGAGTCTGTGGATTCACCTGCTGGACGAGTCCGATCTGGTGGCCCGGGCCGAGCAACTGAGCGATCCCTCCCTGCCTCTTTACGGCGTTCCGTTCGCGGTGAAAGACAACATCGACGTGGCCGGTCTGCCGACCACCGCCGCCTGCCCCGCTTTCACTTATACCGCTGAACACACCGCCCCGGTGGTACAGGCATTGCTGGATGCCGGCGCCATTCTGGTCGGTAAAACCAATCTGGATCAGTTGGCCACCGGGCTGGTCGGCGTGCGCTCGCCCTACGGCGCGGTGCCCAATCCGTTCAATCCGGACTACATCACCGGCGGCTCCAGCTCCGGCTCCGCCGCCGTGGTTTCCCAGGGGCTGGTACCGTTCGCGCTGGGCACCGACACCGCCGGTTCCGGTCGTGTGCCCGCCGGTTTCACCAACACCGTCGGCCTGAAACCCACCAAGGGCAGCATGAGCGCCCGTGGCGTGGTACCGGCTTGCCGCACTCTGGATTGCGTCAGCGTATTCGCCCTGTCAGTGGCGGATGCGGAAACCGTTTACGACCTGTATCGCGGCTACGATGCCGAGGACGGCTACAGCCGCCCGGACCCGGCGGCACGCCCCAAGGCCCTGCCGGCGCGGCCGAAGCTCGGTATTCCCGATCAACTGCCCTGGTTCGGCGACACTCAGGCGGAGCAGGTTTGGCAGCAACAGCTCAGCGCCATGGCCGAAATCGCCGAATTAGTGCCGCTGGATCTGCAGGTGCTGCACGACACCGCTGCCCTGCTCTATCAGGGCCCCTGGGTAGCCGAGCGTTACTCCGTGGCGGAACCCTTGATGCAAGAACAGGACGCGCTGCTGCCGGTGATCCGCGATGTCATCGGCGTGGCCGAGGGCATGAGCGCGGTCGATGCTTTCCGTGCTCAGTACAAACTGGCGGATCTGAAACGCCAGGCCGATGCCCTGCTGTCCCAGGTGGATGCGCTGCTGGTGCCGACCTCACCGGGCATCTATCGCATCGGCGACGTCAACGCCGATCCCATTCGTCTCAACAGCCAGCTCGGTGTTTGGACCAACTTCGTCAATCTGCTGGATCAATGCGCCCTGGCCCTGCCCGGCGGCTTCCGCGAGGACGGTCTGCCCTGCGGAATCACGCTGATTGGCCCGGCCTGGCACGACGCCGCCCTGGCCGAGTTCGGGCGCCGCTGGCAACGGCATCAGCCCTGGCAGGCCGGTGCCGTTGGCAGCGATCTGCCGCAAGTCCCCCCCGCGCAAGCCAGCGAAGACCACGCCGATCACATCACCGTCGCGGTGGTGGGTGCCCACCTCAGTGGCATGCCTCTGAATGACCAACTTACCGAACGCGGCGGCGTCTTGCTGGAAGCCACCGAAACCGCGCCCTGTTATCGCCTTTATGTCCTGGCCAATACCACGCCGCCGAAACCCGGCCTGATCAAGAGCGATGACGGCGCCGCCATCCAGATCGAACTGTGGCAACTGCCGGTCAGCGAGTTCGGCGGCTTTGTCGGGCTGATCCCGCCACCGCTGGGGATCGGCTCACTGGAAACCGCCAATGGCCGCCTGGTGAAAGGGTTCATCTGCGAAGGCTGGGCCATCGACGACGCCACCGACATCACCGCACTGGGGGGCTGGCGGGCCTACATCGCCCAACGGCAAAACACGGCAAACTAAAACGGGATCGGAATGATGTTGAAAGAAAACGGGTTGAAGGGAACCGGATTGAAAAAAGTGCTCATCGCCAATCGGGGGGAAATCGCGGTCCGCATCTGCCGCACCCTGAAACAAATGGGCATCGCCTCCGTGGCGGTATACTCCGACGCCGACCGCAACAGTCAGCACGTCAGCGCCGCCGATGAAGCGGTGGCACTGGGCGGCCAGACCGCCGCCGAAAGCTATCTGCGTACCGACGCCATTCTGAAAGCGGCGCGGGAAACCGGCGCCGACGGCATCATTCCCGGTTACGGCTTTCTTTCCGAGAACGCCGACTTCGCCGAAGCCTGTGACGCCGAGGGCATTGCCTTCATCGGGCCGACGCCAACGCAGTTGCGCCAGTTCGGGCTCAAGCACGAAGCCCGCGCCCTGGCCGAAGCCGCCGGCGTGCCACTGGCACCGGGCACCGGGCTGTTGAAGGATCTGGATGAAGCCCGGCAAGCCGCCTTGGAAATCGGCTATCCGGTGATGCTGAAAAGCACCGCCGGCGGCGGCGGCATCGGCCTGACCCGCTGCAACAGCGAAGAGGAACTGGTGGCGGCGTTTGAATCCGTGCGCCGGCTCGGTGAGAGCTTCTTCTCCGACAGCGGCGTGTTTCTGGAGCGGTTCGTGGCCCGGGCACGCCATATCGAAGTACAGATTTTCGGTGACGGCGACGGTACCGTGCTGGCGTTGGGGGAGCGGGAGTGTTCGCTGCAACGCCGCAACCAGAAAGTGGTCGAGGAAACCCCGGCCCCGAATCTGCCCGAGGCCACCCGCGAACAGTTGCGCGAAAGCGCGCGGCGCCTCGGTGAGTCGGTCAACTACCGCTCCGCCGGCACCGTTGAGTACGTGTACGACGACGAGCGCGACGAGTTTTATTTCCTCGAGGTCAACACTCGCCTGCAGGTGGAGCACGGCGTCACCGAGGAAATCTTCGGCGTCGATCTGGTGGCGTGGATGGTGATGCTGGCCGGAGGGGAGCGCCCACCGCTGGACCAGACCTACCAGGTCAATGGTCACGCCATGGAGGTTCGTATTTATGCGGAAGACCCGCTGAAGGCGTTCCAGCCCAGCCCCGGTGAACTCACCGAAGTGGTGTTTCCGGCGGCGGCGCGTCTGGACGGTTGGGTCGACACCGGCACCGTGGTCAGCCCCCACTACGATCCTCTGCTGGCGAAACTGATCGTGCATGCCGACGATCGCGAAGCCGCTCTACGGAAAATGCAGACCGCCCTGGCGGAAACCCGCCTCAGCGGCATTGCCACCAACCTGGATTACCTGCGGCAGATTCTGATCGACCCGAACGTGGCGGCAGGCCGCGTCTCCACTCGTTATCTGGAGACCTTCGAATATCGTCCCCGAGTATTCGAGGTACAGGAACCGGGGACCTACACCACGGTGCAGGACTATCCTGGCCGTGCCGGCTACTGGGATGTCGGCGTTCCGCCCTCCGGCCCGATGGATGATTACGCGTTCCGTCTGGCCAACCGCATCGTCGGCAACCACGACAGCGCCGCCGGCCTGGAAGCCACGCTGATCGGCCCGACTCTGTACTTCCATAGCGAAACGATTGTCGCCCTCACCGGCGCCACCTGTGACGCCACCCTGGACGGGGAAGCCGTCGCGCTGTGGCAACCGATACGGGTCCGTGCCGGCCAGACCCTGGTCACCGGCAAGGTGACCAGCGGCTGCCGCACCTACATCGCCATACGTAACGGTATCGACGTGCCCGATTACCTGGGCAGCAAATCCACTTTCGTGTTGGGACAGTTCGGCGGACATGGCGGCCGTACTTTGCGCAAGGGTGATGTGCTGTCCTTGTGCCAGCCGCAGTTGCCCGGCTGCCCGACCCCGGCGCCGGTGCATGAACCGTCACCGGCGGACGGCACGCTGATCCCGGACTATCCGCAGCATTGGCAAATCAAGGTGCTGTACGGTCCCCACGGCGCGCCGGATTATTTCACCCAGGACGCCATCGATACCTTTTTCGGCGCCGACTATCAGGTGCACTACAACTCCAACCGCCTGGGTATCCGCCTGACCGGCCCGAAACCCACCTGGGCGCGTACCGACGGCGGCGAGGCTGGTTTGCATCCGTCCAACCTGCACGATAACGAGTACGCCATCGGTTCGATCAACTTCACCGGCGACTTCCCGGTGATCCTGACCAAGGACGGCCCAAGCCTCGGCGGCTTCGTCTGCCCGGTGACCATCGCCAAGGCCGAACTGTGGAAGGTCGGACAGTTGAAGCCCGGCGACTCGATCCGTTTCGTCGCCATCGACTTTGATCAGGCGCTGGCACTGGAGCAGGCCCAGGATCGCAGCATCGAGAGCCTGACGCCGGTAACGCCGGCCCCGACCGCCGCCACCGTCATGCCGGAGGGCGCCGCCTCTCCCACCATGCTGGTGGAACGGGACGCGGACGGCGATGTACCGCGCATCACCTACCGCCAGGCCGGCGACAAATACATTCTGATCGAGTACGGCGAGAACGTGCTCGATCTGGCATTGCGCTTCCGTGTCCACGCCTTGATGGAATCACTGAAGTCGACGCCGGTGGACGGCATTCTTGAGTTGTCTCCCGGCGTGCGCAGCCTGCAGGTGCACTACGATTCCCGCCGTCTGCACCAGAAAGATCTGGTGGCCGCGCTACTGGAACGGGAAGCCGCCATCGGTTCCGTGGACGACCTGGTGGTACCCACCCGGGTGGTGCATTTGCCACTGGCGTTCGAGGACAGCGCCACCCTCGACGCGGTACAGCGCTATCAGGAAACTATTCGCCCGGACGCCCCCTGGCTGCCCAACAACGCGGAGTTCATCCGCCGCATCAACGGCCTGGATTCCATCGAGGCGGTCAAACGTATCGTTTACGACGCCAGCTACATGGTGCTCGGTCTCGGCGACGTCTATCTGGGTGCGCCCTGCGCGGTGCCCGTGGATCCCCGTCACCGCCTGATGACCTCCAAGTACAACCCGGCCCGCACCTACACCGCCGAAGGTACCGTCGGCATCGGCGGCGTCTACATGTGCATCTACGGCATGGACTCCCCCGGCGGTTATCAGTTGGTGGGCCGCACGCTGCCGATCTGGAACAAGCATCTGAAGAATCCGCAATTCAAACCCGGCGAGCCCTGGTTGCTGAAGTTCTTCGATCAGGTGCGTTACTACCCGGTGAGCGAGGCGGAGCTGGGGGAAATGCGCGACGCTTTCCGCGAAGGCCGCCTGCAGGTGGAAATCACCGAGGAGCCGTTCAGCCTGGCGGAGTACCGCGCCTTCCTGGAAAGCATCGAACCGGAGATGGAAGCGTTCCGCGAGCGCCAGCAAAGCGCTTACCAGGCCGAAGTGCAGCGCTGGCAGGACGAGGACGCGGCGGTGGAATCCGCGCTACTGGGCAACAAGGTGGAAATCGGCGATCTCGACGGCCATGTGGTCAGCGCCGAGATCAGCGGCAACGTCTGGAAGCTGCTGGTGGAAGAAGGCGCTCGAGTGGAAGCCGGGCAAACCCTGGTGGTGGTGGAAGCGATGAAGATGGAATTCGCCATCACCGCTAGCGCCGCCGGCACCGTCACCGGCCTGCACTGCAAGCCCGGCACCCTGATCAACGCCGGTGATCCGGTGGCGGTCATTGATACGGAGAGCGCGGCATGATCTCGTCCCCGCGTCGTGGCAAGCAGCTGGCCGACAAGGTCTATCAGGACATCAAGGACGACATCTTTGAATTCCGGCTGCTGCCCGGCGACCGTTTCAGTGAAAACGAAATGGCGCAACGTACCGGCGCCTCGCGCACGCCGGTGCGGGAGGCCCTGTTCCGGCTGGAGCGGGAAGGCTATGTGGAAGTTTCCCCGCGTAACGGCTGGCAGGTGAAGCCCTTCGATTTTCATTATTTCGAAGAACTTTACGACGTTCGCACCGTGCTGGAATGCGCGGCGGTGCGCCGGCTCTGCGAGCTGGAGAATCTGGCCGACACGCTGCAACCCCTGATGGCCCTGTGGAGTGTACCGGAGGACCAGCGGCTGCGGGATATCAGCGGCGTGCTCAATCTGGACGAGAATTTCCACAGCGAACTGGTGCGGACCGCCGGCAACGGCGAGATGACACGCATCCATCAAAACATCACCGAGCGGCTGCGCATCATTCGCCGCCTGGATTTCACCAAGCGCGCGCGCATCGATGCCACCTACGACGAGCATCACACCATCCTTGAAACGATTCTGCACCGGCGGGTGGAGCCGGCGCAGATCATGCTCAAGGCGCACATCGAGGCGAGCCGCAATGAGGTTCGCAAAATCACCCTGCATATGCTTTACGAGGCACGGCGTCAAGGGAGCGGAGAAACCGGCGATGCCCTGCCCGCGCCCACCTCCGGTTCCTGAGCCGGAGCGTGATGCGCACAACCTGGCACTTTAATCGGCAATGATACAGAGGGGAAAACCATGATCATGAAAAGACGTTGGCAACGACTGGCCCAGGCCGGGCTCGCCGCCGGTGCGCTGTCACTGTCGGCACTGGCCAATGCCGCCGACACCATCAAGGTGGGGGTTCTACATTCACTGTCCGGCACCATGGCGATCAGTGAGTCCACGCTCAAGGACACCGTGTTGATGCTGGTGGAAGAACAGAATAAGAAAGGCGGACTGCTCGGCAAGAAGCTGGAGCCGGTGGTGGTCGACCCCGCTTCCAACTGGCCACTGTTCGCGGAAAAAGCCCGTGAACTGATCAGCAAGGAAAAAGTCGACGTTATCTTCGGCTGCTGGACTTCGGTGTCACGCAAATCCGTGCTGCCGGTGGTGGAGGAACTCAACGGCCTGCTGTTCTATCCGGTTCAGTATGAAGGCGAGGAGTCCTCCAAGAACGTGTTCTACACCGGCGCGGCACCGAACCAGCAGGCCATTCCGGCGGTGGACTATCTGATCGACGATCTGGGCGCCGAACGCTTCGTGCTGGCCGGCACCGACTACGTTTATCCGCGCACCACCAACAAGATCCTCGAAGCCTATCTGAAAAGCAAAGGCGTGGCCGACGAGGACATCATGATCAACTATACCCCGTTTGGTCACTCCGACTGGCAGTCCATCGTTTCCCGCATCAAGGAATTCGGCAGCCAGGGCAAGAAGACCGCGGTGGTGTCCACCATCAATGGTGACGCCAACGTGCCGTTCTACAAGGAACTGGGGAACCAGGGCATCGACGCCGCCGACATTCCGGTGGTGGCGTTCTCCGTCGGTGAGCAGGAACTGTCCGGTGTCGACACCGGCCCGCTGGTCGGCCACCTGGCCGCCTGGAACTATTTCCAAAGCGTCTACACCGACGAGAACAACAGCTTCATCAAGCAATGGCACGACTACATCGGTGACAGCAAACGAGTGACCAACGACCCCATGGAAGCCACCTATATCGGCTTCAACATGTGGGCCAAGGCGGTGGAGAAAGCCAAGTCCACCGACACCGACAAAGTCGCCGACGCCATGATCGGCATCAGCACCGCCAACCTTACCGGCGGTACCGCGGTGATGAACAAAAACCACCATCTCTCCAAACCGGTTCTGATCGGTGAGATCCAGGACGACGGCCAGTTCGCCGTGGTCTGGCAGACCGACGGCCTGGTGGCCGGCGATGCCTGGTCCGACTTCCTGCCCGGCTCCAAGGACCTGATCGCTGACTGGACCAAGCCGATCAACTGCGGCAACTACAACAGCAAAACCAAAACCTGCGGCGGTCAGGCCGCGCAGTAATCGTTTCCGTTGTCCCCAAAAAAAGGGATGCACCATGGGAAACGCCGTCGAGGCCGGCCCCCGGCCTCCGACGCTTATGCAATGAGGAGCTACCATGCTCAGGGTTTTCGCGCTCGCACTCGCCCTATTGTGTCTGACGAGTGTGGCTCAGGCCGAATCGCCGGCCACTGAACCGACAACCGATATAGAAGACGTGCTGCAACAACTGCGCAGCCGCAGCTTCGACGACAAAGCCGCCGCCATCGATGCGCTGGCTCATTCCGGCCATCCCCGGGCGGATGCGCTGCTCAAAGCGTTGCAAGACCGGCGCCTGCTGCAGGACCGTGCCAACGACCGCATCGTGCTCGGCGAGCGGGCCGACGGCGGCTGGCAACTCCAGGACCCGCTCAGTGAAGCAGATCTGGGCACGGTGGGATCACGGGACGCCGCGCCGATCACCATCAATAACCGTCTGCGCCGGCAGATCGAGAATCTGCAAGCGGTGGTCGGCCTCAACAACCCGGACGCCATCCAGCGCCGGGCGGCCGCCATCAGCCTGATCGGTACCAAGGATCCCGACCTGCTGGCCGCTCTGCGTGAACGGCGTGCACGGGAAGACAATACCTCGGTGGCGGCGGCCATCGATACCACACTGAACACCGCCGCCCTGTATTCCGAGGACAGCGACCTGAATGCGCGCCTCAACGCCATTGAAGCCCTGTCCGGCAGCCTTGAACCGACGGTGCGCAATGCCCTGCGCAGCCGCCTCGACAGTGACGCGCCCAGTGAGCGCAAAGCGGTGGAAACCGCGTTAAAGCGTATCGACGCCCGTACCGCCCGCTACCAGACCGCCGATACGCTGTTCTTCGGCCTCAGTCTGGGTTCGGTACTGCTGCTGGCCGCCATCGGCCTGGCCATCACCTTCGGGGTCATGGGTGTGATCAACATGGCCCATGGCGAGCTGATCATGCTCGGAGCCTACACCACCTTCGTGGTACAACAGATTTTTCCCCAGGGCCATGAGTGGTCCCTGCTTGTGGCCATACCGGCGGCGTTTCTGATCTCCGGTTTTGTCGGCGTTCTGATCGAACGCTTCGTGATCCGCTATCTCTACGGACGCCCACTGGAAACGCTGCTCGCCACCTTCGGCATCAGCCTGATCCTGCAACAAGCCGTGCGGGTGATTTTCTCGCCGCTGAACCGCTCGGTGGTGACGCCGGAGTGGATGAGCGGCGCCTGGCAGATCAATCCGGTGTTCTCCCTGACCTTTAACCGGCTCTACATCATCGCCTTTGCTCTCGTCGTGTTCCTCGGCCTGCTGCTGGTGCTGAAGAAAACCCGGCTTGGCCTGCAAGTGCGGGCGGTCAGCCAGAACCGGCAAACCGCCCGCGGCCTCGGTATCCGCAGCGACCGCATCAACGCCCTGACCTTCGGGCTCGGCTCCGGCATCGCCGGTGTCGCTGGCGTGGCGCTGGCGCAGCTCACCAACGTCGGCCCCAACCTGGGCCAAGCCTACATCATCGATTCGTTCATGGTGGTGGTATTCGGCGGCGTCGGCAATCTGTGGGGCACGCTCACCGCGGCCTTCAGCCTGGGTATCGCCAACAAACTGCTGGAGCCGGTTTCCGGCGCGGTGCTGGCGAAAATCTTCGTGCTCGTGTTCATCATCCTGTTCATTCAACGTAAACCGCGCGGTCTGTTCCCGCAGCGCGGCCGGGCCGCGGAGGAATAATGAGACATTCGGATTTGAAAACCGCCCTGACCGACCGTGCCGCCCGCTGGTTCATCGGCATCCTGTTCGGCGCCGTGGCCCTGGTGGTGCTGTTGAATCAGCTGATCCCGGCGGACTCCGGGCTGCATGTGAGCAGCTACACGGTCACGCTGCTCGGCAAGTATCTGTGTTACGCGCTGCTGGCCATGGCCCTGGATCTGGTCTGGGGCTACTGCGGCATACTCAGCCTCGGCCATGGCGCTTTCTTCGCCCTCGGCGGTTACGCCATGGGCATGTACCTGATGCGTCAGATCGGCGATCGCGGCGTCTACGGCAACCCGGTGCTGCCGGACTTCATGGTGTTTCTGAACTGGCAGGAGCTGCCCTGGTACTGGCTCGGCTCCCATTCGTTTCTGTTCACCATGGTGTTGATCGCGCTGGTACCCGGGCTGCTGGCCTTCGTGTTCGGCTGGCTGGCGTTCCGTTCCCGCGTCACCGGGGTGTACCTGTCGATCATCACCCAGGCGCTGACCTACGCGCTGATGTTGGCGTTCTTCCGTAACGAACTGGGTTTTGGCGGCAACAACGGCCTCACCGACTTCAAGGACATCCTCGGCTTCTCGTTGCGCGAGGACAGCACCCGGGTGGCCCTGCTGATCGCCACCGCCATCGCCCTGGCGCTGGCCTTCGTACTGTGCCGCTACATCACCGGCTCTCGCATGGGCCGGGTGGTGATGGCGGTCCGCGACGGCGAGTCCCGCGCCCGCTTCCTCGGCTATCGCACCGAACACTACAAGCTGTGGATTTTCACCCTGAGCGCGGTACTGGCCGGCATCGCCGGCGCCCTGTATGTGCCCCAGGTGGGCATCATCAACCCCGGCGAGTTTTCACCGCTCAACTCCATCGAACTGGTGGTGTGGGTGGCGGTGGGTGGCCGCGCCACCCTGTATGGCGCGGTGATCGGCGCCATTCTGGTCAACTATGGCAAAACCGTGTTCACCGGCATCATGCCGGAAGCCTGGCTGTTCGCCCTGGGAGGCCTGTTCGTGGCGGTGACCCTGTTCCTGCCGCGTGGCCTGGTGGGCCTGGCGGATAACGTCCGTCAGCGCCTGCGCAAAAGTGATGGTAACAATAGCAACGGCACCGACAACGACGACCAGCCGGAGGCGTCCCATGAACCTGCGTGACACTTTCCGACGTGATCGTGTGTTCGACGTGGTCCGCCCCGGTACCCGCACCATCAATCCGGGCGAGTTGGACACCGGTGGCAAATACCTGTTGTACATGGAAAACATCACGGTCAGCTTCGACGGCTTCAAAGCCCTGAACGACCTGACCCTGTACATCGAACCCGGCGAACTGCGCTGCATCATCGGCCCCAACGGCGCCGGCAAATCCACCATGATGGACGTGATCACCGGCAAGACCCGGCCGGATGAAGGCACCTGCTTTTTTGGCCAGACCCTTGATCTGACCCGCATGAGCGAAACCGAAATCGCCGGCGCCGGCATCGGCCGCAAGTTCCAGAAGCCCACCGTGTTTCCGGAACACACCGCGGCGGAGAATCTGGAACTGGCCATGGCCGGCCCCAAAACCACCTGGCATACCCTGGTGCATCCGCTCAACGGCGAGCAGCGCGACCGCATCGACGCCACCCTGGACACCGTTGGCCTGCTGGACCGGCACGACCATGTGGCCGGCGCGCTGTCCCACGGGCAGAAACAGTGGCTGGAAATCGCCATGGTGCTGATGCAGCAACCGAAACTGCTGCTGGTGGACGAACCCATCGCCGGCATGACCCGCCAGGAAGTGGAGCGCACCGCCGAACTGCTTCAACAACTGGCCGGCGAGCACTCCGTGGTGGTGGTGGAACACGATATGGAGTTCATCCGCAGCATCGCCAGCACCGTCACCGTACTGCACCAGGGCAGCGTCCTCGCCGAAGGCAAGATGCAGGACGTGCAGAACGACCCGAAAGTGATCGAAGTGTATTTGGGCGAGTAACGCTCCGCCCCATACCACTGAACAGGAACGCTCATGCTGTCATTGAAAGGCGTCAATCAATACTACGGCGAATCCCATACGCTCTGGGATCTGGACCTGTCCGTGCAACAAGGCGAATGCCTGTGCGTGATGGGCCGCAACGGCGTCGGCAAAACCACACTGCTGAAAACCATCATGGGCCTGCTGCCGTCAGCCTCCGGCGAGATCCGCTTTCTCGACCAGGACCTGCGCAAGAAAGCCGCCGAGGACCGCGCCCGTGCCGGCATCGGCTACGTCCCCCAAGGCCGGGAGATCTTTCCATTACTGACCGTGGAAGAGAACCTGGAAACCGGCCTGCAGGCGCGCCCGGATCGCCAGCGCAAAATCCCCGAACGGATCTATGAACTGTTTCCCGTGCTTCACGAAATGCGTCACCGCCGTGGCGGCGACCTGTCCGGCGGCCAGCAACAGCAACTGGCCATCGGCCGCGCCCTGGCCCTGGACCCGAAACTGCTGATTCTGGACGAACCCACGGAAGGCATTCAGCCCAACATCGTCGACATGATCGGCCGCGTGATCAAAACCCTGAACCGGGAAGAAGGCCTCACCGTGCTGCTGGTGGAACAAAAACTCCACTTCGCCCGCGCCACCGCCGACCGCTTCACCATCCTCGATCGGGGCCGCAACGTGGCGGAAGGGGCCGTGGGAGAATTGGATGATGCGTTGGTGAAGAAGTATCTAACAGTCTAAGGCAGGATCATCGAGGGTTGTTTGTATCGAGGGCGCCAGAATCCGGCGCCCTCCATCGCCGGCCCTCCAGCCAGCCGGCTTATCGGAACACCAGCGTCAGTCTACTCAAAGACAGGCCTCATAAAGCTGCGCTCGCAGCTCACCACGCAGCGGGTTTCCTCCGCATACCTGAACGCGGCCTGACACTCCGCATCCTTGAAAGACGCCTTTCTGTACTCTTCGTACTTGGCCAGCGATGGAAACGTAAACAATGCGATGGCGACGTTATTGGCACCCTCGGACGGCAAAAAATAGCCGTGATGCTGACCCGTTTATGCCCATGGCCGATGGCGACGGCCAGGGCGATTTCGTGAACACCTATTTCAGTTGCCCAGCTTGCGGGCAATGGTTCAATCTCCGTCCTGAAATTTACCACTGCAGTGGTGGGGCATTTGACGCAGTTTGGGTGGACTAGCGAATAACTGAAATTCACGCCGCCTTGGCGGCACCATGCTTGCATTATGTTTGACCATTCAATCAGTTTGACGGTAA
This sequence comes from Alloalcanivorax dieselolei B5, assembly GCF_000300005.1. NCBI lineage: Bacteria > Pseudomonadati > Pseudomonadota > Gammaproteobacteria > Oceanospirillales > Alcanivoracaceae > Alloalcanivorax > Alloalcanivorax dieselolei. The sequence continues at coordinate 771,850 of NC_018691.1, read as the reverse complement.
GCTTGCCCGCTCAAGCATTCCGCAAGGAAATTCGGTGTGTCCGAGAATAAAGAAAGTCGGCTGGTGACCGGTGTCATCGCCCTCAACAGCTATATCCAGAAGCGAGTGGGGCGTGCTCTCTCCGTACATGGGATTGGTGTCAGCGAGTACCTCGTGTTGAACCAGTTATTTGCAGCGCCAATGCAGACGATGCGGCGCAGTGATCTCGCGGAACAGGTCGGTTTGAGTCCGTCGGGTATCACCCGCCTGATTAATCCCATGGAAAAAATAGGCCTGGTAGAAAAGGAAGAGAGCCCTCGCGATGCCAGGGTCAGCCTTGTGAGGCTGTCGGCCGCTGGAAAGCAAGTCTATGAAGATGCCAAGGTTTCTTTTGCGCAAGCCTCGAACGCGCTGTTTGAACCGTTGGAGGGGGGCCAGATAGATGCGTTTATGGAGCTGTTGAATACGGTATCCAAGGGAGCTTAATAACATGCTCAAGCAGGACTCCAGGCAAGCCCTGATCGACCGTATTGGCATTGCAATTACTCAGGCAAGCGTGATGGCCGGCCCGGTGAACACCGCTTATTTATCGGCCGGTGCGGGGGTTCCAGTTATCTGCCTGCATGGCGGTGGCGCCGGGGCGGTAACCTGGTATCCCTCCATTGGGCCACTGGCACAACGCTTTCATGTTGTTGCGCCTGATATTGTTGGATACGGGGAGTCCGATAAACCGGATGGGAGCTATGACAAAGCCTACTTTTCTGGCTGGTTGAAGCAATTCCTGGATGCCCTTGGCATCGCGAAGGCCCATATCGTCGGGTTATCTCAAGGTGGCGCCATAGCCCTGCAATTTACCCTCGATTATCCGGAAATGGTGGATAAGCTCGTCCTCGTCGACTCCGGCGGGCTGGGTGCAAAACCGCCCTTGATGTCCATTGCAAGCATGCTTTGGCTGAACATCTTTCCATCGTCTTGGGCGAATCGCTTTTACTCCCGTTATATCCTGTTCAAGCCTGGGAACCGCGATCCGAATCACGAACGTTATTCAGTCGAGGTACTGAAGACTGCGGGTGGCAAAAAGGCCTTTTCACAGGGGCGGGGGGCTGCCGTCGCGGCATTTACAGAAGAAGCGCTACGCAGAATACGGAACAGGACGTTAATAGTGTGGGGCGAAAACGACCGGTTATTCCCTATCGAATCTGCTGCCAAGGCTGCCACGATAATTTCTAATGCCGAGCTATTGGGCATCCGGGACGCTGGCCACCTGCCGATGATGGACCAACCTGCGATGTTTAATCGCGCTGTTGTGAACTTTTTGCTGAATAAAATGGACGTTTGATCCCGTTTTATAGATTCAATCAATACGTTTAAGCTATCTGGTTTGAAGTTGGGGTCAACGTTAGACGCCTTCACAGAAATCAAGATAAGCTCGCCCAACAGGGTATCACGCTCCGAATATAGCGCCCTTTGCGCTTCTGCGTGGCTACTATAGGCAGGAAGCAACGCGCCATGTTTGCGTGCCGCCCCCATTCCTGCACGTGACATAATCTCCAAGCTCCTTATGTGGCCAGACGTCGGCAGCCGGAGGGTCAAATCTTGCCTTTTGCCCCCCCTAGAAGGAACCGTCTCACAAGGGCCAATGGCAAGATCTGCCCCCGATCACGCACGAAGGCAAAAGACAAGACCTGACTCGAATCACTTTTTCTCTTTATCGAATCGGCCGATCTTAGCCTGACACTGGCCGTCTATTGGGAAGGCACCTGATACAGCTCACCGATGAACATCATTGAGTAGAGTACTCCACCGTCAGGTGATAGGTTTTGAAACGCCGGCCCAGCAGCTCGCTGTTGTGCACCTTGTCAGCCATTTTCTCCAGGGCCCGGTATTGCGGTCGGCTTCCGAGGAGGTGAAACAGGACCTGCTCATGCCCGAACTCCCTGGCCCAACCCATCAAGGTCCTGAATACTGAGAGGCCGATTCCCCAAAATTTCCGGGAAAGCACGATAGCCAGCTCAAAACCTGCCTCATCCGGTTGAATCCCGCACCATCCCGCCAGCCTGCCGTCCACATAGATTCCACGAACCCGACAACCGGGCAACGCATCCAGCGCTTCCTTTTCCTTTACCCAGGCTCGAATGCTAGTGGAATCGAAGTGGTCATGGTCGACCAGATGCGTTCTCAGTGACGCTTCGTTCATCAATGCCAGGAGGGCTTCAGGATCAACCTGGCCAAGACCAACGAACTCGATGTTTCTCATGTCGGATTACTCAGGAACGCGCCCGGATACATGTGGCCCATTTTCGGTAACGGGATGCCACCTTCGCAGCGGCTTCCTCAGGGTACAGGAGCGGTATTACCACGTTTGAACGTGGAGCTACCCATCACTCTCTGGTGTCCGCGTATTGCTGAAGCAACGACGGAAACTGCTCCTGAGGCGGGAATTCATCGAAACTGTGGGCCGCTCCGGTGCTCGCCCATTCCAGCTTCTCCTTGGTGAACGTTTCGATAAACGGACGGTAGTCGGCGGCGTTCTCAAACATGGTAGAACGCACATTGACCAAATCAACCTCGCCTTCCGGGCGGGTGAACAGCCAGCTCATGCAGTAATCGCAGAAGAAGTGCCGCGGAGCGCCATGAAGCCCGCCAATCACCGGCTCGCCCCGGGTGACGGTGAACTCCTCACCGGGAAAAAGAGCGCTCAGACTGAACGCACTCGATGACATACGCTGACACCCGGTGCAATGGCAGGCCATGGTGACCATGGGCTTGGCGTGGACCTCGAATTCAACACGTCCGCAACGGCAGCGCCCCTTGGCGCTTGGGGAAACTTCCGGCATGGCAATGAACCTCGCTGTTCGGGGAAAGCGCTATCATAGCTAAAATCAGAAAAGGTCACGAACCGTCGCCGGTCTCCCCCTCAAACCTGACCTTAAAGCCATACCGATCGGCCAGTGCCTCAAGCGCCGCGTCATCCCCACGAATCTCCCACTCGAGCCAGTTGGTCCATTCAAGCACCAGTTCCAGCCCGTCCTTCCTGAGGGTGAAACTGTCGAAATCGATTCCCTTATCAAAAGCCAGAGGCGGGTACTCCTTGACCTTTTTCCAGCCCTCACTCATTAGCGTTTCCAGAAGCTGGTTGCCTGTCTCCGTGTCCAGATCGATCACCTTCATCCCAAGCTACTCAGGCCATCCGTACATATACGCCAATCCAGACGTTGCCATGCACCGGCGCGCGGCGAAGCGGCACGCCCGAGCGAGACTGTCTCTTTTGCCGTTAAGAAGCGCCGCCCTAAAAGACAAAGGCATGACCTGCCTTCAATCAGCTCTCAGGACCGAAAGAAAAGCGGGCCTGGCTTGATTACGCATCACCGTTGGCCTCGCCAAGCACACGCGCCAGCTTATCAATGTTTTCCTCATTTGCAGAGCCAGCGCGCTGCTTTACAGCTTGCGCGGTTTCAGCGTCTTCAAAAACCTGATCCCACGTTAAGTGGGCTCCTTCACTCACAGGCGTGAGCTCAACGGTAAGCTTGAAGTTTGGGGGACAATCGTGATGGATGACAATTTTCGAATGAGGCACAACTTCTTCGAAGAAACTTTCATTTAGATAGTCTTTTCCGTCAGAGCTGTGCATCACGAACTTCCAGCGGCCACCTTCTTTGAATTCGAATATCTCGAAGGTGTTTGAAAAGCCTTCAGGGCCCCACCACGACGCCAGCAAATCAGCCGACGCGAATGCGCCATATATTTCTTCAGGAGAGAACGGCAAGGTTCTTGAAGTGCGCAGTGTCCTTTCTTCAGTCATTAACGTAGCCTCCGGGCATGTGGACTTATTGCCACATCGAAGGCATTAGAACACTGGCCACAATAGCCAATCAACAGAAAGCCGGAAGGTCAGGCCTTGCCTTGTTCTCTCCTTAGAAGAAACGCCTCATAAAAGAAAGAGGCAAGACTTGCTCCCATACGAGCATACACGCCATGCCGGATTCACGTTCAGAAGTCAGATTATTCAACTGACTGATTCAAAAGATCATTCGGTTCGTGCACGTCTTCGACACCCCGCTCAATATAACACCGTCTACCACGCCAGGGATGCATATCACATTCAGGAGAGTATACCCTGATCTCGACCCGTTCCCCAGTTGACGAATCGGCAATGCCAGCCGTCCAGTATGGCCTATAGCTAATCTCAGTAAGGACGATTCTATAATAGCGTCCAGACCTAGCTTCGAAAACAACGACTTTGGGGTCCTCATAAAACCCTGAATGAGAATTACCGACTAGCGTAATATGTCGCTCTCCGGGCACAAGCCGGAAGGTGTTATACTCTCCGTACCCCCTGCTTACCCCATCAATGGCGGAAACATAAACATAGGGGGTCATAAAGGGTGTTTCAATGATAAGAGTCGCCACCTCATCATCAGAGAGCGATCGAGCCTCTTGCATTGAGTAAGTCATGGAACAACCGGAAATTGTGAAATTTATAATCAACACGAACAGCAACCTAAACACCTGACTCTCCAAATCACAGGAAATAACAACTAATCGATCGACAAGACAACGGAGCAGCCGGAGGGTCAAATCTTGCCTTTTGACCCCCCTAGAAGGAACCGTCTCACAAGGGCAAATGGCAAGATCTGACCCAGATGGTTTTATATGGTGACAACTTTGACCCCAGATGGTTTTTTCGTTGGCCAGCTTTCAGCAAACGTCACAACCTCTTCTACACTTTCCCCTGGATGGCTCGTTGTTGTTATATATCGGCTATTGCTACCGTCACCCACGGCCATCTCATCCATAGCCTCTTCCCATAGCTCACAATCTTTTCCTACTGCACAAAATAGCTCGTAGCCATCATCAAGAAGGCTGGATAGAAGTGAGTCATGGTCAGTGCTGTAACCTCAATTTGAGATCAGGACGAGCTTTTTATCTTCCATATCATTTAACAGGTATTAGGATGCTGGCTCGGATATCCAGTCAACACACCGGATTCCCACCACCTTGCGGCTTTTTAGTATCGCCAAATAAAACCAGAAAACTCAGTACATGACAAACCCGGCCCATTGTCTGTCCCCTTTCGCCTGACTTCTTCATTTTCCAGTGGCCATGACACCGCCCTCATGAACGGTCATCAGGAATAACCATCCACATGGATAGCGACAAGCGGCCATGACGTCCCGACCACCACGTAGAACCAAGCCGTTGAAGAAACAGCGTATCTACCCGTTGCGGCTGTAGGAGACTGCCCTGATGGCGAATCGTTGGGCATTTCAAAAAGATATTCGCCAGCAGGGCTGGCTCCTACAGTGGCTAGAGAACCAAGTTTTTTCTGTTATTAGCTACTTACTGCTTTTTAGGGCGCCAGCCGCTCCCGCAGCCATTTCCCTTCATCCTGGAAATACCGTACCCGGTCGTGGAGGCGGTTGGGGCGGCCTTGCCAGAATTGGATTTCTTCGGGAACGATGAGGTAGCCGCCCCAGTTTTCCGGCATGGGGATGTCGCTGCCTTCCGGGTATTCCTGGCGCAGTTGGGCGACGTCCGCTTCCAGGGTTTCCAGGTCCACGGGGCGGCTTTGCGGCGAGGCGACGGCGCTGATCTGGCTGCCGTAGGGGCGGGTTTTGAAGTAGGCGCGGGAGGTATCCGCGTCCAGTTTACGGGCGCGGCCCTGGACGGTGATCTGGCGGTCCATGGGTGACCAGTAGAGCACGAAGGCCACTTTGTCGCTGGCTTCGATGTCGTCGCCCTTGCGGCTGTCGTAGTGGCTGAAGAAGACGAAGCCGCCCTGCTCCACGCCTTTCATCAGTACGGTGCGTGCGGAGGGTTGCCCTTCGGCGTTGACGGTGGCCAGGGTCATGGCGTTGGCCACTGGCAGGCCGACGTTCACCGCTTCTTCCACCCACAGGCGTACCTGTTCCACCGGATCGGCAAGCAGGTCCGCTTCGCTCAATCCTTTGCCTTGGTATTCTTCGCGTATATCGCGCATTTACTGCTCCAATTGATTCGAACGGTCCTGTCGCGGCCCCTGGATTGCTACCGGCCTCACGGGCAGGGACTTGGGGGTTGCCGCAGGCAAATTCGCTTGCAGGGCAAGCTCCTACAGTGGCTTCGTTGTCCGGTCTGTGGGGAGGCCGGCTGACACGGGTAATATAGCGCACTTGCCGGCATGGGCCGACCTGATGGCCCGCGTCTATCGGGGCCATATCTGTTACCTTCTTCCGGTTCCGGTATCATGGCGCCATCGACGTCCGGTGCCTTGCCGCCGGTCAACCTCTGGCTCATCGGAACCATTATGAAGTTCACTGGACAGCCTGATTTCAGCCACCGGCGCCCGTTGCGTACCGGCGTGCTGATCACCAATCTGGGAACCCCGGACGCGCCCACCACGCCGGCCCTGCGCCGCTATTTGCGTGAGTTTTTGTCCGACCCCCGGGTGGTGGAGGTGCCGCGCCCGCTGTGGTGGCTGATCCTGAATCTGGTGATTCTGGTGATCCGTCCGCCCCGTTCCGCCCACGCCTATCGCGGGGTTTGGACGGAGCAGGGCTCGCCGCTGCTGGTGCACACCCGCAACCAGTGCGAGGGGCTGCGGCAGCGGCTGCAAGCCGAGTATGGCGAGGATCTGGTGGTGGAGTTCGCCATGCGCTATGGCAACCCGTCCATTCCTTCGGTGTTGCAGAGGATGGCCGAGCAAGGCGTTACCCGGCTGCTGGTGCTGCCGTTGTATCCGCAGTATTCCGCCAGCACCTCGGCCTCCACGTTCGATGCCGTGGCGCGGGATTTCGCCGCCCGGCGCTGGTTGCCGGATCTGCGTTTCATCAGTCATTACCATGATTACGCACCCTACCTGGATGCCATGGCGGAGCATATTCACAGCCATTGGGCACAGCATGCCCGGGCGGAAAAGTTGCTGTTTTCCTACCATGGCGTGCCCAAACGCTACCTCACCGAAGGCGACCCGTACTTTTGCGAATGCCATAAAACCAGCCGTCTTCTGGCGGAACGGCTGGGGCTCAACGAGACGCAATGGCAGGTCACGTTCCAGTCCCGCTTTGGCCGCGAGGAATGGCTGCAGCCCTACACCGACGCCACGCTCAAGGCGCTGCCCGGCGAGGGGGTGAAAAGCGTGCAGGTGTTCTGCCCCGGCTTTTCCGCCGACTGTCTGGAAACGCTGGAAGAGATCGACGTGGAGAATCGCGGTTACTTCATGGAAGCTGGCGGCGAGCGGTTCGATTACATTCCGGCGCTGAACGACTGCCCGGCCCATCTGGATGCCCTGGCGGCGCTGGTACACGATCACCTGGGAGGCTGGCCGGATCAGGACAATGGCGATGCCGCACTGGCGCAGCGTCAGCGCCGGGCGGAGGACACCCGGGCATGATCGATACCACCGCGATCAACCGCGAGCGGAGCCTGTTCCAGGACCACGAGTCGGTGTGGCTGTTCGGTTACGGCTCGCTGATTTTCAAGGTGGATTTTCCGTTCCAGGAGCGGCGGCCGGCGTCGATTCAGGGCTGGGCCCGGCGCTTCTGGCAGGGCTCCCACGATCATCGCGGCACCCCGGAAAATCCCGGCCGGGTGGTGACACTGATTGAAGCACCGGGCGCGCGCTGTGCCGGCATGGCCTACCGCGTCAGCCCCGCGGTATTCGGGCAACTGGATGTGCGTGAGAAAAACGGTTATCTGCGTTTCTCCACGCCGATGACCTTCGAGGATGGTAGTCAGGAGGACGGGTTGGTCTATATTGCCACCGCCGACAACGCCGCCTTTCTCGGCCCGGCGCCGGAAGCGGAGATCGCCGCCCACATCCACGGCAGCCACGGCCCCAGCGGCGCCAATCGCGAGTACTTGCTGAATCTGGCCCAGGCGCTACGCGAGCTTGGCGAGCAGGATGAACACATCTTCGAGATCGAGCGCAATCTGCAAGCCCTCTGAGACTCACCCCCCTTTGCGCATCCGCAATGGCGTGGTGCCGAACCAGCGCTGAAAGGTGCGGCTGAAATTGGACGGGTCCTGGTACCCCAGTTTCTCGGCGATACGCTCCACCGGTTGCGTGGTTTCCAGCAGATACCAGGCGGCCAATTCCCGGCGCACCTCATCCAGCAGTTCCTGATAGCTGGAGCCTTCCTCTTTCAGTTTACGGATCAGGGTGCGGCGGGACATGGCGTGGCGCGCGGCCATCTCATCCAGGCTCGGATAGTGCCCCTCACATTCGAGCAGCTGCACGCCGATGCGCTGACTCAGCGGCCCCCCGCTCTGAAGTTGCCTCAGTTGGTGTTCACAATCCCGCAGCGCGGTGCGGTGCAGACCGGGATCCGAAGTCAGGCAGGGGGTGGCCAGCAGCGCGGCGGGCACTTCGATGGTCAACGCCGAAGTCCCGAAGCGAACCGGGCAGCCCAATTTTTCGGTGTAGACCTCCGCCCATTCCGGCTCCGGGGTCGGCATGGACACCACCAGGTCCCTCAGGCGCCGGGAGGTCACGGTGTCGATCAGATGGAAGAAGGTGGCGAGCACCGCGCCGTTGACGTATTCCCGAACCTCTTCCAGGTCCTCTTCTTCCTCCATGGTCAGCACCACCCGCTCCGGCTCCTCGCGCAAATGCACCGTTACCGGCTGGAAGCGCACGCCGACGAAGCGGGAGAGCACCCGCAGCACCGCCCCCAGATCCGCCGCCGAGACCACCGCGAAGCCCAACGGCCCGTGGGCGGACACCGAGGTGACACCACCGATGTCCAGCCCCAGCCAGGGCTCGCCGGTGAGTTCGATGGAGCGGCGGATCAGGCGGGACATCTGCTCCAGACTCAGGTAGCGGTGCTCGCCCAGAAGCTGCTCCCAATGCAACCGGGTGCCCTCGAAGATGGTGGCGTTATCGAAGCCCCTGGAGTGCAAATGGGCGCACAACAATCTCGGGTAAGTCGGATGAATCGCCGGCCTGAGCCGGGCGGCCATCTGGATGCTCATTGGTTTCTCCCTTGCCGCCCTGAGCGGATGAATCCCAGCTTACCCTGCTGGTGTGCCCGGTCACTTGTCACTTTATGACGATTTTCTGCCACTCCTGGCGGTGCCGCACAAACCGGCTTGGGCGCACCATCCGGTGATCGGATAACAAAAAGAGGATTGCGGTATGAGCAAGGCAGGTGAGTTCACCGGCCCGTCCGGCGTGGTCTATCGGGATCGCAAACGCCATTTGTGGGTTTCTTCCATCTTCGTGCCCGCCATTGTGTTCATCGGGCCCCTGCTATACTTGGCCAACGGCAATGCGCTGATGCTGTGGATCCCGCTGGTGTTCTATTACCTGACAGTGCCGGTACTGGACATGTTGATCGGCGAGGACCAGAGCAATCCGCCAGAAGAGGTGGTGCCGCAACTGGAAGAGGATCCCTATTACCGCTGGGTCACCTACGCCCTGGTGCCGGTGATCTGGGGCGCCTGGTTTTTCGGCGCCTGGTTCGTCGGTACCCAGGACCTACCCTGGCACGGTCTGCTGGCGATGATCCTGCTTCTCGGTGGCACCTGCGGCGTCGGCATCAACCTGGGCCATGAATTGGGCCACAAGAAAGGCAAGGGCGAACGCTGGCTGGCCAAGTTCGTGCTGGCGCCCTGCGCCTACGGCCACTTTTTCATTGAGCACAACAAGGGCCACCACCGGGACGTGGCCACGCCGGAGGACCCGGCATCCTCGCGCATGGGCGAAAGCATCTGGAAATTCGTACTGCGGGAGATCCCCGGTGCCGCCCGCCGGGCCTGGAAGCTGGAGCAGGAGCGCCTGGAATCACGGGGCAAATCGGTGTGGTCCCTGGACAACGAAATCATTCAGCCGGCGATCATCACGGCCATTGCCTGGGGCACCGTGCTGGCGCTGTTCGGCATCGGCATTCTGCCGTACATTCTCGGCACCGCTTTCTGGGGCGCTTTCCAGTTGACTTCCGCCAACTATATCGAGCACTACGGCCTGCTGCGGCATAAAACCAAGACCGGCCGTTACGAGCGCACCCAGCCGTATCACAGCTGGAACAGCAACCACATGTTCTCCAATTGGGCCACCTTTCATCTGCAGCGGCATTCCGATCATCACGCCCATCCGACCCGCCGCTACCAGAGCCTGCGTCATTTCGACGACGTGCCCAGCCTGCCCAACGGCTACTTCGGTATGTTCCTGGTGAGCTATATTCCGCCGCTGTGGTACCGGCTCATGGACAAGCGTCTGTTGGAACACGCCGGCTACGACGCCCGCAATATCAACTTCGATCCGGACAAACGCGAAGCGCTGATTCGCAAATACGGGATCCAGCACGGCGATGCGCCACCGCGGGTCGTGTGACGGGGCTTCGGTCTAGAGGGGAACGGGATTCCTCTCTATCGGAGACGCTGATCGGCGTAACGCCTTTGCGGGAACGCCGTGAATACGTCCCTGTAGGCTCCCGGTCGAACGTCCCTGTTCGACAGGGTCCCGCAAAGGCGTTACGCCGATCAGCTTCGAGGTAACCGACGAGCAAGGGAGTCTTTCCCGCCGCTACCAAGCCCCTATGAAGGGATGGGAGAGAGATCTCCTTTCTATTCCTCGCGCAGATTGTCCAGCATGCGCCCGGCGAGACCGACAAAGGTATCGATCTCGTCTTTCTTCATTCCCTTCAATAATCGCGTCACCACATCCTGTTCCGCTTCCCGGGCACGGGCCATCAAAGCCTCGCCTTTCTCACTCAGAGAGACAATCTGACTGCGCTTGTCATCGGGGTTCGGTGTGCGCTGGATCAGCGACATACTTTCCAACTCTTTCAACAGGCGGGTGATCTGCGCCTTGTCGCGCCCGGAAGCCAACACGATCCGGTTGGCGGTGCACGCCGGGGTGGCGTCGATCATGTGCAGGATGCGCACATGCATGCCATTCAGAGGCAAGCCGTACTGGCGGATGGCTTTTTTACTGCTGACCTTGAACTGAAACGCCAGTTGCCAGATCGCATTACGGATATCGGCTTCTTTTGACACCACTGTTGACTTTGTCAATTACCGGGAATATGGTTGATATTGTCCACCAAATAGCTCGACACCACAACCCACATCCAGTGGAGAGACAGACCATGCCAAGGCCCGCTCCCCGGATTCTGGAAGTCCTGCGCACCGAGAACCTCACACCCAACATGAAACGGGTGGTTCTGGGCGGCGGCGATCTCAGTGACTTTCCCGAGAATCATGAAAGCGCCAATTTCAAATTGCTGATTCCCCGCGAGGGACAAACCGACATTGCGCTGCCGCCCTACGGCGACACGCCGCCGGAGCACCGACCGGTGGTACGCACCTATACGTTGCGTCACTTCGATAAGACCCGAGGTGAGATTTTCGTCGACTTCATGATGCACGCCGACCATGGCCCCGCGTCCCACTGGGCGGCCCATGCCCGCCCCGGGGATCGCATCGGGTTTGCCGGACCGGGGGCGCCGAAGTTCGTCGATTTCGACGCCGCCTGGTTCCTGTTCGCCGGTGACATGTCGGCGTTACCGGCGATCAGCGCCAATATCGAACGTCTGCCGGCCGGTGCCCAGGGCTACGCGGTACTGGACATTCTCTCCCCCGCGGATCAGCAGCCATTGCCTTTCCCCACCGGCCTGGAAGTGCACTGGCGAGTCAACCCCGACCCGGAGCAGCCCGCCCTGGGGCTGGTGGACAAGGTCATGTCCCTGCCCTGGCTGACAGGCTCGCCGGCGGTGTGGGTAGCGGGGGAAAGCGGCGCGGTGCGCGCCATTCGCCGCTATCTGGTCCAGGAGCGGCGGGTGGACCGGCGCCGCTTGTACGCCAGTGGCTATTGGCAGATCGGGTTGACCGAGGACACACACCAGGTCGCCAAGCGCCAGGAAAAAGCGGAGTGAAGGAAGCCCCGCCGATCAGCGGGGCCGGTACATCTCGAAATACTGGGAGGGATCCACGGAGAAATAACCGGCCGGACCGCCGGCGCGCAGAATCGGCTCGGCGGCGGCGGTATCGTAGATGCCGTCCTTGAGTAAATGAGCGGCGATATGCACGCCCACCACTTCCCCGAACACCACCCAGGTGTCCACCGCTTCTCCGGCGGCGGTGTTCAGACGCAGAATCTGGCTGAGCTTGCACTCAAAGGAGACCGGCGTTTCCGCCACTCTCGGCACCGATACCCGCCGCGACGGCTCCGCCGTCAGCCCCGCCAGTTCAAATTCATTCACTTCCGGCGGGACTGCCTTGCAGCTTTGATTCATCGCTTCCGCCAGCGCACGGGTGGCCAGATTCCAGGTGAACTCCCCGGTGGCTTCGATATTCCGCACACTGTCCTTATAAGTAATGCTGGAGAAGCCGATGATCGGCGGGTGGTAATTGAACGCATTGAAGAAACTGTAGGGCGCGAGATTGAGCACACCCTCGCTGCTGCGGGAGCCGATCCAGCCAATCGGGCGCGGTGCCACCAGCGCATTGAACGGATCATGGGGCAAACCGTGGCCCTTGGCGGGCTCATAGAAGTAGGCGTCTTGCATCAACCGTCTCCACAGCGAGGAGTTGTCATGTTGAGCCAGCGGGCACCGACGGGCAAGCCGCCGCTCCCGATTTACTGCAACTGATGGTTCACCACCGGCAGTGGCGCTGGCGCCGGGTCGCCCAGGGCTTCCGCCACGGAGATTTCATTGGTCCGGCAGATGGTGTCCAACGGCAGATCGTTGGCTTCGCGGCCAAAGGGCATTTCCAGATGTTCCGCCAGGCGGTCCAGTCCAAAGAAGGTGTAGGCCACCACCGCCACGAACAAAGGCGTGCCCCAGCCCAGGGAGCCGATCAGCACGAACGGCAGCAAATAACAGTAAATGTAGGCGGTGCGATGGGCCAGCAGGGCGTAGGCAAACGGCAACGGCGTCTGCGCGATGCGCTCACTGGCGGCCTGCACACTGGCCAAAGCGGTCAAGCGCTGATCCAGCAGGCTCACGCCGATGCTGTCCAGATGTCCTTCCCGATAGCGCTCCCCCACCCACTCACCGGCCCGGCGCAAAAACCAGTCGGCACCGTTGCGATGGGCCAGGGCCTGATCCACCACCGCCGGAGTCTGCACTTTTAACAGGTCCTCGCGCACGTCTTCCCCACGCAGTTGCCCACGCAGAGCATGGGCATACGCCAGAACCAACCCCAGCAGTTCCCGACGGCGCGGCTCGTCATTCCCCAACTCTTCGTTACCCAACTTTTCGTTACCCAACTTTTCATTACCAAGCTCTTTATTACTAAGTAAGGTGCCACTGGCCCTGGCCAGGCTGCGGATCTCATACACCATCTGGCCCCACTGTTTGCGCGCTTCCCACCAACGGTCATAGGCGGCGTTATTGCGGAAACTGAGCAGGATAGACAGCACGATCCCCAGCAAGGTCACCGGCATCACCGTGTAGTGGCTGACATCCAATACGTGGTACTGGCTCACCAGGGTCATTGCCGAGGCAAACAACGCCACCAGCAGGATGTGCGGCAGGATATCCGGCACCACCGAGCCACGCAGGGCGATCAATAACGCAATGGGATTGGGACGGTCACGAACGATCATCGGAGAATCCTTCAAGGCAGGGCGCGCCGATGATAGGGAATCCGATGGCAAATCGCCATCAAACGAAACAGGGAGAAAAAAAGAAGGTCGTCCCTGACCTTTTGGGGGTAAGAAATCGGAGCGGTGGACCAGCACCGCCGATTTAACGAGAGACCGCTAAAGGGCCTGTTGGCAGAAAGTTATATGGGATCCCGCTGGCGAGTGAGAATCACAACACCAGCGGAGTACGCAGATAGCAGGCGGTGAGCGCCAGAAAATGTTGGATCGCCGGATTGGTGGTCCGTATCGAGCGCTGCAAAGCATGGGTATCGAACATGTCGGTTCCTCCTATCGCGTTGTGTCCTTTATGTGTGTCCATTGTCGCCGTCGGAAGCGGTATTGCTAATACCCAGGGCTCCATGAACCTTGCTTGATTCTGCAAGCGGGTATTTTTCCGTCTTTATGGACACTGCTGTCTTACGATTATCAAACCATCCTTGAAGCGGTTGTAGGAGCTAGCCTTGCTGGCGAATTCTTCCACCGTTGAGGGCCGCTTCATTCGCCAGCAGGGCTGGCTCCTACAGTGGCTTCGTAGCCGTGCCCCCTTCTGGCAAGCGGACCCGACCGTTACTTAGCGCGCCGCGCTTCGCCTTGCCGGATCCTGCTCCGGTGTCACTGGTGCGCCGGCCAGGGCGCGGTACAGATCCACCATCGCCAGGGTCACTTCGGTGCGGCTGCGGATGAAGGCGTCGCGGGTGTCCATCAGTTCCCGTTCACTGTCCAGCACCTCGAAGAAACCGATGAAGCCTTCCCGGTAACGCAGGCGCGCCAGTTCGGCGGCCTGTTGCGCGGCGTCGGTGGCGTGGCGCAACAGCTCGGTGCGTTCACGGGCCCGCTGGTGACGCACCAGTTGGGTTTCCGTTTCTTCCAGCGCCGTGAGCACGGTTTGCTGGTACTCGGCGATGACGGCCTGAGTCTCGGCATCGGCGGCATCAATGCGGGAGTGGACCTTGCCAAAATCGAGGAAGGTCCAGTCCACCCCCAGGGCAATGCGCCGGCTTTCCGCCGGACCGCTGAACAGGTCACCGTCACGGGAGGCGACGCTGCCGATCAGCCCTTCCAGCGTGAAACGCGGAAACAGGTCGGCGGTGGCCACGCCGATGCGGGCGGTGGCGGCGGCCACGCGACGCTCGGCGGCGCGGATATCCGGGCGCCGGCGCAACACACCAGACGGCGTACCGGTGGCCAGATCCGGCACTTGCGCCGGCAGGTCACCGGGCTCGGCCAGGGTGGTCACCAGACTGTCCGGGGTGCGCCCGGTCAGCACCGCGATGCGGTACATGTAAGTCCGAATCGCGGTTTGCAGTTGCGGCACCGTGGCCCGCACCGCGTCCAGTTGTGCCCGGGCACGGGCCTCATCCAAGCGCGTGGCACTGCCGTCTTCCATGCGAGCCTGAACGATGTCCAGCGCCTGCTGCTGATTTTCCACATTGCGGCGGGCGACCTGCATCTGTTGTTGCAGGCCACGCAGTTGGAAGTAGCTGTTGGCGATGCGACCGGCCATGGCCACCTGCAGCGCTCCCAGGTCCGCTTCCGCGGCATCCAGTTCCGCCGCTTGCGCCTGGGTGGCGCGCCGCAAACGCCCGAACAGGTCCAGCTCCCAGCCGGCGGCAACGCCGGCCTGATAGAGCTCCACCCGCTCCGCGCCGCCCGGAGCATTGCGCTCCACTTCCGCCAGGTGTTGCTCGGCGGCACTGCCATTGACGGTGACGCTCGGCAGTTGCTCCCGGCGGGCACCGCGCAGCAGCGCTTCCGCTCTCTGGTAGCGCGCCAGCGCGGCGCGCAGATCGTGGTTGGCGTTGAGTGCCTGATCAATCAGGTCCGCCAGCAACGGATCGTCGAAGCCGGACCAGAAACGGCGTTCAGCGTTTTCATCGAACGGCCGCACCTGGTCGGCGCCAACGAAGCGCTCCGGCAACGGCGCCTCCGGCTCCTGATAGTCCGGCCCCACCGCGCAACCGGCCAGGGCCACCATCAGTGGCACAAGACTCAGGGCGTACTTATGCATGGCTTTCTCCTGAAAGACCGTGGGCTTCGCCGTCCATGGTGGACGCGTGGGAGTGCTTGAGGGGACCGGCGAGTTTGCGCAGGCCGACATAGAACACCGGCGTCAGGAACAGTCCGAACAAGGTGACACCGATCATGCCGGCGAACACGGCGATCCCCAGTGCCTGGCGCACTTCCGCGCCGGCGCCATGACCGAGTACCAGCGGCACCACGGCGGCGGTAAAGGTGATCGAGGTCATGATGATCGGACGCAGACGCAGGCGGCAGGCTTCCAGAGCGGCCTTCACGGTCTCCATGCCCTGCAGTTCCAGCTCACGGGCGAACTCCACGATGAGGATGGCGTTCTTACAGGCCAGACCAATCAGAACCACCAGTCCTACCTGTACGAAGATGTTGTTGTCGCCGCCGCCGAACCACACACCGATCAGCGCGGAGAGCATACACATCGGCACGATCAGGATTACCGCCAACGGCAGTATCCAGCTTTCGTACAGCGCCGCCAGCACCAGGAACACCAACAGAATGGCCAGCGGGAAGACCACCAGCGCCGCGTTGCCCTGGGTATACTGCTGGAAACTCAGGTCGGTCCATTCGAAGCTCATGCCGTTGGGCAGAACCTGGTCCGCCAGTTCCGTCAGCTTGTCCATGGCCTGGGCGGACGACATCACCCTTGGATCGGCTTCGCCGGCCAGGTCGGCGGCGGGGTAGCCGTTGTAGCGCAATACCGGATCCGGTCCGAAGGTTTGCCGGATATCCACCATGGAACCGATCGGCACCATTTCGCCCTGCTCATTGCGGGTCCGCAGATTGGCGATGTCCTCGACACTGTCACGGAACGGCGCGTCGGCCTGGGCGATCACCTGCCAGGTGCGTCCGAAGCGGTTGAAGTCGTTCACGTAGGTGGAGCCCAGATAGGTCTGCAGAGTGTCGAACAGCTCCGTCATCGGCACGCCCTGGGCTTTCGCTTTGGTGCGGTCGACCACCGCGTCCAGCTGCGGCACGTTGGCCTGATAACTGGTGATCGGGAAGGTCATCCCCGGTGTCTGCGAGATGGCGCCCTGGAAAGCACTGACCGCCTCCTGCAAAGCGCCATACCCCAAGCCACCCCGGTCCTCGATGAACATCTGGTAACCGGCACCGTTGCCCAGCCCGAGAATGGGCGGCGGCATGAAGGAGAACGCGAAGCCCTCGCTCAACGCGGAAATCTTGGCGTTGATCTCGGCGTTGATCTCTTCCGCGCTGCGCTCACGCTGATCGAACGGCTCCAGCGGCAGGAATACCAGACCGGTGTTGGAGGTGTTGGTGAACTGCAGCGCATTGAGTCCCGGGAACGAAATCGAGTGCGCCACGCCGTCCGCCTCCATGGCGATGTCCGTCACCGTCTTGAGCAGCTTGTCGGTGCGCTCCAGGGAAGCGCCTTCGGGCAATTTCACGCCGGCGATCAGATACTGCTTGTCCTGTGTCGGGATGAACCCCGGCGGCACCACCTTGAACATCAAACCGGTGCTGACCAGCAACACCAGATAGACCATGAACACCACCGAGCGACGGCTCAATGACCGCTTTACCGCACCCTGATACTTCTCGGAACTGCTGTTGAAGAAACGGTTGAACGGACGGAACAGCCAGCCGAACAGCCCGTCGATGATGCGAGTGAGGCGGTCCTTCGGCGCATCATGGGAGCGCAGCAGTCTGGCCGCCAATGCCGGTGACAGCGTCAGCGAATTGATCGTGGAGATGACGGTGGAAATGGCGATGGTCACCGCGAACTGGCGATAGAACTGACCGGTGACCCCGGACAGAAACGCCATGGGAATGAACACGGCGCACAATACCAGACCGATGGCGACGATCGGGCCGGACACTTCCTTCATCGCCTGGTGGGCGGCGGCCACCGGAGTGAGCCCCTCCTCGATGTTCCGTTCCACGTTTTCCACCACCACGATGGCGTCGTCCACCACGATCCCGATGGCGAGCACCAACCCGAACAGCGTCAACGAGTTGATGGAATAACCGAGTAACAGCAAGACCGAGAAGGTACCGATTACCGATACCGGCACCGCCAGCAACGGAATGATCGAGGCACGCCAGGTCTGCAGGAACAGCGTCACCACCAGCACCACCAGCAGCACCGCTTCAAGCAGGGTTTTCACCACGGAATGAATGGAGTCGCGCACGAAAATAGTGGTGTCGTACACCGCTTCGTACTTCACCCCTTCCGGAAAACGGGTGGACAATTCGTCCATGGCGGCGATCACCGAATCACGGATTTCCAGGGCATTGGCGCCGGGCGCCTGAAAGATACCCACCGCCACCGCGTCCTTGCCATCCAGTTGTGAGCGCAGGGTGTAGTCACCGGCGCCCAGTTCCAGACGGGCGACATCGGAAAGCCGGACAATTTCGCCCTGCTCACCGCTTTTCAATACGATGTCACCAAACTCCTGCACCGTACGCAGCCGGCCCTGGGCATTGATCAGGGTGAGGAAATCACTGTTGGGCATCGGCTCGGCGCCGAGCTGGCCGGCGGAAACCTGAACGTTCTGTTCACGAATGGCGCCCACCACATCACTGGCGGTCATGCCCCGCGAGGCAATCTTGTCCGGGTCCAGCCAGGCGCGCATGGCGTAGTCACCGCCGCCGAAGATTTGCGCATCACCGACGCCCTGGATCCGGGCCAGTACATCCTTCACATGCAGGCGCACATAGTTACGCAGGTAGAGCGTGTCGTAGCGGCCGTCCGGCGAGGTCAGATGCACCACCATCAAAAAGGTGGGCGATTGTTTCTGGGTGGTCACGCCCTGGCGGCGCACGTCCTCGGGCAACCGTGCCAGCGCCTGGCTGACCCGGTTCTGCACCCTTACCGTGGCGTCATCGGCGTCGGTGCCGGGGCGGAAGGTGACGGTCATTTGCAGCACACCGTCGGAGCCGGCCACCGACTTGAGGTACATCATATCCTCAACGCCGTTGATGGACTCCTCCAGGGGCGTGGCCACGGTTTCGGCGATCACCTTGGGGTTGGCGCCGGGGTAAACCGTGCGCACCACCACCGAGGGCGGCACCACTTCCGGGTACTCGCTGATCGGCAGCATCGGGATCGAGATGGCGCCGACCGCGAGGATGATGATCGACAGCACCGCGGCAAAGATCGGGCGGTCGACGAAGAAACGAGAAAAATTCATGACAAGAGTACCCTCTTGGCGCGCCCCGGAGAGCGCGCTCGATCCATGGACTTGGGTTATGTCGGTGTCAGTCGATCAGGGCGTCGCCGCCACTTCCGGTTCCTTGGTGGCCGCCGCGCGCATCTCCACCAGCGTCGGCGCCACCGGCATACCGGACATGAACACTTTCTGCACACCGTTGACGATGACCCGCTCGCCGGGCTTCAACCCGTCGCGGATCACCACCAGGCCATCCACGGTACGGCCGGCGTCGACGTTACGGCGGGAGGCCTTGTTCTCATCGTCCACCACGTAGACATAACGGCGGTTCTGATCGGTAAGCAGCGCCTTGCTGTCGATCAGCAGCGCCGTGTCGAGACGTTCGGCGGGCAGTTCCACCCGGGCGAATTGCCCCGGCTTGAAGCGACCATCCGGGTTCGGTACCACGGCGCGGAACTGCAACGTGCCGGTGCTGGCGTTGAGACGGTTATCGATGAAGTCCACCTTGCCCCGATGCGGGTAGCCGTTTTCACCGCTCAACCCGATACGCACTTCGGTGCCCTCGCTGCTGCCCAGCAGCTCACGGCCGCGCACGTAGGAATCGCTGTCGCTCTCGAAATACACATAAACCGGATCCACCGACACCAGTGTGGTCAGCAGGGTCTGATCGGCGTTAGCCAGGTTGCCGCGAGTGACCATGGCGCGGCCGGCACGGCCAGTGATTGGAGAACGCACCTCGGTGTACTCCAGATCAAGACGGGCGGTTTCCAGCGCTGCTTCGGCCGCGTTCATGGCCGCACGCGCTGACACCATCGCCGACGCCCGGCGGTCGTATTCCTCGCGGGAGATGGCGCGGCTGGCCACCAGCCGTTCCGCCCGGGAGGCCTCACTCTTGGCCAGTTGATACTGGCTGCGGGCCTGGGCCAGGTCGGCGGCGGCGGCCCGTTCACGGGCGCGGTAAGGGCGCTGGTCAATGACGAACAACACATCGCCTTGTTCCACCAGTTCCCCTTCCTCGAAGCTCACCTTGTCGATGTAACCGCTGACGCGGGGACGCAGGTCCACGGTTTCCGGTGCCGCCACCCGGCCGGTGAAGTCATCCCACAGTGTCACCGGGTCGTCCAGCACCTTCGCCACCTTGACCGCCGGCGGCGGCATCTGCGCCTGCTCCTGCTCGCCACGGGCATCGCAGCCGGCCAGGCCAACGGCCACCATCAGCATGAGGGCGAGCCCGATGATCAGCTCTCCCCCGCTGGCGTACTGGGTATTGATTGAATCCATGTTGCGCTCGCTCCTGCTGTTCGGGCCTTGCAGGCAATACGCCTGCCTTCAATTGAAAATAGTTCCCATTTGCAAAACTCTAAAAACTGACTGACCGTCAGTCAATAACGGGGCACCATCAAGAAAGACAAGATGATCGACACCATGGGTGTCGGACTCACTCTCACCCCAGGCCGCGAACGTTAATTCCTCAACCAATATTGAGGTCAACGGCATTTCTTGATGGGTTTACCGATGGTCGATATAGGCACCGCCTATTCGACAGCGATGTGGACCGGGGCCCCCGCTTGCCACCTGACGGACCCGCCCCGCCAACTGGCGGCGGGTCCCTTCCACGACGGACACAATAGCGGGCAACCACCAGTCGGCGGTATCCGTTTACTGCGGGATAATTGCCTGATCCTGTGAACAATACAGAATCAGGCAGCCGCCCCCGCCAAAGCCCCATCCGGATTGGAGATCCACTATCCGGCAAGTGCCAACAACATCACGCCACCAAAGCCCCCATCCGGAACAAGGGCAATAGTGTTGAAACAAAAGGCTTTGCACCATATTGCTGCGTCATAAAACCGACATCAATTCAATTTGATGCACGCACCACTTTCAGCCGGATCAGGCCAGATTGCGGATTGTCGCGGATCACCATGACAACCCCTCCGGCTTGCCTGAAATTGCTTGTTACTCCACAGTCATTGCACGATCCTGCAGCATTCCAGGAGCCGCGCTTACCCTGTCACGGGCAGTGCGTATACTGCCGACAAACACACGGAGGGCACTATCGTGGCGCATCACTCCCTTTCCCTTTCAGCATCCGGGCAGGACGTCGAACTCGAACAACTCCGTTCCCGGTTAACCCGAACCGTCCTGCGGCATGCTCCTGAGGATGGTATGGAAGAATCCACACTGTCGGGCCTGCATCTGGGCCGGGCCAACACACCCACGCAATGCACCTCGGCTATCTACGAGCCCTGTCTGTGCGTCATCGTCCAGGGCAGCAAGACGATCTGGCTTGGCGACCGCGAAATCGTCTATGGCCCCTTGAGCTACCTGGTGTCATCGGTCCATCTGCCGGTACTGGGGCAAGTCAACGTGGCCAGCCCCGGCGAGCCGTTTCTGTCCATTCGCCTGGACGTGGATTCCCAGGAAGTGGCGGATCTGGTGTTCGAACTGGGCGAGACATTGAACGATGAGGATCAGTGCCCGGAGATCAACTGCGGGCTGTGCATGGCGCCCATCGACACCGCCATGCTGGACGCCACCACCCGTCTGGTGGAACTGCTGGACAAGCCCGCCGACACGCCGATCATGGCACCGCTGATCCGGCGCGAGATCCTGTATCGCGCGCTGATCGGCGAAATGGGCGCGCGCATGCGCAAGTTCGCCGCCGCCGACAGCCAGTCCCACCGGGTTTCCAAGGTCATCGCCCTGCTCAAGGATCGCTATACCCAGCCGCTGCGGGTTCGTGATCTGGCGGATCAGGTCAACATGAGCGAATCGTCCCTGTTCCACAGCTTCAAACAGGTGACGCGCATGTCGCCGCTGCAATTCCAGAAGAAACTGCGCCTGCATGAGGCCCGACGCCTGATGCTCAGCGAGGGTCTGGAAGCGGCCACCGCCAGCTATCGGGTGGGTTATGAAAGCCCGTCCCAGTTCAGCCGCGAATACAGCCGTATGTTCGGCGCGCCGCCGCGCGCCCACGTACAGAGCCTGCTGACCGGTGAGGGCGTCGGCGCCCCCGCCTGACACCATCCATCTCCAGGGGCGGCCGCGCCCGCCCCGTCTTCCTGTTTCACGTCTTCATTCCGAACCAGCACGGTGCACTCCCGCCGGGCCACCCATCCATTGCCCCATTAAAGTGCGCGCCTTATGCACCGTGGCCCACGCTGACACGGTTTCGTCACGGCACGGAACTTGAATACAAGAGGCCGTCCGCTTGCCGGGACCCGGGCGGGCCTGCTTGAATCAGAACGGATCCGCCCCCATATAGGGCGCAAATTCGGCTTCCCGCTTACCGGCCCGGACAGCTACGGACGGATACCCACCCCGGTGTCCGGCCGCGACGGTCCCCCCACCCACAACGTGGCGACGGACCCACCATAATTTTTCTGCATTCCAAAAGACCAGAAGGAGAGGAAACCATGGCGGAAACACGCGTGACCATCATCCCGGGCGACGGCATCGGCCCGGACATCGTCGATGCCACCGTTCGAGTCCTGGATGCTCTGGACTGCGGCCTGGCCTATGACTACGCCATCGCCGGGCAAACCGCCCTGGACAAGGGCCTCGACCTGGTCCCCCAGGAAACCCTCGACATGATCGGCAAGAATCCGGTGGCACTGAAAGGGCCGATCACCACCCCGGTCGGCAAGGGCTTCCGCTCGGTCAACGTCACCCTGCGCAAATACTTCGACCTGTTCGCCAACGTCCGCCCCGCCCTCTCCGTCCCCGGTGTCCGTTCCCGCTACGATAACGTTGATATCCTCACCGTCCGCGAAAACATCGAAGGCATCTACTCCGGTGAAGGCCAAATGGTCAGCGAAGACGGCGAACGGGCGGAGCTGCGCAGCGTGATCACCCGCAAGGAATCCAAGCGCCTGATCCGCTTCGCCTATGAAGCCGCGCGCCGGCTGGGCCGCAAGAAAGTCACCGTGGTGCACAAAGCCAACATCATGAAATCCACCTCCGGGCTGTTCCTGGATGTGGCACGCAGCGTGGCCAAGGAATACGACGACATCGAGCACGAGGAAATGATCGTCGACAACTGCGCCATGCAACTGGTGATGAATCCCCACCGTTTCGATGTCATCGTCACCACCAACCTGTTCGGTGACATTCTTTCCGACCTCTGCGCCGGCCTGGTGGGCGGCCTCGGACTGGCACCGGGCGCCAACGTCGGGGAAGACAAGGGCATCTTTGAAGCCGTGCACGGCAGCGCGCCGGACATCGCCGGCAAAGGGGTCGCCAACCCCACCGCCCTGATGCTCGGCGCGGCCATGATGCTCGACTACCTGGATCTCAACAGCGAGGCCGAGCGCCTGCGCAATGCTCTGCGCACGGTGGTCGGTGAAGGGGACAAAGTCACCCCCGATCTGGGTGGGCGCAGCAGCACCACGGAATTCACCGATGAAGTGATTCGCAAGCTGGCGCAGTAATATGGCTGCGAAGCCGCTGTGGGAGCTTGCCTGCAGGCGAATGTTGCTCAACGCCTGAGCGAACCCTCATTCGCTTGCAGGCAAGCTCCTACAGCGGCTTCGTAGTTCGGTTTGAGGGAAACGGTGAGGCAGCGGCTCACGACCCACCATTCCCGGCCCGCTCGTGAGCCGGATCAAGAAACCCCATGGTTTTGCATTTTTAACGGCCTGCCCACTAGGCGCCATGGCCATGCACTCTATATGCTGAAGTTTCGTTGTTCATATCAGAACGCAGCTCTATACCAAGGAGGCGTCATGAACCAGTCAGCGGAAACCGAGGCCCTGAAAAAAGACCTTGAGCAGTTGCGCCGGGACTTCAAGGCCCTGGCCGACGCGGTCAAGCATTCCACTCAGGAACGCGCCCAGGAGCATCTCAACAGCGCCCGGGAAACCTTCGAAGGCGCCCGCCAAAGCGCCTCCCGGCAAGCCGAGCATCTGGGGGAGGAGATCAAGGCCCGCCCTTTTACCAGCGTGCTCACGGCGTTCGGCGTGGGCCTGGTGCTCGGCAAACTGCTCGGCCGTTGAGCGTGAAACTGCGCGGCATGCTGGCCGGGCTGTTCAGTCTTAATGCGATGATCTGGCTGATCATGCTGATCAGCCTGGCGGCATTGCTGAGCCTGACGGCGGCGGCCTGGATCGCACTGACGCCGCCATTGGGCGCGGCTCTGGCCGCGCTGATCAGCGGCGCCGGTCTGCTGGTGGTGGCCGCCGCCCTCGGCTACGGCCTGGTTCGTGCCAATCGGCCCGATCCAGCCCGGGACGAAGCCCCGCCACCGGCGCCGAGCCCGACGGAAAGCGTCCTGGAGTCCGGTCTGCGTCCCCTGGTGGGCGATCAGACCCTGGAGTGGGCGCGCCGCAATAGCGGCCTGCTGATGATCGGCGCCTTCACCGCCGGCGTGGCGATTGCCGCCAGCCCCACCCTGCGCCGCGCACTGACCCAGGTTGCCGGCCCGGTGGTGACACGTAAGGCCGTGGACACCTGGCGGGCCTTTAATCAGCAAGACTGACCCACGGCGCCGCCTCCTTATCGGACGGCGCCGATTTCCTTCTTGCATTAGCCTGTCTAAGCCAATTCCCTAGAAAACATCGCTTTTCATTAAGCAGAGCTGATGCAATGGTACTGCTCACCGAGGGCGCCCCAGCCCGTTTTCAGAAGCCAGTCCATTTTCAAAAGGGAGCAGAGCCGATGTCAGAACATCACGCCGCCATTGCCTGGACCCGTGCCGACCACCCGGACGGCAGCGGAAGCTACTCCCGTAACCATCTGGCCACCCTCAACGGTGGCCAGACCGTGCAAGTCTCCGCCGCGGTGGATTACCACGGGGACGCCCACTGCGCCGACCCGGAGCAACTGCTGGTGACCTCGGT
Organism: Alloalcanivorax dieselolei B5; assembly: GCF_000300005.1. Taxonomy (NCBI): domain Bacteria; kingdom Pseudomonadati; phylum Pseudomonadota; class Gammaproteobacteria; order Oceanospirillales; family Alcanivoracaceae; genus Alloalcanivorax; species Alloalcanivorax dieselolei. The sequence goes on along the minus strand of NC_018691.1, from coordinate 747,296 downwards.
GTCCAGTTGCTACATGCTGTTCTTCCTGGCCATCGCCGACGTCAAGGGCTACCGGGTGGAGCGCTACAAGGACACACCGGTGGGCTTTCTGGAAAAGAACGAGGAAGGCCGGCTGGCGGTGACCCGGGTGGAACTGCGACCCACCATCGAGTTCGCCGACGGCCAGACACCGGAACCGGCCGAGCTGCAACGCCTGCATGCCGGCGCTCACCGTAATTGCTTCATCGGCAATTCGCTGAAGACCAAGGTGCGCCTGCGTACCCAGTCCGCGGCGGCCTGAGCGGATAACGCAAAACAAGGAGAATCGTGATGAGCGTGCAAGCCGATCTCAATGCCCCGCTGATACTGCGAGAAGACCAGGATGGCCTGGTCACTCTGACTCTGAACCGGCCCCGCCACTACAACGCCCTGTCCGAGGAGATGCTGGCGGCGCTGAAAACCGAGCTGGACGCCCTGGCCGACGACGAGACCCTGCGCTGCGTGGTGTTGCGGGCGGCGGGCAAGGCGTTCTGTGCCGGCCACGATCTGCGTCAGATGCACTCTCATCTGGGCGAGGAGGATTATTACCGGCAGCTGTTCGCCACCTGCAGCGGTGTGATGCAAAGCCTGCTGGCGGTACCGGTACCGGTGATCGCGGTCATTCAAGGGGTGGCCACCGCCGCCGGCTGTCAGTTGGTGGCCAGTTGTGATCTGGCGGTGGCCACGGACAGCGCCCGCTTCGCCGTCTCCGGCATCAACGCCGGGTTGTTCTGTTCCACGCCTTCGGTGGCGTTGTCCCGCAATGTCTCGGCCAAGCGCGCCTTCGAAATGCTGGTGACCGCGCGCTTCATCAACGCCGCCACCGCCGCCGACTGGGGCTTGATCAATCACGCCGTGCCGGAAGCGGAACTGGACGGCGCGGTGACCGCCCTGGCCACTTCGATCATGGAGAAAAGCCCGGCGGCAATCCGCCATGGCAAGGCCATGTTCTACCGGCAACGGCAGCTGCCCCTGGACGAGGCCTATCGTTTTGCCGGAGAAGTGATGGCGCGGAACATGATGGAAGCGGACGCCGCCGAAGGTATCGACGCCTTCCTCAACAAGCGGGCGGCACAATGGCAATACTAAGCCAATGGCAGCGCTAAGCGGATGAACGAGCACTCCCGGCCCTCCTTGCCCGCCGGCTTCATGCGGCGCCTGCCACCGCTGGTGGCACTGGCCTATTTCGAGGTGGCGGCGCGCACCCGCAGCTTCGCCGCCGCCGCCAAGGAATTGAGCGTGACCCCGGCGGCAGTGAGTCATCAGATCAAAGCCCTCGAGGAACAACTCGGGGTGGCGCTGTTCATTCGCCACCATCGCCGGGTCACGCCGACGGCGGCGGCGCTGAGCATCCTGCCCCGGTTACAGGACGGCTTCGCCGCGCTGGTCGATGCCGTCGATGAACTGCGCAGCCAGGGCGAAGCCAAGGACGTCATCACGGTGTGCGCCGAGCCGTTGTTCGCCACCAAATGGCTGGTGCCACGCCTGCATCGTTTCTACGCCCGCCATCCGGAGGCGGAAGTGCGTCTGCAGGCCAGTCTGCATTCCGTGGACACCGCTCCCGGCGGACCGGTCACCGCTGCCGCCTTCTCCCGCGCCGGTATTGATCTGACGATCCGCTTTGGTTATGGCCAATACCCGGAGATGAACAGCTCACCACTGTTGGCAGTGGCGCTGGTGCCGGTAGCCGCTCCCGGAACCGGGCGGAACACCATCACCGAGGTGCTCGATAACGGCGCCCTGCTCACCGACAATACCGCCGGCCGTTCCAACGAGCGGTTCGGCTGGCGCGAATGGTGTGAAGCGGCCGGCGAGTCTTTTCCCGCCGACGCTCGCGAGCACCACTTCGGCAACGGCTTGCTGGCTCTGGAGGCCACCCTCACCGGCCAGGGCGCCTGGCTGGTCTGCCCGGAGCTGGTGGAGACGGAACTGGCCGCCGGCACCCTGCGGCGGCTGAGCGAAGTGGCGCTGCCCTGCCGATTCCATTATTTCATCGTCAGCCCGGAGCGCGCCTCCCCCCGGACCATCGTCACCGACTTCCGCGACTGGTTGCTGGATGAGCGCCGGCTGGCCAGCGGGCAGCCCATTGGAACCGCCGTGCCCGGCTAGTTTCCCACGGTACGCATGCCTTCCTCGCCATAGCGTTCGCCGGCGGCGCCGTGGCGGGGAAAGATCGCATCCAGCCGCGCCAGTTCATCGTCGCTCAGCCGCACCTCCAGCGCCGCCAGATTCTCCTGCAAATAACGGCGGCGCTTGGTGCCGAACAGGGCGATCACATCCTCGCCCCGAGCCAGCACCCAGGCCAGCGCCAGCTGCGATGGCAGTACCTGTTTCTGTTCGGCCAGGGCATGCACCTGATCCACCAGGTCCAGATTGCGCTGGAAATTCTCGCCCTGGAAACGCGGATTGTGGCGGCGAAAATCGCCTTCCTCGAAATCCTCCGGCGAGCGGATCGCGCCGGTGAGAAAACCCCGCCCCAGCGGACTGTAGGCGACAAAGCTGATGCCCAGTTCACGACAGGTGTCCAACACCCCGTCTTCCGGATCCCGTGTCCACAGAGAGTATTCACTCTGTAAGGCACTGATGGGATGCACCGCCTGCGCCCGGCGCAGGGTATCCGGCGCCGCCTCGCTCAATCCGAGGTAGCGGACCTTCCCTTCCCGCACCAGATCGGCCATGGCGCCGACGGTGTCCTCGATCGGCACTTGCGGATCCACCCGGTGCTGGTAGTACAGATCGATGGTGTCCACGCCCAAGCGGCGCAGACTGCCTTCCACCGATTTGCGCACATAGTCCGGGGCGCCATTGATACCACGGGCGTGCGGATCCGAGGGATCGCGGACAATGCCGAATTTGGTGGCCAGGAACGCCTGATCGCGCTTGCCGGCGATGGCACGCCCCACCAGTTCTTCATTGGTGTGCGGTCCATACATGTCGGCGGTATCGATCAGGGTAACGTCCTTCTCCAAGGCCGCGTGCAAGGTGGCAATGGATTCCCGGTCATCCCGGTCCCCATAGAAATCACTCATGCCCATGCAGCCCAGCCCCAGAGCGGATACCAACGGACCATCCCGGCCCAGTCGTCGTTGTTGCATCTTTGTGCTCCTCAACAGACATGCTCTTTGCAATGGAAGGAAACAGACCGGCACAGTGTGTTCGTTCAACCCTGGCTGATAAACCGGTATTCATGGTTAACTCTGTTCACGATTACCGAACAGTAACTGGTGCCTTATGGACCGTTTGCGAGCCATGGAAATCTTTGTCCGGGTGGTGGATGCCGGTAATTTCACCCGGGCCGCGGAAACCCTGTTGCTGCCCAAGGCCACGGTGAGCACCGCGGTGCGGCAACTGGAAGATCATCTTGGTGTACAGCTGCTGCACCGCACCACCCGGCGGGTGTCCCTGACTCTGGACGGCGGCGCCTACTACGAACGCTGCCTTCATCTGCTGGAGGAACTGGCGGACACCGAGGCCCTGTTCACCGATGGCCACCGGCCGTCCGGGCGCTTGCGCGTCAATCTGCCGGCCAGGCCCGCGCGGCTGGTGATCCTGCCCCGGCTGATGGCATTCTGCGACCGCTACCCGGAGATCCATCTGGAACTGGGCATCAATGACCGGCTGGTGGATCTGGTCCAGGAAGGTGTGGACTGCGCGCTGCGCGTTGGCGAGCTGCCCGACTCCAGTCTGGTGGCCCGGCGCCTGGGCTACCTCACCGAGATCAGTTGCGCCTCGCCCGATTACCTGGCCCGGTATGGCACGCCGGAAACGCCAAAGGACCTTTCCCGTCACCAGGTCATCATCTATCACTCCGGCCGCACCGGACGGCCGCTGCCCTGGGAATACACCGAGCACGGCCGGATTCACGAATGCCAACCGGAAGGGCGCCTTACCGTGGACAATTCCGAGGCCTACATCAGTGCCGCCCTGTCCGGCTTCGGCCTGGTGCAAGCGCCGCTGTACTCCGTTCGCCCCCATCTCGACGGCGGCGAATTGGTGGAAGTGCTGGCGGACTACCGGCCGGCGCCGAGCCCGGTGTCGGTGGTGTACGCACACCACCGACACCGCTCGTCCAAGGTCCGCGCCTTCGTCGACTGGCTGGAGCAGACGCTGCGCGACCTTCCGGGTCTGGAACGTCATCCGCCCTAGCGGCCGCGATCAGCGCGATCCGCTAACCGTGCAACAGGTTCGCCTGACGCAGGCGGTCACGTATCCGATCCAGCGCCTCGGGGTTGGCCAGGGCATCGCGGTTATCGCCACGGACGGCGCCGTTGAGCAGCCCGGCCACCGCCAGCTCCACCTTCTTGCCACTGCGGGTATAGGGGATATCCGGCACGGCGATAACATGCCTGGGAACGTGGCGGGGGCTCGCGCCTTCACGGATTCTCGTCCGCAGACGTTGAATCAGTTCCTCGCTCAGGTCGCCGCCGTCATTCGCCACCACCAGCAACACCACTTCCACATCGCCGTCGATCTGGCGGCCCACCACCAGGCTGTCCTTGACCCGCTCCTCGGTTTCCACCTGACGGTAGATTTCCGCGGTGCCGATGCGCACGCCGCCGGGATTCAAAGTGGCATCGGAACGGCCATGGATCACCGCGCCGCCGTGTTCGGTGAAGTGAATAAAATCGCCGTGGGCCCAGACTCCGGGGAAGGTTTCAAAATAAGCCGCGCGATAACGCTCGCCCCGAGGGTCACCCCAGAACGCCACCGGCATGGACGGCAGCGGCTGGCGGCATACCAACTCACCCCGGCCTTCGCTGACCGGCTCGCCGTGCTCCCCATACGCCACCGCGTCCACGCCCAGGAAGCGGCATTGGATCTCGCCCCGGCGCACCGGCAAAAGCGGCGTGGCGCCGACAAAACAGCCGCAGATATCGGTGCCGCCGGCAATGGAGCCCAGCAGCACGTTCGGAGCACCATCGGCATAAACCCAGTCGTAATCCTCCGGCAGCAACGGCGATCCGGTGGAGAACAATACACGCAAAGCGGACAGATCCAGGGTCTTTGCCGGTGTCAGGCCGGCCTTGCGGCATCCCGCCAGGAAGCGCGCGCTGGTGCCGAAGTGAGTCACCTTCTCGTCCGCCACCAGACGCCACAGCATGTCCAGATCCGGGTAGCCGGGTGAACCGTCCACGGTGATGACGGCGGCGCCGGTGAGCAAAGCCGAGGCCTGCCAGTTCCACATCATCCAACCGCAGGTGGTGAAGTAGAGAAACCGGTCCGCCGGCCCCACATCGCCATGCAGCATCAGTTCCTTAGCGTGATTGACCAGCAACCCGGCGGCGCCGTGGACGATGCACTTGGGCTTACCGGTGGTCCCGGAGGAATAGAGAATGTACACCGGATGATCCGGCGGCAACGGCGTGAACGAGGGCGCCTGGCCTTGGCCTTCCGCCAGCGCCTCCGGCCAGGGCGTGACCCGATCGCCGGCCACCGCCGGCTGATCCGGCAGTTGCTGGACACTGACCACGCAACGCAGGCTCGGCAATCCCTCGATCAGCCCGGCGAAGTCTTCCTGGCGGGCGAACACCTTGCCACCGTAGCCGTAACCGTTCACCACGATCAAAGCGGCGGGTTCGATCTGGCCAAAGCGATCCAGAATGGCGCCTGTGCCAAAGTCCGGGGAGGCGGAACTCCAGATGGCGCCCAGGCTAGTGGCCGCCAGCATGCCCACCAACGCCTCGTAACCGTTGGTCACCACCGCGGCGACGCGGTCCCCCCGAACGATGCCCCGGGCACGAAGAAAGGCTTCCAAAGCCCCCACGTCCGCCTTCAGTTGCGTATAACTTTTGCGCAGCACCGGCCGGGTTTCACAATAGGCCACCACCGCTTCCCGGTCGGCGTGTTCCCCCTCCGCCAGACGCAACAGGTTGGCGGCGAAGTTCATTCGCATGCCGGGAAACCATTCGGCGCCGGGCATGCCGCGTCCGCCCAGCACCCGCTCGGCGGGAACCTCGTGGATCAGTCCGCAATAGTCCCACAGCTGTTGCCAGAACAGCTCCATCTCCTCGATCGACCACTGGTGCAAAGCGTGATAATCGGCGAAGGGGCCGAATCCCCGCGTCTCCAGCCAGGTCTTGAAACGTCCCATCTGGCAATTGGCCAGGGTGTCCGCCGAAGGGGACCAGACCACGGGGGAAGGTGCCATGTTGCTCATTCATTTCTCCTGTTACTGCATGCCTGTTAAAGCCCTAAGGCCCGCCGTAGATTTCATTGGGCAACCAGGTGGCCAGGGGCTCGAACCAGAACACCAGGGCCAAGCCCAATAACTGCAGGGCGATAAACGGCAACACGCCCAGATAGATGTGCCGTGTGGTGATCTCCGGCGGGCACACGCCCTTGATATAAAACAGCGCGAATCCCACCGGCGGTGTCAAAAACGAGGTCTGCAAACACAGCGCGAACAGAATCGCGAACCACACCGGTTCCACGCCGAGGGAGAACACCACTGGCGCCACCAGCGGCAGAATGATCAAGGTGATCTCCACCCAGTCCAGAAAAAAACCGAGCAGGAAGGTGACCAGCAGAATGGTCAGCAGAATGCCGGTGGTACCGAACGGCAAACCGGTGATCGCCGCGCGAATCACGTCATCGCCGCCCAATCCGCGCAGCACTGCCGCGAACACCGTGGCGCCGATGAAAATACCGAAAATAAACGCCGTGGTACGGCTGGTTTGATAAAGCGCGTCCTTGAGCACCGTCATATTCAGACGCCGGCTGAGCAGCGCCATTAACAGGGCCCCCGCCGCGCCCACGCCGGACGCTTCCGTGGTGGTGGCGATACCGAAAAAGATCGAGCCCAGCACGGCGATGATCAGCGCCAGCGGCGGCACCACCGACAAGAACAGATCCCATACCGCCCGTCCGTCCAGACGGTCATGATGCTTCGGTGCCGGCGCCAGATCTTTTTTCAACCAGGAGGCGATAACGATGTAGAGAATGTACATCGCCCCCAGCATCATGCCGGGGATCAGGGCTCCCATGAACAGTTTGCCAACGGAAGCCTCGGAGGTGCCCAACCGATCCGCCATCAACACCAGCATGATGCTCGGCGGCACCAGAATGCCCAGGGTTCCCACCGAACAGGCAGTGCCCACCGCCAGCGGTTTGTTGTACTGGGCCTGCATCATCGGCCCCAGCGACAACATGCCCAGCAACACCACGGAAGCACCAACGATGCCGGTGGACGCCGCCAGCAGAATACCGACCACCACCACCGTGATCGCGTAGCCACCACGCAGCGGCCCGAGCACCCGCACCAGACTGTGCATCAGTTTTTCGGCGATCCCGGAGCGGTCCAGCATGATGCCCATGAAGATGAAAAGCGGCAGCGCCACCATCAGTTCATTGGCCACGATGCCGTAGATGCGGGCATCCAGAACACCGATGGTGCCGGCCCAGGTGAACCAGAGATCGGCGTCGAAATACTGAACCAATACACTGCCAATAACGGCGAACAACAGTCCCACGCCCGCCAGCGCCCAGGCCACGGGAAAGCCCAACAGCAGCAGTCCCATGAAACTGGCGAACATGGTGATAACCAGAGTTTCTTCCAGACCCATAACAGTGATGCCTCTTGATCAGGGGTGGGGATGAGTGCCGTCGCGCTCATCCGTGCCGGGCTGGATTTCACGAGGAAAACGGAACAGGAAAGTGGCGCAGCGCAGTCCCCGGGAGAACAACGCCACGGCCACCAGCATCAGCCCCAGTGGCAACACACTTTTGAAAATGAACCGGTGCGGCAGCCCGCTGGGAGCCTGGGAGCGTTCGCTGAAGGTGTAGGCCTTGTAGGCGTAGGGCACCAAGGCATCGATCATCAGATAAAGGATCGGCAAGGCCAGCAATACGATGGCCACCAGTTCGATCCACGCCTGGGCTTTCAGGGAGAATTTTTCCCGCAAGACATCCACCCTGACGTGGTCATCCCGGACCACCGCGTAGCCCAGGGTCAACATCATGGCGGCGCCGAAAAAGTGCCAGGACAATTCCTCCAGAGCGATGGAGCCTTCGTTCATCACGAAACGGCTGAACACATTGCTTAATACCACCGCCAGAACCGCCAGCCAGAGCCAGGAGCACCAGCGCCCGACCCCGGCCACCAGCCGGTCCAGCCACCAGGACAGCCGGTTGTACGGCAAGGCATCGACCGCCGCATCAAGGGAAACAGGCTTGTTAGTCACGGTCACCTCTGCATCGGAAAGCAAATGACATCAGCAGGCACCGGACGGTGCCTGCCCCGGGGGTTATCCGGTTCGGGTCAGTCGTACTGTCGGATCAGTCGTACTGATAGAAATCCCGCGGCAGATACCCTTTGCTGTGCCAGATGGCGTGATGCTTCATGAACTCACGCTGACTGGTGAGCACGCGCTTGAACATGGCGTCCTTGGCGGCCATGTCGTCGAGCACCTTGTTGGTGACCTTCTCCAATTCGCGCAGCACCGGTTCCGGCAGGGTCTGGGCGGTGACGCCTTCCTTCTGGTATTCCCGCAGGGCGGTGGGCTGAGCCCATTCGCTCTGGGCAAATCCCTTGAGAACGGCGGATTCACAACCCATTTCGATCAAGGCGCGGCTTTCCGGCTTGAGCTTGTTCCAGGCTTCCTTGTTGACCAGCAGATGAGAAGTGGTCAGGGTCTGGTGCCAGCCGGGCATCACATAGTTCTTGATGATCTGATCCAGGCCCAGCATCTTGTCGATGGCCGGCTGGGAGAACTCGGTGGCGTCGATGGTCTTGCGCTCCAGGGACTGATACAGCTCGCCGCCGGGGATCATGGTGACCGAGGCGCCCAGTTCCTCCAGCACCTTGCCGCCGATACCGGCGAAACGGATCCGCAGCCCCTCGATGTCCTTCAACTCGGTAATCGGTTTGGCGAACCAGCCCGCGCCCTCGGGGCCGATGATGCTGCACAACATCGGATGGATGTTGCGCGCGTCGTAGATCTCCTCCAGCAGCGCCTTGCCATCGCCTTCGTAGTACCAGGCCAGATAGGCGGGCGGCTCCATGTTGAACGGGGCGCCCGAGTACAGTGGCAGAGCCGGAATGGTGCCCTGATCGTAGCCGACCCAGGTGTAGCCCGCCGGGTACTTGCCCTCACTGACGGCGTCCATGATTTCAAACGGCGGCACCAGTTCGCCGGGCTCGTAGTAACGCAGTTGAATATCGCCACCGGAAATCGCTTTCAGGTTGTCCGAGAGATATTTGATCGGGGTGGTCAGACCCACCAGGTGGGAAGGGAATGCCAGCGGTACCTGCCAGCGTATTTTTTCCTCCGCCACGGCCTGACCGCTGATCAGACTGGCGGACATCACCGTGGCGGAAAAAAGAGCAGCGAAAGTGGCGCCGCGCCCGAGATTGGAGAGCTGTTGCTTGAGCGACATGAAAAGAATCCTTCTTGTTGTTGTGCGATTGTCGGGGTGGTTGTTCCCACCTTCTGCGCACACCAACTAGCAGGCACCGTGCCAGCCCGAAAACCCTTTATAAAACAATAAGGTAGAGAAGTTATGGTGATTCTTCTTTGTTTGAGTGTCCGGAATTCAGAACAGTTTTAGACAAAGGTCTAACGAATTTGTCCTGAATCATGGACATCTGTCCTGATATCAGGACAGTTTATTCAGCTTTTCATACAGCGCCGAGCGGGAGATCCCCAGTATCCGCGCCGCGCGGGAACGGTTGCCACGGCTGGCCACCAGCGCCGCTTCGATGGCCTGGTGTTCCGCCTCCGCCAGCACCTGAGCCAGCGGACGGGCCGGTTGAGCCGCCCCCACCGGTTGCAGGCGTCCGCTTTTGCGCGGCAGCACTTTGAAGATGGCGTCGGCATCCAGCAGGCCGGTTTCCTCCCCCATGGTCAGGCCCCGTTCGAGCACATTACGCAACTCGCGGACATTACCGGGCCAGTCATAGCTGCTGAGGGCCGACACCGCGGCATCGGTGATCTCGGCACGCAGTTCCAGGCCGGCCCCGATATCCTCCAGAATCGCTTCACACAGCACGCCCAGATCCGGCAGGCGTTCCCGCAGGGGCGGGATGGTGATCTCCAGCACATTGAGCCGGTAATAGAGATCCGAACGGAAGCGGCCCTCGTCCATCATGGTTTCCAGATTACGGCTGGTGGCGGCGATCACCCGCACGTCCACTCGGGCCACCTTGTTGGAGCCCAACGGTTCGATCTCCCCTTCCTGTAACGCCCGCAACAGCTTGGCTTGCAGCGCCAGTGGCATGTCGCCCACTTCATCCAGAAACAAAGTGCCGCCATTGGCCAATTGGAATTTGCCGTCCCGGGTACGCCGGTCAGCGCCGGTGTAGGCGCCGGGCGCCACGCCGAAGAACTCCGCCTCCAGAAGGTTTTCCGGTATCGCCGCCACATTGACGCCGACGAAGGGACGCTCCGCCCGTCGCGACAGAGCGTGGATGGCCTGGGCCAGCACTTCCTTGCCGGTGCCGGTTTCCCCCAGCAACAGCACCGGCATGTCCCGCCCCGCGGCCAGCCGGGCCCGACGCTTGACCTCGAGAGCCGCCGGGCTGGCGCCGACGAAATCCCCCAGGCTGTAACGGGTACCGCGATTTTTTTTCGCCAGCGCCTTGCGGGCCGCCACCAAATCCTGGTGCAAACGGCGGTACTTGCTGACCAGCGGCGTCAACGGCTGCAGATCGTCGTACAACACGAACGCCACCGCGCCCATGACCTTGCCGCTGTCGTCGAAGTAAGGCAGCCGCGTCACCACCAGTTGCTGGGATTCGTATTCCATGATGTCCAGCAACAGGGGACGGCCGGTTTCCACCACCTCCGGCATGCGCGTCATGGGAATCACCCGGCGTACCGGTTCACCGATCACCGCCGCCGGATCTTCGATGCCCAGCAGCGAAGCGTAGCTGGCGTTGATCCAGGTAATCCGCGCCTGCCGGTCCACCGCGATGCCCCCTGCGCTGGCTTGCTCGAACATGGGAAACAGGGCTTCGATCAGGTCGCGGGTCAGCCCGCTCTTATCGTTTTTGCTGAACAGCTGTGTCATGCAAGTACCGCCGGAGACAGGGTCTCATGATAGGCCCACGCCATCGCGGGGCCGCGGGAGGTGGGATTGCGGAAAGTATAGGGGGGCGGCGTGAACAGGGTAAACGCCGGCACAATCGGACGCCGCCGGATGAAAGGTCCGGTTTGCTGCAATTTCGTCTGAATCGACGAATATCCCCAATCCTCACTGAGGAACACTCAAGCATGAATTTGCTGGGGCCGTCGCCCAAGCCACATCGAAACAAAGGATTCTACATGAGCAGTCCCGACCCGCGCTGTCTTCCCGTCCTTGTGGGCGTGGGTGAAATCACCGATCAGCCGCAACAACTGGAGCGGGGACTGGAACCGCTGGCGCTGATGGAGCATGCCCTGCGTCGGGCCGAACAGGACAGCGGCGTCGCCCTGCTCGATCAACTGGATTCCGTCGACATCGTTTATCAGTTGTCCTGGCCTTATCCGGACACCGAGGCGCAATTGTGCCAGCGCCTGGGGCGGCAGCCGCAACGGGTGGTACTCGGTCCCATGGGCGGGGAATCGCCGTTGCGCTACCTCCATCAGGCCGCCCTGGCCATCGCACGGGGTGAATGCCGGGTAGCGGCGGTGGTCGGCGCCGAATCCCGGCACACCACGGAACGGGCGGCGAAACAGAATCTGGATCTGCCCTGGCCCCCGCGCGATCCGGCGCCGAAGGTGCGGCGCGGCAAGGACATTCTGCATCCGCTGTCGCTCAAACACGGCATTCTGATGCCGCCAACGGTGTATCCGTTCTACGAAAACGCCCTGCCTCACCGCTATGGCCAGACGCCCCGCGCGGCCATGGAGGAATCCGGCCGACTGTGGGCGCGAATGGCCCGCATCGCGGCGGACAATCCCTATACCTGGTCCGAGCGCACCCCGAGCGCCGAGGAGATCATCACCCCGACAGCGGAAAACCGGGCGGTGGCCTGGCCCTACACCAAGTGGCAGGTGGCCAATCCGATGGTCAATCAGGGCGCCGCCCTGTTGCTGACCAGCGCCGCCGTGGCCAGGGAAATGGGGATTCCCGAGGAGCGCTGGATCCACCTTTGGGGCGGAGCGGCGGCGGTGGAGCCGGAGGATTATCTGCAACGGGATCAGTTCCACCGCTCCCACGCCCAGGACACGGTACTGGAAACCGTGCTGCAGTGGGCCGGCGGCGACGTCGGTGGCTTCCGCCATCTGGAGTTGTACAGCTGCTTCCCCTGCGTGCCCAAGATGGCCCGCCGCACTCTCGGTCTGGACGAGGATTTCGCGCCCAGCGTGACCGGCGGTCTGAGTTTTTTCGGCGCGCCAATGAACAACTACATGACCCACGCCGCCGCCGCCATGGTGCGCCACCTGCGCGACAGCGCCCCGGGCGAGGGGTTGCTCTACGGCCAGGGCGAATACGTCACCAAACACCATGCCGTGGTGCTTTCCAACCGGCCACCACCGGCACCACTGGCCGAGGACTACAGCGTGCAGGCGCAAGCCGATGCCCGCCGCGGACCGGTGCCGCCGCTGCGCGAACACTATCAGGGACCAGCCACGCTGGAGACGTTCACCGCGCTGTTCAACCGTGCCGGCGAGGTGGATTACGCCGTGGTGCTGGCTCTGACGCCGGCCGGCGAACGCGTGATGGCACGGGTTCCAGGCACCGATCGCGCCACCCTGGACACCCTGCTCGACCCCGAAAACAGCCCCATCGGCGCTGCCGGCGAAGCCATGCCGGGCGAAAACGATCTTCTGCACTTTGGCATCACAATACCTGGATGAGAGCCACAATGTCCCAGACCATGCTCGAGGGCGTACGCATCATCGACATGACGACGATGATCTTCGGCCCTTATTGCACACAGATGCTCGCCGATCTGGGCGCCGACGTGATCAAGGTCGAGGCGCCCGCCGGAGATCTCATGCGTATCGCCGGCAATCCGGCGAAAACACCGGGCATGGGGCCGGCGTTCGTGACCACCAATCGCGGCAAACGGTCGGTGGTGCTGGATCTGAAACAGGAGCAGGGCCGGCGCGCGCTGGCGGCCCTGCTGGGCGACGCCGATGTCTTCATTCATAACGTGCGCGCCGACGCCATCGCCCGCCTCGGCTTCGACTATGCCAGCGTCAAAGCGCTGCGCCCGGACATCATTTATGCCCACTGTGTCGGCTTCGGCTCCGGTGGCCCCTATGCCGGCTTGCAGGCTTACGATGACGTGATCCAGGCCGCCAGTGGCATGACCGATCTGGTCGGCCGCTACGACGGCGACGGCCGGCCCCGCTATGTCCCTTCGGTGATCGCCGACAAGGTGGGCGCCTTGTACGCCAGCCAGGCGGTACTGGCGGCGGTGGTGCACCGGCTGCGCAGCGGCGAAGGCCAGCAGGTGGAGATCCCCATGTTCGAGACCTTCACCCAGTTTCTGTTTCAGGAACATTTATTCGGCCAGACGTTTCAGCCGCCCACCAGCGAGGAAGCCGGTTATTTCCGGCAACTGGACCCGCACCGCAATCCTTTTCCCACCGCCGACGGCCACATCAGTATCGTCCCCCACAACGATCACTGCTGGCTGACCCTGCTGGATCTGCTCGGCTGTCCAGAGCTCACCGAACGGCCGGAGTTCAGCGGCCAGCCCGAGCGCCGCGCCAACATCTCCCTGCTCTACAAGGAAATGGCGCAACGCACGCCACAAAAAACCACCGCTGAATGGATGACACTGTGCCGGACGGCGTCGATTCCGGCCATGCCGGTGTGTCCCTTTGATCGCGTTCTGGAAGACCAGCATTTGTGGGCCACCGGCCTGTTCCAGCGCCGCCGCCACCCCAGCGAAGGGGATTACGTGGAAATGCCGCTGCCCACCCGTTTCAGTGCGCGGGCACCACGGCCGGCCCGGCCGGCACCGCACCTGGGCCAGCACACCGATGAAGTGCTGGCCGAATACAAAATCACGGAGCCTCCCCGATGATCACTCTTTACCACTGCCACAACGCCCGCTCGTTCCGCTGCCTGTGGGCGCTGGAAGCGCTTGAATTGCCGTACCAACTGAACATGATGCCGTTCCCACCGCGTGTCGAATGCCCGGATTACTTGCAGGAAAACCCGCTCGGCACCATTCCCCTGCTGGTGGACGGCGACACGCGCATGACCGAGTCCTCGGGCATTGTCCATTATCTGGTGAGCCGCTACGGAGCGGATTCGTCACTGGCGCTGCCGGCGGACCATCCCGAATACGGCGCCTGGATCAATTGGTTGTACTTTGGCGAGGCCACGCTGACTTTCCCGCAGACGCTGGTGCTGCGTTACACCCAACTGGAAGCGGAAGAACGGCGACTGCCGCGAGTGGCGGAGGATTATACGCGCTGGTTCCTGTCGCGTTTGAAAGGCGTGGAGCGGGCCTTGAGCGACCGCGAATGGCTGTGCGCCGGCCGCTTCACCGGCGCCGACATTTCCGTGGCCTATGCCCTGTTACTGGCCCAACGGCTCGACCTGTCCCAGTACTTCCCGCCACGCGTCAGCGCCTATTGGCAGCGAGCACAACAGGAGCCGGCCTACCTGCGGGCTCAACGTTCCCAGGACCGGCACCAGCCGTCCTCAGCCGCCGTTAGTCCGCTGGTGTAATTCGCGCCCGGCCGCCAGCACCTGCTCGGCGGTCATGCCATGCAATCGTTGCGGCTCCACATCCATAATCAGCTTCACCGACTGGTCGAACTCGATACGCAGGTCTTCCGGCAGTGACGAACGCACCCGGTCCAAGGACTGTTGCAGGGATTCCTCGGTGCCGGTATCCAACACCGGCGCGTTCCGGCCGGAAGAGCCGGCCTGATTATCCGTGGCGGCGTGGTTGGTGGTGGCATTGTTCATGATGGCATTGTCGGAGGCCGCATCCGCTGAATCATCCGCGGACGGGTTATCGGACGGGCCACAGCCCGTTACCATCGCCACCATGATCAGAGCAGCGGGCAGTTTCCAGATCGACATCTTGTTCCTTGGCGTTTTCCTGAGTGATTCTGCACGGTTGTCGAACCGGCTCAGAATAGCGCCGACGGGGAAGTTTGTCTGTCGTATTCGCGCTAGTATTAGGCGGTTTTCAGGTAAGAGCCTCAGACCAATCCGCGCCATCATAGGAGTTTCATCCTAGCCCCATTGACGGAGTCACCATGTCTCAGGATTCACCCTCGTCCAACCAGGCGCTGCTGACCGCTTTGCATGGTCAGCTCGAACGCATCGCCCACGCTTTGGAAACCGCCACCGGCACCGCTACGGTGACCTTTCCCGAAGACGCCCCGGCCTATCGCTGGGAACGGCGTCAGGGCCCCTTTGGTGGCGGCCGCCTGGTGCCGATCGAGAATCCCGCGCTGATCCGCTTCGATGATCTGCGCAACGTGGACCGCCAACGGCAGGCGATTGAACGCAACACCCGGCAGTTCGTCGCCGGCCGGCCCGCCAACAATGTGCTGCTCACCGGTGCCCGGGGTACCGGCAAGTCGTCGCTGGTGAAGGCCTGCCTGCAGGCGTTCCACGATGAAGGGCTGCGCCTGATCGAAATCGACAAGGAAGATCTCGCCGATCTGCGCCAGGTGGTAGCCCTGATCCGTCAGCGCCCGGAACGCTTCATCCTGTTTTGCGATGATCTCTCTTTCGAGGAAGGCGAAGGCGGTTACAAGGCACTGAAGACCGCCCTGGACGGTTCGCTGACCGGTGCCGCCGCCAACCTGCTGATTTACGCCACCTCCAACCGGCGTCATTTGCTGCCGGAAAAGATGAGCGAGAACCTGGAGGCCCGCCCCGGCGAGAACGGTGAGATTCATCCCGGCGACACCACCGAGGAAAAAGTGTCGCTGTCGGAGCGGTTCGGGCTATGGCTGAGTTTTTATCCCTTTACCCAGGACGACTATCTGCGCGCCGTGGACCACTGGCTGCATTACTTCGGTTTCAACGATGAGGACGCGGCGGCGTTGCGCGACGAAGCGGTGCTGTGGTCCCGCACCCGCGGCGCCCGCTCCGGCCGCATCGCCTGGCAGTTCGCCCGCGATCAGGCCGGCCGGCGAGGCTGATCCGGCGCGTGAGCCGCGATTCCCGGACCTACTCCCCCTCGGCTTCCATCACCAGCAACTCCTCGGTGGGCGCCTGCAGGTAATAACCTTGCAGGTAATCCACCCCGCCCAGGGTCCACAGTGCCTGCATCTGCGCGGCGGATTCGACGAAACCGACCACGGTGCGGCAGCCCTTTTCCCCGGCCCGCTTGACCAGTTCAGCGAAGCGGTCGCGGCTTTCCGGTTTGCCCAGTTCCTGGGTGAAGGACCCCTCGAACTTGACCATGCTGGCGGGCAGATGTTCGAGCAGTTTGAACGGGTCCAGACTGCCGCCGAAACGGCTGATCGACAGACCACAGCCCAGTTTGCGAAGGTCCCGGCCGAACGCCGCCGCCTGCTTCAGATGATTGACCGCGTCCCCTTCGGTAAGCTGGAAGGTAACCTGGGCCGGGCGCAACCGTGCCGCGCGCAAGGCCTTGGCCAGCCAGTCCACCAGACCGGCCTCGCCCACCGAAAAGCCACTGAGGTTGATCAACAGCCCCGGCACCCGCGATTGCGCGGCGGCGGCGCGCATGGCGTTCAGTATGATCCAGCGATCCACCCGTCCGGCCATGCCCATTTCCGCCGCCACCGGCATGAACTCAGCGGCGGCCAACGGCTCACCCTGACGTTGCGGCATCTGCACGAACACCTCGAACAGTTGCTCGCGATCATCGTCAAGGTTCATCAGAGGTTGATAGCGCAGTTGGAAACCGTTGTGTTCCAACGCTTCGCGCAGACTCAGCACGATCGCTTCCTGTGACCCGGAAGCGACGTCGTCCATGGGATCGTGCACCTTCACCGCATTGCCCGTGCCGCCGTTCTCGCGCTGGGCCTGGTGACAGCATTTCAACGCCAGCGTCAGGATCGAATGGCTGCTATGGGCGTCCTCACGGGCGAAGGCCAGCCCGACACTGGCACTGATATGAACGGTACGGGAAGCCACTTCCGGCATCAGCCCGGCGATGCCGGCACACAAGGACTCCGCCATGGCGCGGGCCTCGTCGATGTCGTTGACCGGCCGCAGCACGGCGAAATCCTCACCGTCCATGCGCGCCAGCTTGGCGTCGGCGCAGTGCCGGCGCAGCCAGTCCGCCACCGCCCGCAGCACCTGGTCCGCATCCTCCATGCCCAAAGCGGACTGGTGCTGCTCGAAATCATCCACGCGCAAATACAACACCGCCGCCAGTTGGCCCTGGCGTACCGCGTCACCGACCGCCTGATCCAACTGCTCCATGAACCAGGAACGGCTGTACAGGCCGGTGACCTGATCGGTCTGCACGATCTCGTCCAGCCGCGCCTGGATCGCGCTTTCATCCACTTCACTGACGCGAATGACGATCTGGGTGCAGGTCTCGCCGTCATAGGTACTGGGGGAGAACACAAAAGTCGCGTCGAACTCTTCGCCGTCGGTGCGCAGCCCTCGGCATTGCAGTTCGTCGGTCTGGCTGGCGTCGGCGGCGCGGCCACGCAGCAGCTGCTTCAGGCGGGCGTGGTCACTGGCGGAGATCAGGTCCATGATCGGCACGCCGGCCAGGTCGTCGGCGCCCTGATAGCCGAAAATCGAGACATAGTTGTCGTTGGCGTGGATGTGCATGCCGTCGAGGACGTAGGCGATGGCGTCCCGGCTCTGGTCCATCAGCAGTGCCAGCCGCTTCTCCGCCTCATGGCGAATGATCTCCGAGTGCTGCAGTTCCCGGCGCAGACGCAGGAACTCGATCATCCGATCCACCATCAGCATCAGCAATTCGCGGTCGTCCACCGGCACCACCGCCCTGGCGCCCGCCGCCATGGCGGTGCGCACCCGGTCCGCGGAGTAGTCATCGCACAGCAGCACCACCGGCAGGGCCCGCCCGAGGCGGTTGATGTGTTCCAGCGCCCGCTCGAAGCTGCCGTCACCAAAACGGGGCCGGCACAGCATCAGTTCCCAGGTACCGCCCTTGAGGGCCCGGACCAGATCGTCGTCGTTCAGGGCCAGGTGAGCCCGGGTGGCGCGCCCGGCATTGCGCAGGGCATTCATCAGTTGTTCCGCGTCGTCCTGGGAATCGTGCGCGATCAGCAGGCGAAGGGTATCGAGAGCGTAACTCATCGGCGCAGGTACTCATCCATTATTCGTAGACAAGCTATTGTGCCTGACCCTTTCGGGTTCTCCAAAACGATACTTCGATCGTATGGAAAGGGATCAGCCGCAATCCTGCGTCGATGCCCTGGACACGGGCTCCGGCTCCCAGGCCCAACGCAAATGATCATGCAAGCGCCGCGTCTCCCCCTCGCCCCGCCGGGTCAGGGCCGCGGCCAGTGGCCGGGGGTCGAAGTAACGTGTGTTGAAGCCGCCGCCGGAATCGGCGCGGGAAGGCGGCCGGTCGGAGTCCAGGTCCACCCGGAACAGAGCCTGCCCTTCCAGCGGCTCCAGAGTCAGCCAGCGCGCCCATTGCGCGGCGGCCCGGTACAGCGCCAGCACCGCCGACCGTGACAAGGACCCCGGTTGAGCGCTGGCCAGCAACACCAGGCGGCCGTAGGTCACCGCCACCGAGGTTTCCCGTCCCGGCCAGTCCACGTCGTCCACCGCCACAGCCGCCAGCCCCTGATGCTCGGCTACCGCGTAGAGGCGGTGCAAGCGCCGCCACAATCCCGGCTCGGGAGGGCGATGCAGCAGCAGATACAGCAACAGAGCGTGCCCCAGTTGCTCCAGGGTTCGCTGCAATGCCACGGCCGCCGCCTGCCGCGACGGCAGTCCCCGGCCCACCAGAGCCGAACGCGCCACGCCCTGATACCCCAGCGCCAGGCGATCATGCAGGCGCACGCCCAGGTACAGCGTGTCCAGATCGGCGCCCCGTGGCGACAACGGCAGGTTGAGCAGGTAGCTGTCCAGGGCCTGGCGGCATTGCCGGACCCGCGGCCGGCACAGTTCCAGCAGAGTCATCCGCAACGGGGCCTCGGCCCGCAGGCGGCAGAGATCGGAAAGCACCACGGCCAAGCGCTCCGCGCTTTCCAGGGGTTCCTCCATGGGCAACGTTGCCAGCCAGGCGGCCAGACGGCGGGGGCGGTGATTGGCGAACGGCAAGCGATCCAGGTCCGGCGCGCGTTCCTCGGCCGGTATGGTCCAGATGACCTCATCCATGACGGTGCTTCCCCAATAATTCGGGGCCCTTGATTCGGAGGTTCCTTAGAATCCGGGGGCCGATTCAATGATTATTTGTGACACAAGTCACAGAATTTAATTGAATAAAGAGAAAATGTAAAATCAATCACGCTCCGCATTCCCTTCACCCCGCCAATACGGTTTTCGCGTCCTCCCCGGGCTCTTCACGCGCCAGCCGCGGCACCAGGAAGCCCGGCAGGCGCCCGCGCATTTCCCGCACCAGCGCCAGAGCCCGCTGGTCATCCACGGCGAAGTGAGCCGCGCCAGCCACCGCGTCCAGTTGATGCAGGTAATAGGGCAGCACACGGGCCTCGTGCAGCGCCTCGGACAAGGCCACCAGGGCATCGCTGTTGTCGTTCACGCCGGCCAGCAACACCGCCTGGTTCAGCAGGGTGACCCCCGCCGCGCCAAGACCGGCACAGGCCACCGCCAGCTGTGGCGAAATCTCCCGGGCGTGATTGGCATGAAACACCATGGTGGTGCGCCAGCGCGGCCGGGCCAGCAACTCGATCAGTTCCTGATCCAGCCGGGCCGGCAGCACCACCGGCGTGCGCGTATGCACACGCAGCCGGCGCAGATGCGGCAAGGCCGCCAGTTCATCCAGCAACTGCCGCAACCGGCCGTTACTCAGGGTCAGCGGGTCCCCGCCACTGAGAATCACCTCCTGAATGTCCTCGCGTCGCGCCAGCCAGTCCAGTGCCGCCCGCCAGCGTCCGCCGCTGAGATGGGTCTGATAGGGAAAATGGCGGCGAAAACAATAGCGGCAATGCACCGCGCAGGCGCCGGTCACCACCAGCAAGGCACGCCCGTGGTACTTGTGCAGCACCCCCGGCACCGGCGTATGTACACTCTCATCCAGCGGATCCGGCCCGTAACCGGGCACCTCCCGGCGTTCATCCCGGTGCGCGAGCACCTGCCGCAGCAGCGGGTCCGCGGGGTTGCCCTTTTCGATCCGGTCCAGATAGGCCCGTGGCACCCGCAGGGGAAAATCACTGTCCGGGTCGGCCCCGTCGGCCAGTTCGGCACGGTCCAGTTCCAGCAGCTCGCAGAGTTGGTCCAGGTCGGTAACCAGGTCCGCCTGCTGCCGACGCCACTCTGGCACCTGCCAACCGTCGGCCTCCTGCGTTATCATGGCCAACCTTTGTAACGCCATCGAAAGATTCCTGAATCAACGGAAAGGGTTTATGGCCAACTATTCTACCAGTGAATTCAAGTCCGGCTTGAAAGTGATGCTTGATGGGGACCCCTGTTCCATCATCGAGAACGAGTTCGTCAAGCCCGGCAAGGGCCAGGCATTCAACCGGGTCAAACTGCGCAACCTGAAATCCGGCAAGGTCTGGGAAAGGACCTTCAAGTCCGGGGACAGCCTGGAAGGCGCCGACGTCATGGACGTGGAGATGCAGTATCTCTACAGCGATGGCGAATTCTGGCACTTCATGGATCCGCAGAACTTCGAACAGAAAGCCGCCGATGCCGCCGCCGTGGGCGACGCCAAGCAGTGGCTGAAGGAAGAAGACCTGTGCGAAATCACCCTGTACAACGGTGAGCCGCTGTCGGTGTCCGCGCCCAACTTCGTCGAACTGGAAATCGTGGAAACCGATCCCGGCCTGAAAGGCGACACCGCCGGTACCGGCGGCAAGCCCGCCACCCTCACCACCGGCGCGGTGGTCCGGGTACCGCTGTTCGTACAGGTGGGCGAGGTGGTCAAGGTGGACACCCGGACCGGCGAATACGTCGGCCGGATCAAAGGCTGAGCCCCGCCTGGCCGTGTCCTGACGCCGGATAACCATGCCGCCCCGGATCTGGCAACCCGCCGCCTCCCCGGAGGCCATGAAAGCGCGTGCCGCCCTGCTTCAAGCGGTGCGCGCTTTTTTTGATGCCCATGGCGTGCTGGAGGTGGAAACCCCGGCACTGGCCGCTCATGGCGTCACTGACCCGCACATCCACTGCATCGAAGTGCCCGGCTACGGCTGGCTGCAAAGCTCGCCGGAGTACCACATGAAGCGGCTGCTGGCCGCCGGCAGCGGCCCGATCTATCAGCTGTCCCGGGTGTTCCGCCACGGTGAGTCCGGCCCGCGCCACAATCCGGAATTCACCATGCTGGAGTGGTATCGGCCCGGTTTCTCCCTGGAACAACTGATCGACGAATGTCTGGCGCTGTTGGGTCAGTGGCTCCGGCGGCCCAATGTGATCCGCCCCTTCCGGCGCCTGTTCGCCGAGGTCACCGGGCTGGATCCGCTGACCTGCCCGCCAGCGGCGCTGGTGGCCGCCGCCGTCGAGGCCGGCGCGCCGCCAGGTCTGGATCACCGTCAGTCGGTGGACTTCCTGATGGCGACACGAGTGGAAACCGCGCTGGATCCGACCACGCTCACCGTGGTCACCGACTTCCCCGCTTGGGCGGCGGCGCTGGCTCAGGTGCGGGAAGATGAGGACGGTGTGCCGGTGGCACGGCGCTTCGAGATTTACCACGGCGGCCTGGAACTGGCCAACGGCTATCAGGAATTGACCGACGCCGGCGAGCAGGCCCGGCGCTTCGCCGCCGACAACCAAGAGCGTGCCGGGCACGGTGACCGCGCCATGGCACCGGACCCGCATCTTCTGGCCGCCTTGCAAGCTGGCCTGCCGCCCTGCAGTGGCGTGGCCATGGGGGTCGAACGGCTATTGATGGCCATCCACGGATATCGCGACATCCGCCAGGTGCTCACCTTCCCCACCCAACGGGCGTGACGCCCCGGCGCGCTGCGCGGTGGCGGCAATCAGCTCCCCGACACGCGGCAACACGGCGGGGGGCAGGTCATGGCCCATCCCTTCCAGAATCGCCAGACGGGCGCCGGGAATCGCCTTGGCCGAGGCCTTGCCGCCGGCGGGACGGATCAATGGATCACTGCCACCGTGAATGATCTGCGCCGGGCAGCGGACCCGGCGCAAATACCGATTGAGGCTGCCGGTGGCGAGAATGGCCATGAATTGATTACGGATACCGCGCGGATTCAAGCCGCGTTCCCAGCTCTGCCGGAACGCCCGCTCCAGATCCTCCTGATCCTGCGGCAGGGTGCCGCCGATCCTGCTCATCATGTCACGGCCAAACGCCAGATACTGATCCAGTGTTTCCACCTGCACCTTGGGCGCCACCAGGGTTTTCAGCGCCGCCGGTTTCGGTGGCGGCAGGAACGGGCTGTTGTTGCTGGACATGATCGAGGTAAGACTGAGCACCCGGCTGACCTGGGTTGCCGCGGTCAGTTGCGCGATCATGCCGCCCATGGAAGCGCCCACCAAATGCGCCTTGGCAATTCCGAGTGCGTCCAGCAGGCCCACGGTATCCGCCACCATATCCACCAGGGTGTACGGCGCCGCCACCGGCATCCCCAGCATGTAGCGCGCCATCGCGCCCACCGGTCCCTGCCGGATCGGCGCACGAATGGCGGTGGACATGCCCGCGTCCCGGTTATCAAAAGCGATCACCCGGTAACCGCGGCGCGCCAGATCATCCAGCAGCGCCTCCGGCCAGAACACCCACTGGGCGGATAATCCCATGATGAACAGGATCGGCTCGCCGTCCTCGGGCCCGCGGGCATCGTAGTACAGCTCCATACCATTGCTTTTGATGATTCCGGATGACACCTGGACGCTCCTCACCTGTGGCTGTCCGCCCGCTCCTGACGGGCGCCGACGCGATAACGGATTAAAGGTTAAGCAAGGCCGGGAAGGTCAACAAGACGTCCCCCACGGTTTGGCCCCGCCGGCATGACATTCAGCCTTCGTCATCCTGCAGACAACGGCGCAGTAACCGCGTCAGGGAGGCCTGATCGGAAGCGGATAACGGCTCACAGAGATGGTGCAACGCACGCCGCTCAATGCGGGCGCAGAGGGAGGCGGTGCTCAAGCCCTTGGCGGTCAGCGAGACCCTGGCGGCACGGCGATCCAGATCATTGACCTGGCGTTCCACCAATCCCGCGTCCACCAAAGCGGTTACCAACCTGGTCAATTGCCCCTTGTCCCTGCCGGAGCAAACCGCCACATCGCGCATCCCCATCGCCCCGCGCCGCTGCAGCAGCAACAGCACCTGCACCGCCGGCGGTGGCAAGCGGATTCCCTCGCGACGCAACCCGTCGCGCAACTCCCGGCGCAAGCGGATCAATACGCCGTCCAGAGCCTGGGACAGCTCATTCAATACGTCCAAGCCGAGTTCCTCTTGCCGCGATTCCCGATCGGATCATTCACCCAATCCGAATTATTGACCAAGTCTATCAAAGCCCCCACCAGGAAGCGCGGGACGCGGACGGCGCGACCGTTTTTTTACTTCATCTCATTCAGAGGGAAACACGATTGCCCACCATCAGGGACGCTGATCGGCGTTACGCCTTTGCGGGAACGCCCACGTACAGCCCCGTGCCCTCGATGGCGGGAGGCAGCGAGGCGCGGACGGTCGATCCGTCCGCGCCGCCGCGTTTTACTGGCTCAGTTCGGTGATGGAGATACTCTGTTGCCTGATCTGTTCCTCGGTGAACGGGAACTCGAGCCACTTCTTCTCTGAATAATCCTCGGTGGCCTCGCTGTAATACGGGCTGGCCGGATCCGTGGTCACCGCATGGGTGAGCATGGTGTAGGCCCGCACCGGCTCGCCTTCCGGGAAATCCACCACATGCATATAGGTGTTGCGCAGCACCGTGAAGTAGCCTTCATAACCCTCACCGCCATACTGCGGGATGTCGGTGCCGGCCTTGGCGTACTTCTGCCAGTCCGCGACGGTGGCGCCCAGAGGCACGCCAGAATCCACCACTTCCTGTACGGCTTCGGAGAAAGCGGCATCCACCGCCGCGACCACATCGGCGTTACCGGTATTCAGACCATTGGGCGTGTGCACCGGATCTTCCGGGTTGAACGGGGTGGCATAAAGATCGTCCTGGTTGCGGATCTTGAGCCAGAACGCGCTCCAGATGTGAACACCAGCGGCATCCAGGTTGCCGGTGTTGTCCCAGACGGTCAGCACGTCACAGGCGGTCTCCTCGTTACCGCTGGCGGTCCCGCACACCGTGGACAAAACGTCATCCTTGAGCAACTCCGCGCTCAGGTTGCGGCTGTTCAGCACCATCTCCCGAACCGTCTCACTGCTG
This sequence comes from Alloalcanivorax dieselolei B5, assembly GCF_000300005.1. Classification (NCBI taxonomy): domain Bacteria; kingdom Pseudomonadati; phylum Pseudomonadota; class Gammaproteobacteria; order Oceanospirillales; family Alcanivoracaceae; genus Alloalcanivorax; species Alloalcanivorax dieselolei. The sequence goes on along the minus strand of NC_018691.1, from coordinate 722,955 downwards.
GCGCCGGCCGTGCCGAGGCCATCGGTGCCCACCTTGCGGTCTTCCACCATCATGTGCCCCATACGGGTACGCAGACTTTGCTCATAGTCTTCCTGACCCATGATGCCGGCGTAACCGGTCAGCGGCTGGTCCGGATTACTCAGCCAGTAGCTGTCGTTCATGTTGGCGATGTAATCCGTGGTCAGCAGTACCGGCAGGTTGGCCGGACCAAAAGTCCCCGGCGCGACGGAATCCGAGTCGGTTTTCCAGTCACACTCGGAACGGCTGCCGTCCAATAATGGCAGACCGGGTACCGCCTGCAGGATGACCGGTCCCAGGGTCGGCACCAGACAGCCCGCCAACATGCTGTCCGGTACGTTGGGCACCGCGGTGATATCGGAATACAGCGCACGCTCATCGTCGCGGCCAATGGCGGAGGTATTCACCCAGGGAATGCCCACGTACTGCTTGATGCTGGCCACAAACTCGTCCAGCGAACCGGCATGGCCGAAGGCGAAGAAGTTCTTGAAGGAACGGGTGTTTTCCAGGTTCACGTCGCGCAATGTGAACGCCTGATTGGTGTCCCAGGCCAGCGCTGGATGCAGGGATGACAGATTGATCATCGGCCCATATTCGGAACGATAAAGCGTGCGGGACACCGGCGCCAGAGAACCGTCCTCCTGCAGCACCTGAACGGTGATGGTTTCCTCTTGCAGGGGCTGTTCCGCGCCATCCTTGATGTAGGTGGTCGGGTCGCCGTCCTTCAAAGCGAGGCGATAAAGCGTGAACCGCCGCGCGGTGGAAACCGTATGCGACCAGGACACATTGTTGTTGAAACCCAACAGCACCATGGGCGCGCCGATGATGGAAACCCCGGCCACATCGAGCTTGCCCGGCAAGGTCATGTGCATCTGATAAAAGCGATCCACGCCTTCCAGATACCAATGGGGGTTACCGAAGTTGAGCGAGCGGCCATTCTGGGTGGCTTCGCCACCAAAGGCATAGGTGTTACTGCCAATGCCGAACTGGCGCCCAAGCTGGAACCGCTCCGGATCCAGATTGATCCCGCCGTCGCTTTCAAGGGAAGGGTTACGCAGACGCTGCGGCGCCGCCGAAGGTGGCATGGCGGCGGTGATCTCCTCGACCCAGTTGGCGGAACTGGCCGCCAGATTCAACGCCACCAGACGACGAAATACGGCTTTTTCATCGATTTCGCCAAGCCATTCCGCGTCACGGCAATCGGCATGGCGACCGGTATGCTGGCCGGCTTGGATTTCATTCAGGTAGCGGTTGTAGCCGACGGCGAAGCCATCGGACAGGTCACGCATCTCCCGCGGCTGCTCCGCCATGAAGTCCTCGACCGCCTGGTCATTGACAACAAACCGGAAGAAGAAATCCGCTTCCAGGTTCGACGGGGAACCGAAAGTCCCCATCACCGCCGCCGGTTCGTCCGGACCGAAATACCGTGACCGTTCTCCGCGGAAGGTCACATAAGCGTCCGCCAGCACACAAAGATTGTCCTCGGCAATGGCATAGCCGTGGCCATAACCGAGACCACGATAGTCGTCCGCGGTGATGTGGGGGATACCCTGAGTGGTCCGTTCGATGGTGGCGTTGTAGGAAACCGAGGATCGGTTGGAGGAGGAACTCCCGCCACAGGCGCTCAGAGCGACCGCGGCGGATAGTACGCAAGCGGCGGATAAACCGCCCCTATAGCGAAGGGAAAAGTCAGGAAAAGGCATTACAGCACTCCCGTTCTTGTTATTAAAACAGCGTTATTGAAACCGTGTTATTGAAACAAGGAAGTCTAGGGGCGTACTGACGGGTAGGCTTGAACGCAGCGGCTATTTCATGTGCAGGTGCATGCTTCTTGCCAGAAACGATGGCGTCAATCCAAAAAACGCCTTCAAGGTACGGGCAAGGTGAGCGGAATCGGAGAAACCCACATCATGGGCCACGCTGATCAGAGTATCGCCGCGGGCAATGCATTCCACCGCCCGGCGCATGCGGGCCCACAATAAATAGCTTTTTATGGAAATCCCGAGGGACTCGGAAAACAGGTGGGTCAGGCGGTCCTGGGACAGCCCCACTTCTTCCCCCAGCTCCGCTACCGTGCTGGTCAGCGGTAATTCCTTTTTGATCTTCTGGGCAATGTGCATGACGCGCATGTCAATGGGCATACGGATCGGTTGGTATCCGACGATGGCGCGTGGCAACTGCGTGGTGAGCCGGAAAAACGCCGAGTCCTCGAAAGCCTCGCTGGTACAGCGACGAACCCAGTCCGACGGCAAGGCAGCGTCATCCAGAGTCACCGCCTTGACCCCCTCCTCCCCGAGAAAAGCCGAAAGCGCATGATACTCATAACTTTGTGGGTCGAAATTGAGCGACAACAAAGGAACCGAGCCGGCATCCAGCGATCGGGTCACCTGTTTGCCCACCAAAGCCGCGTGGTAGGGCTGCACCGCACCGTCGGATTCACACAGCGTGAAGGGCGTGTCATTCAATGACAGCAGCAAGGTGACGGTGTGACGCTGGGTATACCCGGACGCAATCCCTTCGGTCAGGTATAAAAAGCGGTCGTCCCAGACATAAAGCACATTGGGAAATCCCATCTCGGTTTCTCGTTGTTATTGTCCATTTTTTGTAAGCAGCGTAATAAACCGCGTTCCGGGCGGCCTTGCCCTGGCCGCCTCATCGATACCGGAGATCTACCACATCAGATCGTCGGGCACCTCGTAGCCGGCATAGGGATCGTCTTCATCCTGCTTCTTCGCGGATGGGGTGTTGCACACCAGGACGACGCCTTCATCCCGCTCGCGGATCTTGTCCACCACCTCGGCGGGCACCAGCTCATAACCTTCCCCCAGCGCCACCAGGGCCAGCCGTCCATTGGCCAGTTGAGCTTGCTGGGCAGCGGTAACATAGATGGTTTTCACCTTGCGCTCCTGCACAAAGCGGAATCCCACCTCGCCCTGTTCCCGGGGCAGGCGATGGGCTTCGATCAGTTGCCGCACCTGGGCCTGCTTCTCCTTTTCCTCACGCTCGGCCTGCCGCTGGACCTCCAATTGGCGGTCCCGCTCGGCCTGCTCCTGGCGCTGACGGCGGGCACGCTCCGCGGCGTCTTCGTCACCCCCTTCACGGCGGGCTCGGTTGACGTCCTCACGTTTTTGCTGCTTGGCTCGGCGGGCGGCTTTCTTGTCCGCCAGCCCGGCTTTCATTAACTGCTGTTGCAGGGAATTGGCCATGGTTCTGTTCCCGGTCTGTCCGAACCCACAAGGATAGCCGTGAAGGGCCCCCGGGGCCATCGGCGTGGCCGCTTTTCCGGGGTTGGTCTGCGGCGAAGGCGATGCAATACTGCGCCTCAACCGCAGCCCTCAAATGCAACAAGGATACCCTGATTATGAAACGATTGATGCTTGGCGCCCTGGTACTGGGCGCGCCCCCCCTGGCTCAGGCCGCCCCGCTGGTGGATGCGTATTTCGGGGCCTACACCTGGGACGCGGAAATCAGCGGCGACATCGCCTCCGGTGGAGGCAACATTGACGTGGAACACGACCTGGGGCTGGACGACAGCCGCGAGAACGTGCTGTTCGTGGGCGTGGAGCACGCCATTCCTCTGATTCCCAATGCGCGCATCCGGCATATGGAGTTCTCCGAAGGCGGCAGTCATACCCTGGGCCGTGGCATTTCCTTCAACGGCCAGGACTTTCTGGCTGGTGAGGAAGTCAGCGGCGACCTGGATCTGGAGCTGCTCGACGGCACCCTTTACTGGAGCCCGCTGAATAACGTGGTGAAGCTGGATCTCGGGGTGACGGTGCGCCGCATGGAAGCTGACTTCAAAGTGAGCGGCCTCGGTCGCAGCGCTTCAGAGAGCGCCAACAAGACCTTCCCCATGGGCTACCTGGCGGCCCGCGTCAATCTACCACTCACCGGTTTGTATGTGGGCGGGGAAGTCAACGCGATCACCTACGATGGCAGCGACATGCGCGACTATACCGCCCGGGTCGGCTGGCAGTCCGACTTCCTGCTCGGTGTGGAAGCCGGCTACAGCCGGTTGGAAGTGGAACTGGATGACATCAGCGGCGTGGATACCGACCTGGAGATCGGCGGGCCTTATCTGGCGGCGACACTGCGGTTCTAATATCGCCTGGCGGCCATGAATTCAGAAGTTGCCACGAAGCCTCTGTAGGAGCCAGCCCTGCAAGCGAATTGGGTTTCAGACCAAAAGATTCGCCAGCAGGGCTGGCTCCTACAGCGGCTTCGTAGTCCGGTCTCTGTGGGAAGCTCTGCCTAGGAGGCCTTGCGGGTCGCGGGACTCACACTGCTCGGGTTGCGATCCGCCAGCTCATCAATCAAGGCGTCTTTTTCCCGCCACAAATCGTTGACCCACCGTTGAATCACGGTACGGAATTTGGGGTCGTTCTCGTAGTCCCCCTGCCACAACGCCGGATCCAGCTCACGCATGCGCAGGTCCACGATGACCCGTTCCACCCGGCCGCTGATCAGATCCCAGAAGCCCGGCGGTGTGTCATGCGGGTAGACGATGGTCACATCCAGCAGGGCGTCCAGGCTGTCACCCAGCGCCGCCAGCACAAAGGCGACGCCGCCGGCCTTGGGTTTGAGCAGATGCTTGAAGGGGGAGTTTTGCCGGGCCTGCTTCTCCGGGGTACGCCGAGTCCCCTCCAGGTAATTCACCACCGTCACCGGCATATCCTTGAATTTTTCGCAGGCGGCTTTGGTGATTTCCAGGTCCTTACCGAGTAATTCCGGGTGCTTCTTCAGATAGCTCTTGGTGTAGCGTTTCATGAACGGGTAATCCAGCGCCCAGAACGCCAGCCCCAGAAACGGCACCCAGATCAGCTCTTTCTTGAGAAAAAATTTGAAGTAGGGCACTTGCCCATTGAGCACTTGCACCAGCGCCGGAATGTCCACCCAGGATTGATGGTTGCTGACCACCAGATAGGAGGTGTTTCGGCGCAGCCCCTCTGCGCCGCGCACTTCCCAGCAGGTCGGCGTCATCAAAGAGAAAATCGCCTTGCAGATCCCCGCCCAGGTCTCGGCGATCCACATGACGCCGCGGGAACAGCGGTTACGCAGGGTCTTGCCCGGCAAAACCAGTTTGAGCAGGGCGACCACCATCATCGGCCCGATCAGGATCAGCGTATTCAGCAGTAACAACAGGGCGGTGGTAACACCGGTCAACATGGCACGCATGACGCGGCTACTCCTTTTGGTCTAAGAGCCTGTTTACGATCTATTCGCCACCGCGTTGCTGCTGGAAAAGCCGCCAGAGGGCGTTGCGGACTGCAGGCTCTGGTGGGTCCAAAGTCAAAGGCCACAACGTCGTCTGGCGGCTTTTCCAGCGCAACCCGAAGGGCCGGGCCCCTTTTGCCGCCAGGCCGCGATTACGTTTGTTTATGTAGATTGACTACACCGCACAATCGGAATCACGGCCTGACGACACTTTCTACCAAGTGAGAAGGGAGCTCCGGCGCGGCGGTGAATAGATCGTAAACAGGCTCTAACCCGGATCATAACCAAAAGCGGCGATTCGGGCGCCCCCTGGCTCAGTCGCGGGGCTCCACATCCATGGTGTCCACATTCTGGAAACCGCGCGGCAACTTGGCGCCACGGCGCCCCCGCTCTCCCATGTAGTGCTCCAGGTCCGCGGGTTTGAGTTTCAAATGACGCTTGCCGGAACGCACCACCAGGGCATCCTCGGGGCCAAGCACCTGGATGTCCTGCACGAATTCCACCCGGTCCGCCACTCGCGCCGACGGAATGGAGACCATCTTGTTACCCTTGCCACGGGCCATTTCCGGCAGATCCGCCGCCGGGAACACCAGCAGCCGGCCTTCGTTGGACACCACCGCGATCAGCGCCTGATCGATCGCCGGCATCGGCTTCGGCGCCATTACCTTGGCGCCTTTGGGCACGGTCAGCACGGTCTTGCCGGCTTTCTTGTTGGCAAGCAGATCAGCGTAACGGACCACGAAACCGTAGCCGGCGTCGGTGCTCATCAGGAAGGCGTCTTTTTCCTTGCCCATGATCGCCGCCACGAACCGGGCTCCGGAAGGCGGATTCACCCGCCCGGACAACGGCTCGCCCTGGCTGCGGGCGCTGGGCAGGGTGTGGGCCGGCAGTGAGTAGCTGCGGCCGGTGGAATCGAGGAAGCACACCGGCTGGTTGGATTTGCCCTTGGCGGCGGTCAGGAAGCCATCACCGGATTTATAGCTGAGCCCCTCCGCGTCCACATCGTGGCCCTTGGCGGCACGCACCCAGCCTTTCTCGGACAACACCACGGTGACCGGGTCCGAGCCCAGCAGATCCGCTTCGTCCATGGCCCGGGCCTCGCCACGCTCCACCAGCGGGGAACGGCGGTCATCGCCGTAAGTGACGATGTCTTCTTCCAGCTCCTTGGCCACCAGTTTCTTCATCTTGGCCATGGAACCGAGGGTCGCCTCCAGGTTGTCGCGCTCCTGGGACAGGTCGTCACGCTCACCCTTGATCTTGAATTCTTCCAGCTTCGCCAAATGACGCAGCTTCAATTCCAGGATCGCTTCCGCCTGCTTGTCGGAGAGCCCGAAGCGCTCCATCAGCACCGGCTTGGGCGCGTCCTCGCGACGAATGATCTCGATCACTTCATCGATATTGAGGAAGGCGATCAACAAACCTTCCAGGATGTGCAGTCGATCGAGCACCTTGTCGAGTCGATGCTGCAGCCGGCGGCGCACGGTGACCATACGGAATTGCAGCCACTCGTTGAGGATCACGTCCAGGCTCTTCACCTGCGGCCGCCCGTCGATACCGATCATGTTCAGATTGACCCGGTAGTTCTTTTCCAGATCGGTGGTGGCGAACAGGTGCGCCATCAACTGCTCCACGTCCACCCGGTTGGAGCGCGGCGTGATCACCAGGCGGGTGGGGTTCTCATGGTCGGATTCATCGCGCAGGTCACTGACCATGGGCAGCTTTTTCTTCTGCATCTGATCGGCGATCTGCTCCAGCACCTTGGCGCCGGAGACCTGATAAGGCAGCGCGGTGACCACGATGTCCCCCTCTTCCCGGTCGTAAACCGCGCGCTGCTTGAGCGTTCCCCGACCTTCCGAGTACATGCGGATGATGTCGTTGCGGGAAGTGATGATTTCCCCTTCGGTGGGGAAGTCCGGTCCCTGGATGTACTCCATCAGATCATCCAGGGAGGCACCGGGGTCCTTGAGCAGATGGATACAGGCCTGAGCCACTTCGCGCAGGTTATGCGGCGGGATATCCGTGCTCATGCCCACGGCGATACCGGTGGTGCCGTTCAGCAGCACATTGGGCAGACGCGCCGGCAGCAGTTTCGGTTCGTCCATGGTGCCGTCGAAGTTCGGCGCCCATTCCACCGTGCCCTGGCCCAGTTCCGCCAGCAGCGTCTCGGCATAGGGCGCCAGCTTCGACTCGGTGTAACGCATGGCGGCGAACGATTTGGGGTCGTCCTGGCTGCCCCAGTTGCCCTGCCCGTCCACCAGCGGGTAGCGATAACTGAACGGCTGCGCCATCAGCACCATGGCCTCGTAGCAGGCACTGTCGCCATGGGGGTGGTACTTACCCAGCACGTCGCCCACGGTACGGGCGGACTTTTTGTACTTGGCGGTGTTCTTCAGGCCCAGCTCGCTCATCGCATAGACGATGCGACGCTGCACCGGTTTCAGGCCATCGCCGAGGTGCGGCAGGGCCCGGTCCAGAATCACGTACATGGAATAATCCAGGTACGCTTTCTCGGTGTAGTCCCGGAGGGAAAAATTCTCGAAATCGTCGGCCATAATGATTCGCTTCGCTCATTGGCTCGCACGCTAACACGCAACACGCAACACGCAACACGCTTTGGCATATCGCGATCTGTAATCCTTGCGGCTAGATGCCCACCTCTGTTTACAATCCTCAATAATCCAGAAAACGCCAAACCAACCCGCTTCATCGCCAACCTGAAAAGAATGTTTCTTTCGCGTGCAAGCGTGAAGCGTGTTTGCGTGTATGCGCGTCTATATTTCCGCCAGGTTGCCCTTCTCTTCCAGCCAGCTCTTGCGGTCGGACGCGCGCTTCTTGCTGAGCAGCATGTCCATGAGCTGATGGGTGTCGTCGCCGCTGGTCATGGTCAATCGCACCAGGCGGCGGGTATCCCGGGCCATAGTGGTTTCCCGCAGCTGCATCGGATTCATCTCGCCGAGGCCCTTGAAGCGGGTGACGCTGACCTTGCCGCGTTTCTTCTCGGCCTTGATGCGATCCAGCACGCCTTCCCGCTCTTCTTTATCCAGGGCGTAATAGACGTCCTTGCCGATGTCGATGCGATACAGCGGCGGCATCGCCACGAAAACGTGCCCGTCGCGCACCAGCGCCGGGAAATGACGCAAGAACAGCGCGCACAGCAGGGTGGCGATGTGCAAGCCGTCGGAATCGGCATCGGCAAGGATGCAGACCTTGCCGTAACGCAGACCGGACAGGTCGTCGGCGCCCGGCTCGATGCCCAGGGCCACGGCGATATCGTGAATTTCCTGACTGCCCAGCACTTCCGTCGGATCCACTTCCCAGGTGTTCAGGATCTTGCCGCGCAGCGGCATGATCGCCTGGTAAACCCGGTCCCGGGCCTGCTTGGCGGAACCGCCGGCGGAATCCCCCTCCACCAGGAAAATCTCGGTTTGGGCCGGGTCATCGCTGGTGCAGTCGGCCAGCTTGCCGGGCAACGCCGGACCACTGGTGACTTTCTTGCGGGTGACCTTACGCGCCGCGCGCAGGCGTTTCTGGGCGTTGCTGATACACAGCTCCGCCAGCTGTTCCGCCTCGGTGGTGTGCTGATTGAGCCACAGCGAGAACGCATCCTTGACCACCCCGGATACGAAACTGGCGGTTTGCCGGGAACTGAGCCGTTCCTTGGTCTGGCCGGCGAACTGCGGGTCCTGCATTTTCACGCTGAGCACGTAGCAGGCCCGATCCCAGATGTCTTCCGGGGTCAGCTTCACGCCACGCGGCAATAAATTACGGAATTCACAGAATTCGCGCAGCGCGTCCAGCAGGCCGGAACGCAGCCCGTTCACATGGGTACCGCCCTGGGGGGTAGGAATCAGGTTCACATAAGACTCGGTGATCAGCTCGCCGCCTTCCGGCAGCCACAGCACCGCCCAGTCCACCGCTTCGGTATCGCCTTTCATGGCGCCATCGAAGGGCTCCGCCGGTACCCGCTCCCAGCCCCGGGTACTCTCCAGCAGATACTCCACCAGGCCATCACTGAACTGCCAGTTCTCGGTCTCGCCGGTGGCCTGGTTTTCCAGTGTCACCGCCAGCCCCGGGCACAACACCGCCTTGGCACGCAGCAGGTGACGCAGACGCGCCACCGAGATCCTGGGCGAATCGAAATAGCTCTCATCCGGCCAGAACCGCAGCAGAGTGCCGGTATTGCGTTTGCCGACGGTATCGACCACTTCCAGCTCACTGGTCTTTTCGCCGCCGGCAAAGCTGATGTGGTGCAACTGGCCGTCCCGTTTGACCAGGACTTCCAGTTTGCGTGACAGGGCGTTCACCACCGAAACCCCGACGCCGTGCAAACCGCCGGAGAACTGGTAGTTATTGTTGGAGAACTTACCGCCGGCGTGCAGGGTGGAGAGGATCACTTCGACGCCGGGCTTCTTCTGCACCGGGTGCAGATCCACCGGCATGCCGCGGCCATCGTCTTCCACTTCCACGCCGCCGTCCTTGAGCAGGGTGACGCGGATACTGCTCGCATGCCCGGCCAGGGCTTCGTCGACGGAGTTGTCCACCACTTCCTGGATCAGGTGGTTGGGGCGGGTGGTGTCGGTGTACATGCCGGGACGCTTGCGCACCGGCTCCAGGCCCGAAAGGACCTCGATATTCTCTGAGGTATAGGTGTTGGTCATAGATCCCTGAAAACAGTCAACGGCCCGGCATTCGGACAGACTCGCCGGGCGGTACCGGACGTCACAGGCCGGACGTCAGGCGAATTCCACAAAAGCGCAACACTAACGGAATAAAGGCATCGAAGTCATCGAACCCGTGGCTGCCGCCCAACCCGCAGTAGCGATGGCAGTCGGCATAGTATTCCCAGCCGTCGGTCCAATCCAGGGACTCATCCCCGGTTTGTGTCAGCAGCAGCATGCGCTCGGGCTTGCTGACCTCCGGTACCTCGTAACGCTTGAGTTCATCAAGCCAAGCCGGATCAAAGTCATAGGCCTGGCCGGTGTGATAGTTATGATTGATACCTGTGTATTTGTCCAGTAGTGCCCAGGGGCGAACCACCGGATTCACCAGCACCGCGGGCAAATCGTGGTGCTCCGCCAGCCAGGTGGCGTAGAACCCCCCCAGGGACGACCCCAGCAGGGCCACCGGACCGGCACCGGCGATTTCCGCCTCCAGCGCGGCCATGGCCCGTTTGGGCTGGGGCTCCAGAGCCGGGATATGCAGGCGGTGCCCGGCGCCGGCGGCCTCGAATACCTGCCGCAACAGCCCTGCTTTGTGGGACCGCGGCGAGCTGTTGAAACCGTGGATGTAGATCAACGAGGTTTCGGTCATGGTCTTCAGCCATTCATGATGTTTTACATCGGGCCGGCACGAACACCATCCGCCGAGCCGAACCAGGCCCAAGGCTCCCGAGTTTGCCGGTCAGCGTCAAGCACCATGGGGGCAACCGAGGTTAAGGGCCTGTTCATGATCTTAAAGGCTCAACACCGGCCGGAATCCGCCCCACATCATCCGCTTGCCATCGAAGGGCATGGTGGCCGGATCCATGCCGGCGATGCGCGGATCCTGCATCACCTGCTCATTGATGCGATCCCGCTCCTCCCGCGAGGCGTAGGTGATCCAGGAGAACACCACCACTTCTCCGGGCTCCAGCTTGACGCTCATGGGAAAGGAGGTGACTTCACCGTCCGGCACATCATCGGCCACGCATTCCACGTAATCGATGGCGCCGTATTCCTTCCACACTTCTCCGGCCTTGCGGGACATCTCCAGATAAGCGTCCAGGTCCTCTTTCGGTAAAGGCAGTAAGAAACCGTCCACGTAGTTCATCGTTATCTCCTTGATTTAAGAGCCTGTTTAAGGTCTCTAAGGGCTTTCCTGATCTGGTCGAACCGGCCGGCGCCGGATCGACATCCACGGTTATCTCAGAACGATGATTTTCGATACCAGTTCAGCGGTGTTCTTCGCTTCCAGCTTCTTCATCAGACGACCACGGTGGACTTCCACCGTGCGATGGGAAATACCCAGCTTGCGCCCGATCTCCTTACAGGTGAGACCGTTGACGATATAGGCGGAAATCTGCCGTTCCCTGGGGGTGAGTTTCACCGTCGCCTGGATCGGGTTATCGATGCGTTCGAAGTGCCACACCATCAGCTCGAAGGGCGACTCCGGCGTCAACGTGTAGCCGTTGGCGCGGGCCCAAAACACCTCGCCGGAACGGTGCTGCATGAAGCGTTCATCGGAATAGGAGCGGTTGCGCTGCAACCAGCTCAGGCAGCGATCGCCGATGGCCTGGAAATCCGCCATGGAGGGGTACAGACGCAGGATCAGCTGGCCCAGCAATTGCTCCCGGGAATAACCGAACAAAGCGTTGAACGCTTCATTGAAATCCAGCATGGCCCGCTGCCGGGTAATCACCTGGGGCGCCGGCGAAACACGGAAAGCCAGACGTTCCAGATCCTCGCTGGTGACGGAATCGTGCATCGCGACACCTCTCGCAGTCAGGTCCCCGGAAGGCACTCTTAGTCACGTACGTAGTTGCACGAATAGCGGTACGGGACGGGAATGGACCACATTGTAAATAGAACCGACGGTCTGGCAAGTGCCGGTACCGCGACCCCCGCGAACAAAAACAACAGAGGTGCCTCATGACTCAGCAGGACCACTCCGTCGCCATTGTCGCCAGCGGTCATACCCGCTTCGGTCGCCTCAACGACACCACCCTGGAAGACCTGATCGTCGAAGCCAGCCGCGAGGCGCTCGACGACGCCCAGGTGGACGCCAGCGACATCGATCAGATTTTTCTCGGCCATTTCAACTCCGGCATGGTCCCGGATGGCTTCCCCGCCTCGCTGGTATTGCAGGCGGATCCCGGACTGCGCTTCACTCCCGCCAGCCGCTGCGAAAACGCCTGCGCCTCCGGCGCCGCGGCGGTGTTCGCTGGTATCAACGCGATCCGTTCCGGCGCCGCCGACCTGGTACTGGTGGTGGGCGCGGAGAAGATGACCGCCAACAGCACCGCCGATGTCACCCGCGCCCTGGCTGGCGCCGGCTATCAGAACGACCCGCGCGAAGCCGGGCTCAGTTTTCCGCAGGTATTCGGCGTCGCCGCCCGCGCCTACCAGGAGCGTTACGGCGACCCGCTGGCGGCCATGGCCCGCATCGCCGAGAAGAACCACGGCAACGCCATGGACAACCCGCTGGCGCAAATGCACCGGCCTCTCAGTTTTGACGAGTGCAACACTGTCTCGGAACAGAACCCGATGATCGCCGACCCGCTTCGGCTCACCGACTGCTCGCTGATCACCGACGGCGCCGCCGCCATCGTGCTCGCCTCGGCGGAGCGGGCCCGGGACTTCCCTCGCCAGGTGGCGATTCGCTCGGCGGTGCAGGTGAACGATCTGCTGCCAATGAACAGCCGCAACTTCCTCGCCTTCGAAGGCCCGCGACGGGCTTTGTCCCAGGCTTACCAGCAAGCCGGGGTGACCCTGGAGGATCTGCATTTCGCCGAGGTCCATGACTGCTTCACCATCGCTGAACTGTTGATCTACGAAGCCATGGGCCTCGCCCCCGCTGGCCAGGGTGCCCGCGCGTTGGAGGAAGGCACCGTATTCGCCGACGGCCGTCTGCCGGTCAACCTGTCCGGGGGGCTCAAGGCCAAGGGACATCCGGTGGGCGCCACCGGCGTCTCCATGCACGCCCTGGCGTTCCGGCAACTCACCGGCCAGGCCGTCGGACGGGCCCGTCCCGGTGCCGAAACCGGCCTGATTTTCAACATGGGCGGTGCCGCCGTGGCCAATTACGCCTCGGTGCTGCAGGCGAAGAGGGCCTGATCACCGATGAATATCGCAAACTGGCTGCACGATCAGGCCCGCTGCCACCCGCAACGCCCGGCACTGTTTCACGGTGCCGAACAGGTGGCGGATTACCGCACCTTCGCCGACCGCGCCGCCGCTGTCGGCGGCCTGCTGCGGGAGCGCCATGGCGTGGTCCCCGGCGACCGGGTGGCGCTGTTCATGAAGAACGGCGTGGACTACCTGCCGCTGATGTACGGCATCTGGTGGAGCGGCGCCGTGGCGGTCCCCGTGAACGCCAAACTGCACGCCGCGGAAGCGGCCTGGATCGCCGGCAACGCGGAAAGCAAGCTGGTGATCACCGACGACGGCCACACTTTCCAGGATCGGCCCCTGGAGAGCGGCGTCGAACTGGCCGCCGGCGATCTGGTTGCCAGCGGCACGCCAACGGCCCGCACGCAACCTCCGCATCCGCGCCGTTCCGATGATCTGGCTTGGCTGTTCTATACCTCCGGCACCACCGGCCGCTCCAAAGGCGTCATGCTCTCCCACGGCAACCTGGTCGCCATGGCACTGTGCTACCCGGTGGATGTGGAGCCGGTAACCGGCGACGACGCCCTGCTCTACGCCGCGCCCATGTCCCACGGCGCGGGCCTGTATAACTTCATCTTCGTTCGCGCCGGCGCCCGCCATATCCTGCCGGTCTCGCGGGGCTTCGATGCCGCCGAGGTGCTGGACCTGGCCCGGCGGCTCGACCGGGTATCACTGTTCGCGGCGCCGACCATGGTCAAACGGATGGTGGCGGAAGCGCGCCGCCAGGGCGAGCACGGAGAAGGCCTGAAAAGCGTGGTCTACGGCGGCGCGCCGATGTACACCGCGGACATTCGCGACGCCCTTTCCGTGCTCGGCCCGCGTTTCATCCAGATCTACGGCCAGGGCGAAAGCCCGATGACCATCACCGCCCTGGACCGGCGGCACATCGCCGACCACGACGCCCCCGACTGGGAACGCCACCTGGCCTCCGTGGGACGCGCGCAATCCTGCGTCGACGTGCAGGTGGTGGATGCGCAAATGTGCCCTCTTCCCCCAGGGGAGCCCGGTGAAGTGGTGGTGCGCGGCCTCACCGTGATGGCGGGCTACTGGCGTAATGAAGACGCCAGCCGCGACACCCTGGTGGACGGCTGGCTGCGCACCGGGGACATCGGCTTCCTCGATGAGCAGGGCTTTCTGACCCTCACCGACCGCTCCAAGGACGTGATTATTTCCGGCGGCACCAACATTTATCCACGCGAGGTGGAAGAGGTACTGGCGCAGCACCCGGCCATCAGCGAGGTCTCGGTGATCGGTGAACAGGATCCGGAATGGGGTGAAATCGTGGTCGCCTTCGTGGTGGCCGACGACGTCCAGGCCGAAGACCTGAATCAATGGTTCAGCCAACGCATGGCCTCGTTCAAAAAGCCAAAGAAATATTACTTTTGCGACGACCTGCCGAAAAACAGCTACGGCAAAATTTTGAAGACCGAGCTGCGCAAACGAGTGGAGAGCCGAGTGGAGAGCGGCGCCACCGCTTCTCTCTGAAGAAACAGAAAAACAATCCCAATGACACTGACCAAGACAATAACAGGAGACACGTGATGACAATAAAAAGAAGGGATTTCCTCAAAGGCAGCGCCGCCCTCGCCGGCGCCGGCATGCTGAGCGGTTTGTCGGTACCGGCCTGGTCCGCGTCCACCACCCGCATCAAGTTCGATACCTACATTTCCGAAACCGCCGGCCCTTCGCGCCTGGACAGCTGGTTCCTCGACGAACTGGAAAAACGCGCCGGCGACGCGGTGAAAATTCGCCGTTTCTGGGCCCAATCGCTGAACAAGGTCGGCGAGCATCTGGCGGCGGTCCGCGACGCCACGTCCGAAATGTCCCTGATTTCCCCCGGCTACTATCAGGCGGAACTGCCGGTGACCCGGGGCCTGGACTGGTATTTCCGCATGCAGCGCGCCGACGCCCTGCAGCTGGTGTGCCGCGATCTGTACCAGCAGTTCGAGCCGCTGCGTCAGGAGTGGGAGCAACGGCACCGGTCCAAGGTGATGTACTGGACCAACTGGTATTACGCCCCTCTGGTGACCCGCGAACCGATCCGCTCCCTGGAGGACATCAAGGGCAAACGGATTCGCGGCTACGGCGTGGCCACGGAAGTGATCGAGCGCCTCGGCGGCACCGCCGTGCCGATGGCGGCACCGGAAGTTTACACCGCCCTGGAACGGGGTGTTCTGGACGGCGTCTACGGTTTCGATTTCATGACCTCCATTGCTTACAAGCTGCATGAAATCGCGCCCTACTTCACCGACCTGGGCGACGGCCCTCATGCTCCCGCCGCCACCATCATGAGCATGAGCACCTGGAACGAACTGCCGGACAAGGTGCAGGGGATCTGCAACGAGCTGGTGGAAGAGATTTACGCTGGCAAGTACACCGAAATCTACGGCGCCACTTCCCGGGAGTATGTAAAAACCGCGCTCAAGGAAGGCGCCAAATTCTCCTCGCTCAGCGATGCCGAGAAAGCCGAAGCCAAGGGACTGATCCAACCGGCCCAGGTGGAGGGCTGGATCGAACGGGTAGCCAAACCGGCCAACATCGACGGCGCCAGGATGCAGGCGCTGGTGGACGCGGCCATCGCCAAGCACGACGCCAACGGTACCCTGGAGCGGCCTATAGAACTGGCGGCGGAGCGGTAAAGCTCCGCCCCTCCCGGCACCGCATCGGATGACAACAATAACGAGGCAATCATGACCTTCCTTGAACGGCCATTCCGGGCCCTGGCCAATGTGTTTGGCGGCGTGGCACTGGTTTCGCTCGCCTTTCTGATGGTGGCGATCACCCTGGACGCCACCGTCCGCTCCGTGCTCAACCGGCCGATCACCGGCATCTTCGAGCTGTCGGAAATCGCCCTGGTGCTGATCGTGTTCCTCGGCCTGGGCTGGACCCAGATGGAACACGGCCACATCCGCGTGGATGCCCTGGTGAAACTGGCGCCGGTGCCGGTGGCCCGGGCCATGAACGCCTTTTCCTGGGCCGCCGCCGCGCTGGCCCTGGCCTTGCTGACCTGGCCCTCGACGCTGGATGCGATTCACTCGTTCCAGATCAAGGAGTTCCGCTGGGGCTACATCGAATTCCCGATCTGGTGGGCGAAAATCGCCCTGGCTGTCGGCCTCTGGTTCGCCACCGCGCAAATGCTGCTGTATTCCGGCCTGGCTCTGCTGGGCCGGGATCAGCCTTCCACGCCAGCCCCGCACACCGACTGACAGGCCAATGAGAGACCCGCTATGGATGAAATGACCGCTACCCTGCTGGCCATTGGCCTGGTCTTCGTGCTGCTGGCCACCGGCGTGCCCGTCTTCGCCTCCCTGGCCCTGGCCGGCGTCGCCGGCGTGGTGATGGTGGAGGATCTGGACTTCGCGCTGAACCGCCTCAAGGCATTTTCTTACACCCAGACCGCGGTCTACCTGCTGACCGTGATCCCGCTGTTTATCCTGATGGGCAACTTCGCGCAAAAAGCCGGTGTCGGGCAGAGACTGTTCAGTGTGGCACGCAAATGGGTCGGCCAGTTGCCCGGCGGCCTGGCCATCGCCAGCGTCCTTACCAGCGCCGGGTTCGCCGCCACCTCCGGTTCCAGCGTGGCCACCGCCGCCACCGTCGGCGCCGTCGCCCTGCCGGAAATGAAACAGGCCGGTTACGACCGCCGGCTGAGCACCGGCGCGGTGGCCGCCGGCGGCGTGCTGGGTGTGCTGATTCCGCCGAGCGTGCTGTTGATCTTCTATGCCGCGCTCACCGAAGTGTCCGCCGGCGCCATGCTGGTGGCCGGGGTACTGCCGGGTTTGTTGTCCACCCTGGTGTTCATCGTCGGCATCGTGGTGGTCAGCAAAAAGATCATGCCCGGTCGCCACCAGACCCAGCCCCGCTATGGCTGGGGGGAACGCTTTACCTCCCTGGGCGACGCCTGGCAGGTGATCGTGCTGTTCGTGGTGGTGCTCGGCGGCATTTACCTGGGCTTCGTCACCCCCACCGAGGCCGGGGCGATCGGCGCCTTCGCCGCCTTCCTGATGCTGCTCTGCTCACGACAGGCGCGCGCCAATCTCGGCGGCAACCTGAAGGACAGCTTCCGCTCCTCGATCAGCACCACGGTGATGATCCTGATGACCATGCTCGGCGCCGGCATCTTCAGCTACTTCCTTACCCTGGTGGGCGCGCCGCAATACATCGTCGAGGCCGTCACCACCGTGGATCTACCGCCACTACTGATCATCGGCCTGCTGCTGTTGATCTATCTGCCGCTGGGCATGTTCCTGGACGCGTTCTCGATGCTGGTGATCACGCTGCCGATCCTGTTCCCCACCGTGCAGTCACTCGGCTTCGACCCGCTCTGGTTCGGTATTCTGGCGGTGAAAATGTGCGAAATCGGTCTGATCACACCTCCAGTGGGCCTGAACGTCTATGTCACCGCCGGCATCGACCGTGACACCCCACTGGTGGACGTGTTCCGTGGTGCCGGCTGGTTCATGATCATGGAAGCGGTCACCACCTTGCTGATTTTCTTCTTTCCGGTCATTGTCACCTGGTTGCCCGCCAACATGCTCGGCTGAAGGCCGAATCATTGAAGGTCGAAAGAAAAGCAGCGTTCAATCACAGGAGAGATGCCGTGAAAGCCATGATCATCGACCGTTCCGACGCGACACCGGCCATCCGGCAAGGTGACATCGAGCCCCCTTCCCGGACCAGAGGACAGGTGCTGATCCGGGTCCAGGCCGCTTCGGTGAATCGCGCCGACCTGGCGGTTCTGGCCGGCACCCACGCCGCTCCCGGGGCCGCCGGCGCCCCCGCCGTGGTGGGCCTGGATGCCGCCGGCACCGTCGTCGAAGCCGATGAGGACAGCGGATTCAGCGTCGGCGACCGGGTGATGACCATGGTGGGCGGCGGGCTGGCGGAGTACGTCGCTATTGACGCGCGCTTCCCGGTGCCCCTCCCGGACTCGTGGACGTTCGAGGAAGGCGCCGGTGCCATAGTTGCCCTGATGACCGAACACAACGCGCTTCGTACCGCCGGGCAGCTGCGCGACGGCGACGCCGTGCTGATCAATGCCGCCAACTCCGGGGTCGGTCAGATGGCGATCCAGATTGCGCGACATCTGGGCGCCGGGCGGATCATCGCCGGCGTCCGCACCCACCGGGAAGACGCCCTGCTCACCACGCTCGGCGCGGACACCGTCATCAATACCGGAGCCGGCGGGTTCGCTGAGCAAGTACTCGACGCCAGCGATGGGCAGGGCGTGGATATCATCATCGACCATGTGGGCGGCCCCTATCTGGCGGACCACATCAAAGCCGCGGCGCTACAGGCGCGCCTCATCGGCGTGGGCCGTCTCGGCGGCGCCGAAGGCACCCTGGACATGGAAACCCTGGCCTTCAAGCGGGTGGAAATCATTGGCGTGACGTTCCGCACCCGTAGTCTGGAAGAGAAGGTGCGCATCGTCGAGGCAATGCGTGAGGATCTGGACAACGCCCTGGCCGCGGGGAAGCTGAAGCCGCGTATCGATCGGGTACTGCCTTGGACGGAAGTGCGTTCGGCGCAGAACCTGGTGGCCGGCAATGACCACCTGGGCAAGGTTATCCTCCAGGTCGGGACTTGATCATCCGGCGGCCCCGGTCGTGGTTATTTCGGAGACCTGGGCAGGAACGACAAATCCATGTGATAGCGGCCCGGATCGTCACACCCGATGAACACCGGCACGCTCACGTCCTGCAAATAAGGGGAAGGGTCGTACCATAAGTAATCGCTGAGAAAACGGCGGCTGTCCCCGCTCAACGGATCGCGTCCTCGTGTCACCACCCGATAAGGATGGCGATACTGCACCTTCACCGAAGTCACCTGCTCCACTTGCTCCAGTTCGGTCTCGATCCGCCGCCCTTCACGCTTCAGCACAGCCACCCGGCGCCGCTTTCGCCGGCCGGCCGCAATCCAGATGCCACCGATCAAAAGGAATACCGGTCCGATCAACCCACCGATTATCGAACCGCCCCAGAGCGCAAAGAAATCATCAACCCGAGCCTCCGCGGGCCGGGCCGGCGAATACAGGATCGGCACGGCATCGCCTATCCGCACTCCAGAGCAACGCGTCCCTGCCCTGGTGGAAAACTCGATTGGGCGTCCGTCCTCCGTATGAAATCGCAATACCCATTCACATATGGTCTTTTCGTCCACACGCCGCTCACGGACATTCTCCAACGTCCCCTGCCCTGACACTGCCTCCTTCATGAAAGAGGCGGTATCCAGATACAGCACGATCGCCGTCACAATCGCGGCAAGTCCGAAGATGGCGAAGAAGTATTTAAAAAGACCCAGAACGTTCATTCATTACCTTATCTAGCCGGGTCAGATCTTTATAGCGGCAGTTCAAGAGGATAAGGCGAACCCAAGACTACCCGCCAAAAGAGTTCACACCCGCGACCCTGATCGACGACTAACCATTTTCACTTCTGCAATAACCACGCTTGATATCAAGGCAACCACTGGGAGCCAGACTCCTCTTCTTCGGCGGGCGCGTCCGCATCATGATCCTTGGGGACCCACAGATCCGCATTCAAATACAACCGGCGACAGGTCTCCGGATCGTAATCTTCCGCGGTGGTGAATTCGGGGGTCGGTTTGCCGGGTTGACCGGCTTCACGGATAACCTTGGGCCAGCGGGGTTCCCAGCACAGTAGTTGAGATACCCAATGCCCCGCCCCCAGAATCAGGAACGCGGGGCTCATCAGCAGTTTACCCAGCCATAGCTTCCAGCCTCCATGACGCAGAATCGGCCACAGACCCTCGAATTGGGGTTCCAGGCTGTACCAGGGCCAGGGAATCTTGCTGCGTACCCGGGGTTTGGGCACGGATTCGGGGCCTTCCTCCATGTAGCGGCGGATGAACTCCCATTCGTCGAGTAGTTCCTTAGCGGTACCGGCACGTTTTCCGACGGCGGCAAAGGTTACAAACGGCTGTCCGGTTCGGTGCGGCATCCAGGCCAAGACCAGACGCGTCCCCGCCCCTTCATGGATCGGAATAATCTTGTCCCAGGGCATTGTCACCACCCCACCTGCGTACTTGGGGCGATGTAAATGCACCTGCTTGGTTTTGCGGTTAAAGCGGATTAACAAGCGGCGATGAGTGAACAGCTCCCAGCGGATAGGAATGTAGAATTTGAATTTGAAGAAGCAGTACCAAAAAGCGATTGTCAGAGTAGAGAAAACCCCTATACCTAATAAAGCTCCAAAGAGAGTTCTTGAAGGAATAAATCCAGCGACAACTCCAACAATTCCCCATATCGGAAAAATACTCGTAGCATAAAGTACGACCAACACCAACGGCGTAATCAATCCTCGGTAATGCTCCAAAGACCCACAACGCATTTCCAGATAAGTGTCGTTGAACGCGTACACCGGCCCCCGGCTGTGAGGGTGCTCACTGACAGGCCGGTCCAGGGGCGGCTGTTCTTCTTCCAGGGCCGCTTTCAGTGACTCCTGGCTCTCATCCATGAAGTCCTTACCAAAAACCTTGTCCTTCCTCTCTTCAGCTAGTGTCGTCCCCCACCAAAGCATCCACTCAAAAAAATACATCAGGTCACCTCGGCAACAGCCATCCACAACTCGGATAACTCCGTGTCCAAGTCATCGTAGCCAGTACCATCATTCTTGCGGAAGGCGCTCTTGTCACACCACGCCTCCAGGGCATCCGGTGTGACCAAATACCACACCCCGGTGGCCATCCAGAATACGGCATTGCTGCCCACCAGGACACGGGTCAAGAATTTCTGAGCGGCCTCCTCACCAAGCCACGTTGCAACACGTGCACTTGCCCTGGCAATGATAACCGCTACTCTATTGGTGGATTTCTTCGCCACGTTCTCAAAGAACGGTTTGGCAGTGGCGATGGCCAGCAAGGAACTGGACAAGCCCAAGCCAATACCTGCGAAGCCACGGGCTAAATAGGCCCAAGCAATGGGGGATTCAATGCCTTGTCTCTTAAATGCTTCCCGACCATCCCCGAAGTCATACACCGCCAACACCACCCCGCCCACGGTGCCCATTGAGGCCGCCCACAGCTTGCGGCTGCCTTGCAGGATGCGGGCTCCCTCGGCACTGTTCCCCGCCGCGGCAGCACGTCGGGCCGCCGACTCGGCGGCACTGGCCAGCAGTTCCGCTCCACAAGCCGCACCGGCCATCACGGCGGCCATGGCCTCCATGTAAAACCGTTGGTCTTTGGCGCCCACGCTTTCCGCTTTGAACGCCAGCATCAATGCCTCGGCGGCGATCAATACCGACAAGGCGCGCCCATAGCGCACCTCACTGGCTTTCGGTTGGGTGATGAAACCGTCCAACCCGATTGTGGCACCTCGCGCGGCGCTGCCGGCGGACTGTTTCGCCAGATTTTCAACCAACCGGGGCGCGGTCCGTGAGACACTCTGGGCCGTGGACCTGGACAGTTGTTTGTGCAGTTCCGCATCGAAGGCATAGCGCCCCAGTTGCGCCCGGCTCGCCGTTCCCAGCAACCGGTACAACGCACTTTCGCCTTTGCTGGGATGGCCGCTGCCGAACAAATTACGCAACAGCCCCGCCTGCCAGGCGAGTACGCCACTAACGGCCACGCCGCTACCTTCCAGCGAACTGATGGCGGTATCCAGCTTTTCGAACTGCTGGGTAGCGGCCTGAACCGCCTGGAGCGCACCGAGGGCCACCCAGTTCGGGCCCTCATCATCGGTGTCAGCTTGTCCTTCCAGCACCTTGGCCATTTCAACCAAGTTGTCTTCCAGCGCCTGCTGGTTGTAGGCCATGGCACGCCAGCACAGGTTGGCCGGACCACCGCCGGGGCCTTGGCTCCACCAGCCATCGATCACGGATCGGCCACTTTCGCAGCCTACCAGGCCATCCACCGCCAACCCCAAGGTCGCGGTAAAACGGGTGCCGTTCTCCTCATCCGCCTTGTCGTAGGCCTGCAGGGCTCCCTGCAGATAATCGCTTTGCAGCACCGCAATCTGTTCCGGTGCTCGACGGTCCATTTCCGTCTCCGCCTCGGCACTGTGTTGTAGGAAAGCAGTTTGTACCTGATCCATCTGGCCGGTATTCAGACGGGACAGATAGTCCTGCTCGAACTCTTTCCGATAGGCGTTCTGCTGTGCCGCGCTATATTCGGTGTGACGGGCCGCTTCAACCGTGTCTTGATGCCCTTGTTTAATCCGTTCCCGGCGTCTAGCGAACTGCGCGGCGTATTTTTCTTCAAAAACACGGTCTCCGTGAACGCGCCGTCGCTGCCGTTCTTCCTCTTCGAGGCGATGCAACTGATGTTCCACACTGCCGTGGCCGGCCTCCCAGCGAAGGCTTTCTCGTTGCACCGTCCCCGCCGCCTTCTGCCCCGCATACCCCTGATGCAGCTGCTCGATCTGCTGTTGGATCTGTACTTTCCAGTCGTTGCTGACGCCTTGTTCGTCCTCTTCCTGAAGCCAATCGTGCAGTGGGTCCAGGGCGGCGTTACGCCAGGCGTTCAGGGTTTGGGCGGCGCCGAGGGCGTCGTTCAGGGCCAGGACGGCGCCGTGGGTGGAGACCGCCTGGGTGACGGTGGTCAGCGTTCCCTTCAATACTCCGACGTTGGCATACTGAATCAGGCCTTGATCATCCGCCAGCCAGGCGGGGGCGAACGGGTCCTGCGACAGCGCCTGTTGCAGGGCCGGATTGCCGTCAAGGCACGCCTCGGTCACCGCGTTACCGATCTGCTCGCCGTGCAAGGTATCAAGCTGGGAGGTTCGGCCTTCGGCCCATTCCTTCGGCGAAAAGGTTTGCCAGTAACCTTTGGCGGTATAGTCGTCGGCGTTTTCATCATAATCCGCTTTGCGGGCGTCGGTGAGCGGGTCCGGGGTGAACAACCACCATGAGCGTTCAACGGTCTCCGCTTTTTCGATCTCCACCGCCAGGGTATTGGGCGTCACGGGTTCGGGTTGGGCCGGTGCTTTTGGCGCCTCACCCTCAAACCGGGTCAGGTCGCCGTTGGGCTTAACCTGATACTGCTGCCATTCCTTCCGGCCGCCCCGGTCCAGCAGTACGTACAGATAGCCTGTCCTCAATAATCTCAGGGTCTCCCTGGATTGGGACAATGAGGTGGGCGGAACAAGCTGTTTCGGCAGTTGCGGCGCGTGCTCGGCCAATGCCCCCGTGGCCACGGCGTGACGCACAGGCAGAATCGTGAGCGTCAGCGTCTCCATCATTTCCTGTTCGGTGGTTTCCTCTTCCTCATCTTCCCACTCGACATCCGCCAAACGCTGTGGAGCGAGGGGCGCTTTGGCGGTCAGGGAGGGCGCCAGTCCAGCCACTTTTTTTGCCAAGGGAGCGACGGAGAACAAACCCGCGGGCAAAGCGGGAAGGCTGGTGTTGCCCGATTGCCCGCCTTCCAAGGACTTGATGGAGCCTTTCACGGTAAAGGTCCCCGGGCAGCGGAAGGTGATGTTGGCGCCGTCGAGGACGATTTCGGTCTGGCCGCTTTGCAGGGTGATTTTTTCCTTGGCGAGGACGCTGACCTTGCCTTCACTGCTGGTGGCGGTGATGGCCTGGTCCGACAGCAGTTCCAGCGGCCCGCCGTTGGCCTGCAGGGAGACCGGGCCGTTTTCGCTGATGATCTTGAGCGGGCCTTTGTGGCTGTAGAGGCCGGCGCTGCCGCCACTGGCCAGGGCCAGGTTGTCGCCGGCGCTGATGTGGCCGTCGCTCTGGGTGGTGATGTGCAGGTGCTCGCCGGCCATGGCGGCGGCGCTTTTGTCGCTGTTGAGGACGATGTGGTCCGGGCTTTCCAGTACCAGTTTCGGATCGGCGAAGGTTTCCACCGGCTGGTCGCTGTCTTCCCGGCTGCCGGGCTTCGGTTTGAACGGCGACTGGCCCGCTACCGGGGCGGTGTAGCGGCCGTCCACTTGCGGGTCCAGGGCTTCACGGAAGGCGGTTTGCGCGGCATTGCCGGCCAGCCCCGGCGCGCCGGCGGCGGTGGCGGCGTCGTGCAGGGCCTGGGCGGTGCGTTCGGCGCCTTTGAGCTGGGCCACCGCTTCGTTCATTTCCATCTGGGTGCCCTGGCCTTTGGCCTTGGCGCTGGCCGATATCAGCAATCCACGGCCGGCGCGCACGGTGGTCCAGGCCTGAGTGACCAGTTCCCAGCCCTGGCCACGCAGGGCGCCACGCCGGGTGGGTCCCGGGGTGACGCTGTAATCCACCAGGTAGCCCAGCCCCAGGCCGCTGCGGGCCAGGCTGGTTTCCAGCCGCACGCTCACCTGTTTCGGGGTGTCGTCCAGCAGCAGGCGCTGCAGGGTCGGGCTGTGGTCGCCCTGGCCGTCGTGCTCCCGGGTTTGCAGGCCACTGACGGTGCCGGCGTGGTTGGTGCCGTCTTCCCGGGCGACGCCGAACGGCGGCTTCACTTCGCCGTTGTAGAGTTGGCCGATGACCACCGGTTGATCGATGTCCCCCTGGCGGAATTCCACCAGTACCTCGCTGTCGATCCGAGGCAGGAAATTGCCGCCCCAGTTAGGGCCGGCCACAGCTTCCGCCACCGGTACCCAGATGCCGGAAGAATGGTCTCCCGGCGCATGGCCGGGGTGCTGCCCTCCGGTGTCGTCAAGGCTGCCCGGATTGGGCGCCGCGCCGCGCTGCCAGGCGTATTGAATGCGCACCTGGTGGTCGCGGTTGCTGGTGACGGCATCGCCGGGCATGCCCACCACACGCGCCACCAGCGGCCCGCCCACGGTGGGTTTGGGGCGGTATAGCGGCGCCACCGGGGTGGTTGCCGGTACCGCCAGGAAGGTGTTGCGGTACTGACCGGCCTTGAGGGTGTCGTCGCCGAGCAGCTCGCCAGCGTGGGCCAGGTTGTTCACGGCGGCGTGTTCCACCGCCAGAGCCAGATAGGGCCCCTGGTCACAACGGGGATGGCCGCTCAGGGTAAACGCCTCGCCGGCCGCGAGAGTGCGGGAGCGGCCTTCGCCCCGGTGCACACGCCGCAACACCCGCAGCGCGTCGAGATGATGGCGGGCGCTTTGCTCCGCCTGATCGGCGCCGTCGAAGCGGGCGTCCTGGCGGTGCCAGTAAACTTCCCGCACCGGCAGGCCATCCGGGTCGGCTTCCTCGGCACGGCCGGTAACGGTGCGCACCTTGCCACTGTGCCAGCTGGCCACTTGCACCGCGTTGGGGGTCAGGCGGGTGCCGTCAGTGAAGCGGGTGATCGCGGCCCGGCCTTCTTCGGAAAGGTCGTTATGGAAATGCAGCGGCGCGGCGTCGGGGTGTTTGGCATGGCGATCAAAGATCACCAGGGTCACCGGCGCGCCGGAATCGCCCTCCCCTTCGTCCTGGCGATGCTCGAAACGCCAGGCCAGACCACATTCGGCCATCAGTCGCCGCACGAAATGCCAGTCACTTTCCCGGTACTGGGTGATCATCGGCCGCTGCGGCAACGGATCCATCAGGTCGAACCGCACGGCACCGTCGGGGTACTCCGCGAACACCTGCTCCAGCACGTCCCGAACGGTGCATTGGGGAAACACCAGGCTGTTGAGGCGCTGTTCCAGCCACCAGGTCCAGGGCGCCACCGTGAGTTCACAACGAGGCAGGCCATCCATGTCGACGAAGTGGTGGCCGTCCACGCAGACACCGTGCCAACGCCGCCAGCCGCCGTCGGTGCGGCGCAAGGACAAAGTCAGGGGCTGACCGATCAGGGCGTCGAGAAAGCCGTCATCACGACGATCAGAACCGGAGATGAAGCATTGCAACTGGAAGCGGTAGTCGCCGCAGAGTTCCTCGCGGCCACGGAAGCGCTCCACCACCAGACCGTCCACCGGAGCGTCCAGTTCGATCAGGCGCTGGTCTTGCAGAGGGTTGGCCAGAGAGGCCAATAGATCACGGGCGAGGGATTGAGCATCGATCATGGAAAGTCCTTTTCCAGGAGGCGGGTCCTGTCTTAGCCTCCCGCCGAATCCGCAGAGCATAGCAAGGCGGCCGGATGAGTCAACCCGGCCGCCGCCGGGGTCAATAGCCGTTGACGGTGAGATCCACGGTGAAGTGCATGCCCTGGACCCGGCTCACTCCGGATTCGATACGCCCGTCGGGATAGAGATCCAGCCAGCGGTAGCCCGGATTGCATTCGTCCAGGGCGAAATCCGCGCTGTGTGGTTTGAATTGAACGCAGGTGCTGGGCACCGCCAGCAAACGCACATTTTTGCGCCGGCTTTCGTATTCCTGGTGAACGTGCCCCCATAACACCGCCCGCACCTGGGGGTGCTGGTCGATGATGCGGAAAAAGGCGTCGGAATTGGCCACTTGCTGCTCGTCGAGCCAGCGGCTGCCCATGGGCACCGGATGGTGATGCAGGCAAATCATCACATGGTGGTCACGGCTCTCGATCAGCGCCTGTTCCAGAAACGCCAGGTCCCGCTCGAACAGCTCGCCGGGGACCTGACCGGGAATGGTGGAGTCGAGCATGATCACCCGCCAGCCGTCGACGGCGCCGACACAGGGGCTGACCCGGCCGGCTTCATCGGCAAGCATGGCGCGCATGGGGTGGGTTTCATCGTGGTTCCCTTCGAGCCAATAGATCGGCACATCGAAGGCCCGCAGCGCCTGTTTGAGGCGCGTATAAGACGCCTCGGAGCCGTCCTGGGACAGATCCCCGGTAGCCAGGATCGCCCGCATATCCGGCTGCTCGGCGCGAACCAGACGAAGAACGGTCTCCAGGCTGTGCTGCGTATTCAACCCCAGCATGGTGCTGGCCGGGTCGGCGAACAGGTGGAAGTCCGACAGTTGCACCACCCGAACGGGTGTTACCGGTTGCGACAAGGTACGCGCTCCCGCTGTTTGTAGTGATCCGTTTTACCCTCAAGCGCCGTGGCGCCCATCCCATGCGTCGCCGGCCTCTTCCCCAAGCGGCCGAACCACGCTTTCGGGAACTTATAACGCAACCATTACAGGATTGACCAGGAACCTGGTTCCGTTTCAGGAACCGGCCGCCGGCCATACCGGGGCGGCACTGCGGCCATGGTCGCTGACATGGGTCAGCCACTCACCGAGAAAGCGATTCCACTGCGCCTTTTCGTCGCGCTGATGCATGTCGGGGTTGGGATAGGGATAGCGGGCGCTGACGCGCCGGAACCGGCTGGCTTCGGTGACTTCCGCCACTCGCGCGTCGTGGTAAAGCCGCACGGTGAGGCGCTGCCCCGGCATGGCTTCGTGCAGCCCCTGATCCTCCAGTCGCAGGATGGTGGTATAGGGCGCCCGTTCCAGCACCCGGATGTTCAGGGTACGGGGGCGTTCGGCTCCCAGCGACAGATCCAGGCTGTCCTGTTCACCCAGAGCCCGGATCAACGGCAAAAGGCGGGCATAGTTGGCCTCGCACTGCGCCATCAGATCACGAAAATTCAGGCGATAGCGGCGCGAGACAGTCATGAACGTCCCTCCTGAACAGTCATCCCCGCCACTCCCGGTCCAGAGCATCCCGGTGCAACAGCAACCATTGCAGAGTGATCAGGGAGGCGGCGTTATCCACTCGCCCGCTTTCCAGCAGCGCCGGGATCTCCGTCACCGGCAGCGTCGTCGCCAGGATGTCCTCGCCTTCCTCGGCGCAGCCATGGACACCGCCGGCACCGGCCAGATCGGCGCGGGCGACAAACAGATGCAGCCGTTCATTGGTGCCGCCGGGGCTGGGCATGTAGCTGAGCACCGGGCGCATCTCGCCGAGCTCGATGCCCGCCTCCTCCATCGCTTCACGGCGCACCAGTTGCTCCACCGGCTCGCCCTCCTTGTCGGCGATACCGGCGATCATTTCCAGGCACCACGGAGTATCACGCCAGCCCAGGGCACCGACGCGGAACTGCTCCACCAGCAGGATCTCGCCACGCACCGGGTCATAGGGCAGCACCGCCGCCGCCGGCTGGCGCAGGAACACCTCACGGGTCAGTTCGGGGCCCCAATCGCCTTGATAGCGGCGATGACGCAGGGTCAGCCGGTCCACCTGAAAAAAACCTTTGAACGGAGTTTCCCGCTTCAGCACTTCCACATCGGCGGCGCTGAAGCGGGGGGCGCGGGGATTACTCATCGGCCTCATGATAGAGCTTGGAGCCCTGTTCAAGGAACTCGCGGGATTTTTCCTCCATGCCGGCACGGGCCTGGTCGACCTGTGCCTGCCCATCGCCGTAGGTCTCGCGAACCTCCTGGCTGATCTTCATGGAGCAGAACTTCGGCCCGCACATGGAGCAGAAGTGAGCCACCTTGTGCGCCTGCTTCGGCATGGTCTCGTCATGGAAAGCCCGGGCCCGGTCCGGGTCCAGCCCCAGGTTGAACTGGTCCTCCCAGCGGAATTCGAAGCGCGCCTTGGACAGCACGTTATCACGCAGCTGGGCACCCGGGTGCCCCTTGGCCAGGTCGGCGGCGTGGGCGGCGATCTTGTAGGCGATGATGCCTTCCTTCACGTCTTCCCGGTTGGGCAGACCCAGGTGCTCCTTGGGCGTCACGTAGCACAGCATGGCGGTGCCGAACCAGCCGATCATGGCGGCGCCGATGGCGCTGCTGATGTGATCGTAGCCCGGCGAAATATCCAGGGTCAGTGGCCCCAGGGTATAGAAGGGCGCCTCGTGGCAATGCTTGATCTGCTCGTCCATGTTTTCCTTGATCATGTGCATGGGCACGTGACCGGGGCCTTCGATCATCACCTGAACGTCATGTTTCCAGGCGATCTTGGTCAGCTCACCCAGGGTGCGCAGCTCCGAGAACTGGGCTTCGTCGTTGGCGTCGGCGATGGAGCCGGGACGCAGACCATCACCGAGACTGAAGGTCACGTCGTAGGCCTTCATGATCTCGCAGATGTCTTCAAAATGCGTGTAGAGGAAGCTTTCCTCATGGTGCGCCAGACACCACTTGGCCATGATCGAGCCACCCCGGGAAACAATGCCGGTCACCCGGTTGGCGGTGAGCGGCACATAGCGCAGCAACACGCCGGCGTGAATGGTGAAGTAGTCCACGCCCTGCTCGGCCTGCTCGATCAGCGTGTCGCGGAAAATTTCCCAGGTCAGGTCCTCGGCAATACCGTTGACCTTCTCAAGCGCCTGATAAATCGGTACCGTGCCGATGGGCACCGGCGAGTTGCGCAGGATCCATTCCCGGGTTTCGTGAATGTTCTGCCCGGTGGAGAGATCCATCACGGTGTCGCCGCCCCAGCGGGTGGCCCAGGTCATCTTCGCCACTTCCTCCTCGATGGAGGAGGTCACCGCGGAGTTGCCGATATTGGCATTGACCTTGGTGAGGAAGTTGCGGCCGATGATCATCGGCTCGATTTCCGGGTGGTTGATATTGGCGGGGATCACGGCACGGCCGCGGGCGACTTCATCGCGGACGAATTCCGGGGTGATCTCGTCCGGAATGGCGGCGCCGAAACTGCGGCCCGGATGCTGTGCCACCGGCAAGCCGGCTTCGCGATGCTCGCGCAGGCGCTGGCTTTCGCGGATGGCGATGAATTCCATCTCCGGCGTGATGATGCCCTGGCGCGCGTAATGCATTTGCGAGACATTGGCGCCCTGGCGCGCACGGCGCGGAGCGCGGATATGCGGGAAACGCAAACCGGCGGTGGCCACGTCGGCGGCGCGGCGGCGGCCGTAGTCGCTGGTCAAGCCGGCAAGCTGTTCACTGTCACTGCGCTCCTCAATCCAGGCATCGCGCAATGGCGACAACCCCTGACGGATGTCGATACGCGCGTCAGGGTCGGTATAAGGACCGGAAGTGTCGTACACCGACAAGGGGGGATTGTGTTCCAGTTCCCCGTTGGCCAGGGGGGTCGGATCCTGGCGGATTTCACGCATCGGCACGCGGATATCCGAGCGGCTGCCGGAGACATACACCTTCCGCGAACCCATGATGGGTTGGCAAGCCTCGTCGATGGCATTGGGTGCGGCATTACGTTGCTCGTCTGGCACGATCGGCCTCCAGGGCTACACAAACATGGGGGAGGCGAACACTATACGCAGCGACCCATTTACGGACAACCGAGGGCGCGACGAAGGGAGTGTCAATCCGTCTCGCTTGCTATTACCATACTGGCCAGTTCACCATTTCACCGTTACCTGTCGGTGGGGATCAAGCGCCAGCCATATCGGGACAAGATGCCCCGGCACGGCCGGGGCGAGACACAAGCCGGAACAAAAGAATGAGGAAGGAAACGCATATGAAGCGGAGCCCGCTGAAACCTCTGGCCCTGGCCATCACCCTGCTGTCCATGGGCGCCCAGGCCGCTGATCTGAAACAGGTCGCCAACGCCGCCTGGGACTACGACAGCACCTGGCGCGCCGAGCGGCAAACCTGGGAAGCGGAGCAGGAAACTCTGGTGCAGGGCCGCGCGGCGCTGCTGCCCACCATTGATGCCCGCTACGGTCGCTACCGCACTGACCGGGACATCGAGGAAGGCAACTTCAACCAGAAGTACGACTCGGAAGCCACCACGGTGACGCTGTCGCAGCCGCTGTTCCGGCTGGACGCCTGGTACGGCTTCAAGGAAGCCAAGGCCGTGGTCTCCACCGCCGAGGCCGAATTCCAGCAAGCGCGTCAGGACTTCGTGCTGCGGGTGGCCCAGGGCTACTTCGGCGTACTGCGGGCCTGGGACACCCTGGTGTCGGCCCAGGCCGAGGAAAAGGCCATCGCCCGGCAACTGGAGCAAACCAACGAGCGCTTCGAGGTGGGCCTGGTGCCCGCCACCGAAGTGGAAGAAGCGCAAGCCGCCTATGACCTGACCCGGGTGACGCTGATCGTCGCCGAGCAGGACTTCGCCATTGCCCGTGACCAGTTGGAAACCCTTACCGGTCAGCGTTGGGAAACGCTGGCGGAGCTGCGCGAGCAGTTGCCGATGGAAGGGCCGCAACCGGCGGCGATGCAGGACTGGCTGGACAAAGCCTCGGTGCAGAATCCCCAGGTGCTGGTGGCTCAGGGGAACGCCACGGCGGCCGGCTTCACCGCCGACCGTCAGTTCGGCGCGATGATGCCGCAGGTGGCGTTGGTGGGCAGCTACACCCACACCCACACCTCTCCGCGAGGGGACAGCGCGGTGGGCACCACGTCTTCCGGCATCACCCCGGACAATCACGGCACCGAAGTGGGGATCGAAATTTCCATGCCGCTGTTCCGTGGCGGCGGCCTCAACAGTCAGCGCAAACAGGCCGCTCTGCGCGCCGATGCCGCCGATCAGTTGTACCAGCAGGCGATCCGCGACGTTACCCAGCAGACCCGCACCTTCTACCGTACCGTGGAAGCCGATGCGCTACGTGTGAGTGCCCGCAAGCAAGCGATCCGTTCCGCCCGCGCGGCCCTGGAAGCGACCCAGTCCGGTTACGAGGTGGGCACCCGCAACGTGGTCGATCTGCTCAACGCGCAACAATCTCTGTACGGCGCACTGCGCGATTACGCCAATGCCCGCTACGACTACATCCTCAATACGCTGAACCTGAAAGCCGCCACCGGCGAACTGGATGTGGCGGATCTGGCGTCCTTGAATGACTGGTTGTCCGGTCAGGAAAATCTGGATCTCTACAATCCGGACCTGGAAGGCCAGAGCGAAGCGCAAATGGTGATCCCGCGCTGAAGCGCGCCGCGGTTGGCGGCCACCACGGCCGCCGCCGCTTCCCCCCGCCGACGGCACTCATCGGTGTCGGCGAACAACGCCGCCACCGCGCGCGCCAGCGCATCGCCATCGGCCACCAATTCCAGAGCCCCGGCCTGATCCAGCAAATCGGCAATGGCGGTGAAATTATGCAGGTGGGGTCCACTGAGTACCGGCAGCGACCAGGCCGCCGGTTCCAGCAAATTGTGGCCGCCCACCGGCACCAGGGAACCGCCCACGAACGCCACGTCACTAACGCCAAACAGCATCAGTAATTCGCCCATGGTGTCCGCCAGGTAAACTTGCGTCTGCTCATCCACTGTATCGTGTCGACTGCGCCGGGCGACGCCAAATCCACGCCGCCGGGCCAGACCGGCCACCTCGTCGAAGCGCTCCGGGTGGCGCGGCACCAGCAGCAGCAACGCTTGCGGCTGATCCGCCAGAATTTTGCGATGGGCGGCAAGCACCATTTCATCCTCGCCGGGATGGGTGCTGGCGGCGATCCACACCGGCCGTTGCGCGAATCCGGCCCTCAGTGTGGAAGCCGCCGTTTTCACTTGGTCGCTCAGGGTCAGGTCGAATTTGACGCTGCCGTTGACCTTGATCCGTTGCGGATCGGCGCCCAACTGGCGGAATCGTTCCGCCTCCGTCTCGGTCTGCACCGCCAGCACCTGGAAGCGGCCCAGCATCGGGCGCACCAGGGCGCCCAGCCTGGCGTAACCGCGATAGCTTTTCTCCGACAGCCGGCCATTCATCAGCATCAGTTTGGCGCCTCGGGCTTCGGCGGCGGCGCACAGGTTCGGCCACAGCTCGGTTTCCAGCACGATCACCAGGCGCGGATCGAAGGCACGGAAAAAGCGCCGATAGGCGCCGGGCAATTCCCACGGGCAATAGACATGAGTAACCCGGTCGCCGAACAACGCCCGCACCCGCTCCGAGCCGGTGGGTGTGGTGGTGGTCACCACCAATGGCGTTTCCGGGAAACGCGCCAGCAGGGCTTCGATCAATGGCGCGGCCGCCAGGGTCTCCCCCACCGATACCGCGTGGATCCAGACGCTGCCTTTCAGCATACCGGGGCGATAACCCAGAGCCATGCGCTCACGCCAGCGTTGCCGATAGGCCGGCGCCCGCCGTCCCCGCCACCACAGACGCACGAACAGCAGCGGCAGCAACAAATACCAAAGCGAGGTGTAGAAAAAACGCATAGAACGATCCAAACGGTGGCACGGGCGAGACGGTTGACCTTGAGGTCGCCGGCTATCATCCCCAGAGATGACCCACATCGGCATCCTTGACGGCGGCCTATGCTAGCATAGCCGCAACTTTTTCCGGCGGTGAGCCATGACTACCCAGACCCTAGAACCGGACGTTCTCATTTTCGGCGGCGGCGTCGCCGGCCTGTGGTTGATCAACCAATTGCAGAATCAGGGCTACCAATGCCTGCTGCTGGAAACCGGCGCCCTGGGCGGGGCCCAGACCCTGGCCAGCCAGGGCATTATTCACGGCGGGCTCAAGTACGCCCTCGGCGGCGCCCTGTCCAACGAATCCGAGGCCATCGCCGGCATGCCGGAGCGCTGGCGCGCCGCCATGGCCGGCCAGGGGCCGGTGCCGCTGAATGGCCTTGATGTGCTCTCGGACACTCAACATCTGTGGTCCGCCGGTTCCGTGGCCAGCCGCATGACCACCTTCTTCGCCAGCAAAATGCTGCGCGGCCGTATCGAGCGTTTACGTCGCGGTGACTACCCTTCCGCTCTTGCCAACGCCCGTTTCAAAGGTCAGGTCTACCGGCTCGACGACCTGGTGGTGGACACCGAGAGCCTGCTCGATGTGCTGACCGCGCCAGTGCGGACCCGATTGCTGCAGGCGCCGGATTTAAACGGCCGACTGACCTGGGATGAGCGGGGCCTTCGCGAGGTACGGCTCGACGGCGCCGTGATCCGCCCGAAAGTGTCGGTGCTGGCCGCCGGCGAGGGTAACGCGGCCTTGTTGGACGGTGCCCACGCCCGGCATCTCTTCACCCAGGAGGAGAGCCAGAGCCGGCCCCTGAAAATGGTGCTGGTGCGCCATCGTCTCGGCCATTCGCTCTACGCCCACTGCGCCGGCGCCAGCAGCAAGCCGCGTCTGACCGTCACCACCCACCCGTTACCGGACGGTTCCCTGGTCTGGTATCTCGGTGGTGATCTGGCGGAACGGGGCGTGGAACGCAATGACGCCGAACAGATCGCCGCCGCCCGGACGGAACTCGATCAGTTGTTCCCCTGGCTGGACTTCAGCGGCGCCGATTGGGCCACCCTGGACGTAAGCCGGGCGGAGCCGCGTCAGAACAGCCTGGCCAAGCCCGACAACGCCTATGCCCGCCGTGACGGCGACCTGATCCTGACCTGGCCGACCAAATTGACGCTGGCGCCGGATCTGGGCGACCGGGTCGAGGCCCTGATCCGCGAACACGGTCCGCAGCCGGGCCCCGCCATGGCACCGCCCAGGAACCTGCCGCTGGCCCCTCTGGGGCAACCCTATTGGCATCACTGCTTCGCGCGGGAGAATCACTGATGGCGTTTCTGCGCCCGCTCGGCGACACCGGGCTGACCATCAGCGCCCTCGGGCTCGGCACGGTGAAGATCGGCCGCGACCAGGGCGTGAAATACCCTGACGCCTTCACTATTCCTGATGACCAGGCGGTGCGTGAACTGCTGGCGCTGGCCCGGGAGCTGGACATCAATCTGATCGACACCGCGCCGGCCTATGGCCGCAGCGAGGAGCGGCTGGGACAGCTGCTGACTGGACGCCAGGACTGGGTCATCGTGTCCAAGGTGGGCGAGGAATTCGAGAACGGCAAAAGCCGCTTTGACTTCACCCCCGAGCACACCATTGCCTCGGTGGAGCGCAGCCTGCGCCGGCTCAACACCGACTATCTGGATTGCGTGCTGATTCACTCCGACGGCAACGATCTGGAAGTGCTGCGTCAGGGCACGCTGGAAGCCCTGGCGGAACTGAAACGCAAAGGCCTGATCCGGGCCATCGGTGTGTCCACCAAGACCGTGGAAGGCGGGCTGGAAACCCTGCGGCGGGCGGATGTGGCCATGGTCACCTACAATCTGGCCCACGACCAGGAACGGCCGGTGATCGATTACGCCGCCGAACACGGCAAAGGTATTTTGATCAAGAAGGCGTTCGCCAGCGGCCATCTTCAGGCCGGCCACGCCGACCCGGTTCAGGCCAGTCTCGACCGGATCCTGGGTACAGCGGGCGTCGGTGCCGTGATCGCCGGCACGGTCAACCCGAAGCATCTGCGGGAAAACGTGGAGAAAGCCCGCAGAGCGGTGGGGGATCTCTGACGCTGGATGCGGAGCGCATCACAGCACTGCTGTAGGAGCTTGCCCTGCAAGCGAATCTTTTTTGGGGACACAACCACAATTCGCTTGCAGGGCAAGCTCCTGCAGCGAGCATGGAAAGACCGGCGTCCAGCTGTCAGGCCCTTACCGCCTCCGCTTGCGGTTGTCTCTCCGTCACCTTCTCCCAGCGATAAACGGACTCGTCCACGGAACGGGTCTTCAGCCAGTAGCGCCAGGTGGAGTACGGCCAGATCGCCACGTTGCGGCCATCCGCCTGCTGATACCAACTGGAACAGCCGCCGCTCTGCCACACCGTGCCCTTGAGATCCTTCTGCAACCGGTCATTGAAGGCGTCCATGTCCGAGCGCTTCACATCCAGGTAGTCCACGCCACGCCGCGCCACCTTGCCGATGGCATCGACAATATAACGAGCCTGGCATTCGATCATGAAAATAATGGAGTTGTGGCCGAGCCCGGTGTTGGGTCCAACCATCTGGAACATGTTCGGATAACCGGCCACGCTGATCCCTAGATAGGCCTCGGAAGCGTTGCGCCAGTCGTCCTGCAGACGATGGCCCGGCAGCCCGGTGATCTCGAAATCCTTCATGTAGATGCGCGGATCCACCACGAAGCCGGTCCCCAGCACCAGACAGTCCATTTCCCGCTCGCTGCCGTCACTGAACACAATGCTGTGTTCCCGTATTTCCTTCACCCCTTCGGTGACCAGCTCCACGTTGGGCCGGTTGAAGGTGGGGTAATAACGATTGGAAATCATGATCCGCTTACAGCCCAGCCGATAGTTGGGCGTCAACTTGCGGGCGGTGTCCTTGTCCTTCACCTGATAGCGGATGAACTGCTTCACCAGCGGCTCCAGCAGCGACGCCAGACGCGGATGGAAGATCGGCAGCACCCGAGACTCGTTGCTCCAGTACAAGCGCGCCCGATGCAGCTTGCGCAACAGCGGGAAGCGGCGGAACCAGCTCTTGTCCCGCTGTGAATAAGCCCTCTCATCACGGGGCACGATCCAGCCCGGGGTGCGCTGCACCACGGTCAGCTGATCCACCTTCGGCGCGATCTCCGGCACGTACTGAATGGCACTGGCACCGGTGCCGACGGACACCACTTTTTTGCCGCTGAGGTCGTAGTCGTGATCCCACTGGGAAGAATGGAACACTTTGCCTTTGAAGTTTTCCAGTCCCGGGAATTGGGGTATCGACGGCACATGCAACGGACCGGTGGCCAGCACCCAGTGCTGACAGTCCACCGTGGTGCCATCGGTGAGCCGCAGCGTCCAGCGGGCCCGCTTTTCATCGAAACGGGCAGCGCGCACTTCCGAATTGAAACGGATGTTGTCGTGGAGCCGGTGCTGGTCCGTGACTTGAAGGATGTAGTCCTGAATCTCCCGCCAGCCGCTGTAGCGGCGCGACCAATCCGGATTGCCTTCGAAGGAGTAGGAGTACATATGCGATTGCACATCACAGGCGGCACCGGGATAGGTATTGTCCCGCCAGGTGCCGCCTACTTCGGCGGCTTTCTCCAGCACCACGAAATCCTCGATCCCGGCCTCTCGCAGTTTGATCGCCATGCACAGGCCACCAAAGCCGCCACCGACGATCGCCACCTTGGTGGTCAGATCGGTCCGATCGCGAACCTCCAGGTTCACCTTACTGTTCATATTGTTCTCCTGTTGGACACGCCATGCCCGCAGTCTAGCTTGGCGACCGTCGGCGGGAACGTGTTAGGCTGACCTGGAAATTGATAATTCCGGCCACGACCAGACACCTATGTCACAACGCTCCGTTCTTGCCTTGATGTACACCCTGGATCTGCTGGAGCAGCGCGGCATCCAGTGCGCGCCGGTATTGGCACGGCACGGATTGGACGCGGCCAGACTGGATCCCAACGGTGAAATCGAGCGCGATCGGGAACTGCGATTACTGGCGGAATTGCTGCCCCTGGCGGAGGACCCGCAACTGGGCATGG
This sequence comes from Alloalcanivorax dieselolei B5, assembly GCF_000300005.1. NCBI lineage: Bacteria > Pseudomonadati > Pseudomonadota > Gammaproteobacteria > Oceanospirillales > Alcanivoracaceae > Alloalcanivorax > Alloalcanivorax dieselolei. Next base: position 685,958 of record NC_018691.1, on the reverse strand, counting down.
AGATGGGAAAGCGGTTCGGGCTGGCCGGCTACGGCCCGCTGACCATGCTGCTGATGACCAGCGCCAGCGCCTTCGATGGCTTCCAGCTCGGCGTCCGTTATCAATCCCTGACCTATCTCTACGGCGAGTTGTCGTTGGTGCCGGGCAATGACACCACTGCCCTGATTCTGAAGCCGATTCCGCTGCCTGAGCCGGTGCGCCGCATTCTCATCGAGCGCGACATGGTCGGCACCTTCAAATTGGTCAACGATATCCAAACGCAGCTGGGCCTGGACCTGACACCAAAGGAAGTCTGGTTGCCCCTGCCCGAACCGGAACACGGCGAACTTTATGAACAGTTTTTCCGCGCGCCGGTGAAGTACGACATGCCCTGGTGCCAGGCCACCATCAGCAACCGTGATCTGGCCGTGCCCCTGCCGGGCTACAACCGCAGCGCCCATGAACTCTACCGCTCACAATGCGATGCTCTGCTGGCACGCCGCCAGAACCCGAGCGAACGGTTGGCCGCCCGCGTCAGCGCCTATCTGGATTTGTTTCTGGAGGATTTCCCCGGCGCCGCCCAGGTGGCCGTCACCTTCGATCTGCCGGAACGCACCCTGCGCCGCCGCCTCAGCGCCGAAGGCCAGCCGTTCCAGCAGCTTCTCGACGAAGTGCGCCTGAACAAGGCCCTGAACTACCTGGCGGACTCCAAACGCAGCGTCGAGGACATCGCCCGCCTGCTCGGCTACAGCGAACCCGCCGCCTTCATCCGCGCGTTCCAGCGCTGGACCGGGGAGACCCCGGCCAAACACCGGAGAAGCAGTTGACAGTTGATAGTGGACAGTTGACAGCGAAAAGCAAAAAAGTGCGTTATTGCAATGACCATTTGCATATTGGCAACGACGGAGTTGACTCATGTCTTCTTCTTAAAAGTAAAGAGGCCACTCCCAATCTTTGGGCGCGGCCTTTCTAATCTCAGATCGCTCCGTTTTTTTTCCGCGTCGCTGTCAACTGTCCACTATCAACTGTCAACTTACCCTTCATTTTTCCTGATTTTTTGCACAATATGCGTGGTGGAAATGTCCTCGACGAAGTCCAGTACTTCCACCTTGCCGCCGTAGGTTTTGACGATGTCGGCGCCGACCACTTGATCGACGGCGTAATCGCCGCCCTTGACCAGGACATCGGGCTTCACCTTTTCCAGTAGCGGTTCAGGCGTGTCGGTGTCGAAGGCCACCACATAGTCCACCGCTTCCAGCGCCGCCAGTACCGCCATGCGCCGCTCCAGCGGATTGATGGGGCGGCCGGGGCCTTTGAGGCGGGTGATCGAGGCGTCGCTGTTGACCGCCAGCACCAGGCGGTCGCCCAGACGGCGGGCGGAATCCAGGTAACCCACGTGGCCGGCGTGGATGATGTCGAAGCAGCCGTTGGTAAAGACGATTTTTTCTCCCTGGGCGCGGGCGTCCTCGATCGCCACCAGCAATTGCTCCTCGGTCATCACGCCCCGTCCCAGGCCGCCGGTCTGGTGCACCGCCCGGCGCAATTCTGGTGCCGACACCACCGCGGTGCCCAGTTTGCCCACCACGATGCCGGCGGCGATGTTGGCCAGCGCCACCGCCTCTTCCATGGGGCTGCCGGCGGCCAGTGCCACCGCCAGGGTGGAAATCACCGTGTCGCCGGCGCCAGTGACATCGAACACTTCACGGGCGCGGGCCGGCAGGTGCAGTTCCGGTTTGCCGGCGCGAATCAGCGTCATACCTTTTTCGCTGCGCGTCACCAGCAGCGCTTCCAGGTCCAGGCTGGACAGCAGTGCCTGCCCTTTGGCGACCAGGGTTTTCTCGTCCGGCACCGGTCCGACCACCGCTTCCAGCTCCGCCAGATTGGGCGTCAGCAGAGTGGCCCCCCGATAGCGTTCAAAGTCCGTGCCTTTGGGGTCCACCAGCACCGGCACTCCGGCCTGACGCGCCAGCGCGATCAGTCCCTGACAATCCCGCAGTGCGCCCTTGGCGTAATCGGAAAGCACCAGAGCCCCGCAGTCACGCAGGCCCTGCTCCACCTCGGCGGCGAACGGAGCCGGATCCTCGCCCTGGAACGATTCCTCGAAATCCAGCCTCAGCAATTGCTGTTGACGACTCACCACCCGCAGTTTGGTGATGGTGGGCAACCCCGGGATCTTCTGAAAACGGCTGGTGACCTCCGCCGCGGCGAGCCGCTCCTCAAGCAGACGAGCGGCCTCATCATCACCGGTGACCCCCACCAGAGAGGCCTTGGCGCCCAGCGCGGCCATGTTCAGGGCCACGTTGGCGGCCCCGCCGGGACGATCCTCGATGTCCGTGACCCGCACCACCGGCACCGGCGCTTCCGGCGAGATGCGCCCGGTGGGCCCATGCCAGTAGCGATCCAGCATGACATCACCGGCCACCAGCACCCGGGCCTGGCCGAAAGGGGGAATTTGCGGGTTGTGCATCACCGTCTCCTCAAGCACCTGCTCAGACCTACTCAGTCGGAATAGCGGCGCAAGCCAATATTTGCCGCGCAGTGTAGCATAGGACACTGTCGACACTGTCGCCTCCGGCGTCGCTGCCGGCTGCCCGCCGGGCTGTGGTTTTTCCCCGGCGCGCTCAGTACACTTCCGACTCGCCGGTGAAGGCGGACAACATGCACGCAAGGGCTTTATCAGGTTCTCCCTCGATGGAGGACCGGGAGCGATCAACGGGATAAGCATCTATGACGGCATTGCGCCCTAACGTATTGGAAGGCCGGGGACTGCGGCTTTGGTTGACGGTTTCCTTCGCGGTGATGTTCACCGGACCCTTTCTGTTCCATTCCCGGGTCGCCCTTCTCAACGTGGTGGACGTGCTGTTCTTTCTGCCGTCACTGACCCTGTTGACCCGGGCCGTGGTCAGCGGCGATCGCCGCTTGCTGCTGTCTCCCTGGCTGGTGCCGCTGTACGCTCTGCTTGGCTGGTTGCTGCTGACCATGGCCTGGGCGGACAACGCCAATACTTCTCGCACCGTGCGCGGGGTGGTGGAGATCATCACCCTGGTGGGGATTCTGCGCTGGCTGCATCTGTATTACCGGCACACGCTCAAGCAGGCGCTGACCAACGGCGCCCTCACCTCCACCGTGCTGCTGGTGGTGATCATGATCAGCTACTACACCACCCAGTCCCTGGGCAGCCCTCTGTTCGGCGAGTCAGTACGTTTGATTTTTGATCTGCCGCAACCCGGCCCGCTGCTGACCACCATGGCCCTGGTCACGCCCTGTTTCATCCTGCTGGCACAGGCGGTGGAGGAAGGCATCAGTGCCAAAGGCGGACGGCGCGCCGCCGGCGCCCTGGTGGGATTCGGCTTCCTGGTGCTGGTGCAATGGCATACCGGCATCATGTTGCTGGTGGCGGCGCTCAGTTGGGTACTGCTGCGCGCGGAACAGCGGATACTGGGCATGCTCGCCGCGGCGGTGGCGCTGTACCTGTCCCTGGATTTCGAGGTGCTCGGCAACATGAGCCAGTACTTCACCCATCCCTTCTTCGGCAACGGCCTCAGCCAGGAAACCGGAGAATCACTGCTGGTGGGCGTGGACGAGGCGCTGCGGATCATTCCCCACCCGGACAATGTGCTGCTGGCGGTCATCCACTCCTCCGGGCTGGTGGGTCTGATTCTGTTCATCGCCGCCTGGGCGGTGCCCGCCTGGCGCCTGCCGGACGGTGAACAGAACCTGCGCGAAGGGGCGATCTTCCTGATCGCCGCGGTACCGGGCCTGCTCGCCATGCTGGCGGTGGGCGCCTATCTGCTGGTGCCGTTCCACCCCAGTTGGATGAGCCTGTGGATGCCACTGGCTCTGATGCTGGCCAGCCTCAGCACCCGTGACACCATCCGCCCGCCCGTGCGGCACCCGCAACCGCAGTCGCAGTAACCGCACCATGGCTAAACGTCGACAACGCCCCACGGATCCCCGCGACCCGCGCCTTTGGCCCACACGTGTGGGCCTGGCCCTGTTCTGGCTGATCGGCCAGTTGCCCTGGGACCTGCTGCTGGCGCTGGGGCGCGGCATCGGGCATGTGGCCTGGTGGCTGGCCAGGAAGCGGCGGCATATCGCCGTGACCAATCTGCGTCTGTGCTTTCCCGAACTCTCCGACACCGAGCGGGAGGCCCTGGCCCGGAAAGTCATGGTCAGCACCGGCGAGGCCTTGATGGAGATGGCGGGCAGCTTCCACAACCGCCGCATCGACCTGGGCCAGCGGCTCTCGGTCACTGGCCTGGAGCACCTGGAAGCCGCTCGAGAGCGCGGCCAGGGAGTCCTGCTGCTGGGCATGCACTTCAATTCCATCGATGTGGGCAGCCGCCTGCTGGGCAAGTTCTTTACCTTCAGTGCGGTCTACCGCCCCAATGACAACCCGCTGCTGGATCACCTGATCACCGAAGGCCGCGGCACCTGGATAAAACACTCAGTGGACCGCCGCGACTTGCGGCAAACGGTGCGGCTGCTGCGCCAGGGCGAAGTGGTGTGGTACGCCCCGGATCAGGACTACGGCACCGAACATGCCGTATTCGCACCGTTTTTCGATGTGCCGGCGGCCACCATCACCGCCACCAGCCGTATCGCCCGCCTGGGCAAAGCGGCGGTGATCCCCTGTGCCCATTACCGCCTGCCCGGCGGGCGCTATAAGATCGAATTCGGCGAACCGCTACCTGACTTCCCCAGCGGCGACGACGAAGCCGACAGCGCCCTGATCAACCGCACCATCGAGCACTACGTGCGCAAGCACCCCGAGCAGTATTTGTGGGTGCATAAGCGCTTCAAGCATCAGCCGGACAGCATTTCCCCCTATATATAAATGACTCACACGGAGCATCTCAATGGCTAGAAAAGAAAAGCTGCTATTGCTATGGATGGCAGTTTCTTTCTGTCTTTTGTTTTCTGGCTTATTAATGTTTGGCCGCCGCCCTCGCGTACTAAACGTATTGGATGCGCTTTTCTTTATTCCAGCGTTTGTTTACGCGATGAAAACCAACCGAACCAACCTACTCTCTCTTTTGAAGAAGCACATCCCCCTACTCTTCTTCCTCCTGTATGCCACAGTCTCTACTTTTTTTTCCGATGCACCCAATCCCAGCCGGTTTCTTAGGGCTTTCTTTCACATCTTCACTTTCTTCATTTTCGTGGAGACCATTATCAGAAGAGCCCCCAAAGCATTTTGGGGTGGCATGCTGATCGGCGTCTGCTTCGCCTCAGTCATCGCAATTATCGACTTCTATTGCTACTATTTCGTTGTCGGGCGCCCATTCACTAGCGAATTGTATGGCGGATTGTTTGAGACCTTCCAAATCAATCGCTTTATCACACTCGACACCAACCAGCTTTATGCCAGTATGTATTTCATAACTTTGCCGTTCTTTGCCTTTTTGGCATCCTCTCGGCTACCCAAGAGCTGGGCGACAACACTGGCGCCTTATTTTGCCACCATATTGATCGTTATCTACCTGATCGCCAATCAGCGCCGGTCCACGCTGGTCGCCTTAATGGCCGGGTGTCTTGTATTACCCTTGGTAACATTAAAGAAGCGCCTTCTGATCCCACTGGCACTCATTGTTGCTGTGGCGGGCGGCATTCTTGCTATTCATCCAGGTATGATTGTTGACCGAGGCTCCAGCAACCGAATCGTGATTTGGGAAGGTACTTGGGAGATGATCAAGGAGCGCCCTCTATTTGGTCATGGCATGTCCAACAAGACAGAGGCCATTCATATTGTCCGCCCGATGGACGGCGTACATGAGGCCATCGACCATCCACATAATTACTATCTTTCTTTAGTTTACTATTTGGGCTTTTTAGGGCTTGCTCTATGGACAATGATTTGGCTACCTACCGCTTTAAAATCATTACGACAGGGAAGGCAAGCGCATCTATCACTAGCAGCACTGACTACCGGGTTGGTAGCTGTACTATTTGATGGCATTCACCCCTATACACCTTTTATGTACAACTGGCCGAGCGTCTGGATTCCAATGGCTTTATTAATTGGCATCTACAGAACACAACATAATCCCATCCTCCAAAAGGTGTCATGAGATGCGCATCGCCCAGATTTGCAAATACGCCAACACCACGGTTCAAGGAGTTGATCTATTCGAGGAGGTCGCTCGCGCTTTCCCAGATCACCAGTTCGACTTCTACGTTCTGCATGGTGATAGCAACCACGCAGAAAACCGCCTGAACTGCAATATGGTACACTGCCACTTCACCAAAAAGCAGCTAAAACGGGTTCGATTCTCCGTTTTGATCGAATTATTAACCAAGCTCAGGCGAGCCTCACTTGATGTTGTCATAACCCACCGCGTCACCCCAACGATTCTGATAGCTCTAATGCAGCTTTTCCTGAATATACCTAGAAAAATCGCGGTCATTCATGGCATCGGGCAGTTCCGAAAACCTCGAAGGAAGCTCTTTCTCCGTTTATGGCTGCGCAGTTGGACTATCGTTGCCGTTTCCGAAGCTGTGGCTGAGGATTTAGTTCGAAGTGGATTTTCCTCTAAGCAGGTAAAAGTCATTCGTAACGCAGTAAACGAAGAATTGGTTCAAAATAACATTCTTTCACGGGAGGAAGCTCGCAAAGCCCTCGGCATCCCTAGTCATGTCGGCCGTCTGGCGGGCACCATCGGGCGCTTGCATCGAGTGAAAGGACACCGCTATCTGGTCCACGCGCTGGCAAAGGAACCTGCGGCTCTTCCAGTGGCTATCATTGGTGGAGGAAGCGAAGAGGCCGCTCTTAAGGCACAGATCAAACAGCAAGCTCTTCAGAATCGGCTATTTCTCTGCGGCCCTTTCAAAAATGCTTATCGCTATCTGAGTGCCTTCGACGTCTTTATTATGCCATCGGTGAGCGAAGGGCTGCCAATTTCCATATTGGAAGCAATTAGTGCAGGAGTCCCCGCTTTTGGCACCTCCGTAGGAGGTATACCGGAAATTCTACCGAATCCCGAATGGACGCTGCCGCCTCAAGATAGTCAGGCGCTTGCCAAACGCTTGCTCACTCTGACCACATGCACCGAGAGCGATCTCCGAACAATAGCAAAAGCGCAGCATCAGGTAATGGAAGACAAGTTTGGAATCGAGCAATACCATCAGGCTTTCCGGGAACTAGCTCTAGGCTAGTTCCCGGAGAATTGCTTCCAATTGTCATGGAAACGTTTCATTTCCCGCTTACCCTTACGCACCCCTCGTTCGTGCCAGCGACTGAATCCGGCACCGTCCAGGTCAATCCAATGAATATGTTCCAGGGCATCCACCAAAACGTTCTGCGCTTTGGTGTCACCGTGCCAAAATCCGGCGCCATGAAGCCTATCCAACCAATACTCAGCTTGCGGCGCGATACGATGCGCTCGGGGTGGATCATGCTCCATCAGATAGCTTAGCGCTACACTGTCTATACGGGGAAAGGCGATCACTGCCTGGGCATCGCGACGCCTTAGCAGCATGACGGGACGCGGTGTTGGTATGCCCAACAGCGCCCAGGTCCAGCCCATCAACCAGGACACATCGGCTCTGCCACGAAACCAGCGCTGTTTCAGACGCGCCTTCCAACTGGTATCGCGGTAGTGCTTGATCACCCAATGCTCATCACCATGAACGCTGATACGACTGCCCTTTTTTATTAATGGCAGGGAATCCGGCGCCACCAACGCTCTGGCCAGCGTCTTTTTTTCTTCGTCCGGCAAGGCACGCTGCACGAGCCAGTCACCATGCTCGTCGCTATGACTGGCAATAGCCGACGACGCCCGGCGCCATTTCCTCAGAGCACTGGCGATCCGCCGTATGGAATGGCGATGTACCCGGGCTTTTAAACGGGCTGACGGCAGCCCTCGTTCGCTCAGAGCAGCCGCCACCCGATTCAGCAAAGTGTCATGCAAATCCAGGGGAGCCTGAGCACAAAACAGCGCCAGGTTATCAAGGATGGCTCCCGGTCGGCGCCTGCCTTCAGGCAGGGTGTCAATATCACCCGCGTCAAGAATCAGTGCTTGCCGGCCGTCGAACAGAAAATTATCCAGATGCAGATCGCGCTGGCGCCAACCGGCTTGATATAACCCAAAAACGCTGTCCAGCACAGCCGGCATCACTTGGTCTTCCTGGTGACGAAGGGCGGCACCCGCGGGCTCCCCTTCACACCATCGGGTCAACGCCACCGTACCATCGTCCAACTGGTGCAGCCCCAGAGGCTCAGGGGTGGGCAGACCAGCGGCCAGGAGCGCCTTTTGCCGCTCCTGTTCCGGAGCGGCTTTCTCCGCCTCGGGTTGAAAGAACAACTTCGCGAACACCAGCTCACCGCGCCAGCGCGCGCGCATGGCCAGCCGCCGTCCCGGCAGATGACGCAGGATGCGATCCGCATATAAAGGTTCATCACCAACCATCAGAGTGAATGCGGCCACCTCCCCCCAATCGCGACGGGAGAGTTGCGACAGTGACAACGGAGAATCACCGGTCATGCAGCCCCCTTTTTAAACAGGCTGGCAATCAGCCGGCGTACATAACGGGGCCGCAAAGCCAGCCCGGGGGCGGCACGCAATGCCTGAAAATAAAAGCGTTGAACCAGATCCGGCCATCCCCCTCTATCCGCCAGCTTCAGCAGCGACAAGGCACGGCGGGCCCGGTACGGCTTCCGGTACGCCATTGCCCAGGAGGGCAAGCCGTTGTTCTCGAATATCTGCTGTTCCAATGCCATTCCCACCGACAAGGCGGCCTGCAGATCATTCCGGCGGCTACCCGGGTGTTTATGCACGTTCAACAATGGCTCAGGCAATGCCACGGCCGTGTAGCAAGCCAGCAGATGGGCAAACACCGGCATATCCTCGGTATGACGCAGCTCTTCACGGAAGTCCACCGTGGCAAACGCCTCCCGGTGGATAGCGCTGGCGCCATTGCTGAATTGGATTTTTTTATTTAAATAAAGGGCGAAGTTGCGCTCCTGGTCATCGCCAACGGGCCCGGGAGGAACCGGCACGACTTTCCCTTCCGTCAAAGCATAATGCCCCGCGATCACCACCTTCGCCTGCGGGTGAGCCTGCACGCTGCTGGCGAAAGCAGAGAGCGCCCCGGCGCACAGCTCATCATCCGCATCCAGAAAAATCAGCCATTCATTGGACGTTTCTTCCACGCCTCTGGCACGTGTCGCGGCCGGACCACGGTTACGCTGCGTCAGACACCGTAACGGCCCGGCGCTCTCCGAAACCAGCCTCTCCATGACCTCAAGCGTGTTGTCGGTGGACCCGTCGTCGATCACCAGCACTTCAAAATGCGGATAGTCCTGGGCCAATACCGACTTTACCGCCCGTTCCAGGCAGTGAGCGTAGTTATAGGCCGGAATGACCACCGAAAACGCCGCACTCATGATCAGATATCCTTTCCCGGATGCTCGGCGAACGGCAACGGAAACGTCGGTGTTTTTTCGAAGTAGCGCTGATAGATGCGCTCGCCCTCGCGACGACTGGCATTCAGTAGCGGCGTCTTGTCGCTGAGCGCTTCCCGTAACGGCATGTCGGTGTAGATCCGTACGAAGCGCAGCACATCGCGCCGGGTCAGAGAAAAGCGGGCGGTGGAGAAATACAAGCCGCCCAGATCCTTGACCCGCCAGCGACGCGGCACCCGCCCGCGCACCTGGGAGCGGTGCAGGTCAATCAGATACAACGGCGCGGTGGCATCGTGCGCGGCGGCCGCATCCCGGGGCATCAGGAAATGCCCCAGGTAGAAATCACGGTGGTTCACACCAGCATCGTGCATGCGTTTGGCAATCTCCGCCACACGCCGGATCAAGGCCCATTTAAAGGCCGCCGGCGGCGGGTTGTCGCGCCAGGTTTCGCCGAGCTCTTCCAGGCTCACGGTGTCCAGCAATTCCTCGGTGACCAGGAAACTTTGCCGTGACGCCGGGTTGAGGCCGCGTTCGCCATAGCCGACGATGGTGAGCGTATCCAGCCCGGCTTCCGCCACCCGGCGAATGGCGCGCACTTCCGACATGGCGCCGAGGATCGGCAGTTTGGCCTGGGTCAGATTCTTGAGGATTTCACCCCAGCCGATGCCACCGTGGTACTTGAGAAAATAATGCCCGCGCCCGGTCTGGAAACGCAGTGTGCGGCGCCCCTCCCGCTCCCGGAACACCTCCCCCTGTTGGCGGGCGGCCTGTTCGAACGGGTCTTCGCCACGCCAGACCTCGGCCAGATCGTCACGCAGATACAGCGTCATGAAGACTTCCTTGGATGGCGTTCGATAGCGTCCACCGCGTGACGCACCAGATGGTAGATATCCGCGCTCTCGGCGAACGCCCTGCCACGCTGACGCCATTGGTCCCGTGACGTGGCCATCAGTGCCTTAACGTCGGTGGCTGAGGGTTCGGCACTGACCTTGCCCATGTTTGCCCGCTCAATATAGGGCGCGTAACCGCAAACCGGAGTGGTCAGCACTGGCAAGCCGGCCACCGCCGCTTCCAGCAGTACGGTGCCGGTATTCTCCGCATAGGCGGGATGGAGCAGCAGGTCCGCGCTCCACAGCCATTCCGCCACGTTATCCTGACCGCCCATGAAGTGCACACGGTCCCGCACCCCCAGACGGCGGGCACGGCGCAGGTAAGGCGCCGGGTTATCATCGCCCACCACATACAAAGGGATCCGCTCCGGCAAATCCGGCAACAACGCGATGGCGCGATCCAACCCCTTGGTGCGAAAACCGGAACCGACGAACAGCAACATCGGCGTGTCCTCGGCCAGCCCCAGCCCGGCTCGCAGGCGTTGACGGCGGGAGGCGTAGTCCTCCGGCGGGATGCGGTCACGGCGGATGCCCGGCGGCAGATCCACGAAGCGCTCGTCGGCGGTACCGTAGTGGCGTTGGTACAAGGCTCGCTGAGGCGGCGAAATAGAGAGGATCCGGGTGGCGGCGTCCGCACCGAACACCGCGGCTTCCTTGGCCAGTTTGTCGCGGTAGCGGGAAAGCCAGCGCCGCACGCCCCGATAACGGGCCGCCAGGCAGCCGTCGGCGGCGTAATACCAATCCAGTCCCGGCATTTTGTTGAAGCCCACCACGCTGTCGAAGCCTGCCAGTCGGTCCCGCACCTGCCGGGCGAAGCGATCATCGCGAACATGGTTCATGCCGTCGTGCACCGGCAAGGTTTCCACCGCCAGCCCGGGTTCCGGCGCACCGTGCCAGGCGCGGGTGAACACCGTGACCTCCTGCCCCCGGGACTGTGCCTCCCGGGCGATGGCGAGCATGTCCCGCTGCAGGCCGCCATAGGGGAAGTATTCAAACAACACAAAGGCCAGCTTCATGGATCCGTGACCTCCAGCAGCCGCTGCCACACCCACTGCGGTTTCAGACTGCTGAAGCAGGGTGGTTCCACCCCTTTGCCCAGACTGCCCCGGTAGGTGCATTTCTCCTGCACACAGGGCGCGCAGGGAAATTCCGCGCCCAGGGACTGGGCGCGGCTGCCCCAGACACCGGTCAGCCGCGGGTCGGTGGGGCCGTACAGCGCCACCCCGGGCATGCCGGTGGCGGCGGCCAGATGAGCCAGTCCAGTGTCCACGGCAATGAAGGCATCCCAGCCGAGGAATCGTTCGGTGAGCGCCTCCAATGACAGGCGCGGCAGCACTCGCGCGCCGGGCACGCCACGAACCAGCCGTTCCGCCCGGCGTTTTTCGGCTTCATCGCCCCAGGGCAGGTGCACGCGGTGTCCGGCCTCATCGGCCCATTCCACCAGTTCGCGCCAGAACGCTTCGGGGTAGTGCTTGGTGGGCCAGGTGGTGCCGTGGCAAAACACCAGGTTCGCGCCCGGAGTCAGTAGAGAGCGCGCCTCCTGTTGCCTGTGCAAACCGTAGTCCGGGGCGCTGTCCGGCGTGGTGTAGCCGAACACGCGGGCGAACAGCTCCCGCACCCGGCTGACCGCGTGCCCGCCACGGGGGATCGGCAATGGATGATCCAGTACTCGGGCCGACAAGGCCTCCCGGGCGGAGGTGCGGTCAAGGCCGTACTTGGGCCCGTGCGCCAGCCGTGTCAGGAAAGCGCTCTTGATCAACCCCTGGGCGTCGATCACCGCGTCGTATTCGGTCGCCTGAAGGCGTGCTCTGAAACCGCCCCATTCACCGCTGCGGCGAACCCTCAAAGGATGGCGGCGCCAGCGGCGCAAAGCACAGGGCAACACCTGCTCCACCGCCGGGTGCCGACCCGCCAGATCCGCAAAGGCTTCTTCCACCACCCAGTCCACACGCAATCCGGGCACCACCGCCTGGGCGTCGGTCAACGCCGGCAGGGTGTGGATCACGTCCCCCATGGACGAGGTTTTGATCAGCAGAACACGCATGTGCTTCCTGGCCTGTTAGAGGTCGCCCGCCATCATAGCGGTCTATCAACGATAACGCAGTTTACGAGCCAGCCAGCGGGCGAGAATTTTGCCATCCTCGCTGAGATGGCCGGTGTCCAGGTAATACTTGAGAAACCGGAGTTGATCGCGGCGGCTGACATTCTTGCTGCGCCGCGCCAGGCTTTCCAAATCGCGGAACAGGTGCCGGAATCCGGTGAACAGGTGGGTCTTTTCCAGATCGATGAAACGGACGTCGAACCGCTCCAGTGCCGGCCGCCAGGCCACGAACACATGCTTGGGGTAGAGATTGCGATGGGCAAAGCCCCGCAGATGCATGAAACGCAGCGTCATTCCCACGTCTTCCAGCAAACGCCGGCGCCGCGCCGGCGGCAGTGCCGGCATATCGATTTGATCGAGACTCTGGAAGCCGTCCAGTCCCAGGCTCACCAGGACATAATGCTCATCACCGTTGTCATCGACGAAGTGATCGAAAAACACCGGCCGCGCCACCGGCACACCCTTTTTCAAGCAGGCGGACAGCGCTCTGAACTCCGTTTCCAGGGTGGCCCGCCCCCGCAGAGGATGGCGCGGAGACCGCCGACGCTGATTGCACTGGCATTTGATATAGAGGTTGTGACTCGACGCCGTGCCATCGTCCATTCGCAGACAATAGACGTGCATGCTGCCGCCATAGCGCAGGTTGGGTTCATCCACCAGTTCCTTGTCCGGCAACGCCAGCCAGGCAGCGGCGTGATCCAGGCGCCGGCTGATCAGCGCCGGGCGCCAATCCGGATCAATGTATTTCTGGGGTATACGCACCCTCAATCCTCCTTGACGGCCAGATCCTGCAAAGCAGAGATCACCCGCGCCGGTTCCAGCTGGCGCAAGCAATTGAGATGGCCCAGGGGGCATTCACGCTGGAAACAGGGACTGCAATCCAGTCCCAGACGCACCACCCGCACCGCCGAACCCAGTGGTGGCGTGAAGTCCGGAGAGGTGGAGCCGTAAACCGCCACCAACGGACGGCCAAGAGCGGCGGCGATGTGCATCAGTCCCGAATCGTTGCTGACCACGGCATCAGTGGCGGACAGCAAATCCACCGCTTGTTCCAGGCTGGTGTTACCGGCCAGCAACTGTACCGACGACCGCTGCGCCCCGGGCAGCGCATCGCGAATGGCTTCCGCCACGGGCAGGTCCTTGCCGGAGCCGAAAATCCAGACCTGGCCGCCGCGGGTACTGATCCAGTCCCGAGCCACCTCGGCGTAGTGGTATTCCGGCCAGCGCTTGGCCGGGCCGAACTCCGCACCGGGGCAAAGCCCGAGCACCGGCACATCCGGATTCAAACCGTGGGCCCGCAGTGCCTGTTCCAGGCTGTCCTCACTGACCACCAGATGCGGCGGCGTGATCGTCTCAAGCGGCGGCGGAGAGGCCTCGGCAGGCAACGCCAGGGCAACGAAACGCTGCACCATCAAGGGATGACGCTGCTTATCGAGTACCCGGACGTCGTTGAGCAGGCCATAGCGCATCTCGCCACGCCACCCGGTGCGTACCGGCACCCGGGCCCAAAAGGGCACCAACGCGGATTTCAGAGAGTTGGGTAAAACGAAGCATTGATCGTAGCGACCGCGCAGGGAGCGACCCAGCGTCCGGCGGGCAGCCAGTTTCAGATCGCCATGGTCGAACGGCAAATCAAGAGGGGCACGCACTTCCGGCATGCGCGATAACAAGGGCCGGCACCAGGCAGGCGCCAGAACATCGATGGCGCAGTCCTGTTGCCGTTGCAGCTCGGCGAACAGGGTCTGCGCCATCACCATGTCACCCACCCACGAGGGGCCGACGACAAGGATGCGCTGGGATTCGGACATCAGGCGTCAGGCGTCCGCTTCGCGTCTCAGACCGCGAAGGTGAGCCAGTTCTGGTACTCGTCCAGCTTGCCGCGCACCAGATCGAAGTACACCGCCTGCAACTGCTCGGTGATTGGCCCCCGCTTGCCTTCACCGATGATACGGCCGTCCAGCTCACGGATTGGCGTCACCTCAGCCGCGGTGCCGGTGAAGAAGGCTTCGTCGGCGATGTAGAACTCGTCCCGGGTGAGACGCTTCTCACGGACCTTATAGCCCCGTTCCTCGGCCAGTTGGATGATGGTCTTGCGGGTGATGCCGTCCAGACAGGAGGTCAGTTCCGGGGTGTACAGCACCTTGTCACGGATCAGGAACACATTCTCACCGGAGCCTTCGGCCACATAACCTTCGTTATCCAGCAGCAGGGCTTCATCGGCACCACCGGAGAGGGCCTCGTTCAACGCCAGCATGGAGTTCATGTAGCTGCCGGAAGACTTCGCCTTGCACATGGTGATGTTCACGTGATGGCGGGTGTAGCTGGAGGTACGCACCTTGATACCCAGCTCCAGCGCTTCCGGAGACATGTAGGACGGCCATTCCCAGGCGGCCACGGCCACATGCACGTTAAGGCCGGCGGCGCGCAGGCCCATGCCTTCGCTTCCGTAGAACACCAGCGGACGCAGGTACGCGTGGGGAAGCTTGTTTTCCCGTACCACGTCGATTTGCGCCTGGTTGATCACATCCTTGGCGTACGGCACCTTCATGTTGAGAATATGCGCGCTGTTGAAGAGCCGGTCCGTGTGCTCCCGCAGGCGGAAGATAGCCGGTCCCTTGTCGGTCTCGTAGGCCCGCACGCCTTCGAACACGCCCATGCCGTAATGCAGGGAATGCGTCAGCACGTGCACCTTGGCGTCGCGCCAGGGCACCAGTTTACCATCCAGCCAGATAACACCATCTCTATCAGCCATGGACATGGCGGTCATTCTCCCAGAACTATGACCCGTGGAAGCGTGCCTTGCCGGGCACGTCTATTCTTCGAGGTCGAACCATTGCTTCCAAATCGCACGAACCCCCTCCCGCAAATCGCGGAATTCGGCATCGTCGACGATGGATTTCTCTTTGCGCAGCGAGGCGCGATGAGCCGCTGACCGGTAGGCCAGGTAGGCTTCCCTTAACAATCCGGCGTCCTGCGCCGGCATCAGTTCCAGAGCGGCAAGTGTTTCCAGCAACCGCACATTATCGGTGAAGCGGGTCAGTTCACCGTGGGAGGAGGCCCATCTGAGTACGCCATATTGCACCATAAATTCGATATCAACGATACCTCCAGGATCCTGCTTGAGGTGGAAACGGCCTTCCTTCCCCGATCCCAGGTGCGTCACCATGCGTTCGCGCATGGCCAGAACATCATCACGCAGGCCCCGTGGATCACGTGGCTGGCACAGCACCTGATGACGAATCGCGTCGAACGCCTGGCGCGCCCGGTTGCAACCGGCCACCACCCGGGCCCGTACCAGAGCCTGATGTTCCCAGGTCCAGGCGTCCTGAGTCTGATACTTTTCGAAGGAGGCCATGGACGACACCAGCAGCCCGGATTTACCGCTGGGACGCAGCCGCATGTCCACTTCGTATAGCTGACCGCTCATGGTGCGGGTGGACAGGATGTGAACGATGCGCTGGCCCAGGCGGGCATAGAACTGCTCGTTGGAGACCGGTTTGTCACCGTCGGTATTGCCGCCGGGGGCGGCATCGTGCAAGAACACCAGGTCCAGATCCGAGTTATGGCCCAGCTCGATGCCGCCGAGCTTGCCGTACCCCACCACCACGAAATCCGGATCGCAGGGCTGGCCGCTGTCCCGGGACGGCTTGCCGTGGCGTTCCACCAACGGCTCCCAGGCCAGCATCACCACCTGATTGAGAATGCTCTCGGCCAGCCAGGTGAGATAATCGCTCACCTTCATCAGCGGCAGCACCTGGGTCACTTCGGACGCCGCCACCCTCAACAGGTGAGCCTGCTTGAAGTTCCTCAGCACCTCCATCTGCTGCTCGAGGTCGTCCTCCGCCACTCTCAGCAGTTGCTGGCGCAACTCATCGTCCAGCTCGGTCCGGGCGGGCGGCGAGTACAGCGTGCCCACGTCCAGCAACTCGTCCAGCAACACCGGGTGGCGCGCCAGCCTTTCGGCGATCCAGGGGCTGGCGCCGGACAGTTTCACCAACTGGGTCAGGGCACCGGGATTCTCCACCAGCAGCGCGATGTAAGCACTGCGCCGCAGTACCGCTTCGATAAAGGCCACCAGCCGTGCCGCGGTGACCGCGCCGTGGCCCTGATAGCCCAGGCCCTCCAGCAGCAACGGCATCAACCGGTCGAGACGGTCGCGGCCGATACGCTGCATGTTCTCCACCGCCCGGCTCTCGCGCAGCTCATGAATCAGATCGTGGACCTGCTCCGCCTCCTGAATGCCCATGTTCGCCAGGGTGGCGATGGCCGCCTCGGGCTCCAGCCGCCCCTGCCAGACATCCACCAGATCCTGATCGCTCTGGCGCTCGTCGGATTCCTGTTCGGGATCGGCGATCACCTGGCTGAAGTGGAAGCGCACCCGCTCCCGGTGGCGACGCAAACCGCGTTCGAATACACGCCGTGAGGAAAACCCCATGGCGAAGGTCAGCCGCTCCCAACCGGCTTCGTCGTCGGGCAGACGCTGGGTTTGCCGGTCCGCCACCGCCTGCAGCCGGTGCTCCACATCACGCAGGAACACGTAGGCGTCCCGCAATTCCTCCACCACATCCTCGGGCAGCAGGCCCTGCTCGAGCAGCAGCGGCAGCACCTGGATCAGATTGGGCTGGCGCAGCGCCGGCAACTGACCGCCACGGATCAATTGGAAGGCCTGAACGATGAATTCCACTTCACGAATACCGCCGGCGCCGAGCTTGACGTCCGCCTGCATCCCCTTGCGGTTCACTTCCCGCTCGATCAGGGATTTCATTTCGCGCAGAGACTGGAATGCGCCGTAGTCGATGTAACGGCGATAGACAAAGGGATTGAGCCGCTCCACCAGGCGGGCGCCGGCCTGCAGATCCCCGGCCACCGGGCGCATCTTGATCAGCGCGTAGCGTTCCCATTCCCGGCCCTGGGTTTCGTAGTAGCTTTCCATGGCGTCGAAGCCCACCGCCAGGGCACCGCTCTTGCCCCAGGGTCGCAGCCGCATGTCCACACGGAACACGAAACCGTCGGCGGTGGTCTGATCCAGCGCTTTGATCAGCTGCTGGCCGAGACGCTGAAAAAACTGGTGGAAGCTCAGCGCGCGCCGCTCGCCTTCCAGCTCGCCTTCATGTTCATAGGCGAAGATCAGATCGATGTCGGAGGACAGATTCAGTTCCCGCGCGCCCAGCTTGCCCATGGCGAACACCACCAGCTTCACCGGTTGCCCGTCCGGCCCCGTCGGTGTGCCCTGACGGGCCCGGGCCCAGTCGTATAGCTGCTCCAGAGCGCAGGAAATCAGGGTGTCGGCCAACAGGGACAGGTCCGCCACGGTGCTGTGGTAGTCGCCCTGTCCGGCCAGATCCCGCCAGATGATGCGGGTCATATGACGCTGCCGCAGCCGCCGCAGCACCTGTTTTAATTCGTCCTCGCCGACACAGGCGGCCACCGCCTGTTGCACCTGGGTAACCAGGGACATGGCGTCCAGACGCTGATCCAGGGAGTGCTCGAGCAACCAGGGCCCCAACTCACCGTCACGGATGAAGTGTTCCGCCACGAAGTCGGAACCCGCCCAGACTTTGGGCAGATCGGCGAGCAGAGCGTCAGGCAGGGTATGGCCCGCCTCCTGAAACCGTTGCCAATGCTGGTCAACCAGCTGGGCAAGGTCATCGGGCAGGCCGGAATAGTCCGGTTCTGTCATGGGTGGTATTGTCCACAGCCTCGGGAAACAAGGAAAGGCCCGGTCCGGGCTTTTCCGCTGGCACGCTGGCACGCTGGCACGCTGGCACGCTGGCACGCTGGCACGCTGGCACGAAACACGCTAAACCCGAAGCCAGATCGCTGGCAAACAATAGCGAGCATGTTTGCGCACCCGCGATGACAGCCTTCCCAAACAATCCGCCCTCCCCGTCTCGCTACAGGGTCGGCAAGCATGGCGTGCCAGCGTGTTGCGTGTATGCGTGTCAGCCCAACAGCATATCCGGGGACGGCGTTACCCGCATCACTTCTTCCACCGTGGTGAACCCGGCGGCCACTTTCTGGGCGCCACTGATGCGCAGAGGCTTCATGCCACCGCGCACCGCCTCACGGGCAAGCGACTCGAGATCACCGCCACGATTGACCAGGCTTTTTACCGGCGCCGCCAGCGGCATGGCCTCATACACCCCCATGCGCCCCAGGTAGCCGGTGCCCCGGCACTCCAGACAGCCCACCGGCCGATACCAGCTTTCCGGCTGAGCCATCTTGAACGGCCGCACCAGTTCCCGCCAGGACGCCGCGTCCACCGCCTGCGGCGCCTTGCAGTGCGGGCACAGGGTCCGCACCAGCCGCTGGGCCATGACGCCGGTGACGGCGGCGGTGATCAGGTAAGGCGGCACACCGAGGTCGGTGAGCCGCACAATCGACGAAGGCGCGTCATTGGTGTGCAGGGTGGACAACACCAGGTGGCCGGTCAGCGCCGCCTGGATCGCCATTTCCGCCGTGGCCAGGTCGCGAATCTCCCCGATCATGATGATGTCCGGATCCTGCCGCAGCATCGCCCGCACCCCCTCGGCGAAGCCGACATCGATGTTGGACTGCACCTGCATCTGATTGAAGCTGGGTTCCACCATTTCGATGGGATCCTCAATGGTGCAGACATTGACCTCGCTGGTCGCCAGTTGCTTGAGCGTGGAATACAGGGTGGTGGTTTTACCGGAGCCGGTGGGCCCGGTGACGAAGACGATGCCGTGAGTGTGGCCGGTCATGGCCCGCCAGGCTTGGTGATCCTCCTGGCTGAAACCCATCTGCGCGAAGCTGCGCACCAGCACCTCCGGATCGAAGATCCGCATCACCATCTTCTCGCCGAAGGCGGTGGGCAACGTGGACAGCCGCAGTTCCACTTCGTTGCCATCCGGCGTTTTGGTCTTGAGGCGGCCGTCCTGAGGTTTGCGTTTCTCCGCCACGTTCAGCCGGGACAGGATCTTGAGGCGGCTGGTCACCGCCGCCATCACCGGCGCCGGCAATTCATACACATCGTGCAGGACGCCGTCGATACGAAAACGCATGCGCCCGGTATCCCGGCGCGGCTCCAGATGAATGTCGCTGGCGCGCTGGGAAAAGGCGTACTGCAGGATCCAGTCGACAATGTTGACGATGTGCTGGTCATCGGCGTCCGGGCGACCGCGACCGACTTCCAGCAACTGCTCGAAATTGGTGATATCCGCGCCGCCCTGACCACCGGAGCGACGGGCCCCGGCGATGGAGCGGCTGAGATTGTAGAACTCGATACGATAGCGGCGCAGGGCTTCGGGATTGGCCAGTACCACCCGCACCGCCCGGTCCCCCAGCACCTGCTGCAGATCCTCGCGCCAGTCCAGCCGGTAAGGCTGGTCGCAGCCCACCACCACCGTATCCGCCGACACCTCCAGGGCCAGGATGCCGTGGCGTTCGGCGAAGGCGTAGCTCATCACCTCGGTGACCCGGTCCACTTCCACCTTGAGCGGATCGATGTGATACAGGCTCAGACCGCTTTTTTTCGCCAGCCAGGCGGTGAGCACATCGATATCGAGGAGGTTGTGTTCATTCTGGCGGTCGGCCAGCCGGTATTTCGCCACCACCTGCAATGGATGCCAGCTCTGTTCGCTGCTTTCCCGCGGCGTGGTGGAGATCACGTTGTAGTCTTCCCGGGTCACGCGCTGCTCTTCGAGCAGTTCACGCATGACCCAGCGAACATCCAGCTCGAACGCCCGGGACGGACGAGCCGTGGTGATGGCTCCGATCACTACTACCCCCCAAAAAACCTATCTAATAATTAAGAAGATACTATCACTCTCCCGGGAAATAGGCAGCGGCACTTCATGGAATAGGCAGCAGCGACGGTATCTACTATACTCGCGCCCACTTCAGTGACGATTCCGTGACAGGGTCCCTATGTCCTTTGGCAGCTCTATTGCCGGCCTTTTCGGCCGATCGCCGATACGCCCCCTGCAAAAGCATTACGACACCGTGCACGATTGCGCTTTGGGCCTGGGCGATTTCTTCTCCGCGGTCCGCGACGGCGACTGGGAACGCGCCCGCGAAGCCCGCCAGCGCATCGCCCAATTGGAAAACCAGGCCGACGAGCTGAAGAAAGAGTTCCGCCTTAATCTGCCCAAAAGCCTGTTTCTGCCGGTGCCCCGCTCCGATCTGCTGGAACTGGTCAGCGTGCAGGACAAGGTGGCCAACAAGGCCAAGGACATCGCCGGCCTCATGCTCGGCCGGCAAATGACGCTCCCCCCCAGCCTCGCCGATAGCATGACCGACTATCTGCAAGGCGCCATCGATACTTCCGCCCAGGCCAAGAAGGCCATCAATGAACTGGACGAACTGGTGGAAACCGGCTTCAGCGGCCGGGAAATCCGTCTGGTGGAAGAGCTCATCGAGGAACTGGATCGCCTGGAACGGGCCAACGACGACCAGCAGGTGCAGATCCGCGCCCAGCTGTTCAAATTGGAATCCGGCTTGCCTCCGGTGGATGTGATGTTCCTATACAAGATCATCGACTGGATCGGTGACCTGGCCGACCGCGCCCAAAAGGTGGGCGGCCATCTTCAATTGTTGCTTGCCCGCTAGGGTCCGGCAGACCAGCAGAGGTTCCCTATGGAGTGGATGCTCGAACACAGCACCCTGATGCTGCTCATTGCCGGCGGCGCCGGTTTCTTCATGGCCCTGGGCGTGGGCGCCAATGACGTTGCCAACGCCATGGGCACGTCGGTGGGCGCGCGGGCGCTCACCGTCAAACAGGCGGTTCTGATCGCCATTGTTTTCGAGTTCGCCGGGGCTTACCTGGCTGGCGGTGAAGTCACCGCCACCATCCGCAAAGGCATCATTGATGCCGAGGTCTTCAACCAGACACCCCATTATCTGATCTACGGCATGCTCTCCGCCCTGCTCGCCGCCGGTATCTGGCTGGTGGTGGCCTCCTGGGCCGGCTGGCCGGTATCGACCACTCACTCCATCGTCGGCGCCATCGTTGGCTTCGCCGCGGTCGGCGTCGGCATGGATTCCGTGCATTGGGGACAGGTGGGCTCCATCGTCGCCAGTTGGGTGACGTCCCCGCTGCTGGCGGGCTTCCTGTCCTTCGCCCTGATAAAGAGCGTGCAGAAACTGGTGCTCAACCATGACGACCCGTTCCAGCGGGCCAAGAAAGTGGTGCCCTTCTACATGTTCCTGGTGGGCTTCGTGATCACCAAGGTCACCCTGGTGAAAGGCCTCAAGCACGTCGGTCTGGAAATGAGTTTTGGTTCCAGCAGCCTGTGGGCCGTCGCCGGCGGGCTGGTGGTGGCGGGCCTGGGAGTCCTGTTTCTGAACCGGATTCATCCGGACCCGGAGGCCGACAAGGATTTTCGCTTCAGTTCCGTGGAGCGGGTCTTCGCGGTACTGATGATTTTTACTGCCTGCGCCATGGCGTTCGCCCACGGTTCCAACGATGTGGCCAACGCGGTGGGCCCGCTGGCGGCGATCAGCAGCGTGCTGGCCAACGGCGGTGTGATTGGCAAGGAGTCGATCATCCCCGGCTGGATTCTTCTGGTGGGCGCCATGGGCATTGTCTTCGGCCTGGCGGTACTCGGTGCGCGGGTAATGGCCACGGTGGGCACCAAGATCACCGAGCTGACCCCGAGCCGCGGCTTCGCCGCCGAACTGGGCGCCGCCACCACCGTGGTGCTGGCTTCCGGCACCGGCCTGCCCATCTCCACCACTCACACCCTGGTGGGCGCGGTGCTCGGCGTCGGCATGGCACGCGGCATCGGCTCGCTCAACCTGCGTGTGATCAGCACCATCTTCACCTCCTGGATCGTCACCCTGCCCGCCGGCGCGCTGTTGTCGATTCTGTTCTTCTATTTCTTCAAGGGCCTGTTCGGGGCGTGAATTCGCTTGCACGCTTACACGCCAGCACGCAAACACGCTGATTCGCCTCGAGGTCGGCGATCAGGTTTTAGGGGGTTAGCGTGCAAGCGTGTTGCGTGTAAGCGTGCTTCGCCCCCTGGCGCGGCCCCGGCCGCGCTGGCTATACTGGCCCATCCCCTTGATTGGCCGAGAAAAACCGTGAGTACTACCGACCAGGTGAACTGGTTCCGCAACTCCTCTCCCTACATCAACGCGCATCGCGGCCGCACTTTCGTGGTGATGATGACCGGCGAGGTCCTGGACAGTCCGTTACTGCCTTCCCTGGTGCATGACCTGGCGCTGCTCAACACCCTTGGGGTCCGTCTGGTGCTGGTCCACGGGGCCCGGCCACAGATCAGCCGGCGCCTGCACGCCGCCGGGCTGGAAACCCATTTCGAGCACCACACCCGGATCACCGACAGCGCCGCGCTGGAAGCGGTGATCGCCGCGGTGGGCGCGCTGCGGCTAAAGCTGGAAGGCCTGTTCTCCATGGGGCTGGCGAACACCCCCATGCACAACGCCTCGATCCAGCTGATCAGCGGCAACTTTGTCATCGCCAAGCCCAAAGGGGTGCGCGACGGCTTTGACTACCAGCACACCGGCGAGGTGCGCCGCATTGAGGTCGGACCGATCCGCCGGCAGGTGGACGCCGGCAACGTGGTGCTGCTGTCACCGCTGGGAAGCTCCCCCACCGGCGAACTGTTCAACCTGAACGCGGAGGAAGTGGCCTCCACCGCCGCCATCGCCCTGGCCGCCGACAAGCTGATCGTGCTGGGCGATGGCGTTCGCATCAATGATGAGCAGCAGCGGATACTGCGCGAACTGACGCCGCAGGAAGCCGGGCGCCTGCTCGCCGACCAGCGCCTGCAGGACAGCGCCCTGGAACGGCATCTTACCGCCGCCTGTCACGCCGCCAGCAACGGCGTGGCACGTGCTCACTTGCTGGACGCCGGCGATGACGGCGTGCTGCTGAAGGAGCTGTTCACCCGTGACGGCTGCGGCACCATGGTCACGCGGGAGACTTACGAAACCCTGCGCGGCGCCCGCATCGAGGATGTCGGCGGCGTGCTGGAACTGATCTCCCCGCTGGAGGCGGACGGCACCCTGGTACGCCGCTCCCGGGAGCTGCTGGAAAGCGAGATACAACGCTTCCTGATCATCGAACGGGACGGCATGGTGATCGCCTGCGCGGCACTCTATCCCTTCCCCGATGAAAAAGTCGGTGAGTTGGCCTGCGTCGCCGTGCATCCGCAGTACCGCAGTGGCGAGCGCGGCATTCAGTTGTTGCGGCAATTGGAACGGCGGGCGCGGGAGCAGGGCCTGGAACGGCTGTTCGTGCTCACCACCCATACCTCCCACTGGTTCCAGGAGCAGGGGTTCCAGCCCGCGGACGTACACAGCCTGCCGGCACAGCGGCAGCAGTTGTACAATTGGCAGCGCAATTCCAAGGTGTTCGCCAAGACGCTCTGACCATGCCCAGTTCCCGGACCTCCGACACCGGCACCGCACCCGCTAGCGCCGGCCTTCGCCTGCGCCATTTTCTGGAGCGTTTTTTCCAGCTGCGCCAGCATGGCGATGACGCGGTGTTCCTGGCCCGCCTGCAACGGCTGCGGGCCACTCAGCGGCAGCGGCTTGCCGATACCCACGCCGACCTGCTCGCCGATCAACAGCTGCAACCGGCTCTGACTTTCCTGCTGGATGACGTCTACGGCGGTCAGGATCTGCTGCCGGTGGCCACCGAGATTCGCCGCGCCCTGCCCAAGGCGCTGAAGTTGCTGCCCGACCGGGTCATGGCCACCTCCGCCCTGGCCCTGGAAGCGGCGATTCTCACCCAGGAACTGGATGAAGCCCTGGTTCAGACGCTGGGCCCCCGATTGGATCAGCCGCTGGACCCGGCCGGCTATGCCGACGGCTACCGCGATCTCGGCGATGACGGAGCGCGCCGGCAACAGATCACGCTGGTGGCGGAACTGGGGCCGCGGCTGGACCGCTACATCCGCTCACGTACCCTGCAGACCACCTTCCGGCTGGTGCGCAAACCCGCTCATGCGGCGGGCTTCTCGAACCTGTATGATTTCATCGACCGCAGTTTCCGGGTAATGAAACCGGTGCCCAGCGTGACCGCCCTGCTCGAGCGCGTGGCGGCCCGCGAGGACGCGATCATGACGCGCCTGTTCGCCCGGCACCCTTTTCCGTTCAAGGACATCCCATGACCGACGCCAACGACGACAAAGTAACCCACTTCGGCTACCAGCAGGTTCCCTGGCAGGAAAAGCAACAGCGGGTGGCGGGCGTGTTCCGTTCGGTGGCGGCCAAATACGACGTCATGAACGACCTGATTTCAATGGGGAGCCACCGCATCCTCAAACGCATGACCATCGAACTGGCCGGGGTGCGCCCGGGCCAGCGGGTCCTTGATCTGGCCGGCGGCACCGGCGATCTGGCGATCAAATTCTCCCGTCTGGCCGGCGAAACCGGCCAGGTGGTGCTGGCCGACATCAATGACGCCATGTTGGCGGTGGGCCGGGACCGGCTCTATGACGCGGGCTGCGGACACAACACACAAGTGGCCCAGGTCAATGGTGAGTGCCTTCCTTTCGCCGACAATAGCTTCCATTGCGTGACTATTGCCTTCGGCCTGCGCAACATCACCGACAAGGACGCGGCCCTGCGCTCCATGTTGCGCGTGCTCAAGCCCGGTGGACGTCTGTTGGTACTGGAGTTCTCGCAACCGGTGAACAAGCCCTTCGCCAAGCTGTATGACCTGTACTCCTTCGCGGTCTGGCCGCGGCTGGGCAAACTGGTGGTGAACGACGCCGACAGCTATCAGTACCTGGCCGAGTCGATCCGCATGCACCCGGACCAGGACACCTTGCAGGGCATGATGGATGAGGCCGGTTTCGTGCGTACCGAATACTTCAACATGATCGGCGGCGTGGTGGCCCTGCACCGGGGGTTCAAAGCCTGATGTCGGATCCCGGACTGCTCTCCACCACCGCCGTGGCCGCCCTGGAGCGGGCCATCAACACGGCATTGCGCGGCGACCCGGTAACCGCCGCCGCGCTGCGCCAGCATGCCGGCCGGTTGCTGGCGGTACACAGCACTTTGCCGCGCACCGCGGTGTTTCTGCTGATCGTGGAGGACGGCGTCGAGCTGTACCTGCGCAGCGAAGCGGCGGCGGACGTCAGCGTCACCGGCAATCCGGTGGATCTGGCCGCGCTGCTGCTGGACTGGAAACGCCAACCCAGTGCCATCGGCGGCCCGGTTCGCATCGAGGGCAATCGCGAGTTGCTGCAGTCCCTGCGCGAGCTGGCCCGCGACCTGCAACTGGACTGGGGCGCCATGCTGGAACCGGCGCTGGGCGGTGAACTGGCGCAGACCCTGCACCAGGGCGCCATGCGCCTGGGCGGCTGGGCCCGTGACGCGTTTCGCCGCCTCGGCGATCAGGTGGGCGACTACCTGGGCAACGAATCCGGCCTGCTGGCGCTGCGCCGGGACGTGTACGAGTTCTACCAGGACGTGGATGAGCTGCGCGGTGATGTGGACCGCCTGGAAGCCCGCGTTCAGCGTTTGTTATCAAGGAGTTCCACGCCCTGATGCCACCGTTTGCCCGCTTGTTCTCGGTCACCCTGGTGGTGTGCCGCTATCGTCTGCTGTCCCTGCTTCCGGCGCACCCCATTCGCCCGCTGCTGGTCTTTCTGCAGTATCTGGTGCCAACCAGCTGGCGCGGTACCGGCGACCTCAGCGAAGGCGAACGTCTGCGTCTGGCGCTGGAGGAACTCGGCCCGATCTTCATCAAGTTCGGCCAGTTGATGGCCACGCGCCGGGATCTGCTGCCTCCGGACTGGACCGACTCCCTGGCGCGTCTGCAGGATCAGGTGGCGCCCTTCGATGGCGGTGAAGCCCGGCAAAAGGTCCAGGCCAACCTGCCCAAACCCTTTGATCAGGTGTTCGCCACCTTCGACGAGCGGCCGTTGGCCGCCGCCTCGGTGGCCCAGGTGCATCCGGCCACCTTGCTGGATGGCCGTGAGGTGGTGGTCAAGGTGCTGCGCCCCGGTGTCGAAATGAGGGTGGAGCGGGATCTGCGGGTGATGGGCTTCGGCGCCCGGATACTGGAGAAACTCTGGGCCGATTCCCGCTATTTCCACCCGGTGCGGGTGGTGCGCGATTACCAGTCCGTGATCCGTGGCGAACTGGACCTGGAGCAGGAAGCCAGTAACAGCGAGACCATGCGCCGGCATTTCCTGTTCAGTTCCCTGCTGCACATCCCGGAAGTGCACCTGGATGTGTCCTCCCGTCAGGTGATGATCTCCGATCGCATTTACGGTATCCCGGTCAACGATATCGAGCGCATCAAGGCCGCCGGTATCGATCCTCGGGCCCTGGCCGAACGCGGCGTGGAAATCTTCTTCGCCCAGGTGTTCCGGCACAATTTCTTCCATGCCGACATGCACCCGGGCAATATTTTCGTCAATCCGGCCAACCCGGATCTGCCCCAATATATGGCGGTGGACTGCGCCATTGCCGGACGTCTGTCCCGCCATGACCTCAACGTGCTGGGGCGCATGGTCCTGGCGGTGATGCGCGAGGATTACCCGATGCTGGTGGATCTGGTGATCCGGGCGGGATGGAGCAACGCCCCGATCGATCGCCATCGTTTCGAGCAGGAGGCCACCCAGTTGCTGGCGCCGGTACGCTCCGCCTCCCTGGAACAGTTGGAATTCGCCCCGTTGATCCTGCGCCTGTTTGATCTGGCCCGGGAATATCACATCGAGGCGCCGGTACAATATGTGCTGTTGATGAAGACCCTGGTGCATATCGAGGGGCTGGGCCGCAGCATCTACCCGCAACTGGATATCTGGACCGTGGGCCGGCCGTTGCTGGAAGCGTGGATGATGGAGGAATACGGCCCAGCCGCCACCCTCAATAAACTGCGCAACCGGCTGCCGGAATGGACCGCGCAGCTGCCGGAAATGCCGGACCTGCTGCGTGATGCCCTGGAAAATCTGCGCGATCACCCGCAACGGCAACAGGACATGGAATTCCGCCTGGCACTAAACTTGCGACGCAATCGCCGCCGCGCCCTGGCGGGTGTCGGCGCGGTGGCCCTGGGCCTACTGGCGGGCATCGACGCGCTGCTGGCCGGCAGCGGCTGGGCCTGGCCCCTGGCCGGCGCCGGCGCCGTGTTGCTGGCATGGTCGTTGCGCGCGTAGGTGAACCGGCCCGTACTTTGCTACACTGACGGGCCTGCACTGGAGACACCATGTCGGATATTCTTAACCAATTGCACCAAGTCCTGGAGGCCCGCAAAGGGGCGGCCCCGGACAGTTCCTATGTGGCGAGTCTGTACCATAAGGGCCTGAACAGGATCCTGGAGAAAGTCGGCGAGGAAGCCGTGGAAACCCTGCTCGCGGCCCGGGACCTGGAAGCCGGCGGCGAGGCCCAGGCCTTGATCAGTGAAACCGCCGATCTGTGGTTTCATTCCATGGTCATGTTGGCCCACCTAGGATTGCACCCCGACCAAGTGCTGGCGGAACTGGAGCGTCGCTTCGGCCTGTCCGGGCACGAAGAAAAAGCCTCTCGAGGAGATTAATCATGTTTTCCGGTATCAGTATTTGGCAATTGCTCATCGTCCTGGCCATCGTGGTTCTGCTGTTCGGAACCAAGAAGCTGCGCAACATCGGTAACGATCTCGGCGGCGCGGTCAAGGGCTTCAAGGACTCCATGCGTGACGGAGAAAATGAGCAGGACCCGCAACGTCTGGCTGACGAGCAGAGCGAGACCACCCAGGAACAGAAAGAAAAGGACAAGGATCAGGTCTGACCTGAGCGGAGCCGCTACCTATGTTCGATGTCGGCTTTTCCGAGCTGCTGCTGATTTTTGTCATCGCCCTGGTGGTGCTGGGTCCCGAGCGCCTGCCGAAAGCGGCCCGTACCCTGGGCTACTGGGTCGGCCGTGCCCGTTCCACCTTCAATAACCTGCGCAACGAGCTGGAACGTGAAGCGTTGAACATGGACATGCGCGAGCGCATGGAAAAACAGATGCGGGAAATGGGGCTGGACGAAGACAGCATCCGCAAGGCCAAGGACAGCCTGCTGTCCCCACACGAAGTGGCCGAAGCCCGGCGCAAGCCGGAGCCCTCCCCGGAGAGCGAAGCCAATCTGAGCGCTCCGGATGACACTCCCGCCTCTTCCGAGCGCCCCCCTTCCAGCCCGGCGGAGAACAAACCCAATGAATGACGAGCACCACGGCGATACCGCGCAACCGCTGGTCGCTCACCTTCTGGAACTGCGTAACCGCCTGCTGCGGGCAGTGGTGGCGGTTCTAGTGGTGTTCCTGTGTCTGTTTTATTTTTCCCGGGAACTGTACACGCTGATCGCCGCGCCCCTCATGCAGGCAATGCCCGAGGGCACCCACATGATCGCCACCGGCGTGGCCGCGCCCTTCCTGGCACCGTTCAAGCTGACGCTGTATCTGAGCATCTTCGTGGCGGTCCCGGTCATCCTGCATCAGGCCTGGGCCTTCGTGGCTCCGGGGCTCTACCGCCATGAAAAACGGCTGGCGATC
This sequence comes from Alloalcanivorax dieselolei B5, assembly GCF_000300005.1. Taxonomy (NCBI): domain Bacteria; kingdom Pseudomonadati; phylum Pseudomonadota; class Gammaproteobacteria; order Oceanospirillales; family Alcanivoracaceae; genus Alloalcanivorax; species Alloalcanivorax dieselolei. Next base: position 657,133 of record NC_018691.1, on the reverse strand, counting down.
CCGTTACTGCTGAGCAGCGTGCTGCTGTTCTACGCCGGCGCCGCTTTCGCCTACTTCGTGGTCTTCCCGCTGATGTTCCAGTTCTTCACTTCGGTGGCCCCGGAAGGCGTGTCCGTATCCACCGACATCAGCAGCTATCTGGATTTCGTGCTGGCGCTGTTTCTGGCTTTCGGTGTCGCCTTCGAGTTGCCCATCGCCATCGTCCTGCTGATCGCCTCCGGCGCCACCACCACCGCCAAGCTGTCCTCCTCACGGGCCTATGTGGTGGTGGCTTGTTTTGTGCTTGGCATGCTGCTGACGCCACCGGATATTATCAGCCAGACCCTTCTGGCGATCCCGATGTGGCTGTTGTTTGAGGTGGGTCTGATCTTCGGCCGTTTCATCGAGAAGGAAAAGGCGCAGCGGGAAGAGGAAGACGACAGCGTTTCCGCCAAGGACGAGTGATCAGCGCCCCAGACACGCCTTGTTGCGCAGGAAATCGACGATCCGGGCGCGAACCGCCGGATCCCTCGTTCCCTGACCATGGCCGCCGCGCAGCGGCTGAAACAGCTTCGGCGCCTCGGCGGCGTGGTACAGGCGCTCGCCCTGCGCATAGGGGATCACCGGATCTTCCCGGCTGTGCAGGATCAGTAACGGGCGCGGTGCCAAAGCGGCAATGTTGTTTTCCGGATCCCAGTCGCGCGGTGGCAACGTCGGCACCACCAACCATTGCAACGGCCACAGCAACCAGCTGCGCCCCATTACATCCTTGGCAATGTCCCGATAGCTGGCGAAGGTGCCCTCGAACACCACGCACTGGACCTTGTCCTCATTGGCCGGCCGCGCCAGCACCCGGGTTCCCATGGCCGCCCCAAGACTCTGACCAAACAGAATAATCGGTTGACCCTCGGCACGCCCGGAAGCCACCAGCCAGTCGAGCCCCAGCTGGATGTCATCGAACACCTCCGGCAACTCGGCGGAACCTTCCGACAAGCCATAGCCCCGGTAGTCCAGTAGCAGCACATTGAAACCCTGCTCCGGCATCCATTGCACGTTGGCCAGATGAGTGCTGATGTTCTCGCCATTACCGTGCAGGTAATAGACGGTGGCGATGCTGTCTCCACGGGCCGGCAGCCACCAGGCGTGCAGACGCAACCCGTCCGGCTGGATCAGAATCACGTCCTCATAATCCAGTCCCTGACGGGCCGGATTCTGCGCCCAGGGTTTCATCGGATAGAAGAACACGCCGCTGCATCCGCTCACCAGCAACGGCACCAACAGCAGCATCAGTCGTAATACCATCGCCACTCCAGATTGAAACCGGTGTCGCTGTCACCACGCCAGCCTTCGCGTTCCAGGGAGGCGCGCAGACCATGCTGACGCCCCAGCGCGTAGTGAGCGCTGAGCCGGGAACGATGCCGGTATTCGTCGTTGGTAAAGTAATGCCCGGCACTGCTGAGTTGCCACTGCCAGGCGCCGGTGTTGTAAAGCAACCCGGCCTCGGCGCCCCCGCCCGGAGTAATCCAGGTGCTGAAAGCGCTGTTGTTTTCCGCCCGGGCGCTGAGCAGCATATAGGGTTGCCAGCCCTGCCAGCGCCAGCTGAGGCCGGCACCGCCCTGAACATACCGGGTCAGCCTGCGCCCTTGCGCCCAGGCCCGTTCCAGCCCACCTTCCACATACCAGCTCAACGGCTTGGAGAAAGTGTCCCGGGGGCTCAGCGAGCGAATACTGACTAGGTCCAGACGTTCCAGTTTCACCGCCTGACTTTCAGTACTGCGCAAGGTAACCCCCAGCCCCTCGATCTGCGCGCCGTCAAGAAAGCCTCGGCGGTTATCCAGCAGGTCATGGTAGGTCATCCGCCAGGTGAGCTGACCGTAATCGTCCGCGCCCCATTGGCCGCCGGAGACGCCCAGCATTTTGGTGCCATGCCCCTCTTCCGGGGGGCGCTGCGGCTGCACCCGAGGCGGTGTCGCCGTCGGCAGGCGGCTCATCAGGCCCAGCAAGGCGAAGGAGCGCTTGGCCACGTCCTCGGTACGTTCCTCCTTGCGATGGATAAACCGTACATGGCGGTAAGCGGTTTGCGCCATCAGCGCCTGCCGCGGCGGCGGGTAGGCCTGAAATTCCGCGCTTTGCGCCAAATCCGGATCATCGGCGAGACGGCGGGAGAGGCGCCGTTCCGCCACCGTCATCTCCGCCACCAGGGCTTCCAGCTCCTGCGCCTTGGACGGTCGATAATGGCGCTGTTCGATCAGGTCCTTATCGTCCAGAGCCCGCACCGTATTGACCGGCAGTTCGGCGAACCGCCATTTGTCCAGCAAGCCGGTGCCAGGCCGGGCCACTTCCACCAGTTCCAGCAGCCGGAACGAGCAATTCTCGTCGAAAAAGTAATAGTCGAAATTGATGTCCTTGAGTTCCCACAAATGCTCAATAACCCAATCAATCTCTTCCTGATTCAGGGTCAGGTCGTACTCCCAGATGTCCCGGTTTTCCATGTGGGAGTATTCCTGGATTTTCTGCACATAGGGCACCAGGGTGAAGCGCCCTGGATAGCCCCCGGCCAGGCCACGGTATATGTAGAACAGGGAGTTGTCCTGCTCCGAGGTCATGGCGCCGAAATTGACCGCCCAGGACAGCCAGACCGTCCCGTCGCCGGTCTGATCCAGCCGTAACAAGGTGTGGCCGAACATGGAAGAAGGGCTGTTCAGGTAGGCGGCGGGAAAGACCAGCACGGCCCGGTTCGCCTGAACCGATTGGCGCCATTCCATATACTCGTCGCAATGAGCGAAAGGCGCACTCTCCTGCCAACCACTCTCTTCCCAACCCAAGTGCTCGGCAAAAAAGCGATAGCGGGCAGGGAAACGGCAACGCTCCGGCGCCTGTGCCGGCCGCAATGCCTCAATGGAGGCATTCAGTTCCGCCAGCGGATCATCCTTGCCGGTGTCGGAGAGGAAAAAATTATCGTCGTCCACATAGCTGCGGTGGCGATCACGAAGGGTGGCGCCCGGATTAATATGCAGCAAGGCCTGCCAGCGCGGCTCCCGGGCAAGGTGCTCCCGGCTTTGCGCGGCGGCAACGGTATCGGACAGGATCAGGAACAGGCCCGCGAGGGCGCACAGAACTCCAGTGCGCATGGCACATCCTGGCAGGAAAAAAGAAAAGCGTGAAACGAGGGCCCCGCCGAAGCAGCGGGGCCGTCAAGCACTTATACGTACTTGGCCAGTTGTTGGTCCTGGCTCATTACCATATTGATTTGCTGCATCACTTCCGCGGCAGTAACGTCCTGGCTCGGGAAGATGGAGGCAAAGTTCTGATGCATAAGGCTGTTGAAGTGAGCGCGATCCGACGCGTCCACACCGATGGAAACAGACAGCGCGGTCAGAGCTTCACCTTCACCCACCGCCATGTCCTGGGCCACTTCTTCCATCACGCCGTTCATACCCAGCAGACTTTCACCGCTGTAGGTCAGAGCACCGTTGGTGTCACAACCGTTGGTGCCGGAAGTCATACCGAAAGTCGCGTTACCGGAGGTACCGTTGAAAGTGGTGGCCAGAATGTGCATCGGCAGGCCGGATTTGCCTTCGAACAACAGGTTACCCCAACCACAGCCCGGGCCACCCGGAGCCACGGCGTGAGCGGAGAAGGAAGCACCCATCAGTGCAGCAGCAAGAAGCGTTTTTTTCATCTTTGATCTCCTGATATTTTTTACCATCGTCCCTAAGGAACTTGCCTTGGCCCCCATCGACGATCCCCGGGAGCATGCAAATCATCATAAACCAGGGGTTTCCCATTGCAATACGGGTGTCACGTAAAAAAGGTCCATTTACAAAACGCAACCTGACCGGGATCACAGCTCCAGAAGAAAAGTCACCGGCCCATCGTTGACTAAATGCACCTGCATGTCGGCGCCGAAGCGGCCGGTGGCCACCGGTACCTGGTGAGCCCGCAAGGCTTCGACGAACGCCTGGTACAGGCGCAATCCCAGCTCCGGTTCCGCGGCGCCGGAAAAGCCGGGCCGACGCCCTTTGCGGGTATCCGCCGCCAGGGTGAACTGGGAGACCGCCAGTACCTCTCCGGCCACATCGCGGACATCCCGATTCATCTTGCCCTCCGCATCGGCGAACACCCGGTAACCAACCAGCCGTTCCGCCAGCCGCCGGGCCGTGTCAGGCTCATCCCCCCGCTCCACACCGACGAACACCAGCAGACCCTGTCCAATACAGCCGATATTTTCCCCCGCCACTTCCACACGGGCTTCGCGCACTCGTTGCAACAACACTTTCACGCCAGCCCCCCGCGCTGTTCCAGACGATGCACCGCGGCAATCAGCGCCTCCCCAATCCCCGCCTCACTGGTGGCATGGCCGGCGCCGGGCACCCAGCGCAGGCGACTGTCCGGCAGTGTCTGATGCAACAACCACGCTTGCTCCGGCGGACACACCAGATCATAGCTGCCGTGCACGATCTCCACCGGGCAGTACAACCGAGCGCAGCGCGGCAGTAACGGTTCCGGCAAGAAGCCCTCGTGCACGAAGTAGTGGGTTTCGAGTCTGGCCATGGGCCAGGCATGATCGTCCACGTCCACACCGGTCAGCGGTATCAGGGTGGACAAATGGGTTTCCCAACGAGTCCACTCCCGAGCCAGCCGCATGCCCTCCTCGTTCTGGTCTTCACACGCGGCGAGCGCGGCATGATAACGGGCCAGCACCGTGCCTTCCCCGGCCGGCAAGGCCTCCACCAACCGCTGCCATTGCTCGGGGCGATAGCGGGCGGCACCGTGCTCGGTATAAAGCCAGTCCATGTCTTGCCGCCGGCACAGGAAGACGCCCCGCAACACCAGTGACGCCACCCGCTCGCCATGCTCCAGAGCATAGCTGAGAGCCAGCGTGCTGCCCCAGGATCCTCCCATCACCACCTGCCAGCGGGACACGCCCAGATGCTGGCGAATGCGTTCGATGTCGTCGACCAGGTGCGCCAGGGTATTGTGGTTAGTGCCGGCGCGGGGACGGCTCTTGCCGGCGCCGCGCTGGTCATGGATCACGATGCGGTAATGACGCGGGTCAAACAATCGACGCAGCAACGGCGAGCTGCCGCCACCGGGGCCGCCGTGGAGCACCACCACCGGTACGCCGTCCGGATTGCCGCATTGTTCCAGATAGAGCTCATGGCCGTCGCCGACGGCCAGATACTCGTGATGAAAGGGTTCGAGGGGAGGATACAGCGCCATGGTGATCTTCTTGCCGAGGTGCGCTCCAGCATAAGGGTTGCGGAAACGAGCGCAAGACGCAGGCAAAGCTTCACGACCCAGGCCGCTTCCCACCGAAGGTTTTACGAAGCCGCCGTAGGAGCTTGCCTTGCAAGCGAATGGGCTCTCGGCCAAAAAGATTCGCTTGCAAGGCAAGCTCCTACAGCGGCTTCGTAGCGACCTCGGAATTCGTGCCTGCAAGGCACGGCTGAGGGCTTAGAGTGTGCAGCCCCTGGTCAATCCTCGCCGCTGAACTCCGCTTCCATGTCCAACTCCTTGATCTTGCGGGTCAGGGTATTGCGCCCCCATCCCAACAACGCCGCCGCGTCACGTTTACGGCCGCCGGTATGCTGCAGCGCCACTTCGATCATGGTGCGTTCGAACACCGGCACCGCCTGATCGAGAATCGCCCGATCACCCTGGGCAAGCGCCCGGTCCGCCCACTGACGCAGGGATTTCTGCCAGTCGCCGCCGCCTTCGGCAGGCCGGCCCACGGACTGACGCAGTTCCGGCGGCAGATCGTCCACCAGCACTTCCCGGCCGGACGCCATCACCGTCAGCCACCGGCAAGTGTTTTCCAACTGCCGCACGTTGCCCTGCCAGGGCAGCGCCGCCAGATACTTTTCGGTGTCCTTGTGCAGCACCTTGGGTTCCACGCCCAGCTCGCTGGCGGCCCGTTGCAGGAAGTACCCGGCCAGCTGCGGGATGTCTTCCCGGCGCTCCGCCAGCTTCGGAATATGGATGCGAATGACATTGAGGCGGTGGAACAGATCCTCGCGGAAATCACCTTCGCGCACCAATCGTTCCAGGTCCTGGTGGGTGGCGGCGATGATGCGCACGTCCACATGAATCGGAGTGGTACCACCGACCCGGTAGAATTCGTTCTCCTGCAGCACCCGCAACAGCCGCGTCTGGGCCTCCAGCGGCATGTCGCCGATCTCATCCAGAAACAGGGTGCCACCGTTGGACTGTTCAAAGCGGCCCACCCGCTGGGCATTGGCGCCGGTGAACGCGCCCTTTTCATGGCCGAACAATTCGGATTCGATCAAATCCTTGGGAATCGCCGCCATGTTCAACGCCACGAACGGCTTTTCCCGGCGCATGGAATGACGGTGCAGCGCCCGCGCCACCAATTCCTTACCGGTGCCCGACTGGCCGTTGATCAACACGGTGACATTGGAGTGGCTGAGCCGGCCGATGGCGCGAAACACTTCCTGCATGGCCGGCGCTTCACCGATGATCTCGGTGGGGGTTTCCTCGTTGGCCACCACCGCTTCACCGCGGGCCTCCTGGCGGTGCTTGATGGCCCGCTTCACCAGCGCCACCGCCTCGTCCACGTCGAACGGCTTGGGCAGATACTCGAACGCGCCGCCCTGATAGGACGCCACCGCCGAATCCAGATCCGAGTGCGCGGTCATGATGATGACCGGCAGATCCGGGTGCTTGCGCTGCAGGATCTTGAGCATGCGCAACCCGTCGGTACCGGGCATGCGCACGTCGGAAATCAGCACATCCGGTTCCCGGGTGCCTTCTTCCAGGGTATTGAGGGCCTCATCCGCATCCTCGAAACAGGCCAGTTGAAACCCCTCCTGGCTGAGCGCCTTCTCCAGCACCCAGCGGATGGAACGGTCATCGTCGATCACCCATATGGTCGAGGTCATGCCTGTGCTCTCCCTACATCATCGGGCCACCGGCCGGCCTGTCAGGCCGAATCCGAGGTGGCGCTGTTCGCTTCCGGTAATTCCATGGGCAGCAGCAAACTGAACAGGGTCCGGCCCGGTTCGCTGTCGCATTCAATCAGCCCCTGGTGTTGGCTGATAATGGATTGGGCGATGGACAAACCCAGACCGGAGCCATTGGCTCGGCCACTGACCATGGGATAAAAGAGGGTTTCCCGTAACTCTTCGGGGATCCCCGGGCCGTTATCTTCAATATCCACCCGCAACACCAGACGGTGGCGGGTGGAGCCGATGGTGAATTGCCGCAATACCCGGGTGCGCAGGAGGACCTGCGCGTCCTCGGTACCGGATTCCAGCAACGCCTGGATGGCGTTGCGCATCAGATTCAGCAGCACCTGGATCAGCTGATCGCGGTCGGCGGGAATGTCCGGCAGACTGACATCGTAGTCGCGCAGGATCCGCACCCCCTGGGGGTATTCCGCCAGCAACAGTTGACGCACATGCTCCAGGCATTCGTGCACGTTCACATCGGCGAACGCCGGCGGTTTACGCGGCCCGAGCATGCGATCCGCCACCGAGCGCAGGCGGTCCGCCTCGTCGATGATCACCCGCGTGTACTCGGCCAGATCCGCACTGGGCAAAGCACGCTCCAGCAGTTGCGCGGCGCCGCGGATCCCACCCAGCGGATTCTTGATTTCGTGTGCCACGCCCCGCACCAGTGCGCGGGTGGCCTGATGCGCGTGCACCAGGGCCTCCTCGCGGCTGATTTTGAGCATACGGTCGAGCCCCTGCATTTCCACCAGCAGCGCCATCGGATAGCCGGGCTCCTGCAACGGTGTAATGCTGTAATCCACCGTCACCTGCACCCCGGGGGCCACCTCCAGCTTCGCCTCCCGGCGCGTAAAGGGGTTACCGTCCTCGATGCACTGCTTTAGTGCGCCATGGGCATTGCCGTCATCACGGAAATAGTCCGGCAGCACCTGCCCGATGATCCGGCTGGCACTGGTGGACAACATAATCTCCGCCGCCGGGTTGAGGTAGCAAACCCGCAACTCATCATCCAGCAGCATCACCGCGGTGCGCAGGTGATCCAGCAAGCGTTTGTGCATTACCTTCTCGGTCTTCATGATTCGGCCCATAACGGGGCATAAGCAATTATCAGGCCACCCGCCAGAACCATCGGGATGAGGCAAACCGGGCACTGCTGGAGGGCGTCGAACGGCCAGACGGCCAGAATCAGTGTAGCCAGTACACAGGAGGGATGCACCGACTTGGTGCGAATCAGAAAAAAGGGGTCAGGAATCGGGCTTAACGGTTTGAGCGCGGGTGGCGGGCTGCCCGACGGAGGCCGGTGAACCGGCCTTCGCGCCGCTTCCGAGGGCGCTGCCAGAGCCCGGACTGGCGGCGCCCCCTCGCTGGGCAGCCTGCCCGATCCCGGCCCTTCCGCTGGGCGCGGGCGCCCGACCACTTTGCAACCGGCTGGTGCGATGCACATGCACGGTGACCGCGGCGGAGCGCTTAAGCTCCTTGCCTTGCTGATCCAGCACACGCGCCACCAGCACATGGCTACCCCGTTCCGGATCCCGCAGCGCGGTTCCGGACAGGGGCTTGCCATTATCCAGAATCTCCAGCCGGTGCCCGGCCTGCAGAGCCGGTTCCAACGCCACCTCCACACTGATCGCCCCCTCCGGATTGCGCACGGTGGCATTCGGCTGCGGGGAAACGATCGCCAGACGCTGGTAGCCCCCGAAGACCGGCTGCGACGACTCAGGCGGCTCGGCCGACGGCCGGGCCCGTTGCGGCCCCGGCACGGTATTGGTGGGGCCGATGCGGACCGCCTCGGCATCGCGGCCCTCCGGCGGTGCGTCGGTGAACGTTACGTTGCCGTGTTCATCGACACTACGGAAGATCGTCTCGCCTCGGGTTTCCGGCACAGCATCGGCCCGCGCCGAGACAGCGGCGCAGACACCCATAAAAGTGATCAATAGAACGGTTGTGGTTTTCATACGGTCCTTCTCCCCCCAAGAGACACGACTTTGATTCTGACCGCACCGGAACGGGGAGAAAAGGGTCTGGGGCACACTAGAGGAACAACGGTGGTGGAGGCTCCATCGGGGAGGCGGGTCTGCACGGAGACCTTTCGGAACAGGAGCCCACATGACCCATTCCACCGTGGTTCCTCCGGCGGTTAGAAGGACACCCTGCTTTCCGGCCACCTCGAAGCTGAGCCGCGTTACGCCTTTGCGGGATCCTGTCGAACAGGGACGTTCGACCGGAAGCCTACAGGGACGTATTCACGGCGTTCCCGTAAAGGCGTAACGCGGCTCAGCTGTCCATGATGGAGGGTAATGCCGGTTCCCAATTCCGTGATGAACCACAAAAAAGGCCCCGCCGAAGCGAGGCCTTGCAACTGCCGGGAACTTGGGATTCTTAGCAGCTGTAGTACATGTCGAACTCAACCGGGTGCGGGGTCATGTTCAGACGCTCGATCTCTTCACGCTTGAGCTGGATGTAACCGTCCAGCATATCCTTGGTGAACACGTCACCGGCCATCAGGAACTCATAGTCCGCTTCCAGGCAATCCAGAGCCATGGTCAGGGTATGAGCCACGGTCGGGATACCCTCGGCTTCCTCGGCCGGCAGATCGTACAGATCCTTATCCATGGCATCGCCCGGGTGCATCTTGTTCCTGATGCCGTCCAGGCCGGCCATCAGCAGGGCGGCGAAACACAGGTACGGGTTGGCGGACGGATCCGGGAAGCGCGCCTCGATACGACGGGCTTTCGGGCTGTTCACCCACGGAATCCGGATGGAAGCGGAACGGTTACGGGCGGAGTACGCCAGCATTACCGGTGCTTCGAAACCGGGCACCAGACGCTTGTAGGAGTTGGTGGAACCGTTGGTGAAGGCGTTGATGGCGCGAGCGTGCTTGATGATACCGCCGATGAAGTACAGGGCTTCCTCGGACAGTCCCGCGTAGCTGTCGCCGGCAAACAGGTTCTTGCCGTCTTTGGCCAGGGACACGTGCACGTGCATACCGGAACCGTTGTCACCGATCAGCGGCTTGGGCATGAAGGTGGCGGTTTTACCGTAAGCGTGCGCCACGTTGTGGACGCAGTACTTCAGGATCTGAACTTCGTCGGCCTTGGCGGTCAGGGTGTTGGCGCCAACACCGATTTCGCACTGGCCGGCGGTGCCCACTTCATGGTGGTGCACTTCGATTTCCAGGCCCATCTGCTCCATGGCGGCGCACATGGCGGCGCGCAGGTCGTGCAGGGAATCCACCGGTGGTACCGGGAAGTAGCCGCCTTTCACGCCCGGACGGTGACCGATGTTGTTCTTCTCGAACTCATCGGCGGACACCCAGGCCGCTTCTTCGGAGTAGATGTTGTACATGGCGCCGGACATGTCGGACTTCCACTGTACGGAATCAAACACGAAGAATTCCGGCTCCGGACCGAACAGAGCGCTGTCGGCAATACCGGTGGACTTCAGGTATTCCTCGGCGCGCTGAGCCACGGAACGGGGATCGCGCTCGTAGCCCTGCATGGTGGAGGGCTCGACGATGGTGCAACGCAGGTTCAGGGTGGTGACGTCGGTGAACGGATCGACCACCGCGGAACTGTCGTCCGGCATCATGATCATGTCGGACTCGTTGATACCTTTCCAGCCAGCGATGGAAGAACCATCGAACATCTTGCCGTCCTGGAAGAAGTCTTCGTCCACTTCCGAACTCGGGATGGTGACGTGCTGCTCCTTACCCCGGCTATCGGTAAAACGCAGATCGACCCACTTCACGTCGTTATCTTTGATCAGCTTCAGCGTCTTTTCAGACATTGTAGAACGTCCTCCTGGAACGGGTATGTGTCTGGCATTCAGTGGTATCGGCGGGCCGACCACTCGAAGCCGCTATTCTCGGGCACTCGGCCCCGCATGCCAATAGGAGAGCAAATTACGTGCCAGCCCTTTTTTAGCGCATCCGGGCCGTAACGCCCCGAAATCGGCCGGCATATTGGGGCAGGAAGCACCAATATCGTGCACAATCAACAAAAGTGCACCATTAAAGTGCAATGGACGGCTCTCCAATCTCGAGCGTCACCCTCACCTCATGGCCCTCTTCCCGGGTTTCCAGCACCGCATGCCCATTGATCCGGCACCAGGCGGGAATGTCGTTGAGCGCCCCCGGGTCGGTGCAGATCACCGTCAGGGTATCGCCTTGCTGGAGTGTGTTCACTTGATTCTGGGTTTTGATCACCGGCATCGGACACAGCAGCCGGCGGGCGTCCAGTTCGTGATGGCTCATGGTTACACCATCCATTCCGGCGAAACCTGATCCGGCGTCGCCGGCCGCACTGGCAACTGACGGACCACGCCGCTGGGATCGCGTACTTCCACCACCACCTCGTCATCGGTTCGCCCTTTGGAATAACGGGCGACGATAGCGGCCGCCTGGCGTAGTTCGTGGTCGGACTCCAGCTTGCCGTCGATCAGAGCCAGCGGTCCCGGGCAGCTCGACGTGGTGATGCTGGTGAACTGATATCGATAGCCTTCCAGGAAGCGATTCTCCCCCTCCTCGCGGCTGATGATCAGCTTGTAGTGCGGCGCCGGGCGGATATGCCGCCCGACCTTCAGCAGCATGATGTCATCCAGTTCGTAACGGCGTTCGTTACGAGCCTGCCACAGATCCGCCAGCTTGCGCGAATAGGACTCATCGGTAAGGAAGCAGCAGCCGCCGGCGGGCTGGGCGAAGTCATCCAGGCCAAAGCGCTTGGCCAGCGCCATTTGCGGCTTGCGGTTACGGCCGGAAAAGTCGTGCAATTGGCTGCGATCCACCCAGCCTTCCCGTTCCGGCAGGGTCTCCGGCAGGTTCTTGGCGCTGAGCGGACGCAACAGGCGATCATCGGCACCGGATTCGCGGCTGATGATCGGCATGGTTTCCTTGCGCTGGCTCTTGGGACGCTGCCCCACCACCTCACCGGTGATGATGAAGTCGAACCCCTTCTCGCCAGCCAGTTCCCGAGCCTTGTTCAGCATCAGGGTGGCCTTGTTGACCATGAAAATCTTGCAGTCCAGGCAGGGGTTCAGATTGGCGCCATAGCCGTGTTTCGGATTGAGCACCACATCCTTGTACTCTTCCGAAATATCCACGATATGCAGTTTGATACCCAACTGCTCGGCGACCCAAAGCGCATTGTTACGCTTGTTTTTGTCCTTGTCCTTTTTGCGGATGGCGTGAGTATGGCCTTCCACACAGAAGCCGGTGAAGAAATTCACCCCTTCGACGTGGATGCCTTGTTCCTGCATGACTTTCACCGCCAGCATGGAGTCCAGGCCGCCGGAAACCAGGGCGATGGCGCGTCGTTGCAGCGGTCGTTGCAGCGTTTGAGGGGCTGACTCGGTCATAGGGCGGCTCGCGTGCCGGTCAAAAAGTGGGCGACGGAGTATAGCAAACCCGACCCGGGTAACACTATCCGCGCCGTCCGGCGTTTTCTTCAACGCCGTGCCGAGACAAGGCGGTTATTCCGTGATCGTATCCGGCGGCTCCGGGGTCGCCACCGCGAAATGGTGTTTGGCGAACACGACCCTTTGCTCCACCGGCTCCTCGCCCTCATCCTTGCCGCGCTGTTCCAGATGGCGCTCAACGATACCGCAGCGACGCAACAGTCCATCGTCATTGGCGATCTGGATATTGAGGCCGGGACGGGCATTGAGCTCCAGCATCATCGGTCCCTTGTGCTTGTCCAGCACCAGGTCCACGCCAAGATACCCCAGCCCGGTCAGGTCATAGCAGCGTGCCGCCAGCGCCAGACACTCCTCCCAATCCGGAATGGTGACGCCCGCCACCGGATGCGCAGTATCGGGATGGCGGTCGATTTTCAGATTGTGCCAGGTACCAGACAGGGTCACCCCGGTGGCAATGTCCACGCCCACGCCAATGGCGCCCTGGTGCAGGTTGGCCTTGCCGTCGGACTGCCGGGTGGGCAGACGCAGCATGGCGAACACCGGGTAGCCCTTGAGCACGATGATGCGCACATCCGGCACCCCGCCGATGCTGATGCGGTCAAACAAGTCGGTGGAACGGACCCGGTATTCAATCAGCGCGCGGTCGCGATGGCCGCCCAGGGAATAGATACCGGAAATGATCCCGGAAATGTGAAATTCCATCTCTTCGGGGCTGACCATGCGACCGGAGACCGTGCGGTAATAACCCTCGAAGCGATCGGAGATGACCATAATGCCGTCACCGCCGGCCCCCTGAGAGGGTTTGATGACGAAATCCCCATGGGTTTCCACGATCTCCGCCACCTTGCCGATGCCCTGCTCGGTCTCGATGATGCCGTACATATCCGGCGCCCGGATACCCGCGTCCAACGCCAGCTTCTTGGTGCGGATTTTGTCGTCCACCAGCGGGTACAAACGGCGATCATTGTAACGCAGCACATAATCGCCGTTACGCTGGTTGATGCCCATCACGCCGCGCCGCCGCAGAGCACGCCAGGTTTTTACCCCGAACATTCAACGCCCCTCTTCGGTCATGGCCCGGAAGCGGACCAGTTCAGAGAGCCGGTAGCCGCGGTAGTGCCCCATGAATACCATGAACGCCGCCAATATCAGGAGGATGCCCGGGAAGGTGAACACCAGATAGACCAGCGGGCGCCACACCATCAACAAGTGACAGAGAATCGCCACCACCAAGGTACCGATGGCTACTTTCATGGACTGCGGTCCGCCCCGCTCTTCCCAGACAATGGACATCCGCTCGATCACCATGGTCAGAATCACCATCGGGAACAGCGCCACCGACAGCCCCACTTCCAGGCCCAGCTTGTAGCTGAACAAGCTGATCAGCCCGATCAGGATCACCACGAAGGTCAGCACCACCGACAACCGTGCCATCAACTGCAACTTGAGATGTTCCAGATACGATCGCAACGACAGGCCGATGGTGGTGATGAAAGTGAACAGAAGCACCCCCCAAACCACCTGAGTCTCACGGAACGCCAGGGCGATCAGTACCGGGGTGAAAGTACCGAGGGTCTCCACGCCAATCAGGCTGCGCATCAACAGCACCAGCAGCACCCCCACCGGAATCATGATCAGGATCCGGTGGAGCTGTTGTACCGGTAGCGGCAAATCATAGAGCGAGAAATCGATGAAGCTGGAAACGTCCTGGGAACTCAGCGTCTGCGCCAATTGCAGAGCGCTCATTTCATTCTGGTGAACGCTGAACTTCACCTCCGCGTTGCGGCCACCATCCAGGCTGTACAGGGGCGCCTGTCCACTCCACCACACCAGACGGTCCTCCGGCAGCCCCTGCTGACCGGTATTGGGGTTGAAATACAGCCAGGCATCGCCGTTGTAGGAACGCAACCATAACTCCGGCTGCTGATTCTGCACCTCGGACAGACGCAGGGTGTACACCGGCTCCGCCGGGATGTGCGCCACCGCCAGCAGCAGATCCACCACCCGGGCCCGGTTCTCCGGCGCCATGTTCCCACCCAGCAACAACCGGACATTATCGTTGTCGTCGCGGCTATTGACCCGTTTGATGGTCTCGCTGATGAAGGTTTCGATGTCCGCGGAATGCTGGCGAATCGGTGCCAGCAGGGCGTCGGCGGCCACTTTTTCCGCCCCGGACAGCGTCGGGCTGGGGCGGAATTGCGGCCCGGGTTCCTTCGCCTGACCGCCGGGCTCGGCGAAACGGGGGGTGATCAGCAATCGGTAATACAGGCTCTGCCGCCCCTCCACCCGACGGCTGGACCAGGTCACCAACCGGTTGCCACCCTCACGGCTGACGTTGACGCCATAGTTATTGGAGATAAAGCTTTCATTCAGCGTGGTGAAACCACTGTCCAGTGGTGGCACGAACATTCGCACCTTCACCGGGTGGTTACCCCTGGCCTGAAACTGGACCTGAGCATCCACCACCCAGACCGGATCGGTTTCACTTTCGGTAACCGGCACTTTCTGAATCAGAATCTGGTAGGCCATGCTGCCTATGCCCAGAACCAACAATGCCACGGCCAGCAGCCGCGCGTGCAGTTTCACAGAACCCATGTTCCAGCCTTATTCGGTTTCTTCGGCCGCCAAGCCGACGGTGTCTTCCCTGGAGCAGGATGGCGCACCCCCGCTCATGGATTGTGCCGGGTCCACCAGAGCCCCCAGCGAAACCAGCGCCTCGGATCCCACCAGCAGCGGGAACCGGAAGTCACTGCGATCGGTCAGATTGACGTCCACCTGCCGGGCCCGGTCACGGACACACAGCGTCAATTCCACCACCGGACGGCGGCTGTAGCCCGGCGCCCCGTCGATCTGGTTTTCGGCACGGCGTTTGATACGCACATGTTTGGACAGTGGCAGTTCAAGCGTGCGCCACTGATCCTGCTCCAGCCCGATTTTCTCGCGCTGCTCTGGCACCATCCACAGATCAAAGGATACCCAATCCTGTCCATCCCGCTTGAAAGTCCGGATTTGCCGGGCACTGAGCGAAGCGGACTGGGCTCCGGTGTCCAGTTTAGCGGGCAGCGCGATACCCAGCTCTTCGATCATGATCTCTTCGTTGAGGCCCAGAATGATCTTTCCGGGGTCCTCGCCGTCGGCGACGGCCTTGATGGGCAGGGCCAGACAAAACGCTATCGCCACTGCATACCTTATGCCGCACGCACACCCAAACCGCATATAGCGAATACCTTCCTTGTCCAGAACCACATTGGAGAAATGCCACCACGAGCAGGCTGATATGCCAATCCGGGCAGCCCGGGAAGCCAGGGAGGCTCGAAACGGATCGTCATCGACGGGCAGTGTATGACCGGTACGACCCCGTTTGGTTGCGCCATTCTAGGCGAATGCGCACTACCTTGAAGCAACAACCGCAAAATCGTGAACCGGGTCGCATTCTCTCATAGCCCGCGGGCGCCGCCCACTGTCACCGGCGGTTAGCCATACGCCCGACAAGACGGTGGCTTCGGTAGCCAAGGGGACTGTACAATGCGCTCCCGCCGTGGCCCCGCCACGGCCTTATTACTCGCTTCGGAGCCTGTTTCGTGATTGAACGTCTGCGCAATATCGCCATCATCGCCCACGTTGACCACGGCAAGACCACCCTGGTGGACAAGCTGTTGCAACAGTCGGGCACACTGGGAGACCGCGCCGGCGACGTCGAGCGGGTAATGGACTCCAACGACCTGGAGAAGGAACGAGGCATCACCATCCTCTCCAAGAACACCGCCCTTAAATACGGCGACTACCGTATCAATATCGTCGACACCCCTGGCCACGCCGACTTCGGTGGCGAGGTGGAGCGCGTCATGTCGATGGTGGACTCGGTGCTGCTGCTGGTGGACGCGGTGGACGGCCCCATGCCGCAGACCCGCTTCGTGACCCAGAAAGCGTTCGCCGCCGGCCTCAAGCCGATCGTGGTGATCAACAAGATCGACCGCCCCGGCGCCCGCCCGGACTGGGTCATGGATCAGGTGTTCGATCTGTTCGACAATCTCGGCGCCAGCGACGAGCAGCTGGACTTCCCGGTGGTGTACGCCTCCGCCCTGAACGGCATCGCCGGCCAGGAGCCGGATCAGATGGCGGAAGACATGACCCCGCTGTTCCAGACCATCATCGACCGGGTGCCGGCACCGGAAGTGGATGCCGACGGCCCGTTCCAGATGCAGATTTCCTCGCTGGACTACAACAGCTACCTGGGCGTGATCGGCATCGGTCGTATCAAGCGTGGCCAGGTAAAAGCCAACTCGCAGGTGAAGATCATCGATCGCGAGGGCAAGGTACGTAACGGCCGGATACTGCAGATCATGGGGCACCATGGTCTGGAGCGGGTGGATGTCAGCGAGGCCGGCGCCGGCGATATTGTCTGTGTCACCGGCATGGACCCGCTGGATATTTCCGACACCCTGTGCGACCCGAACAATGTCGAGGCCCTGCCACCGCTGACCGTGGACGAGCCCACCGTGAGCATGGTGTTCCACGTTAACACCTCGCCGTTCGCCGGCCAGGACGGCAAGTTCGTCACCAGCCGCCAGATTCGTGAGCGCCTGGAGGCGGAGCTCAAGCACAACGTAGCCCTGCGCGTGGAAGAAACTGGCAGCGCCGACCAGTTCCGTGTCTCCGGCCGTGGCGAACTGCACCTGTCGGTACTGATCGAGAACATGCGCCGCGAAGGCTTCGAGCTGGCCGTGGGCCGCCCGCAAGTGATCGTGCGCGAAGTGGACGGCCAGAAGCAGGAGCCTTACGAGAATGTAATGGCCGACGTGGAAGAACAGCACCAGGGCGCGATCATGGAACACCTGGGCCTGCGCCGCGCCGAGATGACCAACATGGAGCCCGATGGCAAAGGCCGTGTACGCCTGACCTTCGTCGTGCCCAGCCGCGGCCTGATCGGCTTCCGCAGTCTGTTCCTGACACTCACCTCCGGCACCGGCATCCTCAACAGCACCTTCAGTCACTACGGTGAGTACAAACCCGGCGACATGGCCCAGCGCAACAATGGCGTGCTGGTCTCCATGGTCAAGGGCAAGGTGCTGGCGTTCGCCCTGTTCAATCTGCAGGAGCGTGGCCGCATGCTGATCGACCCCAACGTGGAAGTTTACGAAGGCCAATTGATTGGTATCCACAGCCGGGGCAATGACCTGGTGGTGAACCCCACCAAGGGCAAGCAGCTCACCAACATGCGCGCCTCCGGCACCGACGAGAACGTGATTCTCACCCCGCCGGTGCGCTTCAGCCTGGAACAGGCCCTGGACTTCATCGAGGACGATGAGCTGGTGGAGGTCACCCCGCACTATCTGCGCCTGCGCAAGAAATTGCTTACCGAAACCGAGCGCAAGCGCGCCAGTCGTTAAAATCCCGCCTCAGAGCCAGTCCTTAGCGCCGCTCCATTTTTTGGGGCGGCGCCGATTTTAAGCAATTATTTTCGCCCGCATATGCACTAAAACCAGTCTGTTTTTAGGCTTTTGGTGAACGTTCTGTAAAAAAGCCCCCGCATGGATATCGACGGCAAAAGAATCCCCCTAATGTCTTTAATTCCACATGGAGGAATCAAGGGGAACGAGACGATGAAACCCTCTCTTTTACTTTTGCCGCTTGCCGCCGCCCTTCTGGCCACCGGCTGTGCCAGCCAACAAACCACCACCATGGACAGCAGCGCCGACAACCAACGTCTGCAACAACTGGAGCAGGAAAACCAGCAACTACGCGCCCAATTGGGCAATGAGCAGCCCGCGCCCGCATCTCAGGCCCCCGATCTGCTGCCACCGAACGCCAAACCCGGACACTGTTACGCCCGAGTGGTGATTCCGGAAACCTATAAAACGGAAATGGAACGGGTCATGGTGTCGGCGGAAGACACCAAACTCACCACCACTCCCGCTCGTTATGAAACCGTGCAGGAACGGGTGCTGGTGAGAGAAGCCACCACCAAGCTGATCACCAAGCCGGCGGAATACCGCACGGTCTCCGAACAGGTGCTGGTGCGTCCCGCCTACACCACCTGGAAAAAAGGCCGCGGCCCGATCGAGCGAATCGACCAGGCCACCGGCGAGATCATGTGTCTGGTGGAAGTGCCGGCGGAATACAAAACCGTCCAGCGCAAGGAGCTGGTGCAGCCGGAACGGGTGGAGGAAGTCGCCATCCCCGCCGAATACAAGACCATCGAAGTGGTCAAGCAGGTGGCACCACCGCAGACTCACAAACAGGTTATTCCCGCTCAATACCGGGATGTTCCGAAGCAGGTGAAAGTCACCAACGCCGACATGGAATGGCGTGAAATCCTGTGCGAAACCAACACCACTCCGGACGTGGTCCGCCGTCTGCAACAGGCGCTCAAGAACGAAGGCTACGATCCGACCTGGGTGGATGGCGTTTATGGCAGCCGCACCCGGGCCGCCGTCATCGCCTATCAGAAGGACAATAATCTGCCTTCCGGTCAGTTGACCATGCGCACCCTCAACGAACTGGGCGTGAAACTCTGACCTCACCGCCCACGGCGGGCCCCGCCCGCCGTGGCCTCCCCTGTCTTTTTGCCCGCATAGCCGCCGGACACGCTATACTCCCTCCCCCTTCCGGCTTCCTTGTGCCCCTCAAATGCTGCACGTTGCCCTGTACCAACCGGAAATCCCGCCGAACACCGGCAATATCATTCGCCTCGCCGCCAATACCGGCGCCGGGCTGCATCTGATCGAGCCGCTCGGTTTCAGTCTGGATGAAAAGCGCCTGCGGCGCGCGGGGCTGGACTATTCGGAATGGGCGAGAGTGACCGTGCACCCGGATTTCGAGGCCTTCCTGGCCGCCATGGCCGGGGCTCGCCTGTTCGCTCTGACCACCAAGGGCCACACCACACCCAGTGACACCCGGTTCGAGGACGGCGATGTGCTGCTGTTCGGCCCGGAAACCCGGGGATTGCCCGCGGAGATCCTGGACCGGCTGGCGCCGGCGCAACGGCTGCGGCTGCCGATGGTGGCCGACAGCCGCAGTCTCAACCTGAGCAACGCGGTGGCGGTAACCCTCTACGAGGCCTGGCGCCAGTTGGGGTACCCGGGCGCGGTGACAGGCTGATCGCGGCTGGTGAGCCGCGATGTCATCCGTCAGTATCGTCTTTACTGAACCGTCACGCTCTCGTTGCCTTCCGCCTGCTGTTGACGCTGTTGCTGGTACAGAGCGTCGAAGTTCAGCGGCTGCAATACCATCTGCGGGAAAGACGCCTTGGACACCAGATCCGACACCACTTCGCGCACGTAAGGGAACAGCAGATTGGGGCAATAAGCGCCGAGCAGCTGATTACGCTCCTCGTCTTCGATACCGACCAGAGTGAAGATGCCGGCCTGTTTTACTTCCACCAGATAAAAGGTTTTCTCTTCCCCTTCATCCTTGGCGGTCACGGTCACCGTCACTTCCACCTCGTACTCGTTGGAGTCACCGAGCCGGCGGGCATTGTTGTTCAACTGAACATTGACCTTCGGCTTCCACTCCTGCAGGAAAATCTCGGGCGCGCCCGGGCACTCGAAGGAAGCGTCCTTCAGGTACACGCGCTGCAGTTGAAATACTTTTTCCTGTTGATCCGCCATCATTATCTCCATGGTTTGCAAGGCCGCCCCCGGCGACCCGTGTTATTCGGCAAGCAAGGCATCCAGCTTGCCCGCCCGTTCCAGGGCGTAAAGTTCATCGCAGCCCCCCACATGGTGCGGCCCGATCCAGATTTGCGGCACGGTACGCCGGCCGCTGCGTTCCATCATCTCCTGGCGTCCTCCGGCAACACGATCCACATCGATTTCATGAAGCCGCGCCGCCTTCGACACCAACAAACTTTTGGCCCGCCGGCAGAAAGGACACCACGAGGTGGTGTACATTGTCACCTCGGCCATACTGCCACCTCGGCCATCAGGCCTTCACCACCGGCAGGTTATCATTGCGCCAGGCGTTGATGCCGCCCTGAATGCGGTAAAGGTTGGGAATCCCCTTGCCACGCAGCTGACGCCCCAGGTGTGACGACTGATTGCCCATTTTGCAGGCCAGAATCACGGGACGGTCCTTATAGGCCTGTAGCTGCGAAAGCTGATCCATGACCTGCCCGGAGGGGATATTGACACTACCAGCGATGTGGCCGGCGCGGAACTCCTCGCCGTCACGCAGGTCGATGATCACGCCGTTTTGCTGGTTGATCAGATTGGTGGCCAATTGCGGACTGATGGGCTTGCCCCCACGCCGGGACTCAATCGTGAAGAAAACAGCCCACAACAGAAAGAAGGCGGAGACCAGAAGATAATGGTTGCTGGCAAACTCGATCAAACGATCCATGGTTGCGTTCCTGCCGAGGTAAAATCGGCGCCAAGTATACACATCGGGGGCCGGTTACGGTAAAACCCGCTGCCATGAGACGTCTTTTTCCCCTGCTCCTGCTGTTGAGCCTGGTTGCCCGGGCGGACGATCCGTCCGCCAAGCAACTGGAAGCCCTGAAGGAGCGCATCCGCGAGCTGACCTCGGCTCAGAATCAGGACCTGGAGCGCCGCGACGACCTGCAGGCGAAGCTGCGTGATACCGAAAAACGCATCGGTACCCTGGGCCGTGAACAACGCCACCTGGACCGGGAGGTCCAGGACGCCGAGCAACGTCTGGCCGAGACCGAACAGCGCCAGGCCGAACTGGCGGCGGAGAAGAAGGTTCAATTGTCGTGGCTGGCCCGCACCGTGCGGACCAGCTACCAGGCCGGCCGGGAGGAGCGCATCAAGCTGCTGCTCAACCAGGAGGAGCCGGAACGGGTAGCCCGGCTGCTACGCTACCAGGAATATTTCCAGCGCGCGCGGCGGGATCGCCTGGTCAACCTGGAAGGGGAACTGGTCGATCTGCGCCAGGTGGCCCGGGAAGTGGCCGATGCCCGCGCCGACCTGCTGGACCGGCGCACCGCCCTGGCCCGACATCGCCAGGAACTGGAGGCCGCCGGGCACGAACGGGAGAAGGCACTGGCCGCCCTTGGCCAGTCGTTGGAGAACCGCGGTGGCCAGTTGAGCAGCCTGCGCGCGGATCAACAGCGCCTGGAACGTCTGCTGGAGCAAATGCGCCAGGCGGCCGAACAGGCGGCACGGGAGAACCCGCCA
Source organism: Alloalcanivorax dieselolei B5 (assembly GCF_000300005.1). Taxonomy (NCBI): domain Bacteria; kingdom Pseudomonadati; phylum Pseudomonadota; class Gammaproteobacteria; order Oceanospirillales; family Alcanivoracaceae; genus Alloalcanivorax; species Alloalcanivorax dieselolei. The sequence continues at coordinate 635,634 of NC_018691.1, read as the reverse complement.
AGCGGCCCGAGCCGGCCGGCCGCAAGCGGCGGCACCCCCTTCGGCAAGCTGGCGGGCGGTCTGCCCTGGCCGGTGCACGGGCCGCTGCTGACCAGCTACAACAGCCGTCGCGAAGGCGAACTGCGCTGGACCGGGGTCATTCTGGGTGTGGACGAAGGCACGCCGGTGCAGGCCGTGCATCCCGGGCGGGTGGTGTTCGCCGACTGGTTGCGCGGCTTCGGTCTGCTCATCATTCTCGATCATGGCGACGGTTACCTGACGCTCTACGGCTATAATCAAAGCCTGCTGCGCCAGGTCGGCGACCAGGTCGCCACCGGCGATGTGCTGTCCCTGGCGGGCCGTTCCGGCGGCAATAGCCGCAGCGCTCTGTACTTCGAAATCCGCCACCGTGGCAAGGCGGTGAACCCGGCGCGCTGGTGCGACCGCCGTGTTACACTGCCGCCCATTGCTCGTAACAACTGATCGCCGTAACAACTGATCACCCGCGCCAACTGACGCCAGGATTAGAGCCTCATGTTGAAACTGCCTCACGCTGTTCTGCGCTCCACTTTGCTCGCTCTCACTGTTTTCGTTCCCACTCTGCACGCCGCCACTACTCCCGAGGCCCTGGACGAGCAGGCCCGTGAAGCCGGCGTCCCGGTGACCCAGTTGCGGGCCTTCGCCGAAGTGCTGGAGCGGGTGCGCGGCGCCTACATCGAGGAAGTGGACGAGAAGGAACTGCTCAATGCCGCCATTCGCGGCATGCTCTACGAACTGGATCCGCACTCCGCCTACCTGACGCCGGATCAGTTCGAGGATCTGCAGACCACCACCACCGGTGAGTTCGGCGGTCTGGGCCTGGAAGTGACCATGGAAGACGGCTTCGTCAAGGTCGTGACCCCCATTGATGATTCCCCCGCCGCCCGCGCCGGCATCCGCGCCGGCGATCTGATCCTGAAAATTGACGACACCTTCGTCAAGGGTCTGAGCCTGGAAGAAGCGGTGGAGAAAATGCGCGGTGAACGCGGCTCCAAGGTCTCCCTGTCGGTCCTCAGCGAAGGCGAGGAACAGCCGCGCACGGTGGTGCTGGAGCGGGACCGCATCAAAGTACAGAGCGTAAGACAGGACACCCTGGAGCCGGGTTACGGTTACATCCGTATCTCCCAGTTCCAGAACAACACCGGCATGGAAACCGGCAAGGCGCTGGAGAAATTGCGGGAGGAAGGCCAACTCAAAGGGCTGGTCCTGGACCTGCGCAACAACCCGGGCGGCGTTCTGGACGGCGCCGTGCAAGTGGCCGATCTGTTTCTCAACAACGGTTTGATCGTCTACACCCAGGGCCGTGACGAAGCCAGCCGCAACGACTATCGCGCCCACGCCGGCGACCGGCTTCAAGGTCTGCCACTGGTGGTACTGGTCAACGGCGGCTCCGCTTCCGCTTCGGAAATCGTTGCCGGCGCCCTGCAGGATCAGGGGCGCGCCGTGATCGTCGGCAATCGCACCTTCGGCAAAGGCTCGGTGCAAACAGTACTACCGATCAGCGGCGACAGCGCGCTGAAGCTGACCACGGCCCGTTATTACACCCCCGAAGGGCGCTCGATCCAGGCGGAAGGCATCGTCCCGGACATCAAGGTGGAAGTGGCCAGCGTCAAACTGCTCAAGGAGCACCTGCCACGGGAAGCGGACCTGCCCCATCATCTGATGAACCAGAATGGAGAGAACGGGCCGGACGCCGAGCCGGAAGAGGAACCGCTGGCCAGCCGCGATTACCCGCTGTCCCAGGCGCTGTCGATTCTCAAGGGGATTACGCTGGCGGGGAAACGCTAGAGCCGGTCGGCGTTACCGCAACGGCAGCCAGCGCACCACCGAGCCCGCGCGCCAGGCGTCATCACCGGCCGGCACCCAGGCCAGCACATCGGCGGCCATCAGGTTGGACAGCATATGCGACGCCTGGCGCGGCAACGGCGCCAGTGCCGTGGCACCGGTGAGCGGGTCGGTTTGCAACCGCATACGCAGCCACTGATCACGGCGATCGTCCGGACGCGCGTCTTCGAGCAGGCGGCCATAGCCCCAGGGCGGCCCCGCCGGATCGCCTTCCAGAACCCGCAGCACTTCCGCCACATGCACCGTCAGTCCCACCAGCACCGCCGCCGGATTGCCCGGCAACCCGATCAGTGCGGTGCCTTCTCGAGTCCCGAACCACAGCGGCTTGCCCGGCTTTTGCGCCAGCTTCCAGAAGTGTCGGGTCACACCCAGCCGTTCCGCCGCTTCCGGTAAATAATCCCGGTCGCCCACCGACACGCCGCCGGTGGTGATGACCACGTCCGATTCCGTCAGCGCCTGCTCCAACGCCTGGCAAACGTCCTCGAAGCGATCCGCCACCGCCTGGCAACGCACCAGCGGCTGACCACGCTGCGTTAACCAGCCGCGCACCAGCGGTCCGTTGGCGTCATAGATTTGCCCGGGCGTCAGCGGCTCGCCCACGGGTTTGACCTCGTCGCCGGTCACCAGCACCGTCACCCGGGCTTTCGGATGCGCGTTCACGCTGGCCACGCCGGCCATGGCCAGCGCCGCCAGACGGCCGGCGTCCAGGCGCGTGCCGGCGGCCGCCAACTCGGCACCGCTTTGCAGTTCCTCGCCCTGACGACGCAGGTCCGTCTCCGGTGCCACCACGCGGTCTACCCGGATGGTGCCCTCCTCGCGGACCACCCACTCCTGTCGCACGATGGTATCCGCCCCCGACGGCACCGGCGCGCCGGTCAGAATGCGCATGGCGCAACCCGGCGCCAACGCTGTTTCCGTGCTTTGCCCGGCGGGAATGTCGCCACTGAGGGTCAATCGCACCGGACTGTCCTGCGTGGCCATGGCCAGATCGACGCTGCGTGCCGCATAGCCGTCCACCGCGCTCTGATCGAACAGCGGCAGGTCCACCGCCGCCCGCGCTGGTGCCGCCAATACCTGGCCCAAGGCGGCTTCCACCGGGTAGTCGCTGGCCGGTAACGGCGTCAACACGCGCCGGTAGGTGGCCAGGGCCTCGGCCACCGGCAGCAGCTCCGGCGTGGTACCGCATCCCATCAGAGACTCCCCTTCAATCTGGTTTATTTGCTTACACGCAACGCGCCTGCACGCCATGCTTGCCGGCCCAATGCGAGACGGGAAGGGCGGATTGCTCGGAAAGTCATAAACGCCGGTACGCAAACACGCTTGCTGTTCTTTGCCGACGATGGGCTCAGGAGCTTGCGTGACGACTGACTTCCCAAGCAATCAAGCCTTTCCGTTCGCCCCCGGGCCAGCAAGCATGGCGTGCAAGCGTGCCGCGTGTCAGCGTGCTTGCGTGCCTTAATTACTGATACCCGCCCGGATGTGGGCGGCCGGCCCGGCACACTTCCAGCAGGTGCACCAGCCCCGGCAGCAGTGCCGCCAGGGTCTCCTCGGCGCCGCGCCGGCTGCCCGGGAACGTCACTACCGCGCTATCTCCGGCCAAGCCGGCAATGCCTCGTGACATCATGGCGTAGGGAGTACGGCGCTGACCGAAGTCCCGCGCCGCCTCCATTACCCCCGGCAGTTCGGTGGTCAACATGGGTTGCACGGTGTCCACGGTGCAGTCACGGGGCCCGACCCCGGTGCCGCCGACGGTAACGATCAGCGCGGTGCCCCCGGTCAGTTGTGCCTGCACCGCCTCGCGCAGTTGATCCGGCTCGTCCGGCAACACCTGATAATGCACCGGTTCAAAACCGGCGGCGGTCAATCCTTCCTCCACCGAGCGCCCGGCGGTGTCCGGTTTGCGGCCGGCGGCCACGGTGTCGGACAGCACGATCACCGCCGCGCTCATCGGCGCACGCAGATAACGACGGAACTGGGACTTGCCGCCGGTTTTTTCCAGCAGGCGGCCGTCGGTGATTTCCAACTGATCCGGACGGCAGTGTGGCTTGAGCATATCGTACAACGTGAGCGCCGCCATCTGCGCGGCGGTAAGCGCTTCCATTTCCACCCCGGTGGGGCCGATGGTCTGCACCTCGGCCAGGATCGTTACCTGTTCCTCGCCCAGTTCGAACTCCAGCTCGGCGCGGTGGATCGGCAACGGGTGGCACAGCGGCAGCAGTTCGTCGGTGCGCTTGGCGGCAAGAATGCCGGCGATGCGCGCGGTCTTCAGGGCATCGCCTTTATCGGTGTCGCCCCGGCGCAGGCGCTCGATACAGTCCTGCGGCGCCCGCAGACAGCACTGGGCACGGGCGCTGCGGAACGAGTCCGGTTTGTTACTGACGTCTTTCAAGAATGATCTCCATCACAATGGGGAACCCGGTGATGGTCCGGGTGAGAGTCGACATGAACGTCATACTGATCGCCCGACTGCGAGTCCGGGCGAATGCAACAGCCCTGCACATAGGCGCTGCTGCCGTCGGTATAAAATTCTTCCTTCCAGATCGGTGCCTGATGCTTCACTTCATCCACCAGGTAACGGCAGGCCTCGAACGCCTCCGCCCGGTGCGCGGCCCGCGCCACGCACACGATCGCCACGTCACCGATGCGCAGCGCGCCCAGGCGATGCACCACGCGGCAATAGCTCAGGCCGAAGCGCTCACGGGTCTGTTGTTCAATTTCGGCGATGCGCTTCTCCGCCAACGGCGCGTAGGCGGTATAGCGCAGGCTCTCCACCGGCAAGCCCTGGTGGTGGTCACGCACGGTGCCGGCGAACAGGGCCAGACCGCCGCATTCGGGATAGTGATCCAGCGCCAGCAGTTCATCGATGGCAATCGGCTGTTCGGTCAAATGCGTCCTGTTACTCGAATCCGTCATAGTCAACCTCCCGCCACCGGCGGCAACAGCACCAGATGGCCGGTTTCCGGCAGTGGATCCGAACGCAACAGAATGTCGGTATCGCGCACCGCGGCACACTGGTCCAGGCGCGGTTGCAGGGCCGGACACTGATCCGCCAGCAACACCAGCGCCTCGGCCACCGTGGCCGGCGCCGTTGCGGTGGCGAGGGTGATGCGCTCGCCACCCGCCAGCGCAATCAGTTCACCGTAAAGTTCAAAGGACAGATTCATCAGCCTCCCATCCCGTGCATGGTGATTGGTCGGTCCACCGGGCCAGGCGTGGCCGCGTAACCGGCGTCCTTGTGCCAGACTCTTTGTTCGATGCGACACCGCAGCTGGGCTTCGCTTTCCCCGGTGCGCAGCGGCGTCAGCAGGTCGTGCCCCTGGCGGGCGAACAGACAGGTGTAAAGATGCCCGTTGGCGGTCAGCCGCAGCCGGTCGCAGTCGGCGCAAAAGGGCCGTGTCACGGTGGAGATCACGCCCAGCGTATAGCTCTCGTCGAGCCGGTATTCGGTGGCCGGCGCGGCGCCGCGTGGCCGCGCCTCGATGCGATAGCGCGCCGCCAGAGTGTCGAGAATGCGTGCCTCGGACACCACCTGCTCCTCACGCCAACGGCCCGGTTCGTCCAGCGGCATGTATTCGATGAAGCGCAACGGCAGATCACGGGCCTTCGCCCAGTGGGTCAGCGGCAGGATCTGGTCGTCGTTGTACCCCTGTATCAACACCGCGTTCAGCTTGACCGGAAGGCCGCTGTCGCGGGCTTTTTCGATCCCCGCCAGCACCGGCGCCAGCGGGCGGCGAGTAAGCGCCTGAAAGCGGCCCTCGTCCACCGCGTCCAGGCTAATGTTCAGATCGTCCAGGCCGGCTTCGATCAGGTCGTCGAGCAATGCCGGCAAGCGGGTGCCATTGGTGGTCATCGACAGCCGCTTCAGCCCGTGCTCACGCAACCGGGACAGCGCCGCCACGCACGCCACCACGTCCTTGCGCAGCAGCGGCTCGCCGCCAGTCAGACGCAGCTCTTCAATACCGTTGTCCACGAACAGGGTCGCCAGCCGCAACAGCTCCTCCCGGTCCATCAGCTCTCGCCCGGGCAGCCATTGCGGGTGTTCCGGCATGCAATACCGGCAACGGAAGTTGCAGCGGTCGGTCAGCGACAAGCGCAGCTTGCGTTTGATCCGTCCAAAACGGTCCTGTAATGGCTCTTTTACTAACAACGGCTCAAAGGCTATGCCCATGATCAGTCTCCCCGGCTCAGACGGGCACAAGCGTCGGCCACTTCCGCGGGGTTATTCAAACTCCACAGCGGCTCCGGCTGCACGTCGGAAAAGTCCACCGGCCGCGCACCGATGGTGGCGAACCAGCGACGCGGCGCCCGCTCGCCACGCTCCAGCACTTCGGCGAGCCCGCTTTCCAGATCGCGATTCAGCAAGCAGCACAAATACTGCCCCTGACCATGCGCCTCAGCATACACTGCCTGCAAGCCGTGCTGCTTGGCCTGGATCATTAAACGGGGCAACAGATCGTCGGGCAAGGCCACCGCATCACAGGGAAGGATAAGCACCCATCGTGTGGAGGCCGTGCGCAACGCGGCCAGGATACCGGCCAGCGGCCCGCGGAAATCCGGCCAGGGATCACTGGCCACCGGCACCCCCAGCGCCTGGTAGGCACGCAAATTACGGTTGGCCACGATGAGTCTCGCCGTTCCGGCCGGCAGGGCTTGCAGCACCCGCTCCACCAGGCTGCGGCCCAACACGGGTATCAGGCCCTTGTCCACACCGCCGAGCCGGCGTCCCTGGCCACCCGCGAGGATCGCAACCGTCACGTCCTCCATCACGCGCCCTCCGCCAATCTCGCCTCTTCGATCAGGGCGCGGATTTCCGGCTGGCAGGAACCGCAATTGGTACCCGCACTGACACAGCGCCCAACGCCCTCTACCGAGGTTAACCCGTTATCGCGAATGGCGTCGAGGATGGTATTCCGTCCCACCGAGAAACAGGAGCAGACTGTGGCGCCGACGTCGTCGGCCGGGTCCACCGAGCGCCCCAGTTTGAGTCCGACGACATCCGCCTCGGATACCCTTTCCTTGCCGAACAAGCGGTTCAGCCAGCTGCGTGAAGGCAGCTCGGCGCGCGGTGATAAATAGGCACAGGCCAGCAGCCGCCCTTCCGCCAGCGCGGCGGCGCGATAATCACCGGCACTGTCCTCGCCCACTTCCAACCACTGCGGTTGCTGCTCGAATCCCAGCAGCGACCGGCTCCACTGGTGCGGCTCCTCCAGCCGGCCCCGGCCGGCCAGTTCATAGCGCAGGAAACCGTCGCCCTGGATACAGACCCAATAGGCCGGCGCCTCGCTGCCTTCAAACTGCAGCGGGGAACGGCTATAGACCACTCCGTGCCAATCCACCGGGAACGGCGACACCATGACCGGGGTGTGCTTGAACTCCGGTTCTCCGGAGAGCGGGTCCACCACCGGGTTAACCAAGGCGCCAACGCGGGCATCCGACGCACGCTGATCATTCCAGTGAATCGGCACGAACACGGTTCGGCGCGGTTGATCGGCGGTGCAGCGCAGCCGCGCCACCATCGCGCCCCAGCGGCTGGCCACGCGCACCAGGGCGCCGTCCTGTACACCGCACAGCATGGCTTCGTAAGGATGCATTTCCACGAACGGTTCGGGCAAATGGCTGGCCAGACGCGGGGCGCGGCCGGTGCGCGTCATGGTGTGCCATTGGTCGCGAATACGGCCGGTGTTGAGCACCAGCGGGAACTCGTCATCCACCGCGTTGACCGGGGCACGGGGCGCGGTAGGCACCAGCCGGGCCTTGCCGTCCCCATGGAAAAAGCGGCGGTCCTGGAACAGCCGGGGGGTATGTTCACCGGCTTGCGGCACCGGCCATTGGCACGGGCGCAGGCGATCATAGCCCTCGGCGTCGAGACCCGCCAAACCGCCAATATGGAAAGCACGCCGCATGCCGTCGTCATCGTTGCGCCAGGCCGACAACCGCGCGTGCTCATCGAAAATCTGATGGGGCTGCTCAAAGCCGAAACCTTCGAACCCCAGCCGGCGCGCCACCTCACTGACCGCCCACCAGTCCGGCTTCGCCTCTCCCGGCGACGGCAGAAAGGCTTTTTGCCGGGACAGGCAGCGTTCCGAGTTGGTCACGGTACCGTCTTTCTCGCCCCAGCCCAGCGCCGGCAGCACCACCCGGGCCTCGGCGGCGGTATCGGTATCAGCAAACAGATCGGACACCACCACCAGCTCGCAACGGCGCAGGGCCTCACGGACCCGGTCGGCGTCCGGCAGACTCACCACCGGATTGGTGGCCATCACCCACAGGGCCTTGATGCGGCCATCGTGTACCGCGTCAAACAAATCCACGGCCTTTAAACCCGGTTCCCGGGCGATGCTCGGACTGCCCCAGAATTCCTGCACCAGTTGCCGGTGTGCCGGCTCATCCAATTCCAGATGCGCCGCCAGCGTATTGGCCAGGCCGCCGACTTCCCGGCCGCCCATGGCATTGGGCTGGCCGGTGATGGAAAACGGCCCCATGCCGGGCTCGCCAAGCCGCCCGGTGAACAGGTGGCAATTGATGATGCTGTTGACCTTGTCGGTGCCGCTGGACGATTGGTTCACGCCCTGGGAAAACACCGTCACCACTTTGCGGGTTCGCGCGAACAGCGCGTAAAACGCCTGCAGTTGCGCCACCGGCACACCACAGGCCTTGGCCACGGCCTCCAAACGGCCGCCGTCGGCACGGGCAACGGCCAGCGCTTCGGCGGCACCGCCGGTATGGTTGGCGACAAACCCGGTGTCCACCACGCCGTGCTCTTCCAGATAGGTGAGCAGCCCGTTGAACAGCCAGACGTCGGAGCCGGCTTTCACCGGCAGGTGCATATCCGCTTGTTCGCAGGTGGCGGTGCGGCGCGGATCCACCACCACGATACGTTTCTCCGGCCGCTCGCGCCGGCTCTGCATTAATCGCTGATAGACAATCGGGTGACACCAGGCGGTATTGGAGCCCACCAGCACCACCAGGTCGGCTTCTTCCAGATCCTGATAATTACCGCCCACCAGGTCTTCGCCGAAAGCTCTTTTATGACCGGCCACCGCGGAGGACATGCACAGCCGCGAATTGGTATCAATGTTGGCAGTGCCGAGCCAGCCCTTCACCAGCTTGTTGACGACGTAATAGTCCTCGGTCAGCAACTGGCCGGAGACGTAGAACGCCACCGCCTCCGGGCCATGCTGGTCGATAATGCGGCGCATATCCGTGGCCACCCGATCCAGCGCCCGGTCCCAGGACACGGTTTGTGCCTGGCCGTCGTCATCGCGCATCAACGGCCGCAACAGACGCCCTTCCAACCCCACCGTCTCCGCCAGCGCCGCCCCTTTCACACAGAGGCGGCCCTGGTTCGCCGGGTGATCCGGATCGCCTTCGATACGTAACCGGTTCGGTGCGCTCTCGTCTCCGGGCGTGGCGATCACGCCACAGCCCACACCACAGTAGGGGCAAGTGGTGCAGGTCATGTTGCCACCTCCGCCAGGGTATCCGCGGCGACGCCGGAAGTGTCCAGCAGCGTCTGAACCAGAGGCTCACAACTGCCACAGCCGGTGGCGGCGCCGGTACATTGTTTGATCGCCGCCAGATCACAGTGGCCGTCGGCGATGGCCTGACACAAGGCGCCCTTGGTCACGTTCTGGCACTGGCAGAGCGTGGCGCTGTCCGGCAACCGGGTGACATCAAGGGCTGGCGCGGCGCCCTGGCCCGCGGGCAGGATCAATTGCTCCGGCGTTTCCGGCAGCGCCATGTCATTGAGCATCAGTTGCAACAGCGTGTTGTATTCCCGTGCGTCCCCCACCAGCACGCCGCCCAGCAGGCGACGACCGTCCTCGCTCACCACCAGCTTCTTGTAAATTTGCTTGCGCTCGTCCTCGTAGCGATAACAGCAGGCCCCCGGCGTGCTGGCATGAGCGTCACCCAGGGACGCCACGTCCACGCCCATCAATTTCAATTTGGTGGACATATCGGCGCCGGTGAACGGCACCGCCAGGGTTTCATCACACCGATGCCGCAAATGACTGACGGCGGCGCGCGCCATCTCGTAACCCGGCGCCACCAGACCATAGATGCGTCCGCCCCAGAGCGCGCATTCACCGATGGCGTAAACATCGGGATCGGAGGTACGGCAGTGATTATCGATGACAATCCCGCCGCGCTCCCCCACCGCCAGCCCGGCGTCACGGGCCAGTGTGTCCTGGGGGCGGATGCCGGCGGAAAACACCACCAGATCCGCTTCCAGGTGCTCGCCGTCGGTGAAGTTGAGACGGTGACGGTAAAACTCTCCGTCGATGATTTCCGTGGTGTTCATGCCGGTATGCACGAACACGCCAAGCTGTTCGATCTTGCGGCGCAACAGCGCGCCGCCGCCATCGTCCACCTGCACCGCCATCAGGCGCGGCGCGAATTCCACCACATGGGTCTGCAGACCGATATCGCGCAGGGCCTTGGCCGCCTCCAGGCCGAGCAGACCACCGCCGATCACCACGCCCACTTCCGCATCCCGCCCGGAGGCCATGATCGCTTCCAGATCCTCGATGGTGCGATACACCAGACAGCTGGGGCGGCCCCGTCCCGGCACCGGCGGCACGAACGGGTAAGAACCGGTGGCCAGCACCAGCTTGTCATAGTCCAGCGTGGCACCCTTGGCGGTCCGGATCGTCTTGTTCTCCAGATCGATGCTGTCGGCACCCTCACTCAAACGCAGCTCGAGCCCGTGGCGTTCAAAAAAACGCTCCGGCACCAGAGACAGGTCCTCGCTGCTGCGTCCGGTGAAGAATTCCGACAGGTGAACACGGTCGTAGGCCGGACGGGGTTCCGCGCACAGTACCGTGACCTGATAACGGTGATGCAGCCGATCCGCCACCAGGTGGTCCAGATATTTCTGTCCCACCATGCCATTGCCAATCACCACTAACCGTTCCTGTTTCATCACGACCTCCATCGGATCCGGTGTCTCAGCTCAGGCATTGCTGCCGGCGACCTGGGCGGACCGCTGCGTCAGCGCTTCCTGGTAAAGCTCTTCTTCACGGGCTTTGTGCGCGGCGGAGAAACGCACGGCGATGGCGCACAAGGCACTGACCAGCACCAAAGCGCCGAGGAGGAACAAGGTGTGCTGCACTTCCCCCACCCACAGCAGCAGGAAGCCGGCGGCCACCGCGCCGACGTTACCGCCGGCGCCGATAATGCCGGCCACGCCGCCGAGCGCCTGACGGTCGATGAACGGCACCAGGGCGTAGGTCGCGCCGCAGGCCATATGGGTGAACAGTCCGAAGGCCAGCATCGACAGCACCGCCAGTTGGAAACTGTCCATCAGCGAGAACAGCAGCAATCCCAGCCCCTCACCGACGATGAGCACGAACAGCACCAGGGCGCGCGCGTCCAGGCCTCCCCGGCGCGCCACCTGATCGGAAACCCAGCCGCCGAGCGCCCGGGCGAACAGGGCCAGCAAGCCAAAGCTGCCGGCCACCAGCCCGGCGGTTTTCAATGACAGGTCGAAGTTATCGAGAAAATAAATGGCGACCACGTTGTGCATGAAAATCTCAACGCCAAAGCACGCGCCGTAGGTGACGAACAACATCCATACCCGATAGTTGCCGGCGGCCAGTTTGAAGCTGTCCCACCCGCCCTTCTTGCCGGTGTCCGGCATGGTCCCGGCGGCACGCAGCTCGCTGTAGTTACCGTCCATGCAATCCTGGGTGAAACGCCAGTAAAGGAACGCCATCACCAGCATCAACACACCGGGCACCAGCAAGGCCAGGCGCCAACCAAACGCTTCACCAACGCCAAACATCAACACCGCGCCAAGCACCAGCGGCATGAGCGCCTGGGCGGCGCCACCACCGGCGTTGCCCCAGCCCGCCGCCGCCGCATTGGCGGTGCCCACCACATTGGGCGCGTACATGATCGAAGTGTGGTACTGGGTGATCACGAAGCTGGCGCCCACGGCGCCGATCAGCAGGCGGAAGAACAGGAAGCTCTCGTAGCTTTGCGCCGCCGCCACGCCGAACACCGGAATGGCACCGAGCAGCATCAAGCCGGTGTAGGTCTTGCGCGGCCCGTACCGGTCACAAAGAGGGCCGATGATGAGCCGGACCAGGATGGTGATCGCCACGGCGGCGATGTTGATGTTGGCGATCTGCTTGGTGGTCAGATCGAATTCACCGCGAATCACCGGCATCAACGGAGCGCAGGCGAACCACGCGAAGAAGCAGACGAAGAACGCCATCCAGGTCAGATGGAATACCCGGGTCTGTACCAGGCGCAGATCAAAAAGTTGCAATCGGGTTGCTTTATCAGTGTGCATGGTCTGAATTCCTCACCAGAACACACCGCAACTCGCAAGGACCATGCCACGGCCGCCAAGGGCCCCGGAGGATGGCGACGGGCGGCCGTCCACACGCCCCTGCTTTCAAAGCTTTTATTTATAAAACAAGGGATTAGATCGGCCGCATCGGCTACAGCCAACGCCGTCAAGGGCACATCGGGGACAGTCCGGCACCGCCGGTCCGTCCCGGACGATGCCCATATCGGGTGCAGATTTCATGCACCCGGTGCGTGCACCCGGTGCATCGCGGCGGGCTACGCCGCCGTCCGTGGCCGGCCAATGCCGGTAACCCGGCTGTAACCCAGCATCAGGAAGCCAAACAGGAACATCAGCACCCCGTACACCGCCGCCGGCACCGACATCGCCTCGGATTGCAACAGGGTCAAGGTGATCATCAGCCCCAGGGTGCCGTTCTTGATCCCCAGTTCGATCGCCACAGTAAACGCCTGGGGCCGGTCCAGCCCGATCAGCCGCCCTCCCAGCATGCCCAGCGCCAGGCCGATAACATTCAGCAGAATCACCGCCGCCCCGCCCTGTTTGAGCAATACCAGTGCTTCCCCGCCGAGATCAATCAGCAACAGCGCAATCACCACCACCAGCACCAGCAACCCGAACACGCTCACCAGTTTTTCGCCTTTCTCCGCCCAGTCACGACGGAAATGGCGCAAGGTCATGCCCAGGATCACCGGAACCAGGATGATGACGAACAGAGTGATGATGGTGCGCAGCACCGGTAGTTCCAGCACCCGCTCGCTGTCCTGAAAATGACCGAGCGCCCAGCTGGTGAACATCGGCAGAGTGACAATGGTGATCAGGCTCGCCGCCACCGTGAGGACAATGGACAGCGCCACGTCACCCCGGCCGAGAAAGGCAAACAGATTGGAAGTGGTGCCGCCGGGACAGGCCGCGATCACCACCAGCCCCACCGCCAGCGCCGGCGACAAATCCAACCACAGCGCCAGCCCCACGCCGATCATCGGCAACAACAGGATCTGGGCCGCCAATCCATACAAGGTGGCCCGGGGCGCCACCAGCACTTCGCGAAAATCCTTCGGGGTCAGGGTCAACCCCATGCCCACCATGATCAAAAACAGGGCCGCCGGCAGCCCCACCGCAATCAATGTTGCCTGATCCATGCGCTCGTCCTCTTGTCATTATTAGGACGATCGTACCTTTACCTCGCAAACATGGCCACGCCGGCTCATTTGACCGCGTGATTCTGCATCCGATATTCCCAGGTATCGTTGGCATGCGTTGCGAAACCGATCCAGCCGGCTGGCGGATTGCGCGCGTAACGGGGCTCGCCGGGATGCGGCGTCTCGCCGGGCGCGGTCAGCGCCACCGGTTGTGCGTCATTGAACTGGTACAACCAGGAGCTACCGACCGGGGGGCAGACTGCGTTCGACTTCGCGCAGCGCCGCCGGCGCCATCGGTTTACCGTCCTCGTCATGGACCACCAGATCGGCGCCGATGCGATAACGGCCCAGGAATTTACCCTCGTCATCATAGCGGATCACGGTGACCTCGCCGGTGTCCTCGTCCACCCGGAACCAGCGGCCCACCGGTTGATCGTCCCGGTAGAAGCCCTGTGCCAGCCAGGTGTCCCCGCGACGGCTGGAGGAAGCCCCATGCTGCTTACCCTTGCGGTAGTGGGACACCCGGCGCACGCCCTCGTCGGTGACAAAAATCTGCTCCCCATCTCGCTGGTAGTCGGGCAACAGATTCCGGTCCTGCCGTATCAGATCACCGTCTTCATTGAAGCGTTCCCGGAGCGACCAGGTTCCGGCCCGGTCGAAGGTGAGACGTTCCACCAAGTGACCGTTCTTGAGCGTCTCGCTGATCTGGACGTCATCATTGGCTTCCACGCGGGCAACGATGTTGCCCCGCGGGTCGTAGTTCAGCCGCACATCCGCCAGGCCGCCCTTTTCGGCGGGCCGGGTGTAGATGCGGGACCGTAGCGACCCGTCTTCCCGGTAGTACTTCGCCCGGTCGGTGCGTTCGCCCTTGTCCGGCAGCGCCTCCATGGCCAGGCTGCCGTCCTCATGGAAGGCCTTGACCACCTGGTAGCCCTCAGGCAAGTAGTCACGAATTTCCCGGGCATTGCCATTGTTCCAGTAGAAGATGGACTGGCCAGTGATTCTTCCCTGGTCATCATAGTGGCCTTCCAGTTCCACCTGGCCGTTAGCGTGGTAATAGGTGAAGGCGCCGCGACGGTTGCGGTTGTGAAGCAGGAGCACCGCTTCCGGATCAGCGACCTGGCTCTTGAAAAACAGGGTGCCGTCGGGCTTGTCGATCACCACCCGCCAGCCTGAGTCCGTTTGCTCAAGAGGCCAGTGCAACCGAAAGGCCGGCTCGCCGTCAGTAAAAAACCAGTCCCTGTCCAGGGCGCGGGTATCGGCGCTGGCCAACGCGCTCAGCAAGAGGGCCGGCAGACCGGCCAGCATCGCTAATCGGAGCATCATGGGTGTCCTTCCTTGAATCAGAACAGTCGGGATCGGGGAATCAGGGACGCACCTTGCCGCGCAACGCCTTGGTGTGGCCGTGCCGCGTTTTCTTGTCCATGCGTTTATTGCGCGCCGACTTCGACGGACGAGTGGGCCTGCGTTTCTTGTGCACCACGGTGGCGTCGAGAATCAATGCACGTAAGCGCTGCAGCGCATCGTCCAGATTCTTTTCCTGGGTCCGGTACCGCTGCGCCTTGATCACGATGACACCGTCGGCGGTGATGCGCTGGTCGCCCAAGGCAAGCAGCCGTTCCTTGTAAAACTCGGGCAGGGTCGACGACCGCACGTCGAAGCGCAAATGGATGGCGGAAGACACTTTGTTGACGTTCTGACCACCCGCGCCCTGGGCACGGATGGGATGCCATTCGATCTCCGCTTCGGGGATGGTCACGTTGTTGGAGATTTTCAGCATGGGAACGAGCTCTCAACGTGTTCGGGGGCGTGATCCTATAGCGCGGTGGCAAGAAAGCGATCCAAAGCGTTGGCGAACGCCTGGACCTGGCGCTTGTCCAGTGCGGAAGGGCCGCCGCTGGCGAGACCGGCGGAACGCATTTCTTCCATGAAGTCGCGACGGTTGAGATGCTCGCGCACCGTCTCCTTGGTGTAAAGGGTGCCGCGTGGGTTTAGGCCGATGGCGCCCGCCGCCACGATCCGGTCCGCCAGCGGCACGTCCGCGGTAATCACCAGATCACCGGGACTGACTTGTTCGGCGATGTAATCGTCGGCGGCATCAAAACCAGAGGGAACCTGGATCAGACGGATAAACGGGGAACGGGGCACGCGCATGGCATGGTTCGCCACCAGCCGGGTGTGCAGATGACGGCGCTGGGCGGCGCGAAACAACACCTCCTTGATCGCGCCGGGACAAGCGTCCGCGTCCACCCAGATACACGGCGCCGCCTCACTCACAGGCGCATCTCAATGCCGGCTTGCTGCATGTATTGCTTGGCTTCGGCAATGCTGTACTCGCCGAAGTGGAAGATCGACGCCGCCAGCACCGCATCGGCGCCGCCCTGGATCACGCCATCCACCAGGTGCTGCAGATTGCCGACACCGCCGGAGGCAATCACCGGCACCGGCACGGCATCGGCAATGGCCCGGGTCAGGGCGATATCAAAACCGTTTTTGGTGCCGTCGCGATCCATGCTGGTCAGCAGGATTTCACCGGCGCCGTAATCGGTCATGCGTCGCGCCCATTCCACCGCGTCAATACCGGTGGGCTTGCGGCCCCCGTGGGTGAAAATCTCCCAGCGATTGTTCTCGCTTTCGCCGCTGACTTTCTTGGCATCGATGGCCACCACGATGCACTGGGAGCCGAACCGCTGCGCGGCCTCATGGACGAATTCCGGATTCTTCACCGCCGCCGAATTGATACTGACTTTGTCGGCGCCGGCGTTGAGCAGATTGCGGATATCTTCCAGGGTGCGCACGCCACCGCCCACGGTGAGCGGGATGAACACCTGACTGGCCATGCGCTCCACGGTTTCCAGGGTGGTATCGCGCTCCTGGTGACTGGCGGTGATATCCAGGAAGGTAATCTCGTCCGCCCCGGCCTCGTTGTAGCGGCGCGCCACCTCCACCGGGTCACCGGCGTCGCGGATATCGACGAACTGGACGCCCTTGACCACGCGGCCGGCGTCCACGTCGAGGCAGGGGATGATGCGTTTGGCAAGGCTCATGGTTGTCTCCGCGCTCAGGCGCCGGTGAGCTGGTCGGACAGCGCCTGGCCTTCGGCGAAGTCCAGGGTGTTCTCATAAATGGCACGGCCGGTGATGGCGCCGCTGATGCCCTGGTCCGCCACCGCGCACAGGTTGCGCACGTCGTCCAGATTGGTGATACCACCGGAGGCGATCACCGGGATACTCATGGATTGGGCCAGCCGCACGGTCGCTTCCACGTTCACGCCCTGCAGCATGCCATCACGGCTGATGTCGGTGTAAACGATGGCGGAGACGCCGTCGTTCTCGAATTGCCGGGCCAGGTCGATCACATCCACATCGGTGACGTTGGCCCAGCCGTCGGTGGCCACCTTGCCGTCCTTGGCGTCCAGGCCGACGATGATGTGGCCGGGAAAGCGCTGGCACATTGCCTTGACGAAGGCCGGCTCGTTGACGGCCTTGGTACCGATGATCACCCACTGCACCCCGGCGTCCAGGTAGGCCTGGATGATTTCCGGGGTACGGATGCCGCCGCCAATCTGGATCGGCAGATCCGGGTGGGCCTTGGCGATGGCCTTGACGATCTCGCCGTTCACCGGCTCGCCGGCAAAGGCGCCGTTCAGATCCACCAGGTGCAAGCGGCGGGCACCGCGTTCCACCCAGTGAGTGGCGACGGCCACCGGGTCTTCGGAGAACACGGTGTCGTCTTCCATGCGCCCTTGTTTGAGGCGTACGCACTTACCGTCTTTAAGGTCGATGGCGGGAATCAGTTGCATCAAAGTCTCTTTCTATCAACGTGTATCGGCGTTTTGTCGGCACGGCGACGATCAGGGTTGCCAGCGCAGGAAGTTTTCCAACAGTTGCAGGCCGGCGTCGGCGCTTTTCTCCGGATGGAACTGCACCGCGAAGACATTTTTCTTGATCACCGCGGCGGCGAAATCGCGACCGTAGTGACACATTCCGGAAATATTTTCTTCCGGCACGTCCACGGCACAGTAGCTGTGCACGAAATAAAAACGGCTGTTGTCGGCGATGCCCGCCCACATCGGGTGCGGGTGCATCTGGCGCACCTCGTTCCAACCCATATGCGGCACTTTCAGGCGGTTTCCGGTTTCCCCGTACTGCTCACCGAAATGCGCCACCCGGCCGTTGAAGACGCCCAGGCAGTCGACGCCGTCGTTTTCCTCACTGTGATCCAGCAGCGCCTGCATGCCCACACAAACGCCGAGCAACGGCTTGCGCGCATCGATCACATCAAGAATGGCCCGGTCCAGCCCGGTCTCGGTGATCACCCGGATACAGTCACGAATGGCGCCGACACCGGGAAACACCACCCGGTCCGCGTGGCGGACCTGGTCCGGGTCACCGGTAACCACGATGCGTTGACCGGAAGCCACTTTCTCCAGCGCCTTGCCGGCGGAGTGCAGATTCCCCATGCCGTAATCGACCACGGCGACGGTTTCACTCATACCTGGGTTCCTCATTCGGTTTCCGTCAAGGTGCCCTTGGTGCTGGGAGTGATGTCACCCATGCGAGGATCCCTCTCCACCGCCACACGCAGCGCGCGGCCAAAGGCCTTGAACACGGTTTCCGCCTGGTGGTGAGCGTTCTTGCCGCGCAGGTTGTCCACGTGCACGGTGATCATGGCGTGGTTCACCAGGCCCTGGAAGAACTCGTGGAACAGATCCACGTCAAAGCCGCCGATCATGCCGCGAGTAAACGGCACGTGCATTTCCAGGCCGGGACGGCCGGACAGGTCGATCACCACCCGGGACAGGGCTTCGTCCAGGGGCACATAGGCGTGGCCATAACGGCGAATGCCTTTCTTGTCGCCCCAGGCCCGGGACAGCGCCTGCCCCAGGGTGATACCGATATCCTCCACAGTGTGGTGGGCATCGATATGCAAATCCCCGTTGGCGACGATATCCAGGTCGATCAGACCGTGGCGTGCCACCTGATCCAGCATGTGCTCCAGAAACGGCAGGCCGGTGTCCAGCTTACAGGCGCCGGTGCCATCCAGATTCACGGCGACCCGGATCTGGGTTTCCAGTGTGTTGCGCTCGACAGTGGCGCGACGTTCGCTCATCGGTACCTCCAATCTTGAGGCGGGTAGTATACTAGGGAACCGACCCTTTAGCCTACGTGGCCCGCCGAGACCGGCGGGGTACGGACGTTTTTTCATCGCCTCCGGGAGACCGCATGCCGATTCAACTCCAGATTCACGCCGCCAGTGACAGCGTCAACGACACTTTCGCCAAAACCCTGCGCGATGATCCCGACCACGCCCGGGCGCTGCGCCAAGCCATCGCCGCGGGGCACGCCATCGCCGGCGCCCATTTCAACGGCCAGCCGGTAGCGGTGGCCGCCCTGGACGGCGAGGCGCTGCTGTGGATGGTGGTGCATCCGTCCACCCGGGGACGTGGTGTTGGCAAGGATTTTCTGCGGCTGCTGGAACAGCACCAGGGCGCGCCCTTGTCACTGCCGCCGGAGTGCCGCCGGCCGGACTGAATCGCCGCCGCGGGACAGCGCTGAATTTGCTTGCCGAGACACCCGATTTGGCCCTATAAAATCGTCCGTTACGGCTGAATGGTGCTGTCCTGCGTTGAAACTGATCACCTTTGATCCCTTCCGCACCCTGGGGTTGGCTTCGGTTCGCTACATCAAACCGGAACACGCCGCCGCCCACGTGAGCGAGCTGAGTGACGCCGACTGGCTGCTGTTCCCGGCGTACTGGCAGTTGCACGGCCTGCACTACGTATTGCAGCGGCCGATTTTCCCCAGCCCGGCCTCCTATCATCTGGGCCACGACAAGATCGAAATGACCCGGGCCCTGGAACTGGCCTGTCCCCAGCATCTGCCGGCCACCGAGGTACTGCCCTCCGACAGCACTTCGGTGAGTCGGATCCTGGACACTTGGACGTTCCCGTTCGTGGGCAAACAGGTCCGTTCCAGCCGCGGCGAGGGCGTCTTCCTGATCGAGAACCGCCCGCAATTACAGGCGTTCGCCGCGCAAAACGATGTGCTCTACATCCAGAAGCTGCTGCCGATCGTGCGCGATCTGCGCGTGGTGGTGGTGGGCCGGAAGGTGATCGCCGCTTACTGGCGCGAGGGCGAGGGGTTCCTCAATAACGTGGCACGCGGCGGCCGTGTGCGTCATGACCTGCCAGTGCCGGAGGCCGCGGTGGAATTGGTGCACGACCTGGCCCTGCGCCTGGGTATCGATTACGCCGGCTTCGACGTGGCCTGGGTGGACGGCGATCCTTATGTGCTGGAGTTCAACCGCTTGTTCGGCAATCAGGGCATGCCCGATCTGCCGCAGCGCATCGCCTCGGCCATGAACGATTATCTGCTCGGCGAAACGCCGTCCTCGCCGGCTGGCCCGGAACCCAACCCGTCGCCCATCACCGCTTCCGCCTGACTGCGCAGCAGCGCCTGGTAGCGATAGGCCAATTGCTCCACCGGCTGTAGCCGCACCTGGCGCTCACCGGACATCACGGTCAGCGCCCGTTCCGGCTGGTACAGGGCTTTCACATCCAGCTCGCCACGGGTGAGCTGGCTTTCCGGCACCTGTAACCGGCCGGGCACACCGGCCACGCACAGCGCCCAGCTTTCCTCTTCACCGAAGTCATCACACACCAGCGCCTTGAACTCCAACGCCGGCGCCTGATGCGACTTGCGGCGCGGCCCCTGCAACCGCGCCAGGCGCAGGAACAGCAAGCCCGCGCACAGCGCGGCGAAGGAGGTGGACGACAACGGTTGCCCCGGGAAACGCACCAGCGCGCGGTCACCCAGTCCACGCTCCACCTGGCCGCCGTACAGGCGCGCCACTTCACTGAGCAGATGGTGATAGTCGTCCAGCAAGGCCCGCAGGGCATCGGCGGTATAGCGTTGCCGGAAGTGATCGAAATTGACGATGCTCAGACGCAGATCGCTGCCGCCCGGCCCGCCACTGCCTTGCGGACGCTGGAACACGATGGACGGTGGCGCGCCGTCCATCACTTCAGCATCGCCGCTGTCCAGCCCCGTTCCCGGCGTTTCGCCGTCGGCCCTGGCGGGCAGGCCCCGCTGAATTCGCCGCCACATAACTTCCCCGGCCACTCGCAGCAACAGCACGCCCAGCACCACCAGTACATAGCCGGATTCCAGCCCCTCGCGGGCGGCGCTCGGGCGGGCCGCCAGCACCAGGGCGCCGGCCGGCTCGCCATCCGCCAACGCCACCGGAACCTCCACTCTCACCGTGGCCGCCGACGGCAGCTCGCCGCCGGCCAGCGGCTGCCGGGCCACACTGAGGAAGCGCGCCTCACTGACCGTGTCCAGAGCGCGGGTCTCACGGGCGATGACATTGAGGCTGATAAGGTCGTCACCGACCATGGACTCGGCCGCGCGCAGGGCGGTCTGCCGAGCCAGGGAGGTCAGTTCCTGCCGCTGTTGCGCCTCCAGACGGGCGGAAAAGTGCTCAAGAAAGTAGACGCCGATCACCAGCGCCATCAGCAGCATGGTGGCCAGTTCCACCAGCAGAACGCGCTCCTGGCGCAGCCACGGGCGCCATCGTTGCCAAAGGGACATGATCCGTATTTCCTGTTGGGCGAATCGCGGGGCCGAGTATACCCGTTTAAAGAGCCGTCGGGCTTGCCTCTGGCGCCAAACCGGGCTGCCGCTGGCCGGCGCTTTTTGCTACGCTACGCCGACCTTTTACCCGGGTCCAAGGAACACAACTAGTGCGCGAGATCATTCTGATCCAGGTGTCCGGCAACGACCGGCCTGGCTTGACCGCGGCCTTCACCGCGATACTGGGCCGCTACCAGGTGAACGTACTGGATATCGGCCAGGCGGTGATCCACGACACCCTGTCCCTGGGCATTCTGGTGGAGGTACCACCGGAAGGGGAAGCGTCGCCGCTGCTCAAGGACCTGTTGTTCGAAGCCCACAAACGTAATATTTCGGTGCGGTTCCGTCCCATCGACGAGGACCGCTACGAGGAATGGGTGTCCGGCCAGGGCAAGGACCGTCATATCATCACCCTGCTGTCACGCAAGATCACCGCCGAGCAGTTGGCCGAGGTCACCACCGTGGTGGCCGACAATGGCCTCAACATCGACAGCATGACCCGTCTGTCCGGCCGGGTTCGCCTGGAAGGCGAGCTGGAAAACCCGGACACCCGCGCCTGCGTGGAAATTTCCGTGCGCGGCGAGCCCCGGGACGCGGCGGCCATGCGCGCCGCTTTTCTGTCCATCGCCAACGAACGCAACCTGGATATCGCCTTCCAGCGTGACAGTGCTTTCCGCCGCAATCGGCGGCTGGTGGTGTTCGACATGGACTCCACCCTGATCCGCTCGGAAGTGATCGATGAACTGGCCGCCGAGGCCGGCGTCGGCGAGCAGGTGGCCGCCATCACCGAACGGGCCATGCGCGGCGAGCTGGACTTCAATGAGAGCTTCCGCTCTCGCGTGGCCCTGCTCAAGGGGCTGGACGAAAGCGCTTTGGAACGGGTGCGCGACCGCCTGGAGCTGACCGAAGGGGCCCAGCGCCTGATCCCCACCCTCAAAGCCCTGGGCTACCGCACCGCCATTCTGTCCGGCGGCTTTACCTGGTTCGGCGAATGGCTCAAGCGCACTTTGAACATCGACTACGTTTACGCCAACGAACTGGAAATCGAGGACGGCAAGGTCACCGGCCGGGTGGTGGGCCAGATCGTCAACGGCGAACGCAAGGCGGAACTGCTCAAACAGATCGCCAAGCAGGAAAACATCAACCTGGAGCAGGTTATCGCCGTGGGCGACGGCGCCAACGATCTGCCCATGCTGGGCGCTGCCGGTCTCGGTATCGCCTTCCGTGCCAAGCCGCTGGTGAAGAAGAACGCCGAGCAATCCATCTCCACGCTGGGCCTGGACGGCATCCTCTATCTGATCGGGGTGCGCGACAAGGATCAGGCCGAACTACTGAACTGACCAGAACCCCGCCACACCGGTCGTGGCTCATGAGCCCCCCCACCGCGTCCCACGGCTGGGGCTACGAAGCCGCTGTAGGAGCTTGCCCTGCAAGCGAATTGAGCTCCCGGCCCGAGAGATTCGCTTGCAGGGCAAGCTCCTACAGCTACCTTGTAGTGCTCTCTGAGTCCACGCCCCGATGGGCGAGCACCCCGCAGCAATCCTTGTAATGAGACTGATTCGCGTTTAATGTATGTTTTCAACGCCTGTTCCCAGGCATCGCACTTTCGCCAATCACCTGTCTCTGCCCATGCCCGCCACCGACATCGATTCGTCCCATCTGGCCGAGCTGTATCGTGACCATCATGGCTGGCTACATCTTTGGTTGCGGCGCAAGCTGGGTTGCACCGAGCAGGCCGCCGATATTGCCCAGGACACCTTCGTGCGGGTGCTGGTGCGCGGAAAGCCGGTCACCGACGAAGCGCCGCGGGCTTTTCTCGGCACCATCGCCAAGGGGCTGGTGGTCGATTTCTGGCGCCGCGGCGCTCTGGAAAAAGCCTACCTGGAAGCCTTGGCACAGTTGCCTCGGGAATACGCGCCCTCCGCCGAAACCCGTAACGAGGCCCTGCAAATGCTGGAGCGGGTGGCGGCCATGCTGGACGGCCTGAAGACCCGGGTACGTCGAGCCTTCCTGCTTTATCAGCTGGGCGGCCAGAATCATCGCCAAGTGGCGGAGCAACTGGGCGTCTCCACCCGCACCGCCGAGCGTTATGTGGCCGAAGCCCTGATGCATTGCTACCGGCTGCGCTTCGAACAGGGCGGCGCCTGACCATGCCCCACGACCGGACCCTGCCGGAATCGGTGGTGCACACCGCCATCCAATGGCAATTGCGCCTGGATGGCACCGATGATCGCCAGGCCCTGCGGCGGAGCATCCGCGACTGGTGCGAACGCCATCCCGACCATGCTCTGGCCTGGGAACGTCTGTGCGATCTGCGTGGCGAATTCCGTTCACTGCTGGATACCCTGCCGGACAAGGACATGGCGTTGCCGGTACTGAACAACGCCGGTGCCGATCTGCATCGGCGCCGCGCACTGAAGAGTTTGCTTGCGCTGTTGGTCGGCGTGCCCGGCGGCTGGCTTGCCTACAAGCACTCTCCGCTACACGCCGACTACCGCACCGGGGCCGGTGAACAGCAGCGCCTGACTCTGGACGACGGCACCCACATCCAGCTCAATACCCGCTCGTCCCTGGATGTGCGCTACAGCGACAGCGAGCGGCGCCTGGTGCTGAATCACGGCGAAATGTGGGTGGAAAGCGGAGCGGACTCCGGCTATGCCCTGCCCCGCCCCCTGCGGGTGGAACATCGTTTCGGTCACTGCGAGGCCGGGCAGGCCCGGTTTCTGTTACGGGACCACCAGGGCGATTTCGCCACCCTCTGGGTGGAGCAGGGCGAGGTTATCGCCATCACCGCCACCGGCCAACAGCAGCGTTGCGCCTCCGGTGAGCGCTGGCGGCTGGGCGACTTCGCCATCACTCCGCTGGCCACACCGACGCAGCCGCCAACCGCCTGGACGCGCGGCATGCTGGTGGTGGACAACATGCGCCTGGAAGCATTCGTCGCCGAGCTGGCCCGTTACCGTAGCGGGCACACCGGTTGCGATCCAGCGGTGGCGGATTTACGCCTCTCCGGCGTGTTCCAGTTGGACCATCCCGACGCCTTGATGGATGACCTCGGCCGCCTGCTGCCGGTGGAAGTGGTCTGGCGTACGCCCTGGTGGGTCCGGGTGGTGGCCCGGGCATGACGCCAGGGCGCCATCGGGGGAATAAAAAAGTTTGTCGGTTTTTCCCCCGTCGTTCGGTTAACGGGATGACACGTCCTTAAACGACAACGGAACGACACCATGCTTTTCTCTTTTTCTCATCACTCCGGCGGCCGCCAATGGCGCCGGCACGCCCTGGCTTCCGCGTTTGCACTGGCCCTTTGCGGTCCGGCGCTGGCCGCTGAATCCGTCCAGACACCGGCCCCCGGCGCCCTAAGCGACGTCCGCATTGGCGCCGGCCCGCTGGCGCCCGCGCTGAGCCGGTTCGCCCAGCAGACCGGCATCACCCTCTCCTTTTCCCCGGACCTGGTCAAACAACGGCGCACCCAGGGCCTGCACCAGCCCGCCTCGGTGGCGGAAGCGCTGGCGCAGTTACTGGCCGGCACCGGGCTCACCGTGGAGCAGGGCCGCAGCGGTTATGTGGTGGTGCCTGTTCAACAAGATGCCCGGCCGCACTTACTGGAACCGGTCACCGTGCGGGGGCAACCCGGCGGCGCCAATGGCGTCGCTCCGGTGGACGGCTATCAGGCCCGCTACAGCCGTACCGCCAGCAAAACCGACACCCCTGTTCTGGAAACAGCGCAGAGTATCAGCGTGGTCACCGCCGACCAGATCGCCGACCGCAAAGCCACCAGTGTCGAGGAAGCGGTGGCTTACACCGCCGGGGTCAGTGTCGGCGGCTCCGGCCTGGATCCGCGTTTCGACCAGATCAATGTGCGCGGCTACCCGGCCACTACCAACGCCGACTTCCTGGACGGGCTGCGCCAGCCCAACACCGGCTGGCTGTCCTACTACACCAGTGAACCCTATGCGCTGGAGCGGGTGGAAATTCTCAAGGGCCCCGCTTCGGTGTTGTACGGCCAGATCAGCCCCGGCGGCATGGTCAACCGGGTCAGCAAAAGACCCAGCCTGTCGGCGCGCAAGGAAGTGGAATTGCAGGCCGGTAACAATGATCACCTGCAGGGCCAGTTCGATGTCGGCGGCAAGCTGGACCAGAACGCGGATGTGCTTTACCGGCTGGTCGGTGTCGCCCGTGACGCCGAAACCGATATCGAGCAAATAGACAATGACATCACCCTGCTGGCGCCATCCCTGAGCTGGCGCATCGACGATGACACCCACCTCACGCTGCTGGCGCAGTACAGCGACCGCCTCACCAGCGGCTCGCCGCGGCCCTACCAGCAAGGCGACACCCTGACCCGTTTCTGGCCCGGCGACGAGGATTTCGACAAGCTCGATCAGCAGCAATGGACGCTCGGCTATGAATTCGAGCACGCCTTCACCGATCACGTGCGCCTTCAACACAATCTGCGCTACGGCAACGTTGATACCATCAACCAGTATCTCGGTGTCACCGGCGTCGACAGCAGCGACCCGAATCTGCTGCAGCGATCCAGCTACGGCATTTACGAAACCATGGAGTCGGTGACTTCCGATACCCGTCTGGTCACCGAACTGAGCACCGGCCTGGTCCGGCATACCTTGCTCACCGGTGTCGACTACACCTGGCTGAATTACGACGTGGTCTACGCCTCCGGTCCGGCGCCCTCCATCGACATTGCCAACCCGGACTATCGCCAACCGGTGCCCAAGCCCACCACCGGCACGGTGTTTACCGATCAAACCGGGACCTCCCACCGCGGCGGTCTGTACCTGATGGATCAAATGGCGCTCGATAACTGGCGCCTGTCCGCCGGGATCCGCCAGGACTGGAGCGCCACCGACAAGAAAAACCATCTCGCCGGCAGCCACGACAAAAGCCACAACGACAAAACCACCGGTCAGGCCGGCGTCCTCTATCTGTTCGATTCCGGCGTTGCCCCCTACGCCAGCTACGCCCAGTCCTTCCTCCCCGAGAACGGCGCCAACCTCTACGGTGAGGACTACAAACCCACCGAGGGCGAACAGTTCGAACTGGGCGTGAAATACCAGCCGCCGGGCAGCCGCACCCTGCTCACCGCGTCGGTTTATCAACTCACCCAAACCAACGTGCTCACCCGTGATCCCGACAATGCACTGAATCATCTGCAAACCGGCGAGGAGCGTTCCCGGGGTGTCGAACTGGAAGCGGTTTCCGACATCAACGAGGCGCTGCGCATGACCGCGAGCTATGCGTTCAACGACGCCGAGGTGACCAAAAGCAATGACGGCGACGAAGGCAAGGATCCGATCAACCGGCCCCGCCATCTGGCCAGCCTGTGGCTGGAGTATCGCCAGTACGGCGGCGTTCTGGATGGCCTCGGCGTGGCCGGCGGCGCCCGCTATGTGGGCAGCAGCTACAGCGACAGCAATAACGACGACAAGAACGAGGCCTACACGCTGGTGGATCTCGGCGCCCACTATGATCTGCACGGCGCACTCGCTGGCTTCCGTATCGGCGTCAACGCCAAAAATGTGTTCGACAAACAATACATCGCCTGCGAGGCCGGCTACTGCTATCGCGGCGAAGGCCGCAGCGTGATCGGCAGCGTCAGCTATCGCTGGTAGGAGCACCCCATGTCTGTTGTTTTTATTCTCCGCGGTGGCTTGATCGCCCTGCTCTGCTGCACCGGGCTGGTAGCGTTAAACGCCTCCGCCGGCGACACTCCGGTAACCTTGAGCGGCACTCGGGAATGGCGGCTCACCAATACCGAGGGGCACCCGTACCGCATCATGATCAGCGAACCGGAAGGGGAACTGCCCTACACCGGCGGCTATCCGGTGCTGTATGTACTGGACGCCAACGCCTATTTCGCATCGCTGCACGAAGCAAAACGGGCGCAAAAGGCGTACCGGAAGGCCATCATTGTCGGCATCGGTTACCCCGGCGATAAACCGCTCAACTTCCTGCGCCGTTCCTATGATTTTTCACCACCGGTTCCCGAGGATCGCAATGACCCGCCCCAGGGCGGCCAGGATCAATTGCTGGATTTCATTGAGCGGACTCTGATGCCAAAAGTAGCGAAGCACTACACCGTGGACGAGGATCAACAAAGCCTCTATGGCCATTCATTTGGCGGCATGTTCGCGGTTTACGCGCTGTTCACCCGGCCGGGGCTGTTCGATCACATCGTTTCCGCCAGCCCCAGCCTGTGGTGGCACGATCAATATCTGTTGCCACCGGAGCGGCGTTTCATCAAACAGGTGATGGATCGAAAGATCGATGTCACGCATACCAGTCTGGCGTTGATCGTGGCGGAGCGGGATTCGCCTCAGGAAGTGCAAAACACCGTGGCGCTGCAAAAGCGATTGCAACCACTATCCGCGCAGGGGCTGCGCAGCAGCGTCACCGTGATCGAGAACGAGGATCACATGTCGGTGCCGTTCCGCATCGAGAACCGGGTGTTACGCGAAGTGCTGACCGCGCGGCGGCGGTAAGCGTTAAAACCTCTGTAGGAGCTTGCCTTGCAAGCGAATTCCCGGGGAGCTGGGGAGCGAACCAATTCGCTTGCAAGGCAAGCTCCTACAGCGGCTTCGTAGCCCTCTTTGTGGGAGTATCAGCTTCGCAGCATCGCCAGCAAACCACCACGACGGCGGCTGGCCGGGGCCGGCGAGAACTCCAGGGTGTCGTCATCGATGCGCCCGAACCGTAACGCCGGCAGATCCTTGAAGTAGTTGTTCAGCACCTGCCAGGGCGCCTTGCTGCCCTGGCGGGGCAGGCGATCGGCGGCGCGCTGCACATAGCCGGATTGCAGGCCGACGAAATTATCGTCGGTATCGCAGCCTTCCTCGTCACGCGCCGTCACCCGTTCAATACCATTGCGCGCCATATGGTTGAGCAGGCGGCACACGTACTCGCTGACCAGGTCCGCTTTCAGGGTCCAGGAGGAATTGGTGTAGCCGAACACCAGCGCCATGTTGGGCACGTCACGCAGCATCAGTCCGCGATACACCAGGGTGTCCTTGGGCACTACGTCTTCGCCGTCCACGGTCAGGCTGGCGCCGCCCAGCAGCTGCAGGTCCAGACCGGTGGCGGTGATGATGATGTCGGCTTCCAGTTCCTTGCCGGATTTCAGACGGATGCCGTTCTCGGTGAAGGTATCGATATGATCGGTCACCACGTCCGCCATGCCCTTGCGCAGCACCTTGAACAAATCGCCGTTGGGGACCGCGCACAGGCGTTCGTCCCAGGGGTTGTACTGGGGCTTGAAGTGGGTCATGTCGAACTCGGAGCCCAACTGACGGCGGGCGGCGGCCAGCAAGGCGCGACGCACCAGCCTCGGCCGCTGCTTGGACAGCTTGAACACCATGCGTTGCAGCGCGATATTGCGCGCCCGGGCCAGACGGTACACCGCCATTTCCGGCAGGAACCGGCGCAGATTGACGGAGATCGGGTCTTCCTGCGGTACCGTGGCCACGTAGGTGGGCGAGCGCTGCAGCATGGTGATGCTGCCCGCTTTCTCCGCCATCGCCGGTACCAGCGTCACGGCGGTGGCGCCACTGCCGATCACCACCACTTTCTTGCCGGAGTAATCCAGGTCCTCGGGCCATTTCTGCGGATGGATCAGTTGACCTTTGAAGTCGTCCACGCCGGGGAAGTCCGGGGTATAGCCGGCATCGTAGTTGTAGTAACCGGTGCAGCAATACAGGAACTGGCAGGTGACCTGCTCGGCACTGCCGTCTTCCTCGCGGACCAGGTCCACGGTCCAGCGGTTCCGTGATGAGGACCAGCGCGCGCCGGTCATCTTGCGGCCGTAGCGGATTTTGTCCTCGACCTTGTGTTCCTTGGCGGTGTCGACGATGTAGTTGCGGATCGACGGCCCGTCCGCCAGCACCTTGGCTTCGGTCCAGGGACGGAAGTTATAGCCCAGGGTGAACATGTCCGAGTCGGAACGGATCCCCGGATAACGAAACAGGTCCCAGGTGCCCCCCATGCGCTCACGACGCTCGATGATGGCGTAGCTGCGCTCCGGGCATTGGCGGCTCAAATGACAGGCGGCGCCGATACCGGACAGACCGGCGCCAATAATCAGAACATCGAAGTGGTTGTTGGACATGATTCTCTCCGCCGAATGGGCTGAGCCGTCCTCCTCGCGCGGGCGGGGCAGCGGCTCGTGACATTGGCCCATAATGCGGGTATCCCAAGGGGGACCGGAAGGTCGGATGGTGCCGAATCATCGGCGCTACGGCCAAGCGGGTGGCCCAATCGGGGCGCTGCGGCCAATGTCCATGACATTGGCCGATGTAAAGGATGTTTGCGCCATCAGGACGCCGGAACCGGACCGGCGCCGGAGTCATTCCGACCGCCGATCACCCCGGAGAAAGCTCAGGCGGGAAGGGAAAGTTGTTCCAGAGCCTGCCGCAGCATTTTCGGCTTCAGTTCAAACACACGGCGGGTACGCTGCCGGCACTCCGTCATCACCCTCTCTTCGCGACGGGCCGCCAGTTGGCGCGCACAGACCAAGGCTTCGCGGAGTTCCGCATCCCCGGTTTTCTTGAGGCGACGTTTGAGTTGATCTCCAAGCATATGCAGATCGTGCAAGTCACCGAGCTGGCTGCCCAACTTGCGGACCCGTTTTATATCCACCTCGGCGTCCGCCAGCGTGCCACCCAGCGGCTCCAGTTGATACTGCAGGTATTTCACGTCACGGCGCAGGCGGTGCCAGTCCTCGTCCTTGCCTTCGGACAGCGTCTCCAGAGCCTGCTGACGTAAATGCCGGTACAGAGTGACGTAACCCTTACGGATTACATCCTGATCATCCCCCTTGCGCTTAAGCGCCTGCCAGGCGTCCAGGTCTTCCTGGAACACCAGCGGCAGCGCGTCCGGAACCGGCGGCGCCACCGGATCGCTTTGCTCCTCCGCCAGCCAGGCAATCACCCGCTCCAGGGCTTCCAGCTCATAATCCCGCCGCGTGGTCTGCTTCAACGCGGTCAATGTCTCCTCGGTGACCTGGCGATCACGGGAAGCGGCCAGCAGCTTGGCGCCGGCACGCAGCGCCTTATCCTGTTTCTGCGCGCGCTTGCTCTCACCCTGGGTGGACATTAGTTGCCACAACGCGCGCTGCCGCTTGATCAGCACGCGCAGGGAATGGACCTGTTCCGGTGTCAATTGCTGTTGATCCATCAACGATGCAAGGGCCTGACAATCCTGGTCACAGGCCACGGCCACCAGCCGTTCCAACATGGGGGAACTCATGGATACCTCCGGGGAGTGCAAAAAGCCGCTCGATTATGGCAGGCCCCCGGCGGGATTACCGTGACAAGGAGATGACAGTGACCGCCGTACCTGCCAGCCAGTAGGTCACACTCTGCCCGCCAGTTTCTTGACCGTCATCAAAAGACCCGCCGCCCCGCCGCCCTAGGCTGAAGGGTCCAATCAGCGAGGAGCGCCCCATGGAGTTCGAATTCTCCGAATACAGCCGCCAGGTCCAGGACGTGATGCACCAGTTCATGCAACGCCGGGTGCTGCCCCGCAACGCGGAATGGCACCGGCTGGCCAACGCCGGAGAATACCCTCTCCCGGTGATTGATCCGCTCAAGCGCCAGGCCCGGGAAGACGGCCTGTGGAATCTGTTCCTGCCGGAACTGCGCGAGGAAGAATCCGGTACCCGTCTGGACAATCTGGACTACGCGCCGCTGGCGGAAATCATGGGACGCATCCCGTGGGCCGCGGAAGTGTTCAACTGCAGCGCTCCGGACACCGGCAACATGGAGTTACTGCACCGCTTCGCCACCCCGGCGCAGTACCACCGCTGGCTGCGCCCCCTGCTGGAAGGCGAGGTGCGATCCTGTTTCGCCATGAGCGAGCCGGACGTGGCCTCCTCCGACGCCACCAACATCGCCACCACTCTGCGCCGGGATGGCGATCACTATGTACTGGACGGCCGCAAATGGTTCATCACCGGCGCCGCCCACCCCCGCTGCGATTTCGCCATCGTACTGGCGCGCTGCGATGACCATGACGGCAGCGGCCCCCACCACCAGCATTCCATGATCATGGTGCCTCTCAATACCCCGGGCGTGAGCGTGGAACGCAACATTCCCATCCTGCAGCACCACTCCCCGGAAGGTCACTGCGAGTTGTTGTTTCGTCAGGTGCGGCTGCCCGCCGAGTTCCTGCTTGGCGAGCCCGGCGCCGGCTTCGCCATGGCCCAGGCCCGGCTCGGCCCGGGCCGCGTGCACCACTGCATGCGCACCATCGGGCAATGCGAACTGGCCCTGGAGATGATGTGCGAGCGGGCGCTGGAACGGCGCGCCTTCGGCAAGTTCCTGTGCGATTTCGACAACATCCGCGACTGGATCGCCGAGAGCCGGCTGGAGATCGACCAGGCCCGTTTGCTGGTTCTTCAGGCGGCCTGGCGGATGGACCGCCACGGCAACCCGGCCGCCAGGGTGGCGGTATCCGCCATCAAGGTGGTGGCCGCGCGCCTGCAGACCCGGGTACTGGACCGGGCCATGCAGATCTTCGGTGCCATGGGCCTCAGCCCCGATACACCGCTCGCCTATCTGTGGACCTGGGGCCGCGCCCTGCGCTTCATGGACGGCCCGGATGAAGTGCACCTGCGTACCGTGGCCCGGGAAGAACTGCGCCGGGCCCGGGAGAATCGCGGCGCCACGGCGGTGTATTTCACGCTGTGATGCCTGGCGACGGCAGAGCGCTCCGCGGTTAGCGGCTTGTATGCGCATTGTGGTGCGCATACACTTCGGGGACGTTACCCACAGCGCTCATGGAGGCTGCAATGCACGAAATCTACGACACCACGGCCCCCAAAAAAGCAGCCAATTTGTCCATCAACAGCGATCTTCTCAACAAGACCCGGGCCCTCAATATCAATCTGTCGGCCACTTTGGAGAGAGCACTCAGGGAGGAACTGGCCCGACACGAAAGCGCCCGCTGGGTCGAAGAGAACCGGGCAGCAATCACGAAGTATAACGAGAGCGTTGAACAGCACGGCTGTTTCGGAGACGAATTCCGGGAATTCTGATGGCCCAGTTCGATGTTTACCACAACCCGAACCATACCAGCAGAGCCCTCTACCCCTACCTGGTGGATATACAGAGTCCCATTCTGGCGGATCTGGCCACGCGTATCGTCATTCCGTTGGCCAAGCGCTCGGCCTTTGGCGACCAGCCCATGCGGGGACTGACCCCGGAAATCCATTTTGAAGATGAAGTGCTACTGTTGCTGACGCCCCAGATTTCTTCCCTGCCGGTGAGGCGTCTCGATGCCCCTGTCGGTTCCCTTGTGCATTTCAGGAACAGCATTATCGCGGCCCTGGATTTCGCGGTTACCGGTATTTAGCGTTAAACGTTAATGGGACATTCGAATCAGGTGAACTGGTCGATGTGCGTTTCCCGCCGACAATGGTGGCAGCGGAAGAACGAAATTTCCCGCAGGGATTCCGGAGCGCCGTCGTTCCTGAAATCACGGCGATAGGAGGTGGGCCCCCGATCCCAGGCGCGGGATTGCTCGTGGCGTTCGATCAGACTCCGATGGTTGTCCGCGCAACCGACCAACTCACACCAATCACCACAACACAGAGGCCAGTCGAACCCCTGCAGAAACAGCGGAATCTCCGGCAACTGCTGAAACTCCCGCCATAGCCGCCGCGAATCGGAGAGTATACGTAAACCGTTTATAGCCCTCGACCACACCTTGGCGAACCTCTGCGCCGATTCGCCGTGCCACAAACCTGGCGACAAGGCCGCTGTAGGAGCTTGCCCTGCAAGCGAATCTTTTAGCCGAGAACCCATTCGCTTGCAGGGCAAGCTCCTACAGCGGCTTCGTAGCTCAGGCAGAGGCGAAGCGAAGGGTTTCAGAGCTCGTGGAGAGCCGGCCTCAGTGTTCCAGGACCGTGCTTCTCCCGTGTCCTGGAACGCTGACCGCCGGCTCTCCCTCCCTGATAAGAGTCCCCCGCCTCACGCGCTCCCGGTTTGCGGCACCCGCCGATAGTGCTGATCCACGAACCGGGCCATCTGACGGCGGTACTGGCTGGCGAAGCCCGGGTACATGGTGGCGTTATAGCCATCTTCCGTCAGGTACCAGCTTTTACACCCGGAGTTCCAGTTGGTCCTGGCCAGCCGCTTTTGCAAATGGCGATTATGGCGCTGCTGAACACTCTCGCGCACGTCCAGGATCTTCAGGTCATGGTCGAGAATGCGGCGAATTCCCGCCACCGCATAGTCCAGTTGCGCTTCCATATAAACCAGCGCCGAATTATGACCGGGACCGGAGTTGGGTCCGAAGGTAAAGAACAGGTTCGGATAGCCGGCCACACTGACGCTCTTGTAGGCCCGCGCGCCGCCGGACCACTCCTCTCCCAGCTCACGGCCATTGAGACCGCGGATCGGGAACGGCGTGCCGCTCTTGGGCACATCAAAACCGGTGGCGAAGACGATGCAATCGAATTGGTGTTCGATGCCGTCACAGGTGCGGACACCGTTCTCGGCGATGCGGGCGATGGGCCAGGTGATCAGATCCACATTGTCCCGTTGCAGGGCCGGATAGTAATCGTTGGAGAGCAAAACCCGTTTGCAGCCGATGCGGAAATCCGGCGTCAATTGCCGGCGCATCCAGTCGTCCTTCACCTGGCTACGCAGGTGCATCAGGCTGAGCCGCTCCGCCAGGCGCGTCAGCGGCGAATTCCAGATTACCGCCAGCGCCATGGTTTCATGCGTCCAGTACAGCGCCTGGCGCATGGCCTTACGAGTCAGCGGCAGTTTCTCGAACAGCGCTTTGTTCCAGTCCGGAGTGGCGTAATCCGGGCGCGGAATCACCCAGGCCGGAGTGCGTTGAAACACCTTCAGGGAACCGGCGGTTTTCGCCAGTTCCGGAACGATCTGCACGGCGCTGGCACCGGTGCCGATCACCGCCACCCGCTTGCCGGAGAAATCGTAATCGTGATCCCAGCGGGCACTGTGGAGGCGCTTGCCTTTAAAGTCGCTCAGACCTTCGATGTCCGGGAAGCTGGCATTGGACAGCGGCCCCTGGGCCATGACCACCGCCCGCGCCTGCCAGACATCACCCTGGCGGGTATCCACACGCCATTGGCCTTTTGTTTCATCGAAGCGCGCATCGGTAACGTCCTGCTGAAAGCGGATCTTGTCACGCAAGCCGTACTGTTTCACCAGGTGCTCGATGTAACCCAGGATCTCGTCACTGCCGGAAAAATGCCGAGACCAATGCGGATTCGGCGCGAAGGAGTAGGAATACAGGTGAGAAGGAATGTCGCAGGCGGCGCCCGGATAGGTGTTGTCGCGCCAGGTGCCGCCCACCGTGTCGGCACGCTCCAACAGCACGAAATCATCCACGCCGGCCTGACGAAGCCGAATGGCCATGCCCAGACCGGCGAAACCGGCACCCACGATCACCACGGATGCCTTCTTCACCGTAACGCGTTTGGTTTTGGCGGCGCTGCGGCGGCTGGATTTGGCGGCCGTGGCTTTCTTCCTTGCCGTGGTTTTACGCTTCACGGCGGCTTTCTTCGCCGCCGGCCTGGCCGCCGTCTTGCGAGTGGCGACCTTTTTCTTTTTCGCCGCTGGAGCCGGCGCGGTAGTGTCCTGATTCTGCTGGTTCTCGTTGCTCATGACGATCCGTTTAATGTGTCAGACAATCGGATAGTGGATAGCCCATCGGGGCTCAGGCGGTGGGCCGGTAGCTGATGCCCTTGACCCAGGTGGGCACTCGCGAGGGCATGAGCCGCTCGGGAATGTAATCCGTCAACCGGACCATCAGATCCACCGGTGCGTGATAAGCACGGTTTTCACGGTTCACCACCATACGGCCGTGGCGACTGATGATCTGATACCAGGGGTTGCGGCGCCCCTGAGCGGTGCGTCCGCCGATGCGCTCGAACTTTTTCATGCAGGCGTAGAGCTTTTCTTCGCTCAGCCCCATGGCCACCACGTTGTCACGCATGCGATTCAGCAGCGGCACATAGGACGCGATGCCGAGAATCAGACGTGGATCGAGCACCGTGGCCACGGTTTTCAATGCCTTGATATAGAGATCGCCACGCCCCTGCATTTCCAGAACGTGGAAGCCGACGCCCAGATGCCGGGATTCATCATCGTTGATGCGGGCAAACGCCTGATGACATACCGGATCGTCCACGGTATCCAGCAGGAAGGTGCACAGCGCGCCGTCCAGGGCGATCTCCAGCATCGGGATCACCGACCCCAGTACTTCCAGCGGCATGTCATCGCTGTATTTATCCAGCCACTGGATCACCAGCTTCAGGTTCTTGTTCGGTTCCGGCAGTTCATCACCATCCAGCATGCCCCACCGTTTCATCAGTGCCATTTCCGCGTTGGCGTGGCGCTGCTCCTCGGCGTGGAAATAGGTATAGATTTGCTTGAGGGTGTCATCGGGCGCCTTCTTGGCCATGGCGGCGAAACCGCGGGCGCCGACGTGCTCGATCCACATCAGGTCGGCCATGAACGCTTTCAGTTTCGGCCACTGCTCTTCGGTGATCAGATCCGCGCCAGGGGCGTCCCAGTCGATGTCCGCCAGTGCCCATTGGTTGCTCTTCACCTTGGCCAGCATTTTGTCCAGATCGATATTCGCCATCTTGGATCTCCTATGACTAAGTACGCCGGTTATTGGGCGGGTTTTGCCTTGAGCTTTTCGCTGGCCAGCCTGCCGAGCAGGCTGGCGCCACGGGTGTAGGTCACCGGCAGGAAGCGTTTGGCACGCCAGATCAGCCGGGCGTCGAATTGCGGCATGACGTAGAAGCGCCCTCGATCAAGGGCCTTCAGAGTGGTGGCCGCCACGCTCTCGGCGGAGACACCGGTGAGCGAGACAATCCGGTCCATGAACGGGGTAAGTGCCTGGTCGATGCGACCGGCGCTGAAGATGTTGGTTTTCACCACGGTGGGACACAGAGCGGTCACGCGCAGACCGCTGCCGGCGTTTTCCGCCGCCAGGGTTTCCGATAGCGCCAGTACCGCGGCCTTGCTGGTGTTGTAGGCGCCCATGCGCGGCGCGGCGGCGAAGCTGGCGGTGGAACAGACATTGATGATCCCCGCCTCCGGCAACTCACGTAGAAGCGGCGTGAACACGTGGCAGCCGTGGATCACACCCCACATATTCACATCCAGCACCCACTTCCAGTCCGCCATCAACATATCGCCGATGGCCTTGCCGCCGGCGCCGACACCGGCGTTGTTGATCACCAGATTGGGAGACTCGCCGAACCAGTCGACGGCCTCGGCGGCAAGACGTTCCACCGCGGCCAGATCGGACACGTCGCAGGACACGGCCAGACCGTGACCGCCGGCCCGCTCGATGACCGCCACGGTATCCTCGGCGGCGGCCACATTCAGATCGGCGCAGACCACGCGTCCTCCGCGCTCAGCCAAGGCCAGCGCGAACGCACGACCAATGCCGCTACCCGCTCCGGTTACCACCGCGCGGGCGCCATGGGATAAATGTTGTTGGGGCATGCCGGCTCCTCGCGACAACGATGACAAATTGACCGTCACATTCAGTAATGGCAAATTAAACCGACTGTTTGTTCGGATTCAATTCGGATTCCCGCCGCTACCGCCAATAAGGAGCTCAGATGCCACGCACGCCCCGCCAGCCGCGCGCCAAAGCCACCGCCAATGCCATTGTCGAGGCCGGCTTCCTGTCCTTGTCGGAGCACGGTGTGCAAGGCACCACCACCCGCCATATCGCGGATCTGGCGGGAGTGAGCGTTGGCTCACTTTATGAATACTTCGCCAATAAGGAGGAGGTACTCGAAGCCATGCATCACCACATGGTGGCGGAGGTGGTGGCCATGGTGGAGCCGATGACGCCGACGCTGGTGAAGATGGAAATCCGCGACCTGATCAAGGAACTGTTGTTCGGGTTCCGGGACCTGCTGGAAAAAAACGACGGCCGCTACCTGCGTTACATGAGCTACGCCGCCTACTTCGCGCCCCGCAATCACATGGAGCCGATCCAGCGGCTGCTGATGAACCTGCTACTGCAGTATGTGATTCATCACCCGCAACTGGCGCGTCTGGGCAATCTGCCGGCGATGGGCTACATCATGATCAATGGCGGTGTCTTCACGGTGCTGCGCTATCTGAGCGAACCCAATCCCACCATCGGTTTCGAGGAGCTGGTCAAAGGGCTGGGCGACATGGTCGCGCACTTCGTGGAAGGGGAATTGAGGAAGGAGGGTTAACCGGAGTACGAAGCCGCTGTAGGAGCCAGCCCTGCTGGCGAATAGGGCCAGGAGAAAAATTCGCCAGCAGGGCTGGCTCCTACAGCTACTAAAGATCCGAGCACTACTGCAGGAATTCCTTCTGCACGTGCGGCGCGCTTTCATCGATGCGCTGCCAGGTCTGGCTGCGGCCAAGCAGGCTGACGCCAATGTAACCGCGCACCTTCAGGGTATCCTGATCCTTCAGTTCAGCACTCAGATCGTAGGTTTTGCCGTTATCCGGCGAATAGACCTTACCATCGTCCCAACGGTCGTCGCCGTCGTACTTCAGCCCGGTGACCACATCCACGCCGAGCAGGCGGCGGCCACGCAATTTCTCATCGGGGTTCTCGTTGTCGTAACGGTGCACGCCGTCCCGGGAACCCACCGCGGTACCCACCCAGGTGTCGCCTTGCTGGTGAATATAGACGTAGCCGCCGTCTTCCGTTTCCCAAATACCCTGGATCGCATCAGCGCCGGCGTAGGCATACACACTCATGAGCAGCAAAACACTGCTGGCCAGGACTTTCAGCATAGTGGAACCTCCGCACGCGTATACAAAGTGCGAGAAAGGGTATACCAATTACGCCAACTTGTCCTTGCGCGACATCATGATTACCGCATCGGATCGTTAAATGTTGTCCAACGCCTCGGCCAAACGCCGCACCGCCCGGTCCACATCGCCCAGTTTGTCCAGGCCGAACAGGCCCACGCGGAAGGTCTTGAACCCGGCCGGTTCATCACACATCAGCGGCACACCGGCGGCGGTCTGCAAGCCCTCGGCGATGAACTTGCTGCCGTTATGCATCCCGTCGTCCTCGGTGTAGCACACCACCACACCCGGCGCTTCGAATCCCGGCGCCGCCACGCTGGTCAGTCCCCGTTCCGCGAACAGCTCCCGCACCCGGCGTCCCAGCTCCCACTGTTTCTCGCGGACCGCCTCAAAGCCGGCGTCCCGGGTTTCCAGCATGGCATCGCGGAATTTGCGCAAGGCGTCGGTGGGCATGGTGGCATGGTAGGCGTGTCCGCCGTTTTCATAGGCTTCCATGATCCGCCGCCATTTGAGCAAATCCATGGCGAAGCTGGTGCTTTGTGTCTCCTCCAGACGTCTGGCCGCCTCTTCACCGAACATCACCAGGGCGCTGCACGGCGAGGAGCTCCAGCCTTTTTGCGGCGCGCTGATCAGGATGTCGACACCGTTGGCGGCCATATCCACCCACAAAGTCCCCGAGGCAATGCAGTCCAGGACAAACAGGCCGCCATGCTCGTGCACCGCGGCGGCCACGGCTTGCAGGTAGTCATCCGGTAACAGCAAGCCAGCGGCGGTTTCCACGTGAGGGGCGAACACCAGATCCGGCTTTTCGCCGCGAATACGCGCCACCACTTCGTCAATGGGGGGCGGGGCGAACGGCGCCTGGGGCTGATCGGACACCATCCGCGCCTTCATCACGATCTCCTCGGCGGGAATCGCGCCCATCTCGAAGATCTGGCTCCAGCGATAGCTGAAAAATCCGTTCCGGATTACCAGCACCTTCTTGCCGGTGGCGAATTGACGGGCCACTGACTCCATGCCGTAACTTCCCCCTCCGGGCACCACCGCCACCGAGGCGGCGTTGTAGACCTGCCGCAGGGTCCCGGAAATATCCCGCATGACCGCCTGGAAGGCCTGGGACATATGGTTCAGGGAGCGGTCGGTGAAGACCACGGAATACTCCAGCAAGCCCTCCGGGTCGACCTCGTCTGCCCGCTCTGCTCTCCGTTCCGCTCCCCGTTCTGATATGGGCCGTTCAGACACAAGCTCTCTCCGCTATCGTTATGCAACAGCCCCTCGTTATAGAGCATTCGGCGGGCGGACGGAACCTTTGATCCTTTCCCCAGGACCGGTTCGCCCGCGCTGTACCCGATCCCCACTTCCCCTACAATGGAAACCCTCTTGTCCTATTGCCGCCAAAGGGAAACCATCATGACCACTCTGGACATCAAGACCCTTGCCCTGCCCACCTCCTGGCATATGGATACCGTGCAGGATGTGGCGGGACCGTTACGGCTGGTGAAGTGGGACCTGCGCGACGACCCACCGATACCGGCTCGGGAGATCGACGCGGTGGTGTTCCATCATCCCGCCGGCAAGGCCGGGCTGGCACGGCTGGGGCAACTCCCCAATCTGAAACTGGTACAGACTCAATCCACCGGATATGACGGCTTCGTCGAGGCCGCCGGCGGCGCCACCGTGGCCAACGCCTATGGCCTGCACGCGGAAGCCACCGCCGAACTGGCGTTGGGCCTGATCCTGGCGGGCCAGCGGTCACTCTTTGATTTTGCCGTGGATCAAAAAGCCCATCGCTGGGCACCGAAACAAACACCGGGACTGGTGGACCGCACCGTGCTGATCATCGGCGCTGGCGGTATCGGCCGCGCCATCGCCGAACGACTGCTGCCATTCGGTGTGACGTTGCTGCGGGTGGGACAGAGAGCCCGGGAAGACGATCTGGGCGTCATCCGGTCCAACAGCGAACTGCCGGCACTGCTGCCGCAAGCGGACATCGTGGTGCTGATCACCCCGCTCAACGACGCCACCCACCATCTGGTGAACGCCGATTTTCTGGCGCGGCTACCCGATGGCGCACTGGTGGTGAATGTGGCACGAGGCCCGGTGGTGGACACCGATGCCCTGCTGGCGGAACTGCAAAGCGGACGGCTGCGCGCCGCCCTGGATGTGGTGGAGCCGGAGCCCCTGCCCGGGGATCATCCTCTGTGGGACGCGCCGAACACCCTGATCACACCGCACGTGGGGGGGCGCAGCGAGGCACTGAAACCCCGGCTGTCGGCGTTCCTGCGCGACCAGGTGGGGCGGATCGCGCGGGGTGAGCCACTGTTGAATATAGTGAGTTGAAGATAAAGACGCTGGCACGCGTGCACGCAACACGCTGGCACGCGAAAACATCAACACCAAAGTCGATGGATCGCATGCCAGCGTACCCGGGCAAAGACTTGTGGTTGCCCAGCGTTGCCGAGCAGTGTGGCGTTTCCGGGCTCCGCTCATATTCGTTGCAAGTATGGCGTGCCAGCGAGCAAGCGTGTTGCGTGCCAGCGCTTCTTTTTACCAGGTATCAATCATCGGCCGCCGCTTGCCGGCGATCGGCGCCATGCCTTCCGGCGGTTGCGCGCGCAGGCCGCGCATCACCCAGGCACGGGTATCCACCGGATCGATCACGGCATCGATTTCCAGCGCCGCGGCCATGCTCAGCGCCTGTCCCTTCTCATACAGCTGAGCCACCAGTTTCTCGTACAGCGCCTGACGTTCTTCCGGTGTTTCCTGGGCATCCAGTTCCTTGCGGTACGCCAGGTTCACCGCCCCTTCCAGCCCCATGCCGCCAAATTCGCCGGTGGGCCAGGAAGCGCAATAGAACGGCGCATGGAAGGAACCGCCCGTCATGCCCTGGGCGCCCAATCCATACCCCTTGCGCAGCACGATGGAGAACAGCGGCACGGAAAGACTGGCGGCGGTGACGAACATGCGGCAAGTGTGGCGCACGGTGGCGGTCTTTTCTTCATCAGGACCAACCATGAATCCGGGGGTATCGCACAGGCTCAGCATCGGGATGGCAAAGGCATCGCACAATTGCATGAAGCGGGACGCCTTGTCCGCCCCCGGCGCGTCGATGGCACCACCCAGCACTTTCGGGTCGTTGGCGATCAGCCCCAACGGACGCCCTTCGATGCGGATAAAGGCGGTGATCATGCCCGGCGCGAAGTCCGGCCGCAGTTCCAGGTAGGAATCGCTGTCCACCAGAGTGCGGATCAGCGAGCGTACGTCGTAGGCGTGCAGCCGGTTTTCCGGAATGGCCCGGCGCAACCAGCGCTGATCCTCGCAGTCCCAGTTGGCCACCGGCCCCTGGAAGTAGCCCATCAGCTTCTTCGCCAGGGCGGCGCCTTCTTCCTCATCCTTGACCACGCAGTCGATCACACCGTTGTGGCGCTGCACCGACACCGGCCCCACTTCCTCGGGGCGGAAGGAACCGAGGCCACCGCCTTCGATCATCGCCGGGCCGGCCATACCGATGCAGGCGTTCTCGGTGGCGATCATCAGATCACTACAGCCGGCGAACACCGCGTTGCCGGCGAAGCAGCGTCCGGACACCACGGCAATGCGCGGCACCAGACCGCTGAGGCGGGCGTATTGCAGGAAGCTGGGGCCATCCAGACCCGCCACCTTGGTGGCGTTGTCGGTATCACCGGGACGGCCGCCGCCGCCTTCGGCGAAGAAGATCACCGGCAGCCGGTGCTTCTCCGCCACCTCCAGAATACGGTCGGTTTTCTTGTGGTTCATGGTGCCCTGGGTACCGGCCAGCACGGTGTAATCGTAGGCCAGCACCACGCAGCGGCTGTTGCTGTCGTCGAACAGATCGCCGTTCACCGAACCGATGCCGGTGACCATGCCGTCCGCCGGGGTGTTCTTGATCAGATCCTCGACACTGCGGCGGGCCTTCTGGGCGGCGATGGTCAGCCCGCCGTATTCGATGAAGCTGTCCGCATCACAAATCGCCGCCACGTTTTCGCGGGCGGTACGCTGTCCGGTGCGACGGCGCTTGGCCACCGCGTCGGGACGGTTCTCATCCTCCAGCAGCGCCAGCCGCTGTTTCAGCCGCGCCAGGTCGGGGCGGATGTAATCCAGATCGATGTCCTCTTCCTCGATCCCCTGCTCGCCGCCCACTTCCGCCGGCTCCACGAACAACAGCGGTTCGTCCTTGCCAACCGCGTCGCCCACGTCCAACGCGCACAGGCGCACGATGCCGCTCATCGAGGCCACCACCTGGTGCTGCATCTTCATTGCCTCGACGAAGGCCACCGGCTGACCTTCACGCACGGTATCGCCTTCCGCCACCATGTATTCCACCAGCACGCCCTGCATCGGCGTGATCACCGGCTCGGTGCCCGCGGGTCCCTGTACCCGCTGAGTGGTGGCGGCCTGCTCCTCGGCACCGCTGCTGAAATGCAGCCGCCGATGTTCGCCATCGCCCACCAGTTCCGCCATATGCTGATCCACGAAACGGGTGTGCAGCGTATTGCTCACCACTTCATCCCGTTGCAGCAGGTTCTGCAGAAAACCGATGTTGGTTTCCACGCCTTCAATACGGAACTGACACAAAGCCCGATAAGCGCGGCCCACGGCGTCGGCATAGTCGGCGCTACGGCTGTGCACGATCAGCTTCGCCAGCAGGGAATCGTAGTGGGGGCTGGTGCGGTAGCCGCGATAACCGAAGGTGTCCACGCGCACGCCGGGGCCACCCGGCGCCTCGAAGGTGGTCAGCGTGCCGCCGCTGGGCTGGGTGTCGCCGTTGGCGCTCATGGTTTCCATGTTGATACGCAGCTGGATCGCGTATCCCGCCGGCGCCGGCTCGCGCCCGGATACCAGCCCCATTTCAGCCAGGGAGCAACCCCCGAACAGGCGCAGTTGCGTCTGCACCAGGTCCACGCCGGTGACTTCCTCGGTGACGGTATGTTCCACCTGTAAGCGCGGGTTCGCTTCGATGAAAGCAAAGCGCGATTCATCCGCGTCAACCAGAAACTCGAAGGTGCCGAGGCCGCGATAACCGACCTTGGCGGCGATGCGCCGGGCCGCGTCCAGCAGTTGCTGGCGCATGCCTTCCGAAAGGGTGGGGCTCGGCGCGATTTCCAGCAGCTTCTGATTGCGGCGCTGCACACTGCATTCGCGCTCCCACAAATGCACCGGCTCGGCCCCGCCATCACCAACGATCTGCACTTCAATATGACGGGCCCGCGCCACGAAGCGCTCCACATAGACCGCGTCGTTGCCGAATGAGGAGGCGGCCTCCGCCTGACAACGGCGATAGGCTTCGTCGAGATCGTCTTCCGGGCCGACGATGCGCATGCCACGCCCGCCGCCACCGGCGATGGCCTTGACGATCACCGTGCCCTCCTCGCCCAGTTGCGCCCGGAAAGCCCGGGCCTGTTCCAGCGAGGTGACGCCATTGGTGCCAGGCACCACCGGCACCTCGCATTCCTGCGCCAGCTCCCGGGCCCGGGCCTTGTCCCCCAACAGGGACAGGGTTTCCGAGGAGGGGCCGACGAAAGTCATGCCGGCCTGCTCGCACAAGGCGGCGAAGGTGGGGCTTTCGCTGAGGAAGCCATAGCCGGGGTGGACTGCGTCACAGCCGTGTTCCCTGGCCACCCGCAACAGTTGCTCACCATCCAGGTACGCCGCCACGCCACGTCCTTCCAGAGCCACCGCCTGATCCGCCAGGCGTGTGTGCAGGGAAGTGGCGTCGTCCTCGGGGTACACCGCCACGGTGGCGATATTCAGATCGGCGGCGGCTCGGGCTATGCGTACCGCCACCTCTCCACGGTTGGCAATCAGCAGTCTGGCAATGGTCATGGGGCTGGTCCGTCCTGTTATTCGAATGGGTGCCTACATCAGGGAGCACCGGTCACGGGGTACGACGATAGCGATTTATTTACTTACACGTCAATTAGTATTGACAGGGTTTTTATTTACTTGCAGATTAGGAATCCAATTTGGACCAGTCGGAGATCGCCCCGTGGGACGCCCGGAAAAAAAAGCACGACTCGGCCAGCCGCCCATGAAGACACAGATCAAACAGGCGGCCCGGGATCTGTTTATCCAGCGCGGCATCGGTGACGTCAGCTACGGCGATATCGCCGAGGTGGTGAATACCACCCGGGCCAACCTGCACTACCACTTCGGCAACAAGGAAGCGCTGATCGAAGCGGTGTTCCAGGAGACCTTCGACAGCGTCGAGAACACCTTCCAGGAGATCTGGGCCAAGCCCGGCCTGACCCTAGATCAGCGCATCGAACTGACCGCGAAGGACAGCGCGGAGCGCTTTTACCAGTTCAACGATGACGAAAAAGGCCGCCGCCCCTGGAGCCTTTCCGCCCAGGCCCGTTTCACCAGCCAGCATATTTCGCCCAAGGTGCAGGCCGGCATTTCCAATATGTCCCGCCGTTTCGAGGACTACGTGACCCATGCGGTGAAGTTGGCCATCGGCAACGGCGAGCTGCGCCACGACGCG
Organism: Alloalcanivorax dieselolei B5; assembly: GCF_000300005.1. Lineage (NCBI taxonomy): Bacteria > Pseudomonadati > Pseudomonadota > Gammaproteobacteria > Oceanospirillales > Alcanivoracaceae > Alloalcanivorax > Alloalcanivorax dieselolei. The sequence continues at coordinate 591,373 of NC_018691.1, read as the reverse complement.
CCGGTCCGCACCATCGTTCTGATGATCTCGCCGATATGGAATTTCGGTTCGCTGCTGACCCAACACAGCGGCCTGAAAAAACTGATGGACCATTATGCCGCGGTGCGCACCACCATCAACGCGGCCTATGGCGCACCTGACGACGCGTAACCCCACGCGCGACAGGGCCCAGCACACATTCAGATAACAACAGGCCCGCGACAACACAGCACGCGGGCCAGTGCCGGAGGCAAACATGGCGCAAACATCGGAAGCGCGCACCGACAGTCCGCTGTTGGAAGTGCGTGATCTGAGTATTTCCTTCGCCCGACCCGGTGGCGAAACGTCGATTACTCGCAACGTGTCGTTCGATGTGAACGCCAGCGAACGGGTCGGCGTAGTCGGCGAAAGCGGTTGCGGCAAGACCGTCACGGGCCTCGCCCTGCTGGGCCTGCTGCCGCGCCGCACCGCCCGGATTCGCGGCCGGATTCTGTTTCAGGGCCGGGATTTGCTGACCATGCCGGCGCGGGAACTCCGGCGCCTGCGCGGCCGTGACATCAGCATGATCTTCCAGGAACCGATGAGCGCCCTGGATCCGGTGTTCACGGTCGGCGAACAGCTCACCGAGACACTGCGCAGCCACGAAAAAGTCAGCCGTGCGGAGGCCCGCGAGCGGGCCATCGCCGCTCTGGAGGAGGTGGGCATTCCGTCTCCCCATACTCGCATCGACGAGTACCCCTATCAGTTTTCCGGCGGCATGCGGCAACGGGTGATGATCGCCATGGCGCTGATCTGCCGGCCGAAGCTGGTCATCGCCGATGAACCCACCACCGCCCTGGACGTCACCGTGCAGGCGCAAATCATCGACCTGCTGCGCTCGCTCAGTGACAGCCACGGCACCGCCCTGCTGTTCATCACCCACGATCTTGGCGTGGTGGCGGAAACCTGTTCCCGGCTGCTGACCATGTACGCCGGCGAGGTGGTGGAGAATGCTCCGGTGGACGATGTCTTGCTGCGCCCGGGCCACCCTTATTCCTCGGGCCTGCTGCGCTCCCTGCCCGGACTGAGCGAGCGCGGCAGCCGCCTGCCTTCGATTCCCGGCCGGGTTCCGGCGCCGGATCAGATGCCGGCGGGCTGTCGCTTCCAACAGCGTTGCCCGCACGCCGCCCCCTTGTGTGAACAGCATCCGCAGTTGGAGCCATTCCAGGGCCTGCGGGAAGTGCGCTGCTGGCGCAAGGATGAACTGACGCTGACGGGAGCGGTATGAGTATGAACGCTTTGGCTTCCAATCCCATCGCCGACCGTGACAACGCCATCTCGGTGGACGATCTGGTGATTCACTTTCACACTCGCGCCGGCACCGTGAAGGCGGTAGACGGTGTCAGCTTCGATATTCGCCCCGGGGAGACCTTCGGCATCATCGGCGAATCCGGTTCCGGCAAAACCACCCTGGGCCGGGCCCTGGCCGGTTTGCTCAAAGCCACCGACGGCCACATCCGCTATCAGGGTCGGGAACCGGCGGCATTGTCCAAGGCCGAGCAGCGCCAGATCCGCCGGGATTACCAGATTATTTTTCAGGACCCGCATGCCGCTCTGAACCCGCGCATGACCATTCTGCAATCGGTGATGGAACCGATGGAGATCCTGCGCGACGGCGACGCCCGTCAGCGCCAGCGGGTCGCCAAGGAAGCGCTGGAACGGGTGGGCCTGCCGGCGGAAATCGGCAGGCGTTATCCTCACGAGTTGTCCGGCGGCCAGAAACAACGGGTGAACATCGCCCGCACTCTGACCTTGAAGCCCCGTTTCATTGTTTGCGATGAAGTGGTGGCGGCACTGGACGTGTCCATTCGCGGCTCGGTGTTGAATCTGTTCGCCGATCTGCAGAAAGAGCTGGGCATCACCTACGCCTTCATTACCCACGACATCTCGGTGGTATCCCACGTCAGTGATCGCGTTGGCGTGTTGTATCTGGGCCGCTTGATGGAAGTGGGCCCGGCGGCGGCGGTCACCGAAAAACCCATTCACCCCTACACCCAGGCACTGTTGTCGGCGGAGCCTCTGCCGCTGCCCAGCGACCAGCGCGACCAACGCCGCGCCATCCGCCTGCAAGGGGAAATTCCCAGTCCGTTGGCGCCACCCTCCGGATGCCGCTTCCGCACCCGCTGTCCGGCGGCCCAGTCCCGTTGCGCCGAGCAGGAGCCGGCCTGGCGGGAAGTCGCGCCCGAACATTGGGTGGCCTGTCATTTCGCCGACAGTGAAGGCGGTCCACTGGACCGGGAACAATCCATTCAGCACAACAACAACAGGTAGGGCCTCATGAACCATCACGACAACCATTATCACAACGACGACGACGATCTGATCATCAACGGCGTGCCCATGGGACGCCGTGCTTTTCTCGGTATGCTGTCCGGCGCGGTGGCGGCCGGCACCCTGATGTCGCCCTCATGGAGTTGGGCACAGGCAGGAGGACAAGCCACTCTGACCGTGAGCGCACCGGCCAACCCCTCCAGCCTGGATCCCGCCACCGGCGGCTCCGGCTCCGATCATGTGTTGCTGTTCCCGATGTACGACACTCTGGTCAACTGGAATCCGGCCACTCTCAGCGCCACCCCTGGATTGGCGCAGAAATGGTCCTTCCCGGACCCCAAAACCCTCGTGCTGGAACTGCGCCCGGGCGTGACCTTCCATGACGGCACGCCGTTCAATGCCGAAGCGGTGAAAACCAATATCGACCGCAGCCGTACCGCCGAGTTTTCCAACATCCGCCAGGATCTGAGCTCCGTGGATCAGGTCGAGGTCAGCGGCGAGCATGTGGTGACCCTGCATCTGAAGAACCCGGACAGCGCCCTGCCACTGATTCTTTCCGACCGGGCCGGCATGATGGTCAGCCCCAAGGCTCTGGCCGACAACAATAACCGGGTGGACCGCAATCCGGTGGGCGCCGGTTTCATGCGCTTCCAGAAGTGGGACGACGGCAGTGAAGTGGCGATGACCCGTTACGCCGACTACAACGGCCCCAATAAACTCGCGGTGGGCGCCATCAGCTTCAAGATCATCACCGACAGCGCCACCCGCCTGCGCTCGGTGATGTCCGGCCAGGCCCAGATGGCCTACCACCTGGACGGCCGGCAGAAACAGATGATCGAGCGACTGCCCACCCTGCAGGGCTTCGCCGATCCCACCATCTACTGCTATCAGTTCTACATGAACATGGCGCGCAAGCCTCTGGATGACGTACGGGTGCGGCAGGCGATCAACTACGCTGTGGATCGCGAGACCTTCGTCCGCGTCGCCATGGCCGGTGCCGGCGAACCAGCCTATATGAACCTGCCGAAAAGCCATTGGGCCTATGATCCGGAAACCGCCAAGCTCTATTCCCATGATCCGGACAAGGCACGGGCGCTGCTCAAGGAAGCCGGCCACGCCGACGGCATCGAGCTGGACCTGCGCGGCTACAACGATCAGTCCTCGGTACAAATGCAGGAAGTGCTGATGGAGCAATTCTCCAAGGTCGGCATCCGTGGCCGCTTCCGTACCGGCACCATCGCAGATATGTCCGCCGCTTACTTTGGCCAGGAAAAAGCCGGCCATATGCTGCTGTCCGCCTGGACCGGCCGCCCCGATCCCAGCCTGAGCTACAGCCTGCTCTATAGCGGCACCTCCTACTTCAACGCCGGCCAGGTCAAGCCGCCGGAAGGTTTCGACCAAGCGTTGCTGGACTCACGCAGTAGCGATGACCAGAGCCAGCGGCAGCAGGCCCTGGCCCGGGTACAGCGTATCGTCATGGAGAACGCCCTGGTGGTGCCGCTGGCGTTCCGTCAGAGCATCGTTGCCACCACCGCTCAGGTGCAGGGGTTCGAAAACAACCTGCTGGGCAAACCCAAGTTCAACAACGTTTCCCTGAAAGCCTGACGTCCGTAACGCGCCCTCCGGGGCGCGTTGCCGGGCGGGAGTTGTTCCCATGGTCACTCGTGTAAAACAACGGATGGTGATATCGCGCCTGCTGCAGGCGCTGCCTATCCTGGTGCTGGCCACCTTTATTGTGTTCTGCCTGATGCAGTTGATCCCCGGTGACGTGGCCGTCACTCTGGCCGGCGAAAATGCCTCGGTGGAACGGATCGCCGAGATTCGTCAGGCCTATGGTCTGGATCAGCCGTTCTTCGTGCAATACGGCCAATGGTTGTGGCAAGCCGCCAGCGGCGATCTTGGCACGGCGCTGCTGTCTGGTGAGCCGGTGGCGCAAACCATTGCCCGGACCTTCCCCAACACTCTGCTGGTGGCCGTATACGCTACCCTGCTGTCGATAGTGATCGGCGTACCACTGGGCATACTCGCCGCCACCCGCTCCGGTTCCAAACTGGATGGCGGCATCATGGGCGCCGCCTCGCTCGGCGTGGCCCTGCCCAATTTCTGGTTCGGCATGATCCTGGTGCTGTTCTTCGCGCTGACCCTGCGCTGGTTCCCGGCCACCGGCTTCGTTTCTCCGTTTGAGGACTTTAGCCAGGCGCTGTGGTACGCCACTCTGCCGGCCCTGGCCTTGTGCACCAATGGCATCGCCGAGGTGGCGCGACAACTCCGCAGCTCCCTGGTGGAAATCCAGTCCTCCCAACATGTACGCACCCTGCACGCCAAGGGTTTGAGCCCGGCGCGTATCCTCTGGCTGCATGGTTTGAAGAACGTCAGCGTCAATCTGCTCACCGTGGTCGGGCTGCTGTTCAACAAAATCCTCGCCGCCACCGTGGTGGTGGAAGCGGTGTTCGCCATCCCCGGCATCGGCAGCAGCATCGTCAACGCGGTACTGCAGGGTGATTTCCCGGTGGTGCAGGGCGCGGTACTGGCCATGGTGGTCACCGTCATCGTGGTCAACCTGTTGACCGACCTGCTGTGCACTCTTCTTGACCCGAGGATTAACGCATCATGACCAATCTGACGCTATCCGAAGCCGAAGCGGAACCTTTGCCGCACTGGGAAGAGCCGGCGTTGCCAGTTCGCCTGCTGCGCTGGCTGCGTCGCGATCCCCGCGCCGCCATCAGCCTCGGTATTCTGGTGATCATTCTTGGCGCCGCTTTGCTGGCGCCGTGGATCGCCCCCTATTCACCCACGGATCAGAACGACGAACTGATACTGGCCGGTCCCAGCGCCGCGCACTGGCTCGGCACCGACGACCTCGGCCGTGATGTGTTAAGCCGTCTGATCCATGGTGGCGCCAATTCTCTCTATGCGGCGCTCCTGGCGGTTTCCGTGGCGCTGGCTATCGGCCTGCCGCTGGGACTGATCGCCGGCTTCACCGGCGGCTGGGTGGATTCCGCCATCAGTCGCCTGGTCGATACCTTCCTGTCGTTCCCGGCCATCATCCTGGCCGTGGCGGTGACCGGCGCCATGGGAATCGGCCTGACCAACGCCATGTTTTCCGTGGGACTGGTGTTCGCGCCGCAGATAGCCCGCCTGATTCGCGCCCGCACCCTGGTGGTACGACAGGAACTTTATGTCGACGCGGCCCGCTGCTTCGGCGCCTCTCCGGCACGGCTGCTGATCAAACACGTACTGCCCAATGCGGTACAGCCGGTGATCGTGCAGAGCACCCTACTGCTGGCCGTGGCCCTGCTGGCCGAAGCGAGCCTGAGTTTTCTTGGCCTCGGCGTGCAGCTGCCCGAGGTGAGTTGGGGCTCGATGATCGCCCGTGGCTACCTGTACATGTCCATCGTGCCTGAGCAAATGTACGCCCCCGGGGTATTGATCATGATCACCGCGGTGGCCTTCAACGCCCTCGGCGAGTCCCTGCGATCGGCCCTCGACCCAACCACCCAGGGCCACGGATAACCCCTTTTATGACCGCCGTCCATGGCGGTCACCCATAGGGCCGTCGCTGAAGCGACGTTAAAAATGGCTCCCGGCCATTTTTTAGCGCCCCGCCGTCAGAGGCAGGTCGGGGCGCTCTTTGTATTGATCGAGGCCGATGAGGCCGATAAGGAGAGCAAGCAGATGTCCAGCCAGACCCAAGCCGAATTCAATCCAGTAGCGGTCCCCGGTTCCGCCTGGGCCGGGGAAACCGTGGAATACCTGCGCGGTGAAAAGCCATTGCATGAATACCTGCAACAGCACGCCGAGGAAGTGCCCGATCGCCGCGCCTACATCTATTACGGCACCGAACTGACCTGGGGAGAGGTCGGTGACAAGGTACGGCGCCTTGCCGCCTACCTGAGCCAGCAAGGCATTGGCAAAGGTGACCGGGTAGCGCTGTACATGCAGAACTGCCCGCAGTACATCATTGCTCACTACGCGGTGCAGAGCCTGGGCGGCATCGTGACACCGGTGAACCCGCAGTACAAAGCGGCGGAAATCGCCTACCAGTTGAGCAATGCCGAGGTTTGCGCGCTGATCGCCGCGCGCAATCTGTACCCGAACGTGGCACAGGCACGGGACCAGGTCCCGACCCTGAACACCATCCTGACTCTCGCCTATGGTGATTACCTGCCGGCGGCGCCCACCCTGGAGATTCCCGGAGAGCTGCTGGACGAACCGGACCAGGCGCCGGCGGATACCGTGGACCTGAGCCAGGTACTGCGCGACACCGCGCCGCTGGCCGAACTGCCGGCCGCCGATCTGTGGAACGGCATCGGCCTGATGACCTTCACCTCCGGCACCACCGGCCGCCCCAAGGGCGCCATGCTCAGCTACGGCAGCAGCCTGTTCAAAATGGCGGCGTCGTTCCAGGCCAACCGCCTGAAGGCGGATGGCATTGGTCTCGCCATCGCGCCGTTATGCCACATTGCCGGCATGAACATGGGGGTGTACATGCCGGTATACGCCCGACGCACCACCGTGATCCTGGCGCGCTTCGATCCGGAAACCACCGCCAAGGCGTTGCACCAATACCGTTGCGACATGTGGTACTCCATCGCGCCGATGAACCGGGCGCTGCTGGACATGCCCAACATCGGCGACTACGACCTGAGCAGCCTGAGCAATAACCCGGCCACCAGCTTCGGCATGCCGGTAACGGAAAAGCTGGCCGGGGAATGGAAGGCGCTGACTGGATGTCAGATGCACGAAGCCGCCTATGGCCTGAGCGAAACCCACACGTCCGACACCTTCATGCCCAAGGACCGCATCAAGTGGGGCAGTTGCGGTGTACCGGTGGCGGGCAACGAGATCCGCATTCTCGATATGGAAAGCAAAGCGCCACTGGGGCCCAACCAGAGCGGCGAGATCGTGGTGCGTAACCCGGCGGTGTTCAAAGGCTACTGGAAGCGGGACGAAGCCACCGCGGAGACGCTGCGTGACGGCTGGGTGCACACCGGCGATGTCGGCTACCTGGACGAGGACGGCTACCTGTTCTTCACCGGCCGGGTGAAGGAAATGATCAAGTGCTCGGGCTACAGCGTGTTCCCCGAGGATGTGGAAGCGCTGATGCAGGACCACCCCGCCATCGCCCAGAGCGCCGCCATCGGTATCCCCGATGACAAACGCGGCGAGACGGTAAAGCTGTTCGTGGTGCTCAAGCCCGATCACAAAGGCAAGGTCAGCGAGCAGGACATGATCAACTGGGCCAAGGAGCACATGGCGGCGTATAAATACCCGCGTCACATTGCCTTTATCGACAGCCTGCCGGCCACCCCCGCCGGCAAGGTACTGCGCCGTCTACTGAAGGATTAAGAGCCCGTTCGCAGTGGCCGCCGTCATACGGCGGTCACCGTTTCGTCACGCCATTGTCATCGCCGTTCTGTACACCCCAAGGGCGACCAAAATGACAACTGGAGACGATTCATGGCGACTTGGCGACTTCTGGCCACCACCACGGTACTGGCCGCCGCCCTCAGTGCCTGTGGGGGAGACAGCGACAACGACCCGACACCGGTGGATCCGCCGGTAACCACCCCGGAAAGCATCAGCCTGGAACTGCTTGGCCGCTACAAGAGCGGACAATTCGACGCCAGCGCAGCCGAAATCACCGCCTATCATGCCGGCACCAAGCGGGCCTTCGTGGTCAACGCACAGAAAGGCGCGGTGGATGTGCTGGATCTGAGTGATCCGGCCAACCCGGCTCACGCCGACACCCTGACCACCGAAAACATTGGCGAGGGCACCGTGGTCAACAGCGTCGCCGTACATGGCGATCTGGTAGCTCTGGCGGTGGAGGCCCCCACCAAGACCGATCCCGGCCATCTGGCGCTGTATGACGCCAACACCCTCGAGCTGATCTCCACCACATCGGTTGGCGCTCAACCGGACATGGTGACCTTCACTCCGAACGGCCGGTACGTTCTGCTCGCCAACGAAGGCGAACCCAGCGACGACTACAGCGTCGATCCGGAAGGCTCCATCAGTGTTGTGGACATCACCGACCCGGCCAGCCCGCAGCCCGACACCGCGGATTTCACCGACTTTGATGATCGCAAGGACGAGCTGCTGGCTGCCGGCGTGCGCATCTTCGGCCCTAACGCCTCCGTGGCCATGGATCTGGAGCCGGAATACATCGCGGTTTCCACCGACAGCGGCAAGGCCTGGGTCACCCTGCAGGAAAACAACGCTCTGGCGATTGTCGATATCGCCAACGCCAAAGTCATCGACATCGTAGCGCTGGGCACCAAGGACCATGGTGAAGACGGCAACGGGCTCGACGTCTCCGACGACGACGGCGTCATCAACATCACCACCTGGCCTGGTGTCAAAGGCCTGTACCTGCCGGATTCCATCGCCGCCTACCCATCCGGTGGCGCCACCTATCTGGTCACCGCCAACGAAGGTGACGCCCGTGCCTGGGGCGAGGACAATGCTGCCTACTTCGGCACCGAGGACGCCGCGCCCTGCGACGGCGACGTCACCCAGGGCTTCGTCGAAGAATGGCGCGTCAAACATCTGGTGCACGCCAACGGCTTCGACCGCCGCTGCGGCGACGATCTGCCGGCCCACCTGCGCGCCCTGGCCGCCGGAGCACTGCTGAATCCGGAAACCTTCAGCTACTGCAACGCCACCGCCGGCGACCCCGGTGACTGCCGTGAGGACGAGCAACTCGGCCGCCTCAACATCACCTGGACCGAAGGCTATCGCACCGACGAGGCTGGCAACCCGGTCATGTTCAACGAGCAGGGCCTGGAAGACGCCAACGGCGACCGCCTCATGTACGACAACCTGTACGCCTTTGGCGGCCGCTCGTTCTCCATCTGGGACGAAGAAGGCGCTCTGGTATGGGATTCCGGCGACGCCATCGAACAGTTCCTGGCCGGCGAGGAGTGCATGCTGGGCAGCAATCGCGATATTCCGTGCAAGGACTTCTTCAACAGCAATCACGACGAAGGCAACGCCCTGGAAAGCCGCAGTGACAACAAGGGACCGGAGCCGGAAGGTCTGACCATCGGCCAGATCGGCGAAAAGCACTTCCTGTTCCTGGGCCTGGAGCGCATGGGCGGCATTCTGGTGTACGACATCACCGACCCCACCACGCCGATCTTCCAGGACTATCTGAACACCCGTGAAGACTGGACAACGGAAGACCCGTCCACTGTGGAAGCCGGCGATCTGGGCCCGGAAGGGCTGACATTCATCCCCGCCGAGCAGTCTCCCAACGAAGAGGCACTGCTGATCGTGGGCAACGAGGTGAGCGGCACCACCGCCATCTACCGGGTAGAGTCCGAACTGGCGGACTAATACCCGATCCTGCCTGGGGCGACCGCCGGTTCCCACCGGCGTCGCCCCCTATTTCTACCCGCGCACTTCATTAACATCGTATTATTTACTTGTCCGCGCGCGCCACCGACTCATCTTTTAGCCCCAACCGGGTTGCATAATACCCCCAAGAAAGTCAATCATTCTGACCAATGACCCTCAGCCAATCGAGACAGTGAGTCGATGATGACAGAGAGCCTTTCCCCCGAAGACCTGGACGCCACCCTGGAGACCCTCCATTTCGCCTTTCGCGGCCTGGTCGCGGAACCGGACGCCATCCTCAAGACCTATGGCCTGTCCCGCATCCATCACCGTCTGCTGTTCTTCATCAACCGCTACAACGACCTCAGCGTCAATGAACTGGTGGAAACCATGCGCCTGACCAAGCAGGCCATCCATAAACCTCTGAAGACCCTGGCCGAGCAGGGTTACGTGGACGTGCGCCGGGACGACAACGACAAACGCATCAAACGCCTGTCCCTCACCGAGCAAGGCAAGGCCCTGCAGGCCCATCTCACCGGCATCCAGCACCAGTTGCTGAGGGAATCCTTCGCCGAGACCGGCGATGATCACGAAGGCTGGCGCCGTGTCATGGAGGCCATGGCGCGGCGGCTGGGCGGCTGAGCCGGAAACGGCATAAAACGCTCAGGGACGGGATGCCTTACACGGTATACATCAAACTCGCCGAGGACGCAGGTTTGGAACAGAAAGAGCCGTACCGGTTCGCGGAGGTGCTCAAGGCAGCGACGGACCTGTTCGAGGGAGACAAAGCCCGGGCCCGGCAATGGTTACTCAATCCCGTTCGTGGCCTCGGTGGGCGCCGTCCGATCGAGATGCTCGCCACCTCGGCGGGAGCAGAGGCGGTACTGAATCTGATCGGTCGTCTGGAACACGGCGTGGCCGTATGAGTTCGATTCCAGCCTATCGCCTGGTAAAGAAACAGTGGCGGACAACGGCCTTCGACGGCGAGGGGCGATCTTGCGTCTACCTGGCGTGAAACAACTCCGGGGGGTCAGGTCTTGCCCGGCGCCTCCCAGCCCAATCTCCCCCAACCCCTGAGTTCATGGGCTCTAACCATGAGATCATATTGGGTTATCTGAAGCGTGGCTCGAAAAGATTGTAATCACATGGCCGGCAGGCTCGCGAACGGTGAACATTTCATGATCGATTTTAGGGCGTGCTTCGATTCTTGATGGATTTAGACCCAGTTCTTTGAATTTCCGATGGGACGCATGCAGATCATCGACCATCAGGTCAAACGAGGCTTCCTTCGCATCAACCTCATCTTTCAACATCAGTATTAGGTGAGTGCCGCCCCGCATTTCATAAACGGAAATCGGTGACCCTTCGAAGATCGGGCGCATTCCTATAGTCCGCATGAATTGAGCGGACTCTTCCATACGGTCAGTTTCCAGAACGACATGCGCGACTCCAATAGGAGGCCGGGGTTCCTTCTTTGTCATATGTCTATCACCTCTTCGATTTTGGCGCCCAACGCCCCTGTGCAGCGGCGAGCGTAGCGAGTCAGGCGCGAACTGCCACGAATTGTTATTTTTTCACAAGAAAGAGGGAACATTGCCAGTATGAATAATCTTATAACTTGACGCCCTTCCTCTTGGGGTAAATAGCGCATTACTTATGCCACGTTTCGCAATAAACACATCTTGTATCTGCCTTTCTATCGGTTCTATGTCAGATACTTGAATTCGAGGATCTGTAACGACGGAAGCAAAAGCAGGCTGGCCTAGAGGCGTGCTCGATCCAAAAATAGCCATAGACCTATCAACATAGTGCTTCTGGTATCGCTGGGCCAAGCCTTTCATGCCACCTCGACCACCAACCGAACCAATGTAACAGTGATGGTTTTCTCCAATCACATAGAACAGCCCAGGCTTCTTCTTTAGCTGGTTACAAAGATCAAAGAAATCTTGAAACCCAGTCCATACCAAATTCAATGAGAACCCTCCCAAAAAAACATAACAGGCATTAGGACGCCTCCTCGGATATACAATCAACGCGCCAGCGCCCATCACCTTGCTTTTTTTAGTATCGCCAAATAAGGCCAGAAAACTCGATAAGTTACAAACTCGATCCGTTGCCTGCCCCCAATCGCTTGGCCTTTTCCTTTCCCAGTGATCATGACACTGCACATATGAACAGACTCCACGGTGTAGCCGTGCACACGGATAGTAACTGGCGCTCGAGACTTCCGATCAATTTCGCCAAGCGATTCGAGTGCGTCAATACAGCCCGCAGACCGAGAAGAGCGATTGGTATTGGATTCGTTATTTCCTTCGGCTCCATAAACTACGCCAATCCAGTGAAATGTCGGAGCCAGAGGTTTCGGGCTGCGGGGGCTTCTGGCTCCGCCCCTTCCCGCAGCATCAGAAGTGCGCCCGTGCCAGGCGCACAAAAAAAGGGCGCCATCCGGCGCCCTGAAAATGAGGGTAGTTACTTTTATGGTTATCTCTGGTTATACAACCACTCGTCCCGTCCCAAGGCGCGGTTGTTAATACGGATCTCGGCGATATCGCCGGCGAACAGATTGCCGGGGTTGCCCTGCCAGCTGTTCACGCCGATGGACCAGGGCTGGCCCGGCTCCACCAGCAGACCCTGTTGCTCATCGACACCGGTGCGCATGACCAGCGAGCCGTCCACGTACATCTGCACCCGCTCTCCGTCGTTGACCAGCGCGATGTGATACCAGTACTCGTTGCTCACTTCCCAGGACCAGTTGTCCTGGCCCTTGCCGTTCTGGGAGGTGCTCACCCACTGGAACTCTTTCAGGGAAGAGACGTTCAGGCCCAGGGAGGCGTCGCTGCCTGAGCAGGAGACGGAGTGATAGTTACACACCTGGGTGATGCCCGGTTGGTGATTGAGGATACCGGACCACTGATTGTTCTCGGGCGTCCAGCCTTCCGGCAGACGCACGATGGCTTCGATGGTGTACTGCGGCAGGAAGCCCGGCTGGCCGGCGGCGCTCTGCTCGAAGGTCAGGCCCGGGCCGTCGGTGGTCAGGTAATAGCCGCCGATTTCGTTGCGCCCCGTGAAGCGGGCACTGCCGGTGGCGTAGCCGAACGCGGGAGCGTCCGTGGTGACCTGGAAGAAATTGGAGAGATCGCCTTGCGGATCGTTATAGGACACCAGTGTCATGGTGTTGCCGTTGCCGGACGCATCCATGAACTTGACGCTGTTGTCGGTGGCGGTGATCTGGTGCTCCGAATCCAGAATCCAGTAGGCCTGGGTGCCCTCGATGCTGCCCGGCGCCACGATCCCCTCGCCCTGGTTGAGGTCGGCGAAGCGCTGCTCGAAGTCCATCGGCACGCTGAATTCCCAGCGCGACAATTCGTCCTGGGGCTGACGGCTGGCTTCGTCGATGGCCGCCACCCAGGGTGAGTAGGACATGAAATCCAGTTCGTCGTTGGTGAGGTCGAACGTCACCAGCTGCATCATGCCATTACCGCCCCAGAAACCGGATTGGTAATCCACCACCACCATGACCACATCACGGCCGTAGTCGTTCTTGCCCACCATCATCGCTTCACCGTGGTGGTGACCGTTGAAAGTCAGGAAAATCTGATCGTGGCTGCGAATCAGTTGCTCCCACAAACGGGCGCCATGCTCGGTGAAAATAGCGGTTTCGCCATCACCGGCGATGTTGAGCAACTGGTGCGTGGTCAGAATGGTGGGGACATCCGGATGCTCGTCCAGCACACCACGGGCCCACTCCAGCGACTGATCGGACACACGCCAGTCCAGAGCCAGCACCAGATACTCACGTCCTTCGGCTTCGAAGATGTGATAGCTGTTGAAGCCAGTGTCATCCGCACCCTGGAAAGTGGAGAAGTTGCCGGCCTGGCGTGCCGCGGAGAAGTACCGAGGGAAGGGTTCGGCGGCCAGGTCCCGGTCCGCGTCCCACTGCCCGCTGTTCAGCACATCGTGGTTGCCAGCGAGAATGCTGTACGGCGTTTCCGGATTGACGTCGAGAATCTGCATGGCCTCCATCGCCGCGGCCCATTCGGAATCCGCGCGGGGCAGGTCCACCACATCCCCCAGATGCAAGGTGAAAGGAATGTTGTATTCCTGGTAATTGTCCGCGATCCACTGCGTCTGGACGATGTAACGCTCTGGCGAATAACGGGAATACTTCTGGGTATCCGGGATCACCGCCACGGTGAAGCTCTGACTGGTGTCCCCACCGCCATCACCGCCGTTATCCCCACCACCGTCTCCGTCACCACCATCATCGCCGTTCCCGCTATCCGGCGGCGTGGGGTCGCCTCCGGAATGGCTGCTACTGTCACCACCACAGGCGGTCAGGAATAAAGACAAAAGAATAACGAGCCAGGTGGCACGCCACCCGACGGGTCTCAAGGCATTCATCGGCAAGCTCCGCAATCACGATAAGGACAAGGTGCGTACTTTAGAAAACGGAGGTGACCAGCCAATGACGATGAAATGTCATTTCAATAACAGAAGTGCCAATACCGACAGGTATGCCCATCGGTATTGGCGATCAGGCGGGCGATGCTCAGGCGGTGGCTTCCTGTTTATCGAAGGTCTTTTTGTACAGGGAGCGTTTCGGCTTTTCCATTACTCGTCGCAGCATCGGCTCGAAGAACGACAGAGGCAGAGTTTCCGCGTCCGGATCGAAGGCGGCGCCGTCGTATTTCGCGCAAAACTCCACGGTACGTTCGAAGCACGGGTGGTCCCGGAACTGGTCACGCAGATTACGATCCAGCCCCAGATGATGAAAGAAATAGTAGCCCTGGAAAATGGCGTGGTGTTTCACCATCCAGTAATTTTCCTCACTGACAAACGGCTCCAGCAGGGAGGCGGCGATGTCGGCGTGGTTGTACGGACCAAGGGTGTCGCCAATGTCATGCAGCAGCGCGCACACCACATACTCCTCATCCTTGCCGTCCTGATGAGCCAGGGTGGCGGTTTGCAAGCAATGGGTGAGACGGTCCACCGGGAAGCCGCCGCAATCGCCTTCCAACAGACGCAGGTGTTCGATCACCCGGTCCGGCAATTCCCGGGCGAAACCGCCAAAGGCATCGGAAATGATCTGCCAGTCTTCGGCCTTGCCGTCTTCCATATGGGTGAAGCTGGCTCTGCGTTCGTCGTGCTGACCTTGCATGATGTGGTTCTCCCGAACCCCGGCGCGGGGGGCCACCGATGACACGGCCCGGAGAGCGGGTCGCGGTGGCGGCGGGCTGGCGCGACGGGTCATTGTTGAACGTTATTTAGGGCCTGTTCACACTATTTCCATCGCGCCTGCTGGATGGAAATAGTGTGAACAGGCCCTGCTATCGGTCCGTGCCACGGCGGGCGCCAAACAATGGAACCGTGGGTTCAGTCTAGGTCCGGGGGCGGCGACAAACTGTCAATTTCTTTACACTTGGGAGATGACAAAAGAAAAGGCGGAAAGAATGGCAAGAGAGCGACGGGGAAACGACCATGAGTGACCGGGCCCTGGCCATTCTGCGCAGCTGTTCCTTACTCTCCGGATTACCCGAATCGGCCTTGCGGGAAGCCGCCACGGCGGCCCGCATCCGGCCGTTCCGGACCGGCCAGGTGCTGTACGAGCGGGGTGAGGTGCAATCGACCCTGTCGGTGGTGGGCACCGGTAATGTGCGGATCAGTTCCACCAATCCCGAGGGGCGCGAAGTCATCCTGACCCTGTTCCAGGCCGGCGCCTGGTTCGGCGACACCGTGTTCTCACCGGGTATGCCCCGGGTGTTCGGCGCCACCGCCCACAGCGATGGCGAACTGCTGGAAATCCCCGGCCAGGATTATCGGGCTCTGCTGAGCCGCTATCCAGAGGCCTATCCCCGTACTCTGGATATGCTCAGCCGTCGTCTGTGGTCGGCCATTTCCGTGATCGAGGACAACGCTCTGCGCGATATGCCGGGCCGGCTTGGCCGGCGCCTGTTGTTTCTGGCGGAAACCCTGGACGGCCACGCCCTCACCGAGCCGGTGACCTTCAAGCTGACCCGGGAGCATATCGCCAGCATGCTGGGCATGAGCCGCCAGGGCGTGCACGGGGTGCTCAAGCAGCTGGAGAGGGAAGGGCTGGTCCGGTTCGGCTACGGCACCGTTACCCTGCCCGATCCCCAGGCCCTGCGGCATTACCTGGATGGGCACTAGTGTGACTTTCTGATTAGACACAGTTAACACTTTAGCATTAATCGTGATAGCATTTCGCCACCAAATCATTATTGGCGGAACACGGAATAAAGAACCGCCACGGACATTCAAGGACGGCTTGCTGTGGGGCACCGCCGTTGTTTTCCGATTTCTTGCCTGACCTGACCTTGCCCGTCCTGCCTCCAGGCTGGACCGAAATCACGCCACCGGACTGGTTGGCGGCGCCGCTGGCGGTGGTGGTGGTGATCAGCGCGCTGCTGTGGAGCGGACGCATCCGTCAGACCGTGGTGGTGAATTTCCTGGTGCTGGGGCTGATGTTGCCGGCGTTGAATCTGTGCCTGTTCGGCATGGCCTTTCATCTCAGCCACGACTCTATGACCCAACAGCTTATAGAGCTGCTGCCACCCTGGCTGAGCTGAAAGCCCGCGCTACTGGTCGGCCTCCGGCGCGGCCGGCTCATCACTCGGAGCCAGAATCCGCCGCAGGAAGGCCAATTGCTCCCGCAGACTGCGCTCCTGGTGTTCGCCCTGATAGATGTCGAAATGTCCGATGGAATAGCGGCGCACCGTCGCGTCCGGCATCCGGGCGATTGCCCGGTCCGCGTCCCGCGCCGGCGCCACCGTGTCCTCATCGCAGACCAGCACCAGCGCCGGGCATTGCACCCGGTCGGCCACGGTCACCGGGCGAAACAGCGGCAGGCTGAACGCGATCCGCGCCGCCACCTGGTTAGGGACGCCGTCCGCCAACAAGGCGGTGTAGCCCTGATAAGCGTCTTCGCTGCTCATCGCCGCCACCTCACCGGGTTGGCCGGCGCTGGCCACATAGTACGGCGACAACCCCACCGCGCCGCGCACCGCGTCGAGAGCCCCCAGGGCGGTAAGCTTCAGCCCCTGCACGAGCCCGGCGTAGCGGATCACTTCCAATACCGCGTTGAAGCCGTCCATCATCGGGCACTGGCTGATGATGCCGGCCACCCGTTCACGGGCCGCCACCGCGGTGACCAGACCGCCGGAAAACGACGTTCCCCACAGGACGATGCGATCCGGATCCACTTGCGGATGGCCCCGCACGGTGTGCAACGCCGCCTGCCAGTCCGCCACCTGACGGGCCGGTGACAACAGTTGCCGGGGTATGCCTTCACTGTCGCCGAAATGCCGGTAATCAAACCAGAACACCGCGTAACCGGCGGCCAGGAAAGCGTCCCGGAACGGCGCCAGCCCGCACTCCCGGGTCAAACCAAAGCCGTGCGCCATGATCAGGGTGGCGAAGGGCCCGTCCCCTTCCGGCAGGAACAAATCACCACAACAGGACTGACCGGCGCTGACGAATCGGATGGCTTCGCTTTGACTCATGGTTACTCCAGGGCAGGGGCGATGAACCGCCAGCTGTCCACCGCCTGGCCGAGCACCAGAAAGTGGGGATTGAGGATGTCCGGTTTATTGTAGACCAACGGCTCAAAGGCGGTGTTCACCACCACGCCACCGGCGGCGGACACCACCGCATGGGCGGCGGCGGTGTCCCATTCGCTGGTGGGCGCCAGACGCGGATAGAGGTCCGCCTTGCCTTCCGCCACCAGGCACAGTTTCAGCGAGGAGCCCATGGAGGTGCGCTCCACGTCGCCGACTTCCTCGCGAATGAAGGCCTCCAGTTTCTCCACCGCTTCACCGCCATGGCTGCGGCTGGCCACCATCACCACCGGTGTGGTGCGTTCACGGCATTGGATGGCGCCGCGCTCGCCGCTCTCCTCCTTGAAGGCGCCGACACCGTGTCCGCCCAGGTACAGCACCCCGGTGACCGGCACATAGACCACGCCCAGCACCGGCGTATCGCCTTCGATCAGCGCGATGTTCACGGTGAACTCGCCGTTACGCTTGATGAATTCCTTGGTCCCGTCCAGCGGGTCCACCAGCCAGAATCGCGGCCAGTCCTTGCGGGTGGCGTAGTCGATATCCCCGGATTCCTCGGAGTACACCGGAATCTCCGGCGTCAGCGTCTCAAGGCCGGCGACAATGATGTCGTGGGCGGCTTTATCCGCCTCGGTGATCGGCGATTTGTCGTCTTTGGTTTCCACGCCCAGATCATCCCGCTCATACACTGTCAGAATGGCGCTGCCCGCGTCACGGGCGATCTTGGAGAGGGAGTCCAGCAGGGCATTAAAGTCAGTCATTACGGCTTTCCGCTTTTCGTTGGTCAAGAATGGCGTTGGTCGAGAATGCGTTGCGTCATATACAGCGCGGCGATGACCCGCGCTTCGGTCACATCGTCCCGCTCGATCAGACGATCCAGCTCGGACAGTTTCCAGGGGACCACTTCCAGCGGCTCCGGTTCATCGCCGGGCAGCGATTCCTCATAAAGTTCCTCCGCCAGCACCACACCGATATGGTGGCCCATATAGCCGGGAGACAAGGACATGCGCTTCAGGAAGGTCAGCTTGCGGGCACCGTGGCCGGCTTCTTCCTTCAACTCGCGATTGGCCGCCTCGCGCCAGTCCTCGCCGTGCTCATAGGCGCCCTTGGGCAGGGTCAGCAGATATTCCTCGACGCCGGCGCCGTATTCCCGGATCAGCAACACCGTGTCCTGGTCCAACATTGGCACGCACATGACACCGGCCAACGGCGGCGTGCGCATGCGTTCGTAGGTTCTCTCCTCGCCGTTGGAGAAGCGGAGATGCATCTCTTCGATGCCGAACAGGCGGCTTTGCGCCACCAGGCGGGTATCCAGAATGCGCGGCTTTTTTTCGTCCATGGGGGCTCCTGTTCAGAGGCCCCAAGCGTAACGGGATTGAGCGGTGAAAGGTAGACGGGGCGCCCGGCCGGGCGCCCCGGATGAGAATCAGGGCCGGCCCTGATCCGGTTGGCTGTAGTCACATACCCCTTGCGGGAAGATGGCGTTGAGTTCGGCGATCTGCTCCGCCGAAGGCGCCCAATCGCCGTAAGTTCCGTCTTGCAGCGCCGTGCTGACGGGTTTCAGCGCGCATTTGAAGACATCGCCCTGATAGGGCGCGCCGGCGACGATGCGCGATGTGGAATAGAGCGGGAATGTCTCGGTACAGGCCCCATCCGCTTGCTCATCGAGCACGCCGTTCCACACATCATCACCACGGGCGATCAGGCTGCCATCTGTGGCGAAGCAGGCATCCCGGGCACGCTCCGGCCGGCTTTGGGCCACCGACGCTTGCGGGTCGGCCAGCAGGTTGGCCATCCATTCATCCACCACTTCCAATGCCAGCGCCACCTGGTCCGGCCCTTCCTCGGGACGGGCGTCGCTGAACCAGATCACCTGATTGTCCGCGTTGCCGGCGAAGTCGATCATGCGCTGGCGCACGGCGAAGGACTGGTGGGCATTGTGCATATCCAGTTCCTCCTCCAGATACGGGCGCCAGTCGATCACCGGAATGTCGATCTCACCGTGGAACACGATACCCGCGTCATAGGCGGCGCGAATCGCCTCCAGATTACCCTCGGTACGCGGCGCCGGCGTGGACGGATCCTCGCTGAGGGTCATGTTGCGGCTGCTCCAGGGATCGAACGTGCTTGGGTCCGCCAACACGTCGTCCTGGGTGCCGATGAACGGGAAGCCTTCCTGCACCATGTCCTTCTGCGGTTTCCAGCCGCCGACAGTGGCGTTCAGTTTGAGGAACTCCTCGTCGCTGATGTGACCGTCCAGCAAGGATTGCAGGCCGTACTGCACGCCAACATTGTCGAACAGGCGGCGGGGATAACCCTCACCGTCCATCCCGTACACGTTGCGCAGATCGTCGTAATGGCTCCAGTTCACCGAGTCCATGATCCCCGGCGGCTGCATCTGCTCCTGGTTGCGGGCCTGGCCGTAATGCGGGTTCATGGTCAGCGGCGTCAGCCCGCGCCAGGACTCCACGCACTCGGTGGAGCCGGGCGCGGTGCCATACTCCAACTGAGCCTTGGCCCCCGCCAGCGGGTCCGGCACCGCATCGGTGGCATTGAGCCCCACCAGCCAGGTGCGGTTCTTGGTGGTGTGCCATTTGTCGTTAGTGCGGTCGGTGGCGTCCATGAAGTACTCCAGCAATTCACAGTCGCCGATATGGATGGTCTGGGTGACCATGTCCGGATAGCTTTGCACCGGAATCGCCGCGTCGATCAAGCCGGGGTGGTTCTGCCCGTACATGTACTGCTGGATGGCGCCGCCGGAGGCACCCAGGCCAACGGTATAGAGCGGCTGGCCATACAGCTCGACAAAACGCTCCTTGACCATCAACGCGGTCTCGCCGCCCACCTGCACATTGTAGTGCTCGGACATACGGTTACCGGTGGAATAGATGATGGCGTAGCCCTTGCCCAGAACGTCCGGCTGCAACGCCCGGCGGTCAACGTCCATGCGCCCCTGGGTGTGGCCGATACCGACGCCGCCCTGGAAGCGGTACATGAGCCGTCCGTTCCAAAGGCCGGTGTCCAGCGAATCCGCTTCCTCCCCGGCTTCCGCCAGCATGGCGATGGAGTAGAGGAAACGGTTGATGGTGCCGCGTTCCCAGCGCACCACGAAATCCACCTCGCGGCCGTCCAGCAGCGTGGTGGTGGCGATGTCCGCCGGCCGGGAACCGTCCTCGGGCATCGGCTTGTAGCTGCCGTCGGTGCCGCGGTAAACGTATTCCACGAACGGCTCCAGACCGCAGTCCCGGCTCAGGCCGATCTGTTGCCCGCCTTCGTCGTATACAGGGAAGCCCTCGTCACCGTCGGTATCCACCAACGGCTGCTTACCGAATTCAGATACCGTGGTGCACACGAACGGGTACTGATGCGGCCCGGAGAACATGGGCCCTTCCTGCGGGTGGTTGGTGAGCGTGAGCGTGCTCAGAACGCCACCTTCCGAGTCACTCACGGTCAGCTCGTTATCGCCCAGAGCCAGACCAGAGATTACCCCTTCCAGACCATTCTCTTTTTCTGACAGGCTGTCGGCTGTCACCGGCTCACCGTTCAAAGCCAGGGTCGCGCCTTCCGGCGCCCCTTCGATACGAATGCGCGCATCACCACCGCTGACCCATTGCGGGTCGCTGGACAGCACGCTCAGGAATACTTCCGGGGCGCGATCGCGGGAGCTCGAACCGCCCCCACAAGCACTCAGCGCCAGGGCCGCGCCAACCAGCAAAGCGCCGGCCACCCCCTGCTTCCATCCGTTGTTGTCTGACCCGTTACTGTCCGACTCTCTGTCGCCCGACCGTCTATAGCCCGACAACGCGCGCGCGCCCGATCCTGTCACGGACATCATGTCTCTCCTCGATGTTGTTGTTATCGGTTTAGAAGGTAGGCATGGCGGCATCGCCAAAACAGACACAGTTCCGGCAAAGTTGCTGACACAGTATCGCCATCGGAAGTGGCCGGATCAGGCTATGCAACTGTTTCAGCCAAATGGCGGCAACTGTATCTGTTATGCCGCCGCGCGAGACGGTTAGATAACCGCCGAGGTCGTTAGCTATTAGTGAGCGCTCTCGGGAGAGCTATTAACGTCCTTACCTTTTGCACTGCCTCACCACGCCGGCGTCAGCCGGCGTTTTTTATCGCGTCCCCCCTATTTTCCCAAGCCGGTCCGCGGCTACCCGGCGGCTTCAAATCCAGGATTTTCCCCACTGTTCCAGCCGCTTCTTCCAAACTGTGCCTTTCATCAAAGGCCCCGGTGATGGCTAGATAAAAAGGCCAACAACAACAAAATGTCGTTCTGGAGAATGATTCATGTTTAGTATCCGACATCCTCGCCTGGCCATTGCCGGTGCGGCATGCTCCTTCCTTTTGCTCACCGCCTGCGGGGGCTCCGGCTCATCGTCCGGTCCCGCCACCGGGGAGCCGCCCCCCGACCTGTCCGATCTGGACCTGTCCAGCGCCGAATACTGCGATCTGACCGTCACCGCTCGTTGTCTGTACCCGTTTCCGAACAACTACTTCACCAAAGCCGATGCGGCCACACCAACCGGCCTCCGGGTCAATTTCCAGCGGCAGGCGATGCCCATCGCCCAGCCGGTCGCCATCGACGCCAACCCCTATGCCCCAACCGGAGTACATACCACCGAGGCCACGCCAGTGGATCCCGCCGAGTGGAACCGGAACGATGGTTTCTCGCCCGGCGCCATGATCCAGACCTGGACCGGAAACGTGGATCTTGAGGCCAGCGGCGCCGTCACTATCGACGATCTGTCCAAGGCGATGGACACGGACGCCCCGGTACTGCTGCTCGACGCGGAAACCGGTGAGCGGCAACTGATCTGGGTGGAGATGGACGCCAATGCCTCCAGCACGGAAGGCCGCGCCCTGCTCATCCGGCCCGCCCGGAATTTGCTGGAAGGACGGACCTACATCGTGGCCCTGCGCAACCTGGTTGATGACCAGGGGGAAGCCCTTGAAGCGTCCGCGCTCTTCAAAGCCTACCGGGATGGTCAAGATACCGGGGAGCCGGTGCTGGAAGCCCGCCGGGAAAGCATGAACACCCTGTTTGCATCCCTGGAAAGCCACGGTATCGCACGGCGGGACCTGATACAGGCATGGACCTTTACCGTCGCCAGCCAGAAAAACCTGACCGAGCGGCTCCTTCATATCCGCGATCAGGCCTTCGCCAATCTGGGAGGAGGCGCCCCCGCGTTCACCATTGATCAGGTCGGCACGGATATTGAGGGCAAACCCCGCTCCGGCCTTAGCCGTGGCATCACCGGCACCTTCGAAGTCCCCAACTTTCTGAATAAAACTGGAGGCGTTCCCGGTGCCAGCTTCAACTATTCCGGGAGCAACGCACCGGACGCTCTGCCGGAACAGTGGAACGGCGATGACACCCTTACCGCCCGCTTTCGCTGCCAGGTCCCGGACTCCACGGTGCAGGATTTCTCCGATCCGGACAGCCCGGTGACTCCCGCCCGGCCCGCGCTTTACGGCCATGGTCTGTTTGGCGAAGGCCCTGGCGGTGAGTTCCGCTCCGGAAACGTGCGCGCCATGCAAACGGAGCACAACATCCTGTTTTGCGCCACCGACTGGATAGGCATGGCTCAAGAGGATTTTATCGCCGGCGTGATCCATCACATCCTCGCTGACATCTCTCTGTTACCGCGCCAACTCGACCGTAGCCAACAGGGCCTGCTCAATGCCATGTTCCTGGCCGAGCTTCTGCGCCATCCCGATGGCTTCGCCTCCGACCCGGCGTTCCACCATGGCCCGGACAACACCCTGATCTACGACCCCACCGAGGTGTTCTACGACGGCAACAGCCAGGGCGGCATCCTGGGCGGCGCCCTCATTGCCACCGCCCCGAATCTGCATCGTGGTGTCCTGGGCGTGCCCGGCAGCAACTACAGCCTTTTGCTGCGCCGGTACGGCCCTTTCAATGAACGGTTCGGCGTCATTCTCAACCAGGCTTACCCGAACGAACTGGATCGCAGCCTGGTGCTGGGATTGATGCAAATGCTCTGGGACAGAGCGGAAAACAACGGCTACCTCAGCCATCTTGCCGGCCGTTCCCTGCCCGGCACCCCCACCGGCAAGCGCGTTCTTCTTCACCCCGCCCTGGGTGATCACCTGGTCACCACCTGGAGCGCGGAAATCATGGCTCGCACCATCGGCGCGGCCATGCATGAGCCGACCGCCCGATTGGGAGAGCACCCGGACACCGTGCCCTATGTCGATATTGAGCGCATCCAGCAGTACCCCTATCACGGCCATGCCCTGATGGTCTGGGACAGCGGCGCCCATGACCCGGACAGTGGCCACGGCACGCCCTATGCTCCGCTGACCAATACCGGCCCAAGCGCCGGCGAGGATCCTCACGAGTCACCGCGCAACACAGTGAGCGCACGGCAACAGAAATCAGCGTTCCTGGAACAGTTCGGTTCGGTGATCGATGTATGCGGGGAATCGCCCTGCTACACGGACGACTACACCGGCCTCAGCCGCGATTAGCGTTCCCCGCCACGGCCGCCAGCTCGGCGGCCGCTTTTCCCAGCCAGCGTAACGCCCGCACTACCTCTCCAGTGACCGGGCCACCAGCGTTCAGGCGCAAGTAATCCGAGTGCTTGTTGTCCAGCGAGAACACACCGCCGGGGAAGACATGGATCCCTTCCCGGGCCGCTTTTTCGAACAGCGCCGCGGCATTCACCCGGCCCGGCAACCGTACCCACAGCACGCAGCCGCCAGTGGGGCGGGTCAATCGGGTACCCGATGGGAACGCCGCGCGCACCTCCCGGGCCGTGGCCTCCACCTGCCTCTGCAGGGTAGCGCGCAAATCCCGGATATGCTGAGCGTAGAAACCACTTTCCAGCAACCGCCCCATGACGATCTGCGACAGGGAGGTGGAGGTGATGGTGCTTAGCTGTTTGAGTTCCAGAAAGCGCCGCTGGAACCGGCCCGGCGCCGCCCAGCCGATGCGCAGGCCGGGCATTAGGGTTTTGGAAAAGCTGTTGCAGTAGAGCACCCAGCCGTCGTCGTCGAAGGCCTTGACCGGTACCGCGCCATCTTCATAGACGGTATCGCCCCAGACATCATTCTCGATCAGCGGGATCTGATAACGCCGGGCCAGCGCCGACAATGCCTGCTTGCGCTCCCGGCTCATGGTGAATCCCAGCGGATTCTGCGCATTGGCGGACACGATGCAGGCGGACACTCCGCGCTCGGCGAAGACCCGCTCCAATGCCGACAGGCTGATGCCATGGCGCGGATGGGTGGGAATCTCCACTACCCGCCGCTGGTGCGTCTTCAACAACAACAGGGTGCCGTAATAGGTGGGCGATTCCACCGCAACGGCGTCGCCGGGCCGGCTGACGCTGCGCAGCGCCAGGGACAAGCCCTCCATGGCGCCGCCGGTGACGATAATGTCGTCCGGCACCACCGGCACGTCGTACGACAGGCTGCGGCGAGCCAGATGGTGGGTGAACTGGGGATAGCCATGGGGATGCATGTAATCCCAGGTTTCCTGGGGATAATGCCGGGCCACCTCGCGGATGGTCTGGGTGACCCGCTCCACCGGCATCACCTCGACGCCCGGCAGGGCGATACCGAGCCGCACCTGGCGTGGCACCACATGCAATTCCATGTAATGCAGCACTTCCTCGCTCAGCGACACCTCCACCGGCAGCAGCGGGTAGCGCGAGCCATCCGGCTCCGGCACGTCATGGACATCGCAATGACGCACATAGGCGCCGGACTGGGGACGAATCTCCAGATAACCCTCCGCCTCCAGCTGGCGGTAGCTTTGCATCACCGTGTTGACGCTGACCTGGAACAGGCGGCTCAGGTGTCGCACCGAGGGCAATTTTTGCCCCACCGCGTAGCTGCCGGCCCCGATTTGCTCCAACAGCCGGCGACTGATCCGCTCGTAGAGGAACCCTTCTTCGCTCACCAAACCTTCTCATTTTATTGTCATATGTGCCCCGATTATGCACCGCCGGACCGTGACCGGACACCCGGCGTATTTCGGCGCCGGCGCCGATCCTGCATACTGTGCCACCGCGACAGGCACTTCCCCGACAGGCATGACAATGATCGACTGGAACGCTATCGACACGGTGCTGCTGGACATGGACGGCACCCTGCTGGATCTGCGCTTCGACAACTGGTTCTGGCAGCAGCACGTCCCCGAACAATACGCCCAGGCCCATGGGCTGCCCGCCGATCAGGCGGAGCGCAAGCTGCATGACTGGATCGGCCGCCACCAGGGCACCCTGAACTGGTATTGCCTGGACTTCTGGACCTCGGAACTGGGACTGAACATCGCCGAACTGAAGCGGGCGGCGGCACAGCGCGTCGCCATCCGCCCCGGCGCCGAGGCGTTCCTCGACGCTCTCGCCGCCAGTTCTCGGCGGGTGATCATGGTCACCAACGCCCACCGCGACGCGCTGCGGGTGAAACTGGAGCGCACCGGCATCGAGCGTTACTTCGATGCCCTGGTCTCCAGCCACGACTATGGCCACGCCAAGGAACATCAGCCGTTCTGGCGGAATCTGCGCGACGCGCACCCGTTTGACCCGGCCCGCACGCTGCTGGTGGATGATTCGCTGCCGGTGCTGCATTCCGGTCGCCGTTTCGGCCTTGGCCACCTGGTTTCCATCCGCCGTCCCGACTCCAGCCTGCCGGAGCGCGACGACACCCACCCGTTCGAGGCCATCGACGATTTCCTGCGGGTGCTGCCGTGAGCGAAGGCATCCGCATCGATTCCTGGCTGTGGGCGGCCCGCTTCTTCAAGACCCGCAGCCTGGCCAAGCAAGCCGTTGAAGGCGGCAAGATCCAGGTCGATGGCGCCAAGGCCAAGCCCAGCAAAACCGTGCAGCCCGGCAGCGAAGTGGTGATCCGCAAAGGCGATGAACAGTGGACGGTGCGGGTCGAGGGCCTCAGCAATAGGCGCGGCCCGGCCAGCATCGCTCAGACGCTCTATCAGGAAACCGAGGAGAGCCGCCAACAGCGACAGACCAAGTCGGAACAGCGACGCCTGGCGCACAACGCCAACGCCAGCCCGGATCACCGCCCCAGCAAGAAGGAACGGCGCGACCTGGCCCGTTTCAAGCGCGACAACGACATCTAGGCGCCTGTTCATAATCGTCATGGCCCCAAAAACAGCAGGAAAGGCACCGATGCAGGACCAAAAGCAACGTTTTCTCTTCCCGGACTCCGACATCCGTGGCGAACTGATCCGCCTGGAAAGCAGTTTGGCGTCAATCACCGGCAACCGGGACTACCCGCTGGTGGTGCAGAGCCTGATCAGCGAAGCGGTGGTGGCCGTGGCCCTGCTCGCCAGCACCCTCAAATTCAAGGGCCGCCTGGCTCTGCAGGCCCAGGGTAAGGGACCGTTGTCCCTGCTGATGGCGGAATGCAGCGACGACGGCAAGGTGCGCGCGCTGGCCCGCCACGCCGAATCCCTGCCGACCGACCGCACCAACCTGCCGGCGCTGCTGGGCGAGGGCACCATGGTGATCACCATCAGTCCGGAGCAGGGCCGCCAGTATCAGGGCATCGTGCCCCTGGAAGGGCCGGACCTGGCCACCTGCCTGGAAGGCTATTTCCGGCAATCCGAGCAACTGCCCACTCGCCTGTGGCTGGCGGCGGGCAACGGCCGCGCCGCCGGCCTGATGCTGCAACGCCTGCCCAGCCAAGTCGCCGAGGCGGACCACAACGCCCTCACCTGGGAACACCTGGAAACGCTGGCCAGCACCCTCAGCGGTGAGGAGCTGCTGGACCTGGACACCGCCACCGTGTTGCACCGGCTGTTCCATGACACTCCGCCCCAGCTGCCGCCGGCCCAACCGCTGACGTTTGGCTGCACCTGCTCCCGGGAACGTACCCAGCGGGCGCTGGTTTCCCTGGGCAAGGAAGAGTTGCAGGCGATCCTGGATGAACAGGGGGAAGCCACCCTGACCTGTGACTTCTGCGGCCACCAGGAGCACTTCGATGCGGTGGATCTGGCGGAGCTGATTCACAAAGAAACATAAATCCGTGACGACGAGCCCCGGCACGGCGTCGCCACCTTTTGGCTTTTCTGGCATAATCGCGCCCCTGTCGGGCTTCCCGAAGCCATCCACCCGGTTGCTTCCTTGGGCCCGTGCAGTCGCCGCCCGGCTACCCTTGGCCTGTTTTTCCGGGTCCGGAAGCGGCGAAAGGTGGGAAACACCACCGGTTCAGGTCTTGCCCCGAAAGGGCACGAGACCGGCACTGTCACCCGCAATGCGAACTAGGGGGCTTTGCTACCTTGAACGCGGTTTCGGCCGCCGAGTACAAGCCCGCAGCTCGGCCACAAGCCCAGGAAAAACCATGACCGATCCCATTATTTACAACGATTTGAGCCCGGCCCAACTGGTGGAGCTGGCGATTCAGCGCAACGAAGGCCAACTGGCCGCCAACGGGTCCCTGGTGGTGGAAACCGGTCACCGTACCGGCCGCTCCCCGATGGACCGTTTCATCGTCGACGAACCCTCCACCAGTGAGCAGATCCACTGGGGTCCGGTGAACCGCCCGTTCCCGGTAGACAAGTTCGACGCCCTCTGGGATCGGGTGGCGTCTTTCGTTACCGAAAGTGACAGCTTTGTTTCCCATCTTCACGTTGGCGCCGCCGAAGAACACTACCTGCCGGTGAAGGTCACCGCCCAGACCGCCTGGCACAATCTGTTCGCTAACACCCTGTTCATCCGCCCGGACACCTACAATCCGGCCGGCAAGGACCAATGGCAGATCCTGCACGCGGTGGACTTCCAGTGTGATCCGGAACGCGACGGCACCAACTCCGACGGTTGCGTGATCCTCAACTTCGCCCAGCGCAAAGTGCTGATCGCCGGCATGCGCTACGCCGGTGAAATGAAGAAAGCCATGTTCTCGGTGCAGAACTTCCTGCTGCCGGCCAAGGACGTGCTGCCGATGCACTGCTCCGCCAACGTTGGCGAAAGCGGCGATGTGGCCCTGTTCTTCGGCCTTTCCGGCACCGGTAAAACCACCCTGTCCGCGGACCCGGCCCGCTACCTGATCGGCGACGACGAGCACGGCTGGGGCAAGGGCGTGGTGTTCAACATCGAAGGCGGCTGCTACGCCAAGTGCATCGACCTGAGCCAGAAGAACGAGCCGGTGATCTGGGACGCGATCAAATTCGGCGCGGTGCTGGAAAACGTCATCATCAACGACGAAACCCGCCTGCCGGACTACAGCGATGTGTCCCTGACCCAGAACACCCGCGCCGCCTACCCGCTGGAAAACATCGAAAAGCGGGTACCGCAGAACCGTGCCGGCGAGCCCAAGCACGTGATCTTCCTGACCTGCGACCTGACCGGCGTGCTGCCGCCGGTGTCCTGCCTAAGCAAGGAAGCCGCCGCCTACCACTTCCTGAGCGGCTACACCGCCCTGGTCGGCTCCACCGAAATGGGCTCCGAGCCGGGCATCAAGAGCACCTTCTCCACCTGCTTCGGCGCCCCGTTCTTCCCGCGCCGTGCCGGTGAATACGCCGAGCTGCTGATCAAGCGCATGGAAGAATTCGGCTCCAAGGTGTTCCTGGTCAACACCGGCTGGACCGGCGGCCCCTACGGTCAGGGCGAGCGCTTCAGCATCCCCACCACCCGTGGCGTGGTCAATGCCATCCTCAGCGGTGCCCTGGACGACGCGGAAACCGAGCACCTGGACATCATCAACCTGGATGTGCCGAAGACCGTACCCGGTGTGGACGACAACCTGCTGCAACCGAAAAACACCTGGGCCAACCCGGCAGACTACGACGCCAAGGCCCGTGACCTGGCGCAGCAGTTCGAGAAGAACTTCGCCGAGAAATACGCGGACGTGTCCGAAGAGATCCACGCCGCCGGCCCCAAGGCCTGATCCCCTGATCAGCGCCCGGTAGTAAAAAAGCCCGCTTCGGCGGGCTTTTTTGTGGGTCATGAATCGGCACCAGGAATATCTTTCCTATGCCCACTATCTACACGGGAACGTCTTCGCAAGCTCCTCTATAACCACAATGGAGAATTCCTCCGACGTAACATCTCCACTTAATCTCTTATTCGCAAGATCCATGATTAGCTTGGATGTAACCTGATTTGGCTCCAGGCAAAAGAAACCATCGTCTCCAGCACTCTCTGCCGTATATGCCTTGGAATATGACAGAGCGTAAGAAAACCCGGCCACGAACCTCAGCGTATCGATGTAGTCGGCCCCTTCTATGCTGAATTGAGGGTTTGGCTTCCAGTCTGGAAATGAAGAGGATGAAAAAAACAGTGTCATTAATATAATAAGCCTAACCACACTCATGAAATATACACCAACGTCAAATCGAGCCCCTCGAACGCCCTCTTATGCTGAAAAAAGAGCAACCCCAAAGCCTATGTCGAGCAAGATCTTTATTTCACCAACAAATCCACCTACTGCAGCAATGCTGATCGGATAGTCGCCAAATAAATTTCTGACATGAACATCATTAAAATCCGCCCCACAGTTTTCTTGTATCCAATTTTCAAAATTCCCCATTGCGTTGTGCGCATTCTTAATCTTGGCTACTTAGCCGGAATCGGTACCACCATACCATTTTTGAGTAAAAATCCGGGCTCAAAGGACCCGAATGTTTAATCAACACCAAGCTCTTCTGCTCGCTCTAGCCATATGTCAGCAAGAGTCTTGTCTTCGTCTACACCTATGCCATAGTAATAACAGCGCCCCACTTCATGAAATGATTGCCTATCGCCGCGCAACGCGGCCTGCAAATACAGCCGGAATGCTTCCCCCTCATCTTGCTTAACGCCTTTTCCTTCCTCGTAGCAGACAGCCAAGTCGTAAAGAGCGCTGGGATGCTTATCGCGCGAAGCTTTCTTTAACAAAAAAGCAGCCTTATTCCAGTCCTTCTCA
Organism: Alloalcanivorax dieselolei B5; assembly: GCF_000300005.1. Classification (NCBI taxonomy): domain Bacteria; kingdom Pseudomonadati; phylum Pseudomonadota; class Gammaproteobacteria; order Oceanospirillales; family Alcanivoracaceae; genus Alloalcanivorax; species Alloalcanivorax dieselolei. Next base: position 561,269 of record NC_018691.1, on the reverse strand, counting down.
ACATGATTTCCAAATAAATACCATGTCGCCAAGGCGTAGGCAGAATCTGAACAACCTTCATCCATTGATTCATTTAGCAACTCTAAAACGAGAGATATATCAGGAGAATCGCTATTGGCCTCAGACAGTGCCCTGTCATATTTTTCCTTTGCATCAGACATGACTTCACCTCTCACAATCATTGCCACACTTTTCAGGGAACAACTCACAACACTGTTCTGGATACTAAAAAAACAGTCGTCTTTGGTCAGACAGGGAATTAGCGCTCCGCCCCCCCTGCCGGCAGCCACTTCCATTTCCATCCTTTCTGATGCAGTCCTGCTTCATTATCAAAATACTGCCCAGGAAATATTAGCGAGTTGCCCTCCACACCAATGACAATATCGACATTGCCAAAGCCTCCTGAAACCAACTCAAACCACTCTCTTCATTTAAAACACGGCGCCAGACTCGACACAAAAACAAGACCATTCCAAGCAAAAAAAATAAACCCTTCAAACTAATAATCAACGGAGAATTGAATAACCAGGCGAAATCTTTCAGACGCGACAACAAAAAACCTGACACCATTACCTTCATTGTTAAAATTGCCCACCACATCATATAGAATAGCTTCACCCTCCTTCTCCATCACATCAGAAACAACATCCATAATCCGAAGGGCAAAATACGATTTCCTTTCCTGCAAAATTTCATCAAAAACCGTAATATTCAAGGGGCGCGAGATAATGAGCCCCTTTATGCTCCCCTCCAAATATTCGTACCAATCAAAAACTTTTTTTACACCGCCACATACAAAAGTAGATTCTGGGGAAAAAAAGTCAGACAACTCTTCAGAAACACTTTCTTTATCGGTTTTCTCCATTATAAATGCACAAAGAAAAAACTCCCTTATTTCCCCATTTATCGCACCAAGTGCACTTAAGTAACCGTCCAACCACGCAACACTTATATCCCATTTATCAGACATAAAAAGTCCTCTTCAATCACACTTTTCTTTGCAACGTTCTTCATGCTCTCGCCGAAGTCGCCAGAGATTAGTTTTTCATCGTATATTTCTAACTTCCCTAAGTTAGAGCTGCCCACCCATAGCCATCTATTCAGATCTGAAACATAGTCTCTAAATAAGTCCCGATGGAGGCAGAAGGGAAGCAAGCCCATTTCGCCCCTTCATAACCAAGTTTTCCTCACTGCTTTCGATGTACAGGCTCAAAAAGTTGCCATCAAATGCAAAATGTTGATTACGATAACAAAATCACAGAAACACCCCCTTCGCATCAGGAAACATCATCCATTGCGCCACCGACTCTTTGAGACGACCGCCTATCCAGCATTGCCCCAATTCATTAATTTGTTATATTTCCCTAAAAGTCCAACAAACCCAGGCGGAAAGGAAGCATTGGCACGGCGTTTGCTGCGCCGGTAGCGGCATCACCGGAAGCCCTATCACAGCAAGACAGTGACCGTTCTCTCCTTTTCGCCAACGCCTACGCGGAGGGTCCCGATGGAACCCGCAGCCAGCCCCAATCATCTTGTGGAAACCCGTACCTTGCGGGGGTTTCAGCCGTGGCGGCAGTTCGTCAACGACAACTTCCCCTGGCTCAAGATCGCCTCGCCCCGGGGTGACGACTTCCACGCCCGGGTGCGCCTGACCAGTCTCGGCGAGCGCTCGGTGGCGGTGATCCGTGCCGACCAGTGCCAGCTCACCCGCACCGATTACGCCATCAAACGGGCGGAAACCGGCTACCTCAAGGTCATGTGGCAGCAGGCCGGGCGCATGCTGGTGGAGCAGGATGGCCACCGTACGGTGCTGTGTCCCGGCGACATCACCGTGTGCGATACCAGCCGCCCCTATCGATTGGAGGAAGGCCACCAGGCGCAATTGACGGTACTGACTCTGCCTTACCATGCGGTGCCTGGCTGGCACCAGATCAGTGACCGCCTTTGCGGCCGTTCGCTGAATGATCGCACCACCGCCCGCGCGGCCCTGGCCGCTCTGCTGGCTTTACTGGACCGGCCCGGCGACGGCGACAGTGCACAGACCATTTTTCAGGCGGTGCAATTGATGCTGTCCGCCCTGATCCATTGTTCCGTCAGGCCGGCGGGTCAGGCCTCGCCTACCCTTCGACTGGATACCGCCCATCAGCATGTGCTCGCCCATATCGACGACCCGCACTTGAGTCCGGACGAGTTGGCCGAGGCGTTGCATGTATCCCGGCGCGCCCTGTACCGCCTGTTTCAGGAGCATCAGGTCACCCCCGGACGCTTCATCCGCCAGGTACGGCTGGATGCGGTGCGCGACGCTCTCGCCCTGCCCGACAACGACCATCGCAGCATTCTGGAAGTGGCTCTGGATTATGGCTTTACCGACAGCGCGTCCTTTAGCCGCAGCTTCAAGACGGCCTTCGCCATCAGCCCAAGCGACTGGCGTCTGCAAGCGCGGGGCCGTCACAACTGATTCGGCGGACTAATCGCCGCCCTTGGAAAATCCGGTGGCATGGAGTGTCAGATCATAATGCGCGGGCCGCTCGCCACTGATCTCCACTTGATAACGGCCCGCCGGCACCCGGATGCGCACGCTATCCGCCCCGTCACGGGCCTGTGCCAGGGTACGACGGCCATCGGCGGACAGAATCCGCAGCAGTGGTATCGGCCCGGTCACGCCGATCGTCGCTTCCAACAACACCTGGCGGTCGATCCTCACCTGATAGCGATGCGTCAGTACCGGTGCCTCCAGATGCTCGGTGACCAGGATCGGCTCCCGCGACAGACGCCCGAGCGCCACGCTCCAAACCTCTGGGGCCCGGCGTGATGGCGCGGTCATGAACACGGTGTAGGAGAGCGGCTTGCGTTCCGGTGACGCCACCCACAGCGCATAGCGTCCCGGCGCCAGCACGCCGGCGAACCAGGAGCCGTTTTCCGACGCCGGTCCTTCCGCCAGATCATAACTGCCCGGCCCGCCCCGGATATCCCCCATCTCCCGGCTCAACCTGGCCACCACCGTGCCGTCGACGCCACCGACTTCGATGTCGGCGGCGACCCAATCCGATAGCAGGAAATAAAGCGGCGCGGTGAATTCCGGCGCCGTCAGTTGCCCCTGGTACTGATCCTGACGGTCGCCGGCGAAATCCAGATAGACGCCCGGCGGACCAATCTCCGTCGCCCACGGCACCGCCGGCCATAGCCACAGCAGCGCCACAAAGAGAAAGCCGCGGACAGGATCGGCGGTATTGATCGCCATTTTATGCTTGAATCCGTTCATGGACGCTCACCGGCGAAATATGGACATGGCAACATCCTACTACCTGAAGCGCTATCCCACCGCCATCGCGGGCACCATCTTCACTTTCATGGGGTTCCTGCCGGTCTGGATCTGCCTGGGCACGGGTGAATCGCTGAAGGACAGCATCCTTTTCTATCTGACCTCGCTGGTCAGCTTTCCCGGCGTCATCATGGCGGGCATGAGCCTGTCGTTTCTGCTGATCGGGCTGGCCTTGCTGTGGTGTACCGGCCGGGTTATCCGTTGCCGACTGGACGATCACGGGCTCCACTACGTCCCTCTGGCGCCGCTGCCCGACCGGCCAGCCCTGTTCGGGGACATCCTCCGGGTTCTGTTCGGCACCACCTTGCGCCCACGGCTGGCCCTCATACCCTATGAGGATATCGCCGATATTCAGGTGCGCGGGGATCGACGCAAAGGCTTCAATCTCTACGTTCAGCGCAAGAGCAGTGGACTGCCCGAACGCCTGCATACGCTCACCACACTCAGCGAGACCCAGCTTCTCGACATTCAGCAACGGGTACTCGCCCGCCTCTAAACGCCCTGTCTTGGCAAGAATAGCCAACGGGTTGGCACCCATTCTCAAGCTTCCCCTTCCCTGACCGGCGCAGACTGAAGGCAGTGTTCCATGCCATCGATAACCAAAAACAGGGAATCACCATGCCTTTGTCCAAATTTGCCGCCGGCCTGCTGGCGCTGGGATCCGTGCTGATCCCTCCGTCCTTGTACGCGGCGCTGCCGACCGAAACCGTCGGCCAGGCCGAACTGCCCTTCCCACCCAGTCCTCACCGCAGTTATCTGATCGACTTCGAGTTCGACAACATGGTCGCCACCCGGGTGGTGGTGGTGGATCCGGACCGACAAAAAGTACTGGGCATGCTCAGCACCGGCGGCGCCGCGCCGGCAGTGCTGGCCCACGATCAGAAGACGGTCTACACCGCCGATATCTTTTTCAGCCGCTATGTGCGCGGCACTCGCACCGATGTGCTGACCGCCTGGGATACCCGCACGCTGTCCCCCTCCTGGGAAGTGGAAATCCCCGCCAAGCGCGCCTCCACGCTGACCGAGAAGTACGCGTTGTCGATGAGCGGCGATGACCGCTTTGTTTACGTTTACAACTTCACGCCATCGCAAACCATTACCGTGGTGGATACCCAGGCCCGCAAAGTGGCCAGCGAAGTGAACATCAATGGCTGCATCCTGGCTTATCCGATCGGCGACCGGCGTTTCGCGTCCCTGTGCGGCAGCGGTGATCTGCAAGTCACCACCCTGGATGACAACGGCAAGGTCAGTGATCGCACCACCACCCAATTCTTCGACCCGGAGCAGGAGAAGCTGGTGGAAAGGGCCATCCATCTGGGCGACACCTTCTATTTCGTTACCACCGAGGGCGTCATTCACGGTGTCGATTTCTCCGATGCCAAACCCAAGGTCCTGCCCACCTGGTCACTGACCAACGAACAGGAAAAGAAAGACGGCTGGGCCCCCGGCGGCTGGCAGTTGATGGCCATCGCACCGCGACTGAATCGTCTCTACGTGCTGATGCATCCCGATCATGAGCGGCACAAGTGGGAAGACCCGAGCACCATCATCTGGGCGTTCGATCTGAAAACTCACAAGAAGGTCGGCACGCTGGAAGCGCCGAATCTGATCTGGAGCCTCAACGCCACCAACGATGACGCCCCGCTGCTACTGGGCACCAACATCGAGGGCGGCCTGGAGACCTTTGATCTGAAAACCGGCAAGCACCTTCACACCATGGAAGGCGTCAGCAAGACCCCAACGCTGATCCTCAATCACTGAGTGGAGGAATAACCATGACGCTGGATCCGATTATCAGCATCGCCGGCGCCCTGGCCCTGGCGGTGATCCTGGCCAGCGCGGCGCTGCATAAATTGCAGGCACCGGCCTGGTTCGAACGCCAGTTGGATGCCTACCAGCTGTTGCCAACGAGTCTGACCACGGTAACCGCCCGCGCACTGCCGGTTCTGGAAGGCGCGTTGGCCCTGGGCTTGCTGTTCCAGCCCAGCCGCGTCACCAGCGCCGTTCTCGCCGCCGGCCTGCTCGCGCTCTACGCCCTGGCCATGATCACCAATCTGCTGCGCGGGCGCCACGATCTCGATTGCGGCTGCGCCGGCCCCAACAGTCAGCAACCCCTGCATCCGTTGCTGCTGATCCGCAATGGCTTGCTGATCGCCCTGGCGATACCGGCCGGCCTGCCCGTGGCCGAACGCACCCTGGGTTTATTCGACGGTTTCGTGGTGTTGGCCGCCGGCGCCGCGACCCTGCTGATTTACGCCGCGACCGATGCCCTCTTGGCGAATCGGCCGCGCCTGCTTGCTTTGACCGGAAGGTAATACGCTATGACTGCTCTATTGATTTCCAACATTCTGCTCTGGTGCTTACTGATCGCCCTGGCTCTGGTGGTGTTTGGCCTGATCCGTCAGATCGGTGTTCTGCACGCTCGTATCGCCCCCGCCGGCGCTCTTATGGTGGACAAAGGCGTGGCGGTGAATCAGCCCGCGCCCCAGGTTACCGCCGAGGATCTATTGGGGCGTCCGGTGAACTTCGGTTACGCCAACGATCGCACTCAGCTGCTGTTCTTCCTGTCGCCGACTTGCCCGATCTGCAAATCCCTGTTGCCGGCGCTGCGTGCCATCGACAAGGCCCGCGACGATCTGGACGTGGTGTACATCAGCGACGGTGAGCCGGAACAGCAGCAAAAACTGATCAAGGAATTCGGGCTGGAAGGCGCGCGCTACGTGGTCAGCCCGCAGGTGGGCATGACCTATCAGATCGGCAAACTGCCCTACGCGGTGATGATCGATCGTCAGGGCGTGCTCAAGGCCAAAGGGCTGGTGAACTCGCGGGAACACCTGGACAGCCTGTTCGAAACCGAGCACCTGGGCGCGGCCACCCTGCAGGAATACCTCAACAAGCCCTCCCCTTCCATGCATACGCCGTCCTGAGCCAGGAGTCCGACCATGAAATTTCTCGACCGTTTTTTCGAACGCTCCAGCCGGCATGTGGCCAGCACCACGTCGCGGCGAAATTTTCTTTCCAAGCTTGGTTCCCTGATGGTGGTGGGCACCGCCATGCCGGTGCTGTTGCCCATCGACCGCACCGCCAAGGCGCTGGCCGCGGAGTCGCCATCCGCCGGTGACCCCGGCGATCCCAACAGCTGCGACTACTGGCGTTACTGCTCCGTGGACGGCTTTCTGTGCAGTTGCTGCGGCGGCTCGGTGACCAGTTGCCCGCCGGGCACGGAAGTCTCCCAGGTCACCTGGATCGGCACCTGCCGCAACCCAGCGGACGGCCTGGACTACATCATCTCCTACAACGATTGCTGCGGTAAGCACAGCTGCGGCCAGTGCGCCTGCACCCGTAACGACAGCGAGGAACCGATGTACCGGCCGTTCAACAACAACGACATCAACTGGTGCCTGGGCGCCAAGGCCAACGTCTACAACTGCACCGTCGCCGTGATTCGCGGCGTGGCCAGCGCCTGAGCCCGGCATGAAGCCGTTGCCGCCACTGTTGCTGATCCTTGCCTGCCTGGCCACCCCGGCCGGGCACGCCCGGGCGTTTCCCGACCCTGGGCAGAAACCGGCACCGGGTAATGAACAACCGCAGGTGCCACTATCCCAGGCCGGCTATCGCCCGGAGGTGAACTATCAGTTGCAATGCGCGGGCTGCCATCTGCCCCAGGGGCAAGGCGCGCCCGCCAACGACGTTCCCAACATGATCGGCTTTGTCGGCAACTTTCTGCGCGTACCGGGGGGAAAGGAATTTCTGGTGCGCGTACCCGGCGTGGCCCAGGCAGCGCTGAACGACGAACAGCTGGCGGCGCTGCTGAACTGGATCCTGCGCCGCGACGGTATCGCTGGTGACAGCACGCCGGCCGACGCCCAACCCTATAGCGCCGATGACGTGGCGGCGATTCGCCACCGGATGATGGACAACATTCCCGGCACCCGGGCCGGGCTGATCCGTGCCATGCGCGACCAGGGTATCGACATCAACGACGGCATGCCCGCCTCCACACCTTAACAACAGAGGACATTCATCATGCGCGTCACTCATGCCTCTCTTGCCGGCGGCTCTCTCCTGCTGCTGGCCACCGGCACACATGCGTTGGAGCTGACCAACAACGATCATACTACTTTGAATTTCGATGTTTCCGGCACCGCCGCCTGGCTGCACAGTCAGGAAAACTACGACCAGGCCGGCACTCTCGATGAGGGTAGCGTCACCTGGCAGGAAGCCGCGGTGAAATATGGCATCAGCGGTGAACACCGACTGACCCGGGATCAGCGCGTCACCGGCGCCCTGCGCTGGACCACCACCGGCACCTGGGGCGATGGTGACGCCGCCGGCTTCTCCGACGGCAGCGAGCGCACCACCAAACTGGAGGACGCTTTCCTGACCTGGCACTCCGGCGCCCTGTTTCCCGCCCTCGGCAAAGATGGTCTGGCGGTGTCCGCCGGCCGGCAGAGGGTGGTCGTCGGCGACGGCTTTCTGATCACCAGTGATTCGCTGAACTTCGGCAAGGGCATCGCCGACGGCGCGCTGAACCGTGGCGGTGCTTACTATCTCGCCGGCCGCAGCGCCATCGATAAAACCGCGATCATCAGCCTGGGCGGCGAACAAGGCTGGCGCGGTGACGTCATGTGGCTACAATCCGACAACCCGGCCCAGGCCAAACCGGAACTCAACGTTGGCGTTCTGGAGCATGTGAACGACAAAGGCACCGTGGGCCTCACCTACGTCAAGGTCACCGATCTCGACGATGAATTCGCCTTCCTCTATCCGCAACGGGATGACATGGAAACCGTCAGCCTGCGTGCCAAGGGCAACGCCGGGGTGAAGAACCTGTTCCTGGCCGCGGAATACGCCTGGCAGGATCAGGACCAGGGCGATGAGAACGCCTGGTACGCGGAACTGGGCTGGACCTTCAGCGAGCTGCCCTGGCAACCCAGCGTGAACTATCGCTTCAGCCGCTTCTCCACCGGCTACGATCCCTTGTTATACGGCAACGGCCGCGCCCTCGGCACCTGGTTCCAGGGTGAAGTGGCGGCCAACTACGCCGGCCCGTTCAACACCAATACACGGGTCCATCATCTGGACGCGACAGTGACGCCAAAAGAAAACCTGTCGCTCGGTTTGCTGGCCTACGACTTCACCACTCTGGACCGGGACGCCGGAGCGGACACCAGTGCCCGGGAATACGACCTCTATCTGGAATGGGCGGTGAACGATCATCTCGCCCTGATTCCGGTCATCGGTCTGTACCAACCGGACCGCGCCGCCGCCGATGGCGGCACACAATTAGGCAATGACGATCGCAACCTGTACAGCCAACTGATCGTCGCCTTTTCGTTTTAATGCAATGAGGACTGGACCATGAGCGACATCGCTTTATTACCCGAGGTGCGGGCATTCCTGCAGCAGGGTCATGATTGTTTCATCAACGGCGAATATGGCCGGGCCAGCGGTCCGGCCCACCCGGTGGTGAACCCCGCCACCGGCGAAACCTTCGCGGAGGTACGGGAAGCGGATCCGGCGCAAACAGATGCCGCGGTGAACGCCGCCCACCACGCCTTTCACGGCACCTGGCGGGACATGGCGCCGCTGCAACGCGGCGCCATCCTTAACCGGCTCGCCGACCTGATCGATCAGCACGGGGAAGAGCTGGCGCAGTTGGAAACACTGTGCTCCGGCAAGACCATTCAGTTGTCCCGGGCCTTCGAGGTGGGACAAAGCAGCCATTTCCTTCGCTATTACGCCGGCTGGGCCGGCAAGATCAACGGCGAGACGCTGACACCGTCACTGCCTTCCATGCAGGGCGAACGCTACACCGCCTTCACGTTACGCGAACCGGTCGGCGTGGTGGCCGGTATCGTGCCGTGGAATTTCTCGTTGATGATCGCCATCTGGAAAATCGCCTCGGCGCTGATTTGCGGCTGTACCGTGGTGATCAAGCCCAGCGAGTTCACCCCCTTCACCCTGCTGCGTTTGGCCGGGTTGGCAAAGGAAGCCGGCCTGCCCGACGGCGTTCTCAACGTGGTCTGCGGCACCGGCGCCTGCGGCCAGGCGCTGATCGAGCACGAAAAGATCAGCAAGGTCTCGTTCACCGGTTCCATGAACACCGGCCGTAAGGTTGGCGCCCAGGCCATGCAGGCCAACCTGACCCGTGCCACTCTGGAGCTGGGCGGCAAGAACGCCGCCGGCTTTCTCGCTGATATCGACACCCAAAAAGCAGTGGCCGGCGTCATGGAAGCGGCTTATCTGCATCAAGGCCAGGTGTGCGCGGCGGCGGAACGGTTCTACGTGCACCGCTCACGGCTGGATGAAATCGTCGACGGCGTGGCGGCACAGCTGAAGCAGCTCAAAATTGGCTCGCCGCTGGATGAAAGCACCGACTTCGGACCGCTCTCCAACCGCCCGCACTTCGAAAAAGTCAGCCAGTACTTCGCCAGTGCCCCCGATCAGGGTTGCGAGATCGTCCACGGTGGCCGGGCGCTGGACCGCCCTGGCTTCTTTATCGAACCGACCCTGGCGGTGGCGGATCGTCGCGATGCCACTTTGCTGCAAGAGGAAGTGTTCGGCCCGGTGGCGTGCTTCCTGCCCTTCGATGACGAAGAAGAATTGCTGACCCTCATGAACGACAGTCCCTACGGTTTGACAGCCAGCCTCTGGACCAACGATTTGTCCCGGGCCCTGCGTCTGGTGCCGCGCATCGAAGCGGGCACGGTGTGGGTGAACATGCACACCTTCATCGACCCGGCCGTGCCATTCGGTGGCATTAAGGGCTCCGGCATCGGCCGGGAGTTCGGCAGCGCCTTCATCGAGGATTACACCGAACTGAAGTCGGTGACGGTACGGTATTAAAGGCACGATCGCAGAATAACAGGCATGGGGAGCTCCATCGGGGGCACGGGGCTGTACGAAGGACATCCGTGCTCGTCGATTACCTCGAAGCGGAGCCGCGTTACGCCTTTGCGGGATCCTGTCGAACAGGGACGTTCGACCGGAAGCCTACAGGGACGTATTCACGGCGTTCCCGTAAAGGCGTAACGCGGCTCCGCTGTCCACGATGGAGGATAAGGTCGGATCCCGCTAAACCGTGATGAACCCAATAAAAAACCGGCCCAAGGGGCCGGCGCAAGGCAGAACAAAAAAACGTCAGGATCAGGCCGTGGTGGCCGCCTGGCGTTGCCGCGCCACTTCTTCATTGCGCAGCAGGAATCGCTGTATCTTACCACTGGGTGTCTTCGGCAGCGACTCCACGAACTCAATTTCGCGCGGATAAGCATGAGCGGACAAACGCTGGCGAACCGCTTGCTGCAGTTCCTTTGCCAGGTCGTCATCCCCTCGGTAGCCGGCCCCCAACACCACGAACGCTTTCACCAGTTCGGTACGCTCTTCGTCGGGTTTGCCGATCACCGCCGCTTCCACCACCGACGGGTGTTCGATCAGGGCGCTTTCCACGTCGAACGGGCCGACCCGGTAGCCGGAGGTGGTGATCACATCATCGGAACGGCCGACAAAACTGATGCTGCCGTCGTCGTTCAGTTCCACCGTATCGCCGCTCATATAATAGTGTTTCAGCATCGACTTTTGCGGATCGGCGGGATACCCCGGGAACCAGAATAAGGGGGACTGATTGCGATCCACGGCAAGAATCCCCGGCTGTCCCACCGGCAATTCCTCACCCTCTTCGTTGACCACCACCACCCGGTGCCCGGGCACGGCAAAGCCGGCGGCACCGATTCGCACCGGGTGCTCCAGTTCGTGATGGTTGCACAGCACCATGCCCAGCTCGGTCTGGCCGTAATGATCGTGAATGGTGGTGCCCAGTTCCTTGGCGAACCAGCGGATCACCTCCGGCGTCAGCGGCTCACCGGCACTGCTCACCGCCCGCAATTTGCCGCGCAGCGCCTTTACCACGGTGTCACCGCCAGCCATCAACAACCGATAAGCGGTGGGCGAGCCAGCCAAGTTGGTAATGCCGTATTTATTGATCACCCGGCAGGTGCTTTCCACGGTAAAGCCGCCGTCGTAGAAGGTGGTGGGATGGCCAAGGGACAGCGGGCCGGTCACCGCATAGTAAAGCCCGTAAGCCCAGCCGGGATCGGCCAGGTTCCAGAAAGCGTCGTCTTCACGCAAGCCAACCGCGTGTTGCATGTAGCCGGCGAAAGCGACGATGGCCTTGAGCGGTACCGGCACCGCCTTGGGCAAGCCGGTGGTGCCGGAGGTGAACATCATCAGAAAGGGGTCGTCGGCACTGCGCATCACCGGCTCGGCGCCGTCCTGGTGGCTCTCCAGTTCCGCCCAGAAGCTGAAGTCACCCCGGCGGATGCCTCGGCCTTTGTCGCCGCCGACGGTGACCACCAATGGATCACTTTCCAAACCGTCCAGTTTGCCGCGATTATCACCGTCGGTGACCACCACCCGGGTACCCGCGGTTTGCAGCCGGTGGTCGATGGCCTTGGGACCGAAGGCGGTGAACAGCGGCTGGTACACCGCGCCAAGCCGCCAGGTGGCCAGCACCGTGATCAGCAGTTCCACCCGGCGTGGCAGCAAGCCCGCCACGCAATCGCCGGCGCATACGCCCTGGTCGGCGAGAAAGGCGGCGAAACGGGAGGCCTTGTCACGTAATTCGCTGAATGTGTAGGTGGCGCTGTCGCCGTCGGCGCCTTCCCAGAACAGGGCGATCCGTCCCGGCAGGGCATGACGGTCACAGCATTCCACGCAGGCGTTCAGACGCTCCAGGGAGCCGGACAGGGTAGCGCCCGCCTCCTTTTCAAGATCAAACTGCTCCACCGCCTCATTGTACTGGCGCATGGCTCGCTCTCCTTCTTTTAAATATCTCGCGGCCCGGCGGCCAGCCGGGCGCTGTCGTCACAGGCTCGGGAATATCAGGATTCGGTAACGGTGACGCGAACCTCTTCGATGCTGATCTCACGCATACGGAATTTCTGGATCTTGCCGGTCACCGTCATCGGGAAATCGTCCACGAATTTGAAATGCCGGGGAGTCTTGAAATGGGCGATGCGATTCTTGCAGTAGTCACGCAACACCTCGGCGTCGGCCTGTTCCCCGCTTTTCAACTTCACCCAGGCGACGATCTCCTCACCGTACTTGTCGTCGGGGATACCGATCACCTGGACGTCGACCACGGCGGGATGGGTGTACAGAAACTCCTCGATTTCACGGGGATAAATATTCTCGCCACCGCGAATGATCATGTCCTTGCTGCGCCCCACGATGCGGACATAGCCGGCGTCATCCATCACCGCCAGATCTCCGGTGTGCATCCAGCCGTCATCGTCGATGGCACCGGCGGTGGCGTCCGGATTGTTCCAATAGCCCAGCATCACACTGTAGCCCCGGGTGCACAGCTCGCCGATTTCGCCACGTGGCACGGTGTTGCCCTGCTCGTCGACAACCTTGGTTTCCAGGTGCGGCTGCGTGCGGCCAACGGTGGAGACACGGCGCTCCAGCTCATCATCGGCACCGGTTTGCAGTGATACCGGGCTGGTCTCGGTCATGCCATAGGCGATTTGCACCTCCTCCATGTGCATTTCGCTGATCACCCGCCGCATCACTTCAATGGGACAGGTAGCGCCGGCCATGATGCCGGTGCGCAGGGAGGAAAGATCAAATTCCTTGATACGCGGATGCCCCAGCTCGGCGATGAACATGGTGGGCACGCCGTACAGGGCGGTGGCCCGTTCACTGGCCACCGCTTCCAGCGTGGCTTCGGGGTCAAAGCCCGGCGCCGGATAGATCATGGTGCTGCCATGGGTCATGCAACCGAGATTCCCCATCACCATGCCGAAGCAATGATAAAGCGGTACCGGGATCACCAGCCGGTCACGTTCGGTAAAGCCCATGCTCTCGGCCACCATATAGCCGTTATTGAGGATGTTGCGGTGGCTGAGCGTGGCGCCCTTGGGAAAGCCGGTGGTACCGGAGGTGTACTGGATGTTGATCGGGTCATCGGGCTTGAGGCCGGCCTGGCGCTGCTTGAGATCGTCCACCGCCACCGATTCCGACAGCGCACCCAGTTCCCGCCAGCTCATGAAGCCCGCGGGTGGCTGATCGGCGAGGCTGACCACACCACGCAACTCAGGCAAGACTTCGCTGTGCACGTCCCCGGGACGGGACGATGCCAGCTCCGGCACCAGTTCCGTCAACATGCTCTGGTAATCCGAGGTCTTGAAGTTATCGGCGCAGACCAGCCAGCGGCAACCGGATTGCTTTAGCGCGTATTCCAGCTCATTGAGGCGGTAGGCGGGATTGATGTTGACCAGGATGGCACCCATTTTGGCGCTGGCGAACTGGGTAATGCACCATTCGGCGCAGTTTGGCGCCCAGATACCAAGACGATCACCGGGTTGCAGACCAAGGGCCATGAAAGCGCGGGCATAGCGTTCCACTTCCTCGGCCAGTTGATTCCAGGAGTAACGAAGCTGCTGATGACTGGCCACCAGCGCCTCCCGTTCACCGTATGCGGCCACCGTATTGTCAAAGGCATCGCCAATGGTGGAGGTCAGCAGCGTCTTGTCCCGCGGCCCACGGGTATAGGACTCCGTCATGGCAGGCTCCTTGTCGTTCATTGTTGTCGGTATGAGGGGCCCGTCCAGCCCCGCTTTACGCCTTTACGTTAACGTAAAGGTAAACTTGCACGACGTCACTTATACTTAAGTCGTGACTGGCTGTCCACGCTTTTAGTTCCTAAGCACTAGCTTGGGCTTTTCCGTTCGTCCGGAGATGCCGGTAAACTGTTCTTTTCGCCGCCCCCTTCCCTTCCCGGGACCGGGGCGGCCCTGCTTTGAAGGACGGAGCCCCTGCATGAGCAAACCCAAGATCCTGGTAGTAGGAGGCGGTGCCGGCGGCCTGCCGCTGGTCACCCAACTCGGGCGCAAACTGGGCAAGCGCGGCCGCGCCGACATCACCCTGGTCGATACCAGCAACATCCATGTGTGGAAACCGCGCTATCACGAGGTGGCTACTGGCGCCATCGACGCCGACCTGGACGCCGTGGACTACCGCGCCCATGCCCGGCTCAATCATTACCGGTTCGAACCGGGCACCCTGACCCGCGTGGATGCCGCCGCACGGACCGTTACCCTGGCGGCGATGAACGGCCCGGACGGCGAAGAGGTGCTGCCCGAACGGCAACTCGACTACGACTACCTGGTGCTCGCCATCGGCAGCCAGAGCAATGACTTCGGCACTCCCGGCGTGCGCCAGCACTGCCTGTTCATGGATACCCGCACCCAGGCGGAACGCTTTCGCGAGCGCTTCCTGAACACTTGTCTGCACGCCAACTACCGCAATGATCCAGTGTCCGTGGCGATTGTCGGCGGCGGCGCCACCGGCGTGGAACTGGCGGCGGAAATCCATCACGCGGTGGCCATGCTCAAGCTCTACGGCCACGAACACCTGGACCGCAAACAGCTGCGCGTCACCGTGGTCGAGGCGCTGCCGCGGATTCTGCCCGCTCTTAGTGAGCGGGTATCCGCCGCCGCCACCGAACGGCTGCAGGCACTCGGCGTATCGGTCCGTACCGGCGTGATGGTGGCGCAGGCCACCGAGCAGGCGCTGGTCACCAAGGACGGCGAGGAGATCAAGGCCGACCTGATGGTGTGGGCGGCGGGTGTCAAAGGCCCGGATATTTTCGGACAGTTGGAAGGCTTCACCGTCACTCGCGTCAATCAGATCGAGGTGGAACCGAATCTGCTGGCCAAGGGCCACGACAATATCTTCGTCATCGGCGACAGCGCCTTCCTTATACCGGAAGGGGCGGAACGGCCGATTCCGCCGCGCGCGCAATCGGCGCAGCAAATGGCCCACCACACCGCCCGTAATCTGGTTCGGTTGCTCAACAATCAGGAGCAGAAACCCTTCGAGTACAAAGACCACGGTTCACTGGTGTCGCTGTCCAACTACAGTTCCGTTGGCATGCTGATGGGCAATCTGAAGGGCGGCAACTTTTTCGTCGAAGGCTGGCTGGCCCGGATCATGTACGTGGCGTTATACCGCATGCATCAGGCCGCGCTGTATGGCTGGCCACGGACGATCATGCTGCTCACCGCGGGCCGCTTCAGCCGCCTGGTGCGGCCGCGTCTGAAGCTGCATTGACGGCAACGGGCACCGCCCGGCAGCTCCCCACGGACCAGACTACGAAGCCGCTGTAGGAGCTTGCCCTGCAAGCGAATCGTGCTTTCGAGCCCTGGAAATTCGCTTGCAGGGCAAGCTCCTACAGCGGCTTCGTAGCAATTCTGAATACCTGTCTTTAGCGCTATACCAGACCTGACCGTCCTCCTACGAAGAAAAGTGGGCTTTCTTCTCGGCGCGCATAGCGGAACAATAGTCCCATCCTAAATGGCCGCCAGGACGACACAGCATGCAGAAAATCAAGGACATCGTCCTCTACTGGTTCGGTATTCTCAAAGCCTCCGTCGGCTATTGGTTAAGAGGTGATGCCCTGATCCACGCCGGCGCGCTGGCGTTCTTCACGTTGTTCTCCATCGCGCCGGTGGTGATTCTGGCGGTTCAGGTGATCGGGCTGGTGATGAGCACCGATGCCGCCATGCAACAGATCATGAGTCTGCTGGAAGACAATGTCGGTGCCGAAGCCGCCCAGGCGGTAGCGGAAGCGGTGGCGCGTACCCGCATCACCGACGGTGGCCTGTTGCCCACCATCATCGGCGTCGGCGCCATGCTGGTCGGTGCCACCACGGTCTTCGCGCAGATGCAGCGTTCACTCAACAACATCTGGGATATTGCCCCCCGCCCGTCACGCAACACCGTGTTCGCGCTGATCAAGAACCGGCTGCTGTCGCTTACCGTGGTCCTCTCCATCGGTTTCGTGATGATGGTGTCGCTGCTGCTCAGCGTGATCACCCAGGCGCTGATGGTGTTCGCCCAGGAATGGCTGCCCGTGCCCGGCGTATTGATGGTGGCGGTGGAAACCCTGGTATCGATCACCGTGATCACGCTGCTGTTCGCTACCATCTTCAAGGTGTTGCCGGACGCCATCCTGAGTTGGCGCGACGTACTGCTCGGCGCACTGGTCACCGCCTTGCTGTTCATCCTTGGCCGCTTCCTGATCGCGCTGTACCTTTCCCACACCGCCACCGCCTCCACTTATGGCGCCGCCGGTTCCCTGGTGTTGCTGTTGTTGTGGGTGTACTACTCGTCGCTGATTCTGCTGTTCGGCGCCGCCGTCACCCGCGCCCGCGCGGAAGCCCGTAACAGCACCGTCCGCCCGCGCGCCACGGCGGTACGGGTACGGCGCATACTGGAAGATCAATAACCCGGGCCCCGGCCCGCCCCCTGATATCATGGAGAGATTATGCCCCGCCCCTTCTTATTCACCGTGCCGGCTTTGCTGTTCGGTCTTATTGCCGGTGCCCATGCCTTGGAACAGGAAGATTTCCGGGCGTGCCTGGGCGAGCTGGAACAAAAAGCCATCGAGGACGGCATCGATCCGCAGCTGGTCCGTCAGCGGATCCCCGCTCTGACCCTGCAGACCAGAGTGGTCGAGCTGGACCGCAAACAACCGGAATTCACCAGCAGCTTCGCCGACTACTATGGGCGCCGGGTCACTACGCAGCGGATCAAACAAGGCCGGGAGTTACGCCGCCAACACGCCGATCTGCTGGCCAAGGTGGAAGCCGAGTACGGCGTCCCCGCCGCTTACCTGCTGTCGTTCTGGGGACTGGAAACCAACTATGGCGGTTTTTACGGCAACACGCCGGTACTCGACGCACTCGCCACGCTGGCCTGTGAAGGCCGCCGCGGCGCTTTCTTCACCGCCGAGTTGATGAACGCTCTGCGCATCGTCGAGGAAGGCGCCATTACCGTGCCACAAATGGAAGGCTCCTGGGCCGGCGCCATGGGCCATGTCCAATTCATGCCCTCCACCTTTCTCCGTTACGCCGTGGACGGCGACGGTGACGGTCGCCGGGATCTCTGGCACAGCCTGCCGGACGCACTCTCTTCCGCCGCCAATTTCCTCAACGCCCTGGGCTGGCGGACCGGCGAGCGCTGGGGCCGCGAAGTCTGGTTACCGGACCAGTTCGACTATGGCCTGGCCGGCCTCGACGAATCCTGGCCGCTGAGCTACTGGCGCGAACGCAATGTGCGTCTTCCCAACGGCCAGCCACTGCCGGATGCGCCGATGAACGCTTCGCTGTTGCTGCCTTCCGGCGCCCAGGGTCCCGCCTTTCTGGTGTACGAGAACTTCCGCGTGATCATGGGCTGGAATCGCTCCGAAGCCTACGCGCTGGCGGTGGGCCGTCTGGCGGACCGGATCAATGGCGCGGGCGAACTCAGCCGGGCGCCGGTTCCGGCGCCGCGTCTGCACCGGGACCAGGTCAAGGCGTTGCAAGCGCGCTTGAACGCCGACGGCTTCAAGGCCGGCTCCGAAGACGGGCTGCTCGGTCCGGGCACCCGCGCCGCGCTCGGCCGCTTCCAGCAACAACAGGGGCTGCCGGCCGACGGCTTCCCGGACGAAGCCAGTCTCAAGGCGCTGGGCATTCTCAAGGAAAAGGCGGAAGCCAAACCCGGCGGGTCGCCACAGCCGCAGCAAACACCGCAGGAATAGGAGGTCTTTCGTGATTCGTGTGGTGATCGCCCTGCTGATGTTACTGCTGGGTCTGGCCATGGCCGCCGGCGGCGGCTGGCTGGTGTCCCTGAACGGCAGCCCCTATTACCTGATGGCCGGCTCGGTGCTGGTGCTTTGCGCCTTGCTGCTGCTGATGAAACGGCGCAGCGCCCTGGGCCTGTACGCCCTGCTGCTGGTCGGCACCCTCGGTTGGAGCCTGTGGGAGGCAGGACTGGACTGGTGGGCCCTGGCGCCGCGCGGCGCATTGCTGGTGCTGTTTGGTTTGCTGCTGGTGATTCCCGGCGTGACGTCCCCGATCCGGGGCGGGCGCGCGCCCTTGCTGCTGGCGGTCTTGCTGAGCACGGCGGTTGCCGCTGTCGGCTACTATCAGGACCCCCATGATCTGAACGGAGAGCTGCCCGGCCCGGTCAGCCCGGACGCCGGCCACTCCGAGTTGGTACCCAAAGGAGACTGGCACGCCTACGGACGTACCGCCTTGGGCCAGCGGTATTCGCCATTGACGCAAATCACCCCCGACAACGTGACCCGGTTGCGCCGGGCCTGGGTATTCCATACCGGCGATACCGACACCACCACGTTCGAGGCCACGCCGCTGAAAGTGGGCGACACCCTGTACCTGTGCACGCCGCGCCATGAGCTGATCGCGCTGGACGCCACCACCGGCGTGGAACGCTGGCGTTTCGATCCCGACATCGAACCGGAGCTCAATCGCCGGCGCCAGATCTGTCGCGGCGTGGCTTATTTCCCCGGCCATCGTCAGCCACCGCTGGCCACGGTGGAACGCACCAATCCACAGCCGGAGGAAATGCTCGCCGCCACCGGCAGTGAACGGGACAGCCTGATCGATCCGGAAGATCTGCATTGTGAAAAACGGCTGTTCCTGCCCACCGCCGACGCCCGCCTCATCGCGCTCGATGCGGATACCGGTGAACGGTGCGCCCGGTTTGGCGACAACGGCGAAGTAAACCTTTGGAACGGCATGCCCAATCCCGAGCCGCCGCTCTACTATCCATCCTCACCACCGGCGGTCACTGACCAGTTGGTGATCATCGGCGGCCTGATCAGCGACAACGTTTCCGTCTCCCAGCCCTCCGGTGTCATCCGCGCCTACGATGTGGACGACGGCCGGCTGGTGTGGAACTGGGACCCCGGCAACCCGGAACGGACCGAACCGCTACCGGAGGGCGAAACCTACAGCGCCAGCAGTCCCAACAGTTGGTCGGTGGCCAGCGTCGACGAAGCTCTGGGCATGGTCTATCTGCCCATGGGCAATCACACTCCGGATCAATGGGGGGAACAGCGCGACCCCGATGCCGAACGCTTCAGTTCCTCGGTGGTGGCGCTGGATCTGGCCACCGGCAAGGTGCGCTGGGTGTTTCAGACCGTGCGCCACGATCTCTGGGACATGGATGTACCGGCACAGCCCAGCCTGCTGGACCTGGACACCCCCCAGGGCCGCGTGCCGGTGCTGGTGCAACCGACCAAGCAGGGCGACGTCTATGTGCTCGACCGCCGCACCGGCGATCCGGTGCTGCCGGTGCGCGAACAGCCGGCGCCGGCCAGTCTCGGTTATCAGACCGTGGCCACCAGCCAGCCCAGCTCCGCCCTCAACTTCAATCCACCGCCGTTGCGTGAGCAAGACATGTGGGGCGCCACGCCGGTGGATCAATTATTTTGCCGCATCCGCTTTCGCCAGCTTCAGTACCAAGGCCGTTATACACCACCTTCGGAACAAGGAAGCCTGATTTACCCGGGAAACTTCGGCGTATTCAATTGGGGCGCCCTGGCGGTGGATCCGGTCCGCCAGGTGGCGTTCACCTCGCCCTCCTATCTCGCCTACGTCTCCACTCTGGTTCCCAGAAAAGACGACCATAGCCGCCATGTTTCCTCACGGGGGCCCGGCGCCAACGAAAACTATGGCGCCCCCTATGCGGTGAAGATGAAACCGTTCCTGTCGCCACTGGGCCTGCCCTGCCAGCAACCGCCCTGGGGTTACGTGGCCGGCGCCGATCTGCGTACCGGCGAAGTGGTATGGCGTCATCGCAACGGCACCATCGGCTACCCGTCACCGATCGCGTTGCCGGTGACGATCGGCGTGCCGGATATCGGCGGACCGATCATCACCGCCGGCGGCGTGGCGTTCATGAGCGGCGGCCTGGACAACCACGTGCGCGCCTACGACCTCACCAGCGGGCGCACGCTGTGGGAAGACCGCCTGCCCGTCGGCGGCCATGCCACACCGATGACCTATCTGGACGACACCGGCCGGCAGATACTGCTGGTGGTGGCTGGCGGCCACAGCGCCATCGGTACCCGGGGCCGGAGCCGTGATGCCGTGATCGCTTATGTGCTGGATGACGCGCCAGCGGAAAACGACGCCGATCCAGTTCGCTGAGCGAGCGTCAGAACCGCACGGTAATGCCGGCGTTATAACGCCGGCCATCCAGCACCCGGCCATAACTATCGTTGTCCACTTCCTTGTCGAACAGGTTATAGACACCGCCGTACACGCTCACCAGTTCGGAAAGCTGATACTGCATACCCGTATCCACCAGCGTATAGCTGGGGTAGCGCTCGGTCAGGCCGCCGCGTCCGGCCACCTGCTCGGCACGGCCCTTGAACCGCGCCTTGGACCAGATCCGGGCGTTGTCGGTGGCCTGCCAGTCGAAGGCGATGTTGGCGCGATGACGGGGCTGATCGTTGAGCGGGTTGCCTTTGTTATCACCGGAAAGCTGCTCGCTGTCGGTGAAGGTGTAGTTGGTGTGCACGCGCATGTCATGGCGTAGTGGGAAGCCGAACGTCACTTCCACACCTCGCACCCGGGCCTCGTCCACGTTGGTGTACTGATACAGTTTTTCGTAATCGTAGCCTTGATAGAGGCAGTCGGTGTCCGTTCCACTGACGCGATCACAGATCAGCGGCTTCTCGATTTTGTCCTTGTAGTCGGTGTGAAACACGGTGACGCTGGTTTCGATGCCGTTACGGCCCTGCCACAACCCCGCCAGTTCATAGGTAACACTCTTTTCCGGTTTCAGGTCGGAATTGCCGATGTCGCCGCCGTCGGTGGACGGGCCACCTCCGCCTTCCACCCAGTTGGAATCGCCCTGTTTAAGATCCGGCGTGCGATAGCCGGCGCTGACGCCGCCTTTCACGGTGAAGGCCGGCGACAACGCATAGACCGCGTAGGCACGAGGTACTACTTCGCTGCCATAGTTCTCGTCCTTGACCCAACGCAGGCCACCGGTGAGAGACAGCGGGTCACTGATGAACCACTGGTCCTCGGCGAACAACGCCGCGTCCCAACGCTCCAGATTCGCTTTGTTGATGGCGCGGGCCGGGTTTTCGGTTTTCTGCAAACGGTACTGGGCGCCCACCGTCATCACATGGCGATCGAACGGCAGCACCGTGGCGGTGTTGGCGGTGGTGCGTTCGTACAGCGCGCTCTGAGTACGGTTCAGCATCTCCTCATGCTGCACATAGCTCTTGGTGGTGAAACCGTTGCCCCAGGCGAGATCATGGGACAGCGCCTGATGGCGCCGCACCGTGTTCAATTCGCTGTCGCTGCCGGTGCGCGCCGCCGTACCGACAATATCCTGGGTGGCATACCCGGCCTCCAGTTGCAGGGACTGGCGCTCACTCGGGGTCCAGCCCAGCCGCACCGTGGTGTTGTCACGATCCAGGTCACGGTATCCGCTGGGGATATCGTCTTCGTCACGCACATAGCGGGAGCCGAACACGGTGAACGACAGGTGATCCTGGAGCAGCGGCCCGCTCAGATAGTAGCGGTTCTGATGGTAATCGCCGGCGTCGTGGCTTTCCTGCATGACCCGATCCAGCGTCACCGAACCGCTCCACTGGTCCGGTGTTTTTTTGGTGATGACGTTGATGACGCCCCCCAAGGCGTCGGAGCCGTACAGTGAGGACATGGGCCCGCGAATCACTTCGATACGTTCGATGGCGGAAACCGGCGGCAGCCAACCGTACTCGGCACCGGCGCCGAAACCGTTGTAATAGCCCTGTCCCGACCCCTGTGGTTTGCCGTCCACCAAGATCAGGGTGTACTTGGAATCCATGCCGCGAATGGAAATTTCTTCCGTGCCGCCCTTGCCGGACGGGCCGTCGTCCACGTACACACCGGGTACCGCCTGCAGTGCCTCGGTGATGTCGCGATACGCCTTGCCTTCCAGTTCCTCGCGGGTAATCACCGAAATACTGGCCGGGGCGTTGGTCACATCCACCGCCTGCCCGGCTGCGGAGGCGGACGTGACGGTGACTTTTTCCAGAGTGTGAGGGGAACCGGCCCGCGGCGGACGCGCCCGCAGGCGATAGCTGCCATTCCCCTGGGCCACCGCCTCCAGTCCGGAACCGGCCAGCAGCACGCTCAAGCCTTCCAGCGGCGAGTACTGACCGCTCAATCCGGCGCTGCGCTTGCCCTCGGTAAGACGGCCATCGATCACCAGGGTCAGGCCAGCGGCACCGGCGAATTCAGCCAGGGCGCCGTCCAACGGCCCGGCAGCCACCTGGTA
Source organism: Alloalcanivorax dieselolei B5 (assembly GCF_000300005.1). Classification (NCBI taxonomy): domain Bacteria; kingdom Pseudomonadati; phylum Pseudomonadota; class Gammaproteobacteria; order Oceanospirillales; family Alcanivoracaceae; genus Alloalcanivorax; species Alloalcanivorax dieselolei. Next base: position 538,819 of record NC_018691.1, on the reverse strand, counting down.
GAGGCGGGTGCCGGCGCTTTCCTGGGCCATCGCAGGCGCACCAACCATGGCCGCCCCGGCCACCACGCCACACAGGGATAGCGTCAGCGGCAGATGTCGAAAACGGGAAAAACACGTCATGTTCCGATCCTTAACAGGGTGTATTACCTGTTATCCCGAACGGGAGCCGGAAAAGTGCTACCCCGAATTGGATTTTTTTCGAATCCCGATTCGTGCACCCCATAGGGGGAAGCCGAAACGCTAGACCGCCCCCACGCGCACCAGCCAGGGAGTGCGGTAATGAATCGCCACCGGCAGCGCCCGGGCCAGGGATTCCAGCACATAGTCGGTATCCTTGAGCGGGTAGGCGCCGGAAACAATCAGGTCCGCCACCTCATCGTCGCAATAGAGCACACCGTCGCGGTAACGGCTCAGCTCATCGAGAAAATCCGCCAGCCGCCAACGGTCCGCCTGCAATACGCCGCGGGTCCAGGCCAGCGCCCGCTGCCGGGACAATGGCGTCACCGACAGCCCATCCCGATCAAAATGAGCCTGCTGGCCGGCATTCAGAGTGACGGCGGCCTGCCGTGGATAAGCGGTAACCAGCTGCGCCCTGCCGGCCAGCACGCCCACGGTGCCAGCCCCCTGACCCAGGTCGCGGGCGGTCAGCCAGGTGTTTTGCACACTCAGCAATGCCGCCGGCAGGGCCAGCGCCAACGGGCCGGTGTCGTCCAGGGCGGAGGGGCGCGTATCCAGGGCTATTTCACTTTCCGGCGCCAGGGTGATTCGGCGCCGGCTGTTGCCGAAATCCACCGACACGGCGCTGGCGGTGTTCAGTATCAGTGACGAGCCATCTTCCAGCCGGACCCGCTGCTGTTCGCCACGGGCACAACGGTAATCCGCCATCGCTCTTTGCCAGAGCCCGCCCCCCGTCCCGGCGAACATCAGCATTGAGCCCAACCCCGCCACCGCCAGGGCGCCAAGCACCCGGCGCCGGCTGACCGCCGCTGGCTGCTTCAAAGTACGGTGCGCCACTTGCGGGCTCAGCGTCCCCAGCGTGCCCGCCATCCGCGCCACCGCTTCCCAAGCGTGACGGTGATCCGCGTTGGCGTTGAGCCAGTGGCGCCAACGTTCCTGATCCGCCGCTTGTTGTTCCCCGGACCAGAACAGCACCTGCCAGTCCAGAGCGGCTTGCAGGCTGGCGACGTCCAGACCATGGCGGTCGGCGTACTGGCGCAGGGAGCCGGGTAAGGCGTCGCTCATACCGGTTCGAATTCGTTCAGCGCCAACAGACAGCACTGGGCGGCACGCAGCATATACTTGCGAACGGACCCATGGGAGACGCCCAAACGCTCGGCGATGCGGCTATAGGTCAGCCCCTCGAAACGGGAACAGAGAAACGCCTCGCGCACCTTGGATGGCAAACCGTCCAGGGCCTGATCAATGCGGGTCAGGGTTTCCAGGATCACGGCACGCTGTTCGGCGGAAGGCGCGCTTTCTTCCGGCAGTGCCGCCAGGGCTTCCCGGTAGGCCAGCTCCAGCCGGCGCCGGCGGTGCATATCGATCATCAGACCATCGGCGATGCGGGCCAGGAACGCTCGCGACTGATCCGGCGCCGGAAAGCGGCCGGAGACCATCAGCCGGACATAGGTGTCCTGGACCAGATCGGCGGCTTCGGCGCCGTCACCGCCCAGGCGCCGGCGCAGCCAGCCCAGTAACCAATGGGCATGATCGCGATACAGCGAACCGATGTCGGTTTGCATGGCGTTCGTCATCATCAGCGGGTTATCGTCCGGACATGGCAGCAAATAAAAACGAATAACGGATAGTAATAATTATCAATAACTAATGAAGTCTAGGGATCGATCCCCACAGGGGCAAGCCCTGCCCTGCACATTTCTTACACATTCCCAATATTGATTTACCGATGGAAACAATTATCATTCGCCAGCCACAATGGCACGACTCTCCGCCGATCCGACTCGAGAAACACCATGTCCCAATTGAAGAACGCCACCCGGCTGTCGGTGGCGTCGCGCACAATCGCCGCGATGCTGGGGGGATACGCACTGAGCGCCGCCGCCACCGCCGCCCTCAGCCTGGGGCTGCCGATGCCCCGCGTGGATGCGGTGATCACCGCCTCGGTGCTGTCGTTTCTCATCTACGGCGTGGCGGTGATCTGGGCCTTCGCCTGCGCCACCACCGCCCGCGCCTGGGCCGGCATCGCCATCCCCGCCCTGCTGTGCGGCGCTCTGGTCTGGCTGCTGGGGCCAGCATCATGAACGGGTCCCTGCGGCAGTCCATGGCCTGGCTGCATACCTGGAGCGGGCTGTTGCTGGGCTGGCTGTTGGTGGCCGTGTTCGTGACCGGCACCAGCGCCTACTACCGCGAGGAAATTTCTCTGTGGATGGAGCCGGAACTGCATCAGTCCGTCCGCTCCGACGACACCGTGGATCTGGCCTGGCAAACCCTGGGGCGGATCGCCGCCGATGCCCGTTCCTGGGATATATCCCTGCCGGATGCCCGCAATCCGGCGGTACAACTGCGATGGCAGCCCGCCGGAGAGGAGCAGCCGCGCCAGGGCGGGGGCCGTAACCGTGGCGAGCAGGTGTGGATGGACGCCGGCAGCGGCGAAGTGCTCACGCCGCGCGAAACCCGCGGCGGCCATTTCCTCTACCGCTTCCACTTCGAACTGTACGGCGTGCCACGTCTATGGGCGCGCTGGCTGATTTGTATCGCCACCATGTTCATGCTGGTGGCGATCATCAGCGGGGTGATCACCCACAAGAAGCTCTTCAAGGATTTCTTCACCTTCCGCCCGGGCAAGGGACAGCGATCCTGGCTCGACGCCCATAACGCCAGCGCCGTTCTGGCGCTGCCGTTTCACTTCATGATCACCTACTCGGGGCTGCTGCTGTTCATGGTGATGCTGATGCCGTGGGGCATCGACGCCGCCTACGATGGCGACCGCCGCGCGTTCTTCGACGAGGCGTTTCCGCGTTCCACGGAGACACCCGGGCCGGCCGGCGGGCCGGCGGATATGGTCGCTATCGGCCCGCTGGCCGCGGCCACCGCCGCCCGCTTCGAACGCCCGGTGAGCCGTATCGAAGTGCAGCATCCCAACCGCGAAAACGCGCGGATTCGCATCAGCGTCGAGCAGGACGTGACCATTAGCGGACGCCGTCGCGGCGGCTCGCCCACCCAGGTATTCCAGGGTTCCAGCGGCGGTCTGCTGGAAACCATCGAACCACGGGAAGCGCCGGCTCCGCTGATGGGCAAGGTCTACAATGTTATGACCAACCTTCATCTGGTGCGCTTCGCCGACCCGGTGGTGCGGCTGTTGTTCTTCTTTTCCGGACTGGCCGGCTCGGCCATGGTGGCCACCGGCATGCTGCTCTGGGTGTCGAAACGCACCCAGCAACTGCGCCGGCAACAGCCGGGCGCCGCACTGAAACTGGTGAACGGTCTCAACATGGCGTCGATCACCGGCCTGCTGGCCGCCATCGGCGCCTACTTCGCCGCCAACCGATTGCTGCCGCCGGCCCTGGCTGAGCGCTCCTCCTGGGAGATCCGGGTGTTTTTCCTGGTCTGGCTGGCGAGCCTGGTGCATGGTCTGCTGCGCCCGCATCGTCGCGGCTGGATCGAGCAACTGGCGGTCATCACGGTGCTGTGGCTGGCCCTGCCGTTCGTGGATATGGCCACCACCAACAGTCACTTGTTCAGCGCCGCCGCCTGGCGCCTGGGCGCTCTGGCCGGCTTCGATCTGATCTGCCTGTTGCTCGGCGCCCTGTGGGGCTACACGCTTTGGCGGGTGGCAAAGCCCAAACAGGACAAACGGAAACCGGCGCGTGCCCGCGAACCGGCCCTGGCGGAGGGCAATGCATGACGGTCCTGTTGGCTCTCGCGCTCGGTTATACCGGTCTCACCTGTCTTGCCCTGGGCATGAAACGTCACCATCAGGAACTGCTTGGGCGCAAACCCACCGAAGCGCGGCTGCGGCTGTTCAAGGCCGCCGGCTGGCTGCTGATCCTGGCCACCACCGCCGCCTGCCTGATGCTGTGGCCGCTGGGGCTGGCCTTGTCCATGGTGCCCATTCTGGTGACCCTGGTCGGGCTGCCACTGATCTTTCTGCTGCCCTACCGGCCGGCGCTGGCACGTCATCTGGCCTGGGCGCTGCCGCTGGTCGCCGGCGGCCTGGCGGTGGGCGGCCTGGGCTGAACCATGACAGCGCCTCGCCCACTGTATAGACTGGTCTAGATCATTTGCTGACGGACCACACCATGGCTGCCCGCCCCAAGCACCGCGACCGCCTGATCCACAGCGCCGTGGCCCTGTTCCGCAAGCAGGGTTACGCCGCTACTGGCATCAACGACATCCTGGCCGCCGCTGGCGCCCCCAAAGGCTCGTTCTACCATTACTTTCCCAACGGCAAGGAACAGCTTGGCGAAGCCGCCGTGCGCTACGCCGGGGAACGGGTACTGGATACGTTGCGTGACCTGCGCCGCCAGCATGGCAATAGCGCCGACGCACTGCGCGCCTATGGTGAGCTGCTGACCGGTTGGATGGCGCAATCCGGTTTCGCCGATGGCTGCCCGCTGGCCACCACCCTGCTGGAAACCACGCCCGCTTCCCGCCTCATCACCGACGCCGGCCGCGAAGCCATACAGAATTGGCGCCGCGAATGGGAAACCTTGCTGATCGACGACGGCATCCAGGCCGACCGCGCCCGCCCTCTGGCGTCCCTGATCCTCTCCGCTCTGGAAGGCGCCCTGGTCCAAGCCCGGGTGGAATGCCACGGTCAGGCCATCGCCGACGCCTGCGCCAGCCTGGCGGACCAGATCAACGCCCTGCGTCCTAAAGCCCCGGAGATAGCCCCGAAGCCACTGTAGGAGCTTGCCCTGCAAGCGAATCTTTTACCCGGAGAAAGTCCAATTCGCTTGCAGGGCAAGCTCCTACGGTGGCTTTAGGGCGCTCAAAGGAGAGACTGACAACGCCCCGCCTCTTATCCGCCATTTCGACTTGCCGTCGCCCCAAAATTATATAGACTGGTCTAATTAAAAATAACTGGAGACCTGTCATGTCCGACCTCGCCGTCCCCGCCGGTTATCAGCGGCACCGCCGCGCCAGCGGGCTCACCGCGCCCTGGGAGCCGATTTTCATCCGCCATCATGATCACGGGCTCAGCCTCGCCATCCGCGCCGACCAGCCCCATGCCAACAGCCGGGGCTTTGTTCATGGCGGCCTGATCTCAGCACTGGCGGACAACGCCATGGGGCTCAGTTGCGCCGACCGGCTGGGAGGTATTTCCGGCCTCGTCACGGTGAGCATGACGCTGGATTTCCTGGGCAGCGCCCGCCTCGGCCAATGGGTGGAAATCCGTGCCGAGGCCACCCGGACCGGGCCTTCCCTGAACTTCGCCGCCGCCCAGGTATGGGCGGACGACACTCTGTGCGCCCGCGCCACCGCCGTCTTCAAGGCGTTGGCACCGCGCCCTTCAGCGGAGACCTCAGCATGAGCGACACCCCAGAGATACTGGAACGCATCCGCGCCCTGTCCCGTCTGGCGCCCTTCAATAACTGGCTTAATCTCGAGGTACACCGAATCGAATCCGGTGAGGCGGAGCTGCACTTGAGATGGCGCGACGAGTTCGCCCAATACAGTGGTTTTTTGCATGCCGCTCTGATTGGCGGTCTGATCGATACCGCCTGCGGCTTCGCCGCCGCGTCACAAGTCGGCAACGTCACCGCTTCACAATTTTCCGTGCGCTGCCTGAGACCGGCGGTGGCGGAAACTTTCGTGGCACGCGCCCGGGTGCTCAAGGCCGGCCGGCGGCAGGTGTTCGTGAACGCCGAACTGGGCGACCTGGCGGACACCGATGGAACACCGTTCGCGGTCGGCGAGGCCTTGATGGTGCCCATTCCGTCCTGACCCTCTCAGGTCGCCTGTCGCCCTCTTCCTGCCGCTTTCGACATACGGGTTCTCTACCGGAATCCGCTACAGTAGAGAGCGAACCTAAACGGAGACACGACAGATGCGGGATGAACAACTGGCCGGCAAGGTCATTCTGATCACCGGTGCCGGCGGCGGCATCGGTCGGGTCACGGCGGAAAGCCTGGGCGCGGCGGGAGCACGATTGATGCTGTCCGATATCGACGCACACGCCGTGGAGTCCACCGCCGCCGCCATCCGCGAAGCCGGCGGCACCGCCAGAGCCATGGCCGTGGATGTCACCCGCGCGGATCAGGTGTCCGCCCTGGTGCAGGCCACGCTGGAGGCCTATGAACGTCTGGATGGCGCTTTCAACAACGCCGGTGTGGAGGAAGAAAACGCCAAGATCGTGGCCGTGGAAGAGAGCCTGTTCGACCGCATCATCGATATCAATGTCAAAGGCGTGTGGCTGTGCATGAAATACCAGATCGCCGCCATGGCCAAACAGGGTGACGGTGGCAGCATCGTCAATACCGCGTCCATCGCCGGCCTGGTGGGCGCTCCCAAGCGCGCCGCCTACGCCGCCAGCAAACACGCGGTGGTGGGATTGACCAAGAGCGTGGCGGCGGAATACGCCCGTCAGAACATTCGCGTCAACGCGGTCTGTCCAGGCATCATCCGTACCGCCATGATGGAGCGTGCCATCTCTCAGGTGGAGCGCGACGACGGCATCGACGCCGAACAGCAACGGCGCCTGCACGCGGCGCTGCATCCCATGGGCCGTGTCGGTGAAGCAACGGAAGTGGCGCAGGCGGTTCAGTGGTTGCTGTCGGACGCGTCCTCTTTCGTCACCGGTCATCAACTGTCGGTGGACGGTGGCCTGACCGCGCTATAAAAACGGACTGTTCAGGAGAACAACAATGCTCAAACTGCATGGCTTCAGTGCCAGCAACTACGTCAACATGGTGAAGTTCGCGCTGCTGGAAAAAGGCATGGCCTTCGAGCAGGTCAACGACTACCCGTCCCAGGAAGCCTCCTTTCTCGACATCAGCCCCATGGGCAAGGTGCCGGTGCTGGAAACCGACCAGGGCTTTCTCGCCGAAACCAACGTGATCCTGGAATACATCGATGAAACCGGCGAGGGCCCGGCGCTGTATCCCGCCGATCCGTTCCAGCGCGCCCAGGTCAAGGAGCTGGCCAAGCTGATCGAGTTGTATATCGAACTGCCGGCCCGCCGCTGCTATCCGGAGGTGTTCTTCGGCGGCAAGGTCAGCGACGAAACCAAGCAACAGACACGGGACGCGCTGATCAAAGGCGCCGCCGCCCTGAAGCGGGTGGCGAAGTTCGATCCGTTCGTGGCCGGCGCCCAACTTACCGCCGCCGACGCCGTCCTGCTCTACAGTCTGGATCTGGCCGCCGGTATCGCCGGCAAGCTGTTTGATCTGGACCTGCTGGCGGAGATCCCCGACAGCAAGGCGCTGCTTGAGCAACTCAACCAAAGAGACAGCGCGCGCCAGGTGGACGAGGAGCGCAAGGCCGGCATGGCCGAGTTTATGGCCCACGTGCGCGGCGGCAAGTAAAGCGCTGTAAGAACTTGGTCCGGGCGGCGGGCCGCTGCAAGCGGCTTGGCCCGTTTCCCTAGGATTCGCTTGCAGGGCAAGCTCCTACAGCGGCCTTGTAGCGATCTCTGAATTCATGTCCGAAACTCCAGGGCGGCAGCGGTTCACGGACCGCGATACTGGCACTTTTTTGCCGCCCTCCATCCCGCTAAGCTGACCGGGCCTTTCAGCCAGGACTCTCCGTCATGTTGTTCCGTTGCTTCCCGGCGTTTACCTTCTTTGCTTTGCTCAGCGGCTGCGCCGACGCCACCTCCCCCATTACCCCGGAAAGCGGAGCGCCGCTCACCGTCACCGTTCTCGCTCAAGGGCTCGAGCATCCCTGGTCCCTGGCCTTCCTCCCCGGAGGCGAATTTCTGATTACCGAAAGGGGCGGCACGTTGCGCCGTTTCCATGATGGTGTGCTGATGAAGGAACCGGTCCCCGGCGTTCCCGCCGTGGTGGCCCGGGGCCAGGGCGGCCTGTTCGATGTGCTGCCTCACCCCCGCTTCGAGGATAACCGGCGGCTGTATCTGAGCTACGCCAAAGCCTGTGACGGTGGCGCCACCACCGCGGTGGGACACGGCGAATATCGTGACGGAAAATTACACGGCTTCCGTGATGTGCTGGTGGCCGACGCCTGCAGTGATACCGGCCAGCACTTTGGTGGACGGCTGCTGTTCGATGACGACGGCCATCTGTTTCTCACCATCGGCGACCGGGGACAGCGACAGCGGGCCCAGGACACCGGCGATCATGCGGGCAGTGTGTTGCGTCTGGATCAGGATGGCGCCGCCGCCAGCGGTAATCCGTTCGCCAACGGCGGCAACGGCCGCGCGGAAATCTGGAGTTGGGGGCATCGAAACCCCCAGGGCCTGGCGTTACACCCCGACACCCGTCAGCCCTGGCTCAACGAACATGGCCCGCGCGGCGGCGATGAAATCAACGCGGTACAACCGGGAGTGAACTACGGCTGGCCGGAAATCACCTACGGCCGCGAATATTACGGCCCCGCCATCGGCGAGACCCGCCGGGAAGGTCTGGCCCAACCGCTGCACTACTGGGTGCCCTCCATTGCCCCTTCCGGTTTCGCTTTCGTCAGTGGCGACCGCTATCCGCAATGGCGGGGCGATGCGTTATCCGGCGCGCTTAAATTGACGCATCTGAACCGGGTGCGATTTGAGGGCGAGACGCCGAAGCAGGAAGTGCGTTACCTGCAGCAGCGCGAGCAACGTATTCGTGATGTGCGCCAGGGCCCGGAGGGTTACCTGTATGTGCTCACCGACAGCAATGACGGACAACTGCTCCGGGTGGAAACGGACTGACCGCCACCCTTGATCACAGCCGATCCCGTCGCGGCCGTGCGCCAACGGATCAGTTCAAGGCTTCGGAATGAACCAGGTGGAAACGGACGCCACCAATGCTGACCTGGCTTTGGTCCACCGGCAGGCCACGCTCAAGAGCGCGCTCCTTGATGGCCTCCAGGTCATTCACCAGGATATCCACGCCACTCAATCCTTCACCGCGTCCATCCCGATCACCGACGAAATGCAGATAGGCATTGTCCAGTGTGACCTGCTGGCCTTCGCCGCTGCTTTCTCCACTATTCTCCACCGGCCGGCGCAACAGGCTTCCCCAGCGGCGCGCCATGGCCTCCGATTCTCCGCCCTGCAACTCGACCCCGACGATGCGTTCCACCCGGTCAGTGTTAACGAAACTCTGCCAATCCGGCCCGGCCGGATTATAGGGGCCGTCCAGAGATTCACCGTAACGGGTGTGATTGATTTCCAGCAGAGTGCCGCCCAGATCCTTGGGATGCAGTTGCATGCCCCGATAGTCACCGTGCCCGAGAAAAGCGGCCACCCGCACGCCTTGCGCATCCACATGGGGGCCCCAGCGGTCCACATCGTCGGTATCGAGAATCACCATGTAGCCGCTGTCACCGCCCCGGCGTTGCAGAAAGCGGCCGGCGGTGGTGTCCTCGCGAACCGGCGCCACCACTTCGATGAAGGTATTGCCCACCGGCAACAACGCATTGTGCAGACCGAACGCCTGCACCGCCGGATCCCGATGACAGACCTGGATGCCGAAAACCTCGGCCAGATCCTCCACCACGGGCTCCAACTGGCGGGCCGCCAAACACAACTGACGGAAGCGAAGATAGCTCATTCATTATTCTCCTTGATCCGCGGGCTCCGACGCCCCGGAGCTTAAGCCGATAAGGCCCGCGCCAGCGCGCGCACGCCGACCTCAATGTCCTCGTCATCAATCATACCGAAGCCGATCAGCAGTCCCTTCGTCCCTTCGGACGAAGCGTGAAAGCCCCCGAGATCTTCCGCGTTTATGCCCGCTCCGAGCAACCGGGCTTCCAGCTTGTCCACCGATTGCCGGAATTCCAGCGTCAAATGAATTCCGGCCACCTGAGGCAGACAGTTCCACAGATCCGGCCGTTGCGCCAGTGCCTCCAGCAGTCGCTGCCGCCGCCGCTGATAAAGCCTCTGCATGCGGCGCAGGTGCCGGGCGAAAGCGCCCTCCTCAATCAGATTGGCCAGAGCTTTTTGCATCAGATTGGGCGCGCGCCCGTCGGTCAGGCTCTTGGCCTGGCGCAGCGCTGCTTGCAGCCCCTTCGGCATGATCATGTAGCCGAGTCTCAGATCCGCATGCAGCACCTTGGAGAATGAGCCGAGATACACCACCTGCTGGTGCCGGTCCAGACTCTTGAGCGCTTCCAGGGAACGGCCGTCGAAGCGGAACTCACCATCGTAATCGTCCTCGACGATCAGCACGTCACGCCCGCGAACGAAGTCCAGCAATTGCAGCCGCCGTTCCAGGGTCATCGGCATGCCCAGGGGAAACTGGTGGGAAGGCGTCACATAGATCATCGAAGCCGCCTCCGGCACCTGGTCCACGCACAACCCCTGCTCATCCACCGGCACCCCCACCACACGGGCGCCATAGGATTCAAACACCCAGCGCGCCGGCGGATAGCCCGGCTCCTCCACCGCCACCACCGCTCCCGGCACGATCCGCACCCGGGATAGCAAATCCATCCCCTGCATGGCCCCCTGGGTGACCATTACTTCGTCCGCCGCGCACGGCAAACCGCGACTGTAACCCAGGTAATGGGAGATCCCTTCGCGCAAACCGAGGTACCCCTGGCACTCGCCCTGCAGGGTGCGATCCCGGGCTTCCTCACGCAGCGCACGCATCACCGCCCGACGCCAATCCGTCATCGGCAGCAAACGCCGGTCGGTCACGCCACCGGCGAAGTTATAGCGCCGCGGCGCCTCCCGGTCTCCCCATACAGGTAACGGACGCCAGTGCCGGCCCGGCCCCACTCCCGGTTCCACCTGTTCGCCGGTCACCACCGGTGGCAGCCGACGGACAAAGGTTCCGGCACCCCGGCGCGCTTCAAAAAAGCCCTCGGCAACCAAACGTTCATAGGTATCCACCACCGCCTGCCGGGCGATACCCAGCTCCGCCGCCAATGCGCGGCTGGGTGGCAACCGCTCGCCGGGGGCCAGACGGCCCTCCGCCAGAGCCAAGCGCAGGTCGCGGTAGAGCCGCTGGGGTACCGTGCCGGTGCCACTCAGCGGTAGATGGATTTGCAAATTGGTCTCCCAAAATCGTTCAAATTGGATCTGCCAGACCTTCCAATTCAGCCCTAATCTGAACCGGCTTTTCAACCTCTTTGCCACCCGGCTTGTTTGATCAAAAGAAATCAGGAGAGCCCCATGAAAGCCCGTATCAACTTTTTCACCGCGTCGCCGGCCACCATGAAAGCCATGCTCGGCACCTCGGAAGTGATCGAGAACACCGGCCTGGATCACCGGCTGCTGGAACTGGTCAAGCTGCGCGCCTCGCAGATCAATGGCTGCGCCTTCTGCCTCCAAATGCATGCCCGCGATGCCCGCGCCGCCGGCGTTCCCAATGAAGTCCTAGATACCGTGTCCGGCTGGCGCGAAGCGCCCTGGTTCAGCGAACGGGAACGGGCCGCTCTGGCCTGGACCGACCACCTCACCCGCCTCGGCGAAGGCCATCGCGACGACGAGGCGGAATACGACCAGTTGGCCGCGCACTTCAGCGAAAAAGAGCGCACCGATCTGACCTACGCCATCGGCGTCATCAACATGTGGAACCGGTTCAACGTCGGCTTCCGCCACGAGCCGGAATAACACTCTTGTTCAGGAGATAACGATGAAAGCCCGCTTCGATTTCTACAACGCCTCACCGGACACCATGAAGGCGGTGTTCGCCACGCAAAAAGTCATCGATGCCACCGGTCTGGAACATCGTCTGGTGGAGCTGGTGAAACTGCGTGCCTCGCAGATCAACGGCTGTCTGTTTTGCATGTCCATGCACGCGGCGGATGCCCGCAACCGGGGTATTCCCAACGAAGTGCTGGATACCCTGCCGGGCTGGCACGAAGCACCCTGGTTCAGCCAGCGGGAAAGGGCCGCCCTGGCCTGGACCGACCACCTGACCCGCCTCAGCGACGCCGACCACGATGACGAGGCGCTTTACCGGGCGCTGGCGGATCAGTTCACCGAGAAGGAATGCACCGATCTCACTTACGTGATCGGCGTGATCAACATGCTGAATCGTTTCGGCGTGGGGTTCCGACGCGCACCGGATTGATATAAAGGAGATCTCTGCCCTTCCTTGCATGGAAGGGGCCTGGGGGGCTCCACAATGCGCTGGCACGCTTACACGCAACACGCTTGCACGCTAAACCTGGCGGCAACACTAAATAGCATGTCGGCGTGTTTGTGTGCCTGCGTACCAGCGATTACTCACTTCCCGAGCAATCAGACCTTTCCGTCTTACTCTGGCCTGGCAAGCATGGCGTGCCAGCGTGCAAGCGTGTCGCGTGTTAATCGCCGTCGGTCACCGCGCCCTGGGAAGCCGAGCCCACGGTGCGGGCATACTTGGCCAACACGCCGCGGGTATAGCGCGGTGCCGGTGCCTGCCAGCGGGCATGACGGTCGATCATCGCCTGTTCGGAAACGTTCAAGGTGATGGTATTGTGCTCCGCGTCGATGACGATTTCGTCGCCGTCCTCCACCAGGGCAATCGGGCCGCCTTCCTGTGCCTCGGGGGTAATGTGGCCCACCACGAAGCCGTGGCTGCCCCCGGAAAAACGGCCATCGGTGATCAGCGCCACGTCGTTGCCCAAACCGCGCCCCATGATCGCCGAAGTGGGTGTCAGCATTTCACGCATGCCCGGGCCGCCGCGCGGGCCTTCGTAGCGGATCACCACCACGTCGCCGGCCACCACCGTGCCTTCCATGACGCCAGCAGTGGCGTCCTCCTCGGAGGCGAATACCCGTGCCTTGCCACTGAAGTGAGTGCCCTCGTGACCGGTGATCTTGGCCACCGCGCCGGTCGGCGCCAGGTTGCCGTAGAGAATACGCAGATGGCTGTCTTTCTTGATCGGGTTATCCAGCGCACGGATGATGTTCTGCTCGTCGGGATAGGGCGCCACATCGGCCAGATTCTCCGCCAGGGTGCGACCGGTGACGGTCAGGCAATCACCGTGCAACAACCCCTCCTCCAGCAGCGTTTTCATCAGCGGCTGAATGCCGCCAATGGCCACCAGTTCGCTCATCAGGTAATGCCCGCTGGGGCGCACGTCCGCCAGCACCGGCACCCTTTTACCAATGCGGGTGAAGTCTTCCAGGCTCAACGGCACGCCGATGGTATGGGCCATGGCCATCAAATGGAGCACGGCATTGGTGGAACCGGCCAGGGCGATGACCACGGTGATGGCGTTCTCGAACGCTTCCCGGGTCAGAATATCGCTGGGTTTGATGTCCCGTTCCAACAGGTCCAGCACGGCGGCACCGGCGGCCCGGCAATCGGCCAGTTTGTCCTCGGATACGGCGTTCTGGGCGGAGCTGCCCGGCAGGCTCATGCCCAATGCCTCGATGGCGCTGGCCATGGTGTTGGCGGTGTACATACCGCCACAGGAACCAGGGCCGGGCACCGCCACTTTCTCCACCTGCTCCACCTCGATCAGACGCTTGTCCCCCTTGGTGTAGGCCCCCACCGCCTCGAACACGGAAATCAGATCGGTGTGGCCGGGACCGGGCTGGATGGTGCCGCCATAAACGAACACCGAGGGCCGGTTAAGCCGTGCCAGCCCCATCAGGCAGCCGGGCATGTTCTTGTCGCAGCCACCGATGGCCACCAGCCCATCAAAGCCTTCGCAACCGGCCACGGTTTCAATGGAGTCGGCGATCACCTCACGGGAAACCAGGGAGTACTTCATGCCCTCGGTGCCATTGGCGATGCCATCGGAAATGGTGATGGTGTTGAAGATCACGCTCTTGCCACCGGCGGCGTCGGCGCCGGCACCGGCCTCCCGGGCGAGGCCGTCGATATGCATGTTGCAAGGCGTGACCCGGCTCCAAGTAGACGCGATACCCACCTGCGGCTTGACGAAATCCTCATCGGTGAATCCGGTGGCACGCAACATGGCCCGACTCGGCGCCTTGGCAATGCCGTCCACCACCGGCGCGGAATAACGGCGGCGTTTGTCTTCGTTCATCGTTGTTCTCCTGATCACGGACTGGCTCCAGCATAACGTTTTTACCGCCACGTCATAGAGTCGTAAACAATCGGGAACAGGCTGGTCGGCAAACCCTATTCATAAGGAACGAGAGTATGGGCGATATTCTGATGGTGGCGGGCTTCTTACTGGCGGCGTATTCCATTGTCGCCAACGACGCCATCCAAACCCTGGGCACGTTCATTTCCTCCAACCATCATCGCCCCTGGTGGCTGCTGTGGGCCTTCGCCAGTACCATTCTGGTGATCGTGCTGCTGTATGGCTGGTTCAGCCACGGCGGCGATCCGGCCTATGGCCGTCTGGCGAAGTTCCCCATGCCCGAACAGGGCATCACCTGGCTTTATGTGATCCCGCCGCTGGCGATCCTGATTCTTACCCGTTACGGCATACCGGTGAGCACGACCTTCCTGGTGTTGTCGGTATTCGCCGCCGGCAACGTGCAATCGATGCTGAGCAAATCAGGGCTCGGTTACGCCGTGGCATTCATCGTCGCGTTGTTCACCTACCGGTTCGTGATCCGGCATCTGACCGAGTATTTCGACCGCACCTACGGCAAGCCGGTGCCTTCCTATTGGGTCGCATTGCAGTGGGCCTCCACCGGCTTCCTGTGGAGCCAATGGTTGATTCAGGATCTGGCCAACATCTATGCCTACCTGCCCCGGGAGCTGGACGGTCTGCAGTTTTTCCTGTCACTGGTGGTGCTGCTGGTCCTGCATGCCTGGATCTTCAAGACCGCTGGCGGCACCATCCAGCGCATCGTCACCACCAAGACCGGTACCGTGGACATCCGCGCGGCCACCATCATCGATTTCATCTACGCCATCATTCTGTTTGTGTTCAAGGAGATGAGCAGTATCCCCATGTCCACCACCTGGGTGTTCCTGGGGTTGCTGGCGGGTCGGGAGTTCGCCATTTCCATGCATATGTTCACCCCCTCGACGCGGGAAACCGCACGCGTGGTGATGTCGGATGCCATGAAAGCGATGCTGGGGTTGGCAATCAGTCTGCTATTGGCGTTCGGTTTGCCTGTGCTGTTCACCTTACTCGGCGGCTAGAGTAGAGCCTTCGAGATTCAGCGCGCGCTGCCAACACGGGCACTCAACGCCTTGATCAGAAGCGCCGGGTCGAATCCGGGCCCGGCCGCCTTGGGCACGATGTAGTACAGGCGCGGCATTGGATAGATGAGAATATAGCGGTCGTTGTGGCGCCACTTGAGTATCTTGTCCCAGCTCACCATGGCGGTGCCACTCTCCGCCTCGAAGCGGATCCCGTCGTCCATCAGGGTCATCGTGGTGGGCTCCTGAATCGCTTTGTAGCTTCGATAATGGCGCCGGCACAAGAGCGGGTTGATGACGAAACGCCCCAGCAAGAACATCACGCCGCCGCCGATCAGGCCACCCATCGCCGCCCCCCGTACCACCGGTGAGCCGAATAACATCAGCACGACCAGTACCGCCACGACCAGCCCGAAAACCGCCATCGATTTAGGCGTCAGGCGGGTGAACAGTTTCGTGGCGCGGACATAATCATCCTCGGTGATGGTGTAATTCGCTTCCATGGCGGGTGCTTTGCTCCTTTTATCAACTCGGCCCCTATCGGAACCATCCGGTTAGCGCATTGGATTTACTCATTATGACCATAAACAAAATCTTTTCTTCTGTTTAGGAACCAATCTGTCAAAATAGACGTCTTCCCATACCTCATTCCTGGCCGCCGATTTCTCTCGGCGGCTTTTTATTTGCCGCGGCAGCGAGGAGCGCGCATGTCCGTCCAGCAACCCAAGGCCGCCATGGCCAGACACCCGCGCATCGCCGAACTGGCGCTGGCGCTGGGTGGCTTCGGTATCGGCACCGGGGAATTCGTGATCATGGGCCTGCTCAACCGGGTCGCCCTGGATCTGCAGGTGGACCCGCAAGACGTGGGCTACGCCATCAGCAGCTACGCCATGGGCGTGGTGGTGGGCGCGCCCATCATCTCCACCCTGGCGGCCCGGGTGCCGCGCCGTGCCTTGTTGATCATACTGATGCTGGTGTTCGCGCTGGGCAATCTGGCCAGCGCGTTGGCCCCCGGTTTCTGGTCCTTCGTGGCGCTAAGGTTCATCGCCGGTTTGCCTCACGGCGCCTACTTCGGCGTCGCCGCCCTGGTCGCCGCCTCGGCGGTGCCGTTTCATCAACGGGCCAGAGCGGTGGCCCGGGTGATGACCGGCCTTACCGTGGCGATCCTGTTGGGCGCCCCTCTGGGCACCTGGGCCGGCAATCAGTTCGGCTGGCCGGTGGCGTTCGCCGGGGTCGGCGCCATCGCGCTGCTCACCGCGCTGATGGTGCGGATTTTCGTGCCGGTGCAACCGGTGGATCCCCACGCCAGCCCGCTGCGTGAATTGTCCGCGCTGCTCAAACACCGGGTGTTGTTCACCCTGGGCATCGCCAGCATCGGCTTCGGCGGCATGTTCGCGGTGTTCAGCTATGTGATGCCCACGCTCACCGAGCAGGCCGGCATGGACGAATCCCTGGGCCCGCTGGTGCTGGCCATCTTCGGTATCGGCACCATCCTCGGCACCCTGGCCGGCGCCCGCGCCGCCGACGGCAATCTGATGAAATCCATCCCCGGCATTCTGATCTGGTGCGCGGTGATCCAGGGACTGTTCTTCGTTGCCGCCAATTCCATGTGGTGGGGACTGCTGTTCGTGGGTCTGGTGGGCACCAGCATGGCGCTCGGTCCGGCGCTGCAGACGCGGCTGATGGATGTGGCCGGCGACGGCCAGACCATGGCCGCTTCCCTCAACCATGCCGCCTTCAACCTGGCCAACGCCCTCGGCGCCTGGCTGGCCGGCGTCGCAACCCGCGGCGACCTGCCCTGGTCCACCACCGGCCTGGTGGGCACCGCTCTGGCCCTGGGCGGCCTGCTGGTGTTCTTCGCCGGCCGCGCGGTGGAGAAACGTGGCGCCTAGCGCACCCCGGCGGAGAGGGTCTCCGGCTGCACCAGTTGGCCGGTGACCGGGAAGCGGATACGCACCTGCAGGCCACCTTCCGGGTGGTTGTCCAGCGCCATCTGGCCGTGGTGCATGTCGACGATACGCTTGACGATGGCCAGGCCCAGGCCGCTGCCGCTGAGCGTGCGCGCCTTCTCGCCACGGGAGAACGGCTGCAACAGCATGGGAATGTCCTCCTCGCGCACGCCGCGCCCGTGGTCGCGGACAATCAGCAACACCGCGTTATCATCCACCATGGTGTGGATCTCCACCGGCGCGGCGCCGTATTTGAGCGCGTTGGTGATCAGATTGGTGAGCATGCGCTTGGCGGTGAGCCGCTTGAGCATCAGGCGCGGCACCTCCGCCAGAGTGACGCGGAGCTGCTCCGCCGGGTATTTGCCGCACACTTCCTCGATCAGCGCGTTAAGGCTTTCGTAGGAAGGCTGCTCATCGGCGCCATCGCGAATGAAGGCAATGAACTGCTCGAGGATCGCGTCCATGTCCTCGATGTCGGCGATGATGCCCTGAGACAGCTCCTCGTCGTCGAGAAACTCAGCGGACAGGCGCAGCCGGGTCAGCGGCGTGCGCAAATCGTGGGATACCCCCGCCAGCAGCAGCGCCCGGTCCCGCTGCGCCTGTTGCAGATCCCGGGTCATGCGATTGAAGGCGCGGTTCACCGCCTGGATCTCGGTGGGACCGATGGTGTCGTCCAGCACCGGCACCGCTTCCCCCCGGCCGACTTTAAGCGCGACCCGAGCCAGCCGGCGCAGCGGCCGGTTCAGGCTGCGGGCGATCAGCAAGCCACCGATCACCGCCAACAGCGGTACGGTGACACCCCAGCCCAGCAGCAGGTAACGATCATAGTCGCGGAAGAACACCATCGGCACGCGCAGCCAGGTGCCCTCGAACGACGGCGCGCTGACCCACAGCACCGGCTGGCGGGCGTCCTCCAGACGGACCGTCACCGGCTCGTCCAGCAGCTCCGCCAATTCATCGCCGAACTGGTTCACCACCGGCCGCGTCAGCAACAGGCTGTCCGGTTCGCGCAAGCTCGGCGGCGTCCCCACGCCAATACCGGTGGTGGCGCCCAGACGCCACTCCAGAACGTCGCCGTCGGCGCCCTCCTCGAAGATCAGTTCCGCTTGCAAGGCGGTGAGCCGGGCGTACTCGCGGATACCTGGAAGATAGGCGTTACGGGCGAAAAACCACAGGGTGATCGCCTGGCTCAGGCCGATCACCAGCCCGACGATCAGGGCAGCGCGGAAAAAGGCGGTGCGGGGATAAAGTTTGGGCATAGGGTCTCATTCCAGCGCGCTGCCAGGGCGGTGTTCACGAAGGGCCACGAAGCCGCCGCAGGCGCTTGGTCCGGGCGGCGGGCCGCTGCAAGCGAATTATTTCAGTCCGGCACGAACACATAACCCACGCCCCATACGGTCTGGATATAGCGGGGCTTGGAGGGATCCTCCTCCAATAGGCGGCGCAGCCGCGACACCTGCACGTCAATGGAACGCTCCATGGCGGACCATTCCCGCCCCCGGGCCAGGCTCATCAGCTTGTCCCGGGTCAGCGGCTCCCGCTGATGCAGGATCAGCGCCTTGAGCACGGCGAATTCACCGGTGGTCAGCGCCTGCGGCTCACCGTCACGGCTCAGCGTGCGGCTGGACAGGTCCAGTGTCCAGGGCCCGAAGTCCACCCTGCCTTCCGCCTTGCTCGGCGCCCCGGGCACTTCGCGCACGTGACGGCGCAGCACCGCGCGGATGCGCGCGCTCAACTCCTTCGGATTGAACGGTTTGGGCAGGTAATCGTCGGCACCGGCGTCCAGCCCTTCGATACGCTCGGCGTCATCGCCCTTGGCGGTGAGCATGATGATCGGCAGAGTGTTCTCGCTCTCGCGCAGACGCCGGCAGATCGACAAGCCGTCCTCGCCGGGCAGCATCAGATCCAGCACCATCAGCGAGTAGATCTCCCGGGACAAGGCCCGGTCCATCTGCTCGGCGTCCGCCACCGCTTTCACCGCGTAGCCCTGCTCCTCGAGGAACCGTTGCAGCAGGCCGCGCAGGCGGGCGTCATCGTCCACCACCAGAATCTTGTCCACTTGTTCGCTCATGAGGCTTCCCGAATCGTTTTTAACTGCCAGATGCCCCCGTCTCATACCCGTCACTGTGACGGCGGGCAAGTTTTACGATGATTAAGATTGTATATAAAGATTACTGTCGGTACCTGGCCGACCTCCGGCCTGACCGGAAACGGCACCCGGCTGACGTTTTTCATCAGCTTACCTTTGCCGGACGGGCTGCTATCATTTTGTCAAAATGCCGTTTTCAGGGGGGATAACACGCATGGCCAAGATACTGGTGGTGGACGATTCACCCACCCAGCTCACCAATCTGGCGAAGATCGTTGAGGGGCAGGGGCATCAGGTGATCACCGCGGTGAACGGCGTGGAGGGCATCGAACGGGCGCGCAGCGAACGCCCGGACCTGATTCTGATGGACGTGGTGATGCCGGAACTGAATGGCTTCCAGGCCACCCGCAAGATCACCCGGGACGCGGAGCTGGGAGGCATTCCGGTGATCCTGGTGACCACCAAGGATCAGGAGACCGACAAAGTCTGGGGCGAGCGCCAGGGCGCCTCCGGCTACATCGTCAAGCCCCCCAGGGAAGCGGAGCTACTGGCGGAAATCGACCGGGTTCTGCGCTGATTCGCGGCGATAACCACAGCCATCCTGGCAAGTCAATCTATGAACGGCCGGAGTCATTCCCTATGATTCCGGTCGTTTCTTATATACGTGCCGGAAACGCCGGCGTGATGCGGATCAGCGTGCAATCCAGGAATACCCATGCAGAGCATCGAACAGATCATCGCCCAGGAACTCAACGCCCAGCCGCAACAGGTGACCGCCGCCGTGGCCCTGCTGGACGAAGGGGCCACCGTGCCGTTTATCGCCCGTTACCGGAAAGAGGCCACCGGCGGGCTGGATGACACCCAGTTGCGGAACCTGGAAGAGCGGCTGCGCTACCTGCGCGAACTGGAGGAGCGCCGCGAGGCGATCCTCAAGAGCATCGACGAGCAGGAGAAGCTGACCCCGGAGCTTGCAAAGGCGATCCGCGAGGCGGACACCAAGACCCGGCTCGAGGATCTGTATCTGCCGTACAAGCCCAAGCGCCGCACCCGCGCGCAGATGGCCCGCGAGGCCGGCCTGGAGCCTCTGGCGGACGCTCTGCTGAACGATCCCGGCCTGGACCCGGATAGCGAGGCCGCCGCTTACCTCAACGAAGAACACAAGATCGCTTCCGCCAAGGACGCCCTGGACGGCGCCAAGCAGATCCTGATGGAGCGCTTCGCCGAGAACGCCGAACTGCTCACCCGCATGCGCACCTTCCTTTGGGAGCGGGCCCAGATCCAGTCCCGGGTGGCCGACGGCAAGGAAGAAGCAGGCGCCAAGTTCCGCGACTACTTCGAACACCAGGAAGCACTCAAGAACATTCCCAGCCACCGTGCCCTGGCGCTGTTTCGCGGCCGCAACGAAGGCGTGCTGCACGTCGCCATGGTGCTGCCGGAAGAACTGGAAAGCGCCGAACCCCATCCCTGCGTGGCCATGGTCCGCGAAGTGGCCGGCTGGCGCGATCAGGGCCGCGCCGCCGATACCTGGCTCGGCGAGGTGATGCGCTGGACCTGGAAGATCAAACTCAACACCCATCTGGAAACCGAACTGCTCGGCCGCGTGCGCGAACTGGCCGAGGAAGAGGCGATCCAGGTGTTCGCCCGCAACCTCAAGAGCCTGCTGATGGCCTCTCCGGCGGGTCCGAAGGCCACCATGGGCCTGGACCCGGGGCTGCGTACCGGGGTCAAGGTGGTGGTGGTGGACGCTACCGGCAAGTTGCTGGAACACACCACGATTTTTCCGCACGTGCCGAAAAATCAGTGGGCACAGTCCCTGGCGGCGCTGACCAAACTGAGCGTCAAGCATCAGGTGGATCTGGTGGCGATCGGCAACGGCACCGCCAGCCGCGAAACCGACAAGCTGGCCGGCGAACTGGTCAAGGCGCTCAAGGACAAGCAGCAGATTCAGAAGATCATGGTGTCCGAGGCCGGCGCCTCGGTGTACTCCGCCTCCGAGCTGGCGGCGCGGGAATTCCCGGAACTGGATGTGTCCTTCCGCGGCGCCGTGTCCATCGCCCGCCGTCTGCAGGACCCGCTGGCGGAGTTGGTCAAGATCGACCCGAAATCCATCGGCGTCGGCCAGTACCAGCACGACGTCAGCCAGGTGAAGCTGTCGCGCTCCCTGGATGCGGTGGTGGAAGACTGCGTGAACGCCGTCGGCGTGGACGTGAACACCGCCAGCGCGCCGCTGCTGGCGCGCATCGCCGGCCTCAACAGCACCATCGCCGGCAACATCGTCAGCTTCCGCGAGAAGAACGGCGCCTTCAACGATCGTGACGCTCTGAAGCAGGTGCCGCGTCTGGGTGAAAAGACCTTCGAACAGGCCGCCGGCTTCCTGCGGGTCATGAACGGTACGAACCCGCTGGACGGTTCCGCTGTGCACCCGGAGGCCTATCCGGTGGTGGAGCGGATCGCCAAGCAGCACGACCGCCCGATCAAGGACCTGATCGGCGACATCCCGTTCCTGAAGAGCGTCAAACCGGTCGAGTTCACTGACGAGCATTTCGGTCTGCCCACCGTCACCGACATCCTTGGCGAGCTGGAAAAGCCGGGCCGCGACCCGCGCCCGGAATTCAAGGCGGCGGAGTTCAAGGAAGGGGTGGAAACCCTGGCCGACCTGAAGCCGGGCATGATCCTGGAAGGCGCGGTAACCAACGTCACCAACTTTGGCGCCTTCGTCGACATCGGCGTGCATCAGGACGGTCTGGTGCACGTGTCGGCGCTGGCCGACAAATTCGTCGAGGATCCCCATGATGTGGTCAACCCCGGCGACATCGTCAAAGTGAAAGTGCTGGAAGTGGATCAGGCGCGCAAACGCATCAGCCTGACCATGCGTATGGACGATCACCACCAGGAGCGTCAGGCTGGTCAGAGCGAGGGCGCACCGGCGGGCAAGGGCCGGCGGGGCGGCCAGCGGCAGCGTGGTGGCGGCAACAAACCGGCGGCGGCACCACAGGGCGCCCTGGGCGCGGCTTTCGCCAAGGCCCTGGAGCAAAAGAAGAAGCGCGGCTAACCTTCCGCCAAGCAGCCCGCGGACGGCGTACCGGCCAAACCGGCGGCGCGCCGCCGGTAACGGATCATCAACACGGGCGGCGGACCGACACCGCCCCGATCACCGCCCCAAGAATGGGACAGCCCCATGACCGACCTGCTCAGTCAACGCATTCAGGCCCTCCTGGACTCCGACGCCGCCAGCACCCTGGTGGGAATTCGCCGGGGCATCGAAAAAGAAAGCCTGCGCATCAGCACCGATGGCAACCTGGCGCAAACCGACCACCCCGAGGCTCTCGGCTCGGCTCTGACTCACCCTTACATCACCACGGACTATTCCGAAGCGCTGCTGGAGTTCATCACCCCCGCCAGCAGCGATCTGCACAGCCCGCTGGAATTCCTCGATCAACTGCACCGCTACACCTACCGCCACATCGGTGACGAGTTGCTGTGGGTCAATTCCATGCCCTGCCGGGTGAAAGAGGACAACGAAGTGCCGGTGGCCCGCTACGGCAGCTCCAACGTGGGCCGTATGAAGCATATCTACCGGATCGGCCTGGGCCACCGCTACGGCCGCAAGATGCAGACCATCGCCGGCATTCACTACAACTTTTCCTTCCCGGAATCGTTCTGGCAATTGCATCAGGCTCAGGAAGGCAGTGACGAGCCGCTGCAGGATTTCATCTCCCGGCGCTACTTCGATCTGACCCGCAACTTCCAGCGTTACTCCTGGCTGCTGGTGTATCTGTTCGGCGCTTCGCCGGCATTGTGCGCGTCGTTCCTGGCCGGCCGCGAACACCACCTGCTGGAGCGCTTCGACCACAGCCTCTACCGTCCCCACGCCACCAGCCTGCGGATGAGTGATCTCGGCTACCAGAACAACGCCCAGTCGTCCCTGGCGATCAGCTACAACAACCTCGACGAATACGTGGAGACGCTGACCCACGCCATCAAAACACCGGAACCGGCCTACGACGCCATCGGCGTACTGGATGCCAACGGCGACTATCAACAGCTGAACGCCAACATCCTGCAAATCGAAAACGAGTACTACTCCTCGATCCGGCCCAAAAGGACCATCAACAAAGGGGAGCGCCCCACCCTGGCGCTCAAGCGGCGTGGCGTCGAGTACATCGAGATCCGTGCTCTGGACCTCAACCCGTTCGAACCGGTGGGCATCAACCAGCAGGAAATCCGCTTCCTCGACCTGTTCGCCACCTATTGCCTGTTGCGCACCTCGCCGCAGTTGGAAAGCTGCGATCTGAACGCCAGTAAGGACAACCTGCGTCAGGTGGTCTACAACGGCCGGGACACCTCCGTGGCCCTGAATAACTGGGGCGAGAGCGTGACGTTGAAACAGTGGGCGCTGGAAAAACTGGACCAGATGGTGCCGATCGCCGAGTTGTTCGACCGCTGTCATGGCGGTAACAACTATTGCGATGCCTTGAAACGTCAGCGTTTGAAGGTGGAAGAACCGGACGCCACGCCATCCGGGCAGATCATGGACAAGCTGGAAAGCCGCGATCAGACCTTCTTCCAGTTCGCCATGAACCAGGCTCTGGCCCACAGAGACCATTTCCGTTCCCGGCCGCTGGATGCCGACCGCGAGGCGCAACTGGCCACGCTGGCCCGGCACAGCCTGACCGAACAGGCCGCCTGGGAAGCCGCGGACGACATGGATTTCGAAAGCTATCTGGAAACCTATTTCAAGGACTGATGGTTGCAAGGACTGACGGCAATAGCGCGGGGAACCATTGTGTCCGTCCCGCACTCCATACCATCATGTCCATCTCACCCTCTCCCCCAGCCCCTCTCCCCTCAAGGGAGAGGGGAGCTAAAAGCACAACCCGCATGTCTTAGGAGAGTGGGAGAGGGTGAACAATAAACAGGCTGGAAAGGAATCAAATCGATGTGGTCCAAACTGCCTTCGCCCCGGGCCCTTAACGGGCTCGCCCTGCTGGCCTGTGTTATCGCCATGGCCAGCGCCCTGTATTTGCAGCACGTGGATGGCCTGGAGCCCTGCCCGCTGTGTATCTTCCAGCGCGTCGCCGTGTTCGCGGTGATGGCCATTCTGCTGGTGGCGTTCCTGCACGGTCCGCGAGGCATCGGCGTACGTCTCTATGCCGTACTCACGGCTCTCGCCGCGCTGGTGGGAGGCGGCATCGCCATCCGCCATCTGTGGCTGCAAAGCCTGCCGCCGGATCAGGTGCCCGGCTGTGGTCCCGGTCTGGATTACATGCTCGACGTGTTTCCGTTCCATGACGTCCTGGCGCAGGTGCTGTCCGGCTCCGGCGAGTGCGCCGAAATCAGCTGGACCTTTCTTGGTCTGAGCATCCCCGGCTGGTCGCTGGTGGTGTTTGCCGGACTGTTGCTGTTCGCCCTGGTACAATTGTTCCGTCCGTTACGCGCCTGACCGGTTCTCGCCGGTGGCTCTTTTCGCTGGCCGCCGGCTTCATGCCTCCGGGCCAGGCGCCACGACGCTGCAGGGAGGCACTCGACGCGGGCCTTTCAGGCTTGGTTCAGGCCATTCCCGTTGATACTCCGTTTCACCACTCCAGGTCCGCAGCGCCGTGATTCCGGGCTTTGTCCAGAGCTGGGGACTTCCGGGAGATCCTGATGATTGATGGCCTGCTGATTCTGTTGTTGTTTCAATTTCTTGGCGAGGTGCTGATCCACCTCACCGGCCTGCCACTGCCGGCA
Organism: Alloalcanivorax dieselolei B5; assembly: GCF_000300005.1. Taxonomy (NCBI): domain Bacteria; kingdom Pseudomonadati; phylum Pseudomonadota; class Gammaproteobacteria; order Oceanospirillales; family Alcanivoracaceae; genus Alloalcanivorax; species Alloalcanivorax dieselolei. Next base: position 513,923 of record NC_018691.1, on the reverse strand, counting down.
CCGGTGGTGGGCATGATCCTGCTGCTGTTCGCGCTAATGCTGGGCGCACCGGGGATGGATAAAGTCTCCGAGGCCGCCGGTGCCCTGATTCGCCATATCACCTTGCTGATCTTTCCTCTCGGCGTTGGCATCGTGCTGCAATGGCATCGCTATCAGGACAATGCCCTGGCTCTGGCGGTATCGGTGGTATTCGGCACTCTGATCGCTCTGGTGCTGGTGACCCTGTTGTTGAAGGTGCTGCTGCGGCGCTCTTCCCACGGCGGCGGTGGAGGAGATTCGCACCATGGCTGAGCTGCTGCACACCCCTTTGTTCGGATTGCTGCTGACGCTGGCCAGCTACCGTTTCGCCCAATGGGCCTACGCCAAATCCAACAGCCTGGCGCTGTTTCACCCGTTCATCGTCGCCGCCATTCCGGTCATCATCGTGCTGCCGCTGGTGGGCGTGCCTTACGAGGAATACCGTGACCAGACCGCTCTGATTTCCTTCCTGCTCGGCCCCGCCACCGTGGCCCTGGCCTGGCCGCTGTATCGCCAGCTGCATACCGTGCGCAGCGTCTGGCGGCCATTGCTGATCACCGTGGTGATCGGCGCGGCGCTGGCCTCCGGGCTGGCGGTGGGCCTGGCCTGGTGGCTGGGCGCGCCGGAAACCGTGGTCGGCTCCCTGGCGCCCAAATCCATCACCACGCCTATCGCCATCGAGGTGGCGAGGGTCACCAATGGGGATGTTTCCCTGGCCGCCGGCGCGGTGGCGATCACTGGCATCGTCGGCGCCCTGGCCGCCGGCCCGGTATTCCGGCTGTTGCGGGTGGAGGATGACCGCATTCGCGGTTTCGCCCTCGGATTGGTGGCCCACGCCATCGGCACCGCCCGCGCCTTCGAGTTCAGCGAAAAGGCGGGGGCTTTCGGCGGCCTGGCGCTGGGCCTGACCGGCCTGCTGACCGCCCTGGCCCTGCCCTGGATCTGGCCGTGGGTTTCCTCGTTGATGGGCTGAGTATCGCGGCCCTCTTCTGTATGAAGAGGGCCACTGCTGTCCCACCATTCGCAGGCAGACTCACACGCAACACGCCGGCACGCCAAATCCGGGCTCGGAAAAACGTTATGCCGCGACACTTATAAGAACGCGAGAAGGTTATGAAGAAATCATCTTTTACGGCAACCCACTGATACCCCGCGCTTTTTCCCCTTCACCCGGATCCTGTCCCATTCTCACCCATTGCCAGCCGCTATTCGCCGGTTCTAGTCTCGACTTCCCCAAGGAAAAAATCTGTCAGCCATGCCCGAATAAAGGAGAGCGAACAATGGCAAGTTCCAGTTCCACAGCATTGGCCCAATGGCAGCAAATTGAGGCACTGGTACAGGCCTGGCTGGAGGAGCGGCGGCAATTGATCGTGCTCCTTTGCCAGGTACAGGGCGTCGACCACACGCCGTCACGGGAAGAACCGGATCCCCCCATCCATCAACGCATCCAGGACCTCTGTCAGGTTCTGATGGACTATCTCAGCGCGGGTTATTTCGAGGTCTATAACGCCCTGGTGCGAGCGGCGCGCCATTACGGCAGCGGGCCACCACAGTGGGCGGAACAATTGATTCAGAGGCTGGATGCCTCCACCGAGGAAGCACTGGCGTTCAATGAGGATTACGACAATCCGACCCACTGCATGACGCGGCTGACCGAGTTACCGGAACGGGTGGCGCGCTTGATGGTGGCGCTGGAGGAGCGGTTCGCCCTGGAAGATCAACTGATAGTGAGCCTTTACCAGCAGCCAGTGGCGCGAGCCGGGCAAGGGTAGCTGGCGGTTTCCGGCCGACCCATCGGGGCCGGCCGGAACGGCGGTGTTATTCGGCATCGTCCGCCGCGGGCTCTTCCGCGGCCTGGTCATCGGCGGCGTCATCGCCCTGACCCTGAATACCCAGCAACTCCACTTCGAAGATCAGCACTTCGTTGGGCCCGATGTCACCACCGGCGCCCTGCTTGCCGTAGCCCAGTTCCGCCGGCAGGTAGAGCTTCCACTTATCACCGACTTTCATCATCGGCAGCGCTTCCTGCCAACCCGGGATAATGTGGGCCAGACCGAACGTGGCCGGCTGGTCCCGCTCGATGGAGCTGTCGAACACCTCACCATCGGTGGTGCTGCCCTCGTAATGCACGGTAACGGTGTCCTCCACGGTGGGGGACGGCGCGCCTTCCTCGCCGGACTTCAGCACTTCGTACTGCAATCCGCTGTCGGTGGTGGTAACACCGTCACGCTTACCGTTCTCGGCCAGGAATTGCTCGCCTTTCTTCAGGTTATCCTCGGCTTCCTGTTCCTGCTTGGCCTGGCGCTTTTCCACCAGACGCATCTGGAAGTCCTGGATCAGCTGGTTCAGGTCCTCATCCCCAAGACGGGAATCCGTGCCAGTGTGACCATCGCGGATACCGGCAATCATCGCTTCGGTATCCAGTCCCTCCATGGCACTCATTTGCTCGGCACTGCGATAACCCAGTGCGTAGGACGCTTTCTGGTCGTCCGTCTTGATCTCCACCTTGGCGGCATCCTCACCGCCGTCCTGTTGACCGCAAGCCGCCACCAGGACGGTACCGGCCAGCACGATTCCCAACTTTTTCATTCTGCCTCCATTGGCCTGTGGTTATTTCCCGCTCGCCCGCCGAAGTAACGGCCGCGCCCCAGCACCCGGCGGCGGAATCTGGCCATACTGCCAGTTTCCCGCCCCCTCGCGCCAGCGCTAAACCGTGAACGCCGACAAGGGTCGGGGGTCGCCATGGTCCAACGGAACCGAAAACACCCCGACCAACAGGAGAAACAAAGATGTAACGTCTGAAGCTGACCGGCATTTCCCCCAAGAGTTCCAGTCAGCCTTCATTCTGCCCGTGGCGAAACGGCTGTCAAAACCCTGGCGAGGAAAACCGTGTCAATGTCGTGCAATAACAAGCATTTGGAGGGAAATAACGAGGTTTGGCGGCGCGTAAGCACAAATCGGCCAGGGATTAGAGGCTTACACGCCGATTCGCTGCCAAGACAGCCCACAGAGGAGCGGCTTCGCGGTCCATCGCTGTGGGAAGCGGCCTTGGCCGCGAATACTCCCCCAGGGCAGTTGCCCATTCGCTTGCAAGCAAGCTTCCCACAGTGGCTTCGTAGTCAGGTTGTAAGGAATAGGGTCAACCAGCGTCAGCCCGGCTGGTAATACGCCTCGTGCTCGGAGCGAATCATGTGCTTTTGCACTTTGCCGGTTCCAGTGCGTGGAAATTCTTCCGTGAACAGCACCGCCTTGGGCACCTTGAAGCCCGCCAGCCGCTCCCGGCAATGCTCCAGCACCCGCTCTTCGTCCGCCCGCGCACCAGGTTTGAGAATCACCACCGCGGTGATCGCTTCCCCCCAGTGTTCATGGGGTAGCCCCACCACCGCGGCTTCCGCCACCGTTTCATGCTCCATCAGACAGCGTTCCACTTCGATCGACGCCACGTTCTCGCCGCCGGTCTTGATCACGTCCTTCTTGCGGTCGGTGAACCAGATGGCGCCGTCCTCGTCCATCCAGGCAATGTCGCCGCTGTGAAACCAACCGTGCTGAAAACTCTCGCGGGTCTTGTCCGGCTGATTCAGATAGCCGTTCATGGTCTGCGGTCCGCGATAGACGATTTCCCCCGGCTCGCCACGGGGCAACAGGCGGCCCAGGTCGTCCATGATCGCCACCCGCGTCATGGCGGTGGCGGTGCCCCAGGTGGCGGCCTTGCTCCACTGATGCTCCGGCCGCTGCATGCAGGTGGCCGGGGTGAATTCGGTCTGGCCGGACCCGAGCACCACATCGGCATTGGGGAACAACTCGTGCAGAGCGCGCAGCCGTTCATCCGGCATCGGCGCCATGGCATAGACCGCCCGCGTCACCGAGGTCAGGTCATGGCTGCCGCGCGCCGCGGCGTCCAGCAACTGCCCGTACATCATCGGCAGAAACATGATCACATTGGCCCGGTGCTTTTCGATCAGAGCCAGCATGTTTTCCGGTGTATCGAATCCCGGCGCCAGAATCACCTGAGCCCCCACCGTGAACATGGGCACGGTCATGGAATTGAGCATGGCGCAATGAAACAGCGGCAGCACCACCAGTGCCCTGGTGTTGTGATCGGCTTGATGGGCAAGCGCCCCGGACAGCCCGGCCATGGTCACCGCCAGATGGCTGGTGAGCACGCCCTTGGGCAACGCGGTGGTGCCGCTGGTGTACAGCAGTTGCACCGCGTCACGATCAAACACCGGCACTTGCAACTCGCCATCGTCGCCTTGCTCCAGCAACCCGTCGAACGAGCCCGCATCCTTGGGCAGATTCTCCGGCGCCCGCTCTCCGGTCCAATAAACGCCCTGAAGCTCCGGCAACGACGGCACCAGTTCCGTCGCCGCCGCCAGCAACTGATCCTGCACGATCAGCACCTTCGCCGCGGCATCCTGGAAGCAATAGGCGATTTCCGAGGGACGCAGCCCCAGATTGGCCGGCGCACAGATCAACCCGGCCTTGGCGCAGGCGAGATAAGTGATCAGGATTTCCAGGCAGTTGCCGGCCATCACTCCGACCACGTCCTGACGCTTCAAACCCAGGCCCAGCAAGGCACTGCCCAGACGATTCGCGCGCCGATCCAGTTCACCGTAAGTAAGGCTTTGCTCGCCACAAACCAACGCCACTCTGTCCGGAAACAGATCCGCGGCCCGGGTGCTCATGTCACCGACACAGACCCGGTCCACCATATGCCGGCCGAAAGCTTCTTCGTCGAGATTCACTGTCATGATACGGCTCTCCTGTTGTTGTGCTTATGGGAACAGGCCGGGCAGCTACCGCCCGGGCCAATCCGGCGCGCGCTTCTCATTGAATGCGGCCAGGCCCTCCTTGGCATCCTCGGTAAGTGCGAGGGTGGCGATCTGGGTTTCGGTGTAGGCGATGGCCTGATCGAAGGACATCGCCTCTATGGCACGTAACGCGTACTTGCCCCGGCGGATAGCGGTGGGGGATTTGTCCACCAGACGGTCAATCAACCACTCGACCTTGGCGTCCAGTTCCTCCGCCGGCGCCAAATGATTGACCAGCCCCGCCTGCAACGCTTCGTCGGCGGTGAAAGGTTCACCAGTGAAGCACCATTCACGCAGCACCCGCTGCGGCACCAGCCGTTGTAGCAAGCTCAACACCTGCATCGGGAAGACCCCGATCTTCACTTCCGGCAACCCGAAGCGTACCGTGTCCACCGCCACCGCCATGTCGGTCATGCACAGCAATCCCATGCCACCGGCCATGCAGACCCCGTTCACCCGGGCAATGCTCGGCACCGTGCAATGGCTGGCGAGACGCATCAGATCGGCGTAGTCGGCATTGGGCTTGGCGTAATCGAAGACAAACCCCTCTCCGGGGCGCAGATCAGCGCCGGCGCAAAAGGCCTTGTCGCCGCTGCCGGTAAGTACGATCACACGCACCTGAGGATCCGCCTGAGCCTGTTCATAGCCCTGACGGATACCATCGATCACCGCCTGATTAATGGCGTTGCGTTTCTCCGGCCGGTTCACCGTGATCCACAGCGCCCGGCCACGTTTCTCCAGTAATACCGCTTGTTCCGTACTCATTCCGGTTTGCTCTCCTCACTGGCATCCGCTTCGATTTCCACCAACACCCGGCCGGCGGCCACCTGATCCCCTTCGGCGGCGCTGATCACCGAGACCACACCGCCGACGCCGGCCCGGTGCACGTGCTCCATCTTCATCGCTTCCAGCGTGAGCACCGCTTCGCCGGCTTCCACCCGCTGACCTTCGCGGACCGCCACCGACACCAGGCGACCGTTCATGGACGCCCGCACCCGGCCGTCGCCACCATCAACGGCGCCCCGGGCAGCGGCGGCGTAGGTACAGTCCGTTACCGCGTAGCCTTCGCCGTCATGGAGGAAGTACAACACGTCTCCACGACGCTCCAGCGCTACCGTCTCCACCACGCCGTCGCGTTCCAGCCGCACTCCTTCAGCGGTGAAACCGAGCAGCCCGAATGCCGTGACGACGTCGTCGATGACCACCTGCAAACGATCCGACTGCAAGCGGGTCAGGGTGGCGGCGCCGTCTTCGTCACGCAGTTGATAGCGCACGATCAGCGGCAACCGGGAAGACAAGCCGGATCTGGCACTGCCGGCCCCGCTGTCGGTGAGATACAACAAAGCGGCGGCCAGCGCCTGCAGTTGCTGTCCGTGTTCCTCATCCTGGTGCAGCAAGTCGCCCTGCCGCTGTTCCACGAAAGCGGTAGTGGCTTCGCCAGCGGCGAACACCGGGTCGCGCAGGCAGCGCGCCAGAAAGCCCTGGTTGGTTTCCACGCCCAGCGCCACCAGTTCTTCCAGACCCGTGGCCAGACGGCGGCGGGCTTCGTCGCGGTTCTCGCCCCAGGCGATCAACTTGGCCACCATGGAGTCATAGAACGGTGGCACCTCGGCGCCGTCCTGCAAGGCGCTGTCTACCCGCAGGGTTCGCGGCGCGCGCCAGCGCACCAGGGTGCCACTTTGCGGCATGAAGCCCTGGCGCGGACTTTCCGCGCAGAGACGTACTTCGATAGCGTGTCCCCGGAAGCGGATGTCCTCCTGTTCCAGAGCCAGGGGCTCTCCGGCGGCCACCCGCAATTGCAGGGCGACCAGATCGACACCGGTGATCGCCTCGGTGACCGGGTGTTCCACCTGCAGGCGCGTGTTCATTTCCATGAAGTAGAAGCGGCCCTCGCCATCCAGCAGGAATTCCAGCGTACCGGCACCTTCATAGCCGATGGCCCGCACCGCCCGCACGGCGGTCTCGCCCATCTGCTCACGCAACGCCTGATCCACCGCCGGGGATGGCGCTTCCTCCACCACCTTCTGATGACGGCGCTGCACCGAACAATCCCGCTCACCGAAATGCAGCGCCTTGCCGTGACGGTCCGCCACCACCTGGATTTCCACATGCCTCGGTTCGACGATGGCTTTCTCCAAAATCACCTCCGGATCGCCAAAAGCGCTTTGCGCCTCCGAACGGGCGCTGGCCAACGCCTCCAGAAAAGTGTCCGTGCTTTCCACCAGACGCATGCCGCGCCCGCCACCACCGGCGGTGGCTTTGATCATCACCGGGTAGCCGATGTCATCCGCTTCCCGGTGCAGCCGTTGTTCACTTTGGTCCTGGCCCTGATAACCGGGCACGCAGGGCACGCCGGCCTGCTCCATCAACAGCTTGGCGCGGGCCTTGTGCCCCATGGCTTCGATGGCCTCGGCGGAGGGACCGATGAACACCAGCCCGGCGTCGGCGCACGCCCTCGCCAGCGCCGGATTCTCCGCCAGAAAGCCGTAACCGGGATGCACCGCGTCGGCGCCGGCGCGTCTGGCGGCATCGATGATGTTGTCGATATTCAGATAGGACTGCGCCGGCAGGGCCTCGCCGATGCAAACCGCCTGGTCCGCCTCCAGGACGTGGCGGGCATCACGGTCGGCGCGGGAATAGACCGCCACCGTGCGGTAGCCCAGTTCCCTGGCGCTACGTTGGACGCGCAGGGCAATTTCGCCACGGTTGGCGATCAGTATCTTGCTGAAAGGGGTCGCTTTGCTCATATCGTTACCGCTCGGATCAGGGACGGGCCACGGAGAATTGCATCGGCTGGGTTTGCCGCTGCTCCGCCTCACGGCAGATGGACAGCACGTAGGCGAGCACACCGCGGGTATCGCGCGGGTCAATGACACCGTCATCCAGCAAGCGTCCGCTGGTGGCGAACACATCCATTTGTCTTTCAAAGGTGTCGATGATGCGCCCTTCCAGGTCCTCCAGGGCGGCACGGTCCACTTCCTGGCCACGGCGCTTGGCCGCCGATTCGGTGACGATGCTCATGGTGCGGGCGGCCTGCTCCCCGCCCATCACCGCGGTCTTGGCGTTGGGCCAGGAGAAACAGAAACGCGGATGAAAGCCCCGGCCGCACATGCCGTAATTACCGGCGCCGAAGGACGCACCGCAGTACAGGGTAATTTGCGGCACGGTGGCGTTGGTCACCGCCTGGATCATCTTGGAGCCATGTTTGATGATGCCGGCCTGCTCATAGTCCTTGCCGACAATAAAGCCGGTGGTGTTGTTCAGATACAGGATCGGCGTGCGCGACTGGCAACAGGCCTGAATAAAATGGGTGGCCTTGGTCGCCCCGGCGGGATCGATCGGCCCGTTATTGGTGATGATGCCCAGTGCCATGCCTTCGATACGCACCTGCCCGCAGACGGTGGCGGGGCCGTAGTTGGCGCCGAACTCGAGGAAGTCGGAATCGTCGACGATGCGCGCGATCACCTCCTTCATATCCACCGGTCTTTTGTGGTCCATGGGCATGATGCCGAGCAGTTCCTCGCCGTCGTAACGGGGCGGCGGAGCCGGTTCGGCCACCGCCGCCGGGATATCCCGGTTCCAGTCCAGCTTGCCCATGATGTCGCGTACCAGACGCAGAGCGTCGCGATCATCCTCGGCCAGGTAGTCCCCCAGACCGGACAAGGTGGTGTGCATCTCGGCCCCGCCCAGTTCCTCATCGGTGGCTTCTTCACCGGTAGCCGCCTTCAGCAACGGCGGACCGGCCAGGAAGGCCTTGGAGCGGCCGCGCACCATGATGATGTAGTCCGACAGTCCAGTCTGGTATGCGCCGCCGGCGGTGGAGGAACCGTGCGTGACGGTCACCACCGGCAGACCAGCGGCGGACAGACGCGCCAGGTTACGAAACGAGGAGCCGCCCATGATGAACTCTTCGACCCGGTACTTGAGCAGGTTGGCACCGGCGCTTTCCACCAGTTGTACGTACGGCAGCTTGTTTTCCAGTGCCAGCTCCTGCACCCGCAGCACCTTGTCCAGCCCCATGGGCTGGGCGGCACCGGCGTCGATGCCGGAATCGGTGGCGAGGATCATGCAGCGCACGCCGCGGACATAACCGATACCGGCGATATTACCGCCGCCAGGGATGGTTTTCTCCGGATCGGAGTTGTCCATGCCGTAGCCGGCCAGGGTAGCCAGTTCCAGAAAAGGGGCGCCGGGGTCCAGCACCAGCGCCACGCGCTCACGCGGCAGCAACTGCCCGCGTTTTTCAAAGCGCCCCTTGGCGGCGGCGGACTTGTCCCGGGTCCGTTGCTCCACCGAGCGCAAACGCGTCAGCAGAGCCTCCATACCGGCCCGGTTTTCGCGGAAAGTGGCGTCCGCGGAGGACACTTGGGTTTCGAGTACTGCCATGAAAAGGGCTTCCCAGTCTGTCGGCACCGGGGATCACCGGTGCCTTGGTGTCAAAACAGTTCTGGTAGCCTACGCAGCGGCAAAGCGGCGGGTCTTGCGAAAAATAGCTATGGGGGGAAGGAAAGTTGACAGTGGATAGTTGACAGTTGACAGTTGACAGCGAAAAGAAAAAACGGAAGAACAAAAACGAGTGATCTTTAGCCCCTGTTTTGTCTGAACCGGCCCCAAAAAAGTAGACACCTTCATTAACGAGGAAGGTGTATGCAATTTCGCAGCAAGCGTCGGTTTAGTGACGCGTTCAAACGCGAGGCCGTTGAGGCCTCGCTGTCCAGCCCACAGACACAAAGACAGATCGCTGCCAAACTAGGGGTTCATCCGACCTTACTGAGCCGCTGGCGGCAGGAGTGGATTGTGGGTAAGTCATCCTCCAAGAAACCGGTCCGTAATGCGGGCCCGACCAAGAGCCTTGAGGAGCTGGAGCGGGAAAATGCCCGCCTGAAGAAACAGCTGAAACGGGCGGAGATGGAGAGGGACATCCTAAAAAAGGCGGACGAGTACTTCGCCAAGCTCCAGAAATGAGGTTTGCCTTCATTGACGGGCACCGTGACCGCTGGCCAGTGACGGTGTTGTGCGAAGTACTCGACGTATCTCGGGCGGGGTATTACCGGTGGTGCCACGCCCCCTGCCGGCCCAGCGCCCGGCGCCAACGGTGGCGGACCTTGCAGACGTTCCTGCTGGAGCAGGCGAAACAACAGGATGGGGTGCCGGGTTACCGCAAGCTGTGGTTGGATGCGCAGGCGGCAGGCTTTGCCTGCGGCAAGAATCAGGTTCAACGGCTGCTACGGGCCTGCGGATACCGTTCTAGCGTGGCGACGAAACCGGGGCATCGGCGCCCCAGCAGCGGGTTGCCAGTGCTACCGAACCTGCTGAACCGTCAGTTCAATGTAGCTCACCCCAACCAGGTGTGGGTGTCGGATATTACCCAACTGCCGTGTCAGGAGGGTTGGCTGTATGTGGCGGTGATCTTGGACCTGTGCACCCGTCAGGTGGTGGGTCGAGCGCTGGGGCGGGTCAACGACTCGGGCCTGGTGCTGCGTGCTCTGGAGCAGGCCTGGGCGTGCCGTCAGCCTCGAGGAAAAGACCTGCTGTTCCACTCGGATCAGGGCGTCCAATACCGCAACGAGGCGGTGATGGGCTGGCTCAATGACCGGGATGTCACGATCAGCATGTCGCGCCCGGGCAACTGCTGGGATAACGCCTGTGCGGAGAGCTTCTTCGCCTTGTTGAAGAAGGAGTGGACGAAGCGTCTAGGGTTGATCGGCCGGGACGAAATGGCCGATGAAATCCAGTACTATACGGACCACTTCTACCCCAAAGTACGGCGCCACATGACGTTGGGAGGGCTCACCCCCAACGACTATGCGGCTACTTTATAATCGGTGTCTACTTAAATGGGGCCAGTCCAGTCTCTTCGTTTTGCGCTGTCAACTGTCCACTGTCAATTGTCAACTCTCTAATTGGCTCACCACCCGCATGGCGTGAGTCAGTTGCCTCAGTTGCTCCGGCTCGATGATGAACGGGGGCATGATGTAAAGCAGTTTGCCGAACGGACGGATCCAGACACCCAGGTCCACCAGCTGCTTCTGCACCTGGCCCACATCGCAGGGCTGCTTGAGTTCCACCACGCCGATGGCGCCGAGCACGCGCACATCCGCCACTTTGTCGGATTCCAGGCAGGGTGTCAGTTCCGTGCGTAACTGCGCTTCGATGGCCTGTACGCGCTGCTGCCAGGGACTTTCCAGCAACAGGTCTATGCTGGCGTTGGCCACCGCGCAGGCGAGCGGATTGCCCATGAACGTCGGGCCATGCATCAGGACGCCGGCCTGACCGTCGCAAATGCCGGCGGCCACGCGATCACTGCAAAGGGTGGCGGCGAGGGTCATGTAGCCGCCGGTAATGGCCTTGCCTAGGCAGAGGATATCCGGCACCACATCGGCGTGTTCCAGGGCGAACAGTTTGCCGCTGCGGCCGAAACCGGTGGCGATCTCATCGAAAATCAGCAGCACGCCGTGCTCGTCGCACAGCCGGCGGCAGCCTTTCAGGAACTCCGGATGGTACAGCCGCATACCGCCGGCCCCCTGCACCACCGGTTCCAGAATCAGCGCGGCGATCTCGTCCGCGTGCTGCTCCAGTTGCGCGCGCACGGAGTCCAGAGCGCTATCGTCCCAAACGCCGTCGAACCGCACCGAGGGCGCCTCGGCGAAGTAATGCCGCGGCAGAATGCCGCTGAACAGGTCGTGCATGCCGTTGACCGGATCGCACACCGCCATGGCCCCGAAGGTGTCGCCATGATAGCCGTTGCGCAGCGCCAGCAACCGGTGTTTGCCGGTCTTGCCCTGGCTCATCCAGTATTGCAGCGCCATCTTGATCGCCACTTCCACCGACACCGAACCACTGTCCGCCAGAAATACCTTGGTCAGCTCGGTGGGGGTCAACGCCACCAGCCGCTTCCCCAGTTCCACCGCCGGCTCGTGGGTGATGCCGCCGAACATCACGTGGGCCATGCGTTCGGTCTGGTCGCGCAGGGCCTGATTCAGACGCGGGTGGTTATAGCCGTGGATCGCCGCCCACCAGGACGACATACCATCCACCAGCCGGCGCCCGTCTTCCAGCTCCAGGTAGACGCCTTCGGCGGCGCGTACCGGGTACACCGGCAAGGGCCGGGAGGTGGAAGTGTAGGGATGCCAGAGATGATCGCGGTCGAAATCGAGGTCGATGGAGGCCATGGGACTACCTATTTAAGGGGACGACTGTTTACGGGGACAGTTGTTTATGGGAAAGCCCGAGCACCATGCCAAGACCCGCGCCAATGCTCAAGCGTCGTCATCGTCCACCGGCTGCCAATCCAGGGTTTCCTGATCCAGCAGCCAGGTGCGCCAGTGGCCGTCACTGTCCTGCACCCGGTAGCGATAGTCGCCGTCACTGGTGGTGGTCCGCTCGGAGATTTGATTACTCAAACAGCTGTCCAGCGTCAGCGTGCGCCAGTCCAACAATCGCCACTGCGTGTCCAACCGCAAGCGCACCAGGCCGCTCTCGTCACCGGCGCCACACATGCCCAGCGCATAGGGGCGGGACGGGTGACGGTAGCTCAGCAATACCACCAGACCGTGCTCCTCCTCACGCCAGTCCAGCACCTCGTTACCGGCCGTTGGCATGTCGAACGCGGTCAGGTCCAGCTCCTTCTGCCGGTCGCCGTCCGCCAGATGCAGAAAAGAGTACTGGCGATATACTGACAAATCCGGGTTGTACAGGCGCAAGGGGGCGGTGTCCTCCTCATCGCGCCAGATCCCCGCGCCGTCGTGATTCACCTCGAACCGTTCGCTCCAGCCGGTCAACCCACGGTAATAGGCGATGCTGTCCCAAAAACGGCTGCCTTCGTAGGCGAAGTCCAGCAGCTCCCGCCCCGGCGCCGGGTTGTCAAAGCGATAAAGCACCCAGCCATCGGTGTCGTGCAGCCCCACCACGGGCACCCAGGTGCGCGAATCCCCACGACGGTAAGCACCATTGAGGGAATAGATATCGCGGTGGCCGGGCGAGAATTCATGCACTCTCAGCATCAACATCAGCGGCAGATCCCCCTGTTCACCCCGATAAAGCCGTTCCCGGGTATCCCATTCCCGCACCAGTATCCGCGGCTGCGCCACCGACACCGCCGTCAGCAACAGCGCCAACAAGGCAATGACGCTTCGTCCTCGGGTATTCACTCTTTGCACTCCGCCGGTAATCCGCTCGCATCAGACAAGGGACGTATTTTAAACAGCCTGGCACGCTGGTGGGGCGCTTTGTCGGACATTAAGGTGAACTTTTGTGAACGGCTTTTTTACGGTTCATCGCGGAATAACGGGAATGGGGGCCTCCATCGGGGATGCGAGTTCGTCGATTACCTCGAAGCGGAGCCGCGTTACGACTTTATGGGATCCTGTCGAACAGGGATGTTCGACCGGAAGCCTACAGGGACGTATTCACGGCGTTCCCGTAAAGGCGTAACGCGGATCCGCTGTCCGTGATGGAGGGTCACCAAAGGCTTCCAGGAGATCACAGGCCGGCGTTGACCAGGGCGTCCGGCGCGCCAACCCGGCTCTGCAACAGGATCGCCAGTTTGCGCGACCCGACCAGAATGTCCTTGGGCGTCAGGCCGTAGAACTGCCGAATGGAATGGCTGAAGTGGGTGGAATCCGGATAGCCCACGTCCAGCGCGATGTCGGTAAGGGTGTCGCGGCGATTAACGTGGTAAAGCAGGCTGCGGGCACGCTTCCAGGCGCGGAACTTGCGGAAGGTAATACCCAGATCGTCCTTGAACAGATGAAGGAAACGGGAAAACGACAGGCCGCTAAGCAGCGCCGCCTCCTCCGCCGGACAATGGCGGGAGGGATCGTCTCTCAGATACGCCAGCACCCGTGCCACGCGGGGGTCCAGTTCGCGGCGCGGCAACGTCTGTCCGAGAAACAGCGGGTCCACTTCCACGCGAGGATCAGCCCCCTCTTCCGCCAGGGCCTGGATACGGGCAAAGCCACGTCTCAGGGTCTGCAGCAACTCATCGCGGTCGCCGTCATGATCGCTGCGCAACATCGGCGGCAGCTTGCCCATGTTCACGGTTTCCGGCTCCACCATCACCGAGCCGAGCAATCGTTCACCGGTTTCCACCCAGTGCGGCAGGTAGGGGGGTACCACCGCCACCGCGGTTTCCTGCCAGTTGCGGCCGTCAATGCTGAAACGGAATGGCTGGTCCGGGCCGCAATAGACGGTCAAGGAACCAAAACTGCGCAAACGGGGACGCCCCAGCAGGCCCAGATAACAGACCCGCTCAGGCCCAAGCAGCATGACCCGTCCACGACGCCGACGGGCACTTGTCTTTGTTGTCATCATTGCCTCCTCCGGTGACAACGTCACCGCAGGGCCCGTATCCACACAGGCCTGCGAGGAATATAAGAAAAAGGGTCCACCCTTATTCCCACATAGCCGATTGGCGAAAAAGATCAAAAACCATCGGCAAAAAATACAAATCCCGAGCCATGAAGGCGTGTTCGAACTTAAACCAAACGATCGGCCAAATGCAACGACCACCGGATCTCAGGTTTGAAAGGTGGCATTACCTCACGACCGCACACTTCCGCACCGCACCTGCCTGGGTTCCAGACCCGCATACCCGGGGCTTACCGGCACGCTGCAAACCTCCAGCATAGTCATCGCCCAAGTCATGGGCTTGTGCCAACTGGCTAATCCTCCTTTTATTTCTCTTTTTTTGTTTTTCGCTTTTTTTACGCTTGATTCCCGTGTTTTTTATAGCCATACCATCATGTCGATCGCCCTCATGGGCGTTGTCACATAATAAACAGCCGCGCCGCGGATCCAAACAACAGGAGAACCTGAAAATGCTGTTCACTAACGAGCACCGGGCGCTGTCGGAATCGGTGAAAAAGTTTGTCGCCACGCAGATCAATCCCTACGTGGATGAATGGGAAAAGGAAGGCATTTTCCCCGCCCATGAGTTGTTCAAGAAAATGGGGGAAAAAGGCTTTCTTGGCATCGCCAAGCCGGAACAATTCGGCGGTATGGGGCTGGACTGGAGCTACAACCTGGCCTTCTGCGAAGCCATGGGCGAGGTAAACGGCGGCTCCATTCCGATGGCGGTGGGCGTGCAAACTGACATGGCCACTCCCGCCCTGGCCAAACAGGGCTCCGATGCCCTGCGCGAAGAATTTCTGGTACCGGCAATCGCCGGCGAATACGTGGCCTGCATCGGTGTGTCCGAACCCGGAGCCGGTTCCGACGTAGCGTCCATCCGCACGAATGCCCGCAAGGATGGCGACGACTACGTCATCAACGGCGGCAAGATGTGGATCACCAACGGCACCCAGGCGGACTTCATGTGCCTGCTCGCCAACACCGGTGACGGCCCGGCGCACAAGAACAAGTCCCTGATCGTCCTGCCACTGAAAAGCAAAGGCGTCACCATAGCCCGCAAGCTCGACAAACTCGGCATGCGGGCCTCCGACACCGCCGAAATCTGGTTCGAGGATGTGCGTGTGCCGCAGCGCTATCGTATCGGCGAAGAAGGCATGGG
Source organism: Alloalcanivorax dieselolei B5 (assembly GCF_000300005.1). Lineage (NCBI taxonomy): Bacteria > Pseudomonadati > Pseudomonadota > Gammaproteobacteria > Oceanospirillales > Alcanivoracaceae > Alloalcanivorax > Alloalcanivorax dieselolei. Next base: position 498,584 of record NC_018691.1, on the reverse strand, counting down.
TTTCATTTACCAGATGCAGCAGTTCCAGGAAGAGCGATTGTGGGGGGCGGCCTGCAATCTACGCTACATGGATATCGCGGTACAGGACGTCATCACCTACACCCGCGACCGCCAGGCCTTCGGCAAGTCGCTGCTGGACAATCAGGTGGTGCATTTCCGTCTGGCGGAATTGCAAACGGAAATCGAAGCGCTGCGTTCCATGGTGTATCGCGCCGTCGAACAGATGATCAATGGCGAAGACGTTACTTATCTCGCGTCCATGGCGAAACTGAAGACCGGCCGGCTGTGCCGCGAAGTCGCCGACAGCTGCCTGCAGTACTACGGCGGCATGGGTTTCATGAATGAAACGCCGATCACGCGCATGTATCGGGATACCCGCCTGACTTCCATCGGCGGCGGCGCCGATGAAGTCATGCTCGGCATCATCGCCAAATTCATGGGTACTCTGCCGGGCAAACGCTAAGACCGGTTGCTCGATAACGGCCGCGCCGAAGTCATCGGGCGGCCAACCGATAAGGAGAATAAGATGAAACGATTCACCACGCTTCTGGCCGGCGCCGCGCTGGTCGGTGTTACCGCGCTGACGTCAACGGCCCAGGCTGAATCTCTGCGATTCGCGGTGGGTTTCCCTTCCGCTTCCGCCAACGTGGATGCCGCCAAGGCCTATGCCAAGGCGGTGGCGGACTATTCCGATGGCGATCTGGAAGTAAAAATCTACGAGCTTTCCCTGCTCAATCTGGCCGAGATGAGCGGCGGGCTCAAGCAGGGTATCGCCGACGTGGGCTACCTGCTGACACCCTACTTCCCGGCCGAATACCCTAATATCAACATGGCGGCGGAGCTGTCCATGCTGCTGGCGCTGAATGCCCCCACCGGAAACGAAGGTCTGGCCTACGCCGGCGCCATGAGCGAGTACATCATGCTGCACTGCGACGACTGCGTGGCGGAGTTGAAGCAGCAAAACCAGGTCTTTACCGGTGGTGGCGCCAGCCCTCAATACGGGCTTCTGTGCACCACACCGGTCACTACCATTGCCGATCTGAAAGGCAAGCGTCTGCGTGCCGGCGGCGCGCAATGGGCACGCTGGGCCAAGCATTTCGAGGCCTCTCCAGTGTCTCTGCCCGGCAACGAGATTTTCGAGGCGCTGAATCAGGGCGTGGTGGACTGCACCATACAATCGGCGGCGGAACTGAGCGGCCTGGGGCTGATGGACGCGGTCAGCGACATCACCATGGCGGTGCCCGGCGGCGTGTTCGGTGGCTCCGGGCCCACCAATATCAACCAAAAAGTCTGGCAGGATCTCGACGCCGATCAACGCGAAGCGCTCCTGCATGCCGGTACCGTTATGTCCGCCAATGCCGCTGTGCTCTACCGGGACTATGGAGAGCGGGATCTGAAAGCCGCCGAGCAACGGGGCGCCAAGCAGCATGAAGCCAGCGAGGCGCTGATCGCCGCCTCCCGCGACTTTGTTCGCCAGGATGCGAAGAACATCGTTCAATATTATGAAGAAAAACACCAGGTCCGCGACGCGGCCGGCAAGATCGAGGTGATGCGGCCACTGGTGAAGAAATGGCTGGAACTCACCGCCGACGTCGACGGTGTGGAGGCCCTCGCCGATCTGTACTGGCGAGAAGTGCAATCCAAGGTCGACGTCGACCGCTATGGGCTGTAACTCTCCCCCCGAAAGAGCTACGGAGCCGCGGTAGGAGCTTGCCCTGCAAGCGAATGGGCCCGGCCTTAAGAGATTCGCTTGCAGGGCAAGCTCCTACCGCGGCCTTGTAGCGGCCGTTGAACTCATGTCTCCAAGACCAGCCAGTTAACACAAGACCGGCACCGTGGCCGTTGCTAGCGTTCCCTTCAACAAGGCGTCTTCCCGGGCGCCGCCCCATACCGATAACAACACTCGTTCAGGAGACACCAAGGTGAGCCAGCCCTCCTCCTTCTCAACCCACCAGGATGTGCACTATCTGGGTGGGGTCGGCGACTGGATAACCCATCACGCCACCCAGGATCCGCAACGCATGGCGCTGGTGTTTGGCGATCTGCGCCTGACCTATTCGGAGCTGAACCAGCGTATCAATCGCCTCGCCAACGCCCTGACCGATCTCGGCGTCGGCAAGGGCGACCGAGTCGCCTTGCTGATGCTCAACGGCAACCACTTCATCGAAAGCTTTTTTGCCTGCGCCAAGCTGGGCGCCATCGCCCTGCCATTGAACTACCGCCTCAGCGCCGGGGAAATCGGCTTCATCCTCGGCGACGCCGGCGCCACCGCGTTGCTCTATCAGCCGGCCCTGGCGGATCTGTTCCGTTCGATTCGTCAGAACACCGCCCTGCGTCACGGCATCGCCACCGACGGCGAGGCGGAACCGGGGGATCACCGCTATGACGCCCTGATGGACGCCGCGCCCACCACGGAGCCCTCGGTGCTTCTGGATCAAAATGATCCATTGATGATGATGTACACCTCGGGCACCACCGGTAAACCCAAGGGCGCTCTGCTCAGCCACGGCAACCCGACCTGGCTGACCGCCAACATGGTTGCCAGTGACGCGGCAATCAGCCGCGACAGTGTCATCCTCACTATTGCCCCCCTATTCCATATTGGCGGACTCGCCGTGCACACACTGGCCGCCTTCAACATCGGCGCCAAGGTGGTCCTGCATGCCCAGTTCGACCCATCGGGCACTCTTGCCACGGTACAACAGGAGCGCATCACCGAGCTGTTTCTGCTGCCCGCCATGTGGCAAGCCCTGACTCAACTGCCCCATTTCGATGATTACAATCTGTCCTCTCTGCGCAGCTTGCTCTCAGGTGGCGCGCCTTGCCCTATTCCGGTGATCGAGTTCCTTCAGAAACGAGGGCTGGCATTCCAGGAAGGTTTCGGTATGACCGAAACCTGTGCCGGTGCCTGCATCCTCAGCAGTGGCGATGCGGTGCGCAAAAACGGTTCGGTTGGCAAACCTCTGGTATACGTGCAAATGCGCATCGTCGACGAGAATGACCAGGATGTTCCACCCGGGGAAGTCGGCGAGCTGATACTGCGCGGGCCCACCATGTTCCTGTCTTACTGGGGACGGCCGGACGCCACCGAGGAGGCCTGCCGCAACGGCTGGTTCCACTCCGGTGACCTGGCCCGCCGTGACCAGGAAGGTTTTTATTATATCGTCGACCGCAAGAAGGACATGCTGATTTCCGGCGGCGAAAACGTCTATCCCACCGAAGTGGAGCAGGTGCTCTACAAACACGAGCAGATATTGGAAGTGGCGGTGATCGGCGTGCCCGACGATAAATGGGGCGAAGTGCCCATGGCGATAGTGGTACCCAGGGACGGCCAGACACCGACACTGGAATCCCTGCGTGACTTTTGCGACGGCAAACTGGGCCGTTTCAAGATTCCCAAACACCTGGCTCTGGTGGACGAACTGCCCCGCAACGCCACCGGAAAAATACTTAAACGCACCCTGCGCGACCGGTTCACCGGCGCCTGATCCCCGACGCCGTCTCGCCGTCCCAAGCCTGGAGTAAGTAATGAACACAGTCAGCAGTCCGTTCTATACCGAGGAGCATGAAGCTTATCGCGACACCCTGCGCGCCTTCGTCGGTAAGGAACTGGAACCCCACGCGGCGCAATGGGATGAGGAAGGCACCTTTCCCCGCGAGCTGTACCGCAAAGCCGCCGAGGTCGGCCTGTTCGCGGCCGGTTATCCGGAGCAGTACGGCGGTCTGGATCTGGATTTGTTCTACATGCTGATCAATGCCCAGGAACTGGCCCGCGCCGGCGTCGGCGGCCTGCATGCCAGCCTGATGAGTCATCACATCGGTCTGCCGCCGATCATCCGCGCCGGCCTCCCGGCGTTAAAAGACAAATGGGTCCCGGCGGTGATTCGCGGCGACAAGATCAGTGCCCTGGCGATTACCGAGCCGGGCGGCGGCTCGGACGTGGCGGCGCTGACCACCACCGCCCGCCGCGACGGCGATCATTATGTCGTCAACGGCAGCAAGACCTTCATTACCTCGGGGATGCGCGCCGACATTTATACCGTGGCGGTGCGCACTGGCGAGCCCGGCCACAAGGGCATTTCCCTGCTCGCCATCGAGCGCGACACCCCCGGATTTACCCGCACTCAGCTGGAGAAAAAAATGGGCTGGTGGTGTTCCGACACCGCCACCCTGTATTTCGATAATTGCCGGGTGCCGGTGGAAAACCTGCTGGGCGAGGAGAACCAGGGTTCCAAGCTGATCATGCAGAACTTCAATAGCGAGCGGCTGTTCATGGCCGCTGCCTGTACCGCCTACGCGCGGGTCTGTCTGGAGGAGATGATCGAGTACGGCCAACAGCGCAGGACCTTCGGCAAAACCCTGATGGAACATCAGGTGATCCGCCACAAAGTGGCGGATATGTGTATGCGCATCAACGCCACTCAGGCCTATCTGGAACAACTGACCTGGCGGGTGCAGAACGGTCAGAACCCGGTGGCGGACGTCTGCCTGCTGAAGAACCAGGCGACCCAGACCATGGAATACTGCGCCCGCGAAGCGGTACAAACCCTCGGCGGCGCCGGTTACCTGCGCGGCTGCAAATCGGAAAGAATCTACCGGGAGGTCCGCGTCAACGCCATCGGCGGCGGCGCCGAGGAAATCATGCGCGACCTGGCCGTGCGGCAAATGGGACTGTAGTAATGAGTGAAAGACTATGAGCAAAACGATCCGCATCGGCGGCGCTTCCGGCTACTGGGGCGATACCGCCATTGGCCCCGTGCAGTTGATTCGCCAGGGACAGGTGGACTATCTGATCTTCGACTATCTGGCGGAAATCACCATGTCGATTCTGGCCAAGGCCCAGGCTCGCGATCCCGCCCTGGGCTACGCCACCGATTTCATTGAACGGGTGATGGCGCCCTTGCTGCCGGAGATCCACCGCCAGGGCATCAAGGTGATCGCCAACGCTGGCGGCGTGAATCTGACCGCCTGCCGCCAGGCTTTGGAGAAGGTGGCGGCCGACGCCGGCCTGCCTTTGCGCATCGGCACCGTGGAAGGCGACAACCTGCTCCCTCAAATCGAACCGATACGTGCCCTTGACCCTACCGAACTGGACACCCGCGCGCCGTTGCCCGACAAGTTGATGAGCATGAACGCTTATCTGGGCGCCTTCCCGATCGCCGCCGCCCTCGATGCCGGCGCCGACATCGTGCTCACCGGGCGCTGCGTGGACAGTGCCCTGGCGGTGGGCCCGCTGATCCATGAATTCGGCTGGCGGCCGGACGAGTATGACCGGCTCGCCGCCGGCGCCCTGGTGGGACACCTGATCGAATGCGGCGCCCAGGCCACCGGTGGCAATTACAGCGACTGGCCGGATACCGTGGACGGCTGGGACGACACCGGCTTCCCCATCGCCGAGGTCTCCGCCAACGGTGCTTTCGTGCTGACCAAACCGCGCGATACCGGCGGCACCGTCACCCCGTTCACCGCCGGCGAACAGATGCTCTATGAGATCGGCGATCCGGGCGCCTATATGTTGCCGGACGTGATCGCCGATTTCCGCCAGGTGACCCTGGAACAGGAGGGACCGGACCGGGTCCGCATCGAGGGCGCCCGGGGCCATGCCCCCACCGATACCTACAAGGTCAGCGCCACCTACGCCGACGGCTTCGGTTGTGTCGGCACCTTCGTTATCGCCGGACGCGACGCGGCCACCAAGGCCCGCCGGCAAGGTGAAGCGGTGCTGAAAAAAGTCCGCCGTCTGCTGGATCAGTCGGAATTGGGCGACTTCAGCAAAACCGCGATGCAACTGGTTGGCGCGGAAAGCAGCTACGGCGATCACGCCAGCGACAGTGCCCGGCAAGTGCGGGAAGTGGTACTGCGTCTGGGCGTGCACCATCCACGCCGGGAAGGGGTGGATCTGTTCTCCAAGGAATTCGTCGGCGCCGGCCTGTCCATGGCGCCGGGCATCACCGGCCTCAGCCCCGGGCGGCCGCGCCCCACGCCGATCGTGCGGCTATTCTCGTTCCTGATCGACAAGGAGCGGGTGCCGGTGCAAGTGGCCTTGGACGGGGAACCGGTACCGCTGGCGCAGGCGGCGGAGCGCGGCGGTGGCCGGCCAGTGGCCAGCCAATCCGATCCGGCGCCGACACTGGAAGATAGCGCGGTCAAGGTACCACTGTACCGCCTGGCCGTGGCACGCAGCGGCGATAAAGGCGACCACGCCAATATCGGTGTCATCGCCCGGCGGCCGGAATATCTGCCGGCACTGCGCGCCGCGCTCACCGAGGAACGGGTCGCCGACTGCTTCTCTCATACCCTCAAGGGCAAGGTGGAGCGCTTCGATCTGCCCGGCAGTCACGCCATGAACTTTCTGTTGCGCCACGCTCTGGACGGCGGTGGCGTCGCCTCCCTGCACCTGGACGCGCAGGCCAAGACCTATGCCCAGGTGCTGCTGGATATGGAAATCCCGGTGCCCGAAGGGCTGCTATCCGACAGCTGACGGGCAGCACAGAGCTGACTATGAAGCCGCTGTAGGAGCTTGCCTTGCAAGCGAATCTTTTTGGGAGAGCGCTCATTCGCTTGCAGGCAAGCTCCTACAGCGGCCTTGTAGTGACCTCTGAATTCGTATCCGCGAGGCCCGGGGCTTTCAGGCGTCAAGCTTCCCGCCTCAGGCGGTCCGCGGGCCAAGCAGAATAATGCCCGCGCCGAGCAGGCAAACCGTCGCGCCGAGCAGATCCCAACGATCCGGCGCGCGCTGCTCCACCACCCACAGCCATAGCAACGACGTCACGATATAGACACCGCCATAGGCGGCGTAGGCCCGTCCGGCGTAGTCGGCATCCACCAAACTCAGCAACCAGGCAAACGCGGCCAGACTGAGCATTCCCGGCACCAGCCAGAGCACCGAACGGTCCAGCCGCCACCAGGCCCAGAACGAGAAACACCCGGCGATTTCCGCCAACGCCGCCAGTAAATACAGCACCGGTGTCACGGCGACGCCTCGACCGCCTCGCACAACGCTTCCAGGGTGGCCTGCAAGCCCTGGCAAACGCCGGCTTCCGGCGCCACCATCAACAACCAGGACAACGCCGATACCGGCTGATCCGTGGGCGGCGCCCCCTGGGCCATATCCGCCAGTTGATTCAATAGCAGACGCTCCGCCTCCAGTTCCGCCTCCTGGATCTGCCGTTTCAGCTCCCGCGCCCAGCTCTCGGCGGCGGCCCGGCGACGAACCTCGCGCAGCGGTCGCAGATAATCCTTTTCCATGATCTCCGCCCGCGCCAGCAAGCGCCGGCCCAGAGCCGCGTCCGCCGGGCTGGGGCGGCGGCTCAGCCACAGTGCCGCCAGCACCGCCGCCACCGGTACCTGATACTCATCCTGCAGGCGCAGGCACTGGCGCTCCACATCCGCTCGTCGCCACAAACGCAGCGCGAAAGTCCAAAGCGTGTCCTCGGTCATCAGCAATCCTTCAGTTGCGCGCGGCCATACCCTACACTGCGCCGGTTTCCACCCCATTATTGATGAGTCCTTATACCATGTTGTCCCTGGAACACATCAACCTGCGCCGTGGCACCAGCCTGCTGCTGGAAGACGCCAACTTCACTCTGCATCAGGGCCAGAGAGTCGGATTGGTCGGTAAGAACGGCAGCGGCAAGAGCTCCCTGTTCAAGTTGATCAGCGGCGAGCTGGACACCGACGCCGGGCAGCTATCCCGCCCCGCCGACTGGCGTCTGGCGATGATGGCCCAGGAAGTCCCGGCCCTGCCCCAGCCGGCCATCGACTATGTTCTGGACGGCCACCAGGAGCTGCGCGCCGCCGAGCGAGAACTGGCCCGCGCCCAGGACAATGACGACAGCGATGCCATGGCCCACGCCCATGCCCGCCTGGACACCCTGCGTGCCTGGGAGCAACCGGCGCGTGCCGCCACCCTGCTGGCCGGTCTGGGCTTCAGTGAAGCGCAACAGCAACAACCGGTCAGCGCCTTTTCCGGCGGCTGGCGCATGCGTCTCAATCTGGCCCAAGTGCTGCTCGCCAACGCCGATCTGGTGCTGCTCGACGAGCCCACCAACCACCTGGATCTGGACGCCATTCTCTGGTTGCAGCAATGGCTGGTGCAGCAGCCCGGCGCCTTGATGGTGATTTCCCACGACCGCGCTTTTCTCGACGCCACCGTGGGCGAGATCCTGCACATCGACCAGGGACGGCTCAAGCGCTATACCGGCACCTATTCGGACTTCGAACGGCAACGGGCGGAGCAGCTCTCGCAACAGCAAAAGCTGCACGAGAAGCAGCAAACCCAGATCGCTCATTTGCAGAAATTCGTGGATCGCTTCAAGGCCAAGGCGTCCAAAGCCAAGCAGGCGCAAAGCCGGGTAAAGGCGTTGGAGAAGCTGGAGCGTATTGCCCCGGCCCATGTGGATTCCGCGTTCCGTTTTTCGTTCCACACGCCCAAGCGGCTGCCGGACCCGATGATCGACCTGGAAGGGGTCGGCTGCGGTTACGACGGTCAGCCGGTGCTCACCAATGTCACCCTGAATCTGCGCCCGGAATCCCGGCTCGGCCTGCTCGGCCAGAATGGCGCCGGCAAGTCCACCCTGATCCGCACCCTGGTGGGAGAACTGCCGGCCATCGGCGGCCATCTGCTGCACGGCCCGGATCTGGTAATCGGTTATTTCCATCAACAACAGGTGGACCGGCTCGACGCCAAGGACACGCCTTACCAGTTACTCAACCGCGAGTATCCGCAATGGAGCGAACAGCAGATTCGCAATGAGTTGGGCGGCTTCGGTTTTCATGGCGACGAGGTGTTCGCCCCGATCGGCCGTTTCTCCGGCGGCGAGAAGGCGCGCCTGGCGCTGTCGCTGATCGTGCAGCAAAAACCATCGCTGCTGCTGCTCGACGAACCGGCCAACCACCTGGATCTGGACATGCGCGAAGCGCTGACCATGGCGCTGCAGGACTTCGCCGGCGCCGTGGTACTGGTTTCCCACGACCGCCATCTGTTGGAAACCACCGTCGACGAATTTCTGCTGGTGGCGGACGGCGGCGTGCACCCCTTTGACGGCGACCTGGATGACTACGCCCGCTGGCTGCAACAGGCCCGCCGCGATGAGCAGGCCGAAGCGAAAGCGGACGACACCCGCTCACCGGTACGCGATGACGCCAAACAGCGGCGTCAGGACGCGGCCCGCCGCCGCGAACAGTTACGACCGTTGAAGAAAACGGTGGAGAAATGCGAGCACCGGCTGGAATCGGCCGGCCGGGAACTGGCCGAGGTGGAGCTGCTGCTGGGCGACGAGGGCCTGTATACCGACAGTGCACGCAAGCAGGAGCTGGCTGATCTGCTCGCCCGCCAGGGGCAACTGCGCAACGACAAGGAAGAACAGGAGATGGCGCTGCTGGAAGCGATGGAAGCCCTGGAAGAAGCGGAAAACGCAGTGAACAGTTAACAAGGAATAGTGAATAGCGGGCGCTCGCTGCCAACAGCTTCATACAGAAAGAACCACGAAGCCGCTGTAGGAGCTTGCCCTGCAAGCGAATCTTTTTGCGGGAGAGCCCATTCGCTTGCAGGGCAAGCTCCTACAGCGGTTTCGTAATGACCTCGGGGGCGCCGCCTCAGGCGAACAAAGCGCCGGGGCGGCCTTCCTGTATCAGGGCTTCACCGAGCAGGGTCAGCCAGGCATCCTCGTCCCCGCCGGAGGACAGCGTCCACAACCAACGCCCCTCCGAGTCGAGCGCTTCCAGCGCGGTCAGCACCCGGCCCGGTCCCGGGCGGCGCAGACGCCACACCGATGCCACCCGCCCCATATCGAGACTGATCAGGGTGCCGTTGTGGGCCAGATGACATTGCCCTTGCTGCCAGCGCGGCGAAGACCAGGGCGCGCTCAGGCACAACCTGACGCCTCGGTTACCGGTACATACCGTCAGCGGCGTGGCGCGCTCGGCGGCCAGAGACAATAGTGACGGTACCGTTTCGCTGCGTACCGGGCAGGCGAACTTGTCCCGTACCGCCTGATACAACACCTGCCGGCGATCCCCCACCTGGCGCAGTAGTTCCTCGAACGCGTCCTCGTCGCTTTGCGACCAGCGTCGTTCCCAATCCATAAGCGAACCCGTCGGGCGGCGCGGCGCGCGGACGGCGAGCGGGCAGCCCAGTTGTTGCTGATCCGGATGCAGCATGGCACAGACCAGTTCCTCGAAGGCCAGGCCACCGCTTTCCGGCGCCACCGCCATTTGCTGTACCGGCTCACCGTAGTCGTCGAAAAACAACAGGCTGCGGGCCGGCAGATCCGCCACCGGCGCCAGTATCGCCAGCACCGAGCGCCATTGGCGAACGTCCAGTTCCTGGCGCATGCGGCACTGGTCACCGCGGCAGTCCAGCCCGGGGCTGGAGCCGGTCAGGGCCGGATAGCGTATGGATTGGGAGACCCGGCCGCCGCTGGCGAACGTGGTTACCACCAGGGAACCGAGCCGATAGAGTCCTTTGAGAATCGCCATGGGCTCTTCCTGGAGCCTCAGTACGCGATCACCCAGGGCGGCGCGACAATGTCGCAGGGTCGCCGACTGGGCAGTGCCGCCTATGGCCATTACCGTCACGATCCTACCTCCAAGGTACGCGAAGAAATTAGGGTGTGGGCAGCTGGCGGCGGCTGGCTTTCCACAGTCAGGGAGAACTGTTGGGGCCACGGGCGTGGCCGGCATTCTGGTTAGTCAGAATCAAGCTATTTGGTCAGAATCAAGCGGTCGTTGGCGGTGCGCCGTAACAGGTAACGCTCGCCGCCGTGCTCGATCCAGAGTTTGCCATCGGCGTTGAGCAAGGCACGGCTGGCGACGCTGTCTTCCTGTACGGCGATACGTCGGCCACTGCGAGTGGCGATGGTCACCGGTTTTTTCCATTGCGACATGGCGGGCTCCTGTTCGCTCATCCTTTAACTGAGAATGATTATCATCACACCTCAATAGCGCCGTCAACCTTTGTTTACAAGAAATCCGACCTCGATCATCTCGCGATGCCGTTCGATCCTGGTTACACTCGAAATCATGATGACTTCGATAGCTGCTTCCGCCATTCGTACGCCGCAAGAAAAACTGGCTGCCATCCTCGACAGCCACCAGCCCCGTCGCCTGCTCACCGTCAGCCTTAACCCGGTCCCGGTCGCCGAACACTGGTGTGACGATCATGACTGCGAATTGATCCGCATCCAGGAACAAAACCCTTTCGACGCTTTGGATCACATCGACCGGGTGGACATGGCGATCGTCGCCGATCAGTTGGAATACATGAGCCAGCGTGACGGTGAGTCCTTGATCGGCCTGCTGCGCAACCTGCACACCGATTCCCTGGTGGCGGTCTACCAACCGTACCTGGCACCGGAAAAACTGCGCTGGTCCAGCAATGGCTTCCTTGCTCTGGGTTGCCGGGAGGAAGGTCATTTCGCTCACGATCAAAGAGAGCTTCTGCTCTATAGCTACGACCTGGATTCATACAATTTCAAACGCGCCTGGAATAATCCGCGCTTCTGGGCCAACCCGGAGAACTGGGGCAAGTACTGGTGGTGATCGCGACTGGTGAGCCAGTGCCCCATTCGCTGCCAAGGCAGCCTTCCACAGACCAGGCCACGAAGCCGCTGTAGGAGCTTCCCTTGCAAGCGAAGGGGCCCGGCCTCAAGAGATTCGCTTGCAGGGCAAGCTCCTACAGCGGCTTTGTAGTTCGGGGGCTTTAGCCGCGAATAGCGTGCTGACGCGGCCCTTGTGATACAGGACGGAGCGCGATTTACTCCCGGCCGGTAGCCAAGACCTCGCGCCTCAAGTAAGGTGACGCGCGACCCTCCAGACATGCAGACCGATGATCTTCGAGCGCCTCAAGGAAGCCCTATATTTCTGGCGACGCCACCTGGCCGCCCTGTTTCTGATCAGTGCCCCTTTCGCCCTGCTCGGTGAAGCCGCGCAGTGGGTGATGGGCCCGTTTCTGATGTTCGATGGGGATCAACTGACCGGTATCAATCTGAGCGTGGGCCTGGTCATGCTGCTGATCCGGCCGCTGGCGGAGGGCGCGTTGATCATGCAGCTGGCATCGATACATCAGGGCCGCGCCCAAGGTGTGATCGCTTGCACCCTGCCCGCGTTGATGCTGTACCCGGCCTTGCTGCTGACCTACTTTCTGATCGGTATCGGCGTCACCCTGGGCTGGACGCTGCTGTTCTTTCCGGCTCTGTGGGTCTATGCCCGCCTGTGCTTCGCCCCGTTCCGGGTCGTGCTGCACCGGCAGTCCCCGATCGCCGCCTTGCGCGGCGCCTTCCAGTACAGCGGTCCGTGCCAGTGGCCGCTACTGGGTGCCATCGCCCTCACCGGACTGATGATGTTTGGTCTGATCGGCCTGGCCAATACCCTGTTCACCGGCCTGCTTGGCGAAAGCGCCGGGGTCGGCCTGGTGATCAATGTTCTGGCTTCCCTGATCACCACCCTGATCAACGTAGTGGTGTTCCGCTTCTGGCTCCTGAACGATCCCGGCACCCAGCAGCCCTGACCATCAGCGGCCCCGCGGCACCCAGCGCAGGGCCCGGAATCCCTGGTTCACCAAAGCGTCCCGCTCCAATACCCGCCGCACCCGTTCGCGGGTCAGTTCGGCGATGGTGGGCCAGCGCGCATCACCGGTGGGTTCACTGCCCTGCACCAGGACGAAGCGGCGTCGGCTGCGCTGATCCCGGTTCAATTCCAGTACCGCCTGCCCGGTGGTGCCGCTGCCGGCGAAGAAATCCAGCACCAGGTCCCTGGGCCCGGTGGCAATCTCCAGCAGAAAGCGGATCAAACGGGTGGGCTTGGGATAGGAAAACGGCGCCTGACCACCGAACAGCGCCTGCAGCTCCTGGGTGCCGGAGCGGGCGGTGCCGTAGCGGTGCCCATCCAGCCAGGTCACCGGCACCTCGCCAAAAGGCGCCTTCTCGCGCAGGAACACTTTCAGTTGCGGCCGGCCGCGTCCACGCCGTCCGAACAGGATGCGCCCCTGCCCGTTCAGTTCCTTGAACCGATCCTCGCCGGTACGCCAGCAACGCCCCTCTGGCGGCCAGAATGTCTCGCCAGTGTTCGGATTGGTGATCGCGTAGGTCAGCCCCGGGCGGCGGTTGGGCGCGTCGAAGGGGTCCAGCTTCCAGGGGCCGCGCGGGTCGTCATCCGGATTGCTGTAACGCTCATCGATCAGCGGGCCGGGGCGCACCGCGAACCCCGGTAGGCGATCCCAGACATCCTGATTACTGGCGGTCAGACGCCGCTGTTGGCGGCGCCGAACCCGCGCATAGGCCAGGACGTATTCGTGCTGCACACTCAGGTCGGTGTCGTTTTGCCGTGAGGTGCGCGACTGCCAGGGAAAAGTGGCGACGAAATTGTCCGGGCCGAAGATCTCGTCGAGAATCATGCGCAGGGTATGCACTTCATGATCGTCGATGCTGACGAACAGTACCCCGTCATCGCGCAACAACTCCCGCGCCAGCAGCAGACGCGGGTACATCATGTTCAGCCAGCGCGCATGCAGGCGGCCACTGTCATCGTTCTCGCCGGTGTCACCGGCCAGGGCCAGATAAGCGGCCACGGAATGGCGATAATTGTCCGGATACAAAAAGCCCCGGCCGGTATTATAGGGCGGATCGATATAGATCATTTTCACCTGGCCGCGCAGTTCCGGCTGCAGATGATGCAGCACCGCCAGGTTGTCGCCTTCGATGATGCGATGAGGGGCCGCCCCGCTGGTCAGCGGCGGCCGCCCCAGGCGTTCCAGGCGGCCAGCGGGCACCCGGGCCAACTCGGCAAGCATGGCCTCCTTGCCTGGCCAGTAAAGGCCGAAACCGCCATTGTCACGAGGGTCGTTGAGGGAAAATCCGGTTTGCGAATTTGCAAAATCATTCTTGTTGGAAGGTCTATAGTAAAAATCAAGAACAGCAGCCCCATCCATATCCATCAGTGCTCACTTCGCTCTTTAATTACCGACTTTTCCACGGTCCCTCCGTGGAGTGACCGTAGCACGAAGCAGAGCATTTTGGTTTGCATAAACGCAATATGGAAATAAATTAGAGCGACCAGCAAGTCATCGCCTTGCAATTCAACAAATGTGATGCAGCTCTCTTTGCTCAATTGCAAATGTCGCTCTTTGCGATGTTGCAATTATGTCATTGTGCCCCGGACAGCAGCCTATGAAACTTTCGTCATGGATATCGGGGCACTACTCAAGGAACGGCGTGAGCGCCGCAAAGAAACTCTGGAAGAGGTGGCGTTTCGCGCGGGCACCGATCCGGGCAATTTGTCCCGCATCGAGCGCAACCGTCAGGATCTTTCCGTCAATCGCCTGATCAAATTGTGCGAAGCCCTGGAAATAAGCCTTTCCGAGTTCTTCGCGGAGCTGGAGAAGCGGGCCGGCGGCAGTCGGCTCAGCGATCCCACCGCGGCTTTCGACAAGGAAACCCGCTGGCTGTTGAAGACGCTCAAGACCGTCCCGCCGACCCGGCGCCGCCTGATTCTGGAAGTCACCGAAACCATCGCCAAAAGCGGCCGGCTGGCCTGAGCACGATTTACCTTGCGCAATGGCAAGAGCGTCTGCTCTATTATTGCATAAATGCAAATTCGCTCTTTTGCATTCTTGCAAATAGGTCATGGCAGGCAAAAGAGCGCTTCCGGACACTTATTCCATGGACACGGACATCGGCGGCATCTTGAAAAGGCGGCGGCTAAGCCGCAACGAAACTCTCGAGGACGTGGCGTTCCGGGCGGATACCGACGCGGGTAATCTGTCGCGCATCGAGCGCAATCGGCAGGACGTCACGGTACAACGGCTGGGGCGGCTTTGTGATGCCCTGGAAATGACGCTGGCGGAGTTCTTTCAGGAGCTGCAAGGCCGCAGCGGCACGGCCTTGAGCGACCCCGCCGCCGCCTTCGACAAACATACCCGGGAATTACTGTCGGTGGTCGGCACCATGAGCCCGGCGGATCGCATCACGCTGGTGGAAATGGCCCGGGTTCTGGCCAAACGCACGCCCGCCGCCCGCCGCCGTCAGCAACGGTCGAAAACCACGAAATCGTAATCGTACGGGTTCGGGCCTTCCGCCTTGAAGGATTCCCGGCCCCGCTCCACCCACTGCGACCGGTCCCACCGCGGGAACCAGGCATCCCCATCCACATCCGCCTGCACTTCGGTGATATAGAGCCGGTCCGCCCGCGGCAGCGCCAGGGCATAGATCTGCGCGCCGCCCAGGATCATCACTTCATCCTGACCGTCGATGAACGCCACGTTCCCCGCCAGTTCCAAAGCCTGATCCAGATCCGCCACCACTTTAGCGCCCTCGGCCTGGTAGTGCGGATCCCGGCTGATGACGATGTTGGTGCGGCCCGGCAACGGCCGCCCCAGGGACTCCCAGGTCAGCCGCCCCATCACCACCGGTTTTCCCAAAGTGGTGCGCTTGAAGTACTTGAGATCGTTGGGCAGATACCAGGGCAGCTTGTTGTCGCGGCCGATCACCCGATTACGGGCCATGGCCACGATCATCGCCACTCGCACGCCTTGTTCGTTGCTGTCGTTCATACCGCGATCGGCGCCTTGATCAGGGGGTGAGGATCATAGCCTTCCAGGGTGAAATCCTCATAGCGGAAGGCGAACAGATCCCGCACCCGCGGATTGAGCTGCATGGTGGGCAGAGCACGGGGCTCCCGCGCCAGTTGCGTCTCCGCCTGTTCCAGGTGATTGCTGTAGAGATGGGCATCGCCCAGGGTGTGCACGAACACCCCCGGCTGCAGATCACAGACCTGGGCCATCATCAGGGTCAGCAGCGCATAGGAGGCGATGTTGAAGGGCACGCCCAGGAACACGTCTGCGCTGCGCTGATAAAGCTGGCAGCTGAGCCGGCCGTCGGACACGTAAAACTGGAACAGGCAATGGCAGGGCGGCAACGCCTGCCGGCCTTGCGCCGCGTTCTGATCCGGCGCCCTCGCCGGGTCCGGCAACACCGCCGGATTCCAGGCGCTCACTATCAGCCGCCGGGAGTCCGGATTGCGGCGGATCTCTTCCAGCACCTCACTGATCTGGTCGATGACACGGCCGTCCGGCGTCGCCCAGGAACGCCACTGCGCCCCGTACACCGGCCCCAGGTCACCCTCTTCGGTGGCCCACTCATCCCAGATCGACACCCCGTTGTCCTTTAAATAGCCGATATTGGTATCACCGGCCAGGAACCACAGCAGCTCATGGATGATGGACTTGAGATGCACCTTCTTGGTGGTCAGTAACGGGAAACCGTCGCGCAGATCGAAGCGCATCTGGTAACCGAACAGAGACAAAGTACCGGTGCCGGTACGATCCCCTTTCTGCACGCCCTGCTCGCGCACCTCGCGCAGCAGATCGAGATATTGCTTCATACCGCCGCTCTCCGTTGATCATGTCGATAGGCCCAGACCACCATGGCGGCACCGATCAGCACCATGGGAAGGCTCAACAGCATCCCCATGGTCAGCCAGCCGCCGGCCAGGTAACCGATGTGCGCATCCGGCTCGCGGAAAAACTCCACCAAGATCCGCGAAAGCCCATAGCCGATCCCAAAAAGGCCGGTGACCGAGCCCGCCGGCCGTGGTTTGGCGGAGTAGATCCACAGCACCAGGAACAGCACCACGCCTTCCAGGAAAAACTCATAGAGCTGGGAAGGATGGCGCGACACGCCCATGGGGTCGGTGGGGAAGACCATGGCCCAGGGCATGTCCGAGGCGCGCCCCCACAATTCACCGTTGATGAAATTACCGAACCGGCCGGCCCCCAGCCCAATGGGCACCATCGGCACGGCGAAGTCCGCCACCTGAAAATAGCGCTTGCCGGTGCGACGGGCGAACAGCCAGAACGCGAACAACACGCCCAGGGCGCCGCCATGGAAGCTCATGCCGCCGGTCCAGATCTGGAACAGCCACAGCGGGTTATCCAGGAAGCGGTCAAAGCCGTAAAACAGCACATAACCGACGCGGCCACCAAGGATCACCCCCAGCGCCATGTAGAACAGCAGGTCGTTGACCTGCTCCCGGGTCCAGCCGCTGTCGGGCCGCTGCGCTCGCGTCTTCGCCAGCCACCAGCCGCCGACGAAGCCGATCATGTACATCAGCCCGTACCAGTGAATCTGCAACGGCCCCAGGGAGACCAGCACGGGATCGATTTGCGGGAAGGTCATCAAAGGCTCCCTAACCAAGCATCAGTTCAGTGCCGATCACGATCAGCACCACGGCGAAAATACGCTTCAGGGTGGCGGAGGGCAGGCGGTGACTGAGCCGCGCGCCCACCCGGGCCATCGGGAAACTGGTGACGACGATGGCCAGCGCCGCCGGAAAATACACATAACCCAGCGTCCATTCCGGCAATCCCGGCTTGCCCCAACCGGTGACCATGAAGCCCAGCGTGCCGGCCAGCGCGATGGGCAGTCCACAGGCGGCGGAGATCGCCACCGCATTTTGCATCGGCAGCCGGCACCAGGACAGAAACGGGACGGTCAACGAACCGCCACCGATACCAAACAGGCTGGAGATAGTACCGATCACACCGCCGGCCCCGGCAAGGCCGGCACCGCCGGGCACCCGTTCCTCGCCCTGCTGCTGCTTGCGGCGGCCGCTGAGCAGCATCTGCAACGCCACCAGCACCGCGAACACGCCGAACAACCGGGTCAGCATCGGTCCGGACAGCTGGTCGGCGATAACCGCGCCGATCAGCGCCCCCACCACGATACCGACACCGAGCCGAAACGCCACTGGCCAGCGCACGAAGCCGGCACGGTGGTGCGCCTGCACGGAACTGATCGAGGTGACGATGATGGTGCACAGCGAGGTCCCCACCGCCAGTTGGGCCACCACCTGCGGGTCGATGCCCATGGCGTGATAAAGGTAAATCAGCGGCGGCACGATCACCACACCACCACCAAGCCCCAGAGCGCCGCCCAACAGGCCGGCGAAAACCCCGATCAGGGCACAGATCAAAAACAGGGTCATGGCGGGCCCATTCCTCTGGTAAACAGATCAGGCAAACAAATAAAGCACCGCGCCACCGACCGCTTTCGCCAGGTACGCGCCGAGCCGGTATGCTAGCAGTTAAGCGGACCGTTTTCCCGATTCCGTTTCCGATCCAGAAAGAGACGCCCATGTGTATTGTTTTGTTCCGCTGGCAGCCCGGCGATGCCTACCCTCTGGCGGTTTCCGCCAATCGTGACGAATTCCACCAGCGCCCGGCGGAGCCCGCCCGCTGGCGCGGCGATGTGTTCTGCGGCCTGGATTTGCGGGCCGGCGGTACCTGGCTGGGCATCCATCGCGACGGCCGTTTCGCGGTGGTCACCAATTACCGCGAGCCGGTGGCCGAACGCACCGTCGGCGAGCTGTCCCGGGGGTTGCTGCCACAGGCCTTCCTGGAGAGCCATCAGAGTCCGGAATTGTTCTGTCTTTCGCTGGAAGCGGAAGAGCATCTTTACTCCGGTTTCAATCTGCTGGTGGGCGACCGTGAAAGCCTGTGGTACCTGAGTAACCGGGGGCCAGCGGCGCAGCCGGTGAAACCGGGCCTGCACGGTCTTTCCAACGGCGTCCTGGACGATCCCTGGCCCAAGGTGGAACGGGGCAAGCAGCGGCTGGCCCGGGCGCTGGAGGGCGCCCCACCCAACACACCCTCTCTCCGCGATCTGCTCGGCGTGGTGGTGGACCCTTACCAGCCGCCGGAAGAAGACCTGCCGGATACCGGCGTGGAGCGGGAGCTGGAACGGCTGGTGGCGCCGATCTTCATTCAGTCGCAACAGTACGGCACCCGCGCCAGTTCGGCGGTGCTGCTACCCCGGGAAGGGGCTCCGATGATGCGCGAGCAGTGCTGGCGGGCGGATGGCGAGGCGGACGGGGCGCCCACGGACAGTTGAGAGGCAATGGGTAACGGCGATCGTGCTCCTCTGGACCACTGCTGTCCCACTGACCAGACTACGAAGCCGCTGTAGGAGCTTGCCTGCAAGCGAATTTCTTTGCGGGGCGAAAGTACAATTCGCTTGCAGGCAAGCTCCTACAGCGGCCTTGTAGCGACCTCCGGATTCATGTGTCCAAGACTCGCGATACCTTCGCCCCTACGCCGCCGCGGGGGCACGGTGGCGAATCAGATCGCCCAGGCCGACCTTGGTCAGTTGCAGATCCATGTAGGCGGTGATCACTTCACCGTTGTCCATGGCCAGCACCTCATTGAGCAGACGGCGCAGGAAGCCCATGTTGACCTGACGCACCGCCGCCTTGACCCGTAACAGGTTGGAGGCGTTCATGGACAGCGCGTCGAAGCCCATCGCCATCAGCAGCAGAGCGGACGCCGGATCGCCGGCCATTTCCCCGCACACCGACACCGGTTTGCCCTCGGCGTGGGCCTGCTCCACCACGTGCAGCAGCGCATGCAGCACCGACGGATGGAACGAGTTGTACAGGTCCGACACCTGGCGGTTATTGCGGTCCACCGCCAGCAGATACTGGGTCAGATCGTTGGTGCCCACGGACAGGAAATCCACCCGTTGGGCCAGCGCCCGGGCCTGATAGATAGTGGCCGGCACTTCGATCATCACGCCCACCGGCGGCATTTCCACGTCCACGTTCTCTTCGCGCACCTCCAGCCAGGCGCGATGAATCAGGTGCTGGGCCTCCTCGGCCTCGAACACATTGGTGATCATCGGCAGCATGATACGCAGATTGTTCAGGCCGGCGGCGGCCTTGAGCATGGCCCGTACCTGGACGATGAAAATCTCCGGGTGATCCAAGGTCACCCGTATGCCACGCCAGCCGAGGAACGGATTGTCCTCCTCAATGGGGAAATAGCTCAGTGACTTGTCGCCGCCCACGTCCAGTGTGCGCATGGTCACCGGTAGCGGCGCGAACGCCTGCAACTGCTCCCGGTACAACACACGCTGCTCTTCCTCGGAGGGAAAGCGGTCACGGATCATGAACGGAATTTCGCTGCGGTACAGCCCCACGCCCTGGGCGCCGCGCTCCAGGGAGCGGTTAATGTCGGTCATCAGACCGGTGTTCACCTGCAACTGAACACTGACCCCGTCCTCGGTTTCCGCCGGCAGATCGCGCAGCTTCTCCAATCCTTCCAGCAGGCTTTGCTCTTCGGCGATCAATTCCTCGAACTGATGCTTCAGCTCCGGAGTGGCGTTGGCCACCACCCGGCCGCGAAAACCGTCGACGATCAGTTCCTTGCCGTCCAGTTTCTTCAGTGGCAGGTTGGCCACCCCCACCACGGTGGGAATGCTCATGGCCCGGGCCACGATGGCCATATGCGAGTTGCGCGAACCGCGCGTGGTGACGATGCCGGCAATACGCTCCTGCGGCAGCTCCATCAGCATCGGCGCGGAAATGTCCTCACCGAGCAGAATGCAGTGGTCGGGAAACTCCTGCTCCCGCCGGTTATAGCTCTGCAGCTGCGCCAGCACCCGGCGCCCCAGATCACGGACGTCCGCCGCCCGCTCACGCAGGTAGGGGTCGTCCATCATCTCGAAATTGTGCACATGGGCGTCCACCACGATGCGCAAGGCGCCCTGGGCCCAGTGACCTTCGCGAATCTTGGCCACCACTTCCGCCGGCAGGGCATGGCGGTCGAGCATGCGCAAATAGACATCGAACAGGGCCTGTTCCTCGACCCCGAGGCTGGCCTTGGCACGCTCGGCCAGGTCACGGATTTCCTTGCGCACCCGCACCAGGGCATCGTCCAGGCGGGCGATCTCGGCGCTGATGTCCTCCGCTTCCCGGTCCGGTACCGCCGACAGGTCGGCCGCCGGGAACAGCAATTTGGCGATGCCGATAGCGGCACCGGAGGAACCGGGTTGGCCGTCGTACATGCTGGCCTGGCGTTTTCGTGTTTCCAACTGCTCGAACAGGATCCCCGAGGCATGGGCATGGGCGATTACCGCCGACAATTGGGCGGAGATGGTGACCAGGAACGCCTCTTCGCTTTGATCAAAGCGGCGAGCGTCGCGCTGCTGTACCACCAGCACGCCCAGCACCTCGCCGTGATGCATCACCGGCACGCCGAGGAAGGCGTGGAACGGATCCTCGCCGGTCTCCGCCAGGTAATGGAATTTGGGGTGAGCGAAGGCATCTTCCAGGTTGATCGGCTCCTCGCGCTGACCCACCTGACCCACCAGCCCCTCGGACAGGCCCAGACTGACCCGGCCCACCGCTTCGCGCTTGAGGCCCTCGGAGGCCATCAGCACGTAGCGTTCCCGGTCATTGTCCCGCAAGTAAATCGAGCACACCTCGGTGCCCATGGCATCGCGCACCCGCTGGGCCATAAGATCCAGGGCCGAGCGGATGTCCGGCGCGTTATTCACTTCCTGCACAATGCGGCGCAGGGTATCAAGCATGTTTGCTCCTCTTGGGTAGGGCGGGGGCCAGTTCTCTCAGGGCTCGCGCATAGACCGCGCGTTTGAAATGCACCACCTTGCGGATCGGGTACCAGTAGTTTACCCAGCGCCAGTCCTGAAACTCCGGCTCCGGCCCCAGAGTCAGGTCGATGGCCCCTTCCTCCGCGTTCAGCCGCAGCAGGAACCATTTTTGCCGCTGTCCGATACAGCGGGGCCGGTTGCGTGGAGGCCGCAGGAAGCGGCGCGGCAGGCGGTAGGTCAGCCAGCCTTCGGTGTGGGCGAGAATGCTGACATGCTCCTGGCGCAGCCCCACCTCTTCTTCCAGTTCCCGGAACAGGGTTTCCTCCGGCGTCTCCCCGGGCATCATGCCACCCTGGGGAAACTGCCAGGCATCCCGATTGCCGACGCGGCGACCCCAGAACACCCGGCCATCAGGCCCCGCGATCACGATACCGACATTCAGCCGGTACCCCTGTTCATCAATAATGCCAGTCATGGTCTTCCAAACCCGGGGGAGCCAGCGACATCCGGCCCGCCGGGGCCGGAGGGGCACACACAGGGCGTGCCGCGCCATGGCCATCATGGCGGCTCCGATACTCACTCATTAAACCTTGTCCCGGTAGGCTCGATCAATCGGCTGCCGAACGGATCGGCCTTTGTTATGCTCCACGCGCCAATCTTTCTCTCTCTCTTTCATGGGATCCAGCATGACTCTGGCCATCTTTGACCTGGACAACACCCTTATCGCCGGCGACTCCGATCATCAGTGGGGGGAATGGCTGGTAAGTCAGTCCCTGGTGGACGCCGCCGCCTACCAGGCCGCCAATGATCGCTTTTATCAGGACTACCTGGACGGCACTCTGGACATCATCGCCTACCAGGAATTCGTGCTCGGTGAACTGGTGGGCCGCCCTCTGGAGCAGCTCCACGCCTGGCGTGAGCAATACATGAAGGACGTGGTCCAGAACCTGTGGCTGCCGGCGGCCGAAGCGTTGCTGCAAAAGCACCGCGATCAGGGCCATACCCTGATGATCATTACCGCCACCAACGATTTCATCACCGCCCCCATCGCCGAACGGCTGGGCGTGCCGCATCTGCTGGCCACCCGGGCGGAAAAGACCGACCAGGGCTACACCGGCAGGGTGGCGGGGATCCCCTGCTATCAGGGCGGCAAGGTCAAGCGCCTGCATCAATGGCTGGAGGAACACCACGAGTCCCTGGACGGCAGCTGGTTCTACAGCGATTCCCACAATGATCTGCCCCTGCTGGGCGAGGTCGCCCATCCGGTGGCCGTGGACCCGGACGACACGCTGGCGGCAGCGGCCCGTGAACGGGACTGGCCGATCATTTCGCTGCGGCGGAGCCAATGAGGAAAGCGGCTCTGCTGGTGCTGACAGCGCTGTCCCTGGCCAGCTGCAACGAGCCGTCGGAACAGGCGACGGAGCCGGCGCGCGCGCCTCTGGTGGACACACTGGACAGCCAGGCGGACCAGGCGCTGACGCCGGCCCTCGAGGCCTGGCGACAGGCACTGGAGGCTTTCACCACCGGCGCCAATGATCAGACCCTGGCCACGCTGACCAGGCAGTGGCGAGCGTTGTACCGCACCACCAACCAGTTCTGGCTGGTGCTGGCCACCCGCGCCTGTGGCCGGGACCAGCTGTCATCTCTGGAACGCGTGGACGACTGGCCGCTCTACCCGGCTTACGTGGATGCCACGCCAAGCTGGCCGGAGTCCGGCATCGTTAACGACCAGGCCCTGCCCATCCGCCGCGATACCTTGTTGGAACAGCACCGGATGGCCGCGCCCGGCGAGGTGAGCCTGGGATTCCAGCCACTATGGCTGCTACTGCACAACGGTGACGGCTCGCCCCGGGCGGTCTCGGAGTTCGATACCGGCAGCCCGATCACGCAGCGCCGCCACGATTATGTGCGCGTGGCCGGCACCCTGCTGATGGACGATCTGACGCCGCTACAGGACGCCAACGGTGTCAGCGCCGCGGAATTGCGCTGTGGCCTGAAGTTGCTGGACCGGCGATTGCGTCAGGCGCGCCGCTGGACAGCGGATTCGAAAGGCGAGACAGCGGAAGGGGATCGGATGGCGCCCGGGGAAAGCCTGGCGATAGTGCGCGAGACCTTACCGGAAGCCGCTCTGGCACAACTGAACGGCGACGATCTGGCCCCCTTGCGAGAGGCGCTGGAGAAACAAAAAGCGGGCTTCAGGAAGGCCCTGCAACAAGCCAGTGAAAGCGGACAGTGGGCACCGATCAGCCGTTGGCTGAACGGCGATCAGGGCGAGCCCTAGGGCCGTATTCGCCAGCAAGCTGGCTCCCACAGTTTTTGCTACGCAGCCGCTGTGGGAAGCTTGCTTGCAAGCGAATCGCCAACGGCAGGGAAAACCATTCGCGGCCAAGGCCGCTTCCCACCGCGGCTTCGTAGCCTCCTCGGTGAGAAAGCGGTCAGCGTGCTGCTTAGAAGTTATAGCGGCCGAAAACGCCGAAGGTATCCACATCATCGGCGAGGGTGATGCGGGCCCCCACATCCACCGCCGGGGTGATATTCAGCAGGCCCTGGCCATAGACACCGAACTGGTCGTCATAGATGTCCTCGTAAACCACGCCACCGGACAGCTCCACCATGTCCAGGGTGCGGTGACGCAGACCCGCGCGCAGGGCATAACCCATCTCATCGTCGAAGTCGTTGTCGTCGTAAATCACATCACCCATCAGTTCCAGATCCAGACCCCGGTTCAGCGGGGTATGCATGCCGGCACCGATGTACATGCGATGGCCATCCACGTCGTCGTCCCAACGGGAGCGGTTGTAGTCACCATCATAGAAGCTCACGCCACCACGCAGGAAGACGTGCTCATCCAGAGCGAAGGCCCCTTCCGCGGTCAGTGCGTCGACGTCCAGGCCATTGTCATAATCCCAACGATCGTAGCCGAGCTGGCCGTAGGTATAGGAAAAACCGTTATCGCGCACCGGCGCGTTCTGGGCCAGCGCATTGCCAGTCAGAGTGGCAGCGGCAAGCGCGGAAAACATCAACGTCTTTTTCATGATTCAGGTCCTCTTTAACCGGTCGAACAACGCGGGCGCCGCCTGATACAGGTTGGCCCGTCACCCAGCCTAAATAGTGCGCCCATGGTGCACCCGGGGCCGCTGCCCCGCCATGGGGCAGTCGTTGTTTTATGACGCTTTTATAAAAGTTTGCGATTTAAATCCGGTGCGCTATGCCGTTGTGAGGGAAAAGGCTGTCGGCTCGAAGCGTTTCCTTCTTGACCCTGGGGTTACCCCAAGCTTGGATAGTGCTGTCCATGGAGGACTATCCCATGAATGAACAGACTCTGCCGATTCAGGGCGCTACCTGCCAGGGCTGCGCCCGCAAGATCCGCACCGCCCTGCTGACGGTACCCGGGGTCTCCGGCGCCGAGGTTGATCTGGAGCAACAAACAGTGACCGTCAGCGGCAACGCCGACGGCGACGCCCTGCGCGAGGCGCTGCTGGAAAGCGGCTACGGGGTGGACACCCCCCCTCCGGAAGAATCCGCGCCCGAGTGTCCTATCGAAGCCCCGGGCCAGCCGTCGCAGGCCAGCGGTGACAGCCGCGACGATCACCACCATGGCGCCACTGCCGGGCACGGGGACACCCCTCAGGGTGCTGGCGAGCATCTGCTGGCGATCACCGGCGCCACCTGCGCCTCCTGTGTGCGCACCATCGAGTCCGCACTGAGCGGGGTGGCCGGTGTGCACGACGCCAGTATGAACCTGGCCGATCGCACCGCCCGGGTGGCCGGCGGCGCCGACCCCCAGGCCCTGATAGAGGCGGTGAAAGCGGCCGGCTATGGCGCCAGCGTGATCGAGGACGAACAACGGGCCGACCAGCAACGGGACGAGCAGGAACAAGCGCATTACCGCGAGTTGATCCGCCACACCGTGATCGGCCTGGCGGTGGGTATCCCGCTGATGGCATGGGGACTGGCCGGCGGCACCATGATGGTGACGGCGGGCACCGCCAGTCAGTGGGGTTGGCTGGCGGTGGGCCTGGTCACCCTCGGCGTGTTGGCCTGGTCCGGGCGGCATTTCTTCATCGGCGCCTGGAAAGCGGGCCGCCACCACAACGCCAACATGGACACCCTGATCGCGCTGGGCACCGGCGCGGCCTGGGCCTATTCCATGGTGGTGGTGCTGTTCCCGGATTGGCTGCCGGAGGCGGCGCGCCACGTTTATTTCGAGGCCAGCGCCATGATCATCGGCCTGATCAACCTGGGCCAGGCCCTGGAGATGCGCGCCCGTGGCAAGACCAGTGAGGCGGTACGCCGGCTGCTGGACCTGGGTGCCCGCACCGCCCGGGTGATCCGTGACGGCGACGAACGGGACATACCGGTGGAATCGGTACAGGCCGGCGATCTGTTGCACGTCCGCCCCGGCGAGAAAATCGCCGTGGACGGCGAAGTGGAGGAAGGCGAAAGCCGCCTGGACGAGTCCATGCTCACCGGGGAACCGATGCCGGTGAGCAAAGGCCCCGGCGACACCGTCGCCGCCGGCACCGTCAACGACAGCGGCACTCTGATCTATCGCGCCACCCGGGTGGGACGGGATACCGCCCTGGCGCAGATCATCGCCCTGGTGAAAAAAGCCCAGGGCGCCAAACCGCCCATCGGACGCCTGGCGGACCGTATCTCGGCGGTGTTCGTGCCCACCATCCTGCTGATCGCGGTGGCCTCGGCTCTGGCCTGGTACAACCTGGGGCCGGACCCGCGCATCGTGCATATGATGGTGGCCGCCACCACCGTGCTGATCATTGCCTGCCCCTGCGCCCTGGGGCTGGCCACGCCGATGTCGGTGATGGTCGGGGTCGGCAAGGCGGCGGAGGCCGGCATCCTGATCCGCCAGGGCGAGGCCCTGCAAACCGCCGGGGACCTGGACACCATTGTGCTG
Organism: Alloalcanivorax dieselolei B5; assembly: GCF_000300005.1. NCBI lineage: Bacteria > Pseudomonadati > Pseudomonadota > Gammaproteobacteria > Oceanospirillales > Alcanivoracaceae > Alloalcanivorax > Alloalcanivorax dieselolei. The sequence continues at coordinate 472,289 of NC_018691.1, read as the reverse complement.
GATAAAACCGGCACCATCACCGAGGGGCATCCGGCGGTGACCGGCGTACACGCCATCGACGGTGAAAGCGAGGCCACCTTGCTGACACTGGCGGCGTCTCTGGAAACCGGATCGGAACATCCGCTGGCGCGGGCCATCCTCGCCACCGCCGAAGAACGCGGCCTGCGAACCGAAGCGGTCACCGATTTCCAGGCCCACAACGGCAAGGGCGTCAGCGCCCGCCTGGACGGCGCCCTGCTCCGGCTCGGCAACCGCCGCTGGCTGGATCAGGAAGGCGTGGCCGGCGGCCTGCAAGAGCAGGCGGAAGCGCTGGGCCGGGATGGCGCCACGCCGCTGTTCCTGGCGCGGGATCAGCAGCTGCTGGGCGTGATCGGCGTCGCCGACCCGATCAAACAGGATTCCCGGGCCGCCATTCAACGCCTGCACGACCTCGGCCTCACCGTGGTGATGATCACCGGGGACGTGCGCACCAGTGCCGAGGCCGTTGCCCGCCAGGCGGGGGTGGACAAGGTGCTGGCCGAGGTGCTGCCCGAGGACAAGGCCCGCGAGGTCAAGCGTCTGCAGGGTGAGGGCCGCAAGGTGGCCATGGTCGGCGACGGCATCAACGACGCTCCGGCGCTGGCCCAGGCGGACGTGGGCTTCGCCATCGGTACCGGCACCGATGTGGCCATCGAGTCCGCCGCCATCACTCTGATGGGCGGCTCGCTGCACGGCGTGGCGGACGCCATGGCGATTTCCCGGGCCACCGTGCGCAACATCAAGCAGAATCTGTTCGGCGCCTTTGCCTATAACACGCTCGGCGTACCGGTGGCGGCGGGTATTCTTTATCCCTTCACCGGCTGGCTGCTCAGCCCGGTGATCGCCGGCGCCGCCATGTCACTGAGCTCGGTGACGGTGGTCACCAACGCCAACCGGCTGCGTTTGTTTCGGCCCCGTGGCGCATCCCGCGGCAACGAGGAGACCCGTGGTGAATCCTGAACAGCTGGCGGCGCAACTGCGCTGCCCCCACGACGACGACGGACTCAAAGTGGCCTCCAGCATGGACCAGCGCAACGCCGAAGTGATCGAGGCGGCTTATGCCGCCCTCGATTGCCGCGCCGGCCAGCGGGTACTGGAAATCGGCCCCGGCGGCGGCGGTCATGTGGCGGCCTTGTTGCGGGACCGGCCGGGGCTCGATTACACCGGCCTGGACCTGTCCCCGCTGATGGTCCGTGAAGCACGGGCCGCCAATCATGACTGGGTGGAAAAAGGCCACGCCCGTTTCCTGCTCGGCGATCTGCTGGCCCCGCCCCTGGCGGAAGGCAGCATGGACCGGGTGGTGGCGGTGAACGTGGTTTATTTCTGGCAGCCGCTGGCGCCGGCACTGGAACGCATCCATGCGCTGCTCGCTCCCGGCGGGCGCTGTGCCCTGGGTCTGCGCAGCCGCGCCAGCATGCGGGAACTGCCGGTGTTCGAACACGGTTTCGCCCTGTATGACGGCCCTGATCTGGTCGCGGCCCTGGAAGCGGCGGGGTTCCATTCCGTACGCCTGGAGCAGGCCCGGGAAGAGACCCTCAATGTACTCGGCCAGATGATGGATAAGGAACGTCTGGTGGTGGTGGGCGACAAAGCGGAGACAAGCGAATGACAACCTGGCTAATCAATCTCGGCGGGCTGTTGCTGATGGCCCTGATCGTCTGGTGGTTCTGGCTATCCGGTCGTGGCCCGGCCAAGCGCGCCGGTGACGCGCCGCTGGATATTGTGGTGGACAACGGTGTCTACGAACCGTCGGTGATTCAGGCCCGGGCCGGGCAGCCGCTGACGCTGCGCTTCCTGCGCCGGGACCCGAGTCCGTGCGCGGAGCAAGTAATCTTCCATGAGCTCGGCGTCTCTGAATTTCTCGACACCGGCAAAGCCACCACCGTAACGCTGACCCCGGAGCGGCCAGGTGAATACCGTTTTACCTGCCAGATGCAGATGTACCAGGGTACATTGATCGTCAACGACTAATGTTTTATGAGAAAAGGAACCGCACCATGAAAAAACTACTGCTGGGCGCCGCCCTTACCCTGGCCAGCATGGCCGCCTCCGCCGCCAGCCTGGAGGTGTACAAATCCCCCACCTGTGGCTGTTGCATCAAATGGGTGGAACACATGCGCGAAAACGGTTTCGATGTGAAGGTGCACGAAACCCACAACCTGCAGCCGATCAAGGAAAAAGCCGGGCTGCGGGCGGGACTGGGTTCCTGCCATACTGCCTTTATCGATGGCTATACCATCGAGGGCCATGTGCCGGCCAAGGAAGTAAAACGCCTGCTGGAAGAGCGGCCCGAGGCCGTTGGCCTGACCGTGCCGGCCATGCCGATTGGCTCTCCCGGTATGGAAATGGGCGATCGCCAGGATCCCTATGAGGTGCTGCTGTTCGATGAAAAGGGTACCGAGGTCTACGCGCAATATTGACGGCAAGGCCCCGGCGCACTGAAATGCCCTCTTTGCCATCGGGGCCGATAGCATGTTGGATCTTCACTCCTGGCTGATTCTCGCGGCGGTGTGTCTGCTCGGCGCGATGACGCCGGGCGCCAGTCTGGCGGTGGTGACCCGCCACACCGTGCTGAGCGGTGCGCGCGGCGGGGTCACCGCCGGTCTGGCCCACGCCGGTGGCATCGCCGTCTACGCCGCGGCCTCGGTGGCGGGACTGGCGGCGCTGCTGCACCGCTTCCCCTGGCTGGAAACCCTGATCTCGGCGGCCGGGGCGCTGTTCCTGTTGTGGCTGGCCTGGAAAAGCTGGCGCGCCGCCGCCGGACCGGCTCCCGAAGCCGAGGTACAAGCCACCCGCGGTGCCGCCCGCGACGGTTTCCTCATCGCGTTGCTGAACCCCAAGGTGGCTCTGTTCTTCCTGGCGTTATTCAGCCAGTTCATCGAGGCGGATATGGGCACCCCGGCGCGGATCCAGATGGCCACCACCGCCGTGGTCATCGACGGTGCCTGGTACAGTCTGTTCGCGTTGGTCCTGGCGCGGGGACCGGCGCCGGCCTGGCTGGCGCGTCACCACGACTGGCTGGAAAGAGGAACCACGCTGATTCTGGCGGGACTGGCCTTGGCGGTGCTGGCGCGGATTGCTTTATGACTCCAATGTCCGCCAGTGGGAGCCAGCCTGCTGGCGAATACGGCCCTCCGGCGTTGGGCATTCGCTTGCAGGCAAGCTCCCACAGCGGCTTCGTGGCAGGGCCTGTGGGAGCCAGCTTGCTGGCGAATTCCGCCCTCCGACGTTTGGGACATTCGCTTGCAAGCAAGCCTCCCACAGCGGCTTCGTGGCAACATGTAAATTCATGCGCCGGTCGGTATGTCCGGCCTCAGACCTTGAACAGCACCCGGCTGAACCAGCTCTTCAAATAAGCGGTTTCCGGTATCGACGGATGAATCGGGTGATCCGCCCCCTGCCCTTCATAGCCAATCACTTGTAGACGCCGGTCGATGTGGCGGGCGCTGGCGCGCACCACATCCAGCAGCTTCTCCGCTGGCAGCAACATGGAACAGGACGCCGACACAAAGTAACCACCGGGTTTCACCAGCCGCACCGCCAACTCATTGATGGCGTGATAGCCGGCCAGACCGTTCTTGAAATCCTTGCGCCGCTTGACGAATGCCGGCGGGTCCAGCACCACCAGATCGAACTTTTCGCCGTCGCTCACCAATTGCTTCATGGCGGCGGTGGCATCGCCTTCCAGGGTCCGCATTTTATCCGCCACACCGTTGCGCTCGGCATTGGCGTGCACGAAATCCAGCGCCGTGGAGGAGCTGTCTATACAGGTCACTTCTCCAGCCCCGGCCACCGCCGCCTGCACACCCCAGCCACCGCAGTAGGAAAAGACATCCAGCACCCGCGCGCCCTTCGCCAGTGGCGCCATGCGCGCCCGGGCGGCACGGTGATCGAAGAACCAACCGGTTTTCTGCCCTTCCGCCAGTGGCGCCTGAAAGTCCACCCCGTTCTCGCGCAGCGACAAAACCGTCGGCAGTTCGCCCTTCTCCGCCCGCACATAAATGGGCAGACCCTCCAGGGCGCGCACGGAGGCGTCGTTTTTGACAACGATGCAAGCCGGCTCCAGCACCGCGTCCAGGGCTTCCACCACCAATTGCAGATACGCTTCCATGCCGGCGGTACCACACTGCAGCACCAGGGTATCGCCGAAACGATCCACCACCAGCCCCGGCAGGCCGTCGGCCTCGCCGTAAATCAGCCGATAGAAGGGTTCAGCGAACAGGGTCTCGCGCATCGCCAGAGCTTCGGCAATGCGCTTCTTGAAGAAACTCTTACTGGGTTCCTGACGGATATCGCGGCTGTACAGGCGCGCGGCGATCAGGGAGTTGGGGCTGAGCAATGCCCGCCCCAGCACTTTGCCACGGTGATCCTCCACCACGCAGGCGCCGCCGGCGGGCAGGGTTTTCAACGGCTGCTCGCGGGTGTCGATCTCATTGGCGTAAATCCACTCGTGCCCGGCCTTGAGCCGGCGTTCCTCGTTTTTCTTCAACCGGATCACCGGGGTCGATTCACTCATGACAGCACCTTAAAAAGACTATGGACCGCAAATCAGTCTTGGGAACGGGGTTTGCGCTTGAGGGTGGCGTGACCGCCTTTGAGTTCCTGGGCGGCGGGTTTCGCCTTACCGCGGGCTCCGGAGGCTTTCTTCACCTTCTTCGTGCCGCTTTTGGCGGCGGCCTTACGTTTCAGCTTTTTGCTTTTGCTGCCCACCGCACGGCCATCGGCGCGCCGTTTCTTCGGCCCTTGATAGCGGGCCTTGAGGGGCTCGATGAGGCGGAACTCGAACTGCTGATCGAGATAACGCTGGATGCTCGCCATCAAATTCCACTCGCTGGCACTCACCAGCGATACCGCCAACCCCTCGCCACCAAGCCGGCCGGTACGGCCAATGCGATGGACGTAATCGTCACCGCTGCGCGGCATGTCGAAGTTGATCACCAGGTCCAGACCGGAGACATCCAGGCCCCGGGCGGCCACGTCGGTGGCCACCAGGATATCCACATCGCCGTTGCGCAACCGGTCCATGGCCTGTTTGCGGTCTTTCTGCGCTTTCTCACCGTGCAGCACATAAACCTTGTTGCGAGCCGTGGCGCGCAACACCCCGCCGAGGCGATCCGCCTGCACCCGGGTATTGGTGAACACCATGGCCTTGGCGTAGGTCTCATGGGCCAACAGCCATTGGGTGAGACGCTCCTTGTGCGCCGCGTCGTCGGCGGTGATCACCTGCTGGCGAATGCCATGATGAATTTCGCGGACGGTATGCAACGCCAGGACTCGGGGCTCACGCAGCACACCGCGCACCAGGCGCTCCATGTTGGCGTCCCCCGGGGTGGCGGAGAACAGCCAGGTGTGGCGCTGCTCCGGACAGGCCGCGGCCAGACGGCTGACATCCTCGCCAAAGCCAAGGTCGAGCATGCGGTCGGCTTCATCGATCACCAGCACCGCCAGATCCGCCAGGGCCAGATTCCCCGCCTCCAACTGTTCCAGCAGGCGCCCCGGCGTGCCGACCAGAATCTCCGGATTCTTGCGAATGCGGGCCGCCTGGACTTTGAAATCCTCGCCGCCGGTGACCACTTCGGACTGGATGAAGGTGAATCCCGCCAGCGCCTGCACTTGCTTCTGCAACTGGCTGGCCAGCTCCCGGGTGGGAGACAGAATCAGAGCACGGGTGCCGGCCAGCGGCTTGGGTTCCAGCAACAGATGCTGCAGCAACGGCAGCGCGAAGGCGGCGGTCTTGCCACTGCCGGTGCGGGCGGTGACACGCAGATCGTGTCCGGCCAGCGCCTGCGGAATCGCCTCGCTCTGCACTTCCGTGGGCGTCTCCATCGAGCACGCCTCTATCCCCTTAAGCAGGCGCTCATGCAGCCCCAGTTCGGCGAACCCCGTCATGCCATTCTCTCCTCGCATCGATACCCACCCGCCAGCGGTCGGGCCAAGAGGCGTAGTGTAACGGATTTGCGCCCGCTTTAAGGGGGTTTTGCCGTGTCCGCGAGAGCCCGCCCCGTCAGCGCCGGATTTTCCCGGTATGCGGCGTTACAATAGACGCTGCTTTCGGGCGAGACCTTTTTATAGAAGGGAACGGGCATAGCCATGAGATGGTGGGTCAAAAGCGCCCCGGACCAACACGCTTTCGACGGTCTGGACGCCGTGTTTCAACTCCAGGGGCAAGTGGTCTCGGACGGCCCCATGGGAGACGTGGTGCGCCTGCACCGTGGCGAGCGGACCTTCTTCGTCAAACGGTACCGCAACGGCGGCGGTCACCTGCACAACTGGATCGGCACCCCACGAGTGCAACGGGAATGGCGTAACCTGGATCTGTTCCGTCGCTGGGGGCTGCCGGTACCGGAGGTGGTCGGCGCCGGTTTCCGCCGGCGTCTGGGCCGCTTTCATCAGGGTGCCCTGATCACCGTGGGCATCCCCGACAGTACCGATCTCGCCACCCTGGCCCGCTCCGGCGCCGCCTGCCTGCGGGATCGGGCCTGGGTGGCCACGGTGTCCGACCAGGTCGCCGACGGCCTGCGTGTCATGCATGCCCGGGGCTTCTGCCACGGCGATATGAAGTGGCGCAATATTCTGGTTACCGGCACCCCGCCCCGGGTGTTCTTCATCGATTGCCCCGCCGGCCGCTTCTGGTTCGGCCCGTTCCTGCACTACCGCGTGATCAAGGATCTCGCCTGCCTGGACAAAGTCGCCAAACACACTCTCAGCCGGACGCAACGCCTGCGTTTTTATCTGCGCTATACCGGCCACTCCCGACTCAATGACGCGGACCGTCGCAGAATCCGCAAGGTGCTACGGTTCTTCCAGGGCCGGGAATAAGCACGCCATTCGCTTCCCACAAACCGCACTACGAAGCCGCTGTAGGAGCTTGCCCTGCAAGCGAATCGGGTTCCAGGACCCAAAAATTCGCTTGCAGGCAAGCGCCTACAGCGGCCTTGTGGCGACTTCTGATTTTATAGACCATCAAACCAACCAGTATGCCCGCCACCGGTTGTTGGGCTACACTCAAATGCAGCCAATATGGCAAGCGCCTTGATCCGTCCACCCCGACCGGAGGTGACGAGCCGGGAGCACGAACAACAACATCAGATCAATCCGAGGCCACCATGCCGTTTTTCCGCCGCCGCCCGCCCTTCGCCTTGATGGTGATCAACGGGGCTTTGTGCACTATCGCCATCCTGGTGTTTGCCCGTCTCAGCTATGGCCTGGTGCTGCCGGCCATGCGCGACGGCCTGGGGCTGAGCAATGCCCAGGCGGCGAACCTGAGCACGGTGAACGCCCTCGGTTATCTGCTGCTGGTGATGGTGGCCGGTGTGTTCGCTGCCCGCTTCGGCGGCAAGACTTCGGTGGTACTCGGACTCATGCTGGTGACCGGCGGCTTCTTCGGCCTCGCCCACGCCAGTGACTTCGTGCCGATCCTGCTGTTGATGCTGGTACTGGGCATGGGCACGGCCTTCGGCTACACCCCTTTGATCTCGCTGCTGGCCAACACTTTCCCGCACCGGCGCGGCGCGGTGATCGGCTTCGCCAACAGTGGCGTGGGGCTGGGCATGCTGCTGGTCGGCCTGATCGTGCCGGCCATGACCGAACGCAGCGCCGACCAGGGCTGGCGCGACGTCTGGCTGCTGTTCGCCGCGGGCGGGCTGGCGGTGCTGGTCATGTCGATGCTGATTCTGCGCAATCCTCTGGATCGGTCCGCCAGCGCCAGCCCCAAGGTCCGCGCCAAGGATTTGCCGGTGTTCCGCAATCCTCACGTGATCACGGTTGGACTGGTGTACGGTGTGCAGGGCCTTACCTACATCGTGCAAACCACGTTCATGTACAGCTATGCTCTGGAGTCCGGAGTACCGGCACTGACCACCGGTCATCTGGTGTCGATGATGGGCATCATGTCCGTGTTCACCGGTCCGCTGTGGGGCGGCCTGGCGGACCGGCTGGGCTATTCCAACAGTCTGGTGCTGGCGATGACGCTGTCCCTGGTGGGCACCGCCCTGCCGGTGCTGTGGCCGGTACAACCCATGTTCGTCGCCCACTTCCTGATTCTGGGCCTGTGCATCTCCGGCCTGTTCACTTCCATCCTGGCCGCCTCCACCGAAACCGTGGCGCCCCATCAGGCCGCCGTGGCGGTGAGTTTCGTCACCCTGTTCTACGCCGTCGGCCAGTTGATCGGCCCGGCCGCCGCCTCACTGATCATTGAGTGGAGCGGCGGCTTTCGGGCTACTTTCGCCGCCACCTCGGTGGTGTTGGCCCTGGGCGTTTACCTGGGGCATCGCAGCCGCCGTTACCAGCAGATGCCCCCGCAAACCTGTGCCGGCCTGGCCGACTGAATCCGGTTATTCACCGGGGATCGCCGACGGGTCCATCCAGAACGCTTCCCAGACATGGCCGTCCGGGTCCGCCAGGTTGCGGTTGTACATGAACCCCAGATCCTGGACCGGATTGATATCGGCGGTGCCACCCTGGGCGGCGGCGGTGTCGTTCATGGCGTCCACGTCCTCGCGACTGTCAAGGCTGAGCGCCAGCATCACTTCACTGGCGGTGGCGGGCGGAATCGGCCTCTGGGTGAATGAGCGCCACTTGTCATGGGTGAGCAGCATGACGTGGATCGACTCGCTCCAGACCATGCACGCGGCGGTGTCATCGGTGAAATGCGGATTGTTCTCGAAACCCAGCGCGTCGTAGAACGCCATGGACGCGGGCAGATCCGCCACGGGCAGGTTGACGAAAATCATTTTGGACATGATCGGGACCTCTCAAGGTGCTGGTGAAAAAGACGGCCAGAGCCGCTGTTCATCGCTAGTCGTCTCGCGGCTGGGGATTTCGACAAATAGGTTCAGTCGCTGTCCAAGCGGTTCTCCGCGATGCTTTCGTGGGTCCACCATGGGCGCTGTATTCGCGAGCAAGCTCGGCTCCCACAAAGTGGGCTACGAAGCCGCTGTGGGAGCCGAGCTTGCTCGCGAATCAACCTGCGGCCGTGGTCAATCAAACAGGGAGCCGTTGTTGGGTACGCCGCCCTCCAGTGCCAGCAGCCGGGCCTTGCGATCGATGCCGCCAGCATAGCCGGTCAGGCTGCCATTCGCTCCCAGCACCCGGTGACATGGGATAATCACCGAGCAGGGGTTGCGGCCCACTGCGGCCCCCACCGCCCGTACCGCCCGGGGCCGGCCGAGCCGGTGCGCCAATTCGCCATAGGTGGAGGTGTTCCCACAACGGATTTCCCTCAGGGCGCCCCAGACCTGGCGCTGAAATTCGGTCCCGCGTGGCGCCAGCGGCAAATCGAAATCGCGGCGCTCCCCGCTGAAGTAGGCGCGCACCTGATTCGCGGCGGTCACCAGCAGTGGATGAGCCGGATTGTGCCGCCAGGGACGCGGGTCAGGATGGTATTTCTGCCCTTCGAACCAAGCGCCTACCAGCGCGTCGTCTTCCGCCGCCAGCAACAACGCGCCCAGGGATGTGGGTAAAGCGTGATACTCGATCATGGGGTCTTGTCCTCCTGGCCACCGAACCAAAGATGCATCACCGCATAAGCGCGCCAGGGGCGCCAGGCCTCCGCCCGCCGTCTCACCGCCACCGCCGAAGTCTCCCCCAACGCCTTGAGCACGCCAAGGTCGGCGGCGGGAAACGCATCCGGCCAGGACAGCGCCCGCATCGCCAGATATTGGGCGGTCCAGTCACCAATGCCGGGCAGAGCCTTGAGCTCGGTCAGGGTACGCTCCACATCCGCCGCCGGCGACAGCAGCATGGGATCCTCGGCACAGGCAGCGGCCAGCGCCTGGATCGCCTTCACCCGGGCGCGAATGATGCCCAGCAATCCCAGCGTCTCCGCCTCGGCGGCGGCCACCACGGCGGCCTCCGGGAAGGTGGTGGTCAGATCCTCGAACGGCGTGTCCAGCGGCTCGCCCAGTGACGCCGCCACCCGACCGGCCAGAGTTCGCGCCGCCTTGACCGTGATCTGTTGTCCCAGCACCGCGCGCACCGCCGCTTCGAAACCATCGAAGGCCCCCGGCACCCGCAGCCCCGGCCGCGCCGCCGCCAGCGAACCCAGCCGTTGCGCCACCAGCGCCGGCTGGGCGTCCAGATCGAACAGCCGGCGCAAGCGAACCAACACCTCCGGCACCACCGGTGCCAGAGACTCGGACAACGTCACCGTGAGTCCGTTGCGCGGCCCCGGCGCCACGGTCAGCCAGCCACGGTGAACTTTGTCGCCACGCCGGATCAACGCGGTACGCCGGTATTGTCCCCGCTCCATGCCTTCCACTCCGGGAATGGCCCGGGCGGCGAGAAAATCGCGCAGCGCCTCCCAATCAAAGGGCGGCCGATAGCTCAAATGAAAGACCAATTCGCCGTCGCTGGTGCGACGCCCTGACGCGGCCCGTCGCCATGCCGAGGGCGGCTGCCCATAACGCCCCCGGAACAGGGTGTTGAAGCGCCGCAAACTGTTGAAACCGGCGGCCAGCGCCACCTCGGTAATGGTCAGGCCGGTGTCGCGCAACAGACGCCGGGCCAGCAATAAGCGCCGGGTTTGCACGTATTCCACCGGCGCCACGCCGAATTCGGAGTGGAAAGCCCGGCGCAAATGGCGATCGGTGACGCCAAGCCGTTCCGCCAGAGTCGTCAGCGATTCCCCATCGCCCGCCCCGGCATCCAGATATTCCGCCGCCTGTCTGGCCAGGCGGCGGTTCGCGTCCACGCTGGCATCCCCCGGCGCCAGTTCCGGCCGGCAGCGCAGACAAGGACGGTAGCCTTCGGATTCCGCCGCCGCGGCGCTGGCGAAGAAACGGCAGTTCTCCCGCTTCGGCAGACGCGCCGGACACACCGGCCGGCAGTACACGCCGGTGGAGGACACCGCCACGAAAAAGCGCCCGTCGAAACGAACATCGCGGGTGCGAAGGGCCTGATAACACTGATCATCGTCAATCCACATGGAACCGATCATACCCCCCGGTGCCGTCCGCTACTCGCCCTTTTCGGACCTGGAGATTTTTGTTTTTTATTCAGAAAAACTAAATTCCAAAATGGTACCAAAAGAGGGAGACTCCATTAGGTGGAAGGGCATTGCCCCGATCTGTCTCAAACATCAGGCATAGGCAAACTAAATCATGAGTGCGGTTCTGCCGTTACTGGCCCTACGCGCCTTTACTGAAATTGGACGGCATGGCAGCGTCAAGCGCGCCGCCGGGGTGATGGGGGTTACGCCCGGCGCGGTCAGTCAGCAACTGAAACAGTTGGAGGAGCGGATCGGCGCGCCTCTGTTTATCCGAACCCGCCAGGGCATGCAGCTCACCGAAGCCGGCGAACAGGTTCATCCCGCCCTGCTCCAGGCCTTCGAACAGATCGAACGCAGCCTGGGCAGCCTGGAAGCCCGGAACGCCCGGCAAACACTGACCGTGAGCACCACGCCGTCCTTTGCCGCCTCCTGGCTGGTGCCCCGTCTCGGCCGCTTCACCGAGCGTCACCCGGATATCGATGTTCGCGTGGAGGCCTCATCCGATCTGATCCACTTTCAGCGTGACCGGGTGGACGTGGCGATCCGTCACGGCCTGGGCGATTACCCCGGACTGGCATGCCTGCGCCTGATGGCGTCGGTGCTGGTGCCGGTGGCCAGCCCCGCCCTGTTGGCCCGGGGACCACTGATCCAGGAACCCGCCGACTGTCTGGCCTTCCCACTACTGCAAAACAGCAACCGGGCGGACTGGGTGCTGTGGCTGAAAGCACTGGGGGTGAGCGAACCGACCCACGCCGACCGGGGACCCGCATTCAATGACGAGCTGCTGCTGATCCGGGCGGCGGAGGCCGGGCAGGGTCTCGCTTTGATCCGGGATGTGCATGCCCGGGCGGAAATCGATGCCGGCCGGCTGGTACTGGCTCTGGATCAGCCCTGGCCATCGGATTTCGCCTATTATCTGGTGTGGCCGTCTTCGGTGCAGGAAAAGCCGGCCATGACACTCTTCAGAGAATGGCTGGCACAGGAGGCATCGTGCGGCGAGGACTGATCACAACAAACTCCGCTGCGGCAGCGCGCACTCCAACTCAAGCAACGCCTGCTTGCGTTCGATCCCGCCAGCGTAGCCGGTAAGGCTGCCGTCGGCACCAATCACCCGGTGACAAGGGACAATAATGGCGATCGGATTGACCGCATTGGCACGGCCAATAGCCCGCGCCGAAGTGGGCCGGGGCAGCCGTGTTGCCAACTCGCCATAGGAGATGGTGGTGCCGTAGGGCACTCGCCGCAGATGGCGCCAGGCCTCTTGCAGAAAAGCGTTACCCAGGGGCGCCAGCGGCACGTCGAAATCCGTCAATTGCTCAGCGAAATAAGCGTCCAGTTGCTCCGCCACAGGACGGACAGCCGCCGCATCCTGAACATAGGACAGGCCGCGCCAATGCACACTGGCCGGATGATGCTGCCCATCAACGAACTCCAGACGCACCAGAGCACCTTGCTCATCAACCAGGGCAATCATCGGCCCCAGCGGCGTGGCTAACACATCAGCCCTGTACGTCATACCTGATCACCCTGGAACCTGTTCTTGATATTGAATAAACATCACGGCCCGGTGGCCGGTGCCGGCAGCATCACGCCACGCCCTACCGCCGGCCGCCGCGCCACGGCATCATGCCAGCGTGTCAAATGGCGATGGTGCTCGAATCCGAAGCCGCAAATCACGGCGATATGCGTCCAGCCGAAAGTGGCGATATCGGCGATGGAATAGCTGTCGCCAGCCAGAAAGACCCGGCTACTCAGATGCCGGTCCAGCGTGGCGAAGGCTTCCTCGCTCAAGCTCCGGTAACGATCAATAGCCTCGCGCAACCGGGTCGGCGCGAACAACTCGAAATGCACGCGCTGTCCCAGTATCGGCCCCATGCTGGCGGAATGAAACTGCAGCCATTTGATCGCTTCCCAACGGGCCGTCAACGCCTCCGGCAGCAGGCGCCCGGTTTTTTCCGCCAGATACAACAGGATCGCCGAGGACTCAAAAAGCGTCACTCCGGTTTGCTCATCACGCAGGACGGGAATCCGGCCATGGGGGTTCATCGCCAGGAAAGACGATTGGCGATGCTCGCCAGCATGAAGATTGACCTGTTCCAGCGCATAAGGCAGCCCCAGCTCTTCAAGAGCAATGGTGACCTTGAAGCCGTTGGGGGAAGAATCCGTGAATACAGTGATCATGGGGCAGGCTCGCTTCTCTGTCAGGAAAACCAGAATCGCAAGGTAGCCAGACCGCGGGCTCGGGGAAAACGATATGTACTGAGCTCAGGGTATAGAAAGACTAAAGCGGTTCGTGGACCATGGATGTCCCACCGCTGAGGGCGGCGAATCGCGTGTCAGCGAGGTGCGCGAAAATGGCGCCACAGCCACATCAGCACACCGATCAGAAGCAGGCCCCCCAACACATAAAACTCGTAGCGTTTCAGATGGCCAAGCAGCCCTTCCAGCAGGGTGCCGAAATGGAAGGCGGCGAAGCCCAGTGCCGTTGCCCAGATCGCGGCGCCCAGGGCATTGAACAGCAAATACCGGCGCGGCGGATAGCCGGACAGGCCGATCACCACCGGCATCACCGTACGCAGGCCATAGACGAAACGGAAACCCAGCACCCACAGATCCGGGTGGCGCCGCACCAGACCCAAGGCTTTTTCCCCCGCCGCTTCCCAGCGCGCCTTGCGTCGCAACAACCGCCGGCCATGGTGACGCCCGAGCAGAAACCAGAGCTGATCGCCGCAAAAAGCACCGGCGAAAGCGGTGAATATCACCAGGTCCAGACGCAGATAGTCATGGAACGCCAGGAACCCCGCCAGTACCAGAATCGTCTCGCCTTCCAGAAAGGTCCCCACGAACAGGGCGGGATAGCCAAAGTGTTCCAGGAAGTGTTGAAGCATGGTGAAGGCCGGCAGGGGGAAGCCGGCAGCCTACCCCGATTGCCGATACCGCACAATTAACGACACGCCTTCCGGTAAAGCACCAAAACGGACCCGGGCCAATGCACCACAATGGCGCCATACTTTCGAACCGGATCTGGGTCGCCACTACCACCAAAACAATAAACTCCTTTTATATCAAATAGTTAATGATTTCTCTGCTCTCCTGGTGCGGTTCTTGCTGCTCCCTTCCCTAGCAATAGAACGACGCTTTTAAGGGCTTTCCGCAAACCTTGATGATCCAGAGAGTGCGACCATGTCTTACCTAGTGCCTTCCGAATTCGTCACCAAAATGGTGGATGCCGGTGAATCGAAGATTTACATGGCCACCCGCGACACTTTGATCCGTGCCTACATGGCTGGCGCCATCCTCGCCCTGGCGGCGGCCATGGCGGTAACCATCACGGTGCAAACTGGCAACCCCCTGATCGGGGCCCTGTTGTTCCCCGTCGGCTTCTGCATGCTCTATCTGATGGGGTTCGACCTCCTGACCGGCGTGTTCATGCTGACCCCGCTGGCGCTGCTGGACCGGCGCCCGGGAGTGACCGGCAACCGCGTGCTGAAGAATTGGGGCCTCGTGTTCCTGGGCAACTTCGCCGGCGCGCTCACCGTGGCGTTCATGATGTCGTTCATTCTTACCTACGGCTTCAACACGGAGCCAGGCGCCGTGGGCGAAAAGCTGGCGGCCATTGGTGAATCCCGTACCCTCGGCTATGCCGAGTATGGCCTGGCCGGCTGGATCACCATTTTCATTCGCGGCATGCTGTGCAACTGGATGGTGTCCATGGGCGTGGTGGGCGCGATGATTTCCACCAATGTTTCCGGCAAGGTGATCGCCATGTGGATGCCGATCTTTCTGTTCTTCTACATGGGCTTCGAGCACTCGGTGGTGAACATGTTCCTGTTCCCCTGCGCCATGCTGATGGGCGGCGATTTCTCAGTGGCGGACTACTTTATCTGGAACGAAATTCCCACAGCGCTGGGCAACCTGGTGGGCGGCCTCGCCTTCACCGGTCTGACTCTCTATACCACCCATGTGCGCACCGCGCCGAAACGTTCCCTGTAATCCCGGGAGCAGCAACCGAAAGGACCGCGCTCCGGCCACGGACGGGGCGCCCAACACCATGCCTTCCTCCCTTCAGGTATCCCTGGGACAGTACTCCGACAAAGGCCGCAAAGCCGTCAATCAAGATTTCCACGGCGCGCTGATTCCCGAGGGAATGCCGCTGACCAGCAAGGGGCTGGTGCTGGCGCTGGCCGATGGCATCGGCAGCAGCAACGTCAGTCACATCGCCTCGGAAACCGCGGTCAGCAGCTTTCTCGAAGACTACTTCAGCACCCCGGAGACCTGGTCGGTACGGCAATCCGCGCAACGGGTGATCAATGCCACCAATGCCTGGCTGCACGCGCAAACCCGCCAAAGCCAATACCGTTATGACCTGGACCGGGGCTACGTATGCACTTTTACCGCTCTGGTGATCAAGGGGGACAGCGCCCATTGCTTCCATCTGGGTGATGCCCGCCTGTATCGGCTGAGTAATGGCGTCCTGGAACAGCTCACCGAAGATCACCGGTTGTGGGTGTCACAAGAGCAGAGTTACCTGAGCCGGGCGCTGGGCATGAACGCCCGCGCGGAAATCGATCATCTCAGCATGCCGGTAACGGAAGGGGACTGGTTCGTGCTGGCCACCGACGGCGTCCACGAGTATCTGGATGCCGACACCCTGATCAGCACTCTGGCCTCGCAAACCGATCCGCAACAGGCGGCAAAGACCCTGGCGGCGCTGGCCTACGAACGCGGCAGCGAGGATAACCTGACCGTGCAGGTACTGCGCGTCGACCGGTTGCCGCGGGCGGAGCCCTCCGCCTTGTCCGGCCGCCTTGACGATCTGCCGCTACCGCCGGAGTTGCAGGTTCGCATGGAATTCGACGGCTACCGTATTCTGCGGGAGCTGCATGCGAGCAGCCGCAGCCATGTCTATCTGGCGGAGGATCTGGACAGCGGCACCACCGTGGTACTGAAAACCCCGGCCATCGACCGCGCCGCTGATCGCGCCTTTCTGGAACGGTTCATGATGGAGGAATGGATCGCCCATCGCATCGATCATCCCCATGTTCTCAAGGCGCCGCCAAGGCAACGGCAACGTCGTTACCTGTACACCGTGACGGACTATGTGGACGGGAAAACCCTGACTCAGTGGATGCGCGACCACCCCAACCCTTCGCTGGAAACGGTTCGGGATCTGGTGGAACAGATCGCCCGCGCGCTGTACGCCTTTCATCGGCGGGAGATGCTGCACCAGGACCTGCGCCCGGAGAACGTGATGGTCGACGCCAACGGCACCGTCACCCTGATCGACTTCGGCGCCGCCCGCGTGGCCGGGCTGGCGGAGCTGGCCCCGCCCCGGGACCGGGAAGCGCCGCAAGGCACCTTGCCTTACATGGCGCCGGAGTACTTTCTCGGAGAACCGGGCGATACCGCCTCTGATTTGTTTTCCCTCGGTGTCATCACCTATCAACTGCTGACCGGGGATTTGCCCTACGGCACCGCCGTGTCCCAGTGCCGGACCCGGGCCGCGCAGAACCGGCTCCGCTATCGCAGTGCCCTGCGCGACGACCGTGATCTGCCGGCTTGGGTGGACGGAACCCTGCGCAAGGCGGTGCATCCGCATCCGGACAAGCGTTATCGGGAGTTATCGGAATTTATCCATGACCTGCGCCATCCCAATCCGGGTCTGGCGCATCCCATCCGGGCACCGCTGATGGAGCGCCATCCGGTGCGTTTCTGGCAGAGCGTCAGTGCCGTGCTGGCACTGCTGGTGGTGCTGCTCGCCGTGCGTCTCTATGGCGCATAAGCGCGCAGGAACATGGCCACCACATCGGTGATATGGGCTTCGGCGTCCTCCGCCGTCATCGGTTCGCCGCAACCGATCAGCACCTGCATCTCATGGCAGCCCTTGATCAGGGAAAAGAAATGATCGGCGGCGCGATCCGGCTCCGTCACCCGCAATAATCCGCGCCGGTCCAGCTCCGCCAGCAGCCGCTCCATATCCAGCAGCGTCTTTTGCGGTCCCACCTCGAAGAACAACCGGGCCATGGTCTGGTCCTGCCCGGCCTGAGCCGCCATCAGCCGCATCAGATTGACCGCATCATCCTGGGTCACCAGTTCATGGAAGGAGCGGGCGATGCGCAGCAATACCTGTTCCAGCGACTGGCTCTCGTCGAAATGGAAGATCGGCAAGGGCATCTGTCCCTGGCATTTGATCTCCACCGCGGCGGCGAACAGCGCCTCCTTGTCCTTGAAGTGACTGTAAACCGTGAGTTTGGAGACACCGGCAGCGGCGGCAATGGCATCCATGCTGGTGCCGGAATACCCCTGTTCCAGAAACAGGGTGGTGGCGGCGGCCATGATGGCGTCGCGTTTGACGGGGTCTTTGGGGCGGCCCGGGCCGCTGCGGGTCAGATTGTTCGACATGATCTCAACAAATGGTGGACTGGCGAGTTCACTAATTTTACTATACCGGCGAGTTTACCATTCAACCGACAAAATAACGACGTTGTTGTTACTGCTATCCGCAGGCGCTCTTTCCCGCCCGGGGGTACCAACAAGGGATAAGGTGTTCCATGACTCGCCGCAATCGATCCACATCGCACTTACCCACTCACCGCGTGGGCGCTTCGGGCCTGCCCCTGCTGTTTCTTGGCACCCTGCTTACCAGCGCGCTTGGCGGCTGCAGCGGTGATGCCACCACCACCGAGCACACTATCAGCACCGCTCTGGTGGTCCAGCCGGACAGCACCCGCGCCGGCCATGACAGCTTCGCCGGCGAGGTCCGCGCCCGCTACGAGCCCGATCTGGCGTTCCAGGTCGGCGGCAAGGTGATCGAGCGTTTGGTGGAAGTCGGAGACCGGGTGGAGAAGGGACAGCCGCTGGCCCGTATCGACCCTCGCGACGTGCGCCTGCAGCTGGATGCTTCCCGCGCCCGGGTGGCCGCCGCCAAGGCCGACCATGATCTGGCGCTCAGTGAGCAGAAACGCTACCAGACCCTGCTGGAACGCAAGGTGATCAGCCAGTCCCAGTACGATTCGGTCAGCAGCCAGCTCGAAGCCGCCGCGGCACAGCTGCGCCAGGCCCACGCCGATCTGGAAGTAGCCCGCAACCAGGCCGGTTACGCCGAACTGCACGCGCCCCGGAACGGGGTCATCATGAGCCGCCAGGTCGAAGTCGGGCAGGTGGTGGCGGCCGGTCAGACCGTGTTCACGCTGGCCGCCGACGGCGATCGTGAAGTACTGATCCATCTGCCGGAAAACCGCGTCAATCAGGTTTCTCTCAAACAGGACGTCAAAGTGGAATTGTGGTCTCGGCCCGGTGACCATTATGACGGTCGGGTCCGCGAGATCGCCCCGTCCGCCGATCCGCAATTACGCACCTACGCGGCGCGGGTGGCTTTCACCAGTGACGACGTGCCCGCCGATCTGGGACAAAGCGCCCGGGTATTCTTCCCACAAGGTGGCACCCGCATGAGCATCCCGCTCAGCGCCCTCACCGCCGAGGAAGGCGCCCCTTATGTCTGGAAGGTGAATCCGGCGGACCAGACCCTGGTGAAAGCCCCCGTCCGCGTGGGGCCTTACCAGGAAGACGAGGTGCCGGTGCTGGCCGGCCTGGAAGCCGGTGACTGGATCGTCGCCGCTGGTGCCCAGTTATTTCGCGAAGGCCAGACCGTGAAACCGGTGGATCGTCGCAATCGGCAGGTGGACTTCGGCGACGGGGGACACTGAGGATGCGTTTCAATTTGTCCGAATGGGCGCTGCACAACCGCGCCCTGGTGCTCTACGCGATGATCCTTCTGGGCGCCCTCGGCGCGCTTTCCTACAGCCAGCTTGGACAAAGCGAGGACCCGCCGTTCACCTTCAAGGTCATGGTGGTGAACACGCTGTGGCCCGGCGCCAGCGCCGAGGACGTTTCCCGTCAGGTCACCGAGCGTATCGAAAAGAAGCTGATGGAAACCGGGGACTATGACCGCATCACCTCCTTTTCCCGCCCCGGTCAGTCCCAGGTCATGTTCATGGCGCGGGACGACATGCACTCCGACGACATTCCCGATCTCTGGTATCAGGTGCGCAAGAAGGTGGGCGATATCCGCCACACCCTGCCCCAGGGTATCCAGGGCCCGTTCTTCAATGACGAGTTCGGCACTACCTATGGCAATATCTACGCGCTCACCGGTGACGGCTTCGATTACGCGCTGAAGAAAGACTACGCCGACCGCCTGCAACTGGCCCTGCAACGGGTCAAGGACGTGGGCAAAGTGGAGCTGCTTGGCCTGCAGGACGAGAAAATCTGGGTAGAGCTGTCCAATACCAAGCTGGCCGCCCTCGGCATTCCGCTCGGCGCGGTGCAACAGGCCCTGCAACAACAGAACGCGGTTTCCGACGCCGGTTATTTTGAGACACCCTCCGACCGCGTGCGCCTGCGCGCCTCCGGTAATTTCCAAAGCGTGGAGGAGATCCGCCGCTTCCCCATCCGATTCGAGGGCCGCACCCTGCGCCTGGAGGACATCGCCAAGGTCTACCGTGGCTTCGACGACCCGCCGGCACCGCGCATGCGTTTCATGGGTGAGGACGCCATTGGCCTGGCGGTCTCCATGAAGGCAGGCGGCGACATTCTCGCCCTCGGTGAAAACCTGGAAAAGGAATTCGCGCGCCTGCAGGACACTCTGCCGGCTGGCCTGTCACTGCATAAGGTCTCCGACCAGCCGGCGGCGGTACGCGCCAGCGTCGGCGACTTTGTGCGGGTGCTGGTGGAGGCCCTGGTGATCGTGCTGCTGGTGAGTTTTTTCTCGCTGGGACTGCGCACCGGTCTGGTGGTGGCGTTATCCATTCCCCTGGTCCTGGCGATGACCTTCGCGCTGATGAATTACTTCGACATCGGCCTGCACAAGATTTCGCTCGGGGCGCTGGTGCTGGCGCTGGGGCTGATGGTGGACGACGCCATCATCGCGGTGGAGATGATGGCGATCAAGATGGAACAGGGTCTGAGCCGGATCAAGGCGGCCAGTTTCGCCTGGACCAGTACCGCCTTCCCCATGCTCACCGGCACCCTGATTACCGCGGCTGGCTTTCTGCCGATCGCCACGGCCCAGTCCGGCACCGGCGAGTACACCCGATCCATTTTCCAGGTGGTGACATTGTCATTGTTGGTGTCCTGGATTACCGCGGTGGTGTTCGTGCCTTACCTGGGCGACAAGCTGCTGCCCAATCTGGCGCGCCGCAATGACGCCGGTGAAGTTCACGACCCCTACCAGAAGCCGTTTTACCGCCGTTTCCGCGCGCTGGTGAGCTGGTGTGTTTACCACCGCAAAACCGTGATCGTGATGACGGTGGCGATCTTCATTGGCGCGGTGGCGCTATTTCGCTTCGTGCCGCAACAGTTCTTCCCGCCTTCCGCGCGACTGGAACTGATGGTGGATCTGAAGCTGAGCGAAGGCAGTTCACTGGAAGCCAGTCAGGCTCAGGCGGAGCGGCTCGAAGCCCTGCTGGCGGAAAACGACCAGGTGGAGAACTACGTGGCGTATGTCGGCACCGGATCTCCCCGCTTCTATCTGCCTCTGGACCAGCAACTGCCGGCGGCGAGCTTCGCCCAATTCGTTGTGCTGACCCGCAATATTGAGGAGCGGGAAGAAGTTCGCTCCTGGCTGATCGACACGCTGGCGGCGGACTTCCCCACCGTGCGTTCGCGGGTGTCGCGTCTGGAGAACGGCCCGCCGGTGGGCTACCCGATCCAGTTCCGGGTATCCGGGGAGCACATCGGCGAAGTTCGTGATCTGGCCCGCCAGGTGGCGGAACGAATACGCGAGCAACCGCAGGTCAGCAACGTGCATCTGGACTGGGAAGAACCCAGCAAGGTGGTGCGCCTGAACATCGACCAGGACCGTGCCCGGGCGCTCGGCGTCAACACCACCGATCTGTCCCAGGCTCTGCAAAGCTCGCTGTCCGGGGTGGCGGTCAGCCAGTACCGGGAAGACAACGAGTTGATCGACGTGGAAGTCCGTGGCGATGCCCGCGAGCGCAAAGCACTGGGGCTGTTACCGAGTCTGGCGGTGCAGAACGAGGACGGCCGCAGTGTGCCGCTGTCCCAGATCGCCACCCTGGAATACGGCTTCGAGGAAGGCGTCATCTGGCACCGCAATCGTTTGCCGACGGTGACTGTCCGCGCCGACATTTACGGCGACGAACAGCCCGCCACTCTGGTTAACAAGATCCAGCCCACCTTGCAGGATATCCGTGATGCCCTGCCACCGGGCTACCTGCTGGAAGTAGGTGGCACCGTGGAGGAATCCGCCCGCGGCCAGAAATCGGTGAACGCCGGCATGCCGCTGTTCGTGCTGGTGGTGTTGACGCTGCTGATGCTGCAACTGCGCAGCTTCTCGCTGACGGTGATGGTGTTCCTGACCGCGCCCCTGGGGCTGATCGGCGTCACCCTGTTCCTGCTGTTCTTCGGTCAACCGTTCGGCTTCGTCGCCATGCTGGGCACCATCGCGCTGGCCGGCATGATCATGCGCAACTCGGTGATTCTGGTGGATCAGATCGGCCAGGATCTGGCCCAGGGACGCGGCCAATACGAAGCCATCATTGAATCCACGGTACGGCGCTTCCGGCCTATCGCCCTCACCGCGCTCACCGCGGTGCTGGCGATGATCCCGCTGTCCCGCAGCGACTTCTTCGGCCCGATGGCCGTGGCGATCATGGGCGGCCTGATCGTCGCCACTGCCCTGACGCTCCTGTTTCTGCCCGCGCTGTACGCCGCCTGGTTCAGGGTTCCTCGTCCGGCCCGCTAATCCAGGCGATGGGTGGTCCATATGGGGGCGAAAGCCCCCTTTTTTTGATTCAGGGAATGGGCGTCTCCATCGAGGGCACGGGTCTGCACGGAGGCCTTCCATCCCGGTGTGGTGGTTTGCTCGCGGTGGACAGGACATCCTTTCCCTTTCCAGAAACGGCCGTCGGTTACCTCGAAGCGGGGCTGTGTTAGGCCTTTGTGGGACCCTGTCGAACAGGGACGTTCGACCGGGAGCTTACAGGGATGTATTTACGGCGTTCCCGCAAAGGCCTAACACAGCCCCGCTGCCCTCAATGGAGGGGAATCCTGTTTCCCTCTAAACCGCGACGAACCCTTTTGTCTCAACCCGCGAACGTATCGCAGGCGCTGATATCGCCGCTGTCGAATCCACGCCGGAACCATTTCATCCGCTGGGCCGAGCTGCCATGGGTGAAGCTGTCCGGCACCACCGCACGCCCCGCCTGCTTTTGCAAAGTGTCGTCACCGATGGCGTTGGCGGCGGTCAGGGCTTCTTCCAGGTCCCCCTCCTCCAGCAGTTGCTTTTGTCCGGCCTCATGTCCCCACACCCCGGCAAAGCAATCCGCCTGTAATTCCTGCCGCACCGACAGGGCATTGGCCTCGGCCCGGGAAAGACCGGACTGGGCCTGGCGTACCCGCTGGCTGATACCCAGCAGGGTCTGCACATGATGGCCCACCTCGTGCGCAATCACATAGGCCTGGGCAAAATCCCCAGGCACGCCGTGGCGCCGGCGCAATTCGTTGAAGAAGGTCAGATCCAGATAAAGCTGCTGGTCGCCGGGACAATAGAAAGGGCCGACCGCGGAACTGGCGGTGCCGCAGGCGGAACGCACGCCATTGCTGAACAACACCAGGGTCGGTTCACGGTATTGTTTCCCCATACCAGCGAAAATACGCCGCCAGGTGTCTTCCGTCTCAGCCAGTATCACGGCGGAAAATTCCGCCAGTTCCTGCTGTTCGGCGGACAACGGCTGCCCCCGCTCCGCTGTCAGGTTCCCCTGCCCCATCGACAACACGTCGATTCCCAGCAAACGGGCACCGACGTAACCCACCACGCCCACCAGAAGCAGCACCCGGCCGGTCTTGCTGCGCAACAGCCAGGGCACCACCCGGAGCAGCAACACAGCCGCGCCCCCGCCGCCACTGCCGGCGCTGAGCGGCTGACCCCGGCGATCCTCCACGTTGCTGCTTTGTCGTCTTCCTCGCCAACGCATGATGGCACCCACCTACGTCTCTGAATAAGTATGACGACGTCTTCTGCAACAGCGACATCGTCATACTTATTCAGGAGCTTCCCAAGCGCGCTTGCGCTTCAATCACGCTGGTAGGGCTTTCCTTCGAGCCACAGGGTGTGGCCGTCGAAACGGCACGGCAAGGCCACCTCACTGATACCGGTACGGTGCAGGACCTGTCCGCTCTCCACGTGGATGTAACTGCCCTCACCGTACTTCACATCCAACCGTTCGGGCTGCGCCTGGTATTCGAACTCGGTATAGAAACGGAACCGGCGGCTGCCGGAGTACTGCTCGAACTCCCCTTCGCCACCGGGCCCCAGCAACAACCGGCTGCGGCCGAGCCCACGGTTGAAATGACCCTGGGCCAGTTGGCAGCCGGCGGCGGGGCCGGAGGAAGCGGTCTGGCGACTGGCCAGGCGCCGTTTCAAATCCGCTTCCGAGGACAGACGCTGGCCATCCAGGTAATGACATTGACGGCTGTCACCACTGCTCCGGCCGCAAGGCACGGTTCCGGTGAGGGTAAGCAGATCACTGCCGGCAGGCAGCTCCAGCCAACTGCCATCGCGACGCTTGAGCACACCCGGCCCCCTCGGCATCAACAACTCCACCGAGCCATGCCAGAGGTCGCCGTCGGGCAGTTGCAATTTGCCCTGATCCGGTTGCAGCCCCCGGTATGCCCCTTCAAAGCGGCGGCCGTCGGCCCATTCGGAAACGGTACCATCGGGAAACGAGAAAGCACCGTTCAGCGCCTGATCCACTTTACGCTCATCCTTGAAACGTAACTCGCCGATGATCTCATTGGCGGCGATGCGCGCCTGCGCCATGGTGGCCAGCGTGGCGCCATTCTGGATGAACTCGAGCCGCCCCGGGCCGGCCAGCTCACCACGGTATTGGGGCCCATCGAAAATCACCCGCAGACCGTCACCGGCATGCACGGTAAACGGCTGGTAGTTACTGGACAGGTCACGTACCCGGGAAGGCTTGCCGTACAGGCGCGCGCGAGCTTCCACGCCCACATGGGGCGTAACGGTACTCCGCACAAAGCTCAGTTTCACCGCTATCAGAGTATCGCCGCCGGCGGACACCGGCACCCATTCCTGGAATCGCACCCGCCCCAAATGCAACACCCGCACCTGATATCGATCCGCCCAGAGGCGCGCGTCCAGACGCTGGCCCGCTTCCATTGGCCGGGAGGTGAACGAGATGAAGCCCTTGTTATGCTCGGCGGCGGTCACTTCCACCTGCCAGCCGTAATAGGATCCGGTATGTCCGGGAGAGATCTGAAAATGCAAGGTACCGGGCTGATCCCGCCCGGCGTCACCGGCCACCCCCGGTTCGGGCAACGGCTCCCGCGGTAGCAGCTGGCATCCGCTCAGCGTCAGCGACCACAGCACCAGCAGCGCCGTGAACCAGCCCACCAGCCTTCCTTGTCCCGACACCACCATCAATAACACCCTCAATCGTCCACGCCGGAGGCCCCGGCGACGCCGCTCCATCACCTTCCCTTTCCGCGATGGTAACGCAGATCATGCTGCAACATAGTGACGCCCATCGCCAGCCCCCCATCCGCCGGGGTAAAGTAGGCCCTCGCCAGGAAGGGATATCGTGGAATTAGACCTCTCCATATTGCTGATATTGGCGGCGGTGTCGCTGCTCGCCGGTTTCATCGACACCCTGGCCGGCGGCGGCGGCTTGCTGACACTGCCCGCCTTGATGCTGGCCGGCCTGTCGCCCGTGCAGGCGCTGGCCACCAATAAGTTGCAGGGCACGTTTGGCTCCGGCATGGCTGCGTTCACGTTGTGGCGCCGGCGTCGTTTCCGCATCGCCGATGTGCGCCGGGCCTTCCTCGCCTCCCTGATCGGCAGTGCCCTCGGCACTATCCTGGTGCAAGTGATGCACACCGATATTCTGGAAATTCTGGTTCCGGTGGTGTTGGTGATCATCGCCCTCTATTTTCTGTTTTCAAAGGGCGCCGGTCAGGTGGAACGGGCGCCCCGGGTCAGCGACAAGACCTACGAACGCGCCCTGGTTCCGGGCATCGGCTTTTATGACGGTTTCTTCGGCCCCGGCACCGGCTCCTTTTTTGCTTTGGTGGAAGTGGCACTGCGCGGCCGCGACCTGATTACCGCCACCGCCCGTGCCAAGGCGCTCAACTTCGCCAGCAACATCGCCTCGCTCGCCCTGTTCATCGCCGGCGGCAAGGTGCTCTGGGCCACCGGCGCGGTGATGGTGGCCGGCCAGTTGCTGGGCGCGCGCCTCGGTGCTCACGCCGTGATCGGCGGCGGCGCCCGGTTGATCCGGCCTTTGATCGTGGTGGTCTGCGTCGCCATGCTGGCTCGCTATCTGGTGACCACGCTGGGCAGCGGCGCTTGACCCGGGAGGGCTGCGGCCTAAACTGACCCCTGTCATTCCCACCAGTAGGTACGGCCCTCACTATGCGCGACTACCGACGCCCGGACGGCGAAACTCTCTATTGGCCTGTCGGCCCATTTAAGCTGCGTCTGCCTTTTATCCACTATCGTTTCGAGTGGCCCGATTATCTGCAAGGGCTGTTGATGTGCGCGGTGGACCTGGCGGCCATTCCGCTGATGACCGAGCTACTGGGCATGCCCTTCGAGGCGGCCCTCGCCGTGGTATTGCTCAATGGCATTCTGTATCTGACTCACCACCTGCTGGGCGACCCCGTGGTGCCGGGCTGGATCACTCCGGCGATCCCGTTGCTGATGGCCTACTGCAGCGGCTTCCCGGAAGGCCCGGAGCGTGTGCATGCGCTGATCGCTTTCCAGCTGTTACTGGGTGGCTTTTGTATTTTCCTGGGCCTCACCGGCTTGTCTCGCAAGGTGGTCAACGTGGTGCCGCCGGCCATCAAGGCCGGCATCATCATGGGCGCCGGCATCGCCGCGGTGATCACCGTGTTCAAGGTCGGCGGCCGCTTTGAAAGCTTCCCCTGGACCATTTCCATTGCCATTGGCATCGCCTTCTATTTGATCTTTTCCCGCCACTTCAATGTCCTGAAGAAGCGCAATGCGTTCTGGGCCACGCTCGGCAAATTGGGTATTTTCCCGATCATCGCTCTGGCCATCGTGGTGGCGCCGATCTTTGCTGAAGCGCCCTGGCCCACCATCGAGTGGGGCTTCACCAAACCGGATTTCGCCACGCTCTGGAATGAGTACACCGTGTTCGGCCTGGGGCTGCCCTCGGCGGCCATGTTCCTGCAGGCGATCCCGACCATGCTGGCCGCCTATATCGTGCTGTTCGGTGACGTGCTGCAGGGCAAGGCTCTGCTCACCGAGGCGGACGAAGCCCGCAAGGACGAGAAGATCGACTACGATCCCGACCGGGCGCATATGATTTTTGGCGGCCGCAATGCCACCATGAGCATCATCGGCCCCGATGTGGCCATGTGCGGCCCGCTGTGGGCGGCCATGCACGTGGTCATTACCGAGCGTTTCAAGGAAGGCCGTAAGGCCATGGACTCCATTTTCGGCGGCGCCGGCTCGTTCCGTTGGGGCACCAACACCGGCCTTCTGCTGATGCCCATCGTCAGCCTGGTGGAACCGATTCTCGGCGTGGCGCTGGCGCTGACCCTGCTGATCCAGGGCTACGTCAGCGTGCGCATTGGCATTCTGGAAGCCCGCAGTCAGCGGGACCTGGGTATCGCCGGCGTCACCGCCGCGGTCCTTGCCACCCAGGGCGCCACCTGGGCTTTCGCCGTTGGCGTGGCCCTGTGTTTTTTGATTTACGGCCGCCAGTTCTTCACTGGTGAAAATGATCAGACCTTCACGAAGGATCTGGAGCAAAAGGCTCCGGAAGAGTAAGGGGAGAGCGATGAAAACACGTGCCGCGGTATTGCGCGAAATGGGCGCCCAGCGCCCCTACAAAACATCCCAGCCACTGAAGATCGAAGAGCTGGAACTGGATGCCCCCGGACACGGCGAGATTCTGGTGCGGGTACGCGCCGCCGGCCTGTGCCACTCGGATCTGTCGGTGATCGACGGCAACCGTCCGCGCCCTCTGCCCATGGCCCTGGGTCACGAAGCCGCCGGCGAAGTGATGGAAGTGGGTGATGGCGTCACCGATCTGGAAATCGGCGATCATGTAGTGTTCTCCTTCGTCCCCAGCTGCGGCACCTGCGATTACTGCCTTGATGGCCGTGCCGCTCTGTGCGCGCCGGGCGCCGCCGCCAACAACGAAGGCACCCTGCTCGGCGGCGGCATGCGCCTGCACCAGAACGAACACACCGTGAATCACCACCTGGGCGTATCCGGCTTCGCCGAGTACGCGGTGACCTCACGGCGCTCCGCGGTGAAGGTCAACAAGGACCTGCCGTTCGATATCGCCGCCGTCTTTGGCTGCGCCGTGCTCACCGGGGTCGGTGCGGTGGTGCACACCGCTGGTTTGCGCGCCGGCCAGTCCGTGCTGGTGGTGGGCCTCGGCGGTGTTGGATTGTCAGCGGTACTAGGCGCGGTGGCCGGTGGCGCCCGTCAGATCATCGCCGCCGACATCGCCCAGGACAAACTGGACATGGCCAAATCCCTGGGCGCCACTCATGTGGTGAATTCCAGGGATGAGGACGCGGTGGAACAAGTCAAGGCAATCAGCGGCGGCGGCGTGGACATCGCCGCGGAGTTCGCCGGTGTCGGCCCGGCGCTGGAGTTCGCTTTCGCCGCCACCGGCAAGGGCGGCAAAACAGTGACCGCCGGCCTGCCGCACCCCAGCACTCGCATGGCGGTGAGCCCGGTGCAACTAGTGGCGGAAGAGCGCAGCCTGCTGGGCTCTTATTTAGGCGGCCATGTGCCGGCCCTGGATATTCCCGAGTACGTGGCGCTGTACCTGGCCGGCCGTCTGCCGGTGGACAAGCTGCTCACCCATCGGCTGAAACTGGAAGACATCAATGAAGGCTTCGACCGCCTCGCCGATGGCGAAGCCATCCGGCAGGTGATTCTGTTCGACTAGCGCCTGCACGCTTACACGCGACACGCCAGCACGCAAAAATACGAACGGCCTTCCAGAAATCGAGGGTCCGCGTGCAAGCGTGTTGCGTGTAGGCGTCCTATTATTTCAGCTTCTCCAGCATCGCCGCCATCATCTGATGGATCTTGTTCACTGCCTTCAACGGGCGGACCATCACCTTGAAGTCATCGATACGGCCCTGATCATCGCAGTGGATCATGTCGATGCCGTTGATGTGGATCCCTTCCAGATTGGTGGAAAATTCCAGCACCGCGTTATTACCGTCAAGAATCTCTCGCTCATAACGGAAGTGCTCGTTATTCAGGGTACGCAGGGCGGCGGTCAGGTACAGGGAGGTGATCGCCTTGCCTTCCTGGGGGGTATGCACCACCGGCGAGTGGAACACCACGTTGTCGGCCAGAATCGCATCCAGCCCGGCGGCATCCCGGGCCTCCACCAGCTTATGCCATTCGGCGATGGTTTTTTCTATCACGGCCAGATCCTCTCGTTGGATTTTATCGTCAGGGATTGTCTTTGCGTCTTATTGTTTACACCGTAAACATAACAGAGACCAACGATAGCACACTGGCGCGCGCTGTCACCATCAGAAGAGGCTGGCACGCCGATTCGCTGCCAAGGCAGCTTCCCACAGCGGCTTCGTGGCCCCTCTGTGGGAAGCTGGCTTGCCAGCGAATTATGGGACACCACTGGTGGTTTGGTCGCTGTCGAATTCCGCTTTCCCCACACGACTACTCAAGGACAGCCGGGCGGGAAACGGGAGCGCCAATGAAGTACCTGTGTCTGATTTACGTGAACGAAGACGCTCTGGAACGCCTGCCGGCGGATGAGCGGCGGGCGCTGCGTGACAGCGCCCGGGCGTTACGCCAACAATTACGCCAGCATCAAAGACTGCACGCCAGCGGCATGGTGGCCTCCACCCTCACCGCCACCACTCTGCGATACCGTAATGAACGGCGACAGATCGAACCGGGGCCGGCCACCGAAGGACCGGTGCAACTGGCCGGCTGGCTGGTGCTGGAAGCGGCCCATCTGGATGAAGCCCTGGCCCTGGCCGCTCACCTGCCCGCTTGCCGGCTTGGCGCGGTGGAAGTGCGGCCGGTCACGACAGCGGAGGAAACCCCATGATGCGATCCGCGGTTGTTGTTAGCATGAACAAGCTCTCCACCTCCCAACCGGTCCGGCAAGCCCAGGAGCGACGCATGGACAGCCCCGCCTCACCGGCGCTGCAACGTCAGGTGGCCTCTCTGTACCAGGCGGAATCCCGCCGGGTACTGGCCACGCTCATCCGCTTGCTGGGCGACTTCGATCTGGCCGAGGAGGCTCTGCAGGACGCCTTCATCGCCGCCATGGAGCAATGGCCACGGGACGGCATTCCCGAACAGCCCCGGGCCTGGCTGGTCTCCACCGGCCGCTTCAAGGCCATCGACACCCTGCGCCGGCGCGCCCGTTTCGATGCCTCCCAGGAGGAGATCGCCCGGCGCCTGGAGAAGGACGTGCCGCCACCCGGCGAGGAAGAAGAGCTGGAAGATGACCGTCTGCGGCTGATCTTCACCTGCTGCCACCCGGCCCTGCCCGCCGACGCCCGGGTGGCACTGACCCTGCGGGAGGTGTGCGACCTCACCACCGAGGAAATCGCCAGCGCCTACCTGGTGGCCACGCCGACCATGGCGCAACGCATCGTGCGTGCCAAGAACAAGATCCGCCAGGCGGGCATCCCCTATCAGGTGCCGGAACGGCAGGAACTCAACGAGCGGCTCGACTCCGTACTGCAGGTGATTTATCTGGTCTTCAACGAGGGTTATTTCGCCTCCTCCGGCGATAATCTGACACGCCCGGATCTGTCCCGTGAGGCCATCCGTCTCGGCGCTTTGCTGGTGGAGTTACTGCCCGAATCCGAAGCGCGCGGCCTGCTGGCGCTGATGCTGTTGATCGAGGCCCGGCGGCCGGCCCGCCTGGATCACCAGGGCGATCTGATCTTGCTGGAAGATCAGGACCGCTCATTGTGGGACCAGGACCTGATTCAACAGGGCACCGCCCTGGTGGAGCGCGCCCTGGGCGAGGGCCGGTTCGGTACCTATACGTTGCAGGCCGCCATCGCCGCGGTGCACGGCGAAGCCGCCAGCGCCGACCAGACCGACTGGCCGCAGATCGTCGGCCTCTACGACGTTTTGTTGCGCACCAGCCCGTCGCCGGTGATCGAACTGAACCGGGCAGTGGCGGTGGCCATGCGGGATGGCTGGGAAGCGGGTCTGGAACTGGTCGACGAGTTGCTGGCCGGCGGCCAATTGGACGGCTATCTGCCGGCCCGGGCCGCCCGCGCCGATCTGCTGCGGCGGCTGGGCCGCCATCAGGATGCGCTGCGGGTCTACCAGGAGGCTCTGACGCTGAGCCGCCAGGGGGCGGAGCGGCGCCTGTTGGAAAAACGGGTGGCGGAGCTGTCTTCTGTTATCCCATCTTCGTTATAACGCCCTGTTGAGGATCAATCGATGAAATATTTGTGCCTGGTCTACTGCGAGGAAGAAAAGCTGCACGGCCTGCCGGAAAGTCCGGAAGACGCCGAATGCGAGGCCTACTGCGAGACCGTGGAGGCCAGCGGCCAGTTGGTCGCCGCAGAAGCCCTGGAACCGGTCAACACCGCGGTCACCGTGCGCCTGCATCAAGGCACCACTTCGGTGACCGACGGCCCCTTCGCCGAAACCAAGGAACAACTGGCGGGGTTCTACCTGATCGACGCCCGCGACCTGAATCAGGCGATCCAGCTGGCGGCACGGATTCCCGCGGCGCGGGTGGGTTGTGTGGAAGTACGGCCGGTGCGGCAGCTGCAACCCTGACTGCTGCAACCCCGACTAAAGCTGCAGCCGGCTCAGCCCCCGCTCGATGCCGCGTTGCAGCCCGGCCTTGATGAGCGGCCCCATCAGCGGCAATTTGCCCTGGAAAGTGATCACGTAGTGCAGATGGCTGCCGCCGTCCGGTTGCGCGGAGAAGCTCATCACACCCTGGTGGTTCTTCAGCGGGCTGCCCTTGCTGATGCGGTACGCGATCCGCTCGTTGGGCACCACTTCGGTCACTGTTTCCTCGAACGGCGGCGCCATCAGGATACGCATACGACGCACGGAACCGACGCCGTTGGGGGTATCCACACCATCCTTGATCCGCTGAATTCTGGCCGGCGCGAAAATCAGTTCCAGGTTTTCGTGATCACTGAGGAAGTCGAACAGTTTCTCCACCGAAAACGGAAAGCTCCGGTTAATCTCAATACGTTGCATGGCACCCACCCGTTATCAAAAAGCAGCCCCCGAGGACGACGGCCTGAGTGCCGTCGCCCTGGTTCATAGCGTTCCATTGTTGTGACCCGGCGCGGGCAAGCACAGGTCCGCTCGGGCCATTGCGGGCGCCGTATCAGGCCGCGTCGGCTTTTACCTGAAAGTACTGGTAGATGCCGTCCAGCAGATTACGCAAGGCGTTACCCTGCAAACTGATGCGTGCCATCAGCTCCGCCACGGCATCGTCCGCCTCCATGCTGTCCAGATTCTCCTGGAACTGATCCAGCGCCTTGATGCGTTTCAGGTCCAGGCCGTCGGTAAGATCGAACTCCAGCTGGTCATTCCAGGACAGGTTCACCCGCACCGGCACCATGTCGGTGTCCAGGTGGGCCAGGATCTCCTCGCGGCCCAGATCCACCGCGGTGAACCGCACGCTGGCACCCTCGCCTTTCACATCCTTCAGCTCGCAGCGATCACCAAGACCGAAGTCCTCCGGCAATTGCCGGTGATCCCGTAACCAGCCCGCGAACGCGGTGGTCGGCGCGCTTTCACCGCCGGCATGGGTCACCGGCAGCGAGCCCAGCGCCTCGCGCAGCGCCGATACCACTTGCTCGGCACGGGTGGAGGAAGAACTGTCCACCAGAATCCGGCCACGCTCCAGATCGATCAACACGCCGGTGCGGCGGGAGCGGGTGAACGCCCTGGGCAGCAGCTCAAAGGTAATCTGTTCCTTGAGTTCCGCCCGCTCCTTACGGCCCACGCGACGATCATCACGCTCCTGGATCTGCTCCACCCGCTCATCCAGTTCCTCCTTGATCACCGGACCAGGCAACAGGCGGGTGATCTCCTGGTGCACGCAATAGACAAACCCTTCCACCGCGAACACCATCCGCTCCTCGCCCTTCAGTGGCGGCACGAAGCCCTCGCTACTGGGAGCCTGGCTGCCGCAGGGCTGGCAACGGGCGCTCTCCAGTTGGGTTTCCAGCTCCGACACCGGCCAGGTAAAAGGGTCCTTGGCGCTAAACACCGTCAGATTCTTGATCCACATAACGTTCTACTCTCGGGGCGACCTTTGGGGGAAACCGGCAACACTAACCAACGGACGCCACGGCCTCAAGCACGGATAGTCGCCGGCGAGACATCAGCCCGCCCCGGCGGTCAGCAAGCCCGCCACGCGCTGCTCCAACGCCGGGTGATCCGGGAGCCGCAGACCGATTTCCTGTTCCAGCACCGCCAGTACTTCCGCCACGCTGCTCAGCGTCCGCCGCTGGCGTTCCCCTCCCGGCGGGTAGATCGACAGGCGCTGGTTATTCAGGTTCCGGCGGCCATCGGCGTCCGCCCGGCAAGCCACCAGGTTGGTGACGAAATGGGACCGCGGATGGTGCGACAGATACCAGCTGGCCATTTCGTAGTCCGCCTGCCACAGCTCACGCAAATCGAACCGATACAATGTTTTCCAGCCATTCCCCGCGTAAGCCTCGAGCAGGAAATGATCATTCAGGTGCAGCACGCGATAGGGCTCATGGGCAGTCTCCTGCGGCCCTACACGGTCCAGGCGCAGGGGGGCGGTGGGGGTCAAGGCGCCGAATCCGGTGTCCACCAGATAATCCACCTCGTCCAGGGTGACCCGCAGCAGCATATGGGACACCGCCGGCCGTGCCGTGTAGGGCTGCTCCCACAGCACCCGGGCCCCCAGGCCGCTGACCTGGAATCCCAACTGTTCCAGGATGTTCTTGAACAGCAGGTTGTGCTCATAGCAATAGCCACCACGGTGCTGATGGATCAGCTTGCGCTCCAGCCCCTGCGGGGACAGCGCCACCTCCAGGCCGAGAAACGGTGACAAATTCTCGAAGGGGATGGTGGCGATGTGCCGCCGTTGCAGCTCCGCCAGCAGCGACAGTCCCGCCGTGCGCGGGCCACGATAATCGATTCGCTCCAGATAGGCATTGAGATCCACCCGATTGGTCATTGCGTCCTCTCCTTCCTCTTGGTCTGATAGGGCATCAAGATATGGAAGGGCAAAGGCTAGGACCTCAACCGCGCTTAAGGTAAAGCGGCGGGTGTCTGGTTTTTGCCTATCGCAGCAAAAGGTCAACTCGGCTTATTCAAATAACGGGCCGAATCGCGCCTAAATGCCTGCGCCCTGACGCAACGAATCGTCAAAGAACCAATGAACCGTAACAACAACAAGCCAGCTCCGGGAGAACAACAATGCTTGGCCAAATGATGCAACAGCCGCTGCTGATCAGCAGCCAGATCACCCACGCCGCCCGTTACCATGGCGACGCCGAGATCGTCTCGGTGGAGACCACGGGCGGCGTGCACCGCACCACCTGGGGCGAAGTGGAACAACGTTCACGTCAGCTGGCTTCCGCGCTGCTGCAACTGGGACTGGATCATTGCGACCGGGCCGCCACCCTGGCCTGGAACAACTATCGCCACCTGGAAGTCTATTTTGGTGTCTCCGGCGCCGGTCTGGTCTGCCATACCATCAATCCCCGGCTGTTCCCCGAACAGCTGGTGTACATCTTCAATCACGCCGAGGACAAGGTCCTGTTCATCGACAAGACCTTCCTGCCGCTGATCGCCGCCATCCGCGACAAGCTGGATCACCTGAAGCATATCGTGCTGATGGGGCCAGTGGACGAGGAGGCGGAAAAACAGGTTCCCGGCATCATCGGCTATGACGACCTGGTGGCCCGGGGCGAGCAGAATTTCCGCTGGCCGGAGTTCGATGAGAACACCGCTTCCAGCCTGTGCTACACCTCCGGCACCACCGGCAACCCCAAGGGCGCGCTCTATTCCCACCGCTCCACGGTGCTGCATTCCTACGCCGTGGTGATGCCCGACAGCCTGGGGCTCAGCGGGCGGGACTGCCTCATGCCGGTGGTTCCGATGTTCCATGTGAACGCCTGGGGGATCCCCTACGCCGCCGCCATGGTCGGCGCCAAACTGGTACTTCCCGGGCCGAACCTGGACGGCGACAGCCTGAAAAACCTGATCAACGAGCATCAGGTGACCCTGGCCGCCGGTGTGCCGACCCTGTGGCAGGGCCTGATCGGCGCACTGAAGAAGAGCGGCGAGAAAGTCCCCAGTCTGAACCGCACCGTGATCGGCGGCTCCGCCTGTCCGCCTTCGATGATCGCCACTTTCCGCGACGACTACGACGTCGACACCCTGCATGCCTGGGGCATGACCGAAATGAGCCCGATCGGCTCGGTCAGCACCCTGCTGCACAAACACCTGAGCCTGTCAGCGGACGAGCAGGCCGCGGTGCGCGCCAAACAAGGCCGGCCGCCGTTCGGCGTGGCGTTGAAAATCATGGACGACGACGGCAATGACCTGCCCAACGACGGCGAGGCCCAGGGCAATCTGTACGCTCAGGGGCACTGGGTCATTGACGCCTATTTCAACGTCGACACCCCGGCGCCGCATCAGGGCGGCTGGTTCCCCACCGGAGATATCGCCACCCTCGACGGCAACGGTATTCTCACCATCAAGGACCGCTCCAAGGACGTGATCAAATCCGGCGGCGAGTGGATCAGTTCGGTGGAGCTGGAAAACCTGGCCATGGGCATGGACGAACTGGCCGACGCCGCGGTGATCGCCGCCCGTCACGCCAAATGGGATGAGCGCCCCTTGCTGATCGCGGTCAAAGCGGAAGGTCAGAACCCCTCGGAGCAGGACATCCTGGCCGGCTTCGAAGGCAAGGTGGCCTCCTGGCAATTTCCCGACGCGGTGGTGTTCGTGGAGCAACTGCCCCGTAATGCCACCGGCAAGGTACTGAAGAACAAGCTCCGTGATGAGTTTGGCGATACCCTGCTGAACCAGGGCTGAGCCTAATCCCGCCGGGGTGGCAGCACCTGCCACTCCGGCTCCTCGAACTCACCGATCACGGTGATCTCGCAGGTACGGGCGTGTTTTTCCAGGATACCGCGCACGATCTCGCTGCGGCGGTCATCCTTGGCGTCCCGGTGGGCCTTGGATTCCCAATGGGCAATGGCCAGCAAGGTGTCCGGCTCACCGATCTTGCGGTGCAGGTAGGTGCCGCGGGCTCCGGGAGCCTGCTGGATAATTTCACTGGCCTCGATCCAGGCTTCGGCGTACTCCTCCACCGTGTACCCCGGTTTCATTCTCACTTCAAAAATAAACTTCATGGCTGCTCCCTCCATCACAGGAGATCCGCTCTCCGTGATTCCTGTCGCCACGCCCGCCGGTTCCCGTGAACGGAATCCGTTTCACTTTTTACCTTCCGTTCAAGTCCCGTTCAGGAAGGCGACAGGCTCGGTTCAGGATGACCTCTTTATGCTGACTTCATCGTTAAACAGTGTCAGCAACAAAGGATCAAGGCCATGAAAACATTCGGGAAACTGGTATTGGGCAGCACTCTGATCGGCGCTATCGGGCTGGCTCAGGCCGCCGACCATTTCGGCGGCGTCACCTGGGGTGAAACCAGTAACAACATGCAGAAATCCCACTCACTGAACGCGCAGTTGAATGATCCTGACCTGGACGGCGCCATCAAGAACAGCGGCACCTGGGGCGTGCGTCTGGGCACCGTGGAAGATAACGCCCGCTTCTACGTCACCTACGACTATGCCTCCGATACCCGGCACCAGTACAAACTGCGTCAGCAGAACCTGCTGGGCAGCTATGACGCCTTGCTGCCGGTGGGCGACCACGGCACCCGGCTGTTCGGCGGCGTGAGCGCCGGTCTGGTCAGCCTGGAACAGGAAAGCCGTGGTTTCCACCGGGATCGTGACGTGGGCCTGGCCGGTGGTGTGCAGGCCGGTATTATTCAGGATCTCGGCTACAACGTGGCGCTGGAAGGTGGCTACCGCTACCTGCGCACCAGCGCCGACGTGCAACTGAAGGAACGCGGCGTGGGCAATGCCGGTCGTGCCGATCTGCACAGCAGCGAACAGTTCTATGTCGGCGTAAACTATCGGTTCTGATCGACATCGAACACCGGGGCAATGCCCCCTGAAGGCCGGCGCCGCTCGGTGCCGTGCCGCCCAGTACCCCCCTCTCGCCGGCCCCGCGCCGGCGAGGCATTATCGGAGGCCCCATGAAACTGCTGGTGGTGGAAGACGAGGCGTTACTGCGCCACCATCTGTACAGCCGTCTGGGCGAGCAGGGTCACGTGGTGGACGCGGTGGCCGACGCCGAAGAGGCGCTGTATCGGGCCAGGGAATACCATCATGACCTGGCCATCGTCGATCTCGGATTGCCCGGCATGGGTGGTCTGGACCTGATTCGCGAGATTCGCAATCAGGGCTGGAATTTCCCCATTCTGATTCTTACCGCCCGCGGCAACTGGCAGGACAAGGTGGAAGGGCTGGCCGCCGGCGCCGACGATTACGTGGTCAAACCCTTCCAGTTCGAGGAACTGGAAGCACGTCTGAACGCCTTGTTGCGCCGCGCTTCCGGGTTTGTGCAATCGACCATCGAAGCCGGCCCGTTGGTGCTGGATCTGAATCGGCGCCAAGCCCGCGTCGATGAGCACAATTTGAGTCTGACCGCCTATGAATACCGGATTCTCGAATATCTGATGCGCCATCATCAGCAGGTGGTCAGCAAGGACAAACTGATGGAGCAGTTATATCCGGACGATCAGGACCGTGACCCCAATGTGATCGAAGTGCTGGTCGGGCGCCTGCGACGCAAGCTGGACCAGTCCGGCGACTTCCGCCCGATCGAGACGGTGCGCGGCCAGGGTTATCTGTTCATCGAGCGCTGCCGGTGAAACGGTCGCTACGCCTGCGATTGATGCTCGGCGCCGCCACCCTGGCGGTGCTGTTCATCCTCGCCCTGCAACAAGCTCTGCAGCAGGCGTTCAGCCTGGCACTGGAAGACACCATCGAACAGCGGCTGGCCGCGGACGTCAGCACCCTGATCTCCGCCGCCCGGGTGGAAGATGGCCGCTTGCACATGCCCGATCATCTGCCCGACGAGGAATTCACCCTCCTCGACAACAAACTGTTCGGCTATATCTACGACCGCGATGGCCATCTGCTCTGGCGCTCCGCCTCCACCCACGATCTGGACATCGATTATCTGCCCCGCTACGACGGCGACAAGAACCGCGAATTGCACCGCGTTCGCGACGCCAACGGCGTCAAACTGTTCGTCTACGATATGGAAATCGATCTGCTGCGCGGCGAGGACGCCGCTTACAGCATCGTCACCGTGCAACCGTCCCGGGACTACGACGCCATGCTGTCCGGCCTGCGCAAACAGCTCTACGTCTGGCTCGGCGGCGGCCTGCTGGTATTGCTGGTGTTGCTGTGGCTGGGCCTGACCTGGGGTTTCCGTACTCTGCGTGGCATGAAAAAGGAATTGGACCAGGTGGAAAACGGCGAACGGGAGCGTCTCAGCGAGGACCATCCCCGGGAGTTGCTGCGTTTGACCCGCTCGCTGAACCGTTTGCTCGACAGCGAACGGCTGCAGCGGGAGCGCTATCGGGATTCCCTGGCGGATCTGGCGCACGGCCTGAAAACACCGCTGAGCCTGCTCCAGGCGGTGGGCGAAACGCTGTCCTCCCGTCAGCAAAACCGGGAGCAGGTGGAAATCATGGGCAATCAGATCGAGCGCATGAATCAACAGATCGGTTTTCAACTGCAGCGGGCCTCGCTGCGCCGCAGCGGTCTGATTCGTCACCAGGTGGTGCTGGCGCCATTACTGGATACCCTGGAAACCGCGCTGGACAAAGTGCACCACGGCAAACAGGTCACTCTGGAACGAACCCTTCCCGATCACTTCACTCTGCCCCTGGAGCAAGGCGCCTTGCTGGAAGTCCTCGGCAATCTTCTGGAAAACGGCTATCGCCTCTGTCTCAGCCGGGTACGCGTCAGCGCCCGGCGGCTCAGCGACGGCGACATCCTGGTGGTGGAAGACGACGGCCCCGGCATCGCCGAGGACCAGCGCGAACGTATCCTCCGACGGGGCGAGCGACTGGATACCCGCCATCCCGGTCAGGGGCTGGGCCTGGCGGTGGTCAAGGACATCCTCGACAGCTACTCGGCGACCCTGACCCTGGATGACTCCCCCCTCGGCGGCGCCCGCTTCATGTTGTTCTTTCCTCGCTAACCGCGAGTCGGAAACCACACCTTTATGGCCTTCGTGACGATCTCCGCGCACCGCTCCGGCCTCGCCTGAAGAATAAAGTGAGGTCCGCCGAGCTCGACAACGTCCAGATTCGCAAAGGATGCCCTGAACTGCCCCGTCGCGTTGTTTACCAGAACATCATTCCGGGGTCGAAGGTACAGCGCCGGCACCGTGAACCGGTGACTTTCAAAACGCATGCCCGCTATCTGCCTGAGCCTTTGCCCAAGCACCTTTTGCGGCACCGAGCTTACCGCCTGCCTGAACCGCGCAATCGTTTCATCGGACGCCTCCCGTCCCATCAGGAACCACCTGATTCCCAACGATGAAGCAGGCAACGCCAGCAATGCCTTGACCGGCAAGGCGGCCGCCAGCCCGGGAAGCAACCGGCCAGGCCTGGAAAGAAAAGACGCCACGAAAATAACCGCCTTGAGATTAGGGTCCTCCCGCAACAGGAGGGTTTCCGCGATCTTCCCGGAAAAGGACTCCGCCAGCACCACATAGTCGCTTTGGGGCAACCGGGTGGCGACATGCCGGGCGAGGCTGTCGATATCCTGCGGCCCGGTGTGCGGCAACGGAATCACCTCGCATTCCAGCGAGGTCAGATGCGCCAGCACGTCACGAAAAAGCAGACCGGTTCCATCCATGCCCGGCAACAGCACCAGCTTCATTTCCGGCTACCGCCCATCTTCTGCCACTTCCCGGGCCAATCTCTGGAACAACGCCATGTCCTCCCAGGCGCGATGGTTACCTTCAGCGTAGGCGCGGGCATTGTGGTGATAGGCCAGGGCGTTGACCCGGTTGGCGATGCGATTGTCGCGCTGGCGGCGCACTTCGCCGGGGGAACCCATGACGATGGAATTATCGGGAATCACGGTGCTTTCCTTGAGGAAGGTATGGCCGGCAATGATGCAATTATCGCCGATCACGCAACCGTCCATGATGGTGCTGTTGATGCCGATCAGGCAGTTATCACCAATGGTGCAGCCATGCAGCGTCACATGGTGGGTAATGGAACAGTACTCGCCCACCCGGGTACCACAGCCGCTGCCGATGTGAATCATGACGAAATCCTGAATGTTGCTGTAACGGCCGATGTGGATGTCATAGGCCTCCGCCCGCGCCGCCGCGTTGATCCACACCGATGCCCCTTCGGCGATGGTGATGTCGCCATACAGGTAAGCGGATTCGTGAACGTAGGCACTGTCATGAATGTTGGCGCGGGAATCGATGAACCCCATGGCTTGTTCTCCTTATGTGGATTGCGGTTTCATACTATTCGGAATTTCGTAGCGTTCTTCACATCATCAAAGGGGCCGGACAGGCCGGTCCGACAGGGAGCATAGCATGGGACAGTTCATTGATATCGAGGCCCGCGACGGCGGCCATTTCCGCGCCTATCTGGCCGTACCGGAGGGCGGCAAGGGACCGGGCCTGGTGCTCGGCCAGGAGATTTTCGGTGTCAACGGCACCATGCGCGAGTTGGCGGACTCTTACGCCGAGGAAGGCTACGTCACCCTGGTTCCGGATTTGTTCTGGCGCATCGAACCCGGCATCGAACTGGGCTACACCGAGCAGGATTTCGGTCGCGCTTTCGAACTGTTCCAGACCATTGATCTGGATCTGGCCATCGACGACATCGCCGCCACGCTGGATGCCCTGCGGCAACGGCCGGAGGTGAGCGGAGACGGCTTGGGTTTCGTCGGCTATTGCCTGGGCGGCAAGCTGGCTTATCTGACCGCCTGCCGCACCGATGTGGCCTGCAGCGTGGGCTACTACGGGGTCGGTATCGAGAACCATCTGGAAGAGGCCGGGTCGATCCGGGGTCGGCTGCTGCTGCATTTCGCCGAACTGGACGGCTTCTGCGACGAAGCGGCCCGCAACCGCATCATCACCACCCTGGGCGGCACCGTGTCACGTCTGGAAACCTTCGTCTATCCCGGCGTGGACCACGCCTTTGCCCGGCCCAACGGCGACCATTATCACAAACCCTCCGCGCAAATGGCGCATGAACGCACCATCGCCGCCCTGAAAAGGGAGATCGGCCCCGAATACGATCTGTCCGCCCTGTGGGAAGAACACGTGCGCTACGAATTCGAGGCGCGCGATGTGCCGGCGACCATGGCCACCATGGTGTCCGAGCCCTATGTGAACCACATTCCGACCATGACCGGCGGCGTCGGCTATCAACAACTGAGCCGCTTCTACCAGCACCACTTCGTCCACGGCAATCCCGAGGACATGATGCTGACGCCGATTTCCCGCACCATCGGCGCCTGCCAGATCGTCGACGAGTTCGTACTCAGCTTCACCCACGACCGGGAAATCGACTGGCTGCTGCCCGGCGTGTCCCCCACTGGCAAGAAAGTGGAAATCCCCATGCTCGGCGTGGTGCGCTTCCGCGGAGACAAGCTGTGCCACGAGCACATCTACTGGGACCAGGCCAGCGTGCTGGTGCAGATCGGCCTGTTGGACCCGGAAGGTCTGCCGGTGACGGGGGTGGAGACGGCCCGCAAGCTGCTGGACGAGTCACTGCCTTCCAACACGCTGATGGCGCGCTGGAAGGAGAGCGAAGGGCGGGACTGAGCAACGGCCGCCGGCCGCCTTTATTCCGGGCAGCCGGCCTCCGGGCTGGGGCAATTCACCATCCAGGGGATGCCAAAGCGATCCGTGGCCATACCGAAGCGCAGCGCCCAGAACGTCTCTTCCATGGGCATGGTCACGCTGCCGCCGTCGCACAGCGCCTCGAAGACTTTCTCGGCCTGCCCCGGGTCGTTCACCTCCAGTGATACCGACAGCCCGGTGGGCGCCTGATACCGGTCCGGAGGGCTGTCCGAGCCCATCAGCACGGTACCGTCCAGTTTCACACAGCCGTGCATGATCCAGTCCTGCTTCGCCTCGGGCATGTCCTGGCAGCCTTCGGGCCCGTACGGCAGCAGCGCCAGGATCTCGCCGCCCAGCAGGTCGGCATAGAAGCGCAGCGCTTCCTCGCACTGTCCTTGGAAGAAAAGATAGGGATTTACGTTCACGGGTGACTCTCCTTGTGGGTTAACGTCACCAGAGAGTCGTTCGGGAAGTGGGTAATTCGACAAGCCCCCGGCATTCCGTCTTCGACGGGGCCGGGAGCCGGTCGGGAGCCGCCGTCAGAACAGGGCTTTGGGCAGGTAGGTGGCGATTTCCGGGAAGATCATGATCAGGGCCAGACCGACGATCTCCACGAGCACGAACGGAATCACCGAGGAGTAGATATCACGCATGCTCACATCCGGCGGCGCCACCCCTTTCAGATAGAAGAGGTTGAAGCCGAACGGCGGAGTCATATAGCCGATTTCCATGTTGATCACGAACAGAATGCCGAACCAGATCGGATCGAAGCCCAGGCTTTGCACGATCGGCATGAACACCGGCAGCGTGATCAGCATGATGCCCACCGGGTCCAGCACCATCGCCAGCAGGAACACGATCACCATCATGGAAATAATGATCGCCCAGGGGCCACCGGGGATCGACATCATCACCCCTTCGATCAAGGCCTGGGCGCCCATGCTCTGATAGGCGGCGCTGAAGGCGTGGGCGGCGAACAGGATCCACATGATCATGCCGGTGAGCTTGAAGGTGCGCAGGGACGCTTCACGCATCAAGCCCCAGGTCAGCTTGCGGTAGACGATGGCGGAAAGCAGGGCGCCGAGCACACCCACGGCGGCGGCTTCAGTGGGGGTGGTGATGCCTTTGATGATGGAGCCCAGCACCATCACCACGATCAGGATCGGCAGGATCACCGCCCGCAACGCGCGCATTTTCTCCGCCATATTGCCCCGCTCTTCCTTGGGCAAGGCCGGCGCCAGATTCGGCTGGAAGGCGCACCGCACAACGATGTACAGCACCGTCAGCACCATCAACAACACGCCCGGCAACACCCCGGCGGCAAACATCTGGCCCACGGACACGCCGGTGATCAGCGAGTACAGGATCATCAGGATGCTGGGCGGGATCAGAATCCCCCATCCACCACCAGTGTTGATGACCCCCAGCGCCAGTTTCTTGTCGTAACCCCGCTCCAGCATCGAGGGCAGCGCGATCGTGCCCATGGCCACCACCGCGGCACCACTGATACCGCACATGGCCGCGAACAAGGCGCAGATGCCGAGGGTGCCGATGGCCAGACCGCCACGCAGGCCGCCCCACCACAGGTGCATCATATGATAGAGGTCCTTGGCCACCCCGGTGCGCTCCAGCACCATGGCCATGAACACGAACAGCGGGATCGCCACCAGGGTCGAACTTTCCATCGTGCCCCAGATCTGCGAGGCGACCATATAGAAAGCGTCGGCACCCCAGGTGAAATACAGGAACACCACCGAGACACCGCCCAGTACGAACGTCAGCGGCACACCCAGAAAAACGAAAAGCAGCAGGGTGCCGAAGAACAGCAGGGTGAGCATTTCAATACTCATAGGTGATCTTCCTCCTCATCACCCAGATTCTTGATCTCCGCCGGATCAATCAGGTTGAAGGCCACCCCCAGGTCCTGCAGCAACTTGGCCAGGCCCTGCAACAACAGCAGCAAGGCCCCCAGGGGAATACAGGCCTTGATCGGCCAGATCGGCGGGTTCCAGGCGGAATAGGAAGTTTCCAGGCTCTCGATCGATTCCAGCGCCATGGAACTGCCGAAATACAGCAGCGCCCCGACGAAAATAAAGAACACCGCGGAGGTGATCACATCCAGGCCCGCACGCACCCGTACCGGCAACGCGGAATGGATCAGGTCCACGTTGACGTGGCCTCTATGCGCCATGACGTAACCGCCAGCGAGCACGCCGTAAACACCAAACAGCATCTGCGTCAGCTCGTTGGTCCATACGGTGGGCGCACCGAACAGGTAGCGGAGGAACACCTCCAGTATCAGGAACGCGAACATCGCGAACACCAGATAGGAAACCCAGCGACCGACGTGGTCGTTCAGCCAGGTGATCCCATTAATAAACGCTCGAACCGCGGACATGGGACTCCTCCAAGAGGTCAAGTGAAGGGCGGGAACGAGAAAAGGGCGCCACGGTGGGCGCCCTCGTCATCCTGACGGTCATCCGTTACAGGTAACCGAGATCCTTCAGGAAGCCACGCAGTTCTTCCACGATGGCTTTCGCCTCGGGGCTGCGCTCGGCTTCTTTATCCCAAGTCTTCTGGGCGGTGGCGGTCAGGCGCTTCTGTACGTCGTCGGGCAGCGTGTTGATCTGCACGCCTTCGTCACGCATCGCCGTGGCCAGGGAAACGCGCTCCTGGTACAGATACTCGTTGGTGCGCAGCCAGAACTGCTCTTCCAACGCGTCCTTGACGATTTTGGCCATGCCTTCCGGCAGCTTGTCCAGGGCTTTCTGGCTGACGATGAAGACGTCGGTGCCGGCGATGTTCAGAGCCGGCTTGACGTGGTACTTGGCCACTTCATACAGGCCCATGCTCTTCGCGCCCTGAGAAGCGCCCCAGTGAGCACCGTCGACCACGCCGGTGGACAACGCCTGGTACAGCTCACCACCAGGGATATAGGAGCCAGCGGCACCGGCTTCGGTGAGGAACTTCTGCAACGCGCCGGAAGAGCGGATCTTCAGCTTGGTGAAGTCGTCCCAGCTTTCCACCGGCTTCTTGATCACCATTTCAGTGGGGTAGATCTTGTCGGTGGAGTAGTACACGCCGTGCTTGGCGGCTTCCGCTCGCAGCTTCTCCTCGAACCCCATGTTTTTATGGAAGTACACCGCTTCCCACACATTGTGGAAGGCGAAGGGCAGGCCGGAGGCAATGCCGCCCAGGCTCAGCTTGTCCTGAGCGTAGCCCGGGGAGATGGTGCCCATCTGAATAATGCCACGGCTGACCGCATTGAAGGTCTCGTTGGGCTTGAACAGGGCGCCGGA
This sequence comes from Alloalcanivorax dieselolei B5, assembly GCF_000300005.1. Taxonomy (NCBI): domain Bacteria; kingdom Pseudomonadati; phylum Pseudomonadota; class Gammaproteobacteria; order Oceanospirillales; family Alcanivoracaceae; genus Alloalcanivorax; species Alloalcanivorax dieselolei. The sequence goes on along the minus strand of NC_018691.1, from coordinate 428,023 downwards.
CTCAAACAATTGCAGTTGCAGACGGCCATCGGTGCGTTCTTCCAGCACCCGCTTGATGCGTTCCAGGCTGTCCTTGTAAGAACTGCTGGCGCCGGGCCAGTGGGATTGAACCTTCCATTTGATGACATCGTCGGCGGAGGCCAGGGAGGGCAAAACAGCGCTGGTCGCCACCGCCACCGCGGCGGCGGCCGTGACCAGATGCTTACGGAGTTGTGCTAATAGAACCATTCTAGTTCTCCTGCTTTTTGTTCTCGGGTGGTGAGCGCCACCGGTTTGGGTCAAAGCGACACCTATTCCGCATAGCGAAATAGGTGATCAAAATAATGAGATTCCGCGCAAATTTAACACAGGATCCCTCATCGCCATACCCACTTTTGTCTTATTTCGTTTCCACGACTACTGGGTCATTTTTAATGGAATCAGGCCGGTTTAGCCGCCCAAAGGCGGTTCTGGCAAGGCTTCCAGCCGTTCCTGCAGCAACCGGGCGAAACGCAGCACGGTACGATCTTCCAGGTAGGGGCCGATGATCTGCACGGCCAGCGGCAACCCCTCCGCGGAAACGCCGATGGGCAGCGTCGCCGCCGGCAAATAGACCGCCCCGGCCAACCCCACCCAGACCAGGATGTCCATATAAGGCTGGTCCACTCCGTTCACGGTCAGCGTACGCTGATCCGGGCCCGGCGTCTGCCGGTGGCTGAACGGCAACGTCTGTACCACCGGACACAGCAACACGTCGTGGTCCTGGAAGAACTGGCGCCATTGACGCCGCATCACCGTCCTCCGCTCATTGGCGCGCAGCCAGTCCGCATGGCTCTGAGTGGTGCCGCGGGCGAAACGGGCCCGGTAGCCTTGATCATCCGGAGCGGCCTCGGTGGCCCCTTCTTCCATCTGCTGGTACAGCGACGGCGGCAACCCCACCCCCATGGTGCCGGCAAGCAACTGATAGTAAACATCGTATGCCTCGGAGAGGCCGATCCCCTCCGGCCGCGCCTCATGGTCCACCGCCACGCCCCATTGGCCCAATTGTCCGGTTAATTGCTCCAGCGCCTCGACGATACGCCGGTCCACCGGGCAACGGGGGTCATCCAGCCAGGCCGCCACCCGGAACGACTCGAGCTGCTGGTGGCGCGGTTCCGGCAGTTGCAAACGCCAGCCGGTACCTTCGTCCTGATCCGGCCCCGCCAGAATCTCCATGGCCAGTTCCAGATCCTCCACATGCCGTGACATCGGACCGGCCACGGAGATGTCCCGGGTGGACAGGGCCCCCGGTGGCCCGGGGATATGACCGCGGGTGGGAATCAGCCGCCAGCTCGGCTTCAGACCGGCCACGCCGCAGAACGCCGCCGGAGTACGAATGGAGCCGCCGATATCACTGCCCAGTTCCAGCGGCGTCATGCCGGCGGCCAGCGCGGCGGCGGCACCGCCGGAGGACCCGCCCGGGGTCAATTCCGGGTTCCACGGATTGTTGGTGGTACCGTAGATCTCGTTGAAGCTCTGCAGATCGCCGGCGTAGGCCGGTATGTTGGTCTTGCCGAACAACACCGCGCCGGCGGCGCGCAACCGCTCAATGGCATCGGCGTCCTGCCGTGGAACATGTCCGGCCAGATCCGTCACCCCGGCGGTGGTGGGCCAACCCGCCACTTCGAAGGTTTCCTTCACCGTCATCGGCACCCCGTGCAACGGGCCCCAGTGTTCGCCCCGTGCCAGCGCCTCGTCCGCCTCCCGTGCCCGCTGCCGCGCCTCGTCGAAGCGCCGCACCACCACCGCGTTAAGCGGCGGGTCCAGCTTCTCCACACGGGCTATGAAGTATTCCAGCGCCTCGCTGGAAGTCAGTTCGCCCTCACGGATACGCCGGGCCAGTTCGGTGGTGCTCAGACGATGCAACGCCATCACAGCTTCTCCCTATCTTTGTTATGGAATCTGGTTTCATTTTCATAATCGAACCCCCTCCATGGCGCCGGGTCAAGCGGTGACTCACCCGGACCTCTTCCCTGGAGCCCGCCGGGCCACCGTGACAAAATGGGCGCCCTGCCTGCCAAAGTGTCCTGATTCACGGAGATCAGCCAATGAAGTACCTGCACACCATGGTCCGCATCACTGACCTGGATGCCTCCCTGCGTTTCTATTGCGAGGGGCTGGGGCTGAAGGAAGTCCGCCGCAAGGAAGTGCCCGCCGGCCGTTTCACCCTGGTATTCCTGGCCGCGCCGGAAAGCCCGGAAGCGGAAGTCGAACTGACCTGGAACTGGGACCCGGAAGAGGACATGGGCTCGGCGCGCAACTTCGGCCATCTGGCCTTCCGGGTGGATGACATTTATGCGTTATGCCAACACCTTCAGGACATGGGTTACACCATCAACCGCCCGCCCCGGGACGGCCACATGGCGTTCGTCCGCTCACCGGATCTGATTTCCGTGGAACTGCTGCAAAAAGGCGATGCCCTGCCGGCGCGGGAGCCCTGGGCTTCCATGGAGAATACCGGCAGTTGGTAAGGACCGTGGGACACCGGTGATCCAAAGCAAGGTCACATCTTCAGTGTCGAAGGGTTGCCCTCCACCGTGGTTGAGGTCTTAGCATGGGCCCCCATGCCAACTCCTGGAGCGCCACCATGAAACAAGTCGCCAAGGACTTGTGGGAGACCGAACCGGAATACCCGGCTCCCGGCTTGCAAACCCACGCCTACCTCTATGCCCATCCGGCGGGTAATGTGTTGTTCTACAACACCAGTCATGATGATGAGTTATCCGCTTTCGCCGATCACGGCGGCGTGCATCGCCAGTATCTGAGTCACCGCGACGAGGTCGGCGCCAGCCTGGCGGTAATCCGGACCCGCTTCAACAGTCAGCTGTGCGGCCACCAACGGGAGTTGGAGGACATCCAGAAATACTGCCCGGTGGATGTGGTGCTGGCACAACGGGAACTCCACCCGCGTGATATCGAAATCCTGCCGACACCGGGACACACTCCCGGCAGTACCTGCTTTTGGGTGCGCTCACCCACCGGCGACCGCTACCTGTTCACCGGTGATACGCTGTACTTCGATGAAGGGGGCCAGGGCCGCAACGGTTTCCTGCCTTCCATGAGCGACCGTGAAGCGTTGATCGAGAGTCTGCATTTCCTGCGCACTCTGTCTCCGGATCTGGTGATCTCCAGCGCTTTCGGCGCCGGCGGCGGCTATCGCCGTTTCGAGGACGCGCTCAGCTGGCAAGGCTGTGTGGACGAGGCGCTGGCACCGTTACAGGACGGCGCGGTGGATTAGGGCCCCGGCGGGCCGTGCGCTCACGGCCCGCTACCCCACCGGCATCACCGCGAAATGCAGCATGACATGCACCTGGACCTCCCCCACCAGGAAGCCCAGCAGAGCACCCACCGCGATCAGAATCCACTCGTCCTGCTGGAAAGCCGGCCGCAACAGACCCTCGAATTCCTCCTCGGTCAGTTCCTGCATCTTGGTGACCAGCAGATTCTTCAGATCCATGGCTTCCTGCGCATAGGCTTCCACATGGCCAAGCGCCTCCGGCAAAGCCGCCATCACCTTTTCCGCCACCACTTTTTTCATCTGTTGGTAGCGGCTGGTACCCACCGCGAACACCACCAGGGGCTTGGCCAGCCCGGCCTGTTCGTCCAGGGTGCGTTGCACCTGGCGCTGAACCAGCGCGAACAGACGGTCCGATAACGGCCCCTTGAGGATTTCCTCGATGATCGCCTGCGGAGTAACGATTTCCTGGGCCACCAGTTCGCCATAGCGGGCCGCCACCTGTTTGCGCCGGCGCAGGAACAACCCCTGCCATTCGAAAATACCGAAGTAGCGCACCGGCTGCTTCGGGTTGAAGATCATCTTCAGCGCCAGCCAGTCAGTGAACCAGCCGGTGAACAGCCCGAACAGGGGGATCACCCAGACATTGTGGGTAAACGCCCAGACCACCGCCTGCACACAGCCGATGGCGAAACCAAAATAAATGCCGGAGCGGGCAATGAACTTGAACTCCACATGGCCCGCTTCCAGGAACACCCGGTTGAGCAGTTCCTTGTCCCGTACCAGCGCGTTCACCACCATGTGCTTGAGATCGAACACCCGATGGATGTTGGATTTTATGTCCTCCATGATCTGCTCGACCATGTGCGGCGCTTCTTTCTGAATGCGCTGAATCACCCGCCGCTTGATCCCCTCGGGCAGGGTTTCCCAAAGGCCGGGCTGATACTCCGCGGCCACCTCGCGGGTAATGTCTTCCACCACGTCGATGAGCGGATCGCGGATTTCCGCCGCCACCCGCTGCGGGTCCAAACGGTCGAACACATCCTCCGGCTTCAACAGCCGTTCCATCATCAGATCACAGGCAATGCTGGCCATGGTGGCGGCCCGGCGCGGCACGATCCCCTGCCAGCCCAGCAACGGTGGTTTACCGACGAACTCCAGCGGCTGGAACATCATACGGATCGCCACCAGCTTGGTGACATAGCCAATCAAGGCCGCCACCACCGGCATGGAGAGATAGAGAATCCAGTTGGCGCGTACGTCGGCAAGGATCAGGGACCAATCCATCTCACCTTTCCTCCTCACCCAGTTGCATCACCGCATCCCAGAGGCGCTGGCCGGCAGGGCTGATCACCAGGGTCTCACGGCAGCTCTTGAGCGGGGGCCGCTCCCCGTCCCAGCGACGCAGGGCTTCCCGGAACGTGGCATCGCCCTCGCACAGCTCGTAATCCATGCGTAGCGATGCTCGTTCCGGCAACGCCCCCGCCAGACCATTATTGATCAGACGGGCCAGATACAACGGTACGTATTCCTGGGCGTACACGCCGGCACTGCGGCCGATACTGGAATAGCGGTGCAGCGCTTCCCCGCTGTCACGCCAGCGGACGCGTCGCAGGGTCAGCAGCGGATAACCGGAACCGTCGGACAGCGCCGCCAGCAGACGCCATTCATCGGAAACCAGATGGCCGGCGAGGCCCTGGACAATCTCCAGCTCAAGGGTGTCGGTATCCTGCTCCAGGCTGACGGTCAGGCGGTTCTGGAACGATTCGGCGTGATGGGAAGCCCCCGGGTCCAGGGCATCCATGCGCTCCCTGAGACCACGGAGCACTTCTTCTTCCACATGCTGGAAACGGGCTTCGGCACGGCGTACCGGCGGCAGGCGCCGCAGTATCGCCAGCACGCGGGCCCCCACCGGGGACTGAGGCTCGGACCGGTTCGGCAAGTTGTCGCATCCTTATTCTTGTCGTGATTCTTCGGATTCGCCGGCCCCGGGGCTCACGGTAAACCGGCTCGGTTATGGATTCAGCAATACCCAATTCACCGGAAACTGTCCACAGCAGACGCGTGACAGCACGTTGCTTTTATTTGCGACTAGGCGGCAATCCAGTTCGCCAATTTTTCCATGGCGGTAACACAACGGCCGCAATAACGGCGCAAAAAGGCATCCTCGAGGGGCCCCTCCAGCCCGGCCGCCGCCTCCAGGGCCTGCCCCCCGTCGAAATCCACGAACGCCAGCCGCAGACTCGGCTCCGAAGGCGGCCTGCCGAACGCCTCTCCCGGCAAGGTGGCCACGCCGGTGTCCTCCAACAACGACGCGCACAATTCCACGCTGCCCTCGATGCCACGTCGGCGCAGGGTATCGGTCAGTGGCGACAGGTCCGGAAACAGGTAAAAAGCGCCATCGGTGGAGGCCATCGGCACACCGGCGCCTCTTAAAAGATCGACGTGGTGCTCGGCCAGAGCGGCCAGAATCCGGCGGGATTGATGCAGGTAACCGTCCATGGCCATCCCGCCCTGAAACGCCGTCACCGCCGCGTACTGGATCGGCGCCGACACCGAGGTATAGGTTTCACTGGCCACGGTGGCCATCGCACGACGCAACCACTGCAAGGTCTCCGGAAAGGCGAAGACGCCCAGCCGCCAGCCGCCGGCGCCGCACCATTTACTCAAACCGCCACTGACTATGGTGCCTTCCGGGTAGTAGCGGGAAATCGACTGGTGGCCGCCATTGAATTGCAATTGCCCGTATATCTCGTCGCTAAGCAGAATCAGACGGTAACGGCGCGCCACATCCGCCAGCGCCCGCAATTCCGTCTCCGTGAACGCATAGCCATGGGGATTGGCCGGCGAGTTGAGAATCACCAGGCGTGGCCGGTCCGGATCCTGCCGGCAAAGCGCATCCAGAGCTTCGGCGCGGGGCTTCCAGTGATCCTCCCGGCGGGTCGGCAACCAATGTACCGGGCGACCAACGATGCGTGCCTGCGGTGCATAGGACACCCAGCTCGGCGTGGGGATGACCAGGTCGCCGTAAAACACCAGTTGCAGAATGAACATCAGCTCCTTGGAACCCGGACCGATCATGACATCGTCCGCACTGAATTCGGAGCCTTGCCAGCGCTGCCAATAGCCGGCCACCGCCCGGCGCAGTTCAGGCAGTCCCAGCACCGGCAGATAATCTTTCTCGGCGGCGTGTTGACGCAGTGCGTCCACCACCCATTCGGGCACCGGGAACGGCGATTGCCCCAACCCCAGCTTGAACACCTCCCTGCCCTGACGCAGCAGATCGTTGCTCAACTCGTTGATGGCCAGGGTCGCGGACACACCGAGACCACGCACATTAAGATTCAGATTGACGCCCGGCTGTGCTCGCACTTCGTTCTCCCCGATGGCCCCGCTGGAATACTTTGACGATACCCGGGTTCACCAAGAGACAACAGAGGCCCGCGAACGGATTGCCGCCGAGCACAAACACGATGCAGCGATTGTTACCCTATGCCACCAGCCGAAATCACCTTCCTGTCCAGAAGCGCCTGGCATTGTTCCGGCGTAAAGCCGGCCTGCGCCAGAACCTCCAGGGTATGCTCCCCCAGTTCGGGCAACGTATAAGGTTTCTCCATCTCGCCGGCGTCGGCGAAAGTGAAAGGCAGCCCGGGGATCTCCACCTCTTGGCCCCGGCCATCGTTCACGCGCTTGAAAATACCGGTCGCCTGGACATCGGCACTGGCCCGGACCTGGCGGTAATCCCGTACCACCCCGCAAACCACACCAAACTTTTCCAGTTGGGCACGCGCCTCTTCACCCTTGTAGCCGCCTAGAGCGGTACTCAGAATATCGATCATCGCCGGCCGGTTGCTGACACGGTCGTTGCTGGTGGCAAAGCGTTTGTCCTTCGCCAGATCCGGCAACTCCACGGCGCGGCACAGCCGCTGCCAGTGATCCTCCATATAGGCGGAGATGACGATGTAGCCGTCCTGCACGGCGATCAGATCCGCCGCCGGTGCCACCAGTGGCTGAGCGTTGCCGGCCCGTTGCGGCAAGCTGCCGGAGCAGGCGTATTCCGCCCAGATCTGCGACTGCAATCCGATCGCCGTGGCCAACAGGGAGGCTTCGATGGTTTCCCCTTCGCCGGTCCGGGCACAGCGGAACAACGCGGCGAGCACGGCGTTGGCGGTGGCCGTGCCGGTGGCCGCGTCGACCACGGCGAACCCGGTTTTCAACGGCGTGCCGCCCGGCTCGCCGGTCAGTGACATCATGCCGCTTTCCGCTTGCGCGGCGATGTCCAGCCCGGGTCGTTCCCGGGACGGGCCGCGAGTGCCGAACCCGGAAATGGAGGCGTAGATCAGGCTCGGTTTTTCCGCGCGCAACGTGGCCGCGTCCAGACCGATACTTTCCATCACACCAACGCGGGTGTTTTGCACCACCACATCGGCCCGTAGGGCCAGCTTGCGGGCGATGTCCACACCCTCGGGGTTGCGCAGATCCAGCGTTATGGATTTCTTGCCCCGGTTATAGGCCATGAACATGCCGCTGCGATAGCCGCTTTTTTCGCTGACACCGAACTTCCGGCTGTTATCGCCGTTGAAGCTTTCAATCTTGATCACGTCGGCGCCCAGATCCGCCAGGACCTGCGTGGCGCCGGGGCCGGCGATGAACTGGCCGAACTCCACCACCCGGACACCATCCAGCGCTTTTTTATTCTCCGTCATAACTATTCTTCTCCCTGCACTTCCTGATTAATTCGAATTAGTCGACGGCTGACTCTTCCGCCCTTGTAGCACGCGCCTCTGAATAAGCCGGATCACAGGCCACAGTAGAAACAGCGCGGTTAACGCAAACAGCACCGCGGCAATCGGACTGGCGGCAAAAGCAATGAAACTGCCCTGATTCAGAATCAGACCTTGCCGCAGGCTTTGTTCGATCATCGGACTCAGCACGAACCCGATCACCATGGGCGCCAAAGGGAACCCGTTGTAGCGCAGCAGAAAACCGGCGATACCCGCGATCAGCACCACCAGCAAATCAAAAGGATTGGCATTGATGCTGTAGGTGCCGGTGGCGACCAGCACCACCACGCTGGCCATCAACAGCGGCTCGGGGAGACGCAGGATCCGGGAAAACAGTGGTGACATCAGCATCCCTCCGAGAAACATGCAGATATTCGCCACGAACAGCATCATGAAGATGAACAACACCAGCGACTGATTCTCGAGGAACAAACGAGGACCCGGCGTGACGCCCTGCAGTACCAGGGCACCGAGCATCACCGCGGTGATCGGATCACCGGGCACACCGAGGGACAAGGTCGGCACCATGGCACCGGAGCTGACCGCGTTATTGGCTGCCTCGGAAGCGATCAGACCATCCGGCTCACCGGTGCCAAATTTGTCCTTGTTCGGTGAGCTTCGCTTGGCTTCCGCATAGCTGACCATGGAAGCGGAGGCGGCCCCGACACCCGGCAAAGTACCAATCCAGGTTCCGATCAGTGATGACTTGATCAACACGGCGGAACGTCGGCGCAGCTCCGACAGCGTCGGCAATTGGAAGGCGGAGCGGATAATCGGCCCGACTTCCTCCTTTTTCTCCGCCGCACGCCAGAACACCTCGGACAAGGCGAACAGCCCAACCAGAAACGGCACCAGACCGATACCGGCGGAGAGGTCGAAGACGCCAAAGTCATAACGCAAATAGCCGGTCACGGGATCCTGCCCCACCACCGCCACGAACAAGCCGAGCAGACCGGCAAGCAGCCCTTTCACCAGGTTGTCCCGTGACACCGTCACGATACAGGTCAACGCGAACAATCCCAGCGCGAAATACTCAACCGGCCCGAAGCGGATGCCGATCTTAGCCAGCAACGGCGAGGCTACCGCCAGAATGATCGTGGCCAGGATGCCGCCGAAGGCGGACGCCGTGGTCGACCAGCCCAGTGCGAGGCCGGCATCGCCACGCCGCGCCATGGGAAAGCCATCCAGCACCGTCGCCGCGGACTGCGGCGTACCGGGTGTATTGATGAGAATCGCGGATAGCGAGCCGCCGTAGATCGACCCGCAGTAAATGCCGAGCAACAACGCGATACTGGCGCCTTGCCCCAGAACAAAAGTCAACGGCAGAGCCATGGTGATCGCGAGTAACGACCCGAGGCCGGGCAAGGCGCCGATGATGATACCCACCAGCGTACCCGCCACCACGGCCAGCAGGGCATCCATCGAGGTGAGCATACTGAGGGCGCTTAAAAAGGCATCCATTTCGATAGCCTCCGGTTATCCGGTATATATTTATTGGAAGAATTATTGGAACAGTGAGGTGATGGAAGGCAGCGCTGGCCCCGGAGGCGTCCGATTCAGCAGATCGGCGAAGCCGTACCAGATCGTCGCGGTGAACAGTATCGAGATGACCACCAGCCATAACGGGCGCCGGAATCCCAGCACCCCGCTCATCACCAACATCAGCGCCAGAGTGCTGGGCACGAAGCCCAGCGCCTCATAGGCCAGCAGGTATGCACCGCTGATCATCGCCGTTGCCGCCAGAGCCCGCCACTGAATGCTCGAAGGCGGTGTCCCTGAACGGCCAAGCGCGCTTTTCACCAGCAGCCATACCGAACACACGCCGATCAATACCAGCAGCACCTTCGGATACCAGAACGGATCATTGGCCACCTGCTGCACGCTGTCGTCGCCACCGCCGGCGAAATACACCGCCAATGCCGCGACCAGCACGGCAACGCCATAGCCAGCGTCAAGGACACGTGCTTTCATGATCACCGGCCTCCGCCTTTCTTGATCACTTCCTTGATCAGACGACCGTTCACCTCGGACGTGCGCTCCACCAATTGACGGAACTCATCCGGGCCCTGATAACGCGCTTCGAAGCCGACGCGACCCAGTACCGTTTTCAATTCCTCGGACTGGGTGGCCTGTTCACAGCCCTCCACCAGTTTCTGCTTGATGGCCGACGGCAGCCCTTTGGGCGCCACCAGACCGCCGGAAACGGAAGCGGTCATATCGTGGCCCTGTTCCATTACGGTCTGGATACCGGGCAGGGAGCTCATGGGCTCCTCACTGAACACCGCCACCGCATCAAGATTGCGGTCGGTAACCGTGTTCGGCATCGCCATATACAGATCCACGTGCCCCCCCATCAGCGCGGTCAAACCCGGGCCATCCCCGGCAAAGGGAACATGAGTCAGTTCGATGCCCGTGACCTGCTGGAATCTGAGCATGTCCAGGTGCGGCAAAGTGCCCGGCCCAGGGCTGCCAAAGGACAACTTGCCGGGATGGGCCTTGGCGTAGTCGATCACCTCCTTCAAAGTGCTGAATGGCGAGTCCGGTTTCACCACCAGGACCTCGGGGCCGTAGTAGAACTGGCACAAGTAATCGAACGATTCCGCGTTGTAGGGAGTCCGGTGCATGTGAGGCTGATTGGCAATGGTGCCTATTGGTGCCACGCCAATGGTGTAGCCGTCCGCCCGGGCCCGGGCCAGAGCACTGATACCGACACTGCCACCACCGCCGGAACGGTTATCGACAACCACATTGACACCGAGATGACCGGAAAGGGCATTGGCAAGCGCGCGGCCGGCCAAATCACTACTGCCACCGGCGGGGTACGGCACGATTTCCGTTATCGGTCTGGAGGGAAAATCCTCCGCCGACGCCAGCGGAGACATCAGCATCGCCGGCAGTGTGGCGGCCAGAGCAAGAGATAAGACTTTTGTTATCTTCATGTTGTTCTCCCGAATATCAGATAAGCACGGTTTGGCTCCGATTGCCGAAGCCATCGGATTACTGCGTTTTTTTCAGCACCTTCTCGATCAACCGTCCGTTGGTTTCCGAAATGCGGTTCACTTGTTTGAGGAAGTCGCCCGAACCCAGGTAGGCGGCCTGGGTTCCCAATCGCCCCAGGACCTCATCAAGGCGCTCGGACTCGGTGGCTGCCTTGCAGGCATTTTCCAATCTATTCCTGGCCTCATCGGGAATACCCTTGGGCGCGATCACGCCTCCCCACCAGAACGCGGTCAGGTCATAGCCCTGGCTTATGGCCGTTTTTACGCCGGGCAAAGTATCCAGAGGCGCCTCGCTGAAAATACCGATGGCCTTCAGCTCCCGGTCGGCAATCACATTGGACATGGTCATATACATGTCCACGTGCCCGCCAATCAGAGCAGTGACGCCCGGCCCGTCGCCGGCGAACGGAACATGGGTAACCTTTACACCAGCCTTTTCCAGGAACTGCTCCATGGACAGATTCGGCAGAGAGCCTGGCCCTGGGCTTCCATAGGTGAGTTCTCCGGGATGCGCCTTGGCATAGGCCACCATTTCCTCAAGGTTGGAGAATGGAGATTGCGGCTCTACCGCCAGCGCCTGCGGGCTGAGAAAGAACTGACAAATGTAGTCAAAGGAATTGAGGCTGTAGGGAGTACGCCGCATGTGCGGTTGATTCACCAAGGGAGCGGCCGGCACCACACCGATGGTATAGCCATCATTGCGAGCACGGGCCAGAGCGGCCATTCCCACCGTGCCGGCCCCGCCGGCGCGGTTGTCCACCACCACATTGGTGCCGAGTGAATCGGTCAGCTCTCTGGCAATGGCACGAGCCATCAGATCAGTACTGCCGCCGGCGGGAAACGGCACCATGGCGGTGAGGGGACGCTCTGGATAGTCCGCCGCCTGTGACAACGATGTCGCCGCCACAATCAGGACGGGCGCGATCAGGTTCAGGATTCGACGTGTGGTTGTTGTAAGCATGTCGTCTTTCCTTCCGGGCTAATGAATGTCAAAGGGTTTCAAGAAGCAGCACGTAAAGTCAGCTTGGCGATATTCAACTGGTGGATCTGGCTGGTGCCTTCATACAGGCGGAACAGACGGGCATCACGGTAGAGCCTCTCGATGCAGCTGTAGTCCGCCACATAACCGGCGCCGCCGAAAATCTGCACGGCCTTGTCCGCCACCCGTCCACACATTTCCGACGCGAAGTATTTACACATCGACGCTTCAAGCTTTATGTCCTCTCCCTGGTCACGCTTGCGAGCGGTCTCCAGAATGAGTGCACGGGCCGCGTGAATCTCCGTCTGTATGTCGGCGATCATCGCCTGCACCAACTGGAAATCCGCGATCGGCTGGCCGAACTGGCGGCGTTTCAACGCATGGGCCAGAGCTTCGTCACGCATACGCATGGCCGGCCCCGTGCATAAGGCGCTCAGATGAAGGCGTTGTTTGTTCAACACCTTCATGGCGGTGACGAATCCTTTACCTTCCACCCCGCCGATCAGATTGGCCGCGGGCACCCGACAATCCTGGAAATACACTTCCGATACCGGCGATCCGGCCTGCCCCATTTTTTTATAGGCCTTGCCCACTATCAGTCCTGGCGTGTCCCCTTCCACCACGAAGGCGCTGATTCCCTTGGCGGAGAGGTCGTCCGCGTCGGTCCTCGCCATGACGGTGAACAGCCCGGCGATGGGCGCATTGGTGATAAAGCACTTGGTGCCGTTGAGCACGTAGTCGTCGCCGTCACGTACCGCGCTGGCGCGCAAGGCGGTGGCGTCGGAGCCGGCATCCGGCTCGGTCAGTGCGAAACAGCCGGTCACATCACCTCGGGCCAAAGCCGGGAGATACTTTGCTTTCTGCTCTTGCGTGCCATCGGCCACCAGAGCTTCGGAGCCGATACCGGTATTGGTACCCACCCTGGCGCGGAAGGCGGTGGCGCATTGCGACAGCTCCATGGCCGCCAGCACCAGTTCCTCGGTGGTCAGGCCCGTGCCACCGAACTGTTCGGGAATGCTCCAGCCGAAAAAGCCACGGCGGCGCATTTCCTCCACCAGTTCCTCGGGAATCTCATCGGTGGCTTCCACCCGCTCCTCGGCGGGGATCGCCACTTCCTTCACCCACTGACGGGTTTCATTCAGAAACGCCTGGAAACCCTCTGGGTCACGAATCATCTTGTTCTCCTTATGCCGGTTGCCCGGCCATTCACTTTTGATCTAGTTAGCGTTGGAGCACGAGCTTTGCGGCTGGACCGGGGGAATCCGTAACAGATTGAGTTCCTTCACCAACCGCTCACCGAGACCATGCAGTGCACCGTCGGAAGTGCGGAAGCTGGGCATCATCAGACCCAGCACGGCGACCGGATAGCCGTCCTCGCGCAGTACTGGCACCGCCGCGGCGCTGGCGCCTTCCACCCTTTCGCCATTGGAAATGGCATAGCCTCTACGGCGAATGGTTTTGAGTTCCTTTCGTAAGGCACCGGTTTTGGGGACATAGCGGGTCAGCGCGGTGATCTGGTGGTTCTTGATCAACGCTTCCACCTCGGACTCCGGCAGAAATGCCATCATCGCCTTACCCGCGGCACCCAGATAAAGCGGAAGGGTGCTACCCATATCCAGCGCATAGCGGACCGGGTGAGGGCTGGGCAAAACGGAGGTGACAACCTGGCTGTCGCCGGCCCGGTGAAACAGGGACACGGTTTCCCCAGTGTCGACGTGGAGCCGCTCCATCAGCGGACGGATACGCAACAGCACATCGTCGCTATTCAGAAACGGCCGGCTCAACGCCATCACCGTATGGGACAAGTGCCATTGGTCGCTGTCTTCCTCCTGTTGGACCCAGCCTTTTTCTCTCAGCGGAATCAAAATCTCTTCAGTCACTCTCGAATCCAGGCCCACTCGCCGCGCCAGTTGCTCCGCCGGCGCCCCTCCAGGCACGTTTTCGGCCGCGGCCAGCAGCAAATCCACCGCCCGGGACACCGCTCCGGCTCCGGTGGAACGTCCGGTATAGCTGTATCGCTTGTCCTCCGGGCGCCGGTAGAGATACCCCCTGTTTTCAAGGGTATGCAGGATCCGATAGACAATGGCGGTCGCTTCCCCCAGAACCTCGGCGATCTCGGTCAGAGACATCGGCTTGGAGGTCCGCTCCAGCAGTTCCAGGACATCCAGAGCACGGGCCAATGTTTGTAGCTGATAGCTGTTCGCCATTTTTTCTTTCTCCGAAAGTCTTTTCTATTTAAGAAAAACAAAGACACGGCGTCAAGCTTCGTGACTCACCAGTCCGGAATCATGGAGAAATATATGCAATCAAGAGCATAACAACGAAGCACCGGCTTTCAGTGGATCACTGACGGCGACAGGGTAAGAACAGGAGAGGAATCACCGGGCCGGGAGGCCCGGTGACAGGTACTACTATGCCTCGTGCGGGCGCGTCCGCTGACCGCCGCGGACCAGAAGCCAGGCGACAATCAGCGCCGGCAGAGTGAGGGCAAGACTGAGCATGAACAGTTCACCATGATCCAGCGGCATGGCGCCGCCGCCAGGGATGGCGAAGGCCAGACCACCGATCACCAGCATCCCCCGGATCGGCCATTGCAACACCCGGTGCACGGTCAGATCCCCAATGCCGATCAGGTAGCCCTGCATGGCTCCGGCGATCAACACCACGCCCACCAGCGCCTGGCACAGCACGATCACGATATCCTGCCACTGGCCCTGCAGAATCAGCGCCGGATTCAGCACGAACAGGAACGGAATGAAGTAAATCACGCTACCCAGTCGCATCGCCTTCAAGCCGGTTTCCATCGGCCGGGAGCCAGCCACGGTGGCCGCCGCGAAAGCCCCCAGAGCCACCGGTGGCGTAATGAAACTGAGCATGCCCCAGTAGAGGATGAACAGGTGCACCGCCAATGGATTCATACCGCCGCCCTGCACCAAAGCCGGGGCCAATGCCACCGCCAGGAAGATGTAAGCGGCGGTCACGGTCATGCCGATACCGAGAATGAAGCTGGTCACCGCTCCCATGATCAGCAACACCAGCGGATTACCGCCAGCGATGTAGATCAGATCGTTGGCGATGGTGCCGGACAGACCGGTTACCGACAAAGCGCCCACCAGCAGCCCGACCCCGGCCAGGATCGTGATCAGCTCGGCGAACAGCTTGCCCGCGCTGGAAAAGAAGTCCTTGCATTCGGCCCAGCCCCAGCGTTGATATGGCAGGATCTGATTGATCACCAACAGCAAAGCCGTGGCATAAAACGGCGCGATGGCTTCACGGCGCAGATAAAACAGCATCCAGATCAGCAGCGCGAAAACAAAGATGAAGTACCAGCCTTCCTTCAAGGTCTGGCGCAGGGATGGCAACTCTTCCTGGGGCAATCCCTTGAGCTGATACTTGGCGGCGTAAGCGTCGATCTGCACGAACAGGCCCAGATAAAACAGCAGCGACGGCACCACCGCCGCCAACGCGATGGTGGCGTAGGGAATGTTCAGGAAGCTGGCCATCACGAACGCCGTGGCCCCCATCACCGGCGGCATCAAAACCCCGCCAGTGGAAGCGCACGCCTCCACACCCGCCGCATAGGATCGGCCAATGCCGACCCGGCGCATGGCCGGAATGGTCAGCACCCCGGTGGTGAGCACGTTGGTGATCACACTGCCGCTCATGGAACCCATCAGGCCGCTGGAAAAGATCGATACCTTGGCCGGGCCACCGCGAACGTGACCGAGCAGGGCGAACGCCAGATTGATGAAGAACTTGCCGCCGCCGGTCTTCTGCAATGCCACACCGAACAGCAAAAAGCCGATCACCAGGTTGGCGAACGCCTGCAAGGGAATCCCCAACATGCTTTCCCGGCTCATGGCGTGATAAATCGCGGTCTGATCCGGTGACGATGGAAAGCCCTGAATCGGCCCCGGCATCTTGTCCGCCACTATCGGGTAGACACTGGCGAGACCGCAGATCAGAGCCAGCGGCCAGCCACCGGCGCGCCGCACCGCCTCCACCACGACCACCCATAGCAGGAAACTCATCACCATGGCGGTTTGCGGTGCGGCGTATTCCCAGCCGTTATCGAGAATCCGCTCCGCGTTGTAGACGAAGTATCCGCAAACCGCCGCCGCCAGTAGAAACAGCAGCAGGTCGTACCAGGGAACACGCTTGGAGGCGATGCCGGTTTTGATCGGCCAGAGAATGAAGACCAGAGGTAACATCAACGCCACCACGGTGTAGAGGAACTGGCTTTCCAGCGCGGTGATCAGTTTGAAAAACCCGAGATTAAGCACGTAATCCAAGGTCAAGAGAGTCAGAACCAGCGTCGCCAGTCGCGGCAGCCAGGGCCACAGCCCTGGCAAGTCCCGCACACCGGATACCTGGCCCCTGGAGGATTCGGTTTCCGCTTCGAATTTCACCGTTTACTACCTATGCGTCGGTTAACGGAATACCGGGTTCATACCTGCCGCTTCCAGTGCCTTGGCCCGGGCTTCCATCCATCCTTTGCGGAATGCGTCATCATCTTCCGGGGGGTTACCGGCGGTGTAAGCTTTCCAGGTCTTTTGCAGAATATCCTGACGTTCCACCAATCGATCCTGGTGAGTCTGCATCTGCTCAGTCCAGTGACCAATCTCTTTGTAGTAAGCCACTACCTCGTCATGGAACGGAATAACCCACTGCATATTCTGATTTTCCAAGGCATAGCCGGCATTGCCTGGCGCCGCATCCTTGAACTTGTCGTAATCTTCGATCAACACCTTGACCAAAGAACCGGCCAAGCCGGATTTCTCATCCGCATTACTAACCAGAATCGGGTAGGGATAGGTGGCGCCCTGCCACATCTCTCCTTCCCCAAGGCCAGCAGCGGAGGTCACTTGGTGGGACTGGAAGTACGGCGCGACCGCCCTCAGGCGTTCCCAGCCTTCTTTATCATCGGGATCCAAAGTCGGCCAGGTAACACCACGTGGGCTGGCAGCTAACTGCTGCGCTACCGGAGTTACCGTCATGGTGAAAGCGGTATCACTTTGTCCAGCGACGACCCCGTCAAAAGTACGAGCGTAACCGGGGAACTCCACCTTTTTAACGTCATCCCAGGTAAGGCCACCGAACGCCAGATACGCCTCGGTGCCCAGATTGTTTGCATCATCACCGCGTATGTAGGACACCTTTTTACCTTTCAGATCCGCCGGCGTTTTTACATCCAGGTCGCCGGCCACCGCCAACCCCAGACCGAAACTGGCTGTGGAGGTCGCAATCACCCGGATCGGCTGCGGCCCCCATTCCTTACCGGCGAACATCAGCACGCCTTCCGAGCCATAGTAGCTGGCGATACCACAGGCGCACATCGGCACGCGGCCGGTGCGCAACGGCGTCATGCGTGATACATCGTTCTCACCAGGCAGGATACGGACGGAAACACCGTACTCGTTCTTCAGCAGATTACCGATTGACACCATCTGTGTGTAACCACCGGAACCGGTACCGTAGGCGGTCATGGCGATGGTTTTGGGTAGATTGACGTTCTCGGCGGCCAAAGCGCTGCCGGAAATCATCAAGGAACCTGTGACGAGGGCGGAAAAAAGAATGGAACTCGACTTCAAAAAACCCATCAGTGTGCTCTCCCGTTTCGCTGTTGTTGTAATAAAACGGCTTATGCATTCCGCATAGCGAAATAGCATTCAACTTTTGTCCACCCAGCTTATACCGAGAACCCGAGCTCGGCAAAATTCAATCGCGGACAAACCTTATGGTATGCTGGGTCAGTTGACCGAAACCTTTTCGCTGCCCGACAGTCTTGGGAAACGGCCTTGGAAAACGGTTTAGCAACGAGCCGTCGCCTTCTCCACCCAGGCCGACAGCTCCAGCTGGCGGTCCCGCTTGAGCCCGGAGATCACCCCGTTCTGGTTCTCCTCCGGCTGGTTCTGACTGAGCTTCCATTTGCCCTCGATCTCCCGCACCTCCAGACGTACGCCCACAGTGGCGGCGATCATCCGGTCCAGGTAATCCTCCGGCGCATCCCGCAATCGCCAGGGCATCTCGGAGCCTGATTCCATATGATCGGTCAGTTGACTCAACAGGGCCCGCAACCAGCGCGGATCGTGCTCCAGCGTCAGGGTGCCACGCACATGTACCACCGCGTAGTTCCACGTCGGCGCCACCCGGCCGTCCCGGGCCTTGCTGGGGTACCAGTTGGGAGAAACATAACCTTGTGGGCCATGAAAGATCGCCAGAGCCGAAACCGGCTCGAATCCTTCATCGCACATTGGATTGGCTCGAGCCAAATGTCCCACCAGCGTGGCCCGGCCATCACCACGCCGCCGTAACAATAGCGGCAGATGGTTGGCGGCCAGCCCCTCCTGTTCAATCACCAGGGTAGCGAACGGAAAGTCCCGGATCAGATCGTCCAGGGCGGCGGCTTCGGTCTGCCGGAAGGCACGGGGCTGGTACACTTTTGGGGCCTCTTCACGAATCAAGGATAAGGGGGGGGTTGCGTCGCCGCCCAGGCGGCGTATTATTCGCAACCTCATTGCTATCAACCCGACATTAACAGGGAGGCCCCATGAAATCACAGCTTAAGAGCTCACAGCGCTAATACGCCTTCCTGAGACCACTGGAAGGCACAACAATGTCTTCCAGCGGCCTGCCGAAAACCCTGGTGGACCCTGTTCATCAGGGTTTTTTCGTTATGGCATGGTGGAAGACGCGACAGGAGAACGATATGAAGAAGATGCGTAAACCGATGCGCAATCCGGCGGCCTGCAATCCGCTGATGCGCAAGGGCGGTCCCCACCAGCCCGGCCGGCAGACGGTGCGCCCGCGCCTGGACTGGCGGGATGTCCTGGAGGACTACGACGATTGGCAACAGGAAGAGGAGAACAAAGAGGGGCCCGATGGCCCCTCTTTTGTTGGTACGTCTTTTTTTGGTACGTCCTTCTTTGGCGTGTCTTATTTCGGCCTATGGCAAACAGCACTACCGTTGTTATAGCAGCCATTCGATCGGCAGCCAGGACAGCAACGACACCCCCCAGCGTTTGATCGCCCCGACCCCGGGCTCCTTGCGATAACGCCGTTCACCGTCGGCGAATTTTTCCACCCAGTACAGATCACCGCTTTCATCCAGTTTGACCCGGTAGGCGCCTTCCGGCACCCGTGTTTCAAAAACGTGCGCTACCGTTTTGGCCAGTGCCGGGCTTTCAATGACAAACCCCAGCTCGGTGTTGAGATTGGCGGAGCGCGGATCGAAGTTAAAGGAGCCGACGAACACCCGTTCCTGGTCCACGGCGAAGGTCTTGGCATGCAGACTGGAGCCGGAACTGCCAAACAGTCCCGCGCTTTTATTGCGCTCCACGGCGTTAACCGCGGCCCGCATCTCATACAGCTGAATACCGGCGGACAACAAGTCCTTGCGCCTCTTGGCGTACCCGGCGTGCACCGCCGATACGTCCGTGGCTTCCAGAGAGTTGGTAAGCACCCGGACATCAACGCCGCTCTCGGCCAGAGCGGTAAACGCCTCCACCCCGGCGGCGGTGGGTACGAAATACGGCGAAACCAGTTCCAGGTTGGCGGCGGGTGTGCCAATGATCTCCGACAGTTGTGCCATCAACAGTCCCTCTGGCGCCGCCTCACCCAGCCCCTTGGCGGGATCGTCCGAGACCATCCGGGTTGCCGCCCACTCGAACGGCAGATTGCCGTTACGCAGCTGTGTAACCAGTTCGGATTGCTTCAAAGCGCGCACGTAGGCGCCGGCCTTACGGGTTTGTTCCATGCGCGCCGCCGATGCCGTCAGCACCTGCAGATCGGGGACCGGCTTATCCGGCAGAATACGGTCGGCGGGATAGGAGGAACGGCTGGCCCAGTAACGGTCAAAGTCAACGGAGACGTCGTTTACCACCGACCCAATGGCGAGCACGTCCAGATCCGCGAATAGCGGGCCATCGGCGGCACCGAAGTACTCGTCACCCACATTGCGCCCGCCCACCACCGTCACCTGATTGTCCACCGTGAAGGATTTGTTGTGCATGCGCCGGTTGGCCCTGGAGAAGTCCGTCATAAACCCCAAAGCCCGGGGCCAACGCAAAACAAAGGGGTTGAACAACCGCACCTCGATGTTGGGGTGGGCGTCCAGAGCCGACAGAATATCATCCAGCCCGGCGGTGTTATTGTCATCCAGCAGTAAACGGACCCGCACGCCACGGTCGGCGGCCCGGTGCAGCGCCTCGAACAGCAGTGTCCCGGTGATGTCGGCGTGCCAGATGTAATACTGGATATCCAGGGTGTGCTCGGCGGCGTCCGCCAGCAGCATGCGGGCGGCAAAGGCCTCCTTCGCATCAACCAGGGCATGGATACCGCTTTCGCCAGGGTGGGCGTCCGCCAGCGGCGTCACAACCTTCCCCATGGCGGAAGTTCGCGCATATTCCGGTGACAGCGCCACGGTGACGGTGCGCCCTTCCAGGGAAGGCAAACCGGCACACCCGCTCAGGGCCGACAACATAGTGATCAGCATCAGGCCCCGTAGCCAATGACCCGCCATCACTCCGGGCCCCGTAAATCTGGTCAAAGGTCATTCTCCTCGCATCACAATCGGCCGGACGCCATCAAGCAGAATCAGGCAACGATTCCCCATAAAGCCACATTCAAAAACCAACGTCTCTGGTCTAACCTGGAACACCTTCCTTTTTTACCTTTCACCACCCGCCAGCGACGGGCGTGCTCCCAACCAACGGGACGACAACACACAGGCCAAGGAGTCACTCCATGCAAACGCTTGCTTTTGAGAACGGCGACACCCTGCCCATTATCGGTCTGGGTACCTGGAAGTCCCAGCCCGGAGAGGTCCATCAGGCGGTGCGCGAAGCCATCCGTGCCGGTTATCGCCATATCGATTGCGCCCACATTTATGGCAATGAAAAAGAAGTAGGCCAGGCACTGAACGAGGCGCTGGGCGCCGGCGAAGTGCGCCGCGAGGAATTATGGATCACCTCGAAATTATGGAACAGCGCACATGCTCCGGAAGACGTGGCTCCGGCGTTGCGGCAAACCCTATCCGACCTGGGGTTGGATTATCTGGATCTGTACCTGATCCACTGGCCGGTGGCGCATAAACCCGGCGTGGTTTTCCCCAATAGCGGAGAAGACCTGTTGTCGCTGGAAGAGCGTCCGATAGCCGCCACCTGGGCCGCCCTGGAAGCCCTGGTCGATGATGGCCTGACACGTCACATCGGCGTGTCCAACTTCAGCATCAGCAAACTGCAAACGCTGCTCGAGACGGCGCGGATCAAACCGGCCATGAACCAGATCGAACTGCACCCCTACCTGCAGCAGAACAGCATGCTGGAGTTTTGCCACGCCAACGGCGTGCACCTGACCGCCTATTCGCCACTGGGCTCCTTTGACCGGCCCGCGGCATTCAAAGCCGCCGATGAGCCGGTGTTGCTGGAAGATCCGGTGATCGTGGAGATCGCCGAACGGCATCAGGCCAGCCCCGCTCAGGTGTTGATTCGCTGGGCCACGCAACGCGGTACCGCGGTGATTCCCAAATCGGTGAATCCCGAACGCCTGCGCCAGAACCTGGCCGCCGCCGACCTGGAACTGGACGACGGTGATATGGATCGCATCGCCGCCCTGGATAAACACCGCCGTTACGTATCCGGCGCCAATTGGGCGCAGCCGGGCAGCCCTTATACCCTTGAGAACCTCTGGGACGAGTGACCCGCCGACTACCATCGTCCGTGATCTGGCGGCGCGGATTACCGGCGCCACGCTGACGTCGGCGCGTCGCCATTAAAGCTTTTCCGGCCTTTGCCGATATTAACGCCCATCCACATTTTATCCTTTTAAAACAATGGCATGGAAAGAAATCGGCGCGCTTATTGCAAGTTCCAGTTCTCTCTCCGCCCCTTCCCGCACGAAGCCGGCGGTCAACGGGAGATGTCACGCAATAAGAGGGCTCATCCATGCAAGACACCACATTGCTTCAACTGGCCTACGATATTTCCAGGATCACCCACGACAAGGTCGGAGCGATCGAATCGATCATGCACGCCACCCGCATACTTGCTCTCAACGCTCGTATCGAAGCAGCGCGTGCCGGTAGCGCTGGCGCGGCCTTCGGCGTGGTGGCGGAGGAAATCGGCCAAGTGTCTTCGGAGATCAACCATATCGCCGCCGATTTCCGCCAGGCGGTGGAAGCCCATACCCGGGAAATCGAGGACGTCGGTGGCCGCATGCTTACCGAATTCCGCGGTCAGCGTCTGACCGACTTGTCACTCAATGCCATCGATATTATCGATCGCAATCTGTTCGAGCGTTCCTGCGATGTGCGCTGGTGGGCCACTGACAGTGCCGTGGTAGCGGCAGCGCGCGCGCCCGACGACCGCCAACTAAGCGACTATGCCAGCAGCCGGCTGGCCACCATTCTGCGTTCCTACACCGTATATCTGGACCTGTGGATCGCCGATGCCAACGGGAATGTCATCGCCAACGGACGTCCTGACCGCTATCCCGGTGTTACCGGCGAAAATGTCTCTCAGACAGGCTGGTTCCGGAACGCCATGGCCACCGCCAGTGGCGATGACTTCACCGTCGCCGATGTGGCCCGCAATGCCTGCCTGGATAACGCCGCGGTGGCCACCTACGCCACCGCCATCCGGGATGAGAGAGACTCCCCGGTGGGGGTGCTCGGTATCTTCTTCGACTGGACTCCCCAGGCCAGGGCGGTAGTGCAAGGTGTTGGCCTCAGCGACGAGGAACGAGAGCGGTGCCGGGTCATGCTGCTGGATGCCCGCCATCGGATACTGGCCGACTCCAGTGGCCAGGGCGAGTTGGGGGACGCCTATCCGCTGGCGAATAACGATCTGTCCAACGGCTATTACCTGGCGGACACACAACGGCTGGTCGCCTTTGCCCTGACCCCGGGCTACGAAACCTACCGGGGTCTGGGCTGGTTCGGTGTGATTGAATACAACCTTGGCGACGAAGCGTCTCAGAGCTCGGCGGCGGCAGCGCACCGGCACGCCCGGTCGGCCTGACCGGGTCATGGCCGTGACAGCCCGTGCCGAAAGGGACGGGCTAGAACCAGGTCAGACCAATACTGATCAGTGCCCCGGTAATGATCAGTTGCACCAGACAGAAGCCCATAATGTCCTTCGCCTTGAGACCGGCGATAGCCAACACCGGCAAAGCCCAGAACGGCTGCAGCAGGTTGGTCCAGGCGTCACCCCAACCCACCGCCATGGCCACCCGGGGCAGGTCAGCGCCCAATTCCAGGGCGGCGGGGATCATCACCGGGGCCTGTACCGCCCACTGCCCACCACCGGAAGGCACGAAGATATTCACCACGCCGGCACTGATAAAGCTCCAGAACGGCAGGGAGTCGGCGCTGGCGATGGAAACGAAACCGTTGGAGATAGTGGCGGCCAACCCGGATTGCGTCATCACCGCCATGATGCCGGCGTAAAACGGGAACTGAATGACAATACCGGCACCGCCCTTGATCGCTTCGTGGAGGCTGTTGAGCAGGCGCCGCGGTGTCTGGTGCAACACGATAGCCAGGAACAGGAACATGAAGTTGACGATATTCAGGTTAAGGCCACCGCCACCGGCGAAGTAGTTGATGGCGTAGGCAATACCGCTGAAGCCGATCAGCCAGGCCAGAATCCGGCTGTTCTCCAGATGCTCGGCTGGCCGCGTCACCGCCACGTCCACCTCGGTACCGTCCTTCAGGGTTTCAGCGTCGACATAATGGCTGTCCTCCTCCGGCGGCAACATCCATCGATTCACCAGCGGTACCGCGATAAACAACATCACCACGATCGCCAGATTGAAGAAGGAGAAAATCGTCTGGCCGGTGCCGATGATACCGATCTGCTCCTGGGTGAAGTGCCCTTCGGTGGCGATGGTCAGGGGAATGGATCCCGCCAGACCACCATGCCAGACGACAAAGCCGGAATAGGCGGCGGCAATCAACAAGGGGTAATGCACCCGGACCTGCCGGGCCAATGCCTTGGCGAACAATCCGCCCACCACCAGACCAAAGCCCCAGTTGATCCAGCTGGCCGCCAGTGCCACGTAGGTCACCAACAAGATGGCCTGTCCCGGTGTGCGGGCCAGCGATGCCAGTCGATTGAGAATGCCTTTCACCAGCGGGGTACTGGCGAGCATGAAACCGGTGACCAGCACCAGCAACATCTGCATGGAGAACGTCAGCAGGCCCCAGAAACCGTCTCCCCACATCACCATAACGGCCTGCGGGGAGTTGCCTTCCACCAGCATCGCGGCGGCGAACGCCACCAGCGTCAGAATCAATACAAAGATATAAGGATCTGGCAGATAGCGTTCCACCAGACGCACGAAGGGTTTGGCGATGGTATTCAACATGAGGGTCTCCCAGTTGTTATCGTTATTCCACCAACGGCGGATTAAACAACAGAATAGGGAACCTCCAAACGACCGCCTACCTCAATTCGACCATTTGACTAGAAAAATGGAAACGCCCCCCTGGATGGGGAGAGGCGTGAACAAAGAAATCAGACTTTCTTGACGAACCCGGACTTCAGTTTCATTGCCCCGATGCCGTCGATCTTGCAATCAATATTGTGATCACCGTCCACCAGGCGAATATTCTTCACCTTGGTACCAACCTTCACCACCGAGGAGGAGCCCTTGATCTTGAGATCCTTGATCACGGTCACGGTGTCACCGTCCTCCAGGACCGTTCCATTGGCATCCCGGACCATGGATTCCACATCCGCGCTTTCGCTCTCGTTATTCCATTCATAAGCGCATTCCGGACAGACGAAAAACGCACCGTCCTCATAAGTGTATTCGGAGCCACATTGGGGGCAGGAAGGTAACGTACTCACTGGCGCATCCTGTTTAAGTCTGAAGGGAACGGCGGATTATGATCAGCCGGCATGCTTCCCGGGAGGGCCATCATACTCCGATCACCATAAAACGGCATGTCGGGCCCGTACCGGCGAGCGCCGTTTACGAATTGGATAGGGCCTCCAGCCAGCGAGCCACCGCCTGCCCGATCTCCACCGGCGAGTCTTCCTGAAGAAAGTGATTGCCGCGCACCGTCACTTCGGTCTGATTCGGCCAGGTGCGGCAAAACTCACGCTGCCGACCAATCAGAATGGAGCCCGGATCCGCGTTGACGAACAGCTTCGGTAGCGGCGATGCCGCCAGCCAGTCGGCGTAATCCCGCACCACGCGAACCATCTCCGCGGGTTCACCATCAATAGGAATATCCCGGGGCCAGTTCAGTGTGGGCTGGCGGTCTTCGGCTTTCTGGAAAGGCCGCCGATATTCCGCCATTTCCGCCTCACTCAGGTCACGAATGACCGAGCCCGGCAACACCGCCTCGACAAACAGGTTCCGATTAAGGATCAGATCCTCGCCCTTGTCGGAGCGAAACCCCTTGAAAATGCCCCGTGCCGACTCCGGCCAGTCCTCCCAGGTCACCGGCATGACGATGGCTTCCATATAGGCAATGCCTTTCACCGCATCCGGATGACAGCGGGCCCAATGAAACCCCAGTGCACTGCCCCAATCGTGCACCACCAACGTGACCTGATGATGACACCCCAGTGCCTCCAGCAGGCCTTCCAGATAGTGATAGGCGGTGTCAAAGCCGTAGGCGTTGGCCCCTTCTCCGGCGGGCAGCTTTTCCGAGTCGCCCTGCCCGATCAGATCCGGGGCGATCAGGCGGCCCTGTCCGGCCAATTCCGGCATGACATTACGCCACAGGAAGGATGATGTCGGGTTACCGTGGAGGAAGACAATCGGGTCGCCCTCGCCTTCATCCACATAGGCCAGGCGTTTGCCGTGGATAACCTTTTCGTGCTTCGGATAGGGGAGTTGTTCTCTGAGCATGATGTCCTCCTGTTATGGTTATTGATGACAACGGCCCCACATTCTCCTCCGCCCTCCCAAGGTACTCAACCCGTCCTTATCCCCGCTATTCCCTGCCGCGCCAGCAGCGCCTCGCGAACATCCCTGCCGGCCCGATGTAACTCGCGGATATCATTATGGAAAAAGCTCTTGGCGATCACTGTCTGGATCACCAGCACTCCGATCAGGTGATCGCCATTACGCAAAGGGATCCCCAGATAGCTCTTGAAGCGCTCTTCGCCGGAGTTGGCCACATGATGATAATCCGGATGATCAGCGACGTGCCTTGCCACCACCGGCTGACCGGTACGCGCCACCTTGCCGGTCAGTCCCTGCGAAAACGTCATCCGCGCCCCCAGGGCCTGTGGGTCCAGCCCGCCGCTGGCCACCAATTCCAGCTCATCCGTTTCCGGGAAAGCCAGATATAGACTACAAACGTCCACGGCCAACGCCTGGCGGACCGCTTCCACCCTTTCTTGCATGGTATTTTGATATCCCATCTCCCCCCCTTTGTTGAATTCCACTGTCCAAAGCATGAATCAGTGAAGGCAAGTTGCATGCCAGTACCATCGAAGGCATCGGCATCCCTTGTCTTCATTCACCGCTGTCATGCCACTCCAACACCGCGATTTTTTGCGCCTATCACTACAAGAGGCGAGGCCTGCCTTGATCTAAACCTTGCTTCAGGTTTTAGAGTCACAACCACGATACCCATCACACCAACCCACTGGAGTAACAACATGGCCAAACCAATTCGCATCGCCTTGATCTACGGCAGCATTCGGGAAGGCCGATTCTGCGACACGATCGTTCGCTGGGCAGCCCGCGAGATCGACGGCCACGAAGCCTTCGAGCTGGACGTCATCGACCCCTCGCCTTTGTTTCCGGCCCCGACCAACGCGCCTCCAAACGACTCCGCCGCCAATGATCTGCAGCAGCGCCTGCATCGTGCCGACGCCTTTGTGGTAGCCACCCCGGAGTACAATCACAGCTTCAGCGCGCCTCTGAAGCACTTGCTGGACAGTATTTATGGCGTCTGGCAGGCCAAACCGGTAGCGTTCATCAGCTATGGCGGCGTATCCGGCGGCTTGCGGGCCGTGGAGCAATTGCGATTGGTGTTCGCCGAACTGCACGCCACCACCATTCGTCAGGTGGTGAGCTTCCCCAATGCGCCGGAGCAATTCGATAAACAGGGACATCCGCGAGACCCGGAGCGGGCATCACGCAATCTCAGTAAACTGCTGGCACAGTTGTGGTGGTGGGCGAGTGCCCTGCGCCAGGCAAGGCAGGAAGAGGCGTATGCCCGCGTGTCGTGACACCGTCAAAGCCCGGCGGCCGGGGGTTAGTGCGTCTTCTCGTTCTCCTCCTCATCCAGCAACTCCAGGATGAGCTTCTCCCCCCGGTTCATGAACGGTCCCAGTCGTTCCACGAAAAGAACCATTAATTCGCGGTCGCATTCGATCACCGTTCCCACCCACATCTTGAACAGAGCAAAAGCGTAGGAAGCAAAGCGGTCCGTTTCCGCGTATTCATCCTCGCGGCGGTTCAGTTCTTCGATATACCCCATCTTCACCTCTTCCGAGGCCATCATGAACTCATCCATGGTGCCGAAGCGGCTGAAGAACAAACCGGAGGCGCGAGCCAGATGAAAACTCACCGCCTCCTGCGCCACATCATTGGCCTTTTCCAGACGGGTAATGGCTTCTTCAATTTCCGTTTTGAAATCGTCGCGGGTATAGGGGTCTTGCTCATCACTGAATTCCATGGTTCTCATCCCTTAGTTATTCTGTTGTTCCATCATCAAGAAACAGACTGTTTCCCCTTCCCCTTTTAAGCAGCCACCAGGCTGGTGTCAACAACCGGAAAGGGAACGGCGTCTCGTCAGTCAAAGGGGACACATACTATTTGCGCCGCCCCTGTCATGAGCGGCGACTATGGCTCCGGCGCGTCCGTCAGGAAACACTGCCAGTATCCGACATCGATCCAGCGCTCGAATTTGCGGCCCACCGCACGCAAACAGCCGCTTTGCCGGAACCCGACTTTCTCGTGCAGCGCCACACTGGCGGCGTTCGGCAAGGCGATAACCGCCATCACCGCATGCAGCCCCTGATGACGAAGTTGCGACAGTAAAGACAGGTACAGACGCTCTCCCAGGCCCTGGCCAACCACCCCGGCATCAATGTATACCGTGGATTCAACGCTGAACCGGTAGGCGTGGCGATCATGCCAACGGGTGGCGTAAGCGTATCCCGACAATCCGCCCGCGATTTCCGCCACCCGCTAGGGCAATGACGATGCCTTTACTTTCTGGATGCGCCGGGCCATTTCCACCGCCGCTACCGGTTCCGTTTCAAAGGTCGCGATGCTTTCGCGAACGTAATGGTTGTACAAGGACGCCATGGCTTCGGCATCAGCGGGGCGAGCATCTCGAATCACGGTCTCCGGCATTGTCTCCATCCTTCAATGATGACTAGACTGATGCTCCTGATTTTTGCCTTTTTGATCGGAGCGCGCCATGGCACAGGCAATCACTCCCTTTTTGATGTTTCAGGGCAATGCCGAAGCGGCGTTGCGCTTTTATGTCTCTCTGATCGAGGATAGCGAGATCATCAGCCTGTCACATTATGACGAGACACAGCCGGAGGCCGCCGGAAGGGTGTATCAGGCCATGTTTCGTCTGGGACAGCAGGTGGTCCGTTGCATCGACTCACCAGTTCCCCATGATTTCGATTTCACGCCGTCGTTTTCCTTCTTCATCGACTGCGACAGCGAAGAAGAGCTGACCTCCCTTTATAACCGTTTGTCCGAACAAGGTGAGGTCATGATGCCTTTGGACGATTATGGATTCAGTACTCGTTTTGCCTGGGTCGCCGACCGCTTCGGTGTGTCCTGGCAACTCAATCTGCCCTGACCGGTCGGCTACAGGCCCAGATCCGACAAGCCGGGATGGTCGTCCGGGCGCCGTCCCAATGGCCAGTGGAATTTACGCTCCTGCTCGCCAATCGGCAGGTCGTTGATACTGGAGTATCGATGGCGCATCAGACCATCATCGTCGAACTCCCAATTCTCGTTACCGTAGGATCTGAACCAGTTGCCGGAATCATCCCGCCATTCATAGGCATAGCGCACGGCGATGCGACTCTCCGAGAACGCCCATAGCTCCTTGATCAGACGGTATTCCAGCTCTTTGCTCCATTTGCGCTCAAGGAAAGCGCGCGCCTCATCCCGGCCATGCACGAACTCGGCCCGATTTCGCCAACGGGTATCCAGGCTGTAGGCCATCGCGACCTTATCGGCATCCCGGCTGTTCCAGCCGTCTTCCGCCAAACGCACCTTCTCGATGGCGCTGTCACGGGTAAAGGGGGGCAAGGGTGGGCGTGTAGCAGTGGTCATGACCGTCTCCGGTGGTTTATAAAACGTCGCTGTCCTGAATCAGGAGGCGCGCCATGCGCGCGGCCCGCTCCGCCGCCCGGGAATCGCCTCCGACGCGGGCGCTGGTGATCGCGCCGTCGATCAGAATCGAGAGATCCGCCGCCACGGTTTCCACATCGGCCACACTGCATTCCGCCAGCACCGAACAAAGATAATCCCGCAATCGCTGCTTGTGGGCCCGAGCCACGTCATGAATGGGGCCGGCGGCGACTTCGCCGGCGGCGTTAATAAAAGCACAGCCATTGAAATCATCCCGGGCGAACCAGCTCGCCAACGCATCGAAGATCGCCTGCAAACGCGGCGGCCCCGGCGGTACCGCTTCGCATTCCGAGATGAGCCAGCGCATCCAACGCTCGTCCCGCTCACGCAGCGCCTCCGCCACCAAAGCTTCCTTGGTGGGGAAGTACCGGTAAATGCTTTTCCTGGCCACGCCGGATTCACGAACGATGCGATCCATGCCAGTGGCGTGAATTCCGCCGCTATAGATCAGCTGTTCGGTGACAGCGAGCAGCTTTGCTCTCACTGTTTGCGGAGACTCCGTGGCGGATTGTCGTGCTGAAGTGATCATGATCAAGAGAGTAGAACGATCATTCTCCATCGTCAACCCGCGCCTATCATGACGACCATCATTCGGTCCGTTGCTTTCGCGAAACCGGTGGGAATGTTTTAGATTGGTTTGGCCCGGCGGCATGCCGCCCATAACGATGACAACAACTGCGGGAGACGCTCGTGCTTGATCTGTACTACTGGCCCACCCCCAATGGCTGGAAAATCACCATCATGCTGGAGGAGTGCGGACTGCCCTACCGCATCGTGCCGGTCAATATCGGCGCGGGAGAGCAATTCGATCCCGCGTTTCTCGCCCTCAGCCCCAATGGCCGGATGCCGGCGCTGGTGGATCACGCTCCGGAGGATGGCGGCGAACCGGTTTCCCTTTTCGAAAGCGGAGCCATCCTGGAGTATCTGGCCGAGAAGAGCGGCGGCTTCCTGCCCACGGACCTGCGTGGACGCTATCGGGTCAAGCAGTGGCTGATGTGGCAAATGGGCGGTTTGGGCCCGATGCTGGGTCAAAACGGCCATTTTCTGTTATACGCACCGGAAAAAGTTCCCTATGCCATTGACCGCTACGGCCGCGAAGCCCGGCGCCTCTACGGCGTGCTGGATCAGACCCTTGCTGACGCCCCTTGCGTGGCCGGGGACTATTCCATCGCCGACATGGCCATCTTCCCCTGGGTGATGACCCACAAGGCCCAAGGCATCACACTGGACGACTTTCCCCACGTAGCACGCTGGTTCTCGCAATTGCGGAGCCGCGAAGCTCTGCAAAAAGGCCTGGCGGTGGGCAAGGCGTTGCGCCAGAGCACCATGTCCGACGACGCCAAACGAGTCCTGTTCGGCCAGAACCAAACCGCGACCAACGAATAACAGCACAAGGATTTCGCCATGATCGAGTTTTACTTCGACTGCTCCAGCCCCTGGACTTACCTGGGCTTCGAGAGCATTCAGAAAATCGCCGAGGACACCGGCACCAGCATCGAATGGAAACCCATACTGGTGGGCGGCATCTTCAATACCATCAATCCGTCCGTGTACGCTTCGCGGGAAAAACCGGTACCGCAGAAAGCGAGCTATATGCGTAAGGATCTGCAGGACTGGGCGCGCTATCAGGGGCTGGAGATCAATTGGCCGGAGGTCTTTCCAGTGAACAGCGTCAAGGCCATGCGCGGCTGCCTCTGGCTCGCCCCTCAGGGCAAGCTGGTGCCGTTCGCCCGGGCTATGTTCCAGAGCTATTGGCGTGACGGCAAGGACATCGCTCAGGACGACCCGTTGATTCCGATTCTGGACCAGCTGGGCGTGGACCGGGATGCCTTCTTCGCCGGCATCAAGGAACCCGGCATCAAGGACCAGCTGCGCGAGAATACGGAGGCCGTCATGCGGCGGGGTGGCTTCGGTTCACCGACGATTTTCGTCGATGGTGATGACATGTACTTCGGCAATGATCGGATGCCGTTGATTCAGGCCGCCATTGAACGGCGACAGGGCCGCTGAGACGGCACCTCAGCGGGTATCGCCGTTCGATGCCTCCTGGCTGGGAAGCCGGATATAACGGTAATGCCCGGTAATGGGATAAGAGAACAGCAGATCCTCCAATTCCGGTCCGCGCCCGATGTTATGAACGATCAACGGACGACCGCTATCGGCCGAACGTTGCCCGGTCACCACGCCGATATGCGGAAGATTACCGGGCAGCATCCAGGTGACCAGATCACCGGCGCGGTAGGCGTCGGCCCGGTCAGAGACCGGCAGCGCCGCCCCCTGACGTTCGAAGAACGTTTGCAGATTGGGCACTCGCCGGTGATCGATATTGGGATCGGGACGGCGCAATCCCCAGTGGTTCGGATAGGCGTCGAAAGCTCGCGTCATGTCCTCATGCACCAGACGCTGCAGATCCACCCCGGCCTTGCGATAGGAGCGAATCACCACATCCGTGCACACGCCGATATTGTCGGGCACATCACCGTTGGGATAGTCGATACGGCGATAGCCGCCGTCATAGGTGACGGACACCCGGGTGCGTGCCATGGCGGCATCGACCAGGGCGGTCACGAAGGCGGACTCCGTCGAGGGTTGAGCCACTATCGACAACGGCATCGCCCCCAACAGGACACTCACAATGATGGCAACGGCTTTCATGGGCGCCAGCATAGCACGGCGCCGATGACGCGGAAGGCCCGCTTCCACCGCCTTGAAACAGCGCCGGGATTCCCTTTTACTGGCCCCTCTCCGCCACCAGGAACCGTCCCGCATGCTGACCACGCTGGCCATTGGCAACTACCGTTCCGTTCTGAATCTGACCGTGCCGCTGGGGCCCCTCAATGTGGTCACCGGAGCCAATGGCAGCGGTAAATCCAATCTGTACCGCGCCCTGCGATTGCTGGCCGCCACCGCGCGTGATGACGTGATCGCCGCCCTGGCCGCCGAAGGCGGGCTGGAATCCACGTTCTGGGCCGGACCGGAGACCCTCACCAAAGGCATGCGCAACGGCTCGGTGCCGGTGCAGGGCGGGCCTCGCCAGCACAGCCGCCGCCTGCGTCTCGGATTCAACGATGAGGACTATGGCTATCTGATCGAGCTGGGTCTGCCGAAACCGGACGCCACCACCGCCTTCAATCTGGACCCGGAGATCAAACGGGAACTGATCTGGGCCGGCTCCGGCTATCGTCCGGCCACGGTGCTGGTGGATCGCTGCGGCCCGCTGGTGAAAACCCGGGGTGAAGGCCCCTGGCAGGTTATCAGCGACCACCTCAACAGCTTCGACAGCCTGTTCAGTCAGGTGGCCGACGCCCGCACCACACCAGAGGTGGTCACCCTGCGCGAGCGGATTCGCGGTTGGCGCTTCTACGACCACTTTCGCACCGATCAGGGCGCCCCCGCCCGGCAGGTCCAACTGGGCACCCGTACCCCCGTGCTGCATCACGACGGACGCGATCTGGCGGCGGCCCTGCAAACCATTCGGGAAATCGGCGATGCCCGGGCGCTCGACAGTGCCATCGAGGATGCCTTTCCCGGCGCGCGCCTGGCCATCGTTCCCCTGGACGACGGCCGGCTCAAGATCGCCTTCCACCAGTACGGCCTGCTGCGTCCGCTGACAGCGGCGGAGCTGTCCGATGGCACGCTGCGTTATCTGCTGCTGATCGCGGCCTTGCTGACACCACGGCCGCCCTCACTGATGGTTCTGAACGAGCCGGAAAACAGCCTGCATCCGGATCTGCTTCCGGCCCTGGCGCGACTGATTGCCCGCGCCAGCCGCCACAGTCAGGTGTGGGTGATCAGCCATGCCAGCCGCCTGGTGGCGGCATTGAATCAGGCACCGGACTGCCATGGCGTGGAACTGGAGAAAGAACTTGGGGAAACCCGCATCCTGGGCCAGGGGCTGCTGGATACGCCGATGTGGAGCTGGCCCTAGACTACCGCGACGGCCCACTCACCAACCGATACCGAGTCCAAGACTGTAATCGGTTTCATCCAGGTCCTCGGAGAAATCCTTCACCAGATCGGTTTCCACTTTCATGCTCAGCGAAGCCCAGTCGGTGAGCCGGTAGCGCACCCCGAATTCCGCATCCACGGAATATCCTTCCACACCACTCAAGGCCTTGCCGACACTGCCGCGGCTGAACAGCTCGAAGGTCTTGCCCACCAGATATCGGGTGTAGTCCCATTGCATGCCCAGCGCGTAGAACGCCTTGTCGCTCCTTTCCGCGTAGGAGAACTGGTTGTAACTGAGCAGCCACGCCAGGGAAAAAGCCCCCAGTTCATTGTCCCAGAACTGGTAACCCGGTCCCGCTCCCAGGGAGCGGCGCCGACGGACATTCTCGAACCAGTCACGCTGGTATTCGTAGCGGGTCTGCCAGAACCGGCTCTCGGTAACGAAGCGGTCCAACGCGTACTTGGCGCTCCAGTCCTGCTCGATACGCACATCGTCACGGAACTTGCGGTTGTAGTCCGCCTTCAGATTATGCCGCCAGGGCCCGTGCCGGGCTTGATTGTTCAGGGCCAGGTCGAAGTCGTCGGTGTCCCGCTCGGCCCGCTCGTAGTTGATGTCGAATTCCAGATCCCCGCTCCATTCCAGGTCCTGGAGGAAGGGCTTGGGGCGCAGCATACGGGTGACACTGGCCAGTTCCACGGTGGTTTCTTCGCCATTGCTGACCACGATCCGACCGGGCTGCCCCGCCGCCACTGCCTTACTGGCCTCGCCATTACCCCCTGGCCACTTCACCAGCAGTTCGTGGTCACTCTGCAGCGTGCTGATCATCTCCCGATCAATGGGCACCGAGCCGGCGTAGGACGTCTCCAGCAGCAACTTGGTACTGTCCATCAGCACGATCTCGCCGGTGAGCCGGTCACCATTCTTCAACCAGACGGTGTCGCCCATAGCGCCAGCACTGAGAAACATGAGAGCCGCAAAAAAACAGGATAGACGCAACGGTGCCAATCTCACGGGGTCGCCTTGGGAAACAGGATTGTCGTTATCACCGGAACGAGGATCAACCTCCGCTTAATCCTCGTATTCGATCCCCTCCGAGTCCATCCAAGCGCCCAACATCTCCTCCAACGCCTCGTCCCTGAACCGGTGCCATGCGTCCTCCAGGCCGAGATCAAAGACCAGCGACTTGAAGCGGCGAAAGGCACCGCGGCCTCTGATCGCATCCTCAAGCGCCTCGCTGTCCCTGCCAGACGTCACCGACCAACAGAACTTCTCCATGACATGATACTCATCAAATTCCCATTGATCCGGCATTGGCACGTATTGGTCCGAGGACAACACTTCGCGGATCTTGGGCAGTATCTCCTTGAGCCAGTCAGGGCCGTCGGGATCCGGCTCTTCCGCTTTCTGGGCCTCCTCATTCATAACCGGGAAGACCTCCCCGGTTTCTCTATGCATATAGCACTGAAACTCATCACCGGTTTGCCATTCTCTGGCAACAGCTTTAAGCGATACGGTCATAGTCTCCTCCTTTTAATCTCCGGGGGTTCTCCACGTCTAATGAAAACCCGCAGCCTCTTTGCGATGGTCGCGTCCCTGATCTCCTCTGCCACCGGCATCAGCAATCATTGCAATTCAGGCTCCATCGATCCGCTGACCATAACCCAACAGTTGCATAACCTGAAGCACGGCCACGGGACAATCACAAAATAGTGTTGAATTACGGTAAGAAAAGATCATCCGGCATGGTGTTTGCCGTGCCAATAGGGAAATAATCAAGCCCTGGCCCCGAGCCTGACCCACCCTAATGTATGAGGAATGCAACATGGATCTGTTCAGCTTTGCGAAAAACATCGGTAAGAAACTGTTCGGTAGCGATGACACGGACGCAGCCGACAAAATCAAAGCGCACATTCTGGAGGACAATCCCGGCGTGTCGAACCTGGAGGTGAAATTCGCCGACGGCTGCGCCGCTCTCAGTGGCGATTGCGAAAACCAAGCCGCCAAGGAAAAAGCCGTGCTGCTGGCCGGCAACGTGGAAAACGTGGAGAAAGTGGAAGGTGACGCCCTCACCCTGCCGGCGGAAGCGGCGGTGGAAGAAGTGGAGTACTACGAAATTCAGAAAGGCGACACGCTGTGGAAAGTGGCCAGCCAGTTTTACGGCGACGGCAACAAATACACCGCCATCTTCGAAGCCAACCGTGAAGTGATCAAGGATCCTGACCTGATCTACCCGGGCCAGAAAATCCGTATTCCAAAATAAACACTGGCAAGGAGACAAGGCCATGGACCTGATCAACCAGCTCGTATCCACTCTCGGGGTCAGCGGCCAACAAGCCGAAGGTGGTACCGGCCTGCTGATGAAACTGGTGAAAGACAACCTTTCCGGCACCGACTTCGGCCGCGTGCTCGGCGCTGAACCCAAACTGGAAGGGATGATGTCGCAAGCCCCGGAAAGTGGCGGAGACTCCCTGCTGGGCATGGCCGGAGGCCTGCTCTCCAGCCTGGGCAGTGACAAACTGGCGGGTCTGACACAAATCGCCGGCGGCATGCAAAAGCTGGGGCTGGACAAGGATACTCTGGTGCAGTTTATCCCGGTGATCCTGCAGTATTTCCAGAAACAAGGACAAGGCGATATCGCCGGTCTGATTCAGAAAGCATTGCCGTTCTGAGACAACAGGCTCCGGTAATACGCACACGCCTTCGTTAAAGGGCCATTGCGTTCCATAAAACGGGACTACGAAGCCGCGGTAGGCGCTTGCAAGGCAAGCGCCTACCGCGGCCTTCCATACCACCGGCGCTACAACATTCCCACGAACCGGTTACGCATGGCGTGCCGGGTGGCGTCCTTGATACCCAGGGAATCCTCACCAATCAGCACCCGCTGCACGTTCTCGGAGCCCTCCCCCACCGTCAGCATGTCAATGTAGGCGTTAATCTTCTTGACCGGGTATTCCGCGGTCAGGGCATTGCCACCCAGGACTTCCCGCGCTACATCTCCGGCCAGACGCGCCGCCTGAGTGGCGAAGTATTTGGCACGGGACGCCACCCGCGTCGACACCCGCCCCTGGTCCATGGTCCAACCCACCCTGTGCGACATTAATCGCGCCGCCTCCACTGCCACCGTGGCATCGGCGATACGCTCCTGAATCAATTGGAAGCGGGCGATCGGTTTACCGCCAATGATGCGCTCGTTGGCGTAATTCCGTGCCACATCCAGAGCGGATTGCGCCAGGCCGGTCAACCGTCCACTGACGGTCAGACGGCCGTACTCCAGAGCGTTCATGGCGATACGGAACCCCTCACCCTCTTCACCCAGACGGTTCTCCACCGGCACCACGAAGTCATCCAGAAACACGGTGCAACTGCGCAGCGATCTGGACAGGCCGGGCAATTCGATGGGCTGCGCGCTGTAGCCCTCGAAGTGTTTCGGCTGCACGATGAACGCGGTGATACCGGTATGTGCCGGATCGGCATGCGGATCGGTTTTGGCAAACAACACGCCCACATCAGTGGCATGGGAAAAAGTAATCCACATTTTCGAGCCGTTCAGGCGGTACACGTCGCCATCACGCCTGGCCACGGTGCGCATGGAACCCGCCGGATCGGAGCCACTGCCTTCTTCGGACAAGGCGAACATGCCGATCTGTTCACCGGCAATCAACCCTGGCACGAATCGCCGCGCCTGCTCTTCCGTGCCCCAGTTATAGATGGTGTAAGGGCAGGTCATCGATTGCATGTTCATGGCGTAACCGAATTCCGGCGCCAGCCGGGAAATTTCCTCGGCGATCACCGACACCGCCAGAAAGCCGGCGGCACTACCTCCCAATTCCTCAGGAAAGGGCGCGCCGAACAGGCCGGCCTTTCCCATCTCCCGGATCAGCGGGTAAGCGAACTCTTGCCGCTCCTCGAAACTCTTGATGCCGGTAATCAGGTGCTTTTCACAAACGTCGGTGACCGCGTCACGCAGTGTCACCAGTTCTTCAGGCAGATCGAAATTCATGGTGTCTTCCTATATTGAGTCGTCATACGCACGGTGACGGTCAGCCATCGGCTTCAGCCCCGATGGCGTTGTTCTATATCCCGCGCGGCGGCGGTAAGCAGCGGGACGTATTTCTGCTCCAGTTCCGTCAGAGACATGACCTGGGCGGGCACAATGATGTTGAAGCAGCACACCACCTGATCGTCATGCCGTACCGGCACCGCCGCCGCCCGAATGGTTTTCATCAACTCCTGATTACTGGTGGCGTAACCTTGTTTACGCACCTTTTTAATCAGCTTCTCCAGCTTGTCACGGCTGCCCGCCAAGGCCTCATCCGGCTCCTGCAGCGGGGCCAGGAGATCAAGAATCACCTCCCTCTCCGCGTCCGGGCAGAACGCCAGATGGGCCCGCCCCAGAGCCGTACTTGTCATCGGTACCCGTGACCCCACCGAGCGGTTGATCGAGAACGTACCGGGCTGACGATTGGTGTCGGCGATCACCATCTTGCCGTGCTGATAAAGGGCCAGATCCGAAGGCCAGCCGGTTTTTTCCCGCAGTGTCTTGAGAACCGGCGCGGCCACCGCCAATAACGCCTGATCAGGGCGGAAGTTGTTGGACAGGGACAACACCCGCGCGGTAACGATGTAACGCCGGGCGTCGTTCATTACCGAGATGTAGCCGGCATGCATCAGGGTTTCCAGCAACCGTACCGTGGATGCCTTTGGCAATCCGGTGGCCTCGGTAATCTCTCGCAGACTCGCCGGCCCCAACCGGTTGACCGCTTCCAACACTTTCAACCCTTTCAGAACCGCGGACACCGGTGCGTATGCCATCTTCCTCTCTCATGGTTTCCCTGTAGGTTCACTAAATGAACCTTTGATTCAAAATAGCGTTGCACAAAGAAGCGGCCCCATGCAAGACTGAAAAAAACAATATCGTCGGCGCCCGGCGCCGTGCCTTGAGGAGAGGTCATGTTCGAATTATTGAAGGGCATCCGGGTGCTGGACCTGAGCACCGTGGTACTGGGCCCGTTCGCTTCCCAGCTTCTTGCCGACCTGGGCGCCGACGTGATCAAAGTGGAGGCACCGGAGGGGGACATCTTTCGCGCCGCGGCGCCAGCCCGGCACACCGGCATGGGCGCCGGCTTTCTCAATCTGAATCGCAACAAACGCTCTCTGGTCATCGATCTGAAAACCACCGAAGGCCAGGCCACACTGCACAAGCTGATCAAGGACGCCGACGTGCTGCTGCACAACGTGCGTCCGGCCGCCGCACAAAAACTGGGTATCGACGACGCCACCGTACGGAGCCTTAATCCCCGCCTGGTGTACTGCGCGGCAGTGGGGTTTGGCGGCGACGGGCCCTATGCCGACGACCCGGCCTACGACGACATCATGCAAGCGATCAGCGGACTGGCCTCTCTCAACCACACTCCCGATTCACCACCGGCCTTCGCCCCCACTGTCCTGGCCGATAAAGTGGCCGGCCTTTACGCCACCATCGGCATCGCCGCCGCGCTGCTGCACCGCGAGCGCACCGGCCAGG
Organism: Alloalcanivorax dieselolei B5; assembly: GCF_000300005.1. NCBI lineage: Bacteria > Pseudomonadati > Pseudomonadota > Gammaproteobacteria > Oceanospirillales > Alcanivoracaceae > Alloalcanivorax > Alloalcanivorax dieselolei. The sequence continues at coordinate 389,183 of NC_018691.1, read as the reverse complement.
GAGGGTCGGTGGAAGCCCCCATGTTCGAGAGTCTGGTGTCTTTTCTATTGGCGGAGCATCTCAGCGGCCACGTGTTTCAGCCGCCGTTGGGTTCACTGCGTTACGACCGGCTGATGACGCCTTACCGCCGCCCCTATCGCACCGCCGATGGCTATCTCGCCGTGCTGCCCTACACCTCACGTCACTGGCAGCGCTTCCTCGGTCTGGTCGGCCGTCACGATCTGGCAAACGCGGACTGGGTGCTGGATCCGCCACGTCGCAGCGAGCGCATTGGCGAACTGTATCAAGTGGCAGCGGAATGCATGCCGGCACAGACCACCGCCTGCTGGCTTGCCGCGCTCAGGGAGCAGGACATTCCCTGCGGCCCGGTGAACACCCTGGAAGATCTGCTCGACGATCCACACCTGCGGGCGGTGGATTTCTTTCAGGAAATCGACCATCCCAGCGAAGGCAAACTACTGGGTACCCGGCACCCGCTGCGCTTCACCGGAGCCATCACCCACCCCGACCAACCGGCGCCACGACTCGGGGAAGACAGTCAAAGCGTGCTGGCCGAAGCCGGATTCAGCGACGCTGAGATCCGTGCTTTGCGGGCCAGAGCCGTGGTGGGCGTTCCCGCCGCCAACGATCCCGGCTGACCGCCAAACCGACTCAGGCATCCGCAGGATTGGTGGGGCCGCCGCAGTTGATTAGAATGGGCGGTTTCCCGTCGCGTCAGGCGACGGCATGGTCATACCTTTTTCCTAGCCACGGCGGCCCATGAGCAACAACACGCACAGGACGCAAAAAAAAGCGCAACCGGCCCCTCCCAGCGCCAGATTGGTACAGCTGGTGGCCGCACTGGGCAACGGCACCGGCCTTGATGCTCACGCCTGCTTCGCGGAGCGCATGGGCCGGTTGTTCGATCTGTCCGATACCATTGCGCTGGACGCCGCCTATAAGTACCAGTCCATGGGGCCATTCCGCCCCGAAGAAGGTCTGACGGAGCGTCTGCGGGCGGACTTCAACCAGACCCGGGACACGCTCCTCAACGGCATCACGCTGAGTTTCGACCCCGGCGACGTCAAGGTGAAGCTGCGACTGCCGGAGACCATCGAAACGCCACCGGTGTTCAAACCCTATGAACGTTTTTACCTGTCCCATCAGAGGCAGCTGATCACCGCTATCCAGTATCTTCGGCAACGTCTCCGCGACGGCTTCGCCGCCCAGAATCACGCTCTCGCCCAGCTCGCCGTGCTCGACACGGTGTTCGACAACACCCTGGCCAGCTACGGCCGTTACTGCTTCGGCGCCATACCGATGGTGCTGGGCAAACGCTTTCGCTCCCTTTGGCGGGCGCACCGCAATCAACAACAGGAAGATCAGCCCGATCCGACCGACGCCTGGGTGGCGCCGGGGGGCTGGTTACACCAGTTTCGGCAGGAAATGCAGACGCTGCTGCTGGCCGAGCTGGAAACCCGTTTGGAGCCGGTGCAGGGCCTGCTGGACGCATTGAATCACGAGGAACCACTCCCGCAATGACACGTTTTCTTTTCGCGCTGACCTTCATTCTGGGCGCCATCACGGTGATCTGGGTGGGCCTGGGCTTTCTCGGCACCGATCTGGTGGCGCTGACCGCCATCCTGCTGATCGCACTGGTGTACGGCCTGGGCTTCCTGGAGCTGCGGCAGTTCCGCCGCGCCACCGATCAATTGCGCCAGAGCCTGGGACAACTGCCGGGCAGCCCGGACAGCCTGGGCCAATGGCTCTCCGACCTGCCCGCTTCCCTGCGTAACGCGGTGCGCCGTCGGGTGGAAGGCGAGCCGGCCGCCCTGCCCGGCCCGATGCTAACCCCCTACCTCTCCGGTCTGCTGGTCATGCTCGGCCTGCTCGGCACCTTCATCGGCATGATCGTGACTCTGCGCGGTGCCGTTACCGCTCTGGAGGGCGGCAGCGAACTGCACGCCATCCGTAATGCCCTGGCCGCGCCGATCAGCGGCATGAGCCTGGCGTTCGGCACCTCCATCGCCGGTGTCGCCAGCTCCGCCATGCTGGGCCTGGCCGCCGCCCTGAGCCGCCGGGACCGGATTGTGACCGGCCGCGAGCTGGACGGTCATATCGCCACGGAACTGCGTGCGTTCTCGATCGGCCAGCAACAGCGCGATACTTACCAGGCGTTGCGAGAGCAGTCCGCCGCCTTCCCCGAAGTGGTTGCCCAACTCGGTCATCTTGCCGAACGCATGGAACACATGAGCGAGCAGGTCAGCGGTGCTTTGACGCAAAACCAGCAACAATTCCATGACGACGTCAGCGGCCACTACCAGCAACTGGCCCGCTCGGTCAGCGATACCCTGAAACAGAGCCTGGCGGACAGCGGCCGCATCGCGGCGGAGAGCACCCGCCCGATCGTGGAAGCGGCCATGGCCCGTCTGGGACAACAGGCGGAAAGCACCCACCAGGCGCTCAGCGAGATCAGCGAGCGCCAACTCGGCGCCCTGGCGGAACGCTTCCAGAGCACCACCGAGCACGCCGCCCGGGCCTGGCAATCCGGTCTTGGCGAGCAGCAACAATACAGCCGTCAGCTGACGGAACAGGTAGCCGAAGCACTGCAGGCGCACAGCGAACGCTTCCGTGAACAAAGCGATCGCCTGCTGACTCAGGCGCGGGAGCATCATCAACACTTGCAGCAGGCCAGCGAGGCGCAATTGTCGGCCCTGGCTGAGCGCTTCCAGACCACCACCGAGCATACGGCGGAACTGTGGCGCGGTGGCCTGAGCGAACAGCAGCAAGCCAACGTCCAACTGGCGGATAGCCTTGGCGCCACCCTGAAGGACCACAACGACACCTTCCACCAACACAGCAAGGCGTTGCTGGACCAGACTCGCGAACACCACCAGCAACTGCACAGCACCGGCGAACGTCAGTTGGCGACACTGGCCGAGCGCTTCCAGGCCACCACCGAACAAACTGCTGAACATTGGCGCCATGGTCTGGATCAACAGCAGCGCTCCGCCGCGGGTCTGATTGAAAACATCACCCAGACCCTGCAAAGCCATAACGAGCAATTCCAGAGCGCCGCCGAGACGCTTATAGCGCAACAGCGCAACGGCCTGGAGAAACTGATAGCGGATACTGGCGAGGCCCTGTCCGCGCTGCGTGATGAAGAAGCCCGGCGTGGCGAAACCGCCACCGCGCGGCTGGCGGAACTGGAAACCACGGTTACCCGTCACCTCGGCGACCTGGGCGCGGCCCTGGAAGCGCCCATGACGCGTCTGATCGAAACCGCTTCGGAGACGCCCAAGGCCGCCGCCGAGGTAATCAGCCAGCTGCGCGAGGAGATGGCTCGCGGCAGTGAACGCGACAACGACATGCTGGAGGAGCGCCGACGCATCATGGCGGAGCTGGAAACCCTGCTGGCCGCCCAGCGTGAAGCCGCCACCGCCCAGCGCGAGGCCGTGGAAAGCCTGATCCGTGATTCCGCCGATGTTCTCAAGACCGTCAGCGACGCCTTCTCGCAGCAGGTGGACGAACAAAGCCGCAAGCTGGATGAAGTGACGTCCGACGTCACCGGCGGCGCCCATGAAGTGGCCAGCCTCAGCGAGGCGTTCTCCGTCGCCGTGCAGCTGTTCAGCGACGCCAATGACAAGCTGGTGGACCATCTGCAACGGGTGGAAACCGCGTTGGAGCAGGCCACCACACGCAACGACGAACAGTTGGCTTACTACGTGGAGCAAGCCCGGGAAGTCATCGACCTGAGCATGACCTCACAGAAGGATGTGCTTGAAGCGCTTGGCGCGGTGCGCCAGCAGTCGGCCACCAACGGCAACGGAGCCGGCTGATGGACGAGCTGCACGACAGCCAGGCCCAGGCCACGCCGGTCTGGGCCATCTTCTCCGACCTGATGGCGGCGCTGGTGGGCATTTTTGTGCTGATCACGGTGTGGGTGATCGGCATCCAACTGGAGCTGAGCCAGTCCCTGCAACAGGAAAAAGCCCGCCGCCAGGTGGAGGAACAGCGCCGGATCGCGCTGGAAGACGCCCTGCGGGATCCCCTCTCCAGCGGCCGCATCACTTTCCATAACGGCCGCATCGGCATTAGTGGCAGTGTGTTGTTCGCGCTCAATTCCGATGTCCTGCAACCCCAGGGCGAAAAGTTGCTGAGCAGCCTGGTGGAACCGCTGCGGAATTATCTCAGCGAACATGATGAATTGCTGATGGTGAGTGGCTTCACCGACGATCTGGCGATCCAGAAAGGGAATTCGCGTTATCAGGACAACTGGGGGCTTTCGGCGCAAAGGGCGCTTACCGTCACCCGCACCCTGATCGCCCAGGGCATGCCGGCGGATCGCATTTTCGCCGCCGCTTTCGGCGACAACCAGCCGGTGGTTCCAAACCAGAGCGAAGCCTCCCGCGCCCAGAACCGTCGGGTGGAGATCACTACCGTACCGCGCCAGAGCAATCAGGCAGAGAACGATGAGTGACGCCACCGGTTCACCCACACCGCTGGAACGTCTTGCCCGGCTGCGTGACGACCACGCCGACCGCTACGACCCGGTGCGTTTCCGGTATCTGGAAGCTCTGGCGCGACGGCTGGCGGAAAGCCGCCGGGCGCCAACACTGGCGCAACAGGACAAATGGCAGCAGGCGCTGACGGACTATCAAGCACGCTTCGAAGAAGCGCGGGAGGCGGCCCGGGTACGGCGCGCCGCTTTGCCTTATGACACTCTCGACGACGCGACACAGGCACAGTTGGATCACCTGTTCGAAAGCGGTGACTTGCGCGCATTCCAGCGCCTCGCCGAACAGCAGGCACGGCATTCCCCCTCACCGCTGGTGGCCTTGCTGGAAGCACTGCAGAACAGTGATGTCGAAGACGAAGGCGCCGACAACACACCTTTGGATTCTCTGCTAAGAAACCACCCCAACCTGTTTCAGAAAACCGCCAGCAAGGGGCGTCGCAACACCCGCCCGCTGGCATCACCACGGGAACTCAAGGCCCTGCGCCAACTGCGCGCCACCCGCGCCCGCCTGCATACCCAAAAGCGCATCGACCACGCCATCGCCCAGACACCCGGCGACGCCGGCCCGCTCAATGCACACCGCCTGGTCACTCGCAGCGTGGAGACCCTGCGCGGCCTGTCACCGGACTATCTGAACCACTTCGTCAGTTACATGGACACCCTGTTGGCGCTGGAGAAGGTGGCGAAGAAGGGCTGACGTCCCGCCCGGCAACACTGCTGCCATTATCTGACAGGAGACGCTCTTACACTCCTCTTCCAATCAATAACGACACGGAGAGGATTGCATGAGTCAGGATCTGGTCTTCTATACCAATCCCATGTCTCGGGCGCGGGTGGCGCGGTGGATGCTTGAAGAAGTGAACCAGCCCTACCGCACCCATGTTTTGTCGTTCGGTTTGGGGATGAGAGACGCGGACTATCTGGCGATCAACCCGATGGGGAAAGTACCCGCCCTGGTGCATGGCGATACCGTCATTACCGAAGTCTCGGCGATCTGCACTTATCTGGCCGACGCCTTCCCGCAAGCCGGGCTGGCACCGGCTCCGACCAGTCGGGAGCGGGGCGCTTACTATCGCTGGCTGTTTTTCATCGCCGGCCCGTTCGATGCCGCCTGCACCAATCATGTGTTGGGTTTCGAGATCGGCAACGATGCCAAGAAGGCGGCCACCGCCGGATACGGCACGCTGGAGCGGGTACTGAACACGCTGGAAAACGAGTTACGCTGGCGCGATTACCTGGTCGGCAAACAGTTCACCGCCGCCGACCTGCTCGCCGGCGCGTACCTGGGTTACGAGATGGCCATCGGGGCCATTGAAAAGCGGCCGGTGTTCGAACGCTACTGCGCCAATCTGATCGAACGCCCCGCGGCCATCAAGGCACAGCAAATCGACAATGACCTGGCCTCCCACGCGGTCTGATTCAGAGCGCCCCTCTCTCCGGAATCTCACCGGGAAAAACATTCCAACGGAGAGGGGCATTCCCGATACCGGCACGGCTGTGGCACAGTAAGAGCACTGTTCGCCCACCGTCAAGGAGACCGCAATGGCCAAGGTATCGGTATACAGCGACACTCACTATCAGCAACATATCCACGCCCGCCACCACCGCTTTGAAGCCGATGAAGGCGCCGATCTGGGCGGCGAGGACAGCGGCCCCAACCCCTACGAATTGCTGCTCTCCGGTCTCGGCGCCTGCACCTCCATTACCCTGCGTATGTACGCCGAGCGCAAGGGCTGGGAGCTGGGAGAGATCAGCGTGTACCTGCACTTCCGTCGCGACGAAGGCGGCAACGAGTTCATCGACCGGACACTTTCCTGCAGCAGGGATCTGACCGACGAGCAACGACAGCGGCTGCTGGAGATCGCCGCCAAGACCCCGGTGACCAAGACTGTGGGACGGGGCACTCCCATCGAAAGCAAATGGCAGTAACACGCGCTGGCTTAGCGACGCTGCCAATCCATATCGGGAATGAAGATACGATGGGCGAAGGTACCATCCCATTGCACATCCAGGCCGGCCTTGGTGAGTTCCTCGACAATCAGCGTGCCCACCACTGGCCCCTCCGTCTCTTCATGCACCGGGTCCATGGGGCCGAAGGCCAGATATAGACCACCGCCGGATACCACGCATTCCAGATCCTGACCATGGTAAAAGCAGTAGCCGCTAACGCTGTCCTGCTCAGGGTGTTCAGAGAACACCTCCTGAACGTCGGCATAGCCGTCATCCTGCGTGTACCCGGCATTGTGCAAGGCAATCACACCCCGCTTATTGAGCGCCAGGAACGCCTGCTCCAAACGGTCGCAATCCGTTACCGCCGGCCATTGGCGCTTTTCCCGTTCCAATTCACTGAAAGCGGCGTCCACGGCCTGCTCCACCGCTTGTTCGTCCAGTTCTCCCGGTTCATACATCTCCTCACACAGGATCTCGATGATGTCATCACGCTCATCGAACCCGCCGCGCACCAAGGCCCGTATTTCACCCAGCGTATCCACTGAAAGAGACATCTTCGTTCCCTCCTCGGGAGCGATTGGCCACGCCATGCGACGTGGAGGTTAGAGTTTTTGCCTTACCAGGGTCATACATTACCCTTTCAATTCGGTGAACGATCATCCCACTTAACGATAAACGGCCTGGCCAGCTCATTGTTGTCCACGATGATATGCGCCTTTTCCATGGGATGACATCGCTGCCTATAAAAAGCCTGCCCACCCGTATAGCGGCGGTTCAGAGGGTGATCCGGGGAACAGGGGCCGCTATCCCGCAGCTGCAAACGGGATACGGAAGTATCACTGCGGATATCCAGATAGAGGGATAGATCCCAATACCCGCTCAACTCCGGCCGCTGCAGGAAAATACCATCAAAGAGAAGCACATGCCCCCGAGTCGCCTCCCGCGGGGAGACGACCACCGGTCTATCCATGACATGATTGAATACAGCAGTGGTGTAAACCCCGCTTCCAGCAGGCGCCAATGGATCCAGAAGAAGCCGCTTTAGTGCCTCGTAATCATAGGAATCGTAATAAAAGCCTTCCGGGGAATAACGCCCTTTACGGTAGCGAATGACCTTAGGGTTATGGAAGCCATCGACGGATGCGCGGATTACCTTGATTCCATCGCCGTGCAACACCCCCCACAACTCATCCGCAAAGGTGCTCTTGCCCGCCCCGTCCACGCCGTCAACGGCCACACACAGGGTCGCGCTGTTCACCCTGTTGGCAATGGCTGTTGCGATTCTCTGGAGCAATGCCTTTCGTTGTTCCATGTCCCCATGCTCATTGCCATCAACTTTATGGCGTGCAGGCTTTCAATATCTCCACGGCTCGGGGCAACGGATACTCACAACCATCAACGGCAACCGTTCGCGCATGAGGATGCAAAAGCAGCTGGTATTCCTTATTACCATTCGGGTAACGCGCCAGTGTCAGCAGGATAGCCTGCCCTTCCTCCTTCGCGCCTCGCAAATCCCACAGCCCATCTCTGAGATCCAGCAGGACCTCGGCCGTCTCCGTATCCGTGAGCACCGGAGCATGGACCCAGTGAGACATCCTCATCTCACGAGGCACGGTATCCAGCCTGTACCTTCCGTTGTGAAAGAGTGTACTCATCCCTGTTCATACCATCAGTGGTCAGGACGCCTCGAGCTTGTCCTGGGTGCGGGTGTCGAAATCGCTGGCGTCGTGACGTTCACGGAGCTGGGTTTCGGGTTTGCCGAAGGTCCGGTTCACCATGCGGCCACGACTTACCGCCGGGCGGGCGTCAATTTGCTTGGCCCAACGGGTCACGTTCTTGTAGGACTCCACATCCAGGAATTCAGCGGCGTCGTACAAACGTCCCAATACCAGCTGTCCATACCAGGGCCAGGTGCTCACATCGGCAATGGAATATTCATCACCGGCCAGATAAGCATTCTTCGCCAGATGGCGGTCCAGTACATCAAGCTGGCGTTTTACTTCCATGGTGTAGCGGTCGATGGGATAGCGATACTTCTCCGGAGCATAGGCATAGAAGTGGCCAAAACCACCGCCCAGGAAAGGCGCCGCGCCCTGCTGCCAGAACAGCCAGTTCATACACTCGGTGCGAGCCCCGTGCTCCTTGGGTATCAGAGCGCCAAATTTCTCCGCCAGATACAGGACAATGGAGGCGGTTTCAAACACACGCCGCGGCGGATCCACGCTGTGATCCATCATGGCGGGGATCTTGGAGTTGGGATTGATTTCCACGAAGCCGCTGCCGAACTGATCGCCTTCGCCGATATTGACCAGCCAGGCGTCATACTCAGCGCCAGTGTGGCCCAGAGCCAGCAACTCCTCCAGCATTACCGTGACCTTGACGCCATTGGGCGTGGCCAGGGAGTAAAGCTGCAATGGATGCTTGCCCACCGGCAACTCTTTGTCATGGGTGGCACCGGCGATGGGCCGGTTGATGTTGGCGAACTTGCCGCCGTTGCCGGGCTCCCATTGCCAGACTTGCGGAGGCGTATAGGTGTCGTCGGTCATTGGAATGCTCTCACGATTAGCCAAAGTCGGTTGACGTGTAGCATGCCAACATAAACCCTGGCGAACGGCAAGGTACTCCCCTTGCCTGATCCTGCCCGTTCCTTTGCCGTGTCAACGCCACCAGACAGCGTCACCCCAGTTCCGGCCGTTCAGATTGTTTTTCAATTACAGAAAAAACGGCCTGGAGCAGTCTTCCCCGTGGCCCGATAAAATAAGGGCCATACGGCCCCCTGCTTTATATCACACCATTATCGGCTCACTGGCGTATTGATCAGGGTGCCGCTACCCTGGGCTCTATCCAAAAAAGATACGGTGCCCGCCGTCCCTCACCAGCATCCGCTGGCGACAACCAGGAGGAAAGGATGCCATACGCAGACCGCAGCCCACCATCACGTCTTTTGATCACCTTTCTTTGCCTGCTGATCACCGGCCTGGCGCACGCCGAACCACTTACCGTGGCGGTCAAATCAGCGCCCCCGTTCAGCTATCAGGAAGAAGGCAAATGGACGGGCATCAGCATCGATTTATGGGATCAGCTGGCGGGCCAACTGGAGCAGGACTATCAATTGCGCTCTTACCAAAGCGTATCGGAGATGCTCGAAGCCGTGGAACACGGCCAGGCCGATGTGGCTATTGGGGCCATCAGTGTGACCGCCGACCGGGAACGGCGACTGGACTTCACCCAGCCCATGTTCCGTGCCGGCCTTGGCATTGCCACGCCCAGCAGCCCCTCTGGCTGGCTGACTACTCTGCAAGGCCTGTTCAGCTGGAAGTTCCTCTCCGCCGTCACCGCACTGGTCCTGGTGCTGCTGGCGGTTGGATTGGCGGTCTGGCTGTTGGAGCGCCGCCGTAATCCCGAACAATTTGGCGGCAGCATCCGTGAAGGCATTGGCAGCGGATTCTGGTGGTCGGCGGTTACCATGACCACCGTGGGCTACGGTGATAAAGCGCCGGTCACCCCGGCCGGCCGGGCCATCGGTTTAATCTGGATGTTCGCCAGCATCATCACCATATCCGGCTTTACCGCCGCCATTGCCTCCAGCGTTACCGTCAATCAACTGCAAACCCGGGTTTCCGGCGTCGCGGATCTGCCACGAGTTAAAGTCGGAACCGTCGACGGCACCAGCGCATCTCACTGGCTCGATAATCAGGGTATTGCTTACCGACCCTATCAGAATATCGAGCAGGTAATGCAGGGCGTGGCACAAGGCCGGGTGGATGCAGTGGTCTATGACGCTCCGGTGATGCGTTACATGCTGCGCCAGAACCAGGATAGCGATGTACTGGTTCTGCCCCAGTTGGCCCGGGAAGAAAGCTATGCCATTGCCGTGGCCAATGGATCCCAGCTGCGCGAGCCATTGGACCGTGCCTTGCTGGGTATTTTAAACGATGAAGAATGGCGTGGAGTGGTGACCCGTTACTTGGGGGCGGAGTAGGCTTCCGGGCGGTCAAAGCACACCTCATGCGGGTGTGCTTGCCTTTCCCGATCTGCCCTGAACCAGTTCCATATGCAGTAGCGGGTAGGGCTTACCCTGCCCATCCAACGGCGAGCGGCCCACTACCGAAAAACCGATGTGCTTATAGAAGCCCAGAGCCTGTTTGTTCTGTTCATTAACGTCCACTTTTGTCGCGCCTTGCCGTTCCACGGCATGCGCCGCCAGTAAAGACCCGACACCGGTTCCTCGTGCCTCCGGTGCAATGAACAACATCTCTATGTTCCCTTCGGCCACGCCACAGAAGCCTTGAATCTGGCCAGTTTCATCCCGGGCACAGGTAAGCTCAACCGCGTCAAAGTATTGCTCAAGTATAAGCGGCCTGAGCGCCTCAATGTCGCCTTCCTTAAGAAAGTCATGAGTGGCCCTGACGGACGCCTCCCAGATTCCTATCAACACCCGATGATCTTTACCTTCCGCACGCTCAATGTGCATTTTTCACCTTCTTATTTTCCAGGGGACGCCGTTTCTTACCGCTTTGTGTATCAGGTTGGCCAGGCCATATCCGTGTATTCGACCAGCTCCAAAGAAAACGTATGTAATTTCTCCGGCCCGCCATTTATTGATACTTTTACAGTTAAGTCCAAATTCTTCGCCCCCTCAAAGTGAGGATAACTCTCTGACAAGGAACCAAACAATCCAGCACTCCGGGACATAACCCCCGTATCTCTCAACTCTCTGTCCAATTCAAAACTCTCATTAACTTCTACAGTCCTTTTCAGATCCGTCGCGGGATCAGTCAGCGTGACACTTTTAATGACAACATGAGCCGGCGTCTCAGATATGATAAACAGCGACGAGTAGCGCACAGGAAAAGAAGAAGTAAACGTCCTGAAATTCGGAACCAGAACAACTTCATTTTCCAGCTTATCGATACCGCGACCGTAGATAATTGCTTGCCGAAGCTCATGAGTCTCCGGATTTCTATAGTCTTCAATGGTTACTACACTGCAACCAAAAAAAAGAAGACAACTCATCAATATCAGAATTCTGATCCTAGCCTCCAAAAATTAGTTATCCGCCCAGTTTCGATATGGCAGCCGCCAGATTCTTCCTGGCCTGCTGCTCGCGCTCCGTCAGGAAAGGCTCGTTCTGAAAGATTCTGGGACGATCAAGAAAGCCCTTGAGCACCTCCACCCTCTTCTTTCGGTATAAGGGCCATGGCACCATATTGTATTCGCTGCGCACTCCTTCTTCGAAGACTTGGTAAGTTGCGGGATCCGCACCCAATACAGCCAGATCGATATCCACTAACAGCAATTCATCATTCGTCTTCGCAGGAGCATTGTGCTCGGTCACCATAATGAGACGGTGCACCCTATCGGCGATATCTTTGGATGCTCCATTCTCCAGCACGAAATATTCTGCCCAGTCAGCACTCTTCTTCTCGTTCTTTCCTGAAAGCGGCTTATAGATGGCATCATGAAACCATAAGGCCAGCTCCACTTCGCGGGGGGACTGTATATCCGAAACACATCTGTCCAGATGCCGTAGACAGGCGGAAACATGCTCCCGAGAGTGATAGTAGCGCCCCTTATCCGAGTAGGAAGACACCAGGGAGCGATACGTCTCGGTATTTTCGCCGAAGTCCCACAGCGCCATAAGTCGGGCCCAGCGGTCCGGATTCATCGCTGATTCGTCGAGCATCGTGTCATTATCCCTGCAGGATTGATTTTCTGCCCCGCTCGCTGACTTGCCCCACTCCCGCGGCGATCAACTTGTCCAGCAGCGCATCCCGACCGTTTTCCATGGACCATTCCATCTCGTCATCGGTTATAACGGTGGCGACAAGAAGATCCATCCGCCCGTTGGGCAGGTCGACTCCCAAAGGCAGAGGCTGCCGTGCCTTGCTGATCAGCACATTGACAAGGTCGCCTTCGGCGACCTGAATTTCCTGAACCGTGAGACCGTTATAATCCTCCACCCGCTTCAGGATACCCACATCATTCAGAATCTCGGCATTGACCGTCCATTGCATGAAACCCAGCGGCCAATCCACATTTTCTCTGGTGATCACCAGCATCTCATAGCCATAACCAGCCGCTCCACCCGGACTTTCCGCCTGCTCTTTCGCCTTCAAGATACCTGTCTGGCGCACCACACGGCCCTGGTCATCGGTTTCCACCTCGGAATCCGTCATCGTAGCATTCGCTGGCATATCCGAATTGGTCATGCCAAAAGTGGTGTACACCCACAGATCCTGCCCCAGCTTGTCCGCCGACATGACATAAAGCCCACCACCTGGCCAAACCCCGATCATGCTGGGCAGCTTCAGTATATCCTCGGGAAACGATCCGATATGTTCTTCGTAGTATGTCGTTCTGGCATCATAGACACTCTGCCAAAAAGCCTCGGCATCTTTCGAGGTTTTCTTAATTGGAATGGCTCCATCAGCGCTCTTCATGGCTGATTTCGAACCGAACAATTTCTTCAAAATCCTTTTCATGGTCCACGTCCTTCACTCTCGCAGGCAAGAATTCACCCTATCACTTCTCAACGGCCCCGCGGAACCGCCATCCTTTTGAAATCTCGCTGGGCAATACCAGCAGGTCAAGAGGTGGCCCAATCAGTCGTTTGACAGTCCGCTCCCGTCAGCGCGACAAGTACGGCCCGAAATACTCTTCGACCGCCTGACGGCAGTAGCCATCTTCACCCCGCCAGTACTCGGCAAACACCCAGTCGTTTCTTCCCTTTACCGGCCGGTCGTAGCTGCCGGGCTTTAACACACCGATGCTTGCCAGAATCTCGATGATAACCTGCCGCTCCGCCTTGCTGGACTTTACAACCGAGGCCAGCCGCTTCTCAAGTGCACCTGGATAATCATCGGGCTGGGAGCTTTCAATTACACTCAGTATGCCGTTCAGACAATCGACATCATCAGCCGTCGGCTCGGGAATCTCGCACCGCTTAAACTCCCTCAAGTCAAAAAGGGTGTAGAGAATGTCACCATGGCGAACACCGCCCCATTTTATCCGCTCGAAATTCAATACATTAAGATCACTTTCCTCATAAGACTCATGCCCTATCACCCCATACCGGCAGTCTTTGCAAATACCGCAAACATAAGAGTGCGCGGCCGGCTTTCCGTCCACATAGTGAGTTCCGGAGACAACAGGAGTGTAGTGATGGTCGGGGATGCTCCTGGCAATCACATAAGAAGACAGGGCGGAGCGCCAATCCAGACGGCGACGACTCAGACTACTGACAAACCCTTTGGCCACCGCCTCCACAGGGGTCTCGTTCACCAATCTGACAATGGCAGCCACGCAGTCATCATGTGAAATCGAAATCGGATCAAACATCAACCCCTTTGATTTCGCATACTCGAAGTCCGGCCCTGTCAGAACCCTGTCCTTTCTGTCAATCCAACCGTTCTTCCAAAAGGTGGAAAGCAGTATTCTCTTGGCTTTCTTGTCCATTACCCGGCTCAATCCCTTGCTTGCTACAGCATGGATGTTACAGAAATTCGCGAGCGAGCTCGCCTCCCCCAGCGACGTCGTAGCTCGACGGTCATGATGTTGATAGCAGAGTACACGCCAAAGCCGACCCTAAAACGGAATTATTTCTCCCTCCCCTGGTCTCTAGTACCCGGGAGTTCCTTTGGGACCGGGGCGACCGGGAAGATAGCGGTTTATTCCGCTGTCGGCTCCACCGCTCACACCATGTATACTGCGCGCCGAATACGCCAGCCAAGCCGGCGCCAGAGGATTTCAAACGGAGACAGGCATGACAACGCTGGTTTTGAAAAGTTGGCGCCAACGGCTTGGAGAGTGGATCGAGTCACCGCCTGTACGGCACCTGATTACCGGCCTGATCCTCCTCAATGCCATCGTGCTGGGGGTGGAGACTTCCGCCACCGCGAAAGAAGCCGCCGGCGGGTTACTGGCGTTGCTCAACAGTGTCATCCTGGCGGTGTTCGTGGCGGAGATCCTGATCAAGCTGACCGCCTTCGGCCCCCGCTTCTTCCGCTCCGGCTGGAATCTCTTCGATTTTCTCATCGTCGGCCTCTCCCTGGCTCCCACTTCCGGTCAGTTGGCGATTCTGCGCAGCCTTCGCATTCTCCGGGTACTTCGGCTCCTGTCCACGGTAAAACGGCTGCGCATGCTGGTGGAATCCCTTATGCACTCCCTGCCCGGCATCGGCTGGACCGCGGCCTTGCTACTGATGATGTTCTACATCTTCGGGGTAATGGGTACGGAACTGTTCGGCGAGGCTTTCCCGGAATGGTTTGGCACTCTGGGCGCCAGCATCTATACCCTGTTCCAGATCATGACCCTGGAAAGCTGGTCCATGGGGATCGCCCGTCCGGTGATCGAGCAGTTCCCCCATGCCTGGATCTTCTTCGTCCCCTTCATTCTTATCTCCAGCTTCATGGTGTTGAACCTGTTCATCGCCATCATTGTCAACGCCACCCAGGAGGTGCACGACATGGAACTGCGGGAGGAAAGGGAGCGGGAGAACCAGCGCGCTCATGATGAACGGCAGGAGATGCTGGACCTTCTGAGGACAATGGAAAAATGAACCGCCCCGGGTATCGAGGAGGCTCCAGTATCTGAGAGAATGGAGCCATGACCAAATCCAATAAGTTTTCCCCTGAGGTTCGAGAGCGAGCGGTACGTCTGGTGCAGGAGCACCGTGGCGAATACCCGTCGCTGTGGGCGGCGGTAGAGTCCATTGCCCCCAAGATTGGCTGCGTGCCACAGACGCTGCTGGAATGGGTGAAGCGAGCCGAGGTTGATGCGGGTGAACGGCCCGGCACGACCACGGCCGAGGCCCAGCGCCTCAAGGAGTTGGAGCGCGAGAACAAGGAATTACGGCGCGCCAATGACATTCTGCGCACGGCCAGCGCTTTTTTCGCCCAGGCGGAGCTCGACCGCAAACTGAAGTCCTGAACGCCTACATCGATCAGCACCGGGATACCTACGGGGTCGAGCCGATCTGCAGAGTGCTGCGGGTTGCCCCTTCGGCCTACCGGCGCCATGCGGCCCGACAGCGCCATCCAGAATTGCGTAGCGGCCGGGCCAAGCGGGATGAGCAACTGGTTCCGCACATCGAGCGTGTCTGGGATACCAATCTGCGGGTCTATGGCGCCGATAAGGTCTGGAAGCAGATGAACCGGGAAGCCATTCCGGTGGCGCGCTGCACGGTGGAGCGGCTCATGCGCCGCCTGGGCTTGCGAGGCGCCGGCCGTGGCAAGACGGTGCGCACCACCGTTGCGGATCGGTCGCTGCCGTGTCCGCTGGATCGGGTCAACCGCCAGTTCACCGCGGATCGCCCCAATCAGCTCTGGGTCTCGGACTTTACCTACGTCTCCACCTGGCAGGGCTGGTTGTATGTGGCCTTCGTTATCGATGTTTTCGCGCGATGTATCGTGGGCTGGCGCGTTAGCCGCACCATGACCACTGACTTCGTACTCGACGCATTGGAGCAGGCGCTTTACGCCCGCCGGCCCAGTGACTCGGAGAACTTGATTCACCACTCCGACAGAGGCGCGCAATATGTGTCGGTGCGCTACACGGAACGTCTGGTCGAGGCGGGCATCGACCCGTCGGTGGGCAGCAAGGGCGACAGCTACGATAACGCCCTGGCCGAGACCATCAACGGGCTTTACAAGGCTGAGGTAATCCATCGGCGCGGCCCCTGGAAATCCATGGAATCCGTGGAACTGGCCACGCTGGAGTGGGTGTCCTGGTTCAACCATCAGCGACTGATGGGGCCACTGGGATATATCCCGCCGGCGGAAGCTGAGGCAAACTACTACAGGCAACTCAATAGTCAGGCCGCCATCGCAGCCTGACTTAAACCAAACAGCCTCCGCGTAACACGGGGCGGTTCAAAACGCCTGGGCACGCTGGAAGAACGGCTATCGGAGCGACAGGGCGGGTAAAGGATTCCGCTCTTTTTACTCCGCTAGGCCCAGCTCCCTCTGCTTCTTCTTGGTCAGTCCCGAGGCAACAATACGGTGGGATTCCTTGATGTAGTACCTGAGCTGCTCATCCGACTCGACGGGAGCATCGTATTGCTGTATCCACTTCATGCCGCGGGAAGCCAGATAGGGCGCCGGCCGGAATCCGGGCTCCTCACTTAGAATATGGAAGTTCAGATCCGAAGCCTTGAAAGTGAAAGCCGGCTGGCCGTCCTTTTGCCACCCTCCGATAGCGAAAACCTTGCCTCCGACCTTCCAGACATGGGAACCGCCCCACTGCACGACATGGGAGGTCGCGGGCAGGGAGCGGCAAAATGCATTGAATTCCTCGTAGTTCATATCAACGGCTTCCCGGCGATGATGAAAACCGACTCTCTTGTTGCCCGCCATTCGTGATCGATGTAGAACCCCGCATTGGTCAGCAACGTCACCAGCCCCTTCTGGCTCAACGGGCTGACATGAGGAGCAAATCCCAGACGCTGCATGACAGGAATCACCCATCGTCAATAGAACGCCATCTCGGCCACCAGCGCGGTACTGGAGACAAAGACCCCTCCAGGCTTAAGCAGGGCATGAACACGGTGGATCGCGCCCTCGGCGTCCTCCAATAAGTGGAGGATATTCAACCCCAGCACCGCATCAAAGCTGGATGGCGCCAGGTCCAGCGTCTCCAGACTCCCCTCCTGGAAGCGGATATTTCCGATTCCCGCCTCACGAGCTTTCCGTTCCGCGATCTCCAGCATCCTGGGAGAAACATCCGTGGCCAGAATATGGTCCACATGAGCGGCATGTTGGATGGCGGTACTGCCGGTACCACAGCCAAACTCCAACACCGACCAATCGCGCTGAAAATAGCTCCGGGTTATCGACAGCTTCTTCTGGTAGGTTTCTTCGTCCTTGACCGGGCTCTTGGCGTAACAAGGTGCCGCCTTGTCCCAGAAGACTTTCGCGCTTTTCATCCTCGCAACTCCTGAAAGGTGTCTAACTGGACTTACCGGCAAGCGCCGGAGACTCAGCCGGTACAGGGGGACGTTGCAACAGATTCACACAGGCGGCAATAGCCAATAGTAGCGGAGATACCCAAAAGCCGGCTTCAACGCTGCCCGTCACATCGGATATGGCGCCCGCCAGGATCGGGCCGATGGTCTGGCCAAATGCAAACCCCACCGTCAGCAGCGAGATGGCGGCGGTCCAGGACGCGGGCGACAACTGACGCTGGGCAACGATGGTAATCGAGGTGGGGCCCGCCATAAAGCTGCCGCCGAACAGGATCGCCGACAGGAACATCGCCACCGGTCCCGGATAGAGCAGAACCGGCAAGGTGCCCAGCATAGCCGTTGCGAAAACCAGGGCCGGCCCGCGACCATCACTGAAAGCGCCCAGCACCCGTCCCCATAGGAGATTGGTAACGGCGGACAGCAGCCCCAGTGTGAACCAGAACCAGATGATCTGCTCGCTACTGCCACCCTGCTCCTGCAGCAGCGCCATAATGAAGGTCATGTAACCGACATAACCGGCCCCAAAAACACCGTAGCCGATCAACGTCGGTGCGATCCGCCGGCACTCCCGGGCATTCAGCAACGCCATGGTGCCACCCGCCGACTGACGCACCCGGCGGGCGGCCAACCAGGCGGCGGGCAAGCCGGCGGCGCCGAGCAGGCCCAACACTATCCAACCCTCCGGCCACCGCTGCACGCCACCCTGCAGGATGATCGGTAAAGCCACCCCGGCGAGAATAACGCCGATACTGACTCCCGCCACATACACACCCACCAGGGCCCCACGGCGACGAGGGTTTTCCAGCGGACAGATCGCGGAAACCAAGCCAGCGCCGAGAATGAAAGTAATCGCCGTGGAAACGCCACCGACGGTTCGTAACAGGATGAGAGCAGACAGGCTGGCCGTCATTGCCGTTAAGAGCAGGACCAGAACACTCACCGAGAAACCCGCCAGGAACGCTCGCGCCGTTCCCCATCGCCGGGCCAACCAGGCCGCCACCAGCGCGCCGAAGATATAGCCTGCCCCATTCGCGGTATTCAGCGCACCGGCTTCAACGTATGTCCATTGCAGATCCGCTTGCATCGGAGGCAGTAGCAAACCGTATGCGAATCGAGACAATCCCAAGGCAACCGCGGCGCCGGTGGATAAGCCCAGAGCGGTGAAGATATCCCGCCAGAGGTCGTTCCTTTCGTCCGCGGTCTTTTTCATTGTACTTATCGGCATCCGTCCTTTCCTTATGACGCCTGCGTAATAGCCGGCCCCCCTAACGGCTTCGTCTATGGATACAGCTCCGCCACTGGGGCATCGGCAGTCAACTGGCCAATAAGGCCGGACAGGTCCCGTACTTTCAGAGGAAGATGCTCACCAAGCTCACGCAGGAATGGGCTCCATCCCGCCATATCACTTCGAACTTCCAGGTTGTAGCCCGACTCAGTGGAAAGAACAACAACGGTCAGCAAGGACGCCGGGATTTCCAGGGCATAGGCGTGAATGCCCACCACATCATCAAAAGCAACGGAGATGATGTTTCCGGAAATACTGATTTCAACGGAGTCTGTGTTTATGCAAACGAAATCAACCAATGTTCCCTCCCTGAAACCAAGCGTTCAGAGTTTGAAAGTAGTCTTCATCAGGGCTCTTCATAAACCGACCCGAACGGACCTTCTTCGGCGACGCCAATCACTACCTTACCCCGACAGCGCCCGGTGCGGCTACGCTGGTAGGCCTGCTCGATATCGGTAAAATCAAAATCACTGTCGATCACCGGCCTGAGTTTTCCTTCATCCACCAGGGCCGACAAGATTTCCAGATCCTTGCGCCGAGGAGCCACCATGATGTTCGCCGCATTCCGGCCCAACATACGGTATATCGGTGTCCCCAGCATCGACCGGGCATGACCTCCGGTGGAAATGAACCAGCCGCCGGGCGCGATCAGATCGGCGCAACTGCGAGGGGATTCATTGGCGGCCACATCAAAAACCAGATCGAAGGTCCCAGCGCCGCGGCGGTAATCTCCAAGGGTATAATCGATCACCTCATCGGCACCAAGGTTACGAACGAAATCCG
Organism: Alloalcanivorax dieselolei B5; assembly: GCF_000300005.1. Lineage (NCBI taxonomy): Bacteria > Pseudomonadati > Pseudomonadota > Gammaproteobacteria > Oceanospirillales > Alcanivoracaceae > Alloalcanivorax > Alloalcanivorax dieselolei. Next base: position 369,704 of record NC_018691.1, on the reverse strand, counting down.
TATTTCCACCGCTACACACTCCGGTCACCCTGGCGCCGAGCGCCCGGGCAATCTGTACCGCGAAAGTTCCCACTCCTCCGGAGGCGCCAATAATCAGCACTTTACTGCCAGCCCGTGCCCGCCCCTTGCGTAATCCTTGCAATGCGGTAAGCGCCGCCAGTGGCATGGCCGCGGCTTGGCGAAACGACAACGAGACCGGTTTCTTGGCAATACACGTCTGCTTGATACGTGTCCGCTCCGCCAGGGACGCGGTGCGCAGATTCATGTCCATGCCATAAACCGCATCACCAACTTCAAAGTCGGAGACATTGCGCCCGGTCGCGATCACCGTCCCCGCCAGATCATCGCCAAACAGTGGCGGGAGTCGCCGGCTCAGCACGGGAGTCGCCAGCAGGGCGAGGTGATAATTGAGCTTCCAGTCCTTGGGATTAACGGAAGCCGCCCGCACTTGTACCACCACGTCATCCGGCCCCGGTTCACCGGGCTCCGGCATCTCACCAACCACTAAACGAGGTTCGAGCCCCCAACCTGTAATCACTACCGCCTTCATGCCGATGCTCCCTCAACATCACCTTGAAACAGCTTAACAAGCCAGGCCCATCATTGTGCGCCGTTTCAGCGACAGGGCTCGATGCAACGGAAGCGCCAGTCGGCCAGATCGTATCCCAAGGCCGGACGAGAACCACCTTACAATAGATATTTCGCGGCCACTGATCCGATCGCCAGGAGAGCACCGCCAACCATCACCATGGTGATATCCTTGTAGCCTCCCCAGGCAATGAAGAGCAAACCAACCGCCGCCCCCAGGTCGCGGAAATCATGCCCCTGGAAGGCAAAGTCGATCAGGTTTATCACTCCCAGCAATGCAGCCGCCGCAACAAAGATCCAGTTGCCGGTGGTCATATGGGATTTGCTTTCCGGTTCCGTCATTTGAATACAGCTCCTTACTCACGACCAAAGGAAAATCCAATTTCCCTCTGACTGGTTCTGAAGGATTTCATATCCTCATAATCACACAGAGAAAAATGCTCATTGCCCTTGTGGATAAGCTCAGAGGAGCGTACTCCAAACTGAAGCACGACCACATCCCTGTTTTCCACGCTGCGGTTTGGATAACCGCCATGCAATACCTGAGAATGTAGAACCAAGCCGGAGCCCGGAGGCACGCTCGGGAAGGTTTCGCCGCTTGAAGAATATTCCCGTGAAGACCGATGCGACCCTGGAATTAAAGCCGTACCACCATTGCGCTCCGACATAGCATGCAAAGGAAGAAGAAATCTGATGGTCCTTCCATCCACCGTGGAGAAGTAAGTGTTTCCGGCGTCTCTATGCCAACCGATAGCGGGACCAACTCCAGCAGGCTTAAGTGTCAGATTCGAAAGATGGAAGATCACATCCGGCAAATCACACTCAAGCAAGAGGCAAGCGCATTTCCAGATAGGGAGCGATGCTATGATTTCGGAAAACCTCTCATCATGGGCAATCAAGTCGCCAATAATGAAAGGCTCGGCTTCCCAGTGCCCTGCCTCCACCCCCGGATTCCGATCAGGGTGCTGGGAGGTTACTGACGCCACACTGACCGCCTTCCGAGTCATCGCCTCCTCTCCTGCGCGATGTCGATTAATCAAACTCTGAGATAACTGCCTGGCCAATCCTATCTGCTGTGGAGAAAGCAGTCCCGGCACAACGCAATAGCCTTCCGCATCAAATACTTTCTTAATATCTTTCCCGGTCATTTCAGAATTGCCGTCCATTGCCATTTTTTTGAGCCAAGGCAGTTGCCCACTCTCTTTGCTTGACGACATCCCTTCAGGGTGCTGCCATAGGATCCGAGAATAACAGCGAGGCCACCACTATGTCGCCATTACAACAATCAATAATGGCTTTGCGGGAGTTGATTCACTTTGACGCCGCGCAGCTGGTTGCTTACTTACCCGCGAATAACTTGTACACGTCCATGTGGCAACATGGTTACACAAAGGCCAGCATCAAGGCCCTTACTTACGACTTCCCTACCCTCTATCCGCCGGGTTTCACCGGGCAGCTGTCTCCACAAGAGCAATTGCCTCCGTCTATCAGTGACTGTGCCGACCAAATGTACCCGCCCTTTCTCACCTCCCCCATTTATCAATCCGCCCTGCAACCTCAGGGATTCCAAGATGGCATGACCATAGAGCTGGGATTTCCGGGCAACTACCTGGGGCTCGCGCATTTTTCGTCGTGCCAGGCCGGGGTATTCGGCCACCGGGCCCGCACCCTGGCACGAGGCGCACAGCTGCTGCTGGAGTCCGCGCTTCGTGAGCAACTGCCCGACGCTCACGCGGTAGGGAGCACCATCTTGCGATTCGCCCCCTGTGCCGGCCAGCACCTCAGAATTATGCAACCCTCTTCGAACTTCGATAATGAGCGTCTGGCACAATGTGTCGCGGCTACGAAAGGCGATACCCTGAGTTGCTTTTGGCTGGAGCGTAGACGCACTTTTCGTCTCCATGCTCAAAGGACGGGAAATGGCGAAATTCTGGTGACACTGACACCGGCATCGTTACCCATGGCAATGACCAGCGCGGAGATGCGAGTTCTGAGCTGGTTGGTGGCCGGTCTCGGCGACCGGGATATAGCCCGACATCTGTGTCTGAGCGCGCGTACCGTCAATTCTCATGTGGCGTCCCTGCTGAGACGGATGTGTGTTCAACGCCGCACCCAGGTCGCCGCCCGCGCGGCTGCCAACAACTGGTTCGTTCCGGATCCGCGGGGTTATATCCTGAGCTCGGTGCCCGGCCTGGGTAACTAATCCGGCCGGGCACGCTGGCGCTACCGTAAAGATTCAATCAGGGGCTCGGCACCATCTATACACGTCCGCTGTTCGTCCAACAGCTCCGCGCCTCCCATACCGCTGAGAAAGTCGAGGTAGGGATCGGGCAGAGCGCGCTTGCCAGTGAGTTCCTGAATCACCGCCAGCCCACAGAACGGTACATAGTGGGGACTGTAGCCCCCTTCCTGGACGAACAGGATACGGCCTTCACAAAGCTCGTCGGCGCTGTCGATAATGCGCCGGGCCATGGCCCGGAACCCTTCGGATGTCACCATCATCCGGGCCAGCGGATCCATGATGCTGGCGTCAAATCCGCAGCCCACAATAATCAACTGCGGCCGAAAAGCCTGCAGTGCCGGCAACACCACGGTCTCCATGGCGTAAAGATAAGCACCGTTGCCACAGCCGGGCGGCATCGGCACATTCAGATTGTAGCCATGGCCCTTACCTGCCCCACGCTCGCCGACATACCCCGACTCCGGCGGGAAGCAAAGGTGCTGATGCAACGAGATCGTCAGCACCGACGGATCTTCCCACCAAATGTCCTGAGTACCGTTACCGTGATGAACGTCCCAATCGACAATCGCCACACGATCCAGCCCCAGCTTGTCACGGGCATAGGCCGCCGCCACCGAGGTGTTATTAAAGATACAGAACCCCATGGCTCCATCCCGGGGGGCGTGGTGGCCAGGCGGGTTCACCAGGGCGTAACCACTGTCGATATCGCCTTGCACCAGGCTTTTCACCATCTGTATGGCCCCACCGGCAGCCAGCATGGCGATCTCCAGCCCTCCGTTACCCAGATAAGTAACCCCATCGCCGGCATCACCTCCGTGCTCCAGAGCACTGACGCGGCGCACGTTTTCCAGATGCTCCCCGGTATGCACCCGGAGGATATCTTCATCCCGGGCCGGTAAAGGCTTGATCGGAGTCATATGGTCAAGCTGTCCGGAAGTGCTGATCAGCTCATGAAAACGGCGCTTGGTATCCGGATGGGCGAGATGATGGCTGATAGGTTGTAGTCGGGCCGCCAGATTTGCGCCGGTGAGACTACCCGTTCCGGTATCCACCCAGCCATAGAGCGTGTCCCACATATATCCAATGGTCATGCCTGTCTCCTTTGTTATCGAATTTCGTATCGATACTAGGAGACAGGCCTCGCCGCCTCTTCCGTAGTATTACTGAATTCACGGTTCGAGGACGCATGCCCGGATCACCGCGGATCGACCCTGCTAGGAAAGATAGGTCAATCCTGGCTTTCCTGTGCCGCAAGCACTCCGGAAATGGACGGCGGGGCGGCGGGCCGGGAGTACATGGCCTTCAGGTATTCGGTCAATCTCGGCATATCGCCCAGCATCTCCTCTTCGTTGGCCCAATCCAGTGTATAGGCGGCGTTGAAGTCGGCCACGCTAAGCCGGCCGGCAACCATGAACTCATGCGTCTTCATATGCTGCTCGAGCACGGCCAGCATCTCCAGGCACTCCTGCCTCGCCAGATCCACATCCTGGGGTAGCTGTTTCTCTTCCGGGTACAAGAAGGTGTGACGAGCTATACGCCACAACGGCTGCTCGATCTCGGTAGCCAGGAAAAAGATCCAACGGTACATCTTCGCCCTGTCCTCCACGGTCTCCGGGATAAAACCAGCCTGGGAATATTTATCAGCGAGGTAAAGCTGGATTGCGGAAGACTCGGTGATCACCAGATCGCCGTCCACCAGAACAGGGACCTTGCCGGCGGGGTTAAGGGCGAGAAAGTCCGGTTGCCGGGTCTCGCCCCTCAGAATATCCACCGGGAGCATCTGGTACTCCAGGCCCAGTTCATTGAGCAACCAGATAACACGCAGAGCACGGGTCGGGGGTGTTCCGTACAGCTTGATCATTGTCATCTCCATCGATTCGCACAACCTGTTGTCCAGGTTAGTCGAATGGCGTCGATGGACTTCGACATGCCGTCAGCTCGGAAGGCGGGAAAGTCGGTTTCTTTGACCAAAGAGGACTTCGCCCTGGCTAAAGAACTTGCGGAAAAGCACTTTTCAAAAAAACTATGAAGGGGATGCGGAACGCAGCCCAAGGTGATCAACGAAGGGAAGAAAATCCCGATCAAGAAAAAGTAGCGGCAAGCTCTGATCAATGCAGAAGGTGGCTATGATGATATCGGCGGTCTTTCGTATGGTAATGCCCTTCTTTCGCAAAGCACGGTAATTCTCGGCGCACTTTACGGCCATCTCCTTACCGAGCATCTCGTACTGATCCAGGGTCGTTAGTAACCGCTTTGTCCTGCGATAATCCCGATCATTGCGGATGCCCTGTAGAATCTCCAGGAGTATCAGGTCGCCGATGACAACGATGCCTTCGGTAATGGCCGAATCCAAGGCGTCAGTGCGGCTGTTCTCCGCGCCGTTGAAATAGTCGATCCAGACACTGGTATCCACCAGTATCATTTCGCGCCTCGCATCTCATCCAGGTCCCCTTCCCACTGGACTTTGCCGCGTAACTTGCGGAGTTCCTGTTGGCGTTTTAGACGGACCAGCAGCTTCAGCCCTTCTTCAACGGCTTCTTTCTTGGTTTCACAGCCAGATGCTTTCAGCGCCTCTGCCATCAATTTGTCGTCTATGACGATATTGGTTCTCATGGGGTACCACCAATGTGTATAAAAACAAAATCCATACACAAGGTAGCATGGGGACGAATACCTGACAATCCCATCCGCGCCATGTGGTGGCCGGCCACTCGGTTGTGGTTCTAGAAGGAGGACTCCAGACCGCTGGATTCCTTATGTTCCCGTTCGACTATGTCAGGAACCCAGAGAGGAGGTGAAGTTTGTGAATCTCGGCATCAGTTCATGGGCCAAAGACGTATTTTCCGTTTACCACCTCCACATTAGGCGGCCTGCGGTGCTTGCTGAAATAGTCGTAGCCTTCTTTGAGGTTTTGCCAAAATGCATACCAGCGATGGGAACTGTATTTTGACAGCGTTTCTGCCTCAAGCCGGAACGGGAAGAATGGACTCTGAAATAGGGTTGCCCCGACTGCAGGGCCGCCGCGGATAACGCGTATATTTCATTTATATAGGCATCGGTCATGGCGTAGCAGCCAATGGATACGCAGTTGCCGTGCACCATCAAGGCACTGCCTGTGCGGCCATGATAACGGTCATACTGATTCGGGTAGCCGAGATTAAAAGACAGGTGCAAGCGCCTCCTTCAAAGGCGCCTCCACACTCGCGATCGCCTTTTCCGCCCGAGGGCTGGAAGGGATTTCAGCGGCAGGCATTCCGGGGCTTACCAACATGAGCAATACGCATGCCGCAACTTTGAGTCCATTCATATTCACCACACGATCAAAATGAGGCCTTCGACAGTGTGCTCTCCCATCTGGCCGCCCGCGCCGCATGCAGCTTTTTATAGCTCTCGATCAGGCGCAGGTGTTTGTCCAGGCCATCCAGCTGCATGTTGGTGGGCGTCAAACCAGGGAAGCGAACGGTGCCGTCGACCGCACCAACCACGCTACTCATGGTGTCCTCACCATATATCCGCCGCAGGCTCACCAGGTAATCGTTCAATTCCAGTTCCTCGTCCAGAGTAATCTCCAGCACGGCGCTGACCGCACGATAGAACAGATTGCGTTCCACGGTATTGTCGTTGTACTGCAGGAAGGCCTCCACCCGTTCCAGGGCATCCTCGTGCTGCCCCAGAGCCAGACTGATCAGCAACTTCAGCTCCAGAACCGTGAGCTGACCCCAGACGGTGTTTTCATCGAACTCGATGCCGATCAGGGTGATGATGTCGGTGTAGTCATCAATCTGACTTTCTTCCAGGCGCCACACCAGATCGGCCAGTTGATCGTCATTCAGGCTATGCAGATTCAGGATATCTTCCCGATAGTCCAGGGCCTTGTTGGTGTTATCCCAGATCAAATCATCCACCGGGTAGACCTCGGAGTAACCGGGTACCAGAATCCGGCAAACCGGCGCGCCCAGGTCTTCGTACACCGCCGTGTACACTTCATGACCCATATCTTCGAGAATCCGGAACAGGCCAGTCGCCTCCTCTTCATTATCGTTTGAAGAGCTGCCGGAAAAGTCCCATTCGTGGAAGTCGTAATCGGCCTTAGCGCTGAAGAAGCGCCAGGACACCACCCCGGTGGAATCGATGAAGTGCTCCACGTAGTTATTGGGTTCGGTTACCGCCAGGCTGGTAAACGTGGGCGGCGGCACATCGTTCAGTCCTTCGAAGCTGCGACCTTGGAGCAATTCGGTAAGACTGCGCTCCAGCGCCACCGCCATACTCGGATGCGCGCCGAAAGAAACGAATACGCCGCCGGTGCGTGGATTCATCAGCGCCACGCAGGCCACCGGAAATTGTCCACCCAGAGAAGCGTCCTTGACCAGCACCGGGAAGCCCTGGGCTTCCAGCGCCTCGACGCCCTCCACCAGATTCGGGTATTTCGCCAGCACTTCGGGCGGGACGTCCGGCAGCGCCAGCTCTTCCTCGATGATGTGTTTCTTCACCGCCCGCTCGAAGATCTCCGACAAACACTGCACCTGCGCTTCGGGCAGGGTATTACCGGCGCTCATGCCGTTACTGAGAAACAGATTCTCGATCAGATTGGAGGGGAACCAGACCGTCTCGCCGTCCGAACGGCGCTGAAACGGCAGCGAACAAATTCCCCGCTCCACCTTGCCGGAATTGGTATCAATCAGATTGGAGCCGCGCAGCTCACCCTCGGGGTCATAGATGGCCAGGCAGTGCTCATCCAGAATGCCTTCGGGCAGTTCGTCATCAGGCCCGGGCTGGAACCAGCGCTCGTTCGGATAATGCACGAAGGCGCTGTTGGCGATCTCCTCACCGAAGAACTGATCATTGTAGAAAAAGTTGCAGTTCAGCCGCTCGATGAACTCCCCCAGCGCCGAGCACAACGCGCTCTCCTTGGTGGCGCCCTTGCCGTTGGTGAAACACATCGGCGAGGCCGAATCACGGATGTGCAGCGACCACACATGAGGCACGATATTGCGCCACGATGCGATCTCGATCTTCATGCCCAGCGTCTCGAGGATGCCGGTCATGGTGGCGATGGTCTCCTCCAATGGCCGGTCCTTGCCCTCGATATAAGTGCGCGCCTCCCCTTCGGGCGCGCCCATCAGCAACGCCTGGGCATCCTCGTCCAGATTCTCCACCGTCTCGATCTGGAACTCCGGCCCGGTCTGTACCACCTTCTTCACCGTGCAACGGTCGATGGAGCGCAGAATGCCCTGTCGGTCCTTGTCGGAGATGTCCTCCGGCAGCTCCACCTGAATGCGGAAGATCTGGTTGTAGCGGTTCTCCGGGTCGACGATGTTGTTCTGCGACAGCCGGATATTGTCCGTGGGAATATCTCTCGCCTTGCAGTACACCTTGACGAAGTAAGCCGCGCACAGTGCCGACGACGCCAGGAAGTAGTCGAACGGGCTCGGCGCCGAGCCGTCACCCTTGTAGCGGATCGGCTGATCGGTGACGACGGTAAAGTCGTCGAACTTGGCTTCCAGGCGGAGGTTGTCGAGGAAGTTGACCTTGATTTCCATGGGGAGAGTCCGGGTTGGAGAGTTTGGCGCGCAGGGGTTTGGCTGGGCGCCATTATCCTGATTTTGCAGGGGTTCGTCTTGGTGAGCTCGAGGGTGTGCAAAACCAGGCGGGTTGCAGCCATTTTGCCTTTAATTGATAATCACTCTCAACTCAAAAGCGCAGTATCGGAACGCATGACCGGGACAGCCACAACCCCACAGCCCCTGCCTCCTCGCTCCCAAGGCGAGATCGGCGCTTTGTATGAGGCTCATCATGGCTGGCTGACCCATTGGCTGCACCGGCGCCTGCGCTGCCCCCAAGACGCCGCGGATCTCAGCCACGATACTTTTTTGCGCCTGATTCTCGGCGATCAACCCCTGGAAGCACTGCGCGAGCCGCGCGCTTATCTTCTGGTCATTGCCAGCCGCCTGCTGATCAACCGCCACCACCGCAAACAGGTGGAGGAGGAAGCCCTGCGCCAGGTCGCCACCCTGCTGGAAACCCAGGACAACCGGGGCCCGGCGGAGATCGCCGCGGCCCGGGATCTGTTGGTCAGTGTCCTCAAGCTGCTGGTCGACGAATTGCCCGAAAAGCCCCGCCGCGCCTTCCTTATGGCGCGCCTTGAAGGGCTCAGTTACCGGCAGATCGGACGCCGGCTGTCGGTCTCTGAAAGCAGCGTCAAACAGTACCTGGCCCGGGCGCTGGCCCATTGCCACGCCCGGCTCTATGACAGCCTGGACACACCGTGTCGGACCTGAACCATATCCGCCAGCAAGCCGCCGAATGGGTGGTGGCCCTGCAGGAGGCCGGGGCCGATGAGCGCGCGCGGCTGCAGGCGGAGTGCGAAATCTGGCAGGCAGAGGATCCACGGCGACGCCAGGTACTCGAGCAGATCCAGCAAATGTGGCAGGCCCCCGAACCGGCCCTCGAACGACGCCGCAAACGCCGGCGTCAACTGACCGGCCTGGGCTCGCTGCTACTGCTGGCCTGGTTCGGCACCCAGCTTCCCTGGGCCTATTGGGGCGCGGACTACCGTACCGCCGCCGGCGAAATCCGTGTCTTGCCTCTACCGGACGGCAGCCAGGTGGTGCTTAACAGCTACAGCGCCATCGATCTGGACTACACCGAAGGGGCTCGCACCGTGAAACTGGTGCGCGGCGAACTGCTCGCCACCGTGGCCAAGGGCCCGGATGCACCTTTCAAGGTAGAGACGCGGGACATCAGCGCCACGGCCCTGGGCACGCAATACACGGTGAAACTGGCGGGCAGCTACAGCCGGGTGGCGGTGCAGGAATCCACCGTGGCCGTTACCCCCCATAACGGCGGCGACACCCTCCGCCTGACTTCCGGGCAACAGGCCGATCTGAACCGCGGTGGATTGATTACCCAGAGCACCGCCCCCACCCATCGACCGGATTGGGCTAACGGTCAACTGGTATTCAACAACACGCCCCTGCCTCAGGTGATCGAGCGCTTGGGCCGCCATCGTGCCGGCATGCTGGTGCTGGACGAGACTCTGGCCGCCAGCCAGCGCCCTCCCCACTTTACCGGCGTACTGCCCGCCGACGACAGCGACGCGGCCCTGGCACTACTGAGCGACGTCCTGAACCTGAAGGTAAAGCACTTCACACCCTGGTACGTGACCTTGAGCCAGAAATAAAAAACGCCGGCACATTCACATGTCATTCGCGGCTAAAGCGAGACGCGGCCCTATCGCTTCTCATCGAAGCCGCTGTAGGAGCTTGCCCTGCAAGCGATTTTTTGGAGCGCGGAGTAATTCGCTTGCAGGGCAAGCTCCTACAGCGACCCTTTTTGTGACGCTGCAAAGCAACACCGATATCCGGCGCTGTTCAATTTATGAGGGATCAGTGTTGCCCGATTGGCTTCCTGCTTTGTCTTTATCAGTAAAGACACCGCGAAAATAACGCTGGAGCCAATAATGATCCTGAAGACCGGAACGACATCCCCCAAGGCGCTGCTACTGCTCGGCTTGCTGGCCCCCTTGCTGCTCACTCATCCAAGCACCGCGCGGGCCCAACCGTCGCTCTCCATCCATTTGCCCGCCCAACCACTGGATCAGGCGATCATCGAGCTGGCCCGCCAGACCGGCCTGAGCATCGGCGGTGACGCCTCCCTGCTTCAAGGCAAACAGGCCCCCGCGCTCAGCGGGGAGTACACCCCGGAAGAGGCTCTGCATGCGCTGCTGGCCGGCAGCGGCGTCACCGTGACTCACGGCGACAACGGCTACAAACTGGAAAGAATCCCCCAGCAAGAAAATACGCTGGAGGCGATCTCCGTCTATGGCCGCCAGAGAAACGACACCGTGGCGGCCATCCCGCAGAGCGTGAACGTCTACAACCGGGAAAACTTCGAGCTGGCGGGGGCCCAGACCGTGGGCGAAGTGATCCGCCTGACCCCCAACGCCAACCGTTCGGGGTCAGGCCGGGATATGTTCGCCGATGACTTCCTGATCCGGGGCTTCAACGCGGAGCAATCCGTCAACGGCCTGGGCTTCCGGCAGACCGACCACCCCACCGACCTGGCCAACGTGGAGCGCCTGGAAGTACTGAAAGGACCGGCCTCGGTCCTCTACGGACAAATGGAGCCGGGCGGCACCATCAACGTGGTGACCAAACAACCGCTGTCTTACTACCAGGCGGAAGCCACAGCGGAATACGGCAGCTACGACTACCACCGCACTACCCTGGACGTGACCGGCCCGCTCAATGATCGGGTGCGGGCCCGCCTGAATCTGGCCTACCAGGACAGCGACGGCTCCATGGACTTCTGGGAGTACGAGCGGGTATTCGTGGCGCCCAATGTCACCGTGGACCTGACGGACACCACCAACCTGACCGTCGAAGGCAGCTACTCCGGCAATGAGTGGACCGCCATTCCCGGCGGCGCACCGGCGGAAGGCGCTTTTCTGCCCAACACCAACGGCCACTACTCCGATGACTTCAATACCGCCTGGAAGGACAGCTTCACCGAACGCGATTCCTTCTACATCAACAGCCGGCTCACCCAGGCCATCACCGACACCATCGATGCCCGCATCAGTTACGCCTATACCCGCAACGACGCCGACTGGCAGGAGTACGCGCCCTTCGGCCTGAATGCCGATGAGCGGACCCTGAACCGTATCATCTTCGCCGGCGACGATACTTATAAGAAGGATCACGAGATCATCCTCGACCTCACCGGCGAACTCACCAGCGGCCCGCTTACGCACACCTTCATTGTCGGCGTGAACTACCGGGAATCGGATGCCTCGCGCCCCACCCGCCTCTACCTGACCGATTCCATCGACCTCTATGCGCCGGTATACAGCCCCGCCGACCTGAGCGCCGGCAATCTGATCCGGGATCGGGGATTTGATCAGAGCGACAGGATCCTGGCCGGCTTCGTGCAGGACCGCATCACCGTCGCCGACAAGTGGCACGTCCTCGCCGGGCTGCGCTACACCGACGCGGAGCAATCGCAAAAAACCATCGACTTCCTGGACAACAACAGCGTCACCCGCGCCGAGCTCGGTGAATCCGCCTGGACCACCCAGTTCGGCCTGGTCTACGACCTGACCGACACCGCCTCGCTCTATGCCAGCCGCAACGAAGCCTTCGTCCCGCAACAGGGCACCACCTCGGGAAGACAACCACTGGATGCCGAAGAAAGCGTGCAATACGAAACCGGCGTGCGCTTCACTGCCGGGCGCCTGAACATCAATGCGGCCGGCTTCGTCATCGAGAAGGACAACATGGCCATCGCCGACCCGCTCGACGACGACTTCGAGGTCGCCAAGGGCCGCGCCCGCTCCAAGGGCGCGGAACTGACCGTCGACGGCTACGCCAGCGCCAACCTGTACCTGAGCGCCGGCTACGGCTACACCGATACCGAAGTATTGCGTAGTGACGACGAAGCCCTGGAAGGCAACCGGTTTATCAACGTCCCGCTGCACACCGCCTCATTGCAGAGCCGCTACTACCTCGATGCCGTCACCGGCCTGAGCGTCGGCGGCACCGTCAGCTATGTGGACCAGCGCCCCGGCGACAGCGAAAACACCTTCACCCTGCCGAGCTATACCCGCGTGGACCTGGGAGCCTATTACGCCATCACCGACGCCCTGCAACTGGACCTGCTGGTGAACAACGCCCTCGACGAGGAAATATTTTCTCCAGGCTCGTTCGACGGTGTGATTCGCGAAGAGGGGCGCACTTATCTGGCGCGCGTGAAGTACCTGTTCTGATGGACCTGCTTCAATGAGAGTGCGACAGCAGTTGGTCGTCCTGCACCGCTACGTCGGGCTGGTGATGGCAGGCTTCCTGATCATCGCCGGCCTGACCGGCGCGCTGCTGGTTTGGTACTACGAGCTCGACGCCCTGATCAACCCGCAGTGGCTGAAGGTGGAACCCCCGGCCGCGCACAGCGAACCGCTCTCGCCCTTCGCCCTGCGCGACCAGGTGGACGCCGCCTACCCTGACGCCAACGTCCACTGGATGATGCTGGCGCCACCGGACGCCCACAGCCCGGTGCGCTTTTTCCTCAGCGCGAAACCGGGCGCGGCGGCGTTACCCATCGACGAAGTGTTCGTGAACCCCTACACCGGCCAGATCCTCGGCGGCCGTCTGTGGGGCGACCTCGGCCAGGGCCTGGCCAACCTGATGCCCTTCGTCTACCGCCTGCACCACTCCCTGGCCCTGGGCACCCTTGGCACCTGGATCTTCGGCATCGTCGCCCTGCTCTGGATCCTGGACTGCTTCGTCGGCGCCTGGCTCACCTTCCCACCGCCGCGCCGCCGCGACGCCCGGCAACGCCCCCGCCGCTTCTGGAAACGCTGGGCCAAAGCCTGGCTCATTCGCTGGCGCGCCGGCGGCCACAAACGCGCCTTCGACCTGCACCGCGCCGGCGGCCTCTGGCCCTGGGCCCTGCTGCTCGTCTTCGCCTGGAGCGGCGTCGCCCTCACCCTCTACGACGAAGTCTACCGCCCCACCACCGGCCTGCTCCTCAGCTTCCAGGCCGACCCGCTCGACAACGTGCTTGCCCGCGCCAACCCCGCCCAACAACCCCAAATCGGCTGGGAACCCGGCTACCACGCCGCCCGCCAACACCTGGAAGCCCTGGCCGAAGAACGCGACCTCACCATCCACACCCTGGAACGCTTCACCTACACCCCGCACAAGAACGCCCTCAAACTGATGGCGCGCACCAGCAGTGATGTGAACGAGCGGTTCGGGGAGACCTGGGTGTATGTGGACGCCACGGACGGGCGCCTACTGGGCTACTACCTGCCCACCGGGGAAGCGGCGGGGAATACGGTGACGACCTGGCTGACCAGCCTGCATATTGCGGCGGTGGGAGGGGTGGCTTATCGGGTTGTTGCGACGGTGTTCGGGTTGGCGGTGATCGTTCTAAGCACTACCGGAATCATAGTCTGGTGGCGAAAATGGAACGCTAGCCGATAGCGAAGGCTTCGGGGCAGTCAAAGTGTCAGAAAGGATGCCGAAAGTGAGGGTCAGCTACCGCAGGAACCAAACGCCTTGCCAGCCTTCCTTTTAAGAAACCCTAAATGGGAGATTACTGGCGCCGTTTCCCTTAATATCCTCGATAAAGTCCGAATATCTATAACTTCGAGGATAGTAGGAGAATGACTTTAGGTCGTAATAATCATCCTTATTCATGTATCTTCGGCTAGTTTCCAGACTTATTTCTTCAGCATCTTCGGCGGAAATACTGAGGCTTGGATGAACATGCCCTATACCCGATTCATAAAGTTCCCTTGGATCAACCAAATCGCCACCTGCTTCGCGAATACTAGACACGTACCCCCTTGCGGATTTCGGCGACCCAAATACTACTACCGGGCCAACAGACACACCTTTTATGCAATCAGCGTGCTCATCAAGCCATGCTATTGTCTCGCTCAACGTCTTTTCGCACTCTCCAGCATAGAGCAACACGTTTACTTTAACCCAAACATCATTATCTCTGCAGGCTTCCAAAAAATCTGAAGCACGGCGCAAGTACTTATCCGGACTCTCCGACTTATTCATAGCCAATAGTTGAGATGGTGATGCACTCTCCAGCCCCAGATCAATCGCTTTCAACCCCCCGCTCGCCAAAGATGATATGGAAGTTGGTTTAATTGAATCTACCCGTGTCTCACACCTCCAAAAGATACGGTTTCTATACTCCCCAGCAGCCCTAGCGAACTTATCTGACCAACTTCTATTGGGAGCAAAAAAGGACGATTGAACATAAGGTCTCACACCAGGATCGTCATACTGAGCAGCAACGTCCTGAATCTGACGAGCCATTAAGGCTGGCTCTTTGAGGGGCGTTAAAGGCACATTTCGTTCCTCGCAAAAGGCGCATCCCATACCACACCCTCGAGACGCCTCAACATTTGGCTGAAACTCCCTAAAGTTATCCACCAAATTATGTTTAAGGCCAAAAGGAACGGCTGCTGATTTAAAAATAGAAATATTATTAAAATTTTTTCTTTCGGCAAGTCTGATTATTTTTTCCTCCGCAAGACCTTCTACAATCTCATCTACGAAAGGAAGCTTGCTTTTTAACCATGAAGGGTCCGACCCTACAACCCATCTTCCACCAAGAATTACCGTAGTGTCAGGACTTATAATCTTAACCATCTGAGTGAAACGCTTCGTCCAAGATAAAGCATAAAAACTTTGCATAGATAACATCAAAGGATACTTTGAACCAAGGTATCCGCGCTGATGAATTTTCTTTGCAAATGATTCGGGTTCCGAATGACCACCATGAAATAATTTCACGCTGTAACCATTAGCATCAAGAATAGTAGCCAGAGTCAAGGCTCCATAATTCAAGTATTGCTGTCGACGAGATAAAATATTATCTCGTTTTTTAGGCTTATCCATACCCGCTGACACAAAAAGAACACTCGATCTTGAGGTCATACCCCCTCCCTTAAGCTAAGGTGGCCAGCACAGATTGGAGCGCATGAGCAAAAAGCGAACACCAACGGCCATCACCAGCAGCGCCTCTAAATTTTTGACACTTCACCTTCCAACTTAGCTGCATTTCTATAGTTAAATTAAAAACACCTTCAGCTTCCTTTTCTTAATCCAAAAAGGAAAAACTTCAGATCCAAATCCTGCATAACCTAATCTAAAACCAGAACCACTTACGCATTTATCTAAGCTAATACGCAAGTTCAGCACCCGCCCTGCAGCGCAGAGGGAAGGGCTCCGGTGGAGAGTCATCAAGCCCATAACGAACTAGGATAATCGAGTGTTCTTACTAACTCCGTGAGCCGGAATCTATCCGGTTGCCTTCGAGGTCGTACTTAACCCAACCCTGATTCACCTTTTGAGGAGGATAGATACTCATGTGGTGCCAGGTATGGTATTTAGCGACCAGTTCTCCATTAGGGCCAACCTCGTCATAATAGTCGTCATCATTATCCATCCCTTTCCTTTGGGAACTCTTCGAGTCAGTCCTGACGAGACAATTGCCCTCTTCTACCGGCAAAAACGGAAACTGGTTAGGATCAATCATGTCTCTCATCTCCTCTCTAAAACATGTGCATTAGGCAATAGAACGTGGATAACCAAGCGTACAGACCATCATGACTAGCGCGTTTCGCTTAGATAGGTTTTCTGGCCCCCAGAAAATAAAACGTGATATGCATTACAAGTCAATATCTATATTCGCTTGTCGCGCAGGAACAAAAAAGGGTAAGCGTCCGGTAATCCCACCTTGTCAGGCGGAGGTCGGCGCCCAGTTTTGCGGCAGGAGTTCGTCGATGGCGTTGTTCTTGTGCGTCGGCAGCCGAGCCAGCACATCCTTCAGATACGCATAAGGATCGTGGCCGTTCAGCTTCGCCGACTGGATCAGGCTCATGACGGCGGCCGCACGTTGACCACTGCGCAGAGAGCCCGCGAACAGCCAGTTATTGCGCCCCAGCGCCCAGGGGCGGATCTGGTTTTCCACCCGGTTGTTGTCGATCGGCACCGCGCCATCGTCCAGGTAGCGCGTCAGCGCCGCCCAGCGTTTCAGGCTGTAGTCCAGGGCTTTGGCCGTACCCGAGCCGTCCGGGACTTTTTGCCGTCGGGAGATCATCCATTGGTGCAGGGCGTCGGCGATGGGCCGGGCTTTTTCGTTGCGCAAGCGCTGGCGGTCTTTATCCGGCAGATCCTTCGCCTCTCGCTCGATCCCGTACAGCGCACCGATGGACTCCAGCGCTTGGGCGGCCAGCTCACTCTTGTTGGCCACGTGCAGGTCGTGGAACTTGCGACGGGCGTGCGCCAGGCAACCGATCTCGGTAATGCCCTCGCCGAAGCCCGCCTTATAGCCAGCGTAGTCGTCACACACCAGCTTGCCATGCCAGTCCCCCAGGAAGGCGCGGGCGTGTGCGCCCGCCCGGCTGGGCGCGAAGTCGTAGACCGTGGCCTTCAGTTCAGAGAACGAGGTGCTGCAGTAAGCCCACACATAGGCCCGGTGGGTTTTCTTCTTGCCCGGTGCCAGCATCGCTACCGGCGTTTCATCCGCGTGCAGCACCGGCTGGGCTAGCAACTGGGCTCTGAGCGCATCCACCAGTGGCTGCAACCACACACCGCAGGTGCCCACCCACTCGGCCAGGGTGGAACGGGGGATCGCCAGACCGGCCCGGCCGAAGATGCGCTCCTGGCGGTACAGGGGCAGATGATCGGCGTACTTGGCCACCAGCACCTGGGCCAGCAGCCCAGACGTCGGGATGCCTTTGTCGATGACTTGCCTCGGCACCGGCGCCTGGATCAAGGTCTCGCATTGCTCGCAGGCCCACTTGCCCCGGATATGGCGCTCCACCGTGAACTCGCCCGGCACGTAGTCCAGCTTCTCGCTGATGTCCTCGCCGACGCGCTTGAGCGCACACCCACAGCGGCATTGCGTATCCTCGGGTTCATGGTGGATCAGGGTGCGGGGCAGTTGGGGCGGTAGCGGGGCGCGCTTGGGCTGTTGCTTGGCAGCGGCGGGGGGCGCCTGCGTTGGAAGTAACTCGGCCAGCTCCGCCTCCATGGCGGCCAGGTCGGCGTCGATCAGTTCGTCAAGCAACTGGCCCTGCACGCCCTTGAACTGCTCGCTGCGCCGGGCGAACTTGTGGCGCTTGAGCAGCGCCAGTTCGTGGGCCTGTTTCTCGATCACCGCGTCGCGGTGACGGATCGCTTTTTCTTGTTGGCTGAGGGTCCGGTCATTTTGGGCGAGGACCCGATCCTTGCTCTCCAAGTGATCGAACAACTCGGTGGCCAGGGCACGGAGTTGGTCGGGAGAGAGGGCGTTGAGGTCAGGGCGCGAGGTCATGCGGACAGTATGCCAAGCCAGCGCCCGGTGGGCGATTGGAGGTTGGGCGTATAGCCAACGGGAACGAGGTGTGGTTACAGCACCGAGATCACGGCCTCGTCGCCCAGTCGCTGCCAGGGCAGGCCCTGCACCAGGGCGGCCAGTTGTTCTTCATTCAGGCGCAACTGATCGCCGCGCCAAGCGTCACCCCAGTGGAACTTGCCCCGATGGAGCCGGCGGGCGCACAGCCAGATACCGAAGCCGTCGTGGATCAGCACTTTCATGCGGTTGCCCCGGCGGTTGGCGAACAGGTAAGCCTGATGTGGCTTCGCCGCACCGAACACCTGGATCACCCGGGCCAGGGCCTTGTCCGGTCCGGCGCGCATGTCCAGTGGCGCGGTGGCCAGCCAGATCTCGTCGATGCGGATCATCGCAGCAGCTCGCGTAACAGGGCCAGGCACTGATGGGCTTGCTCGGCGGGCCATTCCACGATGACCGGTCCGCCGGAGCGGGGCACTTCAATGCGGATGCGGTTACCCGACTCCTTGGCGCAAGACCGGTCAGGAGGGCTCGACGCCACCGGTACCGCCAAGGGCATAAACGCGGGTGACGTTATTGTCTGGCCGGCTTGCTCGGCTTCACGGATCCAGCGGCGGACCAGGTTGGCGTTGAGTTGGTTGTCCAGGGCGATCCGGGAGACGGACACGCCCGGTTCCTGACAGGCGGCCACGATGTGCGCCTTGAACTCACGGGAGAAGTGACGGCGACGTCGTGGTTGAGGTTGGGGCTGAGATACGCTTAACGGGTCCATCGATAGTGTCCACTAAGAAATAAGTGGACACTATCGTGAAGGCCGCAACCGTCGACTCAAGATGGGGTCGCCGGACGCTTACAAAAAAGGGCCATAAAAGTCCTCTTGATAAGTTAGAACCAACTAACGCTTAAAAGCACGCCATCAGCCGCTCCAAACCAAATACAGCTCCTTCGCCGCCTCCACATCGTCCAGCCGGCGCGCGGGCCGGGCGAACAGCGCCTAGGTGACGGTGTCCGGGTCGTTTCAGGAACGCTTCGCCTACTACCCATACCCACACAAAAACGCACTCAAACTCATGGCCCGCACCGGCAGTGACGTTAATCAGCGTTTTGGTGAAACCTGGGTCTACGTGGACGCCACCACCGGCGCGCCGCTCGGGCACTACCTGCCAACCGGTGAGGCCTCCGGCAACACCGTCACCACTTGGCTGACGACGCTACACATCGCTGCAGTGGGCGGGTTGCCCTATCGGATAGTGGTTACGTTACTCGGCTTGGTGGTTGCGGTGCTAAGCGTCACCGGAGTGATTATTTGGGGGAGGAAGTGGAGAGCGCGTCGATAGTGGGAAACGTAATTTCATTTATTCGAGCCCCAGTGCTCCTCTCGCTTGCTCCACAGAGGTGGTATCGCCCTTTTGAGCATCCAGGAGCCCCAGAGCAACGACCTTCATGAATCGCAGCTCTTTCTCGGTTCTCTCGTAATCCTCAAACCGTTGAATCACAGCTACCTCGCGGCCTCGATTAGTCAGAAGAAAAGGGCGGCGGGTCACAACCTTACGGGGATTGGCCTTCAGATCAGAAAGAGAGACGACATCTTCCAAGAGTTTCTTAGACATGACAGTTATCCGTTAAGTGCACCCAAAACCATCTATTACTCCCCACAGGAAAAGTGTCAATACAATAATCCAGGTCAACAAAACCACAAACTGCCTTTCACGACGATGCGCCACATTGGCCAGATGAGGAAGGTGTGGAACATGCATCGGCAACCCAAGAAAGTAATTAATACTCCAGTTGATCGCGAACAGACTAACAAGACCAATCATCCACGGCCTTCCTGGATCACTAGGGCAGGCCATCATATATATCGTGCCAAGGGTACCGATAAAAAAAACCAGCATCAAAGTCCACTTAATTGCTTTCTTATTCATAGCCCCAAGACATTTCCCGTCCAAAAAAATGAGAACACTAAAGAGACCAAAGAAAAAAATAGCTATGCGCAAATTTCGCCTCGCCCTCAAAAGAGCCAAGCTCTGCGTCCCATCAAGTCCCGAGCCATAAAGCAGTTAGATACGCACCGAAGTTATAGCATAAATTCGGCTTCCCCCAACGGCGATATGATTCCGGCTCATGCCTGCACCACGCACCTAGGAATTTAGCGCCCAAAACGACCGATATAATAATTGAAGAAGTAACCCATACCACAGCGATCTCGTTCATTTCATTCCCAATTTCCGGCTCATTCCATGACTGGATTAGGCGCGCCGCACCAGCTCAATAGTCTCCTGGCGACCGTCCAAATAAAAACTGAGGGACTTTTAATTACCGCCATGCAATATAGAATTCAAACCTCCCCAACGGCTCAAGTCCGCAGGAAGAACTTCCACAGATCCCGTCTGGCTATTACGGCGGAATAGTAGATTTGGCCTACCTGACAGTTCCCGTGCAGGTACGACACTGCCATCTGGAAGTTTCACCTTAGTACCGGCAGTGATGTAGAGGCCGGCTTCCACAATTGAATCATCTCCCAGTGATATCCCTATGCCTGCGTTAGCCCCCAAAAGACTCCGCTCACCAATGGCGTTAATCCGTTTTCCACCGCCGGATAAGGTTCCCATTATAGATGAGCCCGCACCGACATCAGACTTTTCTCCGACGGTAACGCCAGGCGTTACCCTGCCTTCGATCATGCACTCCCCCAAACTTCCGGCGTTGAAGTTGACGAACCCTTCGTGCATGACCGTAGTTCCCGGCGCCAAGTGGGCTCCAAGCCTGACGCGATCTGCGTCGGCTATGCGAACACCAACAGGCGTGACGTAATCAACCATGCGCGGAAACTTGTCGATGCTCAGTATAGTCAGGTGGTGACACTCATTAGCAATGCGGCCCCTAAGCTCATCTACCTTTGCAGGAAGAACCGGGCCAGCCGAAGTCCACGCGACATTCGTCAGCAGAGAGAATGCCCCTTCCAGACTCAGCGCGTTTGGCTTGACCGCGCACTCGGAAAGCAGATGGAGACGAAGATACACCTCTTCCGCGCTGGTTGGAGCAACTGACAGATCACCGACTTCCATCTCAACGAAGTCGCTTCGAATCAGCCCAACTTTCTTGGACAAGCAGTTTCGCTCTTTTTTTTTATTATCTCGAGGAAACCAGCAGTCCAGAGTAACGCCAGACTCAGAATCAGTGTATCGATGTCCTATCCGCTTAATCTTCATTTAGCATCCTTGGTTTCTCAGATAGCAAAGGAAAGACCTGACCCCAAACTCCTTTCCTATCCGCCAATCCAATACGATAGCGAAATCATGGATCCCAACGTCTAGTTTCTATGAAACGCTGCGGGACACAATGATAGTACTTGGCAATAGAGGCCATCACATCAAAGTCAATTTTGGGGTTCTGTTGGCAACCATCACCGGAAGGTAGCCAAACACCATCCCAATCTTCGGAGAGATACGATGCCAGAAGACCGATCTGTTCGGTTCGACGATTTGCTCTCAAACGCCCTAATGACCGGGCAATCAAGTCTGAGGGCATCGTATCCACTTTGATTGGTTTCGGATCTGCACATCGTCCTTCATCATCTAAAACCACCGTATACAGAATTTCTCGCCAAGCATGCTCCGGGCTTTGGTCAGATACAATTAAATGAGCTACCGCGACATGAGGAAACCCGGCCCTCAGCAATGCCTCCGCTTGTGAAAAGCCATACTGGTTAGGTGACCTCCCCTGTTTCTTATAAGTCGCCCTAATAATTTTTATCTCTATAGCCAATGACATGGAAATGAGCAATTCATCTCCCTCATAGGGGATGATAAGCAAGTCTATATCACCCGGAAATTCGACATGAGGTAGAATCTCCTTGGTAGGCACAAGACCGCTAATAAAAACTCCGCTACCCTTCGGCATATCATCAAAATAGTTGGGCATAAGGCATTGATATCCATGACCAAATAGCCTTCTATGGCATACGAACTCCATGATCAAAAGCCGCTCATCATGCGTTCTTGCCCATTTCTTGGGGACAAAAAAAGCACGCTCACCATGTTTCAGGCGTCTGGGCTTTTCTAGTATTGGCACTCTATATTCCATACATCCCATTACAACCAGAAGAAAAGCGACATCACTTCACTTAGATAGAAATCCAAAAACCGCGCTCCATTTCCATTTTAAAATTTCTCTATAATTTTTATGTGTTCACCGACTCTCTATACAGGACCAGCTGCAAGAAAACCGGCTTATCACAGGGAAGCGCCTCTCTTAAGAGCCCATTACCCTCTCTGAAAGAAGGGACTCATCCTCAGCCTTCCCTACTACACCGATCCTTTTTACTGACGATCGCGGACACCTCCATCATATGCCTCCGACCCAGAGCCGTGAGCCTGTACAACCTCACTGTCTTTTTATCTGTCTGCTCCGATGAGACTTCCAACATGCCCAAAGCAGTAAACTGGACTATCACTTTATGTACTACTCTATCAGGAATATAAAATGAGGATAGTTCTATATTCGGATCGTCTCTCACAAGCTTCTTTTCAGAAGACTCTTTCACCAACCTAGCCAAACTTGATTTTATGTCACTCTCTCTTGAATCAACAATCAAGTAGGGAGCAAAAGATTCAAAGATCTCATCCCAGGAATGAGATGACATATCGCTTATTCGCTCATGCCGGTCAACGTCGCGATGCCCCTTACTTCGGTCTGAAAGTGTAGCCCGATATTCGAGTTGAAACACCTCTTCGCCTTGGGCTAATCGCCCAGACCCCGTTGGTGCCTCTACTCTTAAATGCGCCAGCTCCTTATCTCGAGCTTCTATAAGATTTCTTAAACGAACTATTTCTTTATAGGATTCTTCAGATGCTAACCGATCAGCCCTAACCCACCCCGGCCTTGGATTCTTCTTTATCAGTTGGCTAAGGCTTCGGCTAACCACCGCCCCCAATTCATAGGGGTTATTCCACTCTTTGTAAAGGCGCGTTCGAAGAACCCTCCTGAAATGATCGAATTTCCGCCTCCCCAAATCTGTACTTTCGGAATATTTTTGTTGCCTGGCCCCTGGGTCAGCGTGAACAAATGCAATCACAGGAATTCCTTTCTCTATTGCATATTCGTACTCTTTTTGTGTATACCCAATGCCTTCCTCATCCGTTGATCCATATCTTCCGCCCAAAACCAATATGTAATAGTCACACTGATCTATCAAATCTGAGATATAGGTCCATTGATCTTCATTTGCAGCAGGAAAATACTCCATCCCAACAGGAAAGCAGTCAAGCTCCAAGATGGCCTTCATTACTTCTAGTCGTTCTTCCTTAAGATCTTCGTATGTTGAACTCAAGAATACCTGGTAACGTTTTTCCATATTCCCCCCAAACAAAAAAGCCCACCTTAACCACGACATTTTCTCGATAGAGCAAGCCCGTCCCCTTCTATCAAACTCCCATCTGGTTTCCCTCGGCATACGCCCTGATCAGACCTCCATAAGCCTCGAAAGGCGGAAACTGCTCATAGCTGTATTTGGCTGGTGTCGACACCCAAGGCAGCTTTTCGCTGGTAAAAGTCTCAATGAAAGGCTGACTCCAAACAGGTTGATCAAGTATCCCCGGGCGGATATTCACAAACTCTTCGATCCCCTCGGGCCGGGTAAACATCCAGCTCATGCAATGCGGACAAAAATAATGACGGGATGCGCCGTGCAACCCCCCAATCACCGGCTCGCCTTTTATCACCGAGAAACCCGGGCTGGGGATGGCGGCACTTAACGAGTAGGCACCGGCACTCATCTTCTGACACCCGGTACAGTGGCAGGCCATGGTAAGCAATGGCTGAGCTTCGATGCGCACCCTGACCTGGCCACATCGACAACTACCCTCAATTGGCAACACCTTTCCCGTCATACTCCTCTCCTGCTAATTTCCTGTGATACCTGCCCCTCGAGTCGCCTTCTAGGCGATACGCGCCGGGGCGCTGCTTTTCTCCAAGCGGATGGCGATCAGCTTGGAGGTGGGTGTAAAGCTGCCGTCGCCATAGCTGTCCATGGGCACCAGCGGATTGGTTTCCGGGTAATAGGCAGCGGCCTGGCCGGCGGGGACATCGTACTCCAGCAGCGTGAAATCGCTGACCCGCCGTTCCTCGCCATCACGCCATAGAGAAACAACATCGACCTTGTCGCCATGCTGGAATCCCAGGCGTTCGAGATCGGCACGATTGACGAACACCACCTTGCGGCCGCCGTGCACGCCCCGGTAACGGTCATGCAGGCCGTAAATGGTGGTGTTGTACTGGTCATGGGAGCGTAGGGTTTGCAGCACCAGATCCGGTTTGGCGCCGGAAGCCAGCGTCTCCGCATCCACCAGAGTGGCCGGTAGTGCGTGGCTGACCAATTGGGCACGGCCGGATTCCGTTTGCCATTGGCGGTCGCGGACGGGGTTGCCCAGGTAGAAGCCGCCCGGCGCCTTGAGCCGCGCATTGAAGTCGTCAAAACCGGGAATGGTGTCCTGGATCAGATCACGAATACGGTCGTAATTCTCCACCAGGGCACGCCAATCCACCGGTGTTTTGCCCAGCGTGGCTTCGGCGATCCCGGCGATGATCTCCGGCTCGGACCGCATCTGCTTCGACAAAGGCCGCAGCTGCCCATGGGACAGGTGCACCATGCTGAACGAGTCCTCCACGGTGACGCCCTGCGGGCCGTCCGCTTGCTCATCAATGTCGGTGCGCCCAAGACATGGCAGGATCAACGCCTCGTTGCCGCATATCAGATGGCTGCGGTTCAGCTTGGTACTGATCTGAACGGTCAGTTCGCAGCTCCCCAGCGCCTCATGCGTGCGCGCCGTGTCCGGCGTGGCCTGGGCGAAATTGCCGCCCAGCGCCAGAAACACCTTGATCTTGCCCGCCACCATCGCCTGCAGCGTGGTGATCACGTTGTATCCGGGCTCACGCGGCGGTGTAAAACCGAACCGTTTTTCCAGGGCGTCGAGCAAGGCCGCTGGCGGCTCGTCGGCAATGCCCACGGTACGATCCCCTTGCACATTGGAATGGCCGCGCACCGGACACAGTCCGGCGCCCTCGCCGAACTGGCCACGCAGCAATTGCAGATTGGCGATCTCCTGGACGGTTGCCACTGAATGCTTGTGCTGGGTAATGCCCATGGCCCAGCAGATAATCACCCTTTTACTGTCGCGATGAATGCGCGCGGCCTGTTCCAGAATGTCACGGCTGATCCCCGATTGAGCCTCGATCTGCTCCCAGCTGGTGGCGTCCACCATCGCCAGGTATTGCTCCATGCCGTCGGTGTGTTGGGCAATGAAGTCATGATCAAACACTGCTTCGCCGCCGCTGGCCAGGGCTTCCCGGTCCCACTGCAGCAACCACTTCACCATGCCTCGCACCGCCGCCATGTCACCGCCCAGAGCCGGGCGGAAGTACGCGGTGTTCAGTGGTGAAGAGGTCTGAGTCAGCATTTCCAGCGGATCCTGGGGCGCCTGGAACCGCTCCAGCCCCCGCTCTTTCAGCGGGTTGAACACCGCCACCTGGGCACCACGTTTCACCGCATCGCGGATCGGCTCGAGCATACGCGGATGATTGGTGCCCGGGTTCTGGCCAAACAGGAACAACGCGTCGGCTTTATCGAAATCAGCGAAGGTGACGGTGCCCTTGCCGGTACCAATACTTTCGATCAAGGCCACGCCGCTGGCCTCGTGGCACATATTCGAGCAATCCGGGAAGTTATTGGTACCGAACGCACGCACGAACAACTGGTATAAATAGGCCGCCTCGTTACTGGCACGCCCGGAGGTATAGAAGCTGGCCTGGTTGGGGCTTTCCAGACCATTGAGATGGCGCGCGATCAACGCGAAGGCGTCCTCCCAACCCATCGGCTTGTAGTGATCGGTTCGCCGGTCATACACCATCGGCTCGGTGATCCGGCCCTGGAACTCCAGCCAGTAGTCATCCTGTTGCAACAATTCGGTAACGCTGTACTTCTCGAAAAAGGCGGCATCCACGCGACGGCTGGTGGCTTCCCAGTTAACCGCCTTGGCGCCGTTCTCACAGAACTTGATCATGCCGCTTTCGGGGGATTCGCCCCAGGCGCAGCCCGGACAATCGAAACCGTTGCTCTGGTTGGTCTTGACCATGGCATAGAGGTTCTTGAACGGCTGCTTGCTCTCAAACCAATGGTCGGTGACGGCGCGCAGGGCGCCCCAACCCGCGGCCGGGCCCTTGTACGGCTTGAAGCGCAGACGGTCGGCGGGGGGAAGAGTGTCGCTCATGGTGCGTCTCCGATGTCCGGACGGGGCGCCGGGCTGTACAGCCGGGGCTCAGTGACGGAGCTGATGGATCAGGTTGAGGCCGCTGTAGCGCCACCTCAGGGAAGAAGCGGCGGCAAGGCGAAGTCAGGATAAGACGATTTGGAGGGTGGGGCAAAGTAGAGAAAGGCAGGGCCCGGCCGCCCTCTCCCCCAGGCATCCATTCAGTTCCCGGGAGGCACCATGGACCAGAGAATCAATCCCATTTATTGAGCGGTTAACTCTGGGCATTGAAAGCGGCATGATAGGCAACCACCCCACGCGGCAACGATGGCCCCAATGGCAGCACCTGAAAGTACTCAGCGGGAACGTCGGGCAGAATCAGGCCCGCCTCCGGCTTGAAGCCAAAACGGGAGTAGTAAGCGGGATCCCCGAGGAGCACACAGCCCGCCGCATCAATCTCCTTCAGCGCGCTCAGCGCCGCCTTCATAAGCGCACTGCCGATACCGCGTCCCTGGCGCTCCGGGCTAACCGAGATGGGACCCAGCCCATACCAACCCGACGCGCCATCCGAAATTGAAACCGGTGATAGCGACACCTGGCCGATCACCCTGCCCATCTCCACCGCCACCAACGATACGGTGAGAACGCCCGCCTCTCGCAAGGCGTCAACGATGAACTGCTCGGTATGATCCGTGTGCGGCGCATTCAGAAACGCAGCCGCCGTTACACCATGGATGGCCGCAATGTCGGACGCGGCTTCCGCTCGGATTTCGAAGTTCATTCAGAGATCCAGGTTCACCTTTGCCAATACAACCCTTGATACGACTTACAGTATAGCGCCCGAACACACCGGCACGAGCTAGATCTTTTTCCTGTCCGCGGGGTGATTGACACCGTCATTGGTTGGCACACCCTCTATCTTCAACGGGTTAATGCCTTCCAGACAGGCGACATTGAAACCATACTGTGAAGGATTGGAGCGTCTTTGATGGTGAGTATAAATCCCGCAACGACCGCAAAAAAAATGCTTCGCCGTCATTGTGTTGAACTGATACAGCCTGAGAACATCATCGCCTTTCAATATCCGGATACCAGACAGGGGCACCGAGGCCACTATCGCTCCCCTTCGTCGACATAGAGAGCAATCACACCTACGCACTTCAACCAGCCCGTCGGGGAGATCAAATTCAATCTCCACCGCTCCACAATGGCATGTCGCCTTGTGTTTTGGCCGAATCGGCACACCGTCCACTTCATGGAGGTTATCCATCATCGCTCAATCCTTACACCCCACTTTAGACAGCGATCAAATAGCCCGCCGGCAAAAGGCGGGCCCGTCCCTCTTATTTACCGGGACGCTCCATCGGCCAGATAATCAGACCTAAAAGGACTAGTCCTCCCACAAAAACACCTTGTAACGCCGCGACCACAGGAACCATAAAAACCATAATCACGGTATGCAAGGAGGCCTCAAGCCTCACAAACGTCCAAAGAAGAATAAATGGCACGAAAATGACCGTCATGCCGACAAACCAGCCTCGCCAAGTCGACTTGAAAAGATAGCCTTTATCCATAAGACACCACTCGCGATCTATTCATAAAGCCTGGAAAGATCAGCGCCGTACTCCAGCGCCAGCTGATAATCCCCCTTCCCGAGTTCCAGAGCAAAATAATCACCTACACGCAGCTTTTTACTCATGGCTCCACAACATCCCGGTCATACCCTTCCTTTTTATTTCCAATCAGAGCGCCATACAAGCAATGCCCAGACAGCAATAGCGATTTCCAGTGCGAACGACCAATGCAGAACAAAGTTCAGCCACCAGGGCTGGTAAACAGCCGGGACCGTGAAAAGCGCATAGGGCTTGTCGATAAACGGCGCCAACCACCAGATATCGCCCACTATAGTGTCCAGCAACATATGGATAAAGCCGCTGATGGAAAAGATAAGCGCCAGGGCTGCGCCGGCTTTCTGGCGGGCCAGCTTGAACCACAGGCCAGCCAATAAAAGCAACGAGACCCACAGAATAGGATAGTGCGGCCAATAGGTGTGATGATGGCTTTGCCGGTTATCCACCAGATAGAAGTAGAACATGTCCAGGTCCGGAGCGATGGCGCCCAGAATACCCGCCAGAACAAAAGCTGTGGTGGCTACCCCCGTATCCGCGAATCGTCTGAAGAGTAACTTCGCTGACACATAACCCGCCGGCAAATGACCGATGAACATCTGGACCTCAACATTACGGAGTCCCGAACGATCTTACCGGCAACGGACAGCCGTGCAATGTCGCACCCGGACAAGTTCACGCCTCACTGCCGCGCTCGCGCCATTTATGAATATAAGGAAGCGCGAACAGGTACAGCCCGGTGAGCAACATCAAGGCAAGCGGGAGTAACGGGGAGTAGGTAATCCAGGCCGGCGGCTCACCCCGCGCCATGGCGACAAAGTTGGCAACGACGGTCAGCGTGAAGAGGATGGAAAGCCAGCGATGGCATTGCCGGATCCTTCTACTGAATGAAGAGCTTCGCGGAGTATTTGGTAAAGTGCTCATGCTTGCCCCTCCTCAACCCCGCGTCTGTATCATCTTCCAGCCATTACCCGACGGATCACGAAAACCGGCGTCCACGGTGCCGTAGCGGTCCACGGGCTCCTGCGTGAACTCCACGCCCAGGGCACGCATCCGCTCATAGGCGGCACGGCAATCGTCCACCTCCAGTACCAGGGCCGGCATCGCGCCTTTGGCCACCATCGCGTGCAGCGCCTGCGCCGTTGCCTCATCGTGTACCGGCGGCCCGGGCAAGAGCAGCCCAAGCTGGAACGACGGCTGATCCGGGTGCTGTACGGTGAGCCAGCGATAGTCACCATTGCGCACATCCGTGTGGACCAGGAATCCGAGCTTATCGACATAGAAAGCGAGCGCCTCATCCTGGTCTCGCACGTATACAGCGGCTACCTGAACACCTTGAGTCATAGGACCTCCTTTGGTTGGGCCCCTTTTGTACCGTCAGCCAGACGGCGCCGCTTCTCCAAAACTGCGGTTCTGAGATCGGGCCGGTGGGCGGCTCCCAGTACGCAGGCGGGCACACTCTCGAGCCCGCGCCGAGCAGCCCTTTCCTGAACCCGAACCTCCCCAGGGCTCTTACCCGTGATATCGCGAAAGGTACGCCCGAACGTCCCCAGACTCCTCCAGCCAGTGCGGAAGGCGATATCGGTGATAGGCAGGTCGGTGTCCCGCAACAGCGCCGTCGCACGCTCAATACGCCGGGTCAGCAGGTAACGGTGCGGCGGAACGCCGAAGGCCTCCTTGAAGGATCTGGCAAAATGGGCCTCGGAGACACAACTCACACTCGCCAGACGGGAAACAGGCCAATCCTCGCTCGAGGCCGCATCCATCCGGTCCTTCGCACGCAGCAGCCGGCGTAGCAGTTCAGGATTCTGGCTGGCGGTGTTTTTATTCATATTCGCTCCATCCACGAAGCAAAGCGCTTGAGTTCCCTACCCATCAATCAAGTCCCGCTCCAAGGCCATTCGCAACTCGTCAGGCAGCAGAACCGGGCGCATGGTGTCAGGCGATACACAGACCTGCGTCAGGGAGGCGCGGAAGGTCTCGGTCTCCTCGGCGTTGCGCGCTACGAACAGCAATGAGAAAGAATGGGCGCCGACCTCCTTGACCGACACCTGGATGTCGATCTTCTGATCCCAGATCATCGGATGCAAGAACTCGATGGAAAGCGCCCGGGCGGGAGGAAGAACACCCATTGAGAAGATGCGCCGCGCCGCGGGGCCTTCAAGCAGGTGCGACAAGAAATCAAGCCCGGCTTCAACCACGAAATGGCTGACCCTGGGTGTGTAGACGACCCCGCCGGGATCGCAGTCTCCAAAAAGGATTGTGCGGCTGACTGTTAACGGCATGACTGGTCCTGCGATGGAGTATTGGGTAATGGTATCTGGCAAAGCAAAACCAAGGCCTGCCCCGCACATACTCGTAAATGATTGGCTAGAGCTCAACCTCGACATCCACAAACTCAGCGGCCTGAAGGACATCCATGACTTTGCCAACAATAGGATCCTGGGCAGTAGTCTTGTTTTTGCCGAGGATCTTCTGCATCAACGTGCGGTCCCGCTCAAGCATCACATGCCACTCACCGTAGTTGAGACGACCAGAGTCCTCCTCCGAGTTGCCCGCCACACACATGAGGTAGGAAATACCCTGGTACTCGGCCCGGTTGGCCCAGCCAAAGTCTTCCATACAGATAACCTCCGCATCAACGCCAGCCTCGGATAGCGCCACTACGAGCCATCTTGAGAAGTCCTCACCAAAACAACAATCGTTAATGAATTCTGATCCAACAACAGACAGATTGAAGCGGTCTGTTTTACAGGTGATATCTACAATCACGAAGCCCCCCAATTAGCCCCTGACGCAGCTGTACAAAGTACCCTTCAAATCAAGTCTTACCTTTTTTCCGTGGAACCAGGACTGTGGGAGTTAAGAGCCTTGCTAAGACTGATGACTCTCCATCGCCCGCATGAACTCATTCAAATCTCCAGCATCCGGTGATGCTTCATGACCGATGTAGCCCAGCTCCGAACCAAGGTGTTCTTTCAGCTTTATCAACAGCTTTTGAGCAAAGGCATCATCACTAGCGTCAGTAGACAGGCCATAAATTACATGGCCATCCTTGAGGTAGAAAACCATTCCATACTCTGGCTTTCCCTGATTTACAGCTCTCCAATATACGGCGTATTCCGCACTCCGGTTTAAACTGCAATACTTCACCAGCTCCTCTGCCTTCGAATATACGATATCAGGGGAGGCTGAGAACTGTGGCACTTCATATTCGTCAGCGCTTTCTTCTCTTTCTGGGAGGAAGCCATTCAGAAAGCTTTCCACTGTCTTTTCATCTCTTTTATCGGAGATGACGTATATATCCGAATACTCTGGCATAAGGCTGTCTTAACGCATCTGTTCGCAGGGCAGATCAAAGTCGACATGGTAATGCTCATCGTGGCGCACCCAGGACCGCCTGGTGGAAAACTGTATGTTGCCACGCAAGTACTCCGCGTACTTGGTCTTATAAAGGTTCGGCTGTAACTCAGGGTCGAAGATGACCCGCCACAACCCATATCCCCGCGACGTCGCTTGCCGATGCAATGCCACGATATGAGCGGCCATTGCCTCATAGTCAATTCGCAAGCCGTCGTAGGTGCTATTGCTATCAAACTCGATGTCATAACCAAACCGGTTGAGCGGATTGGTCGGTAGATGAACGGATTGCCCCTCGGAATCCACGACCGGAACCATGAAATCAACGGAAAGTCCGTTCATGTGAGTCTTATGAGGCTCAAACCGGCCACCCTCCTTGAATCCGGTCTCCGCGTACTTGTAGACCTTCTCCGGTTGCTCTTTCTCCAGATCCTTGTAAGCGGACACCACAATGTCACTTACTCCAGAATGGACATAGGTTCGTCCCGCGGAATGAGCCATGGCGCTGTAGCTTTCAAAATTGCCACCCTTCAATGGCAGCTGGACGCCATCAGCGAGACTCCCCTTTGACGTCGTTCCATAGCAGGTGCTTTCCTTTGCCATCGCCAATACAGGAAGAAGTAGAAAAACAGCTGTAAGTCCTCGCATAAGCCGCCTCTGAACTAACGCCAATAACTCTCACCATCGTGTAAACAGGGAAAAGGCACAACCCGACGCGCAGTTCTATCCCCGTTCATGCAATAGTCAGGAGGAGCCTGTTCGGTAGGCCTCCAGACATAGCGCCTCTGCAAGCCGGTCCGCCATGGCCGGGGCATTAAGGCGTTCGATGGCCTGCATCTCAAGCCTCTCCATGTGCTCGGAGGGATCGGTACTACCCACATCAAGCAGTGTGGTCGCCGCAAAGACGCCATCCTTTCGACAGTCAATGAGTGCCCGCACAAGCAACTCGAACCTCTGGTCCCGAGCCGCGCCCCAATCCTGTGAGTTGGCGTACTCCATATCCATCAATTCGCGGAATCTATTGCTTATTGGGGCGAACGCCTCATCGTCCCCCGCTTGCTCCCAGTCAGTG
This sequence comes from Alloalcanivorax dieselolei B5, assembly GCF_000300005.1. Taxonomy (NCBI): domain Bacteria; kingdom Pseudomonadati; phylum Pseudomonadota; class Gammaproteobacteria; order Oceanospirillales; family Alcanivoracaceae; genus Alloalcanivorax; species Alloalcanivorax dieselolei. Next base: position 337,712 of record NC_018691.1, on the reverse strand, counting down.
AAGACGAAGCCAATTTCGGGATAGTCCACCTTATTCGATTCAACCCAGGACTCGCTGGCAGCAATGTGATGGACCCCACGCACGTCATCGTCAGTGCCCAGAGCAAATCCGAATAACGGATCATCGCCCAGCGACGCGTCCAGCTGCTTCTTTACTGCACGAATGGCTTCATAAATCTCGCGCTGCAACTCTGCAATATCCGCCATCATCGATTTCGCCTACTCAGAACTTATTCTCCCAACACCAGCAGCACGCTCGGCCAGGCAATACAATTTGGCATTACACATTCACTTTATACTTGAGATCCTTTGCCTCGTCCCCGGTCATGCCTCGAAAGCCCCACTGATAGGGTTGTTGTTCCTTGAGGGTAATCTCGACATCCACGGGAGGAAGACCCAGTTGGCTTTCCAGTTCCCGAAAGATGGCCTTGATCAGCGCCTTCTTGGTCTCCGGCTTGCGGCCCGCCATCATATTGATCTCAATGACGGTGTAGGCATCACTTCGACCTCCAGGATAATAGAAGTCGTCCCGCTCCAAAGGCACAAACCGATGCGCACGCTTATCCTCCGGCATGCCCAGAACAGATTGCATACAACCATGAATGACATCCGACAGCTGGCTCTTTATCCGATTAAGCCTTTCCTTTATTCCATAAACCACGATCATAATTATTTCTTCACACTATATAAAAGGGGCAAGAGGGATCCCTCTTGCCGAATCCGATAGCTTACCGTGTTCCGGCAAACCGAAATAGCCAGCGCATCCAGGCACCTCTGGATCCGGCGAAGTAGTAAAGGGGGTGAGGAAGGCGATCTATTTTGCGTGACGGCAGTCAGAGAGACTTGAAGCCCTGGCCTTTCGCCAGGGCACGTCCAGCATTGATAGGGAAAGGCGAGATCTGCCCGGATCGCCGCCTATTCTCAGCTGATTCGAGGCTGAACAATGATTTTCACGGCCGACTCATTGTTATGAATCAAGGTATCGAACCCTTTCGATACCAAATCATCCAATTGAATGCGCTGAGTGATGAAGGGCTCCAGGTTGATCTTGCCCTCCTCCACCAGCCTGATCGTTTCCTGGTGGTCATTGCAGTACGCAATGGTCCCGCGCACGTCGAGCTCCTTCATTACCACACTATGTACATTGACGGTGGCCGGATGGCTCCAGATGGACACAATCACCACTACGCCGGCTGAGATGGTCGCCGCCACCAGAGTATCCAGAACCTTGTTCACACTGGAACATTCAAACGCCACATCCACGCCTCTGCCATCGGTGATCTTCATCACTTCCTCGACCACATCCACTTCGGAGGGGTCCAGAATATGGTCGGCGACACCGGACTCGGCGGCTTTTTGCTTACGTGCGCCGCTGAGCTCCGTGACGATAACGCTCAGCCCCTTGGCTTTCAAAATCGCTGACAGCAGTAAGCCAATAGGGCCCGCCCCACCAACCAACGCCACATCGCCAGCCTTGGCACCGCTGCGAGTGAAGGCGTGATGGCCCACGGACAAAGGCTCGATCAAGGCAGCCTGGTCCAGCGGAATGTCTTTGGAGATCGGATGCACCCAACGACGTTTAACCGCGATTTTCTCGGACAAGCCGCCGCCCCGACCACCCAGGCCGATGAAGTTCATGTTCTTGGACAGATGATACTTATCGCCGGGCCCGGTGGGCACGTCATCCGCCACGATGTAAGGCTCCACCACCACATGCTGGCCGACTTCGATGTCGCTCACCCCTTCCCCCACGGCATACACCACACCAGAAAACTCGTGGCCCATGGTGACGGGGGCTGACTCCTTGGAGATCGGATGCGGATGGCCACAGGGAGGAATAAAGATCGGCCCTTCCATGAACTCATGTAAATCCGTACCGCAAATGCCACACCATGCCACCTCGATACCGACCGTGCCGGGCTCCACCACGGGCTCCGGTATGTCCTCGATGCGGATATCACCACGGTCATAAAAACGTGCTGCCTTCATTATTGTGCTCCTTACGTTTTTGTTAGCGATATCCAGCAAAATACGCACCAACATCGCTGTCGGCCGTCAGGAGCATGAAGTCACGGGATCATCCATGGAGTAAGGGAAGGGACATGTCGTATCGGGCATCGCCGCTTTTACAGGTGTAACGTACCAACTGTCACGAATATTACAGGTGTACCGTGTATTGGAGTACGCCAGAGTCCGGGGGGCGGAAGACCGCTAACATCGGCGTACCCGCAGGTACACACCCATTACTAGAACACTTTCTTAGCCACCAAATCCGGTGCCATGGCATCCAGACGTCCTGCAAGAATATCGAGCTTGCAAGTAGGCACGGCCGGAAAGCGGCAACGAGGTCAGGTCTTGCATTTTGCTTACCTTATCTAGGCCCGGTATGTCGAAAAGGCAAAACGCAAGCCAACCCCTAGCCCCCCAAAGACGGGAAAGCCGACTGTCACTCCCTAGGAAGTTCCAGCTCCAAAAAATGCGAAGACTAAAGACGCCAACAGAAACAGAAGCGCTATACGCAGATTGCGTCGCGCTCTCAAAAGGGTCACGCTCTTTGTCCCGTCTAGCGCCGAACCATAAACAGCTGTCAAATACATGCCGAGGTTATAGAATAAACCTGGACTTCCCCATCGACGATACGATTCCGGTTCATCTCTGCGCCAATCCCTTAGAAATTTAGCAGCAGTAACAACCGATACTATGACCAAGAAAGCCATCCAAGCGATGATAATTTCGTCCATTTCTTTTCCAGTCCCCAAATCAAGGTCACTTCACTACATATACCCCGAGGTGGCCATTAATGATTTTCAAAAAAGGCATATCGAGTTAAAATTCATACTTTTACTTCTCGACATACTCTGCTGAAATGGACGAAAGGCAAGGGCTGCCTCAAAGCTGCTATCTTGTGACTGGGCCAGGTAGAAGCTTTTTCTCCATAAATGCGCTCAGTGGGTCATGGTGGTAGCGGCCAAACGGAGTACGCTTAACATATCCACGATTTCGATAAAGCGATAGGGCCTCTTGCTGACTTATGCCCACCTCAAGCCTGGCGGCTTGGACACCACGTTCAACAAGATATTGCTCGACCTTCTCCATCAAAGCATTCGAAATTCCACGCCGCCGATAGGCCGATGCGACAAAAAGCCGCTTGATTTCTCCATAACGCATCTCTTCATCTTAAAGCAACTTCACCGCGCTACAGCCCGCCAGGGCGCCATCGACAAAGCACCCAAACAAGGTAACGTTTGGCTGGCTCAGATCCGTTACGCTCTCCAGATGGTTGCTCTCCGCTGGGTATAGCGCAGCCATATACCGGTCAGATTGCTCCAGCAATGTCGCAACCTCAGGTAATCCAGGGTCTATAGGCGCGATCTTCACAGACTTCCTCCCAATGGCAAGCATGGGGGCCCGCGTCGGCCAGCACGAGAGCTAGAGCCGTAGCGAACCGGCGGGCTCAGGGCGCGGCGGCAAAGCCCGCGAACAACACCAGGAAACCGCCGATCTCGGCAATCACCAACACCCACATGAAACCGCTTATCAACCACGCCGGTAAAGACCCAGCGCCGAAGGCGTGCGGCTTCTGCAGCTGGTTACGCGTGTCCTTGAGCGCGCCGTGCAGAATATAGCTGCCCACCGCCAACGCGAAAAACAGCACCGACGCCAACACCGCCAGCACGTTAACCCACTCCGGCCAGACACTGAGCACCGCGAAGCGCTCAAGCACCAGACAAGCGAAGGCGTACATCAGGCTCGCCCGGTGGGCGATGTCCACATAGTAATGCGCCCGGGCCTTGTCACTACCCCTGATCTGAACGTACTTCCACACCCCGGTCAGCAGGCCGACCAGAAAGAACAGCCCGCAACTCCACAATGCCAATGTGCTCGCCGTCATAGCGCCCTCAGTTCATCAACCAAGCCCGGACTATGTCACCAACCCCACCGGCACGCCTTGGCCGCGCGGCCCGGGGCCGGACCTGACAACGCAACACGCCCCTCGCTAAAGGCCGTCCCGGAGGCCTTCCCCCAACCCGGAAAGTAACGGCCAACCCGGCCCTCCATCCGCAAAGAGCAACCACCCCAGCGCCACCAGATTGGCGGCCACCGCCAGGTAGAACACCACCCGGAACGACGTCTTGCGGGTCTTGTGGCGGAATACCCGCTGCGCCAGCAAAGCACCGGGCCAGCCCCCCAGCAGCTCGACCAGATGCAGCCGCGCCTCGGGCGTGCGCCAACCACCACGCACCGAAGCCCGCTTATCCAAGCCATAAAGTGAAAAGCTCAGCACGCTCATCAGCGCGTAGAAACCGACGAACCATCGCTGTTTAGACTCGGAAGCGAGAATGGCCAACCCGACGAAAAACGCCACCACGACCAGCAAGGCAGGAAGGAATCGGTTCACACGGGCGACGGATGATCGCTTCCCCGAAGATGCGTTAGGTTTCATTATCCACGGACCCGGCCTTTCACGTTACGGTAAGCAGGATTCCCCCCGAGGAGCGCTAACAGGAAGCTTCCGCTCCAAGGCCGTAACCGACTGGATTTCCAGAGCATTGCCATCCGGCGGGAAGGAAACCCGCCAAGGTTATCACGCCGTGGGCTTTAAGGGCCGAACCTTGCGTTTTGTTTAACTAGATCTGATTTTCCGAAAAGGCAAAACGCAAGACCTGCCCCCGCAATCCCGCACCGTTCTTACACACCCAACCTATCTGTAAAACTCTAACTGCAGCCTGATCACACTTCCAAATAGCTCCTGTATCTAAATCAACATCCTCGCCATAAGTTAATATTGGAATAAACCAGATGATAAAGATCACAATTCTCTTCATGGTCACCTTTGACCTTCTAACGCCGCCAACACCGGAAATTTAGGAGCGACAGCGAGTAAACTTTCCGTGTGCTTGGCACTGTTAGCTTTCCATACGCAATGATGACAACAACATCATCTCCTCAACACTTTTGTGATCAGAAACGAACAAAGCAATATTCTTACCGTTGAGGTTTTTTGACGACTTATAAACAACGCCGTCAACACTAGAACCATCCACTGTAAATCGATGACGAAAATACTCTGAAATTATTTGTGTTGGGATGTATTCTATATGCTCCATTCCATCTTTCGAAATCCGTTTTGAAATCTCATCCCGAAATTTTCGTAGAAATTGGATTTCATGTAGCTCAACGTATTTATCAGGCTCAAAAATACTTGGCCCTTGAGGCAAAACCGATAGATCTAATAACTTAAGTGGTTTTATGGTCTTCAGTTCGGCCACTGCATATGGTCGCTTTTGTTTAAATAGTGTTTCAAGCTTTGCTGTTTCTTTTTCAAGTGCAACGTACATATATGGAATTCCGGCAGGATTCATTCTTCCTGCCCCAGAAAGTCTTTTAGGAGGTACGCTTATCTCAGAAAACTTACTGTAAATTTTACCATTTGTTGAAACTCTAACCCTATAGCACACTGTGCCTTGATCTAGGACCTTAACCAGATTAAGACGTTTAACTAGATTCCCGAGCGCCTCTAAAACATATTTAACAGGTATATAATCGGGCCGCCCAACATCAAACTCATCAGGTGGTTCTGAAAGAAATAGATAACGAGTTTTATAAAGTACGGTATCAGTAAATTGTCTCCAGCCATATGCCAAAGCTTGTGCGGGATTACTTAAACCCCAGTCGCCTTGTGAGTGTGAAACCCAATACTTATCGCACCCTAAGCAGTCAAGGGCGTCATTGGTAAACTTGTCACCCCAGCCAGGGTTTACTACTTCGAGTACATCATATGGTTCAGTTTCAGGAAAAACCCACCCACCATCCCACGGAATACCTATGTCTTGTGCATCTGCATAGTAAGCGCAGATAGACTCATAGATACGCTCCATTACAATTTCAAATGGAGCAGAAACCATAGATTGTGATGATCTTTCACAATAAGAGCACGTGTGGCTAATAAGATTGTCATTCACAAGTTGAGCTAATACATCATCGACAACACAGTCTGCGCATACATATGTGTCAACTACGTCAAACCCTCGATCATCCATGTGATCATTATGACCCATTTATGCCTCCATACTCATTGAAGCTAACGCCTGCATTTGGGGCCGCAGCGGAACGAAGGTCCCAACCCACGCAGTGGGCGACCAACATGCGCTTGTTAGGCCTTTGATTTGCACTCATTTATTTTATGTTCCAGGTTGCTCACCAATGGTTCTACTGAAACTAATAGATCTTGGATGTTTCCAATTGTGCCTGGCAGCTTTTGTTCAATTATGGACTGCAAAATCATTGCGTGAACTTCATCCGTTGTAATTGGATAATTGCCACGTAGGCCTTTATTTATCAAGTCTTCGCCTGCCTTAATTGCCCAGTCACCAGAATATCCTACGTCTCCTCAGGGCTTTGGGGTCAGGTTTTGCGTTTTGCCTTCTCGGAAGGCCAGGTCTAGATAAGCAAAAGGCAAGACTTGCCCCGAATGGCACTTACTTAGTCGATAAGGCCTTGATCCAGAAACAAAAAAGCTGATCCAATGGCGGCGTGTTTATCTCGCCAAAGAATCGCACCCCGCCAAGGATCAGCTCCTATGGATGCTAAACAGAATCGATTTCAGCAGCAAGCGATCAAACGACAGTTGTCCCGCCAGGATGCCATCCGTTTTTTCAATCTGCTCACCTCTGCAGAACTCTTTGATGTACTGGAATCCTCATTGCCCGAGCACCGCGAGCGCCTCTTCCCGCCAACGGAAACCCTGGCGATGTTTCTGAGCCAGGTGATGCAAGCGGATCGCTCCTGTCAGCGAGTGGTCAATGAGGCTGCGGTGGCACGCTGGCTGGGAGGGCGCAAGGCGTGCAGTACGTCTACAGGCGGCTATTGCAAAGCTCGGCAGCGTTTACCACTGGAGCTGGTCTCATCTCTGGCACGCGCTACAGGATCGTTGAGCAACGAGAAAGTACCTGACAGCTGGCACTGGCAGGGGCGACCTGTTCGCATCGTTGACGGCACCACCGTGACTCTGCCGGATACACCCGCCAATCAAGCGGTTTATCCCCAGCAGCGCTCGCAGAAGCCCGGTCTGGGCTTCCCTCTCTGCCGCATTGTCGCCGTCACCTGTCTGGCCAGCGGTGCCGTACTGAATGCGGCAATGGGGCCTTATGCGGGTAAAGGCGCCAGCGAACACACCCTGTTCCGTTCGTTGCTGCCTGGCTTCAACGCTGGCGATATCCTCCTGGGGGATGGACTGTATGGCAGCTACGTGATTCTGGCGGACTGTCTGGCTCGTGGTGTGGATGTCGTGTTCGCACAAAATGGTGCTCGTAAGCTGACAACGGACTTCCGTAAGGGAAAGCGCCTGGGCCACAAGGATCATCTGATCCGAATTAGCAAACCTTGCCAGCGTCCGGACTGGATGAGTCTGGCGCACTATCAGGCACTGCCCGACGATATCGCCTTGCGTGAAGTGGCGCTGGGTGGAAAAGTGCTGATCACCACCTTGTATGATCCGGCGCGGGCGCCACGTCAGGCGCTGAAAGCGTTATATCGAAGCCGCTGGCAGGTAGAGCTGGATATCCGGCACATCAAAACCACTCTGGGGATGGAAGCCTTGAGCTGTAAAACACCGGAGATGGCGGAAAAGGAACTGTGGGTGTACCTTCTGGCCTATAATCTGGTCCGGCTTCTGATGGTGCCGTCCGCCGTGTTGGCGAAGGTATTGCCTCGTACGCTGAGCTTCAAACATGCTCTGCAATGCTGGCAGGCTTGGTACCAACAACTGCTCGCTTGCCATACCAGTGACGATTTAACGGAACTCTTTCGTCTGATTGGCCAGCAGCGGGTGGGGAACCGCCCAGGACGTATTGAACCCAGAGCGGTCAAGCGACGACCGAAACCGCTCCCGCTGTTAACGCGTCCCCGGCATGAGGCGCAGGCGTGGATACGTCGGCATGGGCATCCACCAAAGCAACGCCCATGGAATAAAGCAGGCTCCGGCGGGCAAAAGGCGGGGGTTAAGTAAGTGCCATTCGGGTCAAGTCTTGCCTTTTGCCCCTTAGGAGGGGCTGTCTCGCAAAGGCAAATGGCAAGACCTGACCCCATGCGCGCACGAAATGCAGGTTTTAGCGAATCATTCATGGTTAAACTTATCTCAAGAGGGCTAACGCCGCTCAGCACGCGCGGTTACGGAATAGAGGCGCAGCCGCAATGTAGTAACCGTCGCCGTGACTGGCATGGTTATACCTTTGCAATATACATCTCAAGCGCGTGCCATAGAAAATAGGTGACAGCACCTGCCAAAAGCATGTATTTCTGGAGGTCTCCATGGATCTTCATTTTCCGGTCATGGCGACCAAGAGTTGTATCAAATCTTTCTTTTAAGTCTTTCATCTCCACACCAGCTTTGTCTGGTGGCATACCGGAGATGAGCCTTTTAAGCACAAGATAATTATGGTTCTGAAAGAGTGCGCTGCCAGCATGTTCGATAAATTGAAGTCCAGAGTAGAAGCTCCAGGCCCACGCAGATACTGATAGTACCCATAAGGCATGCGGCCAAATTAATGGTTCGGCCTTTGTCTGCGTCATAGAAAAAGCCATGGCCGCGCCCGCCGCAGCTAGCAAAAAGTAAGAGTTCCTTTGTTGCACAGACCGGAACTGACGAAAAAGCTCCAGCTCTTCTTCCTGGGACATCATTGGCTCCTACAGATATAACGCCGCCAACACGCGCTTGTCGCGTGCTTGGCTTTGTTAGCGCTTTGGCACGATTTGATTGGCAAGATAAGTAAATAGCCCGCAATATGTTTCAAAATACGAATCAAACTTAGCCTTTATCTTTTGATTAAAAATTGCAACTGGGGCCTGCATAAGCAAATCACCCGCACTATAACCCTGTGTAAGCTTTGCGTTTGGCTGCAATCCTAAATGCGTTCTTGCGACCTTCTTGAAGTCCTCGCGGCATTTCTCAGAGTTGTGCGCCACCCGGTTCCGTATTTTTACAGCCGACTCGAGAGGCTCGATATATGCTTGCATTCGAGGAGCATATGGACTCCCAGAATCAAAATAGATACGAGCCGAGTCAATAACCCATTTCGGTGCTCCGAATTTTGAATAGTTCTTTGTAGGATCAAATTTAGAATCACCTGAAACCACATGATATGCATGCGCTATATCAGAAGCCTTTCCCAGCCTCAATTTGGGGGCATATCCGTTCTTTGCCTTCGCGCCTGCCATATACCTTACGAAGGACTGCTCCAAAAACTCTTCCCAATTTGAAACCAAACCCAAAAATGCTAGCTCGACAACCCTTCTTGCTTGCTCGGTATGCAATCGCGGGCAAGCTGAATTTGGGTTAATTCCAGAGACAGACTGAACAGCCAAAAACAGCTTTCGCGCAGATTCTACTGACTTCAAAAATGTTTTCTTGACATGATCAACTTCAGGCGGCCTTCCCGGCATGTGCTCTCCTTACGCTAACGCCGCGCTCACCGGTAAATTAGGAGCGAAGCGAGTAATTTATCCGTGTGCAGCGCATTGTTAGCTACCATCTGCTCCGTAGACAAATTGAGCTACCTCGCTGACAAAATTCGATAGATCTTCAGGGCAATCTCCCCCGACAATGTGTTCCAAAGCCGGAACAACCCAGCGATTCTTTCGAACGCCAAGATTCATCCAACCTTCCAGTTCTCCTTTCGGAACGAGAAACAAACCAAAAGCCTTGCAGTTTGCAATTATTTGCTCTGCTGCCGGCCGGACTGCCGTATCTAACGCGGCAACCCCAGACGCTTTTACCAACGACCACTTACTCGATTCGCTGCGAATTCGGCTCAACGCGCCTTTTGCTCCTGAAAGCGTGTGCTCACCCCGATCAAGTTGGACAAGCAACTCGACAACAGCTTCTCGCGTGGCAGTGAGAACTTCAGCTTCAGAGCGTTCCTCAACGCTCTCAGCAACTCGGTTACGAAGTAGGATCGTTTCAGCATTCTCTGCGTCCGCATCAAATGCCCGAAGTAGCTGCCTTAGATCTGCCTCAGAATTGAGCAGATCAACATCAACTATCGCCGCAACCGGGATAGCAGCCTGTTTAAGAAGCGCTACCACGTCCTTAATCGTTTGCTTATTGTGCGCATGAACAAAAAGCAACTCTTGATTGTTATGGACATGCGTTGCAACCGCGCTATAAACAATGCGGTCCGAATCGGCCTCACATACAACCGCGCCACGGGCAAATATTCCTTCTAGAACTCGTTGGCTCGAAAGAATTGGAGATGATGAAAGAGCCTGTGTTGCCTCAGCCGTGATTGGACAATATTCAGTCTTGTTACCAGTTCGGTTCAAGCGAAAAATCTCGGCGGGCTGCTTTCCCGACAGCACGCCTGCCAGGAAATTTGAATTATGAGTTGCTACGATGACTTGACAGGGAAAAGCATCAATATGGTCGGCCATCCAGCGCCCAAGTCGCCTAGCCTGCTCCGGATGAAGAAACGCTTCAGGCTCGTCAAGAAGCACCACTTTGTCTTTCGATAGTAGCAGGCTCAAGACGACGGCAACAAAGCTTCGAAACCCGTCCCCTTGCGATTCTAAGGACGGAAATTGTTTCATGAGCGGATAAGCTGCTCTTGGATCATCGGGAATATCGCCAAAGTCGCTAGAGATCGCATAGCGAAGTTTGAGCCCGGCGCTGTAATCCAATCGAACCTTCATGCCAAATGTTGTTTCAAAAGCGTCAGCCAATACTTGATCAAGCTCGCCAAATTTTCCGTACATTGCTTGAAGTAAAGTCTTGGGTGAGCTTTCTTCAGGAACAAAGTTTTGACACGTACTTGCAATTTTGAGTCTTGACTCCGAATCCATATAGAAAACTCGAAACTTCCCAAGTTTCTGAAACGTGAAGTCTGCATCGGGCGTTGACTCGAACGCGCGTCGGGCCTGATCAAGCCTGAGACGCACCATAGAGTTCTGCTCAAAGCCTGATGTGATTCCATCAATCGTATGGTGGCCGATATTGGTTGCATCGACTCGTACGTCAAGGTCTTCTAGTAGTCGTTCGAACGTATCAGGCTGGCTGACATCAACACTTGCTAGTAATGTCGTATCTGCTCCCGAACTATGAATTAGCTTTTTATGAATATCCTTAAGCGTTTGCGACTTGCCCACATTGTTCGGCCCAACCAACAACGTGAACTTTCCCAGCTCTAGTTCTGTTCCGCTCGCAAGCGTGATTTTCCTGATCTTCATTTGGCCCTGGACCTTTAGTTGAAGCTAACGCCGCAAGCAGCGGCGAGCGTTAGCGAGTCCAGCACCGAAGGTGCGATGCTGACTTGCCTTGTTATGTGAGCGTACACCAGCTACAAACCTTGCTTTGCCCTTTCTATTGCGGAGCTGACCGCCGACAGGGCCTGAGGGCTATTCTTCCAGCAAGTAGTTCTAAGCATAGACGCCACTTTTTCAGCATTTTCTTTAGGCTCATAGTTCGCCAACTCGGAGAAAGAATCTATACCTATTTCCTCAAAACGTTTAACTACGGTAGGTCCAACACCCTTCACTTTAAGTAGAGCAGCTTTTTCTGATTCACTGAATGCCATACCGGAATTCCTTAAGCCACATAACAGTGTATTCACCGACATTTGTCGTGTATCCCGATGACGTATATCCCCGCACCACTCTTGCCAGGGTTTACGGCAAAGAGCCTGATTCGCAAGACCTTTCACCTTGCTGTTCGGTTTTTCGCTCGCGATTTTTACGACAAGTGACGGTTATCCGCCTGTCGTATATCTCCCAACACCGGAATTCGATTCATCGGAATATGTCATATTTTTTATAGTGTTGGCTACCTTGGCCTGAAATGCTGCCGGGGATAAACGTCATTTGTCGTTGAACCCGGCGTTTTCCAAGGGTTGACGCGGGCATCCCGACCTTATGCTGCCCATAAAAACAGTACAGAGAAGCCAGGACATGGATGTGCCACCTTCGCTACCCGCCGCGCCTTCGCGGTTTATCGACCGTTTGCGGATGTTTATCCGCAGCCGCAACATGGCCTATGCAACGGAAAAGACCTATGTGCATTGGGTGCTGCGCTATATCCGTTTTCATGGGCGCAAACACCCACAAACGCTGTCGGCCAGTCATGTGGATGCGTTTCTTTCCCATCTCGCGGTACACAAGCATTGAATCGCACCGAGGGTCAGGTCTCGCGTTTTGCCTTCTTAATACAACCACCCAGATGGACAAAAGCAAGATCCGCCCACACTCATGACTCACCGAGCGCCTAAGCATCTCCAAAAAATCGCCGTACTTAGGTTGTATGGCATGCATTACAACAGTAATAACAACCATTAATTCTATAATTCGGCCATCTTGTTTTAGCTAGAGCTACGGCCCCATGACAACTTGCATGCTCGCCTAAGTCGATCTGATTGTGAGCCTCCGGCATATAGCTGCAACCCGCAGTGACATTATGAACCTCATGATCATCGCTCTGAGGTTGAGCATTCTGATTTATTATGAATCTAGGCATGACTTTGCACTCTTTTTATTTGATGTTATTTCCCCAAGTGCTCCGTTCCGGGACGCACGTTCAATAAATAAACGTGACACACATCACAAGTCAAGGTTCGTTGGGGCCGTGTTGTGTCTGTGTCGCGGGAGGACAAAAAGGGACAGATTGGGATTTGGGAGGGGTGAAGCCGTGCAGGCAGGGAGCGAGTGCAACAGATGGAGGAAAAGAATTCGCGGGCAGGCCCGCTCCCACAGGGAAAAAAGGGTTGGAATGGAGAAAAGAGAGCCCCCTGGTAAGAGGCTCTCTAGGCTGTTTCACCCTCTCCCTGTCCCTGTCCCCTCAAGGGAGAGGGGACCGAGTAGACGGGGGTTGGAGCAAAGTTACTCGCTCCAGGCCAGGTCGAGTTCCCGGGCGGCTTTGACGTCGTCTAGGCGGCGCACCGGTTGCGTGAACGGCGCTTCCTTGACCATGTCCGGGTCGGTCTTGGCTTCGTGGAGGATCGCTTCCATGGCGGCGATGAAATCGTCCATGGCTTCCTTGCTTTCGGTTTCGGTGGGCTCGATGAGCAGGCACTCCGGCACCAGCAGGGGGAAGTAGGTGGTGGGGGCGTGCTGGTTGTAGTCGAGCAGGCGCTTGGCCACGTCCATGGCGGTGACGTTGAGTTCTTTGGCTTCCTTGGCCAGGGTAAGGATGAACTCGTGGCTGGCGCGGCGTTCCGGGTAGGCGGCGGTGTAGCCGACCTGCTGGAGGCGCTTGAGCAGGTAGTTGGCGGCGAGGGTGGAGTATTCGCCAACACGGATCATGCCTTCGCGGCCGAGCACCATGGCGTAGAAGTAGGCGCGCAGGAGGACGCCGGCGTTGCCCATGAAGGCGCTCAGGTGGCCGATGCTGGAGGGCAGGGTGTCGGTGTCGATCCAGCTGTACTCGCCAGAGTCTTCGTCCAGGCCCGCCATGGGGGTGGGCAAGTACGGCAGCAGGCGTTGGGAGACGCCCACCGGGCCGGCGCCGGGGCCGCCGCCGCCGTGGGGGGTGGCGAAGGTTTTGTGCAGGTTCATGTGGATGACGTCGAAGCCCATGTCGCCGGGGCGCACCTTGCCGAGGATGGCGTTGAGGTTGGCGCCGTCGTAGTAGAGCAGGCCGCCGGCGTCGTGGACGGTTTTGGCGATGGCTTCGATTTGCCGTTCGAACACGCCACACGTCGAGGGATTGGTCATCATCAGGCCGGCGGTTTGCGGGCCGCAGGCTTCTTTCAGGGCTTCCAGGTCCACGTCGCCGTCCTTGCCGACGGGCACTTCGCGGACCTTATAGCCGCACATGACGGCGGTGGCCGGGTTGGTGCCGTGGGCGGCTTCCGGGATCAGGATCTCGGTGCGGCCGTCGTCGTTACGGGCGTCGTGGTAGGCGCGGATCATGGCGACGCCGGCGAATTCACCCTGGGCGCCGGCCATGGGGGCGAGGGAGACGCCTTTCATGCCGGTGACTTCCTTGAGGAAGTTCTGCAGGTCGTACAGGCAGGCCAGGTAGCCCTGGCTGTGGCTGGCCGGGGCCAGCGGATGGCGGGCCAGGAAGCCGGGCAGCATGGCGGCGCGGTTGGCGCCGCGCGGGTTGTACTTCATGGTGCAGGAGCCCAGCGGATAGAACTGCTTGTCGATGGCGAAGTTCTTGCTGGAGAGGTTGGTGTAGTGGCGCACCACGTCCAGTTCGCTGACTTCCGGCAGGCCGGGTTTTTGCTTGCGGCGCAGGCTGGCCGGAATCGCCGAGAGTTGGTCTTCACTCACCGGCTTGGGCGCTTGGGCGTTGGCGCCGCGACCCGGCCGGGAGTGTTGGAAGATCAATTTGGTTTCGTTGCTCATGCCAGCACCTCTTTCATAGCGGCCACGAACAGATCGAGGTCACCCTCGGTGTGTATTTCGGTGGCGTTCACCAAAACAGCGTTCTTCATGCCGTAGTCCCGAGCCAGGCTGAGGCCGCCGAGGATGTCCTTTTCCGCCAGTTTCGCGAGCACGGTGTCGGCGTCCTGGGGCAGGAACAGCACCACTTCGTGGAAGGTGGGCGCGGTGAAGGCGCGTTCGACGCCGTCGATGGCGGTGAGTTTCTCCGCCAGTTTCTGGGTGTTGGCGTGGCAGTGGCCGGCGACGCTGGCCAGGCCGTCCGGGCCGATCAGGGACATATAAATGGTGGCGGCGGTCATCGCCAGGCCCTGGTTGGTGCAGATGTTACTGGTGGCCTTGGAGCGGCGAATGTGCTGTTCGCGGGCTTGCAGAGTGAGGGTGAAGCCCTGCTTGCCTTCCAGGTCCACGGTGCGGCCGATGATACGGCCGGGCATTTGCCGCACGTGTTTCTGTTTGCAGGCCATGAAACCAAAGTACGGACCGCCGGAGCTGAGCGGGATGCCCAGGGGCTGGCCTTCGCCCACCACGATATCCGCGCCTTGAGAACCCCACTCGCCCGGCGGCGTGAGCAGCGCCAGGGAGGTCGGGTTGACCACGGCGATCACCAGCATGCCGTTGGCGTGGGCCCGGTCGGTGAGGGCGTCCACGTCTTCCAGGCTGCCGAAGTAGTTGGGCTGGCTGATCACCAGGGCGGCGTAGTCCCGGCCTTCGTATTGGCTCAGGCTGTCCGCCAGGGTCTGGCCGCGGTCGGTGCAGAACGGCACGGTGTCCAGGGCCACGTCCTGGTTGCGGACGATGGCGTCGCAGGCGCTGCGGTAGCGCGGGTTCAGGGCTTCCGGCACCAGCACCCGGTTGCTCTTGGATTTGCGGTTGGCGCGCAGGGCCATGAGCACCGCTTCGGCGAGGCCGGAGGCGCCGTCGTAGACGGAGGCGTTGGCCACGTCCATGCCGGTGAGCCGGGCAATCAGGGTCTGGTATTCGTAGATCACCTGCAGGGTGCCTTGGCTCGCTTCCGCCTGGTACGGGGTGTAGGCGGTGTAGAACTCCCCGCGGGTGGCGATCTCCCATACCGCCGCCGGAATGTGGTGCTGGTAGGCACCGCCGCCGAGGAAGCTCAGGGCGTAGCGGTCCTGTTCGGCGCGCTCGGCCATCAGCCGGGTCACTTCCATCTCGCCGCGGCCTTCGGGCAGGGCGTCGAGGCTGCTGCCGGCTTTCAGGTGGGCGGGAATTTCATCGAACAGATCCTCGATGCGTTCGGCGCCGATGGCGTCGAGCATGGCGGAGACATCGTCCGGGGTATGGGGGATGTAGGGCATTGGGCGTTACCGGGTGGGTGTTTGCGGGGGTTGTTACACGTAGGCGCTTGCCTGCCGGCGAACATTCGCTTGCAGGCAAGCTCCCACAGACCAGGGTTACTCGCTGTCGAGCTGTTCCTGGTATTGGTCGGCGGTGAGCATTTCCTTGAGCTCGCCGGGGTCGGCCATTTTGATCTTGAACAGCCAGCCGTTGCCGAAGGCTTCCTGGTTGACCAGCTCGGGCTCGTCTTCCAGGGCGTCGTTGATGGCCACGACTTCACCGGATACCGGGGCGTAGATGTCGGAGGCGGCTTTCACCGATTCCACCACGCCGGCTTCTTCGCCGGTGGCCAGTACCTGGCCCACTTCCGGCAGTTCCACGTAGACCAGGTCGCCCATGGCGTCCTGGGCGTGGTCGGTGATGCCCACCACGGCCACGTCGTTTTCCACGCGTACCCATTCGTGGCTGGTGCGATAGCGCAACTCGGCAGGAATCTCGCTCATTGTATGTCTCCTGTTAAAAAACGCTTACACGCAACACGCTTCACGCCGGCACGCCAAACAAGGGCGATGCTTCAAACGTGGGGCGTGGCAGCGCAGCTATAGCGGTTTGTATACCGTTTTGCCGTTGCGCACGAACGGCGGCCGTACCACCTGCGCGGGCAGGTGCTTCTTGCGAATCTCCACCCGCACCTGGCCTTTGGTGCCGGCGGGCACCCGGGCCAGGGCAATGGATTTGCCCAGGGTCGGCGAGAAAGTACCGCTGGTGATTTCACCCTCGAACTCCGCTCCTTCGCCGTCCCCGGTGATGACTTTCTGGTGGGCGCGCAGTACGCCCTTGCCTTCCAGCACCAGACCCACCAGACGGTGGTGGCCTTTTTCCTTCTGGCGCTCCAGCGCTTCTCGGCCGATGAAGTCGCGGCCTTCGTTGAACTTCACGGTCCAGCCCATGGCGGCTTCCAGCGGCGAAACCGTGCCGTCCATGTCGTTGCCGTAGAGGTTCATGCCCGCTTCCAGACGCAGGGTGTCCCGGGCGCCGAGGCCGGCCGGGCGCACGCCGGCGTCCGCCAGTTGCTTCCACAGTGCCACCGCGTGGTGGCCGGGCAGGATGATTTCCACGCCGTCTTCGCCGGTATAGCCGGTGCCGGCGATGGTCCAATCGCCGCAATCGGCGAAGGCGAACGCGGGCAGATTCTCCACCGCGTCGCGGCGATCGTCTTCCAGCAGGGCGGCCAGTTTGGCGCGGGCCTCAGGGCCCTGCACGGCGATCATGGCCAGTTCCGGGCGCTCGCGGATGTCCACGGCGAAGCCGCCGGCCTGCTGTTCCATCCATTCCAGGTCGGTGTCGCGGGTGGCGCAATTTACCACCAGCCGGTAATCCTTGTCGCCCTTGTAGACGATCAAATCATCGATCACGCCGCCGCCTTCATTGAGCATGCCGGAGTACAGGGCGCGGCCGGTCTCGATGCTGTCGACGTCGTTGGCGAGCAGGCGGCGCAGGTAATCGCGGGCGCCGGTGCCGGAGACGTCCACCACGGTCATGTGGGAGACGTCGAACATGCCGGCGTCCTGACGCACGGCGTGGTGCTCCTCGATCTGGGAGCCATAGTGGATGGGCATGTCCCAGCCGCCGAAATCCACCATTTTGCCGCCAGCGGCGACGTGTTCGTCATAAAGCGGTGTGCGATGACCCATGTTGAAGCCACTCAGTAAGGGAAAGGGAAGGATAACGAACCTGGCCAGGAACGCCTAGGACGGCGGCGCCCGGGAGCGGTTGTTTTCTGATCGATCACCAATCCCCTGGGTAATAAGGCAGCGGTCAACAATCATCATATTGCGAATAGTTCTCGTTAACTGCATACTGCGGCGATAACTATATGGCTTCCCCATTTCTGCTTGCCGCCCACGATATCGAGAGCGCGACGCCATGCGGTCCGCCCAGAAAGACGCTTTTGACACCCTGTACCGGGATCATCATCCCTGGCTGCACAACCTGCTGAGACGCCGGTCCGGTTGTAACGACACCGCCGCGGATCTGGCCCAGGACACGTTCCTGAGGATACTGGCCCGGGACGAAGACCCGCGCCAGTTGCAGCGCCCGCGGGCCTATCTGACCCGCATCGCCCAGGGGCTGCTGGCCAACCACTGGCGTCACCGGGATATCGAGCGCGCCTATCTGGAAGCGCTGAACCAACAGCCCGCGGCCGTGGCACCCTCCCCCGAGCAGCATCATTTGATTCTGGACACCCTGTATCAGTTGGATGCGCTGTTGCGCACCCTGCCCGACAAGGTCCGTCAGGCTTTTTTGATGTCGCGGCTGGAGCACTTGCGCTACGTGGATATCGGCGAACGGTTGGGGGTGTCGGAACGCATGGTCAAAAAATACATGGCCCAGGCCATGCTGCACTGCCTGCGCCTGGATAACGGCGGCGAGGCGCCATGAGCGGGCGGGCGCTGTCCGATGCGGTGCTGACCGAGGCGGCGGAGTGGTTCGCGGCCTTGCAGGAGGAGCCGGTCTGCGATGCGGTGCGGGCCGAATGGCAACACTGGCTGACGCGCGACGACGCCCACCGCCAAGCCTGGGCACGGGTGGAAGCCCTGGACCGGCGGTTTCATGCGCTGCCGGCGACACCAGCCCACCATGCCCTGTCCGCCGCGGGCCGTAGCCGCCGGCGTTTTCTCAAAGGCGGCGGCGCCCTGGCCGTGGCCGCCGGCACCGGTACCCTGGCTTGGCAGGTTCTTCCCGTGGCGGCATGGCGCGCGGACCTGCGCACCGCCGTCGGCGAGATACGTGAAACGACCCTGCCGGACGGCACCCGCCTGTGGCTGAACACGGACAGCGCGGTGAATCTGGATTACGACACCGCCCACCGGCGCCTCGATCTGCTGGCCGGGGAGATTCTGCTTGAGACCGCCGCTGATCCGCGCCCACTCACCGTCCATACGCCCGCCGGCACGGCACAGCCGCTGGGCACTCTCTTTACCGTGCGGCTGGAGGGCAATCATACCCGGGTGGGGGTTCGCCATGGTCGGGTGGCACTGTATCCGGACCAATCCCGGGATCAAAGCGCCATCGTCGAAGCGGGACATCAGCAGGCCTTCAATTCCCGTCGGGTGTTCGACGTCGCTCCCCTGGCTCGGGGCTCCGCCTGGGAACGGGGCATTCTGATGGCAGACAACCGTCCTTTGGGTGATCTGCTCGATGAACTGGCCCGGTATCGTGTGGGCGTGATTCGCTGCGACCCGGCAGTGGCCGACATGGAGGTGGTGGGCAGTTTTCCTCTCGCCGATACGGACCGGGTACTCAGGGGGCTGGAAGCGACGCTGCCGATCACCGTTACCCGGGTCACGCCCTGGTGGGTACGGGTCGCGGCCCGGGACTGATTTTTTCGCGGTGTTGCATCGGCGGTTCCCCTTTTCCGGGTTCGCGGGGCAGTACGGATAACCATCGTCTTCGATCGCGAATCAAGGATCCTCCATGCCATCACAACCGACGCTCCACCGCGCCTGGCCGTTGCTGGGCGCCCTGCTCCTGCCTCTCACCGCCACCGCTCAGAACAACGACACCGGCTCAGCCGCGCTGACCGCTACGCGCGCCTACGCCATCCCCGCCGGGCCGCTGGGCCAGGTGCTGTCGCGCTTCGCCTCGGAGTCGGGATTGATGTTCTCCGCCGCCGCCACGCTCACCGAAGGCAAACGGAGCCCCGGGCTGCGGGGGGAATACAGCGTGGAAGAAGGACTAGCGCGGTTGCTGCAAGGCTCCGGCCTGCGCCACCGGTTGACCGGCGACGGCACCCTGACCCTGGAGCGGCAAGAGCAGACTCACGCCCTGCAAGCGGTGTCGGTCACCGGCACGGCCCAGGCCCGCTATGAGAGCCGCTACGCGGACAGCTCGCTGCGCCTGCCGAAAAATCTGGCCGACACGCCGCGCAGCATCGACGTGATCCCCGAGCAGTTAATGCTGGATCAGCAGGCCCGGGAGATGGCCGATGCCTTCCGCATGTCGCCCAACATCGTTGTCGGTGATGGCTATGGCAACACCCGGGAGCACACCCTGATTCGCGGCTTCAACCGCAACGACAATATTTATCGCAACGGTATTCCGGCCTCCAACGCCAGCCGCATCGATCCGGCCACCATCGACAATGTCCAGATCATCAAGGGACCGGTGGCGGATATCGGACGGATGTCGCCGGGAGGTATCGTCAACATCGAAACCAAGCAGCCCCGGTTCCAGCGTGGACATTCCCTGGCAATGACGTTCGACGAGCACGGGCAGCGCCGTGGCGTTATCGATCTCACCGGCCCGGTCGGTGATAGCCAGAACCTGGCCTATCGGGTAACCGGCGCCGTCGAGGACAGCGAAACCTTCCGCGATACCAACGTGGACCGCCGGTTCCTTTCATCCTCGTTATTGTGGCAGGGCGATTCCGGCGTACGTGTCGGCCTGAACCATGAGTACACCCGGGACCGGCGCGATATCGACCGGGGCCTGATCACGGTGGCCACGGGCAACTCGAAACGGCGCATCGTCGATGTCCCCCGGGATACCCGGTACGACGGCAATATTCCCAACGAGCGCGACTCCGAAGTACACCTTGGTGAACTCAGTGTCATTATCCCGCTGGCCAACCCCGCCTGGGAAATCGACAACAAGCTGTTTTACAGCCAGGAGGACAACGATGACCTGCGCGCCGAAGTGGCCGCCGCCGGTCCCGATAACGGCCTTCCGGACGGCACCCTGGCCCGAAGGGTGATCAGCAACCAGGATCAGAAAATCGTGCATAAGTTTTTCCGTTCCCAGTTGGTTGGGGATATCGGCACGGTCATTCCGGTACGGCTGGCGACGGGCGTCGAGTACCGTGAGTTCCATCAGGAGTGGAAAAACTTTTCCGGCGCCCCTCAGGTGGGCGGGACCGTTCAGGATCCGGACTCTTTCACTCTGGTCAATGACATCGGCACGCCCGTCAACGCCCAGTCTTTCGATGTCACGTTAACGTCCTATGGCGTGTTTTCCGCCACGGATTTCTCGCTGACCGACACCCTGACCCTGGACATCGGCCTGCGCTACGAGCGATTCGAAAACGACTACCATCATGAGAACCTGCTGACCAATGAAACCCGTGATCTGGATTCCGGCCACAACAACAAGCTGACCAAGGGCGCCGGGCTGGTGTGGAAAGCGACGCCGGCATTGAATCTGTATCTGAGCTACGCCGACACCTTCGAGCCGCAGAATATTTACACCGGCAATCAGCAGGTAATACAGCAGGATCCCAGCGAAGGCCGTCAGGTCGAGGCGGGAGCGAAGTGGCACTCCGAGGACAATCGCTATTTCATCACCGCCGCCGTTTTCGATCTGCGGGAAGACGACGTGGTCGAGACCGTCAACGGAGAACCGGTCCCCACCGGCGGCATCACCTCACAGGGACTGGAACTCACCGTTACCGCCAATCCGGTCACCGGGTTCAATCTGCGCGCCGGCGTCGGCGTGCTCGACGCCGAAATCGACAGCGACAACACCGCGACCGATGGCAACCGGCCGCGCAATGTTCCGAAGACCACCGCCAGCCTGTGGGCGAGTTACGAATTCCAGAACGCCGAAAACATTCTCAAAGGTTTGGGAGTGGGTGGCGGCGTCACCTACGCCAGCAATCGCTACGGGGATAACGCCCATTCGCTCGATATCGGCGACTACACGGTGCTGGACGCCGGCGTATGGTATTACCTGCCGCTGCACAGCGGCGAACGCTGGCGCTTCGATCTGGGCGTGAAGAACCTCTCCGACGAGGAATACTACACCGCGTCCGGGGGCGACTACCGGATCAGCGTAGGCGCGCCCCGCACGGTGTTCGGTGGCGTGAAGCTGGAGTTTTAAAGTATGTCCGGCGCCACCCGCCTGTGGTTCCGGGTGCACAGCTTCACTGGGGTGATCACCGGTTTGCTGCTGTTCGTGTTGTGCTGGAGTGGTACCTTCGCCGTGTTCGCCCACGAACTGGATTGGCTGGCCACACCCGAAGCGCGGGTGCAACCCGATGGCGACCGCGCCGGCTGGGATGCCTGGATGCGAACGGCAACCCGCGCCTACCCACAGGGACGGGTGGTCGGCATGCAGGCGCCGGCTCACGATAGTGACGCGGTGGTGGCTCTGATTCAGCGCCCTGACCAGCCACGCCGTCTGGTGTACATCAACCCGTACACTGGTGAGCTGCGTGGCACGACCAGCGCCTTCAACATTCACCGCTTCTTTCGTAACTTTCATCGCAGTTTTTTCTTCCCTACCCAATGGGGCACCTACCTGGTGGCGCTGCTGGCCGTCACACTGTTACTTTCACTGATTGCCGGTTTGATGTTCTATCGGCGCTGGTGGACCCGCTTCTTTTCCATCGCGACCTGGCGGCGGCCGGCGGTGTGGAGCGAGCTGCACAAGTTGGCCGGCCTCTGGAGTTTGTGGTTTGTGCTGATCATCGCCGTGACCGGCATCTGGTATGGCGTGGAGCGCTTTCGCCTGGACTTCGGCGACGGTGTCTTCGCCTACGCCGGCGATCCTGAGTTCTCCCTGCATCCGATTCCCCGGCCCGCCTCCGACCCGACCCTGCCGCTTCGACCATTGGAAGAACTGATACACGCAGCCAATCGGGAACGGCCAGACTTGAATATCCGGACGGTCGCCCCCGGTCCCGGTTTGTTTTATATGGAAGGCCAGACCGACCATGTGCTGGTGCGCGACCGCGCCAATCATCTGTATCTGGATGCCCGCACCGGGGAGGTGCTGTACAACCAATCCGCCAGTGATCTGCCGCTTTACTGGCGCTGGTCGGAAACCGCCGATCCTTTGCATTTCGGCGATTTCGCCGGCCTGGTCAGCAAGGCGATCTGGTTTGTGTTCGGCCTTTTATTGTGCGGCCTGATCCTCACCGGCACCTGGATACACGCCCGCCGTCTTGGGCGTTCCCACAACAGCCGGCAACGCCATCGCTGGCCGGGCACTCTGCCGGCGGTGGTGGTTTCCGCTGTTGTGTTGGCCGCCTCACTGCCTTTCGCGCTGCACGAAATGCGCACGTTGTACGGCGATGCCGCCAAAGGCGCTCAGCAACTGCCGGCATTATCCCCCGGCGTGACGGGTGTGATTCTGGGTTGGATAGTCTTGACCCTGATCGTACTGTTCTTGTGGGCCTGGACCCTGCGGCGAACCTTGCAGCGTGAAGGCCTCCCTTCAAAGGCCGAGCGCCACCCGGAGAAACCTCCCGGAAAATCATGGATATAAAAAAGCCGGCCCCGAAGGGCCGGCGGAGGGTGCACAGAGGTGATGCACAAAGGAAGGGTTATTGCTTGATGGGCTCGCTGAGGTAGTTGAGGAAGGTCTTGTCCTGAGGAATGACCAGATGAATCTGGTCATTAACGGTAATCAAACCCGCCACCTTGCCATCCAGCTGAACATTCAATTCCAAATCATTTTGGCTGATCTGTTCGATCTGCAAGCGACCATCACCCAGGAACGTTACGTCTCCGGCCAACTGCAAGTTCAACGGCTCACTGTGCAGGTTATGCTTGAGTTTGTAGTTAACGCCAAGCAAGCCCACAACAGGCTGCAAGTTGGGTGCGTCCAAATATAAGTTCAGATCGGTCAGGAAGCGTGGATTACCATCACCCTTGACGATCCAACCCTTCACTCGTCCATAATCCGGGGCCACACAATCACTGGAAGCCGCATTGCATGTATAACGAATACGCATCAACTGGGGCCCTGTCGGTACCGCTGGCACCGACGCCAAATTCCCCAGTCCCTTCGTTTCAACCTCGACGGTAGAGCCGGAGGTCACCAAACGAGTCGGATTGATATATACCAATACCGCCCCTTCCTGTTTTACCTGATCCGGGATCGTGGCGTCATTCGGATAGGTTTCCGCGACCTCATCTGGAGCCATATACCCAACGATCTCCACATCCAGATTGCCAGACAGATAGAGGAATTGATTATCCGGGCAGCTCTCGCCCACCGCACACCCAACATTGGCGCTGGCAATCATGGAGCCTGTGGCGGAGGGCTCATTGGGCAACAGATTCGCGCTATTACGTAACGCCTCCTCATCCTGTGAAGGCGGAACCTCACCTGGATTGTTGTCGCCACCTTTGTCCCAAACAAAGTTCGCATTCACATCCGAAGTGGGCAGGTTACGCAGCGGCTGCAGGGTCGCGGTGGTGTTGGGCGCGCCACGGAAGAAAATTTCCAGGCTGGGGCCGCCGTCGGTGGCCGCCGGGGCGTCATCTGCGTTTTGCGCCAGCAGTTGTGTTTGCAGTGGCAGGCCACGAACGTCACAGATCGCAACCCCTGCACAGCTGGCCGCGTCCACGCTGCCTTCCTGGGAGGGCAGCGTATACCGGTACAGCACACCCTCTTCCCAGGGCTGGTCGGGTTCGAAAACGATCTTGCGGCCCATATAGGTCAGCTTGCCCTCGACAACCTCCAAGGTGCTGCCAGCATCATCCACGCTTTCCACAATGAAATGGTCGCGAACGGACTGTTCATCCATTTCCTGAGAGAAAGTCACCGCGATGGGGCGGTTGGCGGCCAGGGGCAATACCGGCAGATGGTCGTCTTCGGGTTTATCCTCTCCGCCGCTGCCGTCCTGGCCACCCGCACAACGACCGGCGTCATTCGCCGCCAGATTGCGATCGGTGGTGACACAGGGGAAACCCGGATAGGCGGTGAGCACCACCGGCGATTGTTGCTCACCCTCGATGTAGTCCGGCAGCCGGAAATCCAGGGTTTGCGGCTGCGCCGGGTTGCCCGCCACATCAGTGAGGCGATCGTCGAACAGCACCTGATAATCGGTGTTGTGCTGCAGCGGCGTGTCCGGACGGATCACGATGGAGGAACCGTCCACCACGTAATCGAACTCTACCGGCGTATTCGCTCCGAGCAATTGCAAGCTCACGTCCTTCTCAACGGACTGAGGGTCCAGAGGATGATCAAACGTCAGGATCACCGGGTCACCGGGACGCTGCTTGTTGATGTGATCGCCGGGCACCCAGGAACTGAGCACCGGCCCTTCCATATCCGGCTCCGGTTCGCGCGGGATGGTCTGGTCGGAGTAGGACTCCATGTGGAAGCTGAGCACGCCGTAGGCGTTTTCCACGCCCAGCACGCGGGGCTCCACCACGCCGATGGCATCGACCACCAGGCGGTCACCCTCAACGATGGCGGTGCCCACCAGCTCCACTTGCAGCAGATCCTGGTTGAAGGCGCCGTTGGCGCGGGAGTCAGCGGTATCGAACGCCACGTCCATGGTCAGCAACAGGCGCCGGGGCGCGTTGGGGTCCGTGCTGTAAGGGGCGTTCATCAGGTAACCATTGGCGTCCGACAGGATGGTCACGGTGACGTCACCGGAATCAAAGCCGGCCGGCACCTGGCCGCCGATCAGCACATCCAGCGGTTCGCCGTCGAGCAGCGAGCCACGCGGCAGGCGCAGCGGCGTGGTATCCGGGAAGTTGGGGGCGAACGCCAGTTCGGCGAAAACGTCGCCGGAGAGCATGGAGACGGTGGTGTCACCCAGCAGGTTTGACTTCACCGGCACGCAGTTGATGCTCTCATTGTTGAGCGGTGATCGGGTGGTGCCGTCCGCCAGACAGCCGGCCGCGGGATCACCGGCCTGGGCGGCTTCCTGCACCATTACCGAACGGGGCTTGGTGTCCAGCGGAGTGAAGCTGCGGTTAATGGCGGTCAATTGCTCACCGAACAGGCTTTGCACGCCGTCGGTCACTTCCAGGGTGACTTCCTCACCGGCTTTCAGAGCGTCCACGGTGTTGCCGTCGGCGTCCTCGCTGTCGGTGGGGTCCACGGTCAGGAAGCGGCCACTGGCCAACACCGTGGCCGGTACCAGTTCCCCGCCCTGGGTCAAACGCACGGTCTCACCGTACTTCACCGTGGTCGGGTCGATGGGCTGCGACAGCGTCAGTTGCACCGAGGAGAAGTCCAGGAACGGCAGATCATCGCCATTGGGGATGATGCGGTCCAACTGGAAAGCCTCGGCGGTGCTGCGCTCTTGCCGGGCCCCTTCCAGCGCCGGCCGGGTGGAGAAGGCCAGTTGGCCGCCGGGCAGCAGTTCCTTATCACCGTCCTCGCCGATCCCGTTCAGGGTCAGGGTGTATTCACTGTTCACCGCCAACGGCGCGGCCGGCGTCAGCACCACACTCTTGTCGCCGTTGACCTGTTTCAGAGTCAGCTCGACGGCGCCCTCCGGGCCCTGCAGGGAGAACTGATCCGCGCTCAGTTGCGGCACGGCTTCGGAAAACGCCAGTACCAGCGGTGCGTTCGGGGACACACCGGCCTGGGCGTTATAGGGGTAGCTGTAATACAGCTCGATCTGTTCCCAGGGACTGAAGTCCACGGTCTGACTGCTGCCGCCACCACCGCCGCAGGCGGTCAGTAACGCGGCGCCACACAGCGCCAACACGATACGCATGTTCATGGGAGGCCTCCGTTAGAACTTCAGGGTTACCGAACCGGCGAAGACGTGAACGTCACCTTCCGCTTCCACCCGCTCGTAGGATTGCGGGTAGCTGGGGGAATTGGTGGCGTACAGGTCGAAGTCCCGCGGCCGCAGCTTCTGATACTGGTAAGCCAGGTCGAAGCGCACCGGGAAGGCGAAGAAGTGGGGATCATCGAACTGGGCGGTGAGCCCGAGGCCGACGATCAGTTTGTCGGCATCCAGGTAGTTCACGTCCAGCGAGGCATCGGAGTCCAGCGGCGATTTGCTGTAGGCGACCCCGCCGGTGAGCGTGTAGTTCGGCGACACCTTGAACTCGGCGCCGATGCGCGGAATAACAATGTCCTTGAATTCGAGCACACCAATGCCGTCTTCCACGGCCTGGTCCTTGATGGTGTCGCCTTTGAATTCGTCTTCCAGGTCTGACCAGCGCTGCAGCTCCGCACTGACACCGACACGGAAACGCTCCTTACCGTAAAGCAGACCCAGGGCGATGATGTCCGGCTGGTAGGAGTCCAGGGTGGTCACCGCCAGGGACAGGCCGGGTTCGCCGATGGTGCCGGGAATCACCGTGTTGGCATCAACGGTGGTCTTGGTATTGGAGTAGCCGCGATAGGACAACGCGGTTTCCAGGCCGTTGTACCAGCACCCGCCGTCGGGGCAGAAACTCTCGCCCCAATCCATGTTCATGCTGACGATCGGACGGATCGAGGGTTTGGCGGAAACGTTCAGGGATTCATAGCTGGTCTCACCACCCAGGGTGGTGGTGGCGCGCAGTTCCGCGTCGGAATGCAGAGTCAGCCGGGCGGAGGCGCCGGCGTCCAGACCACGCCAGATCTGAGTGGCGCCGCCGAGCACCAGGAACAGCGGCTGGCGGCCATATTCGAAGTACTGCCCTTCGTTGGAGGTGGCGGACTCGAACGCCATCATCTCTTCACCGTATTTTTCCACGCCCAGCATCACACCCATGTAGATCGGATGTTTGAAACGGGTCATGGAACTCAGATCGGTTTTCATCCCCACCAGAACGTGCTGTGACGGGGAGTCCTGCAGCACGTCTCCGTTGCGGATCGGCGGCGCGGCGCCACCCAGGCTGTTGGCGCGCAGTTCGTGCTCCGCGTGCAGCAAGCCGAAGGTCAACTCACCACGGGGATCCTTGGCGAGGTAAGCCGGGTTGTAGTAGACGGCGGAAACCTGGGTATTGAACAGGGAAAGCCCTTGAGCGGAAGCGATGTCGGACGGCAGCACGCCATAGGTCGTTCCGATGTTGCCCATGCTCGCCATGGCCTGGCCACTGAGCACGCCCATGGAAGCTACCAGGGCAGCTCCCTGAAGCACCTTGTTCTTTTTCATGGGTACATCTCCATTCGCCGTTCGGGAAACGGCAAGACGCTTGTTATTCGAGGTAGAGGGATACCTGGAGGGGGTAACAATCTGCCAAGTATCGTCTACAGGATAACGAGCGAATGGAGCTCTGGGCAACCTTTAGTTTTCATTTGTTAACTGATCCTTCAATTTACTACTTTGGATCCGGTCATATAGGGCCAACTGGTTCTTTATTATTAGAAAAAGCCGCTAAAATTCGGAAATTTTCGGGAACAGCGATGCATTTTTTACTCATTATTTTTATATGAAAACCCATATAGTGACCACCTGTTCACCGAATCTTACGACAGTCCCAACTATACATTTTGCGCAAATCTGTTACCGAAAGTTACATATTGGTTACTGGCAGTACAGGAAGAGACCACCTCTCAAACGCGCCCACACGCTGATCGCTCTCTCACAAAAGGGCTACGAAGTCGCTGTAGGAGCTTGCCTTGCAAGCGAATAGCTCTGCGTTCCAAGAATTCGCTTGCAAGCAAGCTTCCCACAGCGGCTCCGTAGCAAAAACTGTGGGAGCTAGCTTGCTGGCGAATTATGGGCCTCCGGCGTGGGGAAATTCGCTTGCAGGGCAAGCTCCTACAACGGCTTCGTGGCAACCCGTGGATTGCGGTCAGGAATGGCGTAGCCGGCGGACCAGCAGATAGACCGGCAGCAGGCCTACCGCCACCAGGGCCAGGGACGGGAGAGCGGCGCGTTGCCATTCCCCTTCCGCGGTGAGTTCATAGATGCGCACGGCCAGGGTGTCCCAGCCGAAGGGGCGCAGCAGAAGCGTGGCCGGCATTTCCTTCATGATGTCGATGCCCACCAGTAACAAAGCCGTGATCAGCCCCGGCGCCACCATCGGCAGCAACACCCGCCGTGCCGCTTCCAGCGGCGGGGCGCCGAGAGTCCGGGCGGCGTCCAGCAAAGCCGGGCGGACCCGCTCCAGGGCGCTTTCCACCGGGCCAAAGGCCACCGCCATGAAGCGGATGACATAGGCCAGGAACAGCGCCCCGAGACTGCCCACCAACAGTTGTCGCCAACCGAACCACTGCCCCAGTTGACGGTCGATGGCGGCGAAGCCGATGACGATCCCCACCGCCAGCACCGAGCCGGGCAGCGCGTACCCCATCGTCGCCGTGCGCACCAGCGCGCGCATCAACCGGTGTGGGCGCAGGCGCTGCAGCCAGGCCAGCACCGAAGCCAGCCCCACCACCAGCACGCCGGCGCTGATGCCCAGCGTCAGCGTGCGCAGCGCCAGGGACATAAACCGCGCATCCAGGCCGCGTGCCACCTCATCCAGGGTCCAGTACAGCAGACGGCCCGCCGGCAATACAAAGGCCAGCACCACCACCAGCCCGGCGTAGCAGGTCATCAGCCAGGCCCAGCGCGAACGCACCGCCACCATCGGCCGGCCACCGCGGTCCCCATAGCGGGCACGCCCCCGGCCACGCCGTTCCAGCCACAGTGCCAACAATACGAACAGCAGCAGCAATGACGCCAGCTGAGCGGCGGCGGCCAGATTGAACAAGCCATACCAGCTCTTATAAATGGCGGTAGTGAAGGTATCGAAATTGAAGACGGAAACGGCGCCGAAGTCCGCCAGCGTTTCCATCAACGCCAGCGCCAGGCCGGCGGCAATGGCCGGACGGGCCATCGGCAACGCGACCTGGAAGAACGCCGCCCAGGGACCACGGCCAAGCAGCCGTGCCTGTTCCATCACGGCACGGCCCTGAGTCAGAAATGCCAGCCGCGCCAGCATGTAAACATAGGGGTAGAACACCAGGGACAGGGTGGCGATCACCCACAACGGATGGCGTGCGCTGAAGCCGGAAAACCCCGGCCACCACTGGCGCAACGCGGTTTGCACCGGGCCGGCGTAATCCAGCCCCTGCACCACGACGAAGGCCAGCACATAGGCCGGCATCGCCAGCGGCAGTAACAGAGCCCAGTCGAGCACACGGCGGCCGGGAAAATCCTGCGTGGCTACCAGCCAGGCCAGGCTGGCGCCCAGCAGCAGCACACCGATGCCCACGCCGATCACCAGCCAGGCGGTGTGCCCCAGCAGGCGCCAGAGCACGGTATCGACCAGGTGACGCCAGGTTTCCGATTCGTCGCCGCGCCAGGCGGACAACAGCACGGCAACCGGCAACAGCACCGCCAGGGCCAGCGCCCCGGCGATAATCAGATAGCGATCCGGACGGCGATCAGCGGTAACCGGCACGGTCCATCAGCTTCACGGCCTCCACCTGACGGCTGCCCGCCACGCTGACGTTGAGATCATCGGCCTTGAAATCGCCCCAGGCTTTGACCTGCTCCGCCGCTTCCACGCCGGAGCTGGCCGGGTACTCCAGGTTGCCGTCAGCAAGCAGCTTCTGGGCTTCCGGCTTGCTCATCCATTCCAGCAACGCCACGGCGGCTTCCCGGTTGGGTGCGTTCCTGGTGACGCCGCCGCCGGAAATGTTCACATGGGTGCCGCTGCTGTCCTGGTTGGCCCAGAACAATTTCAGTGGCAACTGGGGATTGTCACGTTGCAAACGGCCGAAGTAGTAGGTGTTGACGATGCCGACGTCGCACTGGCCGGCAATGATGGCTTCCATCACCGCATTGTCGTTGGCGAACACATCGGTGGCCAGGTTATCGACCCAGCCGCGCACCACGCGTTCCGCTTCCTCCTCGCCAAGCCGCTCGATCATGGTGGCGACCAGGGACTGGTTATAGACCTTCTTGGAGGTGCGCAGACACAAACGGCCCTTCCATTGCTCATCGGCCAGCGCTTCATAGCTGGACAGCTCCGACGGCTGCACCCGCTCGGTGGAATAAACGATGGTACGGGCACGCTGGGTCAGACCGAACCAGCGGCCCTGCTCATCACGCAGGTGCTCCGGCACATTGCCTTCCAGTACGGTGGACTCCACCGATTGCAACAGATCCTCCTGGGTCGCCTGCCACAGGTTGCCGGCGTCCACGGTGACCAGCAGATCCGCCGGGGACTGTTCTCCCTCGGCTTTGAGACGGGCGGCCAGCGCACCGGCGTTGTCGGTGATATAGCGAATGGAAACCCCGGTTTGCTCGGTGTAAGCGTCGAAGACCGGCTTGATCAGCTCGTCGTTACGAGAGGTGTAGACCACCACCTCGTTTTTCGGCTCGGGTTGTTCGGAACAGGCGGCGACGAGAAGGGCGAGCGCAGGCAGGGCCAAACGGCGCAGGACAGTCATGGGGCATGGCTCCATAAACGAAAATGATTCGCGATTATCAAGGCTCCATAATCGATTGGCAAGGACGTGCCAATCGCGGCAAATCCCCGGCCCGGCCCAGGGCATGCTCAATGAACAGACGCCGCGCCGGCGGCAACTTGTCCACCATGCCAAGGCCGGTATTGCGCAGCCAGCGCAGCGCCGGCTCCCGCCGTTCGAACAGGATTTTGAAGCCGCGCATGGCCTGCTGCATAAGCAGGTTATCGGCGCGCCGACGGCGTTCGTAACGGGCCAGCGCGGCGGGATCGGCCAGCGGCAACCCGGCCTGACGAACCCGGGCCAGCTCTTCCGCCAGCACACCGACATCCAGGAAACCCAGATTGATGCCCTGCCCGGCCAGCGGGTGGATCACATGGGCGGCGTCGCCGACCAGCGCCAGGCCCGGTGCCCGGTAGCTGCTGGCGTGTCGCTCCTGAATCGGAAACACCCGCCGCGGGCTCACCGGCCGGGCCGGGCCAAGCACTTCGGCGGTGGCCTGGTTCAGGGCGCGGGCGAAGGCGTCGTCGTCTTCCGCCAGGCGCTCTTCGATAAACCCGGGCCAGCCGGACCAGACAATGGAACAGTGCCGGCCGCCACCAGCCCCTTCTTCTGCATCGGCGGCGGCATCGAACAACGGCAACAAAGCCAGAGGCCCCGATTCCAGGAACACCTGCCGGGCGCAACCGCCATGCGGCCGCTCGGTTTCAATAGTGGCCACCAGGGCATGATGGCCGGTATCGCGGGGGCCGCCGGGAATGCCCGCCGCCTCACGCACCAGCGAGCGGGCACCGTCGGCGCCCACCACCAGATCGGCGCTGTAATCCCCGTCTCCGGCGCTCACCCGCCAGCCCTCCGGGGTACGTCTGACCGCGGCGACCGGCGCGCCACATTGCCAATCCAGGCGCTCCCGGTCGGTACCGGCTCGATACAGAGCGGCGACGATATGGTCGTTTTCCAGCAACCAGCCCAGCGCTTCCGCTCCGGCCTCGGTCACATCGAAATTCACTTCGCCGGTGCCGTCGTGATCCCACACCTGCATGTGCCGATAAGGCTGCACCCGTTGCGAATTCAGGTATTGCCAGGCGCCGGTGTGCCTGAGCAGCCAATAGCTGGCCTCATTCAACGTGGAGACGCGCAGGGCCGGCGCGCCTTCGGGCCAGACCGGCTCGGCGGCGCCGTCCAGCACCCGCACCGTCAATCCCTGATCGGCCAGCAGCAGCGCCAGCAGGCCCCCGGCCATACCGCCGCCAACAATCAGAACGTCACTGTGAAGAGAGGGGGTCTTGGTCATTGCAGTCCCATGGCACGGCGGGCGAAGTCCCGGCGCGGGCCGGGCAGCAGATCCAGGGCCAGCAGCCCCAGTTGACGGCTGTGGGCGAACAACGGCTGGCGCACCCGGAACCATTCCGGCAGTTGGCGCGAAGCCCGGGTTACCCAGGCCTGATCGGCACGCCGCGCTTGCTGCCATTGCGACAAGCGCGCCAGCTCGCCCGGATGCGCGGCGGCGCCCACCGCTTCGGCCAGCGCCGCCAGATCGCGCACGCTCAGATTGAAGCCCTGGCCCGCCACCGGATGCAAAGTATGGGCGGCATTCCCCACCACCGCACCGAACGGCACCGCCTGGGCGCAGGCCTCGGTGAGCACCAACGGATAGCGGTGACGCTCGCCGATGGCGGTCAGCGCCGGCGGCGCCGCGCCCATGCGTTGATGCAGGGCGTCCAGAGCCTGTTCGTCGTCCAGGGCCATCCAGGCGTCCACTTGATCGCGGGGGCCGGTCCATACCAGCGCCATGCGTTGATCCGGCAACGGCAGCAACGCCATGGGACCGTCATCGAGAAAACGTTCGAAGGCCCTGCCCTGGTGAGGCTCCGCCACCGCCACGTTGGCGATCAGCGCGTCATGGCCAATGTCCTGCTGGCGGGCCGTGATGCCGAGCCAGTCCCGGGTGCGCGAGTTGGCACCGTCGGCGGCGATCAGCAAAGGCGTGTGCCGCTCGCTGCCGTCGTTCAGCGTCATCACATAGCCGTCGGACACCCGGCGGGCAGCCTGGACACCATCCGGCGCCCGCACTTCGATGGCGTCATCCCGGTACAGCGCGTTCACCAGCAAATAGCCGAGCCAGCGGTTCTCCACCACCGCGCCCAGGCGCGGCAGGCGATGTTCTCCGGCGAGCATGCGGGTCAGACCGAGGCGCCCCTGACGGGACACATGCACCTCGTTGATGGAGGCCGCCCGCTCCAGCAAGGGCGCCAGCAGCCCCAGTTGTTCCAACACCCGCAGGCTGCCGGCGGACAGTGCGGTACTGCGGGCGTCGAAGCTGGGCGTTTCCGGTGGCGCCTCGGTGGGCAGCGGATGACTTTCCACCAGCGTCACCGAAGGGCAGCCGTGATGGCGCAGCAGCAATGCCAGCAAGGCGCCGGCCATGCCGCCACCGACGATCAGCGGCCCGTCCGGGGTCATGCCCGTGCCTCTCGCATCAGCACTTCGATATCATCGACGGCCTTCGGCACCTCGTGGGTCAGCACTTCGCAGCCGTCCGCGGTCACCAGAACATCGTCCTCGATGCGGATGCCAATGCCGCGCCAGCGCGCCTCCACGGTGTCGTCGTCCGGCGCCACATATAGCCCCGGCTCCACGGTGAGCACCATGCCCGGTTCCAGTTGCCGCCAGGCGCCGCCGATGCGGTAATCGCCGACATCATGCACATCAAGGCCGAGCCAGTGGCCGGTGCGGTGCATGTAGAAACGGCGATAGGCTTCGGTTTCCACCAGTTCCGCCGGATCCCCTTTCAGCAGTCCGAGTTCCACCAGCCCTTCGGTGAGCACGCGCACGGCTTCCTCGTGGGGATAATTCCAGTGGTGATCCGGGTGAGTGACGGCGATGGCCGCCAGTTGGGCTTTCAATACCACGTCGTACAGCGCCCGCTGTTCGGCGGAGAACGTGCCGCTCACCGGGAAGGTGCGGGTAATATCCGAGGCGTAACAGCCCAGCTCACAACCGGCGTCCACCAAGACCAGATCGCCCTCTTTGAGTGGGTCGCTGTTTTCCACGTAATGAAGAATGCAGCCGTTGGCGCCGCCGCCGACGATACTCGGGTAGGCCGGGCTGCGGGCGCCGTGGCGCATGAATTCGTGCAGGTATTCCGCTTCCAGCTGGTACTCATGCATCCCCGGCCGCACCGACTGCATGGCGCGCACATGGGCGCCTGCGGAAATGGAAGCGGCGCGGCGCATCATGGCCTGCTCTTCCTTGCTTTTGAACAGACGCATGTCGTGAAGCAGATGGGACAGCGCGACGAATTCCCCCGGTGGCTGCGCGCCAGTGCGCACGCGCTCACGGATGGCGTTGACCCAGCTCATCAGCTGCCGATCGAAATCGTCATCACGGCCGATGTCGTAATAGACCCGGTTACGGCCTTCGATCAGGCCCGGCAGGATGTCATCGATGTCATTGATCGGGAAGGCGTCGTCGGCCTGGTAGTTCGCCACCGCCCCTTCCGGGCCGGCGCGATAGCCGTTCCAGATTTCCATGGCGCGGTCGCGCTCGCGGCAGAACAGGACGAATTCGCCATGCTCGCGCCCCGGCAACAGCACCATCACCGCGTCCGGTTCCGGGAAGCCGCTCAGATACCAGAAGTCGCTGTCCTGGCGATAGGGGTGTTCCACATCCCGGTTGCGGGTGCGCTCCGGCGCCGCCGGCAGAATGGCGATGCTGTTGGGTTCCATCTGTTCCATCAGCTCGCGCCGGCGGCGCTGGAATTCCTGCGCGGAAATAGACATGAACGCGGCCTCCTCATGAGCCTTTAAAACGTCGTCAACTGGCGGTGTCGCCGCCGAATCTCAATGTTGCCGGGGCGAGGTTCCGGGCTTCGGCTTGGGCTGTCCTTTGCGTTCCGCCTTCATCACCAGTTCGGTGTAGATCATCAGCGCGGCCATGCGGCAATGCTCAGCCACCTGTTCAAACATATCCTCGCCTTCCGGATCATCGTCCTCCGGCGTCGCCACCTGGCTGATCGCCGCCAGATCGGACAGGGCTTCCTGGATGCCCATGGACAAGGCGCTGTCACTGGTACCAGCGGCACCGGTGCCGAAACCCACCAGGAAGCCTTCGCTCCATTGTCCCAGGGCCGCCACTCGCAGGCCCAGGTCCTCTTCATCTTCCGGCAGCAGCAGGGTGAGGTCGAGTCCGGTGTCGGCGAAGGCGGACAACGCCTGGTCGCGACAGCCCAGCAACAGGGCCGAGACGTCATTATCAAAGCCGGAAGGCAGCTCCACATGGGCGGCGAGCACGCCCAGCAATTCATCGTCGCGGCGACCGTGGCCGGTGGCCAGCAGTCCGCAGATCACACCCTGCACTTCGCTGGGGGAGTGGGCGACACCGGCGCTGGCGAAGGCCCGCGCGCAGCTTTCGAAATCGTAGGTGTCAGACATGGGGTTCTTCACGTTACGGTTTATGAACAGGCGCTAAGCCTTGAATTCCATTGACCCTTTCCAGGGCCGTACCTATAGTACAAAAAGCCGTCATTCCCGGCGGCTGGCTCTCAATTCCGTCCACACGCGCGGCACGCGGCAGTGAGACACGGGGGCTTAACCTTAGGCGAACAGCGACCGATTTGCCATGACGACGGAACAACAACTGCGGCAACTGGAAGCCCAGGTGGACTCCCTGCTGCGTCAGTCCAACCGTTTGCGCGAAGAGAATCGTCTGCTGCGCGAGCGGGAACACCGTCTTCTCGATGAACGGGCCCGGCTCATCCGTAAAAACGACTTGGCCCGCTCCCGGGTGGAGGCGATCATAACGCGCCTGCAATCCCTGGAGCAGGAGGACTCATGAACGATAGCAGTTCGCTGGTGATTCACTTGCTGGGCAAGGAATACCGCGTGGCCTGCCCGGTCGGCGAGCAGGACAATCTGCTGCGCGCCGCCCGCTATCTCGACACCCAGATGCGTGAAGTCAAACAGGCCAATGTGATTGGTCTGGAACGCATCGCCATCATGGCGGCCTTGAACATCAGCCACGAGTTACTGGAAGCCCGCTCCAAAGCCTCTTCCGATGAGACCGGCAGTGCCCGTATGCAGGCGCTGATTGATCGGCTGGAGGGAGAGCTGCGCGCGCTTGAGGATCTCGCCCCCCAGAACCGCTCTTCTGTCAAGCCCTGACCGGTTGCCCCCGCCCTGATATACTAAGCCCAAGTGTCCCCTGGTCCGTTCGCCAGCCGGGTTATGTCCCTGAGCCGATGTTGTACCAAAAGGGAACCAATATTGACCGGCCTGTGCGCATGTCCGCCATCGAGCGGAAAGCCTGATGGTCCGGTCTGCGGTTTCCGCCTTGAACCTGACGGTTCAAGGGCCACACCCGCAGCGGCGGCCCGGGGGGCACGCTTTATTACAGTGGACAGTTGATAGTTGACAGTGGACAGCTGGGTGCTTGTAAGAAAGCGCTTTGCTATTCGGTCCGGCCCTCCTTCTTGAATTCTCCTTCGCATGAATCAACCCCAGTTAACCGATCGCAAGCAGTTGCGCCGTGAGTTACGGGCGCGGCGGCGGGCTTTGGGTGCGGGTGAGCGGCGTCTGGCGGAGAGGCGGTTCGCGCGTAATTTGCGGCGGGAGTTGGGACCGCGCCGGGCTCGCCATGTGGCGGTCTACCATGCCGCCGACGGCGAATTATCGCCGCTGCCGGGGCTGGCGCAACGCCGCTTCCAGGGCACGCGCCTGTATCTGCCGGTGCTGGATCCGGTTTATCGCGGCCGCCTGCGCTTTCATCTCTGGCGCCGGGGAAAACGGTTGCGCGCCAACCGTTTCGGCATCGGCGAACCACGGCGCCTGGAGCGGGCACGGGCGGACTGGGCACTGGATGTTCTGTTGATTCCGTTGGTGGGATTCGATGATCGCGGCCATCGCCTGGGCATGGGCGGCGGCTTTTATGATCGGACTTTGGCGAATTTCGCGCGAAGACCACGCCGCCCCCGTCTGGTGGGCGTCGCTTTTGAGTGTCAACGGCTGTCCAGGGTGCCGGAAGCCCCCTGGGATCAGCCGCTGGACCTTATCGTAACGGACGGTCGTAACGGATTCTCGCAACTGATTAGCGTGACTGATCGGCCTTGATGCTGACACCGGCGGACTGGGCGTAACGCTCCAGATCCGCCTGATTGCCACCGTGGGTGAGGGTGCTCACCAAAACGCCGGTGGCAAAAATGATCGCCAGGACAACCAGTGCATCTGGTCTTTTCTTCATTGTGTTTTCAATCCCCAAGAAAAAGTCATCACTCTCAAAAGGCTGTCCATGCCGAAGCATGGAATACTAATGCAAAATTTATGTAACAAAACGAGAACTGGATCGAAAAATGATCACTTGCCTCTTAAAAGTCAAGCGGTTACATCAAACTGCTCACCTTTCTTAACAAAAGTACCGCTCAACTTTCACCTGGCGTGATCCGTGGTTTACGAGGTGTGTGATCGCTCACGTCCGGACTAGTTCAAAAACAGCCGGTACGCCGGATTGTCACTCTCTTCCACCATCGGATAGGGGACTTTCTTGAGGTCCTTGCGCAGGTTGCCCCTTTCTCCGAAGGGCACCTGGAAGCCCACCAGCACCCGTCCATAGGCGGCGCCGTGGTTTCTATAGTGGAACAGACTGATGTTCCACTTGTGGCCAAGCGACATGAGGAACTTCAGCAGCGCCCCGGGGCGCTCGGGAAATTCCACCCGGAACAGCATTTCGTCCAGGTCCTGGCGCGAGGTGTGCCCACCCACCATATGGCGGATGTGCAGCTTGGCCATCTCGTTGCCGGTCATGTCCACCACCGGGTAACCGGCGGCTCGCAGCTCTTCCAGCAACGGAGCAAGATCCGCGCCACCGGAGCTGGTCTGAATACCGACAAAGATATTCGCTTCGTGTTCCCCGGCGTACCGGTAATTGAACTCGGTGATGGCGCGACGCCCCACCACTTGCAGGAAATTACGGTAGGCGCCCGGCTTCTCGGGAATGGTCACCGCCAGAATCGCCTCGCGCTGCTCACCCAGCTCCGCCCGCTCGGAAATATGCCGCAGACGATCGAAGTTGACGTTGGCACCACTTTGAATCGCCACCAGCGTCTTGTTCTCCGCTTTGGTGCGCGCCACCCATTTTTTCAGGCCGGCCAGGGCCAGGGCGCCGGCCGGTTCGCACACGGTGCGGGTATCCTCGAAGGTATCCTTGATGGCCGCGCAAATCTCGTCGGTGGTGGCGGTGATCACCTCATCCACCGTGTCCTTCAACACCCGGAAGGTTTCCTTGCCGATCTGCTTCACCGCCACGCCGTCGGCGAACAAGCCCACTTCAGGCAGCGTTACCCGCCGTTTGCGCTCCATGGCGGCCTTCAGGCAAGCGGCGTCTTCCGGCTCCACGGCGATAATCTTCACGTCCGGGCGCACGTATTTGACGTAGGCGGCGATACCCGCGGCCAGGCCGCCGCCGCCCACCGGGATGAAGATGGCGTCCAGATCCCGGCTCTGCTGGCGCAGGATTTCCATGCCCACGGTGCCCTGGCCGGCGATCACGTCCGGGTCATCGTAGGGGTGGACGAAAGTCAGGCCTTCCTTCTCTTCCAGCTTGCGGGCATGGGCCAGCGCCTCGTCGAAGCTGTCGCCCACCAGCACCGCCTTGCCGCCGAGCTGGCGCACGGATTTGACCTTGATGTCCGGCGTGGTGCGCGGCATGACGATCACCGAGCGCACATTCATGGAGGTGGCGGCCAGGGCCAGCCCCTGGGCATGATTGCCGGCGGAGGCGCAAATCACACCGCGCTGGCGCTGCTCCTCGGACAACCCCGCCACCTTGTTGTAGGCACCGCGCAGCTTGAAGGAAAACACCGGCTGCATATCCTCACGCTTGAGCAGCACCCGATTGCCAATACGCCGGGAAATCAGCGGCGCGGCATGCATGGGTGTCTCATGGGCCACGTCATAGACGCGGGATTGCAGGATCCGTTTGACGTACTTTTCAAGCATGGAGGTTCCGAAAATCAGCGCGAGACCGCCGGACCGGCGGAAAGGAGCTAGTTTACGGTTTGAGCGGGGAAGTCGTCCACCGGCGGATGCTACACCCTCTCCCTTGAGGGGAGAGGGGCCGGGGGAGAGGGTGAGACAGCCTATTTGATCGAGCCGCTCTGGTAGCTCAGGTTAATGCCGCCGGTGGGGATGGTCAGATTCACCTGACCACCGGGCAAACCGGCCAGGGTGATCTCCAGGTCCACGTTCAGCGGTTCCAGATTTTCCAGTCCGATGAACAGACGGCCATCGGGCAGGAAGTCCAGCGGACCTTCCAATTGCACGTTATCGATCGGCAGGCTTTTCACATTGTGCTGCAGACCCAGCGGCAGGCTCAGCTCCGGCGCGTCGAACAGCAGGTCGAAGGTGATCCGGAACACCGGCCCGTCCGGGGTTGTGATGATGTGCCCTACTGGCGGCGTGGTGCGATTGCCGTTGGCATCCTCGTTGTAGCGTACCCGCATGATGTTCGGGCCGGTGTGGGTGTCGATCGGCACCAGTCCCAGGTTACCCACCTGGCCGAGCACAGCCTCCTCCAGCCCCAGGATGTCGAGGACATCCCCCAGCGTTTGCACCAGGCCGCCAAGCAGGCCGCCGATAATCGGCAGGTCACTCAGCGAGTTGTCACCGTCGGAGGTGTCCAGATCCAGACCGATCACCGCGGTAGCGTCCAGGTTGCTCAGCGCCACGGTGGTCGGATAAATCACTACCGGGACACCACCCGCCTCGGCATCGTAATTGAGAATATCCGTGTTCAGATCACCGGTGAGATAGAGAATCCGCTCGCTGTCGCAATCGATCTGATTTTCCTCGGTATAAGGTGGCGTACCCTCGAATCCGCAACCGGTGTTGGCGGTGCTGACCAGGCCGCTGCCGCCATCGCCGTTGGGACGGATCAGCGTGGCGTTGGCCGGCGTCGCCGGATCCGGGGTACCCGCCGGCACCCTCGGCTCGCCTTCGTCGACGACAAAGTTACTGTTGGCGTCGACGCTTGGCAGGTTGCTCAATTCCTGGAACACCGTGGTCATGGCGCCAGCGCCGCGGAACAGAATGTCCATGTCGGGACCGCCGGACTTGGCGTCATTGCCTTCCAGCAAGGCAGTCTGCAGAGGGAACCCGTCGCTGGAACACAGCACGTCACCGCTGCAGCCATCGCTTTGCGAAGCCAAGGTATAGCGATACAAAGCCCCCTCTTCCCAGGGCAGCTCCGGCACGAAGGTCAGAGCGCGGGCCTCCACCTGCAGTTCGCCGTCCACCACGCTTTGGCAGGTGCCGTCCTCGCCCACCCGCTCGACACGGAACGCGCCCTGACCGCAGGCGGTGCCCAGGGTCAGGCTGCCGGCGTCCATGTTCTGAGAGAAACGCACCCGGATCGGCCGGTTGGACGGCATGCCGACGATCGGCAGCTCGTCCACTTCCACCTGCTCGGATTCGGAACTCGATGACAGGCACACGCCCTGCACGCCGGCGGCGATATCGGACGCCGTGGCGGGGCTGCTGGCGCAGGGGAAGCCCGGGTAGACCACCATGGCGAACGGGGCGCGGCGCACATCCTCGCCGTCCTGTTCCACCACGTATTCCGGCATGGTGAATGCAATGGTGTTGAGGCCGGTCAGCGGATCCAGAACCTGCAGCCCGTTGCCAGCCAGATCGGTCAGGCCGTTGGTGACGCTGATTTCATAGGGGACGCCGAAGGCCAGCGGCAATGCCGGCTGGATCACCAGGGCGTTGCCGTCCAGGCTCCAGGAGAACGGCTCCGCCGCGTCGTCCTTGGTCAACCGAACGGTCTCGCCGGGTCGAACGCTGAGCGGGTCCAGCGCCTCGCTGAACAGCAGGGTGATCGGTTCACCGGGCACGGCGCGATCGGCCACGTCTCCCGGCGTCCAGGACAGCCGCTGCTCACCATTGTCGTCCATCACCAGCAAGGTGGGCGGCACCGTGTCCGCCGGCTGCGGCGGCGCGTTTTCCTGGTCGCGGTAGGACTCCATATGGAAGCTCAGCACGCCATGGCTGTTCTCCACGCCGAGTACCCGGGGCTCCACCACGGTGAGCGCGTCGGTGACCAGTTTGCCATCCTCGACGATCGCCTTGCCCACCAATTCCACGTGCATCAGGTTCTGCGTGAAAGCGCCGTTGGCCCGGGCATCCTTGGTGTTGGCGGCGAGATCCATGAACAGACGCACGTTCTTGGCGGCGTCAGGGGAATCGGAGTTGGGGTTGGGAAACAGGTAACCGGTGGCGTCCGACATCACTTGAATGGTCACCGCGCCGGAATCGAAGCCCACCGGCACTTCCCCGCCGATCAGCACGTCCAGCGGTTCGCCCACCAGGATGCCGCCCCGTTTGATGCGCAGCGGCGTCACGTCCGGAAAGTTGGGCGGGAACGCCAGTTCGGCGTAGATATCGCCGGACTGCTTGGACGCGGTGCCATTGGCCAGCAGAGTGCTGATCAGCGGCACGCAGTTGATCGGATCGCCGGTCAGCGCGGAGGTTCGCAGATCGCCCTGCTCAAGGCAGCCAAGC
The DNA here is from genome assembly GCF_000300005.1 of Alloalcanivorax dieselolei B5. NCBI lineage: Bacteria > Pseudomonadati > Pseudomonadota > Gammaproteobacteria > Oceanospirillales > Alcanivoracaceae > Alloalcanivorax > Alloalcanivorax dieselolei. The sequence continues at coordinate 296,404 of NC_018691.1, read as the reverse complement.
GTGTCGTGAGTGGCCGGCGCCTCGGTCACCAGCACTTCCCGTTCACCTGTGCTGGATTTGGTATCCAGGGGCGTGACGGTGCGCTCGAACGGCGCCAGGGTCTCTCCGAAGGCACTGGTGAGCCCGCTCACCGTCAGCACGTATTGCTGCCCCGGGATCATGTCCTCCAGCGGGTCCACGGTGAGCGTGTCGCGACCGCTCAGGACCAGGGCCGGCACCAGTTCACCACCCTGCGTCAGGCTGACGGTGTCCCCGTATGCCACGGAAGACGAGTCCAGCGGCTGGGAGGTGCGCAGCCGGAAGGTGGAGAAATCCACGGTGGGAAACTGATCATCGTCCGGAAAAATCTCGCTGATCTCGAAGGTGTCCGAAGCACGCTGCCGCGACAACGGCCCTTCCAGGGCGGGGCGGGTGGAGAAGTTCAATTCACCGTCACGGAAATTGACCACCCGGCCATCCGGGGCCAGGTCGATGATGGCGACCTTGTAATCACTGATCGGCGCCAGCGGCGTAGTCGGCTGCAGTACCACGTTGCGGCCGCCGTTCATCACCTTCATTGCAAAAGGCACCGCCGCGCCATCGGGGCCGGTGAAGCGGAAGTTGTCCTCGGTGACCTCCAGGGGATCGCTGAACTCCAGCACCACCGGAGCGGACGGCGCCACATAGGCCTGCCCGTCGAAAGGATAGTTGAAATACAGTTCCTTGGGATTGTACTGGGGCCCGTCGAAACTCGGATTGCTGCTACCGCCGCCCCCGCAACCGGCCAGGATACCGGCGCAGGCGACAATGATCAGTTTACTTCGCATGACACCACTCCTCAGAACTTCAGGGTGACGGAACCGCTGAATACGTGGACTTCGCCGCCGGTTTCGATGGTTTCGTAGGGATTCACCGGAGCCCGGTCGCTGGTCAGATCAAACTTGCGCTGGTCGATGTCGTGGAACTGGTAACCGAAATCCACCCGCATCGGGTAAGCGAGGATGGGGGGCCGTTCGATAGTCCAGGAGCCGCCGACGCCGTAGATGGTCTTGTCCGCGTCCAGGTAATTGACGTCCAGGCTGCGGTCGCTTTCCAATGGCGATTCCCGGAACGCCACGCCGGCGGTCAGGTTCACGTTCTTGAGCGCGCTCCACTCAACACCGACCCGCGGCACGGTGATGTCCTTGAAGTGAATGTCCGCCTGATCCTTGACGGTGTCGTCCTCCAGCACCTCCATGAGATCCGACCAGTTCTGCCGCTCCACCGTCACCCCGGCACGCAGCCGGTCATTGAAACGGTATTGCACCCCGGCGCTGTAAATATCCGGTTGGTAGGAATCCACGGTATCGATCAACAGCGCGATACCCGGAGACGGTACGGTGCCAGGAATAGTGATACGCGAATCCACCGAAGTACGCGCCTCGGTATGGCCACGAAAAGCGAACGCGGTTTCCAGGCCATCGGTAATGCAGTCGCCCTTGCCGCAGATCAGCTTGCCCCAGTCCAGAGTGACGCCGAGCACCGGCCGGATCACCGGTTTGGCGTTGACCTCGAGCGTTTCGTACTGGGTTTCACCGGCCAGGTTGGAGCTGGCCACCAGTTTCGCGTCGGAACGCAGGGAGACGTGGGCGGAGGCCCCCACGGCAATCCCGTGCAGCAACTCGGTGCCACCGCCGATATTCAGGAACAACGGTTGACGACCGTACTCCATGTATTGCCCGCCCATGGACGTGGTGGAATTAAAGGAGAGCATTTCTTTCCCGTATTTTTCCACGCCGGCGATGATGGCGAAGTAAATCGGATGTTCGAATTTGGTGATGCTGGACAGATCGGTTTTCAGCGCGATCAATTGCTGCTGGCTGCGGCTGTCATCAAGCAGGTTACCGTCGCGTGTGGCCGGAGCGGCGCCCCCCAGGCTCCTGCCATCCAGCTCCTGCTCGGCGTGCAGGAAGCCGATGGTCAATTCGCCACGGGGGTCCTTGATCAGATAAGACGGGTTGTAATACAGCGACGAGGCCTGCGGATTGAACATGGAAAGGGCCTGAGCGGATGCCACATCACCAGGGAAAAGGCCATAGCTGCTGGCGGTGTTACCCATGGCGGCGAAGGCCGGGGGAGCAATCGAAGCGGCGACCGAAAGGGACAGGGCCGCGATGCCACCGCGACGCAGGGGGGAAGGTCCGAACATACACTGCCTCCGGTACGGATCATTGTTGTTGTGTAGTCCAGGCAGTAAAACAAATGTGCACAGACATTGGCGTATGAAAAAAGGTGGAAAACCGTACTCAGGGATGGCGGATGGTTAGCCGCTGTAACAGACCGTGTCGCTCTGTTTCAAAAAGGGGACAGGGAGTGGGGTATTATTCCTTGAACTCGGCTTTGTCCAGGCCGTGTTTCTTCATTTTGTCATATAGCGTCTTACGCGCCACGCCAAGCAGTTCCATGGTGTCCTTGATACTGCCCCGGCATGCGTTGAGGGCACTGGTGATGACCGAGCACTCGAAAGCGTCCATCATCTCCGACAGGCTCTGCCGGCCAGACATTTCCGGCAACAGGGCCGTCTCGTTCCCGGCCAGCGCCGCCGGCCCCAATAACACATAGCGCTCCGCCAGGTTGCGCAGCTCCCGGACATTGCCTGGCCAGTCGTATTGCATCAACTTGGCCGTCTCGGCGGCGGTAAGCGGAATGCTCTCGCGGTCGTGGCGGGCGGCAGCCACCAAGGCGAAGTGATGAAACAGCACCGGAACATCCTCCTTGCGTTCCCGCAGCGGCGGAATATCCACCTCGACCACATTCAACCGATAGTACAGGTCGGCACGGAATCCCCCTTCCTCGCTCAACTTCTTCAGGTCGCCCTTGGTGGCGGCGATCACACGCACATCCACATCGATGGGCGTGTTACTGCCCAGCCGTTCCACCTTGCGCTCTTCCAACACTCGCAGCAGTTTGATTTGCAGCGGCATTGGCATGCTTTCCACTTCGTCGAGAAACAACGTGCCCTGGTGGGCATACTCGAACTTGCCAATACGGGGGTTTTCCGCCCCCGTGAACGCACCGGCCTCATGGCCAAACAACTCACTCTCTATCAGGCTCTCCGGCACCGCACCGCAGTTGATCGCGACGAACTTCTGGGAGCCGCGAGGACTGTTCTCATGGATGTGGCGGGCGATGGCGTCCTTACCGGCGCCGGTCTCTCCCCGCAACATGATGTTGGCGGAAGTGCCCAGCAGGGGTTCGATGGTGTCAAGGACCCGGCGCATGGCGGGCGACTCGCCGAGCAGCCGCGGCCCCGGTCTGGCCAGATGGCGCACCTGCGCCTTCAGGCGACGGTTTTCCAAAGCCAGCTGGCGCTTCTCCTGGGCGTGGCGCAGCAGCTCGATCAGTTCGTCATGATCGAACGGCTTCTCGATAAAGTCGTAGGCTCCGTGCTGCATGGCGTTCACCGCCGTACTGATGTCTCCTTGTCCGGTCAGGATGATGACAGGGATAACGTCATCCAGGCGACGCACGCCCTCCAGTACCGCCAGGCCATCCATATCCGGCATGTTGTAATCGCACAGGACCACGCCCTCGAATTCCGCATTCACGGCGGCAAGGCCGGACTTGCCGTCGGCGAAGCATTCCACCGTCATGTCCTCCAGCGTCAGGGTCTGGGCCATGACTTGCCGGATATCCGGATCGTCATCGATAAAAATCACCGCGGCCTTGCTCATTCCGCTGCCTCTCGTTTGTGCAATGTCAGGATGAATTCCGCACCCGGTCCGTCCTCCCGGTTCTGTCCGGTGAGCCGTCCACCCAGCGCATCCATGATCTGTCGTGATATCGAGAGCCCCAAACCCAGCCCCTGTTTCATTGATTTGGTGGTGAAGAACGGCTCAAAAATCTGTTCGGAATTACCTGGCAATCCAGGGCCATTATCCCTGACCCGACATTGCCAGGTACCGCCATTGTCCTGGATATCTATCTGGATCATCGGCTGCTCCGTACCTTCCAGGGCATGCAGGGCGTTGGTCAGCAGATTGACCATCACCTGTTCGATGCGAATCAGATCACCATGGCACATGACCGGATGCGCGGGCCTTTGCCAGTCCACGCCAACCCCTTCACCACTGTCCTGGGCATGGATGATTTTCAATGCCGCGTCCACCGGTTGGCGTAAATCGACGCTGGCGGGACGCCCCTCGGATTTGCGGGCAAACACTTTGAATTGGCGGGTCAACTCCGCCATCTTGCCACACAGGGTGACAATCTCCGCCAGGTTCGCGTCCACCGTCGCGTTATCGCCGCGCTCAAGAAAGCGCTGGCTGTTCCTGGCATAGGATTGTATTGCCGTCAGCGGTTGGCTCATTTCATGGTTGAGACCGGCGGACATCTGGCCCAGCACCGCCAGCTTGGCGGCCTGGATCAATTCCTGCTGAATCTCCCGCAGTTCATTCTGGGCTTCCTCGCGTTGATGAACCTCGTTGATCAGCTTGCGATTGGAGGCTTCCAGATCCGCCGTGCGTTCGGCCACCCGCTGTTCCAGCTGCACGCCACGCTGCGCCAATTCCGCCTCCCTGCGATAACGTTCCTTGAGATAAAGCCAGGTCAGCATGGCTCCCAGAAACACCACCAGCCCCATCACCAGGAACCGCACCTGACTCCAAAAAACCTGGCGGGTACCGAGCATGACTTCCAGGTCCCAATCCAGCTCGGGCAGCGGTGTTTGCACGCTGAGGTATTCCCGCCAGGCCCCCTCATCCCGGATACGGACCAACCTGGATCGAGGTGATACCCCTAAAGGCCGGCCCAGATATTCGATATCCATGGGGGTCAGCGCGCGGCGTGGGTAACGTAGCCGCGCTCGGGAGATGCTTTCGGACGGCCCCTCGCCATCGGCCATGAAATCCCGGTAGAGCCATTGCCGGCGGCTCGCCAGGAAACTGAAGCCATCCCCATCCAGCACCACCATTTCGGCGTCAGTGAAAGAGGCCGGACGCTGCCACTGGGACTCCAGCTCGGTGACCTGAACCTTGGCGGCAACGACGCCCAGAACCCCGCCGGTATCCGCCTGAATGGGAAAGGCGAAGTAAAGACCGCGCACATCGGAGGTGGAGCCGAGGGCAAAATACAAAGCCGCCGCACCAGTGCGAATCGCATCATTGAAATATGGCCGGAAATCGAAATTCCGGCCGATGAAACTGTCCTGCCGATCGTGGTTGCTGGCGGCAATGGTGAGGCCGCGATGGTCCATAAGGTAGACATCGGAACTGCCGATGATGGTGGCCATGCGTTTCATCTGATTATTAGCGCGCAGCACCAATTCCGGGTCGGCGGGTTCTTCCAGGGCCGCCCGCAATAACGGATGTTCAGCCATCAGCTCCGGAATCGGGCGATAGCGCTTGAGTTCGCGATCAACCAGCTGACTGTAACGAAACGACTCTTTGAGGCTTTCCCGCTCCAACAGCCGATAGCCGGACCACGCCCCCAGTTGCCAGGAAAACAAGGCGGTGACCAGAAACAGCACAACTCCCCAGACTCTAGCCGTCATCGCATATCACATTCACCGATCAAACCGGGTTATTGGTAGCGGCCATTCCAGGGGCCACGCGCGACAAAAGTCACGGGTGGCCCCGCCCATCAGGGTTGCGTCGCCATGGGCGCGCCGGCCAGTCTTTTCTGCAGGAAAAACGCCGCCAGGGCCAGGGCGATGCCGCCGATATCGGTTATCAGGCCTCCAGCAATCATCATCATCGCCGAGGCCAGCAGCATCAACCGCACCATCCCCATCGCGTGCTGGCGCAGGAACCAACCTTGCACCGCACAGGACAGCAGATACACCCCGATGGTCGCGGTGACCAGGGCGCGGGCGATCTCCAGCACCCCCGCTTCCATCAATAAAGCGCCGTTGTAGAAGAACATGAACGGCACAATGAACGCCGCCAGACCGATACGGAAGGACGCCACCGAGGTCTCCATGGCGTTGGCGCCGGAAATGCCCGCCGCCGCGTAAGACGCCAGTGCCACCGGCGGGGTAATGGCCGACACCACCGCAAAGTAGAACACAAAGAAGTGGGCGGTAAGCGGATCAATCCCCAACTGGACCAAGCCCGGCGCGACCACCGAAGCGGCCACGGCGTAGGCCGCGGTGGTGGGCATGCCCATTCCCAGGAGCACCGAGATGCCCATGGCGAAGATCAGCGCCAGCAACTGGCTGGTTTCCGCCACGCCCAACAACATGGAGGAGAAGCGCGCGCCAACCCCCGTCAGCGAGATGACACCCACGATTATCCCGGCGCAGGCACAAACCACGATGATCTGTACCGACATAATACCCGACAACCCCAGCGCCTTGAGGATGGAACGAATCCCCATCTTGTTGGGCGACAGCCAGCTCACCACCACCGCGGAGACCATGGCCAGAGTGCCCGCACGGATCACCGAATAGCCCAGGAACAGAGCCACGATCAGGATCAGAATCGGGGCGAACAGGTAGCACTGGCGCGCCAGGCGCTTCAAGGAGGGCAGCTCATCCGCGCGCATTCCCCGCATGCCGGTCTTGGCCGCCTCCAGATCCACCATGAAGTAAACCGAGGCGAAGTACAGGATCGCAGGAATAACGGCGGCAATAGCGATCTCGGTGTACGGGATACCGGTGATCTCCGCCATGATGAAGGCGCCGGCACCCATGATCGGCGGCATGATCTGACCACCGGTGGACGCCGCCGCCTCTATCGCTCCCGCGGTCTGCTTGCGGTAGCCCACCTTCTTCATCAGCGGAATGGTCAGTGAACCGGTGGACACCACATTGCCGGCACTGGTGCCGTTGATCATACCCATCAAACCGGAAGCAAAAATGGAGACCTTGGCGGGACCACCCCGGGAGCGCCCCGCCGCCGCGAAGGCGAAATTGACGAAGTAATCCCCCACTTTCGAAGCTTGCAGGAAAGCCGCGAAGATAATGAACAGGATGATGTAAGTGGACGACACCGCCGTGGTCGGCCCCAACACGCCGGCGTCGGTATAGACCTGGCTGAAGAAGCGCTGGACGGAAAGGCCCGGGTAACTCAGAAAGCCGGGCAGATACGGACCGGCGAACACATAGCCCAGGAAAATCACGGTGATGATCACCAGGGCCAGCCCCGCCAGGCGCCGGGTCATCTCCATGATCAGTACGCTGCCGGCAAAGGCGGCGAAAGAAATGCCCACCGGGGCGAAGGAGGTGCCCGTGGTCATCCGCATCGGCGTGTTGTAAACCACCAGGAAGTAGCTGGCCACCGTGATCGCACTGATTGCCAGAACCAGGTCCGGCCAACTGAATACCGACCGGCCGCGTTTGTGAAACCAGCTCACCACGATACCCAGCCCGGTGGCCACCAGCAGCGGCCAGCCAAAGTGCCAGGTTTCAAGATCCACCGGCAGGCGCATGGCCCCTTCACGCACCATCAGGTACATGCGCCCGGTCTGGACCAGCGCGTACATCGCCGGCACCAGGAGCAGGGCGGACGCGGCCGAGGTCCAGCGCGGCCCCGTGCTCCCCTCTTCAGCAAAGCCGGAGCCTGAGAACAGAAGGTACCCCAGCACCAATGCGCCGCAGACGTGCACGATGCGGAAGGACCAGGTCTCCAGGGGAGAAATGTTCAGGGTGTACAGGTGGAACGCTGAATACGCGATGGTGAGAACAGTCACCGCCAGCAGTAATCCGCGCTGAAAGAGGCGGCGATTCGCCTCCACCGGTTCCTCATCCACACCGTGGACAAGCAAATGGTCATTGGCCGGCGCTGACGCCAGCGGTTGCCGGTCGTGCTTTGTGGTTGTCATGGGAGCTCCTCGCCGGCGTTATTTGATCATGTTGGCGTCAATGGTGTAGCCGTTTTCGTTGAACCAGCGCGCCGCGCCCGGATGCCAGGGCAGCACGGTATTTTTGTCGTAATTCTCCGGCACGGTGGAACGGGCGGCTTTGTGGATGGACACCATCTTGTCGTTGTTCTCCATGGTCAGCTTGGTGATTTCGTACACGAAGCTTTCCGGCATATCGCAGTTGGTCGCGGCGAAGTTCCACATGGACACCGCCTGCGAATCCGCGGACAGGGAGCGGTAAGTGCTCTGGGGGATGGTGAAGGGGGCCACCGGGAAGGCATCGACCACCTTTTTCAACTCGTCCGGGTTGAACTCAAGAATGTTGATCGAAGACTGCACCTCCAACTGGCTGACCGCGGGGATGGGGATGCCAGCGGCAAAGGCCACCACATCGATCAGGCCATCCTGGAGCTGGCCGCCAAGATCGGACCAACTGCCATTACGGCGTTTGAATTTCACCCCCAGGGTTTCCATCATCCGCGGAAAGTAACTGTCGGAGGTCGAACCGGCGGGCCCGAAGCCAATGCGGGCGCCATCGGGGATGTCCGAAATGGACTTGATGCCGGAATCCGCCAGCACCGTGATCGAGAACGGGGTCTGGTACATCGGGAACATGGCGCAGACGTTGTCCATCTTCACCCCGGGCGCCAGCGGGCTCTCACCCGCGATGGCCTCGCGGGCGGGCCCCAGCGTGACCAGCCCGAATCCCAGTTCACCGGCGTGCACCAGGGCCATGTTTTGTACCGGGCCGCCGGTCACTTCCGCGCCACCGGAAACCCCCAGATTCTCAGCGACAAAGTGCGCCCAGCCGGAGCCATAGGCGAAATAGGTACCACCCTGACTGGCGGTGCCGACGGTAAAATTGTCCGGCCAGTCGGACCGGTCCCCAGCGAAGGCGGAAGCGGGTATCAGAAGGGAAGCGGTTAAGGCAACACAGAGATGGCGAAGAGACGAGTTCATGTTGTACTCCAGTAATGACCGTCATTGTTGTGGGTATTTCAGAGTCCGGCGAGACGCCGATCAAAGACTCAAAGCAATCCACAGGCCAAAACCGTAACCCGTTGAAATATAAAAACTTACAGGAATGAAGAAGGGGAAAATGAGCGGATTCCCACCCACGGACACAGGGCCAGTGAGTGGGAAATGACACCTGGCAGCCCTGGCGTCCCCTGACCGGAGACGTCGCGCGAATTCAGAGATACCCGGTTGCGAATCCGTGATGGGGGAAAGGATGCCCTCCCCCTTTGGTCATGATTGAAGCCAATCAGATGGTGATCACCTCGTCGCCGCGCCCCACCAGCACCAGATCGGCGGGACGGCGGGCAAACAGGCCGTTGGTGACGACCCCGGTAATATTGTTGATTTTCTCTTCCAGCTCGATGGGGTTGAGAATATCCAGGTTGCGCACGTCAAGAATCAGATTGCCATTATCGGTGACAAAACCCTCCCGGTATTGGGGCTGCCCGCCGAGCGCGACAAGCCGGCGCGCCACGTAGGAACGGGCCATGGGGATCACTTCCACCGGCAGCGGGAATCCGCCCAGGCGTTTGACCTGCTTGGAGCCGTCGACAATACAGATAAACCGCTCGGCCACCGCCGCCACGATTTTTTCGCGGGTCAGGGCGCCACCACCGCCCTTGATCATCTCCCGGTGATCGTTGACCTCGTCGGCACCGTCCACGTACAGCGGCAGACTGCCCACCTGGTTCAGCTCCAACACCTCGATACCGTGTCCACGCAACCGCTCGGCGGTGGCTTCGGAGCTGGCCACGGCGCCGGCCAGGCGGCCCTTCATGGTCGCCAGGGCATCAATAAAATAGTTTGCCGTGGAGCCGGTACCCACGCCGATGACCTCGCCTTCGGGCACATGACGCAAGGCGGCCTCCGCCACCTTCTGCTTCAACGCATTCTGATCCATTTCCCACCTCATACCGATTAGTTCCACGACGTTCGCCCAGTTTACCCTGAATATTGCGCCAATACGTCACGCAATTCGCTGCCAAGGCAGCTTCCCACAGCCACGGCTCCACCAGCCGCGATGTTCTTTTTTACTAATGTATGACTTGAATTTTTGTACAGTTCGCGCATCTTGAACATATCACTGTGTCGCCGGTACGGACCGCCCCATGCCGGCCTCCGCGGTGAACTAAAACAATGAATCCAAAAAAGCGCTACTCCACGGAATGTTCAGGGAGTAACCATCGATCTACAAGGAGACGACTCATGCAACGGTCAGCATTTATCCCCCTTATTTTCGCTACTCTCGGTGTCGTGGCGGCGCCGCTCGCGATGGCTGACGACACGTCCGGGCGGGATTACTCCACCGAACGCCGTAATCTGGACAGTCCGGAAAACATCTCCAAGGAATATAAAAAGGCGATCGAAGCCGAAACCGAGTCCAAGCGACGTGCCGCCGAAGGCGTTTCGGACAAGGCCAGAAACTACGGTGAGGACCGCAGCAAGATCGACAAGAATATCGAGGAGCGGCTTGAGGAAGGGCGGGCAACCCGGGACAAGGCCCGCCAGGAAGCCAAGGAAATGGGTAAGGACATGCAAAGCCCAGACTACGCCAAGGATCGGGAGAACCTGGATAACCCGGACCAGATCAAGGAGCGCTTGCAGGAAATGAAGGAAGGCGCGATCAAACCCAAAGAGTAAGCCGTTTCCTGAAACGAAAAGCCCCGGTCATCCCGGGGCTTTCCCGCTATCGCGTCAGCGCCTCGCGACGACGCAGCGCTTCCTGTTCCATCTCCTTGCGGCGCTGCTCGGCGGCCTCCATCCGTTCATCGGCTCGTTGCTGCTGGGCCTTCCGTCGCTCTTCCGCGGCGCGGCGCTGACTGTCCAGGCGGTTCTGCACATCCTGCCGCCGCTGCTCCGCCTGAGTGGCGGGATCCGCTCGATTATCCAGTTGAGCCAACGCCGGCGTTGCCATCGTCACCAGCATCACACCCGCGGCCATCCATACTGGTTTGAACTTCATGGCCTTACCTCCTGCTCACGCCCGGGCACTGTGTCCGAGTAGCACTATTGTCCCAGATTTCACGCCGTGGCAGGCAAGTAACACAAGGTAAAATCCCACGCCTTCAGGCCCGCGGCCCGGCCGCGCGCTCCGGCACATTCAGACAATCGTCGATGATACGAAAGATGCGCTCCCGGTAGTCCGCCTGCTCATTGGCCAACTGATGACGCGCGCCCTCCAGGATATGAATGCGGGGCTCCCGGAACTTGCGGCGGATAATATCCAGGTTGTAGCGCCAGTCCACCGTCTCGTCCTGATCACCTTGAATCACCACCGGCGACAACGGCACCGGGGTCGCCCGTTCAAATCCGGGCAACCAGCGCTTCAGCGCGGTCACCCAACTGGCCGGCAGCCGCCGCGGCTGCAGGGGATCCCGGTTTTCCAGGAAATCGAGGAAGTCCGGATCCCCGGAATTGATGGTGAAAACCCGCTTTATCGAGCGGGCAAAGGGGCGAATCAGGGTATGCAGCCAGCGAGCGGTGCCCCACTTGAATGGGCGCACCAGGGGCGCCAGCAGGATCACCTGGTCGAACGGTGCCTCGTCCGCATCGAACCGGTGGTGCAGGAGGAAATCCATGACGATGGCCCCGCCGGTGCTCTGCGCCACCACGTGCCAGGGTTTGGGCAAATGCGCCCGGGCCAGGCTCAGACACTGCTCCAACACTTCCCGATACACCTTGAAGTCATCGATATCCGCCGGCGGGCCGGAACTGAGGCCGTGCCCGGGAAGATCGTAGGCGACCACGGCGAAGCCTTTTTCCAACAGATGCCCAATGACATGACCGTAGAGACCGACATGATCAAAATAACCATGACATACGAACACCGTGCCCTTCGGCGACGGGGGACGCCACACATGGATACCGAGAGTATGGCCGGCGGCATCGAAATAGCCGAAACCGTGCTCCAGCCGCGGCAGCCGGGCGGCGAAATCAATGCCGTAGTAGCTGACGTAATCCAGGCTGGGGTCATCGAGAGGGGCGAACCGTTCCCAATTCAGAGGATGCCAACTGCGGGTGATGGCGTCGCGGGAAAACGGTATCGACATAGGCGGGAAACTCGATTCAGGCGGTGTATGACAACCGTCAATGATAGGCACTCCGTGCCCGGCATGCCATCGCCCGAACCACAAAGCGCCCGGTCAAGGGCGCTTTGATGGGCCCGGCCAGGGAAGCCGGGCGAAGTACTACAAGCTTGCAGGTTTGCTGGCGAGTCTCTTACAGCTGTGCCTGCTGAGCTCGCAATGCTTGCTGGGCCTGCACTTCGGAGATGACGCGTTGCAGATTCTCCGGAGAGTCCAGGTTCAGGCGGTGACCCAGGTGATCCACCGGAGTCTGGCTGGCCAGGGGAGCACGTTCCTTGGCGACCGCCAGGTTGTGCTGAGCTTCCTGGGAGCGGTAAGCGATGTAGTCCTGGGAGTCGATATTTTCACGGACGCTCAGGAAATCACGACCTTCACCCTGGGACTGACCACGCTGCTCGGCTTGCAGGCGATCGCTGGCGGCTCTTTGTACCTGGCCGTCAACCAGCGCCGGGGAGTCGATCTGCTCACGGGCGCTCAGATAATCGGCACGAACCTGATCTTCGAAACTGTTGGCCTGGGCCAGCGGTGCGGCAGCCAGACCAGCAACGACCAGGGCGGCAACGGACAAACGGGCTACGTTTTTCATCATCCTTTCCTCACGTTCACATTCAGGGAATGTCGCGGGAGGTCAGGGCGATTTCGCGAGTGCTTGCTGGTCTCCCACGCTGATGGAGCCAGTATAGTTACAGGTTACGTTATTGTCAACTTGTAACTTTCGATTATTTTCAGGGTGCCAGACTCCGAAGGATCAGGTTGGTAACCGCCGCCAGCTTGGTCTCCATCTCCTCGGTGTTCCCCAGCCGGCTGAGCAGCACCGGGTGAGCGTAGGCGGCGGCGGTGACGCGGATCGCCATGCAAACCTCATCCAATGGCGTCTTACGCTCGAATTCCCCGCTTTCACGGCCGTCCGAGACGATTTTCTCGATCGCCTCGTAGATCTCATTATTGTGTTCTTCGGTGACCGCCCACTGATTCTCAATGGAGACAACAACAATATCGTGTATGCACCGCTCCTTGAGAAACAGCCGCATCCCCTCGGAAAGCAAGGTGTGCAGCATGTCGCGCAGGCGCTGAGTGGCGGAGGCGTCGCGCTCGGAGACGGCGCGGATGGCCTCGCCCATGGTCGACAACGCCAGGGCGCAAACCGACTCACCGATCGCCTGTTTGGAATCGAAAAAGCGGTACAGATAAGCGCTGGACACTCCAATCGCCTTGGCAATGTCGGTCACCGAGGTCTTGCGGTAACCGTGCACTCGGAACAGTTCATCCGCCACCTGCAGAATCTGTGTACGCCGCTCGTGGTCGGCGGGCCCGCGTTGTCCGGGCAGGTTTTCACAATTGTCGATCGCCATGGAGGCTCTCCCTGAAATTCTCGCGTCGCTTAGATGAGTTACGACTATTGTTATGTGTAACACCAAGTAACCATCATAGCGCCGACTGGAGTATCCGCCAAGTGAACGGCACTTTCAGGCAAGAGGACGGGAGGAGGAAGGAGATGGGGGAAGAAAAGGCAGGCGTCACGGCACGAATTCGCTGGCAAGCAACACGCTGGCACGCCAAACCCAAAGCCCTCTTGTGAAAAACGTCATGCCGGACGTGATCCGGCATCTCCCTCTACAAAGCCCGATGCCCTCCAGAGGGAGATCCCGGGTCAGGCCCGGGATGACAGGGCGGTTAAAGGCGTGTTTGCGTGTTGCGTGTCAGCGTTGGACGGCCAAGCCCGATCTTTACTTAACGCGCGGGTCCAGTTCGCCGTCTTCGTAACGCTGGAACATCACTTCCAGGTTTACCGGCTTGATCTTGTCGGCGTTACCGGCGGTACCGAACGCTTCGTACCGGGCGATACAGATATCGCGCATGGCGGTCACGGATTCCTTCAGGTACTTGCGTGGGTCAAACTCGGCCTTGTTGGTGGCCAGGAACCGGCGGATGGCGCCGGTGGACGCCAGACGCAGGTCGGTATCGATGTTGACCTTGCGCACCCCGTATTTGATGCCTTCCTGAATCTCTTCCACCGGCACGCCATAGGTTTCCGGGATCTCGCCACCGAACTCATTGATGATGGCGAGCCAGTCCTGCGGCACGGAAGAAGAGCCGTGCATGACCAAGTGGGTATCCGGGATACGGGCATGGATCGCCTTGATCTGCTCGATGGCCAGAATGTCGCCGGTGGGCGGACGGGTGAACTTGTAGGCGCCGTGGCTGGTACCGATGGCGATGGCCAGGGCGTCCACATGGGTGGCCTTGACGAAGTCCGCTGCCTCTTCCGGGTCGGTGAGCATCTGCTCATGGCTCAGGGTGCCTTCCGCGCCGATACCGTCTTCCTCGCCGGCCTGGCCGGTTTCCAGGGAGCCCAGACAGCCCAGCTCCCCTTCCACCGAGACGCCGCAGGCGTGGGCCATATCCACCGCCTGACGGGTCACCCGCACGTTGTACTCGTAGTCGGTGGGGGTTTTGCCGTCCTCACCCAGGGAGCCGTCCATCATCACCGAGGAAAAGCCCAGTTGAATGGAGCGCTGGCACACGGCGGGGCTGGTGCCATGATCCTGGTGCATGACCACCGGGATATGGGGGAATTCTTCCACCGCCGCCAGAATCAGGTGGCGCAGGAACGGGGCACCGGCGTACTTGCGGGCACCGGCGCTGGCCTGCACGATCACCGGCGAATTGGTTTTATCCGCCGCTTCCATGATGGCGCGCATCTGTTCCAGGTTGTTCACGTTGAACGCCGGAACGCCGTAGCCGTGCTCGGCGGCGTGGTCCAGCAATTGGCGCATGCTGATCAGTGCCATGGTTTTACCCCTTGATTATCCGTTGGTGGTGACCGACACCACTATTACTTCGTCCGTAACCTTGTTTCGCTTACAGGCAACACGCTTCACGCTGGCACGCTTTGGCGTGGGCGCGTGCTGGCGTGTTGCGTGCCAGCGTCTCAGTCCCTGGCCCGGGCCTCGAGCATGGCCACCGCGGGCAAGGTCTTGCCTTCCACGAACTCCAGGAAGGCACCGCCGCCGGTGGAAATGTAGCTGATGCGGTCGGCGATTTCATACTTGTCCACCGCGGCCAGGGTGTCACCGCCGCCGGCGATGGAGAACGCTTCGCTGTCGGCGATGGCCTCGGCCATTTCCTGGGTGCCCTCACCGAACTGGTCGAACTCGAACACGCCCACCGGGCCGTTCCAGATGATGGTGCGGGCTTCCTTCATCAGCGCGGCGAAGACGTGGGCGGTTTGCGGGCCCACGTCGAGGATCATGTCATCCTCGCTCACCTCTTCCACCTTCTTGGTCACCGCTTCCGCGTCGGCGGAAAATTCCGTGGCCACCACCACATCCACCGGCAGCGGAATGTGCACCTTGGTGGCGATTTTGCGCGCCGCGTCGAGCAAATCCGGCTCATGCAGGGATTTGCCCACCGGCAGCCCTTCCGCCGCCAGGAAGGTGTTGGCGATGCCGCCGCCGACGATCAGCTGATCCACTTTGTCGGCCAGCGCTTCCAGCACTTCCAGTTTGGTGGACACCTTGGAACCGCCAACGATCGCCACCAGCGGCTTGGCCGGGTTGTCCAGCGCCTTGGCCAGCGCATCCAGCTCATTGGCCAGCAGCGGGCCGGCGCAGGCCACCGGGGCGAACTTGCCGACCCCGTGGGTGGACGCCTGGGCACGGTGAGCGGTGCCGAAGGCATCCATCACATAGATATCACACAGCGCCGCCATCTTCTGTGACAACGCCTCGTCGTCCTTCTTTTCGCCTTTATTGAAACGCACGTTCTCGCACAGCACGACCTCGCCCTCGGCCACCTCGACACCGTCGAGCCAGTCCTTCACCAGCGGCACGTCCCGGCCCAGCAGGGTTCCCAGGTGCTCGGCCACCGGTTTCAGGGAAAACTGCTCTTCGTACTCCCCTTCACTGGGGCGGCCCAGGTGGGACATCAGCATCACCCGGGCACCGGCCTTCAGCGCGTGCTCAATGGTCGGCAGGGAAGCACGGATGCGTGCATCACTGGTGACCTTGCCCTCTTTGACCGGCACGTTCAGGTCTTCACGGATCAATACCCGCTTGCCCTTCAGGTCCAGGTCGGTCATGCGTTTGAAGTTCATGGTCTTGCTACCTCGTCTAAAACCATCCATCCGGGATGATGAAAACTTGTCGGTTCGAAGATTCCGTCGGGCGTCAGACGTTCGACGCCCTGGACAACTCACTTACCCAGTCGAGCAGCCGGTTGGCATAGCCCCACTCGTTGTCGTACCAGGCCACCAATTGCACCAGCTCGCCCTGCACCCGGCTCAGGGAGCCGTCGATGATGGCGGACTCCGGGCGGTGGTTGAAATCGGCGCTGACCAGCGGCTGGTCGTTGTAGCCCAGCAGCCCGTTGCTGTCCGCCGCCAGACGGCGCAACCACGGGTCCAGATCGTCGCTGCCCGGGGGACGTTCCAGGGACAGAGTCAGTTCCACCATGGCCACGTTGAGCGTCGGCACACGAATACTGTGACCGCTGATACGCCCGGCTAATTCCGGCAACACCTGCTGCACCGCGCCGATGGCGCTGCTGGTGGTGGGCACGATGTTCTGCGCGCCGGCCCGGCCACGGCGGGGATCCCGGTGCACGTGATCCAGCAGGGTCTGATCGGAGGTATAGGCGTGGGTTTCCTGCATCAGCGCCTGACGCACCCCGAAATCCGCATGCAGCGCCCGCAGCAACGGCGCGATGCAGTGAGTGGTGCAGGAGGCCGCGGAAAGGACGCGGTCATTGCCGCCCACCTGCTCCTGATTGACACCGTACACCACCACCTGATCGGCGCGATCAAACGGCACCGCGCCGAGGATCACCCGCCCGGCACCGGCCTCCAGATGCACCGCGGCATCCCGGTAAGCGCGGAAATGCCCGGAGCATTCCAACACCAGATCCACGCCCAGTTCCCGCCAGGGCAGACGCGCCGGTTGCGGCTCGTTAAGCAACAGGGGCGTCTGCTCCGCCAGATGCAAACGGCCGTCCCGCAGGCTGGCTTCCTGCGGCAAACGGCCGTGGGTGGTGTCGTAGCGGGTCAGGTACAGCAGATCCTCCGCCTCGCCGAGGTCGTTGATCGCCGTCAGCGTGAACGGCGCCTGCCAACCCCGCTCCCAGCGCTCCGCCAGGGCCCTGACGAAAGAGCGCCCGATACGACCGTATCCGTTGATGGCGACTTTCATAATAATGGTCGGACGCCGAACGTCGGACTCTCTCTTCTCAAAGCAGGCTCTCCACGGCCTCTGTCACCGCCTCGGCGGTGATGCCGAAATGCTTGTACAGGTCTCCGGCGGGGGCGGAAGCGCCGAACCCGGTCATGCCTACCACCTTGCCGTCCAGACCGACAAAGCGATACCAGTAATCGCTGATCGCCGCTTCCACCGCCACCCGTGCTCTGACCGCCGCCGGCAGCACGCTTTCCTGGTAATCCGCGCTTTGCGACAGGAAGGCATCGACGCTGGGCATGGATACCACGCGCACATTGCGGCCGGCGGCCCCCAGCGATTCAGCGGCCTTCACCGCCAGTTCCACTTCCGAGCCGGTGGCGATGATCAGTGCGTCCGGGGTGCCTTCACCGGTTTGCAGCAGGGTATAGCCGCCCTTTTCCACCTGGACCAGAACGTTCTCGTCCCGGGGCATGCAGGGCAGCCCCTGGCGGGAACAGATCAGCGCGGTGGGGCCGTCCTGACGCTGCAGAGCGTGTTTCCAGGCCACCGCGGTTTCCACCGTGTCGCACGGGCGCCAGGTGCTCATGTTCGGCGTCATGCGCAGGTTGGCCAGCTGTTCGATGGGCTGGTGGGTGGGGCCGTCCTCGCCCAGACCGATGGAGTCATGGGTGTAGACCAGAATATTGGGCTGGTGCATCAGCGCCGCCATGCGCACGGCGTTGCGGGCGTATTCCATGAACACCAGGAAGGTACCGCCGTAGGGGCGCAGGCCACCGTGCAGGCAAACGCCGTTCATGATCGCGGTCATCCCGAACTCGCGCACCCCGTAATGCACATAGTTACCGCTGGCGTCAGCAGCATTCACCGCCTTGCAGCCTTTCCACAGCGTGTTGTTGGAACCGGCCAGATCGGCGGAGCCGCCAAGCAGTTCCGGCAGCAGCGGACCGTAGGCGTCCAGGGCATTCTGGCTGGCCTTGCGGCTGGCCACTTTTTCGCCCTTTTCCTGACACGCCTTGATGAAGGCCTGGGCGGCCTGATCGAAGCCGGTGGGCAGCTTGCCGTCCATACGGCGCTGGTACTCCACCGCCAGCTCCGGGAATTCCGCCCGGTAGGCGTCGAACCGGGCCTGCCATTCGGCCTCCTGCCCGGCACCGGTGTCGCAAGCATCCCAGGCCTGGCGAATATCTTCGGGAATCTCGAACGGACCGTGCTGCCATCCCAGGGCTTCACGAGTCAGGGCGATTTCGTCCTCGCCCAGCGCGGCGCCGTGGGATTCTTCCTTGCCCTGCTTGTTGGGGCTGCCGAAGCCGATGATGGTCTTGCAGCAGATCAGGGTAGGCTGTTCGCTGTTCTTGCGCGCGGTTTCCACCGCCATGCGGATCTCTTCCGGATCATGGCCGTCCACATTGGGGATCACCTGCCAGCCGTAGGCGCGGAAGCGTTCCACCGTATCGTCGGTGAACCAGCCTTCCACCTCGCCATCGATGGAAATGCCGTTGTCATCATAGAAGGCGATCAGTTTACCCAGCCCCAGGGTCCCGGCCAGGGACGCCACTTCGTGGGAAATCCCCTCCATCATGCAGCCATCACCCAGGAAACAGTAGGTATGGTGATCGACGATCTGGTGGCCTTCGCGATTGAACTGCGCCGCCAGCACCTTCTCCGCCAGCGCCATGCCCACGGCGTTGGCGATGCCCTGCCCCAGCGGGCCGGTGGTGGTCTCGATACCCGGCGCGTCGCCATATTCCGGGTGCCCGGCGGTGGGGCTGCCGAGTTGCCGGAAGTTCTTGATGTCTTCCAGGCTGACGCCGTAGCCGGTCAGGTGCAGCAGGCTGTACAGCAGCATGGAACCGTGGCCGTTGGACAGCACGAAGCGGTCCCGGTCCGGCCACTTCGGGTTGCCGGGGTTGTGCTTGAGAAAACCGCGCCAGAGCACTTCGGCGATGTCCGCCATGCCCATGGGTGCGCCGGGGTGGCCGGAATTGGCTTGCTGGACCGCATCCATGCTGAGCGCACGGATGGCATTGGCGAGATCACGGCTGGCGGGGGCACTGGACATGCAGGGCTCCAAACTGACTGGTGGCTGAAAAAGGGGCGCTATTGTCGCCCATGGACGAGTCGCGGGCAAATAAAGAGACGGCGGGGCCCGGGCGCCGGAATCCCGCCTCTTTCAGCGCCCTTGGGGGCGGCCCGCCCTTTGTAAAACAAACCTCTCAAAAACGGGTTCCAACCTCGTGCCCCTCCACCGTTTTGTGATACTCCTAAAAAGAGTGTATCCGCCAAACCACACAAGGAAGACCGATGAGCGACAAGGACTTCATCAGCATGACACCGCGCGGCCTGACGGCATTGGGCCTGGCCGCGACCCTCACCCTTTCCGCTTGCGGGGGAGGCGGAGGGGGCAGTGGTTCCCGGGATGGCACGCCGCCCACGGCTTCACTCGATCAGACCGGCCCGGTGCTGGATAAGACAGCCCGCATCGTGGTGACGTTCAGTGAACCCATGGATACCGACAGCCTGCAATTGGGCGGCGCGCTGGAGGCGAGCAGCACTTTGGCCTGGTCCGACGACGGCAAAACGCTGACCCTGACGCCCGGCGACGGCACCTGGCCGCGCGGTTCCGGGGTTGATCTGAGCATCGACGCCAAGGACCGGGCCGGCAATGCCCTGCCCACCGTAACGGCGGCCTGGCTGGTCAAATTGGAATTCAATACGTTCCAGCCCGCCGCCACTGTTATCGGCCAGGCAGACTTCACCGGCACCGGCCCCAACAAGGGGACGGGGGCGGAGACGGACTACGACAAACCAGCGGCCGACTCCCTGGCCACCCCGTATGGCAATCCGGCGGTAAGCTCTTCCGGCACGCTGTTCATCAGTGACACCGACAATTACCGGGTGCTGGGCTACCACACCTTTCCCACTGTCAACACCGCCGCCGCCGATTTCGTGCTGGGCCAGCCGGATTTCACCAGCAACGAGCCGGGTGGGCTGCCCCGCCCGGAAGGGGTTTCGATAGCGGGCGGCAAGATGGCGGTGGCGGACAGCGACGGCAACCGGGTCCTGATTTACAACACGGTCCCCACCAGCGGCGGGGCCGAACCCGATGTCGTCGTGGGGCAAACCAGTCTGGATTCCGAAGACACCGCTTGCGATGCCACCCACTTGCGCTATCCCGAAGCCGCCGTGCTCACCCCGGACGGCAAACTGGTGGTGGCCGACTCCTCCCACAATCGAGTGCTGATCTGGAACGCCCTGCCCACCACCCACGGCCAGCCCGCGGATCTGGTACTGGGTCAGCCCGACTTTACCCGTTGCGCCCCAGATGAGGGCAGCCAGGACGGCAGCGTCGTCCATTCCGCCCGTGCGCTCGATTTCCCCACCGGCCTCTGGACGGACGGCCATCGTCTCGCACTGGCGGACAACGATAATAACCGGGTGCTGATCTGGAATACCTTCCCCACCAGCCACTTCCAACCTGCTGATATCGTGCTGGGCCAGGCGGATTTCACCTCGGTCACCGGGTCCGCGGAAAATCTGGACACCCCCTACGGCATCGATTCCAACGGCGAGCAACTGGCGGTCACCGACAGCCGCAATCATCGCGTACTGATCTGGAACAGCTTCCCCACCAATAACTTCCAGCAAGCCGATATCGTGCTGGGCCAGAGCGATCTCACTCACAATCAATCAAACGACGACGACCAGAACGGTGAGGATGACGGCGCCGCCTCGGCACGGGTGCTGAACTTTCCCACGGGCGTCTACTTTTACCGGGACAAGCTGATGGTTCCCGAGGCCGGAAACCATCGCGTGCTGATATTCCAGTCGCTATAGGCTATTCGCTGGCAAGCCAGCTTCCCACCGCGGTTTCATAACCCCTTTGTGGGAAGCTGCTTTAGCAGCGAAGCCTGTGGCGATGGGACGACTATCCATCCTGACGGGACAGAGGCCGGTAACGGCGCTCCGGGCGACCGATGCTGCCATAGGTCTGATCGGCTTCCAGTTCGTGGCGCTGAAGCAGGTATTCCAGGTAACGGCGGGCGGTGGAACGGCTGACGCCGGCACGTTTGCCCACCTCCTGGGCATTGAGGAAGTCCCGGGGAACCTTGGCCAGCACCGCCCGCACCCGGGACAAGGTAAGCGCATCGATCCCCTTGGGCAGGCGCGCCTGCCCGCCCTTCGCCGGGGCCGCCGGTTCGCCCTCCGCGTCTCGGGAAAACAGTGCATCGGCCATGGACTGAGTGACCGCCGGCGACTGGCGCAAGCGCCGCTGGCGTTGCATGAAGGTGTTCAAGGCCCGGTCCAGCCGCTGCAGCAGCACCGGTTTCACCAGGAAGTCAAAAGCCCCCAGCTGCAAGGCCCGTTCCAGGGAGGCCACTTCGGAAGCGGCGGTCACCATCATTACTTCACAGCCGTGGCCGGCGGCGCGCAACTCCGCCAGCAGGTCCAGGCCGCTGCCATCGGGCAGATAGACGTCGAGCAGCAGCAGATCGGGCTGATAACGCTCCAGCAAGGCGCGCCCGCCGGCCAGATCGCCGACCACCGCGGTGACCCGGAACTGATCGTCCCGTTGCAGGTATTCCGCCAGCAAACGGGCCACCTCGCTTTCATCCTCGACGATCACCACTGAATAGGTCATGACCGGTTGTCCTCGTCCGTTGGCCGGCGGGGCAGATACACCGTGAACCGGGCGCCGCCAAGATCGGCCTGGGCCACTTCCAGGGTACCCTGCAGGGCACTCACGTAGGTCTTCACCAGATACAAGCCGACACCGTGTTGACGCCCGCTCTTGGAAGAATAGTCCGGCCGGAACAGCGCCTCCAGCCGCTCTCGGTGCAACCCTTCTCCACTGTCTTCCACATCGAAGATCAGATGGTCACCAAGATCGTCGAACGTCACCCGAACCCGCGCCGGCTGGCGTGACCCGACGCGCGCCGCCTCGATGGCGTTGTCGATCAGGTTGCCCAGAATCGACACCAGCCGCTCCAGCAGGGCCTTGGGGGCCGCCGCGTCGAGCACGCTCTCTTCCGCCACCTCGAAGGCAACGCCCTGTTCCTTGGCCTTGTGGTATTTACCCAGCAGCAATCCCGCCAGCAGCGGCTCCCCGGTGCTGTCCAGCAGCCGGTTGACCATGGCCTGATGCCCCTGACTTTCCAGACCGATCAACTCCACCGCCTTGTCGTAGGCGCCCATCTGGATCAACGCGCCCAGGGTATTGAGCTTGTTGGAATAGTCATGGGTCTGCACCCGCAGCAGTTCGGCGAACGCTTCCACCTGGGCCAGTTGCCGGCTGACGTGGGCCACCTCGTCCTGAGGACGAAAACTCAGAAACACGCCACGCACCGTGCCACCCACCCGCAACGGCCGCCGAAACAGCACCAACTCCTGGCCAGCGGCGTACAGCTCCACGCCATCCAGCACCTGCTCCACATCCCGCAACAGAAAACCGGCCTGATCGGGAAACAGATCCCGCAAGTGCAATGCGCTTTCCTGCGACGTGGTCACCCCCAGCAATTCCCGCGCCCGGCGATTGCTGCGCTGCACCCAGCCGTCCAGATCCAGAGCAACAATGCCCGAGCGCACCGTATCCAGCATGGCGCTCTGCTCGGCGAATACCCGGGCGATTTCATGGGGCTGCCAGCCGAACAAAGCGGCGCGCACACGACGGGCGATCCAGAGCGAAGACAAAATCCCGACCAGGAACACCGCCAGCACCACCGGCAGCCACTGCAGATAGCGGCCGGCGACGATGGACTCCACCGAACGGTTGAGAAAGCCCACCGACACCAGACCGATGACATTACCGCCGGCGTCCAGCACCGGGGCCTTGCCGCGTACGGAAAAACCCAGGGAGCCCTGAGCTTCGGAAATAATGGCGTTCCCGGTCAGCACTTCCTGACTGTCACCGCCCTGCATGGTCTTGCCCAGGCGGTCGGGCTGCGGGTGCGCCAGCCGCCGCAGCCGGGTATCGCCCACCACGATAAAATCCGCGTCGGTCTGCCGCCAGAGATGGCTGATGAACGGCGCCAGCGCGTCACCGGCCGGGGAACCGACACCGGCCGCCAGTGCCTGGCGCACCTGCGGCAATTCCGCCACCACTTGCGCCATATCCAGCGCCTTGCGGCCGGCCTCCTCCCGCACGCCCCGCTCCAGCAGGTACTGCCCCAGAGCGGCGAACAGCACCACCTGCAGCAGACTGAACGCCAGCACCCACAGGACCAGCCGGGTTTCCAACCGTTGAATACGCCTGCGACGCATGGTTCCTCCCGGCCAGTAAGGGTTTACAGGTTGTCGGACAGCTCCGCTTCCGGCGCCGGCCGTTTCAGTCCGCGCAGGAAGTCCATCAGCGGCACCAGCAGCAGCGCCAGGGACACCAGTGTGATGCACAGGGTCAACGGCCGCTCCCACAGGAACGCGATGGAACCGTCGGCGATCATCATCGCCCGGCGGAAATTACTCTCCAGCATGCCGCCGAGAATAAAGCCCAGAATCAACGGTGCCATGGGGAAATTCAACTGCCGCAATATCAGCGACAACACCGCGAAGCCCACCATCAGATACAGGTCGAAGGTATTGAACGACACCAGATACACACCGATCAGGCTGAAGAACAGAATCAGCACGGTCAGCAACGGCTTCGGCAGCGCCAGTGTTTTGGCGATGTACGGGATCATCGGCAGATTGAGGAACAGCAGCACCACGTTGCCCACGTACATGGACATGATCACCGCCCAGAACACGTCCGGGTTATCGTGCATCAACAACGGACCGGGTTGCAGTCCGTAGGCAATCAAAGCGCCAAGCATCACCGCGGTGGTGCCGGAACCGGGAATACCCAGGGTCAGCAGCGGCACGAAGGAGCCGGTACAGGCGGCGTTGTTGGCGGTTTCCGGCGCCGCCAAGCCGCGCAGGGAACCCTGGCCAAACTGTTTCTTCTTCTCGCCCCGGGCCAGATTCCGCTCGGTGGCGTAGGCCAGGAAGCTGGCAATGGTGGCGCCGGCGCCGGGCAAAATGCCAATCAGAAAACCAAGAATGGAGGAACGGCCGATCACCGGCGCCACGTCCTTGATTTCTTCCCGGCTCAAGCGCAGATCACCCATCTTCGAGGACGGCGCCGCCACGTCCTTTTTTTGATCCGGGCGCAGTACGCCGGAGAGCGCTTCGGACAAGGCAAAGATCGACATCGCCACCAGCAGGAAGCTGATGCCATCGAGCAGATCGCTGGAGCCGAAGGTGAACCGCTCGGCGCCGGAGGAGGGGTCAATGCCAACCGTGGCGAGCATGATACCAAGCAGGGTCATCATCACCGCCTTGAGGAACTGGCCCCGATTGGAGAACGCGGCGATGGCGGTGAGCCCCATGACCATCAGCGCGAAATAATCCGCCGACCAGAAACTCAACGACACCTTGGCCAGCAGCGGCGCCGCCACCATCAGGAATACCGCCGCCAGGGTACCGCCGGAGAACGAGGCGTAGGCGGCCAACGCCAACGCCTTGCCGGCCTGCCCCTTGCGCGCCAAAGGATAGCCGTCGAAGGAGGTCGCCACGGTACCGGCCACCCCCGGCGCATTGATCAGAATCGACGAGGTGGAGCCGCCAAAAATCGCACCGTAATACACCCCGGCCATGAGGATCATGCCGTAGGAAGGGTCGATGCTGTAGGTCACCGGAATCATCAGGGCGATGGCGGTGATCGGCCCCAGTCCCGGCAACATGCCAATGAAAGTGCCCACCAGGCACCCCATCATTACGTAGAGGATGCCCTGCCAGCTCAACGCCGCGGACAAACCGGTCAACATGCCTTCTATCATGGTCTCAGCTCCACAGCGTGCCCGGCGCCAGGTAAATCCCCAGCACGCGGGTCATGATCAACCAGAACACCACCACCACCGGCACCGAGGCCCAGAACAGCACCTTCGGACGGTATTCGCCCATCAGCAGATAGCCGGCCAGCAGGAACACTTCGGTGGCCAGCAGGAAGCCGAACGGATCCAGCATCAGGGCGTAGAGCACCATCAACACCAGCAGCAGCGCCGTGCGCCCCAGCGCCAGCGCACCGGAGCTGCCTTGCGGCCGTGTCGCTTGTTGCAGGAAGGATCCGGCCAGCGCCAGCAGGCTTACTACGACACCGACCACGGCATAGATTTTCGGCAAGGTCGACGCGCTGACCGAAATGCCCAGTTCGGTGGGCAGCAACGGAATTTGCCAGGCGTAAATGCCATAGGCACAGGAGAACACCAGAAACAGAAAGGCACCGATACGGTCTTTGCTGACGGACATAGCCCCTCCTTCAGCGAATGAAGCCCAGATCACGCATCACTCGCGCCATCTGTTCTTCCTGCTGCTCCAGGGATTCGAGGAATCGCTCCGGCGTCTCGTAGTTGTTGAGCCAGCCGTTGCGCTTGCGTACCGCTTCCCACTCAGGGGTCTCGAGCAGTTTGCGGAATACTTCGGAGTACGCCGCCACTTTTTCGTCCGGGGTATCCGGGGCGGCGAACAGACCCCGCCAGTTGACGAAACTCATCGGATAACCCAGCGATTTCAGGGTCGGAATCTCCGGGTAGTCGGCAATGGTCTCCGGCGCGGTGATGGCGAGAATACGGGCATCACTGGAGCGCATCAGCTCCAGCGCTTCACTGAAACCGGTGGACAGCAGTTGTACTTCTCCGGACAACAACCCGGCTTTGGCCTGGCCACCCGCATCATAAGGAATGTATGCCAGCTTGCGGCCGTCACCACCGGAGGCCTGGAACGCCTGCGCCGCCACCAGGTGATCCATGCTGCCGCGGGCGGAACCGCCGGCCACTTTGACCAGGCGGGGATCGCGGCGGTAAGCCTCCATCACTTCCTTCCAACTCTGATAAGGCGAGTTGGCGGTCACCACGAAGGCACCGTAGTCGGCGATCAGATTGGCCACCGGCTTGAGATCGCGAAAGCTGTTGGGAATCTGCCCGGACAGCGCTCGCAAAACGATGGGGGTGGAATTGATCATCACCATGTCGCCCTGCTTGGTGCCCATCTTGATCATGTAGGCAATAGCGCGGCCGCCCCCGCCACCGGACATGTTCTGGAACGAGGCATTGCTCTCCAGGCCGGACTTGATCAACGCCTCGCCGGCGGCCCGGGCGGTGGTATCCCAGCCGCCGCCGGGACCGCCGGGCACCAGGAAATGGAGATCCGCCCGGACCGTCGCGGCCCCGAGCACCATCAGCAGGACCAGCAGACCGCGACACAGACGCCGGCAGCCGGCGCGAGCAGGCAAACTCATGGCAAGCTCCTAGAATTGGTATTGCGTCCGCAACACCACGGCATTGGCATCACGCTCATTACCCACCAGCGCGGGCGCGCCGGGACCGCTGACCCGGGAGCGGATCAGGTTGAGCATGAATTTCAGATTGGTGTCGTAGTAGTAGGACAGGCCCAGGGTGTGGCTGGTGACGTCGGTGCCCTGGTTGGCGCTGCTGGCGTCCACCCGCGAGGTGCGCGCCGCCACTTCCCAGGCATTGCGCACACCGTCCGGCTGCCGGAACACACCCTGGCTGGCCTTATAAGTGCGGGCTTCCCCCGTCAGGAAGTAACTGAGGGAGGCGGAATAGCCGTCGAAATCGCGGCCGTCCAGGTCGGAAGCACTATCCTCGGTGCTCAGTTCACGGCGAGCGTACTCCGCCTGAAACAGCAGACTGTGCCATTGGGCCGCCAGTTCCAGCCCCTGCTGGGTCAGGTGGTCCACCGCCACTGGCGCGCCACCGGCGGCGTAATCCACCAGTCTGACGGGCGTCTCGCGAACCTCGCCACGGGCCCAGGACGCGCTCAATTCATCGCCGGACATATCCCGGTAGGAGGCCCAGAGGCCCAGATGCAACACCTCGCCCTGCTCACGCTTGGGGGCCCAGGTGAGCCGGCCACTGGTGGCGTAGTTGAGGCGTTCGCTGTCGTCCTTACCGCTGTCACCGAAGGCGTCATTCTTATACACGCCGAAGGCATAGCGCAGGCCGCTGGAAGGGAAAAACTGATACGCCGACGCGCCCCAGCGAAAATAGGGCGAAACGGTGTTGGCCAGACTGGACCGCTCGATCATCACCAGGTGGGCGCTGCTGGACAACGCTTCCAGCGAAATGTCCTCGCGCAGTTTCCCCAGTTGGACCACCGGGCCACGCTCGAAACCGCTGTAGCGCAGACGCGCCATGACGATCTCGGCGTCGTCGGAAAAGTCCATCAGCAGTTTGTAATCCCAGTCACCGTGTTCGGAGCCGATATAGGCGCGCACCCGACGAGGGAACAAATCAGAGCCGGTACGCCCCTCATGGGTTGCGTTGTAGGCGCCGTCGAAATGGTTGTAGTCGAGTTGCAGGGCGCCGCCGATTTCAAGGCCGTCCCAGGGCGCGGGCGCGGTTTCGCGCTGATTGAGCGCATCGACCTTTTGATTCAGTTCCTCGATCTGCTGCTTGAGGCGGGACAGTTCATCGTCGGCACGGGCTCCGGCGGTCAGCCAGAGGCCAACAAACACCAGCACCACGGTCATGGAGCTTCGCATCATCGAGCATTCCTTTTCTTTTGTTTATGCGCGCCGTAGCGCACCGGCCACCCGGGCGACGGAGGCGCCACCCGGCTTTGAACGGAGAAACACGCGTTTCTCTACAACCGGCACGCTACCCCCCACCGAAAAGGTGTGAAATGTAATGGCGATAATGGGCGTTCTTTGCGTTTTGGGCGTTTTGTTCATATTGGCCACATCCGCTTCACACTTGACTACGGCTGGCTTCGCGGACGTTCTCACCGGAACGGGACGCCGGCACGCAACACGCTTGCACGCCATATTTGCTTGTGCCGAAATGCCTCCCACCTCACTACAGTCCGGCTACGGAAGAGCAGAATTTTGCGTGTGCCCGCAGGGCGGCGTGAAGCGTGTTGCGTGTTAGCGTCCAACCTATATCAATTTATTTTGATGCACTGGCGGCAATACGCTACACTCGCCGCCATGACAGCACCCGCTGAAGTCACACAATCCGGACTCGACGGTCTGACGGTCTTTCTCAAGGCCGCCGGCGACGGTTTGCGTCTGGAGGTTTTGCAGGTGCTCGGCCAGAACAGCTTCGGCGTGCTGGAGCTGTGCGAAATCATGGCCATGAAGCAGTCGGGCATGAGTCATCACCTCAAGGTGCTGGCCCAGGCCGGTCTGGTGGAGAAGCGCCGGGAGGGGAATTCCATCTTCTATCGGCGCCGTCTGCCGCCGGCGGATACCCAGACCAGCGCTCTGCACGGGGCGTTGTTCGAGCAATTGGATCAGACCCCGCTGGATACGGTGACGGCGCAGCGCCTGAAAGGCGTGCAGGCCCAGCGCGCGGCCCAGAGCCGGGCGTTTTTCGTGCGTCACGCGGACGATCTGGCCCGCCATCAGGACCTGATCGCCGAGCACGAGCAGTACGCCGAGCAGGCCTGCGAGTTATTGGATCGGGCTGCGGGCGGCACCGACACGGTGCTGGAGATCGGGCCCGGCGACGGCCGTTTCCTGGTGCCGCTGGCACAGCGTTTCGAGCAGGTGCTGGCCCTGGATCACGCCGAAGCCATGCTGGAGCGGGCCCGCCGGGAAGTGGCGGAACAGAGCCTGGAC
Organism: Alloalcanivorax dieselolei B5; assembly: GCF_000300005.1. Taxonomy (NCBI): domain Bacteria; kingdom Pseudomonadati; phylum Pseudomonadota; class Gammaproteobacteria; order Oceanospirillales; family Alcanivoracaceae; genus Alloalcanivorax; species Alloalcanivorax dieselolei. The sequence continues at coordinate 267,701 of NC_018691.1, read as the reverse complement.
AATGTGCGGCTGGTACTGGGCGAATGGCCGGAGGCGGGAGCGGCCCTACCGCCGGTGAACGCGGTGGTGATGAACATGGTGCTGCACCATCTGGCCTCCCCCGCCGCCGCGCTGGAGGCCGCCGCCCGTCAATTAACCCCGGGCGGGGTGGTGGTGGTCACTGATTTGTGTCGTCATAACCAAAAGTGGGCCGTCGAGGCCTGTGGTGATTTCTGGCTCGGCTTCGACGAAGCCGATCTGGTGAGTTGGGCTGGTCGTGCCGGCCTGGTTTTGCGCGACAGTTTGTTCCTGGCCCTGCGCAACGGGTTCCAGGTACAGGTGCGCAGCTTTCAACGCGGTGGCGCAGAGATCGACAACAGACTCTGAGGTCCGTGTGGAACGTCAAACCCCAATCGAGGGAGTAAACCGGTAATGAGTGAATACAGCATCTTTACCTCCGAGTCGGTCTCCGAAGGCCACCCGGACAAAATGGCCGACCAGATTTCCGATGCGGTTCTGGACGCCATCATCGCCGACGATCCCCACGCCCGCGTGGCCGTGGAGACGCTGGTAAAAACCGGTATGGCGGTGGTCGCCGGGGAAGTGCGCACCAATACCTATGTGGAGCTGGAAGACATCGTCCGCCAGGTGATCCTGGACATTGGTTACGACAGTTCCGATGTGGGCTTCGACGGTGCCAGCTGCGCCGTGCTCAACGGTATCGGCAAACAGTCCGCGGACATCGCCATGGGCGTGGATGAGGCGGACAACAAAGACCTCGGCGCCGGTGACCAGGGCCTGATGTTCGGCTACGCCACCAATGAAACCGACACGCTGATGCCGGCACCGATCTATTTCTCCCACCGTCTGGTGGAGCGCCAGGCGCAACTGCGCAAGAACGGCACCCTGCCGTGGCTGCGCCCGGACGCCAAAAGCCAGATCACGCTGCGCTACGAGAACGGTTTGCCAGTGGCGGTGGAAGCCGTGGTGCTGTCCACCCAGCACGCACCGGACATCAAACTCGGTGATCTGCGCGAAGCGGTGCTGGAAGAGATCGTCAAGCCGGTGCTGCCCGCCGACTGGCTGCACAAGGACACCCTCTATCACATCAACCCCACCGGCAACTTCGTCATCGGCGGCCCGATGGGGGATTGCGGTCTGACCGGACGCAAAATCATCGTCGACACCTACGGCGGCATGGCGCGCCACGGGGGCGGTGCCTTCTCCGGCAAGGATCCGTCCAAAGTGGACCGTTCCGCCGCCTACGCCGGCCGCTACGTGGCCAAGAACATCGTCGCCGCCGGCCTGGCCGACAAGTGCGAGATTCAGGTGAGCTACGCCATCGGCGTGGCCGAGCCCACCTCCATCTCCATCAATACTTTCGGCACCGGCAAGATCAGCGACGACAAGATCGCGCAACTGGTACGCGAGCACTTCGATCTGCGTCCGCGCGGCATTATCGAAATGCTCGACCTGCGCCGTCCGATCTACCGCCCCACCGCCAGCTACGGCCACTTTGGCCGGGAAGGCTTCAGCTGGGAAGCGACGGATAAGGCGGAGGCGTTGAAAGCGGCATTGTAAACCGCTTACACGCAACACGCGGCACGCCGCCCCTTCGGGGCGCACGCCAGAAAGATCAAAACAAGGCTCAGGGATGAGCCATGTATCGACGTTACAAGGAGCTTCGAGTGTGGCAATCAGCCATCAAGCTGGTCCTGGCCACTCATGAGGTCACGAGAACCTTTCCGCTTGAAGAAAGATTCGTACTGACTCAACAAATGCAGCGCTCAGCGCTAAGCATTTCTTCCAATATCGCGGAAGGATATGGACGGGGAAGCGATGCGGATCTGCGTCGCTTTCTCTATATCGCCAGGGGTTCGCTTTTCGAGCTGGAAACGCAGGCCCTGATTGCTTCAGAGCTGGGGTATCTCGACATCACGTTGCTTCGAGAACCCATCGACAAGGTGTTTGCTCAACTCGCGGCATTAATCCGCCGGTTAAGCTGACAACGTTTTTATTAGCGTGATGCGTGCAAGCGTGTTGCGTGCAAGCGGAGGAAAACATGAACGCCAACGCAACCCCCACCGCCGACTACAAGGTCGCCGATATTTCCCTGGCCCAATGGGGCCGTTCGGAAATCGAGATCGCGGAAACCGAGATGCCGGCACTGATGGCGATCCGCGCCAAGTATCGTGCCGAGCAGCCGCTGAAAGGCGCCCGCATCATCGGCTGTATTCACATGACCATCCAGACCGCGGTGTTGATCGAAACGTTGAAGGAACTGGGCGCGGAAGTGCGCTGGTCCAGCTGCAACATCTTTTCCACCCAGGATCACGCCGCCGCCGCCATCGCCGCCTCCGGCGTACCGGTGTTCGCCTGGAAGGGCGAAACCGAGGAAGAGTACATGTGGTGCATCGAACAGACCTGCCGCGACGGCGACGGCAATCTGTGGGACGCCAACATGATCCTGGACGACGGCGGCGATCTGACTGCCTATATTCACGACACCTACCCGGAGATGCTGGATAACATCCACGGCATCACCGAGGAGACCACCACCGGCGTGCATCGTCTATATGACATGCTCAAGAAAGGCACCCTCAAGGTACCGGCGGTGAACGTGAACGACTCCGTCACCAAGAGCAAGAACGACAACAAGTACGGTTGCCGTCACTCGCTCAACGACGCCATCAAACGCGGCACCGATCACCTGCTCTCCGGCAAGAAAGCACTGGTGGTGGGCTACGGTGACGTGGGCAAGGGGTCCGCCCAGTCCCTGCGCCAGGAAGGCATGATCGTCAAAGTGACCGAGGTCGACCCGATCTGCGCCATGCAGGCCTGCATGGACGGCTTTGAAGTGGTGAGTGCTTTTAAAAACGGCGTCAACGACGGCACCGCCGCCTCCGTCAATACCGATCTGCTCGGCAACACCGATCTGCTGGTCACCACCACCGGTAACTTCAACGTCTGTGACGCCAACATGCTCAAGGCGCTGAAGAAAGGCGCGGTGGTGTGCAACATTGGCCACTTCGACAATGAAGTGGACACCGCCTTCATGCGCAAGACCTGGGAATGGGAAGAAGTGAAGCCGCAGGTCCACAAGGTATGGCGCGACAAAGCGGAGGGCGACTTCCTGCTGCTGCTCTCCGAAGGCCGCCTGGTGAACCTGGGCAACGCCACCGGCCACCCCAGCCGGATCATGGACGGCTCCTTTGCCAACCAGGTACTGGCGCAGATGTACTTGTTCGATCAGGGCTACGCCAACCATTCCGACGCGGTGAAGGAAAAGATGCTGAAGGTGGAAGTACTGCCCAAGCATCTCGACGAGGAAGTGGCCATGTACATGGTGCAGGGCTTTGGTGGCGTGGTGACCAGGCTGACCGCCGAACAGGCCGACTACATCGGCGTCAGCGTCGACGGCCCGTACAAGCCGGATCATTACAAGTACTAAGGCTTCCACGCGGCACGCTGACACGCATACACGCCAAGAGAGCGTGCCAGCGTGTTGCGTGCTGGCGTGTATGCCTCGCGAAGCGAGTTTTCTATGAAACGCATCAGTTTCGAGTTCTTCCCGCCGAAAACGGATGAAGGACGTACCAAACTGCTGACCACACAGCAGAAACTGCTGGCGAAGACGCCGGCGTTTTTTTCCTGCACCTTCGGCGCCGGCGGCTCCACCCGTGACAACACCCGGGAAATGGTCGACAAACTGCGCGAGCAGCACGCCGATACCGCGCCGCACTTGAGCTGCATCGGTCAGAGCCGGGAGGAAATCCTGGAGTTGGTGCGCGGTTACCGTGACAGCGGCGTGCGCCGTATCGTCGCCCTGCGTGGCGATCTGCCCTCGGGCATGGGCTACGCACAAAGCGAAGTGAAATACGCCGATGACCTGGTCCGCCTGATCCGCGAGGAAACCGGCGACCATTTCACTCTGGAAGTGGCCGCCTATCCGGAAATGCACCCGCAGGCGCGCAGCTTCGAGGACGACATCGCTCACTTCAAACGCAAGATCGATGCCGGCGCCAACAGCGGGCTGACCCAATACTTCTATAACGCCGACGCCTACGGCTACTACATGGACGCCTTGCGCCGCACCGGCTGCGACGCTCCGGTCTACCCGGGCATCATGCCGATCCTCAACGTCGCCAACCTGATCCGCTTCTCCGGTGTCTGCGGCGCCGACATTCCCCGCTGGCTGCGTAGCAAATTGGACGACATCAAGGACGATGACCAGGCCGTGAAGGCCTTTGGTGAGGAAGTGGTGACCCGCTTGTGCGAGCGCCTGCTGGCCATGGGCGCGCCGGGCCTGCACTTTTACACCATGAACCAGGCCCAGGCGAGCCTGCGTATTCTGGACAACCTGGGCCTGTAACCCGTCCCCGCTCCCGGGCGGCTTCGGCCGCCCCTCGCGGGCTCATACCCTGCGGTTGTATCCCGATATGCCCATATAGCCCAACGGTATTTTCCCCGCCGGCCCGCCCTTCCTATTCTGGATGAAACACGGTTCTCGGTACCGGCAGGAGGTGCATCATGGCCGTACGCGCTTTGACCGAGTTGCTTGACCGCAACCAGGTGAACTACCACTGCTATAACCATCCACCCACCGCCACCGCGGCGCAGACCGCGCAATCCACGCACATCCCCGGTGATCACATGGCGAAAACGGTGATCGTGTCCGTGGATGGCGAACTGGCCATGGCGGTCTTGCCCGCCAATGAATACGTGGACCCGGACCGCCTGCGCCAGGCCCTGGGCGCCCGCCACCTGTCACTCGCCCGGGAAGATCAGTTCAAGGACCGTTTTCCGCTCTGTGAAGTGGGCGGTGAGCCGCCTTTCGGCACTCTTTACGACATGCGTGTCTTCATCGATGAAAGCCTGCTCAAGCAGGACTGGCTGGCTTTCAATGCCGGCTCTCATACGGAAGTAATCAAGATGGGCATGGGGGATTTCCTCAAATTGAGTCAGCCGGAATCCAGCTCCTTCGCCATGCATCACTAACGCGGAGCAAGGACGGGCAAACCGCCAGGGATCGGCGCTAGCGGCTCCGATTCTCGATCAGGAAATCCACGAATTGACGCACCTTGGGCGACAGGTGCCGGTGACGGGGGTAGACCACCCACACCGCGGTGTGGCCGCACGCGTATTGGTCCAACACGGACACCAGCCGCCCCGAGGCCAGGTCCTCCTCCACGTAGTAATCCGGTAGCTGCGCCAAACCCAGCCCTTTACGCACTGCGTCAAGCAGCGCCAGACCGGAATTGGCGCGCCAGCCGCCCTCGACCCGCTGGGTGCGATGCTGTCCCTCCACATCGAAGGCCCAGTGATCCAGAGAGCCGTGCAGACAATTGTGCGCCGTCAGCTCCCCCAGGGTATGGGGGCGGGCATGCCGCTCGAAATACTCCGCCGAACCAACGATATATTCCCGGCGGTCACACAGACGCCGGGCGATCAGGGACGAATCCGGCAGGGCACCGGTGCGGATCGCCACATCGAAGCCTTCGTCAACGATATCCACGCGCCGGTTGGTGAACTCCATATGGACTTGCAAGCGGCTGTGCCGCGCGAGGAAGTCGTTGACCACCGGCGCGATGTACTTCTCGCCGAAAGTCGAAGCGCAGGTCAGCCGCAATACCCCTGAGGGTTGTTGCTGGTAATCATCAATCGCCGCCAGGGCTTCCTGGAAACCATCGAACAGCTGGGCGCAGTGTTCGAAATACACCGAACCCGCGTCGGTGAGCCGCAAGGTCCGGGTGGTACGGTATAAAAGCTGGGTTTCCAGTTGAGTTTCCAGGCGCGCCACCAGCCGGCTGACATGGGAACTGGACACGCCCAATCGCTTGGCGGCACCGGCAAAGGACCCGCGCCGCACTACTTCCACGAACGCCTCGATACGATCCCAATGCTGCATTGTTGCTCCCAGGCAATAATCAATTGCGCCATAATGCCTTAATCCTCCCCCCGACGCTGCACTACACTGCCAGCATCCTCTGATAATCGCGCACCCAGCCTGAAGATGGAGAGAAACATGAAATCAAGAGCCGCCGTAGCCTGGGAAGCAGGCAAACCCCTGGTGATCGAGGAAGTGGACGTGGCCGGCCCCAAGGCCGGTGAGGTGCTGGTGAAAATTGCCGCCACCGGCGTCTGCCATACCGATGCCTATACCCTGTCCGGCACCGATCCCGAAGGTCTGTTTCCCTCCATCCTCGGCCACGAAGGCGCCGGTGTGGTGCAGGAAGTGGGCGAAGGTGTCACCAGCCTGAAACCCGGTGACCATGTGATTCCGCTGTACACCGCCGAATGCCGCAAGTGCAAGTTCTGCCTCTCCGGCAAGACCAACCTGTGCCAGGCGGTGCGCGCCACCCAGGGCCAGGGTTTGATGCCCGACGGCACCAGCCGTTTCTCCCATAAAGGCAAGATGCTGCATCACTACATGGGCACCAGCACCTTCTCCGAGTACACCGTGCTGCCGGAAATCTCCCTGGCCAAGGTGAGCAAGGAAGCGCCGCTGGACAAAATCTGCCTGCTCGGCTGTGGCATCACCACCGGTATCGGCGCGGTGCTGAACACCGCCAAGGTAGAGCCGGGCTCCACCATCGCGGTGTTCGGTCTCGGCGGTATCGGCCTGGCCGTGATCCAGGGCGCGGTGATGGCCAAGGCGGAACGCATCATCGCCATCGACATCAATCCGGAAAAGGAAACCCTGGCCCGCCAGTTCGGCGCCACCGACTTCGTCAATCCGAAAGACCACAGCGCCTCGATCCAGGAAGTGATCGTCGAGCTCACCGACGGCGGCGTGGACTACTCCTTCGAATGCATCGGCAACGTCAACGTCATGCGCTCGGCGCTGGAATGCTGCCACAAAGGCTGGGGCGAATCGGTGATCATCGGTGTCGCCGGCGCCGGAGAGGAAATCAGCACCCGCCCGTTCCAACTGGTCACCGGCCGTGTCTGGAAGGGTTCCGCCTTCGGCGGGGTGAAAGGCCGTACCGAACTGCCCGGCTATGTGGAGCGCTACATGAACGGCGAGATCATGATTGATGAGTTCGTCACCCACACCATGCCGCTGGACGAGATCAACACCGCCTTTGATCTGATGCACGAAGGCAAAAGCATTCGCTCGGTAATTCTTTACTAAGGCGCGCCCACACGCTTACACGCAACACGCTGGCACGCTAAGCCCGGGGCTCACACCGTCTTTGCGTGCAAGCGTGGAGCGTGCAAGCAATCTTTCGGAGAAAGAACATGTCCGACGAACTGGAACTGATCTCCGCCACCAAGTCTTTCGGCGGCTGGCTGAAACGTTACACGCATCGCAGTGAAGCGCTGCACTGCGACATGGTCTTCGCCATCTACCTGCCACCGGCGGCGGAAGAAAAGCCCGTGCCGTTGCTGTGGTGGTTGTCCGGCCTCACCTGCACCGACGAAAACTTCATGCAGAAAGCCGGCGCCCAGCGCATAGCCGCGGAGCTGGGTATCGCCATCGTCTGCCCGGACACCAGTCCGCGCGGCACCGATCTGCCCGGAGAGCACGAGCGCTATGATTTCGGTTCCGGCGCCGGCTTCTATGTTAACGCCACCGAATCGCCCTGGAACCGCCACTACCACATGTACGACTACGTCACCGGGGAGCTGCCGGCCCTGCTGGAAGCGCACTTCCCGCTGAATGGCAAGGCGGCGATCAGCGGTCACTCCATGGGTGGGCACGGCGCTTTGATCTGCGCCCTCAAGAACCCGGGGCGCTACACGTCGGTGTCCGCGTTCGCCCCGATCTGCAACCCGAGCCAGTGCCCCTGGGGCGAATCCGCGTTCACCGGCTATTTGGGTAAGGATCAGACCAACTGGCGGGAATGGGATGCCTGTGAACTGGTTAAAAGCCGTGGCAGCAAGCTGGCACTGATGGTCGATCAGGGGGACGCCGATAATTTCTACCAGGACGGACAGCTAAGACCGGAAGCGTTGCAGGCCGCCTGCAAGGAAGCGGAAGTGCCGCTGACGTTGCGCATGCAACCCGGTTACGACCATTCCTATTTCTTCATCGCCAGCTTTATTGACGATCATTTGCGCTATCACGCGCATCATCTGCGCAGCGCCTGAACGGTCAAACAGGATCGCGGCTCGCGGGCCAGGCCACGAAGTCACTGTAGGAGCTTGCCTGCAAGCGAATCGGCTTTCGACCCAAACAATTCGCTTGCAGGCAAGCTCCTACAGCAGCGTCGTAGTGGGGTTTGGCTGACCCCGGGGATCAGCCTTTCGGCTTCAACGAATCCAGCAGCAGCATGCTGCCAGCCTTCACCGCCGCGGTGATCGCCAGCCCCGGGTTCTTGATCTCGAACTTGGGATTGTGGTTCAGCGGCGGCAACTTGCCGGTTTCCATGTAAACCTTGGTCACGTCCGGAGCACCACCGCCCACTTCCATGAACAGCGTCTTGGTATTCTCCAACCCGGATACCAGCAGCGGGAAATCCTCGGACCCCATTACCGGCGGAAAGCCCGGCATGATGGCCTTCTCACCCAACACCGAGGCCAGTACCGGCTTGGCCCAGTCCACCAGGGCTTCATCGTTATAGACCGGCTCAGCGTAACCTTTCATGGTGTACTCCGGCATACGATCCTCGGGCACACCGGCGGCCTTGGCCAGGCCGTTGGTTTCCCGTTTGATCGCGCTGATCAGTTGCTCGCGCACCGGCTTTTCGTACCAGCGCAGGTTCAGCTTGAGCACGCCGTTATCCGGAATCACGTTGTTGGCCTCACCGATCTGCACACTGCCCACGGTCAGCACCGCCGGCTGTTGCGGATCCACATTACGGCTGACGATGGTCTGGTAGGCCATCACCGAACGAGCCCCCAGCACCACCGGATCGACGGTGTGCTGCGGCGAGGAGCCGTGGCCGCCGACGCCATGCAGGGTCACATCCAGAGCATCTGAGCCGGCCATGCGGCGGCCAGCGCGCACCGCCACCGTGCCCGACGCCCAGATCGGGAAGATGTGGGCGGCGATCAGCAATTCCGGCTCGGGCACCTTGTCATAAAGCCCGTCGTCCACCATGGCCTGGGCGCCTTCGATCAACTCTTCCGCCGGCTGCGCCACCAGCACCAGGGTGCCGGACCAATCCTTGCGGGTTTCCTTCATTACCTGGGCAATGCCCAACAGCCAGCTGACGTGGCTGTCATGACCGCAGGCGTGCATGACGTAGGTCTGACTGCCGTCCGGCAGAGTCACCTGCTTGTCACTGGCGTAAGGCAGATCGGTGTCTTCCTTCAGCGGCAGCGCGTCCATATCGCTGCGGAACATGACCACCGGGCCGTCACCGTTTTCAAGCACCGCGGCGATGCCGGTACCGCCAATACCGGTATGCACCTGATAGCCAAGCTTGTTGAGGCGCTTGGCCACCATGGCGGCGGTCTCGGTTTCTTGGAAACCCAGCTCCGGATTGGCGTGCAGATGCTTGAAGGTCTTTTCCAGCTCGCCGCTCTGGGCTTCGGCCAGTTGCCGCACCCGTTCCACCAGATCGGCATCGGCGGCATGAACAACGGTGCCCGCCAACAGCACGGCGGCGGCCAGAGGGGCTCGGATCGCGGATCTCAGGTTCATGGTCTCTCCTTGAGCTCTTTCTTATGTTCTTGTGATACGCCAACAGGCATCAGAACACTGTTCCTCATACAGGCGGGTCCGCCAAGTGCAAAAGACGACGCATTAGGCTGACGACACCCGTGCATACCATTCGCTGCCCGGGCGGCGCTCCGCCGGGCAGTGAATTCATGTTTTCAGGACTAGTCCGAAACCACAAGCCTTACCGCCACCGCACGGCGGTACATCCGCCAGGCCATCACCCCGGCCAAAACATTGCCGAGGGCGGCACCCAGCGCGAGGCCGGTAAAACCGGCCAGCACCGACCCCAACCACAGCAGGGGGAGATAACAGGCGAACAGGCGCAGGAACGAGATGCCCATGGCCCGCCAGGGCCAGCCCAGGGCGTTGCTGGCCGAAACCACCAGCATGCAGACACCCAGCAGGCCATAACTGGGCGGCAGGAAGCGAATCAGGATAGTAAGGGTGTCCCGCACTTCCCCGCTGGCCACCAGCGCCGACGCCAGCGGCCGCGCCGCCAGGGCGAAGAGCACACCCAGAGCAAGTTGCCAGAACAACACCATGCGCGCCGCGCTGACCATCAGCCGCTCCACCTCGGCCCAGTTGCCGGCACCGTAACAACGGCCCAGCCAGGGCGGCAACGCCATGGTCATGCCCAGCACCAGGACGATGGAAAAGCTTTCCAGGCGGCTGGTCAGCCCCCACGCCGCCACCGCGCTCTCGCCGAGGCGCGCCACCAGACCGGTGGCCAGCATCGAGGCCAGTGGCGGCATCAACTGGCTGATCATGGCCGGGCCGGCAATGTGGGCGAACGGCAGCGCCGAGGCTCGCGCTTCCCGCCAGGCCCCGACCCGCTCCAGCCAGCCACGGCCGCGCAACGCCCAGGCCACCACCAGCACACCGCAGCCAAATGCCACCAGCGACGCCCAGGCGGCGCCGATCAGCCCCAGCCCCGGCCAGGGGCCGATGCCGAAGATCAGCAACGGGTCCAGACACAGGTTGATCAGGCTGGTCACCACCATCATGGTGCCGGGGAAACGGGTATTACCATGCGCCCGGAACAGGCTGTAGCCAAAGTACGCCAGGGCGCCCAGCCAGGATGCCACCACCTGCACGGTCCAGAATGGCCGGATCAGCTCACGAATCGACTCACTGGCGCCGAGCAGAGAGAAAGCCGGCTCCTGCACCAGCCACAGCAGCGCCAGCAACAACGCCATCAGCCCGCCACCACCGGCCAGCACCAGCAATCCCAGACGTCCGGCCCGATGTGATTCGCCGGCGCCGATGGCACGGGAGATCAGCGCGGCGATGGCGATGCCCACGCCGACCTGCACGCCAATGCCGAGAAATACCAGCGGGAAGGTAAACGACTGCGCCGCCAGCGGCTCGGTGCCCAGGCGGGCAACAAAAACGCTGTCCACCAGATTGAACCCCAGCAGCGACATCACGCCCAGGGTCATCGGCCAGGTTTGCTGCCATATTTGGCGGGTCAGAGACTGTGATTGCACGGATCGGTCAAGGGTTGAGAGTCAGGGCATCGCTGTCGATCAGCCGTTCCCACGGGAGGGCTTACGAAGCCACTGTAGGAGCTTGCCTGGCAAGCGAATTGGGCTCGCTTCTCAATAATTCGCTTGCAAGGCAAGCTCCTACAGCGGCCTTGTAGCTACCTTTGATCGTGTTGCGTGCCAGCGAATCGCGGAAGCGGTGAGCAAGAGTAGCACAGATTCCCGGCGCGGCTTATTCCGCGCCGGGCAGATAGGAGGGCGTCAGCAGACGGGAGGGTTCGCGTTCCATGATCACTTTGCCGCCGCGCACCGAGAGCAGCACCTCTCCCTGACGCCGCAGCACCGAATAATCGTCTTCGCCATCGAGGAGAATGAAATTACCCGGCTTACCCATGGCGATGCCGTACCGGTCATGGATGTTCAGGGTTCGCGCGCTGTTGTCGGTGATCAGATCCAACGCCTGGCTGAAATCCTGATAGCCCATCATGTGGCAGATGTGCAGCCCGAAATCCAGCGTTCGCAGCAGGCTGCCGTTACCGAGGGAATACCAGGGGTCGAAAATGGAGTCCTCGCCGAAACACACATTGATGCCCGCCGCGTTCAGTTCTTTCACCCGGGTCAGGCCGCGCCGTTTCGGGTAAGTGTCGAAACGCCCCTGCAAATGCAGGCTCTCGGTGGGACAGGAAATGAAGTTGATGCCGGACTGCTTGAGCAACCGGAACAGCTTGGAGCAATAGGCGTTGTCATAGGAGTGCATGGCGGTGGTGTGGCTGGCGGTGACACGCCCTCCGAGGCCGTTGAACAACGCCTCGCTGGCCAGTACTTCCAGGAAACGGGAATTGGGATCGTCGATCTCGTCGCAGTGAACGTCCACCAGCCGGTCATAACGGATCGCCAGTTCGATGACTTTCTTCATCGAGGCGTTGCCCAGCTCCTGGGTGAACTCGAAATGGGGAATGCCGCCGACCACGTCGGCGCCGATTTCCAGCGCCTGCTCCATGCGCTCCAACCCACCCGGGCTGGACAAAAGCCCCTCCTGGGGAAACGCCACCACCTGCAGGTCGATATAATCCTTCAACTCATCGCGCAATTCGCACAACGCCCGCAGCGCCACCAGGTCCGGATCGGTGGTGTCGGCATGGGTGCGGATATGCTGCACACCCCGTCCCACCAACAGTTCCATGGTGCGTAGCGCGCGCCGGCGCACGTCCTCGTTGCTGAGCATGGGGCGCCGTTCGCCCCAACGCTCGATGCCTTCGAACAGGGTGCCGCTCTGGTTCCAGGCCGGTTCACCGGCGGTGAAGGCCGCGTCCAGATGGATGTGCGGTTCCACCAGAGGCGCACAGGCCAGCCGCCCCTGACCATCCCGCTGCCCCTGTGCCGCCGCCACCGAACCCGGCTGGCGCTCGATGGCGGCGAAGCGCCCCTCCTCGATACGCAAGGTGTACAGATCAGGTTGCTGACGCAGACGGACGTTGACGATTTCCATGATCACTCCAAAAAAGCCGGTTCAAACTCAAGACTGCTCCGGGACGCCATCGGTGGCCGGCAACAGACGGGAAATCAGGGCATGGGCCAGGAAGGCCACCACCACCCCGACCACCGGCGGCAATACGGGCGAACTCCAGGCCGCCAGGGCGCCGAGAGCGTAGGCGCACAGACCCGACCATTGGAAAGCCGGCAGTACCGTGCCGTCCAGAGGTGGGTACTGGCCGCGGAAACGCACCCAGAAGTCGGCCATGATCACCCCACCCAATGGCGGAATGAAAGTTCCCAGCAGGATCAGGAACGGCACCAGCAGATCGTACATGCCAAACACCGCCAGAACCGTGCCGATGGCCGCGCCGGCGATGGTTACCAGCCGGCGCCGGTCGGTGCGCAGCAGATTGCAGCCGGCCACCGAAAAGTTATAGATGGTATTGTCCTGAGTGGTCCAGATGTTCAGAAACAGCATCAACAGCGCCAGCACCACGAACCCCTGGGTGATCATCACATCGACGATATCGGCCTGCTGGTATATCAGCGTGCCCATGGCGCCGACCAGCACCATCAAACCGTTGCCGAGGAAGAACGCCGCCAGGGTGGCGATCACCGCGATACGGCCATTGCGGGCAAAGCGGCTCCAGTTGGTGGCCATGGTGCCACCACTAACAAAAGTGCCAATCACCACGGTGATGGCGGCGGCGAAACCCATGTCACCGCCACCGGCACGGGCGCTCAGTGCCTTGAAACCGCCCACATCGACCACGCCCTGATAGAGGCTGACACCGATGAACAGCAGCATGGCCGGCACCGCGAACCGGGACAGCCAGTCCAGCCCGCGATACCCCACCATGGCGGTGACGCAAAAGCCAAAGCCGAACACCACCATTAACGGCAGCTCCAGCCATTGCGGCAGCGGGGTCATCTTCACCAGCGCAATGGCGATGGTGGCGGTGCCCCAGGCGTACCAGCCGATCTGGGTAAAGCCCAGCAGGCAGTCGGACAGCTTGCTGCCCTTCTCCCCGAAACAATAGCGCCCCATCAGCACGGTGTTCAGTCCGCTGCGGCAGGCGATGTAGGCCAGCGCGGCGGCATAGGCCCCCAGCAGCAGGTTGCCCACCAGGATCACCATGAGCAGATCCGGGAACGAGAACGCGGAACCCAGATTGCCGCCGGCCCACATGGTGGCGGTAAAGAAGGTGAAGCCGAGCAGCACCACCGAGGTGGACAGCAAACCCTTACGCTGGTCCTTGGGAACAGCGCTCAGCGGGTAATCATCGGATGAAGACATGGCAAGCTCCGTGACTATCAGGGAAACACGGAGCCTGGCCGTGCAACCCGCGGGCCAAATCAGTTCGCGGGCCGGCGGCCCAACAGGGGATGCAGGCGATCGGCGACACGGCCGCACTCCACCAGCTCCAGAAATTCATCTCCCAGGCGCCGGCTTTCGTCGATGGCCGTGCGCCAATAGCGTTCACGGCCGGCATCATCATCAAGATAACGCTTGAAGTCGGTGCGGTCCGGCAGCTTGCCATGCGGCAGGCTGGCCAGGTACCGCGGCGACGGCGACACCAATACGGTGCGGGACAAACGCCCGGGGTCCCCATTGCGCCAGCGCAGCGGCTTGTCGAACCAGCCGGGAATCACCCGGTCGGTGAAATGCGGATATAGCACCAGCCCTTCCGTGCGGTACGGCAAGTCCAGATGGTAATCGAGCATGCCGCCATCCCGGTAGACGCCCGGTGGCGCCCCGGGAATATCCCGAACCCCTTCCAGCACCATGGGAATGGCGGCGCTGGCCAGCAGGGCGGCGCGCAGGTTGTCGGCGGTCAGCGGCACATGGTGGGTGGCGAAATCCGCCAATGGAGACAGCGGCAGGCTGTCCTCGCCGCCGTTGTAGACCAGGCCGCGTTCCATGAACGCACCCAGCGCCCGGCGACTCAGCAAATTGCCGCCAATCACTCCGGCCAGGCCAAGCCCCAGAACCAGGCCGCCGTCCCGCGTCATCAGGCCACGGCTGCGGATCACCACCACCACCAACCGATAGTCCGGGTTATCGAGGATGGTGCCGTCCTGCTCATCAAGCAGGTCGGCGAGCATGGCGGCGCAACGGCGGGTGACTTCGTGGGCGGTAATGCCTTTGGGGAAACGCTGGCGGGTATACAGATCCGCCAACCGCGCCAGCGCCTTGGAGCGGGCGGCGCCATCCCTGCCACTGGCCACGGCGGCGAAGCGCCAGCTGCCGATGGAGGCCCCAATCAAGGTGCGCCGGCGCGGTGCCCGCGACAAAAAGTCGCCGAAAATAGCCTGATCCAGACCAGCAATCCCGATCCCCTTGGGCCCGCCGGCGGCACCGGGCAGCACCTCGATGTCTTCCGCGCGCAGCCCATGCTCGCGGATATGCGCGATGGCCTCCTCGCCGGCTCGAAGGGTCAGGGCCGGTTCACGGCTATGGATAGCGGGCACCGTCAACTCCTGGCGTTGGAAAGCTGGGAATACTAATCAGAATGGGGAGGTGGGGCAAAAGCGGGGGAGCGCTATTGGCTTCGTAGTCTCTCCTGTAGGAGCCTGCCCTGCAGGCGAATCTCGACCCTATTCGCCAGCAAGGCTGGCTCCTACAGCTGCCTCTTTCGAGTTTTACGTGCTTGCGTTTAAGCAGTTCGCATCTCGCGATCAGCCGTACAGGCACAGATAAGCGGTATCCACCGCCACTTTCACCTGGAAACGCTGATCAGCGGCCACTTCGAAGGTTTCGCCGGCGGCGTAGGTGCGCCAGTCATCCGCACCCGGCAATTGCACGGTAAGGGCACCGCTGACCACGGTCATGGTTTCATGCTGGCTGGTGCCGAATTCATAGTCGCCCGGGGCCATGACGCCGACGGTGGCGGGCTTATCCTCGGTCTGGAAGGCAATGGACGCCACCTTGGCATCAAAATACTCGTTAACCTTGAACATTGACGGTCTCCACGGAACGGGCTCGGAATAGTATGAAAGGAGCGCGAGTATATACCGGAGCCGGGCGGGCGCCATAGCGGGACCCTGCCCGCGGGCGCCACGGCAAATCCGTCGACAGTGGAGCGAACCGGAATCAGGGATTCCGGTCGTGTTCGTGGCAGTACAGCACCAGTTGACCGTCGTCGGCGTCTTGGTAACTCAGCGGGAAGTTCAGGGGGTCACTGAACGCCAGGATGGCATCGTAGCTGCGGCCACCATTCATGGCGCAGTCCACCCGGGTGATACGGCGCTCCGGGGAAACGCCGTTAACCAGCACCTCCATATTCAGGCGCCCGCTGTTCATGGTCTGGTAACCAGTGACATCACCACGCTGCAGATCCGTCCCGAAAGCACTGTTGTCGCCGTTAACGCGTACATCGATGGAAAACGCATCGGAAAACGTCACCGTATTGATCACCCGGAAGCGCACCGTGCCGCTGGCCACGTCGCTGATTTCCTGGTTCAACAACTGGACTTGAGCGGCGCCCGTGGTGAGGTCACCGTAGGACACCAGGGTGTAACCGGTATCGTTGGCCAGACGCAGGCGCTGCTGGAACAGGGTCGAGCCGTTACCGCTGACGCCGGTCATCTGCACGCTGTTGTCCTGATTGTCGTTGGAGTCATCAATGGTGACTTGCAGGCTCGGCCCCTCGGCTTCACCGGAATAGCCCTGCCCGGTGATGCTTTCATCATCGATGGTCAGGTCCACGGTCAGCGCAGTCTGATCAGCGTTGCCGTTATGCGTGATCTGGTTGTAGTAGTACACCGTGGCGCTGGACCGGAAGCGGCCACCACCATCACCATCCTCGTCCTCGCAACCAGACATGGTCATGGCCATCAAAAAAGGCAGCAGCATGGGCAGCAGCAGGAATTTCATCATTGTCCCTCGTTATCACCGTTGTCGTCCTTATTTCCCCCCGGAATCCGGACTTCGGCTTCCGGCACCGACTCTTCCTCAGTGGACCCGTCCGTGGCGGCCAGGTTCCCGGCCGGCTCCACATTGAACTCCAGAATGAAAATTTGCCAGAACGAAACAAACAGCCCCGCCAGCAAAGGCCCCAGGGCGAACCCGGTAATACCGAACAGGGTCAATCCACCCAGGGTGGAAAACAGTACCAGATAGTCCGGCAGCTTGGTGTCCCGGCCCACCAGCACCGGACGCAGCAGATTATCCACCAGCCCGATGACGAAAACACCGAACAACACCAGGATCAGCGCCTCGGTCACGTCTCCGGTGGCGTACATGTAAAGCGCCACCGGCACCCACACCAGGCTCGCCCCCAGGGCCGGAATCAACGACAGCACCGCCATCACCACCGCCCACAGCACCGCCGCCGGCAGACCCAGGACCCAGAAAATCAGTCCCCCCAGCGCCCCCTGGATCACCGCGATCACCAGGTTGCCCTTCACCGTGGCCCGGGTCACTTCGGCGAATTTGCTGAAGATCATCCGCTCCCGGTCATCGCCCAGCGGCAACGCCCGGATCAACAGGTCCACCAGAGCGGGGCCGTCGCGCAGCAGAAAAAAGGTGAGATACAGCATCAGGCCGAGATTAACGAAGAACTGGAACGTATTCTGCCCCACATCCAGTGCCCGCTTGGCCAGAAACTGGCCGGCGGCTTTCAGACCCGACATCAGTTGCGCGCCAAGATCGGAGAAATCCACCCCCAGACGCTCCAACCAGTAATGGGCGGAGGGGAAGGCCACTTCCAGTTTTTGCAGGTAGCTGGCCGGATCAAATTCGCCCTGTTGCACACGGTCATATACCGCCAGTCCTTCCCGAATGAAGGACGCCGCCACCACCAGCACCGGGATCACCACCACCACGATGCTCAACAGCAGGGTGATCATGGCGGCCAGATTGCGCCGCCCCGGCCAGCGGGCCAACAGGCGCCGCTGCATCGGAAAGAAGATCAGGGCCACCGCGAAGGCCCAGAACACCGGCGCATAAAAAGGGCGCAGCAGCAGCAGAAAGGCCACTGTCACCAGAATCAGAAAAACCAGAAAAGACTGCTGCTCCAGACGCTCACGCATTCCGTTGTCCTCTTTTCACCGCGGATTTCACAGCGGAGTCGGCCCCGGCGTCAAGGCATCATGGTGGTCACCAGATAGCCGGTGTAGGCCACATAAATAACCAGCAACGCCGTGCCTTCCAGACGATTGATTCGCCCCCGCCCACGGAAGCCATACCCAAACACAAACAGCAGCAGGGTCAGACCGGTCATCACCGCCCAATCCCGATAAAGCACCGCCGGTTCCACCACCACCGGATGGATCGCACCGGCGATCCCCACCACCGCCAGGGTATTGAACAGGTTGGAGCCTAGCACATTGCCCAGAGCCAGATCGTGTTCGTTCTTGCGGATTGCCACCAGGCTGGAGGCCAGTTCCGGCAGGGAGGTACCAATGGCCACCACGGTCAGACCGATGATCAGATCACTGACCCCCAGCGCCTGGGAGATTTCCACCGCCCCCCAGACCAACAAACGGGAACTGAGCACCAGAAAGACCAACCCCAGCACCAGCCAGAACAGAGCGCGTCTCTTGCTCATCGGACGGGTGAAGGCTTCCTGGTCCACATCCCCACCCAGAGGGTCGCCTTCTCCCCGCATGCCCTGGTAGATGGACCAGACCATCAGCAACGCGAAGACCAGTAGCAGTATCACCGCATCCATGCGGCTCACCAGGTCGTCATAGATCAGCGCGGCGGACAGCAGGGTGATCACCAGCAGTATCGGCAACTCTTTACGCAGCACCGAGGAATGCACGGCAATCGGGCTGATCGCCGCCACCAGGCCGAGAATCAAAGCAATGTTGGTGATGTTGGAGCCATAGGCGTTACCCAATGCCAATCCCGGATTGCCATCCGCGGCGGCCAGGGCGGACACCACCATTTCCGGCGCCGAGGTGCCAAAACCGATCACCACCATGCCGATCAGCAGGGACGGCATGCCCGCGTAACGGGCGGTGGTGGCGGCACCATCAACAAACCGGTCAGCACTCCAGACAAGAACAATCAGGCCGGCAACCACTGCCGCCACGGCAAGCCACATACACTTTCCTCAATGTTTTTGAAACATTGCGGACCCTCCGTTTATGAAGAGGACCGCTGCTGCCCCGCAATTCGCTGGCACCCTAGAATTCCGGGTCACTACAAGGCCACTGTAGGAGCTTGCCCTGCAAGCGAATGGGCCCGTCTGCCAAGATTCGCTTGCAGGGCAAGCTCCTACAGTGGCTTCGTAGCCCCCGCTCCAGTCGTTACTCCCGCTGGAACAATCGAGCCAGCGCATCGCCGCCGCTTTTTTCCTTCAGCAGCCGCCAATTCTCCGGCACTTGCGGCGCCCCGTCCTGGCGCCGGGATTCGACGTAGATCAACGCCTCCGGCATCAGCAGCTTGAGGTCCTCCAGGGCGCGGCAGGCAGGCTCCGCCAGCCCCAGATCATAGGGCGGGTCAATGAACACCAGGTCAAAACGCTCCGCCGTCCTCGGCAACCATTTCAAAGCGTCGGCGCACTGTACCACCACCCGCTCGCCGAACAAGGGGCGCAATTGACGGGACAGATCGGAGCAGCGCTCCTTTTTTTTCTCCACCAAAATGGCGCGCTCGGCACCACGGCTCAGCGCTTCCGCGCCCAGGGCTCCGGAGCCGGCGAACAGATCTAGCACCCGGGCCCCGGACAACTCCCATTGCAACCAGTTGAATAGGGTCTCGCGCATGCGGTCCCCGGAGGGGCGCAGATCCCCCCCCTGGTCGACGAAGTGCAGGCGGTGGCCACGAAATTCGCCGCCAATGATCCGCACCTGCCCCTTACTGGTTTTTCCCTTGGCTTTCATTGCTTTCGACCGTTTGCGTGGCGGGCAGGGCGGGCGCTTCCGGGCCGATACTGACAATCGCCAGATGGTCTGGATCCACCGCTTTCCGCATTGCCGCCTGGATGTCCGCCACGGTCAGATCCCGCACCTGCTGGTTGAACTGTTGCAGATAGTCCAGAGGCAGATCGTAGAAGCCGATGGCGCCGAGTTGGCCGATGATATCGCTGTTGTCGGCGGTTTCCAGTGCCATGCCGCCAAGAATGTTGTCCTTGGCCATGGCCAGTTCCTCGTCACTGGGCCCTTCGGCGATGAAGCGGCGGATCTGATCCAGGGTCAGGGCGAGCGCATCGCTGGCATTATCGTTGGCGGTTTGTAGTTGCACCGTGAACGGACCGCCAGCGGCCATGGGCTTGAAGTGGCTGGAAATGCCGTACACATAGCCACGCTTTTCACGCACTTCCTGAGTAAGCAGGGAAGCAAAGCCGCCGCCGCCGAGGATGTAATTGCCCACATACAAGGCGACATGATCCGGATCACCACGCCAGGTGGCCTGGTTGCCGAGCAGAATATGGGTCTGGGTGGACGGGAAAGTCAGATGCTCCACCTTACGGGCGGACAGCGCCCTGGCCCGGGGCAACGCCGGCGCCGCGCCACCTTGCGGCAAGGCGTCGCTGAGACGCTGGGCGATCCGCTCCGCCTGGGCGCGGCTGACATCACCGACCAAGGCAATGACAGTATTACCGGCGGTGTAGTAGCGCTGGTGGTACTCCACCAGATCCTGACGCTGAATACGCGGCAGGCTTTCCAAGGTGCCGCCCTCCGCATGCCCGTAGGGATGATTACCGAACAGCAGTTTCTGGTATGCCTTCTGAACCTGCGGGCCCGGCACCTGCCGCGCCATCTTCAGCCCTTGCAGCATCTGGGTGCGAATGCGCTCCAGAGCATCCCGCGGGAAGTCAGGCTGGCCCGCCACCCGCGCCAGAAGAGTCAGGGCCGGGTCCCGCCATTGCGGCTCGGACAGGGTACGCAGGCTGATCACGGCCATGTCCTGGTAACTGCCGGAGGAGAACTGCGCCCCCTTGTCCTCGAAGCCCCGGGCGATGTCATCCACGCTCAACCCCTGGGCACCCTCGCCGATCAGCGCGCTGGTCATGGCCGCCAGCCCCGGCAGATCACCGTCACGGGCGCCGCCGGCGTTCATTACCAGACGCACATCCAGCATGGGCAACGCCTCGCTCTGGACGAACATCACCCGGGCGCCTCCGGAGGTCTGCCAGGACTGGATATCCAGTTCCGGTGCCGCCGGCTCCGCCTGGCGCACCTGTCGCTCAGAGGTGGGAAAACTGGCGCAGCCGGCGAGCAACCACGCGCACATCACACCCAAAATCGCTACTTTCATCGCGCGCATTATTGTTCCTCCGGCTGTGCATTCTCTGGCTGCGTCGTCTCAGGCAGCGCCTTCTCTGGCAAAACAAGGGCGGTGGTGCGACGTTCATCCACCAGCCACCGGCGGGCGGCGTCCCGCACGTCCTCGGCGGTAACCTTGGCGAGATTGGCCTCGAACTCGCCGGCCAGACGCCAATCCAGGCCCAGCGTGGTCAGCATGCCCAGCTCCATGGCCTGGCCCATCACCGAATCCCGCTGATACACCTGGCTGGCGGTAACACTGGCGCGCACCCGTTCCATTTCCTGCGCACTGGGCGGCGTTTCGGCCAGAGCGCGAACCTGATCCAGCAAGGCCTGTTCCAACTGCTCCAGGTTCACGTCCGGATTGGGCGTGGCGGTGAAGGTGAAGGTCCCGCTGCCCCGCTGCAGACCGCTGTAACCGGCGCCGGCGCCGGCGGCCAGACGTTGCCCGCGCACCAGTTCCGTCTCGATGCGGGCACTGAGCCCGCCATCCAGAACTCCGGCCAGCATGGTCAGGGTATAGAACGCTTTCTTGTCCTCGGCGGTGGTCAGCGACGGCACGTTATAGGTCATGTAAAGGGCCGGCACTTTCACCGGCAGGTGCAGGGACAGGCGCCGCTCTCCGGCGGGCGGCTCCAGACTGAGTTTCGGTCGTGGCGGCGTCTCCCCGGCCGGCAGCTTGGCGAAGAAGCGTTCCACCAGCGGCCGCACCTGCTGCTCGGTGACATCCCCGGCAATCACCAGGATGGCGTTGGACGGCACGTAATAGCGCTGGAACCAGCTGCGCGCCTGCTCCGGTTGCAACTGGGCCAGCAAGTCGCGCCAGCCGATGATCGGGTGGGCGTAGCCGGTGCCCGGCCGCGCCACCGCCTGGAATTTCTCCCAGGCCAGAGCGTTGGGGTTATCGTCGGTGCGCTGCCGGCGCTCCTCCATCACCACCTGCAGCTCGCGATGGAATTCCTGGTCGTCGATCTCCAGGTTCTTGAGGCGCTCCGCTTCCAGTTCCAGTGCCAGGGGCAGCCGCGAGGACTCATACTGTTGGAAGTATGCGGTGTAATCGTAACTGGTGAAGGCGTTGTCGCTGCCGCCAAAGCGGGCCACGATCCGTGAGTATTCTCCCGGCCCCAGATGTTTGGTGCCTTTGAACATCATGTGCTCGAGCAGATGGGCCAGCCCGGTTTCATGGGGGGCCTCGTCGATGCTGCCCGCCTTGAACCAGATCATCACGGTGATCACCGGTGCCCGGTGATCCTCGCGCACCAACACGCGCAGACCGTTATCCAGGCTGAATTCGTGGGTCGGCAAGTCCGCCCGGGCCAGGGATGACAGTACCCCCAACACTAACGCTACCACCAGGATTCTCATCAAACGTCCTCTCATGCTCTGATCGGAAATGCCGGACCCGCGCCGTCGGCGCAGCGGCTCCCCCCTTTTTGCCAACGGCCGGTTGGGCACCGGCCGCCATACCGCGTTCACGGTGGCGTCGCATAGGCCATGAACAGGCTCCACGACAGTGGTAGGATACCCGCTCGCCCGCCAACGCGGGCGACGCTTTTTCCGAATCCGCCACCAGGGCGGGTTCTTCCGGCCTCAGCCGGACAACCCGATGGATACGACTGATCATGAACGACGAAGTTTCCCGCGACGACGATAACCCTGCCGAGAAGGAACAAAAGAAAGGCGGTTTCTTCTCGCGCATGTTCCGCCGCGACCGTGAGGAAGCGGCCCCGGCCGAACCCTCCGCGGACGAGACAGAGTCCAGCGAGCCGCCCCCCGCCACCCCTCCGGCGAAGCAGACCGAAGCCGCTCCGGCGCCGGTGGAGCGCGCGGAAAATGAGCAGCCCACGGCCATGCCCGAGCCCCCAGCCGCCGCGCCGGAACCGACCGAAGAAGACAATGCCGGCTTCTGGGCCCGCATGAAGGCGGGCATGAGCAAGACCAGCAAGAACCTGGGCAAGGGCCTGGCGGACCTGCTGGTCGGCGCCAAGGAGATCGACGACGAGATCTTCGAGGAGATCGAGACCCAGCTACTGGTGGCGGACGTTGGCGTGGAAGCCACCGACGTGATTATCCAGGCGCTGACCGAGCGCGTCGGCCGCCAGGAACTGGTGGACGCCGACGCCCTGTACGAGGCGCTGCAGGAAGAACTGCGCAAGCTGCTGGTGCCGGTGGATCAGCCGCTGGCCATCGACGGCGCGCACAAACCCTACGTGATCCTGATGGTGGGCGTGAACGGCGTCGGCAAGACCACCACCATCGGCAAGCTGGCCTGCCGCTTCAAAGCGGAGGGCCGCAGTGTAATGCTGGCCGCCGGCGACACCTTCCGCGCCGCCGCCGTGGAGCAATTGCAGGTATGGGGCGAGCGCAATGATATTCCGGTGGTGGCGCAGCATACCGGCGCCGATTCCGCCAGCGTCATCTATGACGCGGTACAGGCCGCCCAGTCCCGCCAGGCGGATGTGCTGATCGCCGATACCGCCGGCCGCCTGCATACTCGCGGCAACCTGATGGAAGAGCTGTCCAAGGTCACCCGGGTGATGAAGAAGCTGTCCCCGGAAGCGCCTCACGAGGTGCTGTTGGTGCTGGACGCCGGCACCGGCCAGAACGCCATCAACCAGGCCCTGGAATTCCGTGAAACCGCCGGCGTCACCGGCCTGGTGCTGACCAAACTGGATGGCACCGCCAAAGGCGGTATCCTGTTCGCTCTGGCCAAACGCACCGGTCTGCCGATCCGCTTCATCGGTGTCGGTGAACGCCTGGAGGATTTGCGCCCCTTCAACGCCGAGGAATTCGTGCAGGCCCTGTTCGAGGACGTTACCTCCTGATCGAAGCTCCCCAGCACGCTCAACGAGACCAGCATCCATGATCAAATTCGACCGGGTCAGCAAGCGCTACGCCAGTGGCAAGGACGCCCTGCGCAGGGTGTCGTTCGAGTTGCCCGCGGGGCAGCTCACCTTTCTTACCGGCCATTCCGGCGCCGGCAAATCGACCCTGCTCAAGTTGATCATGATGATCGAACGCCCGACCCAGGGGCAGATCTTCATCGGCCGGCAGAATCTGAATGGATTCGGTAACCGCCATATCCCGTTGCTGCGCCGCAAGATCGGCATGGTCCATCAGAACCACCAGTTGCTGTTCGACCGCAGCGTGTTCGACAACGTGGCCCTGCCGCTGGTGATCGCCGGTTTCCCCAAGGCGGATATCGGCAAACGGGTGCGCGCCGCCCTCGACAAGGTGGGCCTGCTCAGCAAGGAGAAGCAGAATCCGATCATGCTTTCCGGCGGCGAACAGCAGCGGGTGGGCATCGCCCGGGCGGTGGTCAACAAGCCGCCGCTGCTGCTGGCCGATGAACCCACCGGTAACCTGGACCCGGCCCTGTCCGCGGAGATCATGGACCTGTTCCACGACTTCGCCCGGGTCGGCGTGGCGGTATTGATCGCCACCCACGACCTGTCGCTGATCGCCCGCTACCGCCACCGCCTGCTGACTCTGCGCGAAGGCAACCTGATTCACGATGGCGTCGAGAGCGCCACCCCGGCCGCGGGAGACTGGTATGGCGCGTAACCCGAAACGCCCCGCCGGCGCCCGCAGCGCCCGCACCTCCCTGGGCGATCACTTCACCGCCTGGCGCCATCATCACCGGGACTCGCTGGCGGATGCCCTGGGGCGCATGCGCGGCACTCCCGGCAGCACCCTGCTCACCATCCTGGTGATCGCCATCGCCCTGGCCCTGCCCACCGGCCTGTCGGTGCTGCTGGACAACGCCCGGGTCATCACCCAGGGCTGGGATGGCCGCGCCCAGCTGTCCGTCTTTCTGAAGATGGATGTCAAAGAGGAGCGGCAACGGGCCCTGGCCAAGGACTGGGCAGAACTGGACGGCGTGGCGGACACCGAAGTGATCACCCGCCAGCAGGCGCTGGATGAATTCCGTGAACAATCCGGTTTCGGTGACGTACTCGAAGCCCTGCCGGACAACCCGCTGCCGCCGCTGATCGTGGTGTTCCCGTCCAACAACGAGCCGGCGGCGCTGGAGGCCCTGCAGCAACGCCTGTCGAAGCTGCCGGAAGTGGATCTGGCGCAGCTGGATGTGGCCTGGGTCCGGCGCCTGCATGCCATCATCGAGCTGGGGCAGCGCCTGATCGGTGTGCTGACCCTGGCCCTGGCCGCCGCCGTGGTGCTGGTGGTGGTGAATACGATACGGCTGGCCATCGAGAGCCGCCGCGAGGAGATCGTGGTGATCAAGATCGTTGGCGGCACCGACGGCTTTGTCCGCCGCCCCTTCCTTTATAGCGGCTTCTGCTGCGGTTTCGCTGGCGGGCTGGGGGCGCTGATCCTGGTCGGCACCGCCCTGTGGTGGCTGGGTGGCCCGGTCAATCAGCTACTGGATCTGTACAAAAGTGAGTATTCGCTCACCGGGATGTCCCCGGCAACCGCGCTGATCCTGCCGCTGTTCAGTGGCGCCCTGGGCCTGCTTGGCGCCTGGCTGGCGGTGAGCCGGCATCTGGGCGAGATCGAGCCGCAGTTCTAGGGAACGGATGTTCGTGGATCGCGGCTCGTGAGCCGCGATTTTTACCTCCCGTTACATCGATTCGTCATCCAATCATGGAATCATTGATCCAGATCGGGGTCCGATGGGGAGAGCGGGATCATTATTGATTCCGACAATGACGGGGAACCAAAACCCCTATTAGCACTCAAAGGGACCGAGTGCTAATATCTTTCCCATCCAAAAGGGAGAAGGGATACATGAACACACAACTGCAACGTGCACAGGCCATGCCGCTGGCGGTACCGGGTCATGACCTGGACGCCTATATCCGCGCGGTCAACGCCGTGCCGGTGCTCAGTGCCGAGGAAGAGCGGGTACTGGCGGAGCGGTTGTACTTTCAGGAAGACCTGGATGCCGCCCGCAATCTGGTACTGGCCCACCTGCGCTTTGTCGTGCATATCGCACGCAGCTACACCGGCTACGGCCTGCCGCTGGGTGATCTGATCCAGGAAGGCAACGTGGGTCTGATGAAGGCGGTGAAACGCTTTGATCCGGCCAAGGGCGTGCGCCTGGTCAGCTTCGCGGTGCATTGGATCAAGGCGGAGATTCACGAATACGTGATCCGTAACTGGCGCATCGTCAAAGTGGCCACCACCAAGGCCCAGCGGAAACTTTTCTTCAACCTGCGTGGTCAGAAGAAACGTCTGGGCCGGTTGACGCCGGAAGAAGCCGCCCGGGTGGCCGATGATCTGGGGGTGACCCCGGAACAGGTGAAGGAAATGGAAGGTCGGCTGGGCGCCTATGACGCCAGCTTCGACGGTCCCATCAATGACGATGAGGACAACACCATTCCGTCACCGGCCGCGTACCTGCACAGCGACAACAGCGACCCCGCTGAGCTGCTCGCCGAGCAGGACGATCAGGACCGGAATTCCCGCAAGCTGGGCTCCGCCCTGCTGGCGCTGGATGATCGCAGCCGCGATATTCTCGAGCGCCGCTGGTTGGCGGACAGCAAGTCCACCCTGCAGGAACTGGCTGATGAGTACGGTGTGTCCGCCGAGCGGATCCGCCAGTTGGAGAACAACGCGATCAAGAAGCTGCGTAACGCCATTGCTGCCTGATCGTGGAGTAATATCGAACTTGTAATGCGCTGATTTTGTTTTTGTTACTTTTGCTTTGTTTGCTTTTTCTGCCTTTTGCACGCCACCTTCGGGTGGCGTTTGCGTTATAATTCCGGCGTTTTTCCGCTACCCGGCGACACTCTCCCGATCACCCACGCATGAGGGATGACTCTCAATGAATGCGTTACTCACTCTCGGCGCGCTCAACGGTGCCCTCGCGGTGATGCTGGGCGCGTTCGGCGCTCACGGTCTCAAGGCGCGGGTCAGCCCCGCCGATCTGGCCATCTGGGAGACCGCCAGCCAATACCATTTCTACCATGCTCTGGCCCTGCTGCTGACCGGCCTGCTGGCCCGTCAATTCTCCGCCGGCGGCGCCGTCACCGCCGGCTGGGTGATGTTTGCCGGCATGGTGGTGTTCAGTGGTAGCCTGTATGTACTGGTGCTCAGCGGCCAACGCTGGCTGGGCGCGATCACACCCCTTGGCGGTGTGGCCCTGATCGTGGGCTGGCTGATGCTGGCCTGGGCTTTATTCCGTTCCGTGGATTGAATGATGACCACCCTGACCGTTAACGGCGAACCCTTTTCCCTTTCCGGCCGCACCGTGGCCGATCTGGTTCAGGCCCTGAATCTGAGCGGGCGGCGACTGGCGGTGGAAGTGAACCGGGATATCGTCCCCAAGAGCGCCCATGCCGATCATGTGCTGAGCGACGGGGATGTCGTGGAAATCGTGCACGCCATTGGGGGCGGGTGAGCCTCCGTCTCACCCTTCTCCTTAACCCACCAATCTCAACCCGAGGCCATCATGTCCGACCTACTCGATATCGCAGGAAAAACCTATTCCTCCCGGCTGCTGATCGGCACCGGCAAGTACAAGGATTTCGAGGAGACCCGATCGGCCATCGAGGAGAGCGGCGCGCAGATCGTCACCGTGGCGATTCGCCGCACCAACATCGGCCAGAACGCCGGCGAGCCCAACCTGCTGGACTTCGTCAGCCCGGACAAATACACCATCCTGCCCAACACCGCCGGCTGCTTTAACGCCGAGGACGCGGTGCGCACCTGCAAGCTGGCCCGGGAACTGCTGGATGGCCACGACCTGGTGAAACTGGAAGTCCTGGGCGATCAGAAAACCCTGTACCCGAACATCACCGACACTCTGAAAGCCGCTCGGGAACTGGTGGACGATGGCTTCAAGGTGATGGTGTACACCAACGACGACCCGATCGTGGCCAAGGAACTGGAGTCCATGGGCTGCGTGGCGGTGATGCCGCTGGGCTCGCTGATCGGTTCCGGCCTCGGCATCCTCAATCCGCACAACATTC
The DNA here is from genome assembly GCF_000300005.1 of Alloalcanivorax dieselolei B5. NCBI lineage: Bacteria > Pseudomonadati > Pseudomonadota > Gammaproteobacteria > Oceanospirillales > Alcanivoracaceae > Alloalcanivorax > Alloalcanivorax dieselolei. The sequence goes on along the minus strand of NC_018691.1, from coordinate 240,000 downwards.
GCCTGATCCTGGAAGAGGCGGAAGTGCCGATCATCGTCGATGCCGGGGTGGGCACCGCTTCCGACGCCGCCATCGCCATGGAGCTGGGTTGTGACGGTGTGCTGCTGAACTCCGCCGTGGCCCATGCGAACAAGCCGATCCTGATGGCCTCGGCGATGCGCAAGGCCATCGAAGCCGGCCGCGAATCGTTCCTGGCCGGCCGCATGCCACGCAAGGCCTATGCCGCCGCGTCCTCGCCGCTGGATGGCGTGAGCCGGTAAGTCCAAGTCCATTCGCCAGCAGGGCTGGCTCCTACAAATTGTGCTACGGAGCCTCTGTAGGAGCTTGCCTTGCAAGCGATTCTTTCCCCGGTTCTGCTACAATCGCTGCCCCGTTTCCCGCCAAGACCGGTGCCATGCTCGACTTCATCAACCAGGACAAAGACCCGGTCACCGGCAAGGTGATGCGCAAGGTGCGCAGTTTCGTACTGCGTGAAGGCCGTCTCACCGTTGGCCAGCGCCACGCTCTGGAAACACTGTGGCCGCGTTATGGCCTGGAACGTGCCGGCGGCCGGTTGGAACCGGAAGCGGTGTTTGGCCGCGACGCCCCCCGGGTACTGGAAATCGGCTACGGCATGGGCCATTCCCTCGCCGCCATGGCGGCGGCCGCCCCGGAGCAGGATTTCATTGGCGTGGAAGTGCACCGGCCCGGGGTCGGCGCGCTGCTGATGGAGATCGAGGAACAGCGTCTGAGCAACCTGCGCAGCTACTGCGATGACGCGGTGGACATCCTCACGCTGTGCATCCCCGATCACAGTCTGTCACGGGTGCAGCTCTACTTCCCCGATCCGTGGCACAAGAAGAAGCATCACAAGCGCCGTATCGTTCAGCCGGAATGGGTGGCGCTGGTGCGCGGCAAATTAAAGGAAGGCGGCACGCTGCACATGGCCACCGACTGGGAAAACTACGCGCAGCACATGATGGCGGTAATGAACCCGGCGCCGGGCTTCCGCAATCTCGCCGGCGCCGGCCAGTTCTCCGAACGCCCCGCGTGGCGGCCGGAAACCAAGTTCGAACGCCGCGGCGCGCGGCTCGGGCATGGTGTCTGGGATTTGTTGTTCGAGGCGGTATAAAGAGACTGGTCGGGCACGATCAACCGCTTTTCACCCTCTCCCCCAGCCCCTCTCCCCTCAAGGGAGAGGGGAGACAAGACAAACCTTTCTATTCGGTCCCCTCTCCCTTGAGGGGAAAGGGACAGGGAGAGGGTGAAAGCTACTAGAACCGATATTGCGCACCGATCCCCACGCTGTCATATTCCAGATCATCCACGCCGTTGGCGTCGATCTCGAACTTGTAGCGGTTATAGGCCGCGGTCAGCGCGAGCTGATCGGTCACCAGATACTGCAGCCGCAAGCCGTAGAAGAAGTCACGGGCATCGTCATCATCCTTGAAGCCGTTGTAGCCATCGCTGACTTTCAAGGTGACGTCCACACTCTGTATGCCGAGCGTGCCCCCCAGTGACAACCGTTCCGTCACCGGCATCAGACCGTCCAGGGCGACATAGACCCCGTCTGCTTCCACCTCCATCTTGCCGCTGTAAATCCGGGTTTCGGAGTCACCGAACAGGCGATGCCCGAAACGAGCCTGGAAATACTGATTGAAAGCGACCCCCACATAGAGGTCCGTCCCCCATTCGGCATCAGGCGCACTGGCACGGATGAACGGATCAATACTCTCCACCACCTCATCCAGATTACTCTCGTCACGCATCAGCGAGCCGCCGACCAGCAGGCGCGGATCCTCGGCATGGGCGAGAGGAGACAGCGTTGCCGCGACAGCGCCCTACTCCACCTCCGGTAACTTCCACGACCACAGCGTCCCCAGCACACCCATCGCACCGAGGCTGATCAACGCCCACTCGGTGCCCAGCAGCGACACCGCCGCGCTGATGCCACCGGCCACCAACAGCAGTACGCCAATCACGGTATTGCTGACCGCGGTGTAGTCGGTGCGCTTGACGCCGCCGGCCATGTCCACCAGGTAGGTCTTGCGGCCAATGCGCACGCCAGCATGGGCGATGGCCAGCACGAAGAAGGCGAAAGGATAGAACCAGGCGGCGGCGCCTTCCCCGGCCAGGGCCAGCACCGCCACCAGCAGGCAGGTGGCCGAGGCCAGACCACCACCACGAATCATCACCTTGCGGCTGGAGGTATCGGCCATGAAGCCCCAGACACTGGCGGAGACCGTGCTGGCCAGACTCGATGCCACCAGAAACGCGCCCAGCAGCGCGGCGCCGGAGTTCTGTTTCTGCGCCAGCACCACCAGAAACGGCGAGCCCAGAGCGGACGCCATCAGCAGGGCCCGGGCAATCACGAAGTTGCGGAAAGGCGCATCGCTGATCAGCAAACCGAGGCTGCGCCAGGCATCTCGCAGGGCGTGCCCGCCACCCGCGGTTTCGCCGGCGAATTCATCCACCGAGGCGAATACTCCCGCCGCCAGCAACCACGCCAGGGCCGCCCCCACCAGCAACACCGAATAGAACACCATGCCCGGATCCTGGCCCCCGCGGAACAGCACCACGCCAACCCCCAGGGTCACCAGGCCGGACAGGGTCGCGGCGAGACCGGTAAGACGGCCGCGCCGGGCTTTGGGGATGCATTTGCCCTGCACGTCCTTCATCGCCACCGAGCAGAAACCCCGCCCCAGACTGAACACCACCAGCAAACTAACAATAGCCAGACCGGCGGCCAGCCCCTGCCATTGCCACACCGCCAGCGCCATGCCCAGCACACACACGCCCTGAATCACCGAACCCAGCACCCAGAACCCTTTGCGCACGGGATGCCGGCGCATCCAGGCGCCGATCAGCAACTGCGGAATCAGTGACCCGGATTCGCGGATCGGCACCAAGGCGGCAGTGAGAAATCCCGGCGCCCCCACAGCGCCGATCAACCAGGCGAGAACGGTTTTCGGATTGATCAGCAGATCACCGATCTTGGAAAGCAGATTGGCGACAATGATCTTGAAGAAATTACCCGGCACCTCGCGGCAGGCTGCTTCGCTGATGTCGGTGCAGGTACGCGCGTCCTCGTCGTTGGCGACCAGGGCATAAAGGCGGTCCAGCGTTGCCCGTGTCCCCGCGCCATGAACGTTCCCGTTGCTCATCATGTCCCCTTCTCACCGCATCATGGAGGAAGAATAGCATTTTGCCGGCGGCGTCCCGCCAAAAGACCCACTGTAGGAGCTTGCCCTGCAAGCGAATTCTTTTCGGGTCTTGTGGCCCCAATTCGCTTGCAGGGCAAGCTCCTACAGTGGCTGCGTGGCCCGGCGGAGGAGAACTGCCCCAATACGAGCCCATGGACCACGATACCGGGGTGGCCGCATTGCATGCCTTGGGGGGGGTCGATAGACTTTGCCTCACCTTTGGATGATGACCCGAAATGCCCGAATCGATCCCCCAGGACTCCGTGGGCCTGGTACAGCCCCATACCCTCCATGTGGACCAGCCGCTGGAGTTGGAATGTGGGCGTCAGTTGCCATCCTGCGACCTTGTCTACGAGACCTACGGTAACCTCAATGCCAGCGCCAGCAACGCGGTGTTGATCTGCCATGCCCTGTCCGGCCATCACCACGCCGCGGGCTATCACAGCATGGACGAGAAACGTCCGGGCTGGTGGGACAGCTGCATCGGCCCGGGCAAGCCCATCGACACCAATCGTTTCTTCGTGGTGTGTCTGAACAACCTGGGCGGCTGCCACGGTTCCAGCGGCCCCACCTCCACCAATCCGGAGACCGGTCAGCTTTGGGGCCCGGATTTTCCCATGATGACGGTGAAGGACTGGGTCAAGAGCCAGGCCCGGCTGGCCGACGCCCTCGGGATCGAGCAGTGGGCCGCCGTGGTGGGCGGCAGCCTCGGCGGCATGCAGGCCTTGCAATGGGCGATTGATTTTCCGGACCGGCTGCGCCACGCCGTGGTGATCGCCGCCGCCCCAAAATTGTCGGCTCAGAACATCGCTTTCAACGAGGTGGCCCGCCAGTCCATCCTCACCGACCCGAACTTCCATGGCGGCCGCTATTATCTGCACGACACCTATCCCCGTCAGGGCCTGATCCTGGCGCGCATGGTCGGGCATATCACCTATCTCAGCGACGACGCCATGCGCATGAAGTTCGGCCGCGACTTGCGCTCCGGCCGCTTCCATTTCGGTTTCGATGTGGAATTCCAGGTGGAGTCGTACCTGCGTCACCAGGGCGAAACCTTCTCCCGCAATTTCGACGCCAATACCTATCTGCTGATGACCAAGGCGCTGGATTACTTCGATCCCGCCCGCGAGCAGGGCGGGACCCTGGAACAAGCGCTGGAGCGTACCCGTTGCGGCTTTCTGGTGATGTCCTTCAATTCCGACTGGCGCTTCTCACCAGAGCGCAGCCGCGAAATCGTCAACGCCCTGACCCATGTGGGCCGGGACGTGAGCTACGCGGAGATCGACACGCCCAAGGGGCACGATGCGTTCCTGCTGCCGATCCCGGAGTACGTGAAACTGCTCGGCGCCTACCTGCGCCGGGTGGCCGATGAGGTGGATGCCGATGGCCAATGATGTACAGAGGATCCGCGAGTGGATGCCGGAGCGAAATGATCTGAGCCTGATCAGCGACTGGATTCCGCGCAACGCCTCGGTGCTGGATCTGGGTTGCGGTGACGGCGCGCTGCTGGCGTACCTGAAAGCCAACAAAGGGGTGCGCGGCTACGGCCTGGAGATCGACCAGGACAATCTGGCCGCCTGTTTCGAGAATGGCGTCAACGTGATCGAGCAGGACCTGGATAATGGCCTGGACAACTTCCAGAACGATCGCTTCGATTACGTGGTGATGACCCAGGCCCTGCAGGCGGTGTTGCGCCCGGACCGCATCCTCGCGGAAATGCTGCGGGTGGGCCGCGAGGCGATCATCACCTTCCCCAACTTCGGCCACTGGCGGGTGCGCAGCTATCTCGCCTTCAAAGGCCGCATGCCGGTGTCTTCCGCGCTGCCTTACGAGTGGTACGATACCCCCAACATTCACCTGTGCACGGTGAATGACTTCGAGACGCACTGTCGCAAAAACGACATCCGCATCATTCAGCGGGAAGTGGTCAACCGCGATCACAGCAGCAGCACCCTGCCCCGGCTGCTGCCAAATCTGTTCGGCGAGATCGCCATCTATCGGGTGACCCGGTAACCGCGCACTAGGGCCTGTACGCCCTACTCAAGGAGAGACCATGGCAACTCTGGTTCTGGCTTCCGGCAATCGCAAAAAGCTGGAGGAAATGAACGCCATTCTGGCGCCGCTGGACATGACCATCGTGCCGCAGAGTGATTTCGATGTGCCGGAAGCGGACGAGACCGGCCTGACCTTCGTCGAGAACGCCATTCTCAAGGCCCGCAATGCCGCCCGGCACACCGGCCTGCCGGCCATTGCCGACGACTCCGGCCTGGAAGTGGACGCCCTTAACGGCGCCCCCGGCATCTATTCCGCCCGCTTCTCCGGTGTCGGTGCCAGCGACGCGAAAAACAACGCCTTGCTGGTGGAAATGCTCGGCGACCTGCCCGACGTTCCCCGCACCGCCCGTTACCAGGCGCTGCTGGTGCTGATGCGCCACGCCGAGGACCCGACGCCCTTGGTCTGCCACGGCAGCTGGGAAGGCGAGATCGTCCTGGAACCACGTGGTGAACACGGGTTCGGCTACGATCCGCACTTCCAGATCAGCGGCGACGGCCGCACCGCCGCCGAGATGCCGCCGGAAGAAAAAAACCGCGTCAGCCATCGCGCCCGCGCTCTGCAGCAATTGATCGCGCAACTGCGGGAGCATCCACTGCCGTGACCCCGGAGCGGCCGCCCCTGGCGTTGTACGTGCACGTACCCTGGTGCGTGCGCAAGTGTCCGTATTGCGATTTCAATTCCCATCAGCGCGACACGCTGCCTGAAACCCAATACCTCGACGCCCTGCTGGCGGATCTCGACGCGGACCGGCTCTGGCTGGAGGGTGAGTTGGACCGGCCCGTTGTTTCGATCTTTATCGGCGGCGGCACACCGAGCCTGATGAGCGCCGATTTTTACCGGCGCCTGCTGGATGGCCTACGCCAGCGCCTGCCAATGGCAGACGACGTGGAAATCACCCTGGAGGCCAACCCCGGCACCGTGGAAGCGGGCCGCTTCGAAGGCTTTCGCGAGGCCGGCATCAACCGCCTGTCCATCGGGGTACAGAGCTTTGATCCCGGCCAGCTCGCCGCCCTGGGACGTATTCACGGCCCCGAGGAAGCCCGCCGTGCCGTGGCCCTGGCCCGCGCCGCCGGTTTCGATAATTTCAATCTGGATCTGATGCACGCCCTGCCCGGACAAACGCCGGCGCAGGCGCTGGAGGATCTACAAGCGGCCATCGAGTTATCACCCGCTCATCTGAGTTGGTATGAACTCACCATTGAGCCGAATACCGCCTTCTACCGCGCCCCTCCGACCCAGCCGGATGAGGACACCATGGCCGACATCGAGGAACAGGGGTTTGCCCTGTTGCAGCGCCATGGCTATGAGCGCTATGAAGTTTCCGCCTTCGCCCGGCCGGATCGCCGCTGCCGTCATAATCTCAACTACTGGCGCTTTGGGGACTACCTGGCGATCGGCGCTGGCGCCCACGGCAAACTCACCCGCCGTGACGGACAACGTTTACGCTATCAAAAAACCCGGCAACCGGAAGCCTATCTGCGAGCGCCGGAACAGACACGCCGTAGTGTCAGCGCCATAGAAGATCCTCTGTTCGAAGCGTTGCTGAATGCACTGCGTTTGATCAACGGCGTTCCCTCATGCACATTGAGCCAATACTGCGGCGTGGATCAGGAACGCATCGCGGTTCTGCTGGCCCCCTTGCGTGAGCGCGGTCTGCTACAACCGGATCCGGATCGAATCGTTTGCACCGCTTTGGGATTACGCCACCTCAACACCGTGTTGGCGCTTATTGGAGAATCCCTCTCCGCCTCTTGATGCCTGCCTGATTTCTGGGCACACTCGGGCCTTCTGGACGCCGTGGCCGCCGGGTCTGCCCTCATTATTTTGATTCGGTTTGTCGATTTGCCCTTGCCCCGAGCGACCCAGCCTGGAGAGGAAAAACCAAAACCACAGGGACGCAGCCTTATCCGTTTTCCGGTTTCGCCGGTTCGCCAAATGATTTACAGCCACCGGCAGGTATCAGGGCCGCTGTAGGAGCTTGCCTTGCAAGCGCGAGTGACACTCGACCCAAAAGATTCGCTTGCAAGGCAAGCTCCTACAGCGACTGCGTAGTCCGGTCCGTGGGAAGCGGCCAGGCAACGAACATATCTAAATAAGCAGGTTGCACATCGGGGTTTCGATCATGACAAAACGCATGGTGATTATGCTGGTCTGCGTTGGCGTATTGTTTGGCGCCATCTTTGGCTGGAAGGCTTTCGTCAACCATATGATGACGGGCTTCTTCGACAATATGCCCATGCCAGTGGCGAACGTCTCCACCGCCGAGGCAACCCGGGACGAATGGGCACTGTCACTGGATGCCGTGGGGACCGTGGAAGCGGTCAACGGCGTCGAGGTCACCAGCCAGGTGGGCGGCGAAGTGGCGGCCATCGAGTTCACCTCCGGCGACCAGGTGAAAAAAGGCGACCTTCTGGTGCGGCTGGAATCCCGCGCCGACCAGGCTCAGTTGAAGGCGTTGCAGGCCACGGCACAGTTGGCGGCCCAGGAATACGATCGCTATCAGCGGCTGTTCAAACAAGGTTCGATCTCACAATCCGAGCTGGACAGCCGGCGCGCCCAGCGGGATCAATCCATGGCCCAGGCGGACGCGCAGCGGCAGCAGCTCAGCTACAAGACCATTCGCGCTCCCTTCGACGGGGTCCTGGGGATCCGTCGCGTGGATATCGGCCAGTACCTGCAACCCGGTACTCCGGTGGTCAGCCTGGCGCAACTGGATCCGATCTTTGTCAACTTCGCCCTGCCCGAACAAACGCTGAGCAAAATCGAAACCGGCCTGACCGCCCGCGCTTCGCTGGACGCCTACCCCGATCAGAAGTTCGAGGGCACCATCACCGCCATCGAACCGGGCGTCAACGAGACCACCCGTAACGTCACCATTCAGGCGTCCTTCGAGAACGCGGATCAGCGTATGCGTCCGGGCATGTTCGCCAACGTAACGATCCAGTTGCCGCAATCCGAACCGGTGGTGGTGATCCCCCGCACGGCGGTGGCCTACGCGCCTTACGGCAACGCTGTGTTCGTGATCCAGGACGCGCCGGCGAAGGAAGGCGAACAGACCGAACAGCAAAGTGAGGACGGCGCCGGCAAGATAGTGCGCAAGCGGTTCGTGAAGTTAGGGCGCCAGCGCGGCGACCTGGTGGTGGTGGAATCCGGTCTGGAACCCGGAGAGATCATCGCCACCAGTGGCCTGCTCAAGTTGCGCAATGATGCGCCGGTGGCCATTGAGAATGACGTACAGCCTTCCGCGGAAGCCACGCCCGAGCCGGCGAACAGCTGAGGTCACTGATGAAATTCACGGATATCTTCATCAATAAACCGGTTCTGGCCTCGGTGGTCAGCCTGTTTATTTTCCTGCTCGGGTTACGCGCCGCCACGGAACTGAACGTGCGCCAGTATCCCGAGCTGGAGAACGCGGTGATCACCGTCACCACGATCTATACCGGCGCCGACGCGGATCTGATTCAGGGCTTTATCACCACGCCGCTGGAACAGGAAATCGCTTCGGCGAACGGCATCGACTATCTGGTTTCCACCTCCCTGCAGGGGGCGTCCTCAATCCAGGCTTATGTACGGCTGGGCCAGGATCCCAACGAAACCCTGACGCAGATCGTCGCCAAGGTGAACAAGATGCGCAGCGAACTGCCGGAGGAGTCCGAGGACCCCACGGTGGAGCTGGCCATCGGCGATGATATCGCCGCCATGTACCTGTCGTTTTCCTCCGAGGTGCTGGATAACAATCAGATCACCGACTACCTGGTGCGCGTGGTGCAGCCGAAACTGGCCACCATCAACGGCGTGCAACGGGCCCGAATTCTTGGTGACCGCACCTTCGCCATGCGCGCCTGGTTGAAACCGGAGCGCATGGCGGCGCTGGGCATTACCCCTTCTGATGTTTACGCCGCGCTGGAGCAGAACAATGTTCTCGCCGCGGTGGGCAGCACCAAGGGCACCAATGTGGCGCTGGATCTCAAGGCGGAAACCGACCTCAACGACGTCGCCGGCTTCCGGCGTCTGGTAATCCGCTCCCAGGACAATGCCATCGTGCGCCTCGAGGACGTGGCCGACGTGGAACTGGGTTCGGAGTCCTATGCCGCCTCGGTGACCTTCAACGGTCAGAAGGCCACGTTCATGGGCATTGAAGTGGCGCCGGACGCCAACTCCCTGGACGTGATCGCCGAGGTAAGGAAGGTTCTGGAAGACGAGATCTTCCCGCAAATGCCGGAGGGCCTGGAAGGCAATATTCCTTACGACGGCACCGAGTATATCCAGGACTCCATCGATGAGGTGGTGAAGACCCTGGTGGAAGCGGTGATCATCGTTATCCTGGTGATCTACCTGTTCCTTGGCTCCCTGCGTTCGGTGCTGATCCCGGCCATCGCCGTGCCGCTCTCCATGGTCGGCGCGCTGTTCCTGATGCTGCTGATGGGCTTCTCCATCAACCTGCTGACCCTGCTGGCCATGGTGCTGGCCATCGGCATCGTGGTGGACGACGCCATTATTGTTCTGGAAAACGTGCACCGCCATGTGGAGGAAGGGCTCTCGCCCAAGGACGCGGCGCTTAAGGGCGCGCGCGAGCTGGCCTGGCCGGTGGTGGCGATGACCACCACACTGGTGGCGGTGTACCTGCCAATCGGTTTCATGGGAGGGCTCACCGGCACCCTGTTCGTCGAATTCGCCTTCTCCCTGGCCGGTGCCGTGCTGCTCTCCGGCGTGGTGGCGCTGACCCTGTCACCAATGATGTGCGCCAAAATTCTCAAGGCCCACGACCCGGAGCATCGCGGCAATCGCTTCGAGGCCTGGCTGAACCGCCAGTTCGAGAAACTGGCCGGCAGCTATGAGCGGCGACTGCACGGCGCTTTGAACGACGTGCCCACGGTGCTGGTGTTCGGTCTGATCATTCTGGTGTCCTGTTACTTCCTGTTCGTCACCTCGCCGAGCGAACTGGAACCCAAGGAAGACCAAGGCTTTGTGCTGGTGTCCGCCACCGCCGATCCTTACGTGACACTGGACTATCTGGAGCCGTTCAGCCGGGAGCTGGAACAGATTGCCGCCGACGCCCCGGCGGTGGAAAACATTTTCCTGCTCAATGGTCTCGGCGGCGGCGCCGGTACCGCCGCCTCCAACACCGCCCTGGCGGGTTTCGTGCTGGACAGTTGGAACGAGCGGGACGTCACCACCAACGAATTCCAGCAGCAACTGTCCGAACAGGTGAACAGCATCGCCGGTCTGCAATCGGCGGTGTTCGTCCCACCGTCCCTGCCCAGCGGCGGCGGCATGTTGCCGGTGGAATTCGTCATCGGCACCACCGAGCCGACCGAGAATCTGCAGGAACTGGCCAACCAGATCCTGGGCAAGGCCCAGGAGAGCCGCAAGTTCATCTTCCTGGACACGGACCTGAAGATCGACAAACCGCGCTACAACATTCTGATCGACCGGGAGAAAGCCGCGTCGCTGGGCATCACCATGCGTCAGCTGGCGCAGGAACTGGGCGCCATGTTATCCGGCGCCTACGCCAACCGCTTTTCCCTGGAAAACCGGTCCTACAAAGTGATTCCCCAGGTTCAGCGCAGCGACCGGCTGACGCCGGAGCAGTTGCAGCAATACTACATTCGCACCGGCTCCGGCGATCTGATTCCACTGGCCACCCTGGTGCGCCTGGAAGAAACCGTGCAGCCGCAACAGTTGAAACGCTTCCAGCAGCTGAACTCGGTGACCATTTCCGGCGTACAGCGCCCCGGGGTGACGCTGGGTGAAGCGCTCGGCATTCTGGAAAACGCGGCACAGGAAGTGCTGCCTCCCGGCTACAGCGTGGACTATTCCGGCCAGTCACGGCAGTTCAAGAAGGAAGGCAGCGACTTGATGATCACCTTCTTCTTCGCCCTGATCGTGATCTATCTGGTTCTGGCGGCCCAGTTCGAATCCTTCCGTGATCCGATCATCATGCTGATCACGGTGCCCATGTCCGTGTGCGGCGCCATGATCTTCGTCAGCCTCGGTCTGGCCACGCTCAACATCTACACGCAGGTGGGGCTGGTGACCCTGATCGGGGTGATATCAAAACACGGGATTCTGATCGTGGAGTTCGCCAACAAAATGCAGGAAGAAGGCATGGGCAAGCGGGAGGCCATCGAACACGCCGCCGCCGTGCGCCTGCGTCCGGTACTGATGACCACCGCCGCTTTGGTATTGGCGATGATTCCGTTGCTGATCGCCGCCGGCCCCGGCGGCGGCGCCCGCTTCGCCATCGGTCTGGTGGTGGCCGCCGGCATGACCATCGGCACCCTGTTTACCCTGTTCGTGGTACCGGCCATGTACATGCTGCTGGGCCGCAACGAAGGGCACGGTGACGAAGAGACAGAGGCATTGCCGGAACCGGCGGAGAGTTGATAAGGGGTTGAAGAATGCGGTTCGCCAGCAGGGCTGGCTCCTACAGTGGTCATGGAAATTGTTGTCACTGTAGGAGCGTGCCTTGCAAGCGAATCCGAGGCATCGATGACCCTCAGACCACGATGCGGTATTACGGATTCAGAACGTCCAGGAAGCGGACAGGGCGGGGCCTTTCAGGGTGACGTTGTCCTTGTCACGATAGAACATGTATTCCACGTTGACGTCGAAGCGCTCGCTGACACCGAAATCGATCCCCAGACCGTAGGACGAGTCATACCATTTGTCCGTGACCTTGCCGCCGCCGTCCACGTCCATTTCTTCCTTGCCTTCGGTATAACCGCCAATCAGATACGGCGTGGCCATGGTGGCGTTGGGACCACTCAGCTTCACATAAGCGCCATAGAAATACTTCTGACGGTACTCTCCTTTAATGGAAGTCCCATTGAGACGGTCTTCGTTGCTGTTCAGCGTGGAACCGCCGCGCATCTCCACCGCGAACCAGCGGTTGATACGGCCGCCCAGTTTGGCGATCAGGTCACCGGTCTCGAAGCGGTCGTCGCCGAAAAAGCGGTCATCCTGTTCATGATATCCGTATCCCAGGGATACGTAGGCTTCGCCGTGCGCCACGGATACACCCATGCCCATGGCCACGGCGGCCAATGCAGCCACGCAACGTTGCATAGCGGACTCCTCGAAAGATCAATCGGTAGCGGCGCGATTATTGCGCCGCGTTGGCTTCTCGTATTTTTTTCTCCGCCTGTTTGCGCTCATGTTGCGTCGGCGTGCAGCCCAGACAACGCAAAAAAGTGGCGCGGGCGGGATTCTTCACCAGCACTTCGGCGGCTTCGCCTTCGTTATCACCGAGCACGGAGAACGGCAACATTACCGCATACACGGCCAGACCGCCCACCGTACCGACGGCCATGACCGGCCTGACGATCACCGCGTCCCCGAACATGGCCAGCGCCGACGGCTGATCAGCGTCTTCGTCCATGGGACGGGCTTGTGCGGTTTGGGATACGGTGCAGATGATGGTGGCGGCCGCCAGCAGGCGCAGGGCTCGCTTCATTGTGAGTCCCTCTTCGACAGGTTCTCGTTGGATAGCAGGATTGGCCGGGCAGTCCCAACCGTCTTGACCCAGCCTTTTGAATAAGGAGCCCCCGCGGCCGTCCCTCGACCGCGGGAGCGGCGACTCATCCCCCACAGGTTCAACCCCCACACACAAGAAGATGGTCCGGGCTCCCCCCTTTTGCTGAGTCGCCGGGGCATTGTTACCCCAATTCAGCAGTCGTGCTGACTACTGGTTCACAATCTAAATCTTTATTCGTATAGAAACAATACGATACTGCACTGAGTTCAGGAAACGCTTGAACCCGCCTCAACGCTGGCAGTGAGGACAATACACCGTACTGCGCTGACCGTGGCGCCCGCCCCGCAGGGGCGTTCCGCACTGCCGGCAAGGCTCCCCCGCGCGACCATAGACGCGCAGTTCCTGGGCAAAGTAGCCCGGCTGACCATCGACCCGGGTGAAATCCCGCAATGTGGTGCCACCGGCCTCGATGGCCCGCGCCAGAACTTCCCGGATCGCTTCCGCCAGACGCTGGTAGCGGGCCAGGCTGATGCGTCCCGCCGGCCGGGAGGGGTGAATTCCGGCTAAAAACAGGCTTTCTTGCGCGTAAATGTTGCCAACGCCCACCACCGTGGCGTTATCCATGATGAACGTCTTCACCGAGGCCTTGCGGCCACGGCTGCGCCGGTGCAGCCATTCTCCGGTGAAGACCGCGTCCAGTGGTTCAGGGCCGAGGCCGGTGAACAGCGGGTGTTGCTCCAGGTCCGGCAGATAGAGCACCGCGCCGAACCGGCGGGGGTCGTTGAAGCGCAATAACTGCCCGGAATCGAGCACCAGATCCACATGATCATGCTTGCGCAGCGGCGCCGCCTCCGGCACCACCCGCAGCGTTCCGGACATGCCCAGATGCACCCCCAGATACAGGCCATCCAGGTCCAGCAGCAAATACTTGGCACGCCGCCGCACCGCCAGCACCGGCCGATCCCGCAACGCCGCCACCCGCTCGTCCACGGGCCAGCGCAGCCGCGGCTCGCGCACCGTCACCGAGCGCAGACGGCGCCCGGTCAGATGCGGCTCAATCCCCCGCCGCGTGGTTTCCACTTCGGGTAATTCGGGCATTAACGGCTCCTTGGAAGATTTTGTATTCGCGAGCAAGCTCGCTTCCCACAGACCAGACTACGAAGCTGCTGTAGGAGCTTGCCTGCAAGCGAATTGGCTCTCGGGGCAAAAGATTCGCTTGCAGGGCAAGCTCCTACAGCGACCGTGGTTGCGAGCAGCAGGCTGGCGTGATGCCCGCGGCCAGGACGGTTATGATACCCGCGGCACCGTCCTTGCGCAGGCGGTAAAGGGTTTAAACACGAGCGGGGCAAAGATGCGGTACTGGCTAGGGGTGGACACCGGTGGCACTTTCACCGATTTCGTTCTGCTGGGCGGCGAGCAACCTCGCATCCATAAAGTACTGTCCACGCCGGCGGCCCCGGAGCGGGCCATCCTGCAAGGCATCGAGGATATGGGCCTCACCGTGGCGCTGGCCCAGGGAGAGCTGGTCATCGTCCACGGCAGTACCGTGGCCACCAACGCAGCCCTTGAAAACAAAGGCGCCAGGACGGTAGTGATCACTAACTCCGGCATAGAAGATCTGCTGCTCATCGGCCGCCAGAACCGACCCGAGTTATACAACTTGCGGCCACTGCCCACCCACACCGCCCTGCACGACACTCCGGTGATCGGCGTCGATACCCGTCTGGACGCCCAGGGGGCCACCCTGATCCCGCTCACCGACGAGACGATCCGGCAAACGGTGGACGCGGTTCGCCGCCATGACCCGGAATCCGTGGCCGTGAACCTGTTGTTCAGCTACCTGGACCCCGCCGCGGAACAACGACTCGGCGAGGCACTCCGGCAGGCCGGCTATCCGGTCAGTCTCTCCAGCGACATCCTGCCGACCCGCGGCGAGTACGAGCGCGGCATGGCCACCTGGCTGAACGCCTGGCTCTCCCCTCGCATGGCGGATTATCTGGCGCGGCTAAAACAGCACACCACGCCGGCGCCGCTGACCATCATGCAGTCCAACGGCGGCACCATCGCCGCTGATCAGGCCGCCGAACGGGCGGTGAATCTGCTGCTGTCCGGCCCCGCCGGCGGTCTCAACGCCGCCCGCCGCCTGGGGCAGGCCCTCGGCCGCGATCATCTGATGACCTTCGATATGGGCGGCACCTCCACCGACGTGGCGCTGCTGGACGGCGACATCCGGCTGACCCGCCAGGGCCGCATCGGGCCTTATCCGGTGGCGGTGCCCATGGTCGACATGCACACCATTGGGGCCGGCGGCGGCTCCCTGGCCCAGGTGGATGATGCCGGCCTGCTGCACGTGGGGCCGGAATCCGCCGGCGCCAGCCCCGGGCCCGCCTGTTACGGTCAGGGTGGCACCCGCGCCACGGTCACCGACGCCAATCTGGTGCTGGGCCGCCTGCAACCGGAATTTGCCCTAGGCGGCAACCTGCGTCTGGACCCGGCCAAGGCCCACGACGCCGTGGCCCGCGTGGCGGAACGCCTCGACATGTCGGTCCCTCAGGCCGCGCAAGGCATCATCGACCTGGCCAACGAGCATATGAGCCAGGCGCTGCGGGTGATCTCGATCCAGAAGGGCTTTGATCCGCGGGACTTCACGCTGGTGAGTTTCGGTGGCGCCGGTGGCCTGCACGTGTGCGCCCTGGCCACCAACCTCGGCATGCACCAGGCGGTGGTGCCGGTACGTGCCGGCGTGCTGTCGGCGGAAGGGCTGGTCTACGCACCGCGCCAGCGCGAACGCATCCAGGCTCTGCCGGCGGATGCCGAGACCGCTCACATTCAGACTCTGGCTCGGCAGCTGGAGCGCCAGGCCCGGGAGGAACTGGAAGCGGAAGGCATCGACGCCGACCGGATCCGCACCGAAACCGGCCTGGACCTGTGCTATCAGGGCCAGTCCTCCGTGCTGACCTTGCCCTGGCAGGGGGAGGAGCCCACTCAAAGCGAAGTCGCCTTCCACGCTCTGCACGAACAGCGCTATGGCCACCGGCTGTCATTGCCGGTGCGGCGGGTGAACCTGCGAGTCCGGTGTCTGGCCGAGGCGCGGCCGGCCTCGCCGGGCCAGGCGCCGCGGGGCGAGGGCTCGCCGGCCTGGGAGGCTCCAGTTTACGGCTCCGCTGGTGATAAAAGCGCCGCCCAAAACAGCGAAGGAAACAAAATCAAAATTCCTGTTTACCGGCGGGACGAATTAGGAGCCGATCAGGTAATCTACGGCCCCGCATTGATCTTTGAACCGGTAGGCACCATCTATATAGAAGCTGATTGGCAGGCCCGGGTGCATCCATCGGCCCATTTATTGCTTACCTGTACATAACGCCGTATATCAAGGAACGAATCGGCGACATTCGCTTTCTAATGGATTACTACCGCCGCAAGCCGGATTATTATGCACACCATCTTGATGTTTCTGTCCGAGGGCCTGCTGGCCCTGGGTCCCTGGAGCCTGGTGCTGATCACGTTGGCCCTGACCCATGTGACCATCGTCAGCGTCACGGTCTATCTGCACCGCTATTCCGCCCACCGCGCGCTGGAATTGAACCCGGTGCTGAAACACTTCTTCCGTTTCTGGCTGTGGCTGACCACGGGCATGAACACCCGCGCCTGGACCGCCATTCATCGCAAGCATCACGCGCACTGCGATAGTGAGGAAGACCCGCACAGCCCGCAGGTACTTGGCATCCGCAAAGTGCTGCGCGAAGGCGCCGAGCTGTACCAGGCCGAAGCCGTCAACCAGGAAACCCTGGACAAATACGGCGCCGGCTGCCCGGACGACTGGATGGAGCGCAACGTTTACAGCCGCTTCCCCATGCTCGGCATCGTGCTGCTGGCACTGACCAACGTGGTGCTGTTCGGCTTCGCCGGAGTGACCATCTGGGCGGTGCAGATGATGTGGATTCCGCTGTTCGCCGCCGGCGTGATCAACGGTATCGGCCACTACTGGGGCTACCGCAACTTCGAATGCAAGGACGCCTCACGCAACATCCTGCCGTGGGGCATTCTGATTGGTGGCGAAGAGCTGCATAACAACCACCACACCTACCCCAGCTCCGCCAAGCTGTCGGTACGCCGGTTCGAGTTCGATATGGGCTGGGCCTGGATCCGCCTGTTTGAAATGCTGGGTCTGGCGAAAGTGAAAAAACTGGCGCCAACACCGGTGCTGGCCACCGCCCGTTCCAGCGTGGATCTGGATACCCTGCGTGCCCTGGTGCAGCACCGTTTCCAGGTGATGGCCCATTACCGCCGCACGGTGATCAAACCGGTGTTCCAGCAGGAGCAAGCCCGCGCCTGCGACACCACCCGTGGTTTCTACCGTCGCGCCCGGGCCCTGCTGTACCGCGATCAGCGTTTCTTCAAGCCGCGTCATCAGCAACGCCTGGAGCGGCTGACCGAACACAACCACACGCTGGCCACCATCTACGAATACCGCCTGCGCCTGCAGGAAATCTGGGGCCAGACCAGCCGCAATTCCGCGGAAATGCTGGATGCATTGAAACAATGGTGCCGCGAAGCCGAGGAGTCCGGCATTCACGCTCTGCAGGATTTTGTCACCGCGTTGAAAGGCTACCAGCCGCAACCGGCCCGGGCCTGATCAGTAAAGCTATTCGCGTCTCGCGGACTGCTGCCCCCCTCAGTTCGCAGGCGCGCTCATAGAATATTCGCGAGCAAGCTCGCTCCCACAGCGGCTTCGTAGTTCTCTCTGTGGGAAGCGAGCTTGCTCGCGAATAAGCGCACCCCCACCGCTCTACCTAATGCCTATGCGGCTGGTACGCCACGTCGAACTCATCCGCCAATCCAGCCAAGCGTTTATCCAACGTCCAAAGCCTCCCTTCGGGAGTGATGACGGTTGAAGCGAGCAACATCATATCCACCAAACCACGACCTCGCCCGTATAAGCGTTCTTGCTCAACGAACGTCATGACCTCCTTAAGGCTGGCCTGATTACTCAGCCGCAATAAACCAATGTAACCCAAAGTTCGTTGCCGAGGTTCAGGCGGAGTCCCGCAGGCAAGCTCGCCCAAGACCATGGGATGCACCAGGGCGCGGTCCATTTCTATCAGGTTAATCAGCGCCTCATTTTTTTCTCTGAAGTGCGCCACCCATACCGAGGTATCCACCAAAACGCTCATTCCTGCAACGGCTCCTCACGCCGCCGCGGGATATCCGCCATCTCAGGTGACGCTCCTCCCAAAGCGGCCAGGCGGCGCGCGGCTTGGACCCGAACATAGGTTTTGACGGCCTCCCGAAGAATATCCGCGGGTTTATCCAAGCCTGAGTCAGCCAGCTCCAATGCCTGCTCGTAGAGGGCATCGTCAATCGTAATTGTGGTACGCATATCGACCCTCCGTCATCATTATTGATGCAATAATGCATCAAATTTGGCATCGCGTCAATATAGCGTCATCCCAACTAGTACATCAGCGATGGCAACAGCAGGGACAACTGCGGGAACGCCATCAGCAGAATCAGCACCACCGCTTCCGCGGCCAGGAACCACACCGTGCCGCGAACCACCTGACCAAACGGCACCTTGTCCCCCACGCCGGCGCTGACCACGAACAGGTTCAATCCAATCGGTGGTGTCAGCAAACCGATCTCGATGAACTTCACCACCAACACGCCAAACCAGATCACGTCGATATCGAACGCGATGACGAAAGGCGCCAGCACCGGCAGGGTCACCAGCATCAAGCCAATGGGATCCAGGAACATACCCAGAACGATGTAGAACACGGTGACCGCCAGCAGGAACATCCACAAGGCCACCGCATAATCTTCCACCCAGACACCGATGTTCATGGGAATCTGGCTGAGCGTCAGCATGCGGCTGAACAACACCGCGCCGATGGCGATGAGAAAAATCGACGCGGTGCTGGTGACCGTTTCCGACACCGCCTGCTGCATCGCCGTCCAACTGAAGGAGCCCTGAATCAGCGCGGCCGCAATCGCCACGAAAGCACCAAAGGCGCCCGCTTCGGTGGCCGTTACCGTTCCGGTATACAACCCGCCCACAACGCCGGCGACGATCACCGGCAATGGCCAGGACTTGAGCAGCAATACCCACCGGTCCCGGTTCGAATAGGCCTGCGCGGTCCTCGGCGCGAGATCCGGATTCAGTTTCACCCGGGTGACGATCAGCACGGCGTAAGCCAACATGGTCAGCAGGCCGGGAATAATCCCCGCCATCAACAGCTGCCCGACGGACGCCTCCATGAACACCGCATAAAGCACAAAAGGAATGCTCGGAGGAATAAACGCCCCCAGCGTCCCGGAGGCCGCCACCACCCCGGTGGCCAGACCAGGGTCGTACCTGGCCCTCAGCATTTCCGGCACGGCAAGACGGGACATGGCACCGGCCATCGCCACACTGGAACCGCTGGCGGCGGCGAAGCCGGCACTGGAAACATTAGTGGCGATCGCCAGCCCGCCCGGCAGAAAACCCAGCCAGGCCTTGCCCGCATCGAACAGGGTCCGCGTCAAACCGGTATGGAAGGCTATCGCGCCCATCAGGATAAACATGGGAATGGCGGTTAACGACCAATGGGCGATGAACTGAAAGGTGGTGGACCCCATCAGAGCGAACGCCGCATCCAGGCCACGAAGGGAGAGCAGCCCGGTAAAGGCACTCACCCCAAGTGATACCCCGATCGGCACGCGCAATGCCAACAGCACCAGCAGTAAGGCGATACAAGCGAATCCGATCTGCACCGCGCTCATGACGAAACCTCCCGCCCGGATTTGCCGCGCAACAAACGGACCAGAAGATACACCGCCGCCAGGGCGGCCATGAAAACGCCCACCCAGGCAATCCAACGGGATGGCCAGATCGACAGTTCAAAAAACACCGCGTCCACCCCTTCCCGACGCCCCCAGCTTTTAACCGCCTGCAGGTACAAACCATAGGAGAACAGGGCGAAGTACAGCGTCATCACCAGCAGCCCGAAGATGTCCGTGGCGGATCTCAAACGCTTGCCGAAGTGCTGAACCAGGACATCCACCCGGATGTGACTGTCCTCAACGACGCAGATGAAAATACCGATAAAGACCGCGGTCACCATGTAGTAGTAGGCGACGACCTCCATGGTTCCCGGAATATGCATACCGAACAGCAACCTCAACAGCACTTCAGTGGTAACGTGCACCATCATCAGAACGATCATCGCGCCGACCACATTGGTGGCCAGACTTTTTGTCTTTTTTATTAGCCGGTTCATGATCCAACCTCATCGAATACGTAATGCCACCTTGCCCACGGCCCGGCGCTGAACCACCTGATCGATGGCTTCCGTCACCTGTTCGAACCGGAACAGCTCAGGCGTGGTGAGCCTTACTTTTCCTTCCGCCGCGAACAGGAACAGCCAGCGCATCATCGATTGGATTTCATCGGAGAACTGATGACGCCGATCCTCTTTTCCCCAACCCACGTACTCGGAAAAATTTACTCCCAGCAAACCGATGTTCTTCACCAACAACAGATTCACCGGCGCGGCGGGTATCTCACCGCTGGCAAAACCCAGGGACAAAATGGTGCCTTCCACCGCCGTGGTCCGAATCAGCGACGCGAACACCTCGCCACCCACCGGATCGAACACCACATCGGCACCGCGCCCTTCCGTCAACGCTTTGACCTTCTTCACCACATCCCCGGTGGAATAATCGATCCCTTCCGAAGCGCCCACCTGCAAAGCCGCCCCCAGCTTCTCCGCTGAACTGGCCATGGCGATCACCCTGGCGCCAAGCAGGGACGCCACCTGTACGGCGGCTTGCCCGAGGGCCCCGCCCGCGCCAGTGACCAAAACGGTTTTATTGGCCAGTTCGCCGGCCCGCTTCAGCGCCGTGGTGGCGGTACCAAACGACAAGGGCAAGGCCACCGCCTGCTCCAGCGGCACCGCCTGCGGAACCGGATAGACGGTGGCCCGGTCGATCACCACCTCTTCAGCAAAGGCGCCGCAATCGACAATGGCCGCCACCCGATCCCCCACTTTGAGATCGTTAACACCGGGGCCGCATTCGGTAACAACACCGGATACTTCCGTGCCGGGAACAAAAGGCGGCGTCATTTTGCGTTGATAGGTCCCCGCCACCATCAGGGAGATGGCGTAGCTGACGCTGGCGAAGTGCACGGCGATACGCACGCTGCCCTCCGCCAACGCCGGACTGGGCACCTCGGATAACACCAGGTCCTGATAAGACCCGAACCGGTCACAAAGCACTGCTCGCATCACCTGCTCCTTATTCTTTTTCACGCCTGCATGCAGGCACCGGATGACAACAAGTTGTGGATCTCCACCTCGGCGAAGCCCGCCCCTCGCAGGGCATCCACGGTGTGCTGCCCCAAAGCCGGCGCCGGCGGCAACTCGTCCGCCCGGCTCTCCGCCCCCGGGAACGCCGGGAAAGGGAAGGCGCCGAAGTCTGGATGATCCACATCCGTCAACAAATGCAAGGCCTCCACCTGGGCATCCTCACGCAATGACGAATAGCTGTTCACCGGTCCGCAAAGCACGCCCGCCTGATTGAGCCGGTTGATCCAGTACTCCCGGGATTGTGTCGGGAAAATGCCCGCCAGCAGATCATGCAGGGTCTCCACATTGCGCTGGCGCGCCTCGTTATCGGCAAAGCGCGGGTCGGTTGCCCATTCTTCATGGCCGAGCGCCTTTGCCAGGGCGTGGAACATCTGATTGCGTAAACACACCACCGAAAGCTGACCATCGGCGGCATCGAAGTTGCCCGAGGGCACTGTCACCGGTTTTCTTTTTTCTCCACCCTGTAGAAAGGACTCCACCATGGGCATGGCCTGAAAAGCCATCGAGGCGCCAAGCAGTGACAGATCCAGATGCCGGCCGACACCGGAGGCACGTTGCTCGTGGATCGCCGCGGACAACGCGTAGCCGGCATACAAACCGGTGATCATATCCACCGCCAGCATGCCGACCCGCCGGGGAGCACCCTCGTCCGTGCCGTTCATGGCCGCCATACCGGTGGCGGCCTGAAGAATACTGTCCGAGCCGGCTCGTAGCGCGTGGGGCCCGCTGCGCCCGAAGCCGGAGATGGAACCCAGCACAATACCGGGATTCAGGGATTTCAGAACGTCGTACCCCAGCCCGAGTTTCTCCATGACACCGGGTCGGAAGCTTTCCATAACCAGGTCCGAACAACCGACCAGACGCTTGATCACCTCCCGGCCCTGTTCGTTGCGAGCGTCCACGCAAATGCCTTTCTTGCCCCAGTTGGCGATCACGCTCAACGCACTGTGCCCGTTACGCGCCAATCCCATTACCCGGCCCCAGTCGCCCTGGGGAGGCTCCACCTTCACTACCGTGGCGCCCATCATCAGAAGCATCTGCGCCGCATAGGGCCCGGCCAGCCCCTGGCTCATATCCAGGACCCGGACCCCGTCAAACGGCTTGAACTGCGTTGTCGCTGTATTCATCAATCAAATAACCTGTAAAGTGAGAATATCCCCGGACTCATAAACCGGCATGGTCCATCAAAACGCCTTGTCGTAGATTTCGGTTTTCAACAACTCGGCGTACTGCTGCTCGGTGAGTTGCTTGCCTTCGAGCAGCTTTTCCCACTTCTCCAGATTCTTGATGAAACTCTCGACGATCTTTTCCGGATTCTCGACACCGCGCTTGGCCGCATTTTGGGCCGATTGCTCGATCTGGGATTGCATGAATTCTTCGCGATGTTGTTTGAGCGCATCGGATACCTCAACGAAGTTGATACCCTGTTCCTGCGCCAGCTTACGTACGTCCTGTTCTTCTTTCTGATACGCGTACAAGGTACGAGCGAGGCCTACCGGAGCGGCGTCGATTAACGCCCGGCGCCCTTTCTCACCCAGATCCTCCCAGACAGATTCGCGCACATTCAGCAACGAACCACCAAGAAAAGCGCCCATGGGCAGCTCGACGACGCTGTTGGCCACTTCCATCAGCGACAGGGACTTCAACCAGCTGGTGGCGCCGATGACACAGTCCAGCTGGCTGCGCTCCATGGCCTCGTAGGATTCGCTATTGGGAATATTGACGGGAATACCTTCGATGCCCGACACCCAGCGACCGATCTCCTCGCCGGCTACGCGCATGCGTTTACCTTCGGCGTCAAAACCATTATCGAAGCGATCCTTGCACATGGCCTGATAAGGCGGCGTGGCATAACTGGCGAGAAAACGCACGCCATGCTCCTGATACTCCTCAAGGCATTGCGGACAATCGTTGAGAATAGTGTCCACCGAGGCGGCGGACGCGACCAGCGAGTCCTGATCCCAGAACGACAGATCACTGATGATCATGTTCGCCGGCACGGAGGTAGGGAAATAAACGGTCACCAGGAAGCCGCCGTCGATCATGCCCTCGCTCACCGCCGACAGCATCTCCTTGCCCGAGGCCGCCGCCCCGGAAGGGAAGAACTTGAAGGCAACATCACCACCGGACTGCGCCTTCGCCGCCGCCATGAAGGTGGTGATCCCTTCGCTGGTGGGGTGGTGCGGCGGCAGATAACTGGCGTAGGTAAGGTCTCGCGCGGATGCCAGCGCCGGCATCAGGGAAGCCACGACGGCCAGGCCGCCGAGTAACACGGATATCAATGGATTGCTGTTGTTGTTAGCCATGGGACTCTCTCCGGGCTCTCTCGGAGCCTTCTCCGAGTTTGGGGTTGTCTTCCAACCCCATTTTGATTATTGTTCGCTATACGCACATGATGTTCTCTAAAAGAACACCAACAAGATAAGACCATACTTTCGTTAATGTCAAAACGTCTTTGCACGGAGTGGTACGGATGGCGGAACACGGAGAACGGGATGACTCCCTGCTGGTCAGCGGATTCATGCGGGGTTTGAAGGTGATCACCACCTTCGGTGAAGGGGCCGCCAGGCAGTCTTTGTCCGATGTGGCCCGGCGGGCCGACATCTCCCGGGCCAGCGCGAGACGCCTGCTGCACACCCTGACCGCCCTGGGCTACGCCAACACCGACGGCAAGCAGTTCTGGCTCACGCCGCGCATGCTCAACCTGGGTTTCTCCTATCTTTCCTCAATGGAGATCTGGTCCTTCGCCCAGAGTTACATGGAAGAACTGGTGCAAACCGTTCAGGAATCCTGTTCCATCGCGGTGCTGGAAGGCTATGACATCTACTACGTGATGCGAGTCCCCACTCGCAAACTGCTCAAAAGCACCCTCAACGTGGGCAGCACCCTGCCCGCGCACGTGGTCTCCCTGGGACGCATTCAACTGGCCGACTTGTCCCCCGAAGAACTCGACCACTACCTCAACAACCTGGAACTCACCCCCTACACCCGCTTCACCATCACCGACAAAGCGGAGCTCAAGCGAGCGATTCAGGAAGACGGTGCCAAGGGCTGGTCCATCGTTGACCGGGAACTGGAGGAAGGCATGTTCGGCATCTCCGTACCGATCAAGAATCGGGAAAACAAAACCATCGCCGCTATCAACCTCACTTTGGCGCCGAGTAAGGCCAATGAGGAGGGCATGATTGAGCGTTTATTGCCTGAGCTTCAGAAGACGGCGGAGAAGATTAATCGGGAGTTGCGGCATGGGTGACAGTTCTCAATGTCAGGGGTACCACAATCCAGGGGACCACTCCCGCAACAGATGATTAATAGGGCTGCGGGAGTGTGATCGTGGGTAAGCGACTGTAATAACTACAAGGCAACATGCCCTAGAATCGGAAACTCACTCCTGCGGAAAAGATACTTTCCGTGGGCTCCAGTACCACTTCCATCCCCGGCACATCACTGTAGTCGAGATCCTCGTACCAGGTTTTGTACCATTCCAGCCGCCAATCCAAAGTGGATGAAGCCGGCAACACGACACCGATACCTGCGCGGGGACCTCCGTGGCGTTTCTCTTTGTTCCAGGCGTAACCCAAGGCAGGGTACCGTTCCGACAATTCAAACTCCGTTTCCTGCCAACCCAGGCGCAAGAAGACAGCACCGTCGCCAACCAGATCCCGTCCCATCAAAATGCCTGCACCGTAAGTGGTGCCCGCCTCCAATTCCCCCTTATAATCACCGTCTCTCAAATCCGCCTTGGCATTACTTACCCCAAGATTCGCTTCCACGGCAAAAAAACCACTAATACCACGCCACCCATAACCGATAAAAGCGCCACCGACAAAGCCGTCCGCATCCAAACCATCGATACTAACCTTGCCAACCCCTGGCTCTTCAAGGGTGAGTTCCGTATTGCTGTCCATCCAGCCCCCCTGAACACCGGCAAAGCCCCCTGTTTTAATTATATTTTTCGTCCATTTTATTTTCATGGTTTAGCTTCCTTTTTGGATAATATATAGATTCCCGTGAGCATCAGCAGCTCCCCATAGAGGGCGCTTTATAGCAGGAAAAGGGCAAGACTTGACCCCAAGCCTCGCCCTTACTGATCGATACCATGCTCTATTAAGGTGTAGGACTGCCCCACAGACTCCAAAACCATCTCTGAGGGAACCAGCGACACTCCGAGAGCACTTAGAAGAGGCCCCAGCAGCCCATTCAGAAGGTCACCAACCACATCAGACAATGGGGAAACAATCGAATTCAAAATCCCCCCCAAATTAATACCGAGCAGCCTCAACTCCAGGCTATCGAGCAAATCAGCCACTAGGTCACCTAGAGCTTCGTCTGTCCCGTCAAACTGAACAGACATCATGTTTCCATCCCGACCATAAAAACCGATATCGACATTATCGAAGCTATCTGTAATGCCCCCCCCCGGCCTTTCCTGAGGATCAAACCCTACGGTGACCAATTTCTCAACAACTTCAATTTTTGCGTCTACTCTGAGCAGGTCGGATGAGCCCGCCACATCAATAGCACTTACAACATTATTGGAGCCTGAAACGCAATCGGCTCCTGTCAGCGTTACCATAGCACTTGCCGCTTTAATTCCCAGATCAACATCGACTAATGTTAATGCACTTCCCAGTCCTACACGTGTCAAAATTCGAGCCGATATATTCGTACTTCTCGCGCTGGGCCATTCACCATCCTCATTTTTTCTGGCGGAAGACAGAATGAAGCCAGGAGCCGGCATTATATCCAACTCCAATTTTGTCTCTGCCAAACCAAGTGTGGATAGCAAATCGGAGATAACGGGAATTCCAAGCCCGTCATTTAAATCAATCTCAATTGGACTGGGCAGCGCATGATCCACATTCAAAATTATTGATGTAATAAGATCTAGAGTGGGCGCTTCTGAGCCCGGTGGAACCTCAGCCTCCGTGACACCTTGGATCACATCCTCCAACGACAAATTATTGCCTGCGGCTGAATCTATAAGGGCATCAAGAACGCCTGCTGCTGGAGCAGTCAAACCCTCGGTAGAATTCAGCACCGCTTCCAGCACTGTAGCCACATCTAAAGCATCAAGGACTGAGTCCACACCAAGATCCTGGACCAAACTGCCGACATCGGTCACGACACCCGCGAGATCATTCAGCCCCGTCACACTCAGAGAAAAGTCTGTTCCAAGAATCTCCCCAAATACCAGACCGAGAAGCTGGGATGAAGAGGGATCCAAAGTGGCAACACCACTATCAATTCGGACACCAGCTATCAGTTCCTTTCTGACAGAGGCTTCGGCAATCAATGGCTCACTCATGACAAAACCAAGCAACCCATCGACATCTTTTGATATAGACACCGAAACTCCGTTACTTCTATATCTATCCTCAACCTTACTAACTACGTATACCCGCCCTTCACCTACTTTGCGACTATCAACCGAAACCAACTCCGCATATCCAATATCGACATCTTCCACAGGAAAAGGAAGAGCGCTCATATTGGAAAGAGCTGTCTTAGCCTCTCCAGATAAATCAATGGATGAAGCCACATCGCCACAAGTCTGAACCTCATTGGCCAGCTCCGTCACTAAACTGTTTGCTACCGTTTGGAGCTTCCTTTTATCGTGATAAAGCCGGGATCCATCAATGACCAAAGCTCCCATCATGAAGATAAAAAACAAAGAAACCACCCAAGTAAGCGCGGTTCCGTTCTGTTTTCCGGGCAATGAACTCATCTGATTCATGATGGAGCCCTCTTGGCAGTGTCGCTGATCAATTACTATTTTTCTTCATCGAGTTAGCCTTCTCTTGAAGACTCTCCGGTATCTTGGACTTAAACGTGTCGCCAATCCGCCGCTGACTGTCCACGTACAGCTGAGCAGGAAGCTCGCTCTGTTGAGAAGCAGGTGACTTGCGTTGCTGCTCCAAAAGCCAGTCCGTCACGGTTTCGCGCTGGGGATTGGATACGCTGTTCGACAGCCCGAACTCATAACTTTTTTCCTGAGCTATTGCGGTAGACGACGCAATGCAAGTCAACACTATTAAAATAGACTTATTCATAATCAATCTCCGCAATCTGGAAGGCCAGACCTCTGGCATGATTCAACTCATCGTCCGTAAAGCGATATTGCTCCTGGAGATCCTTTATCCCCTGTTCATTCCCATCCAGCAAATAGGCAACCGCGAGATTCTGGCGGACTTTGCCCGTACCATTCTGAAGCTCCAGGGAGGTTCTGAGCTGGCGCTGGGCGGCGGTGTAATCTTTCGCCATAAGAAGGGCGTAGCCATAATCGTTTCTAACCGCGGCGGAAGCGGGCAGCTTGCGCACGGCCTTTTCCAGATTAGCCAGCGACTCGTCAAGGTTGCCTTGTTTCAATGCCACCATGCCAAGCCCGTGGTAAGACTCACCGCTATCGCATTCATCACGCATGATGTTGAATACACGTTTTGAGGTCGGCAGGTCTCCTGTCAACGCCAGAAGCTGCCCGTAACGTTGCCAGTACTCGACGTTGCTTTGAGCCGCCTTCTGAAGCTGGGCAAGGGCAGCATAGTTCCGCTCCCGTGCCATCAAGGTGTCCACCATCTCCAGCTCCACTCTCTGCTCAGGAGCGGGTTCAGAACCACATTTGATTTCTGGTTCAAAATTACCAATTCCATCACCGAGCGTAGTCGGCTGCTGATGGGCACAACCACCCAACGCCGCCATTACCCCGAATGCGAGACCCCATTGTGTCCATTTCATTATGATTACTCCTGCCTCATTCAGCGCGACAGCGCCTGTACGATATTCATGCCCGCCGGACCACCAATAATGATGAAGAGTGCCGGCAACATCAGCGCCATCATGATCACGGTCATCTTGGCCCCAAGTTTGTTCACCTGCTCTTTGACGCGACTTTTTTCAATTTCCTGTGCCTCGGTTACTACCTGTTCAATACTTTCGGTAATGCCGCCACCCAGAACTCCCGCCTGCTTCAGAAGACGAGTGAGGTTATGCAGCACGGGTATTTCCTTGCCTTCTCCGATATCATCCAACGCATCTCCTCGATCAGCGCCGCTGTCCATGAGACGGTTAAAACGGTCCAGGCGGTAAACCAGGGAAGGAATAAGAGGGCGTGCCTGCAGGGCGGCGATGCGGAACGCACGCTCGATGGAAAGCCCCGCTTCAAGCAGCATTCGCAGCACTTGAGCCAGCTCGATGGATTCCAGGTTCTGCTGATAGCAGGAGCGTTTGGCGAGCGCGCGAACGTAACGCCGGGACCCGATGAAACCGATGGCTCCGAGAGCCAAGGCACCGAATACGCCCCAAATAAGGCCGCCAATCACGGTCATTACGATGGGAATCAGCCAGCACACCAGCAGATAAGTGTTTTGTATATTGTTAGCCCCTCGCCCAGTGATCTTGAGTGCTGTATGGACCTCATTGAAATCCTGCCGGACGAATCCAATCCGGGTAAGGCGATGAGAGAGACCGGACAGAGCCAAGTTGCCCTGTTCTTCATCTCCTTTTTGCTGGTTGAGCCGCTCCAGAACATTGCGCCGCTGCTCCCATCGCCGGCTTTGGAATACAGCCAGCCATGCGGCAACAAAGGCCAGCACGATGGCCATAAATAAACTAGCCACGGCCCACCCCCTGCACCATTTTGAAAATGATGATTATACCCAATAAAATCAGCCCCCCTGACACCGCCAACATGATGTGCCCAGACTGTGTATCGAGAAGAACATCCCTGAAGCCCTTGTTCATGGCGATCAACGCCACACCTATGCCCGGCGGCAACACGGAGAAGGCGATAGCGGTGAAACGGGTCTCCGCCGTGGCGGCCATGAACTCGCGCCGCAACTCCTGTTGAGAACGCAAAGCCCGGGAGGTCTGCTTCAGGATCGGGCGAACCGCACTGCCGAAGCGGTTGGACGTCCGCAACGCCACGGCCACGAACACCAGAGGCGGGATCTGATACAGCTCGGCGAAATCATCCAGAAGATCGGTGTAATCACGGCCGGATTCCACCGCGCTGCGGATACGGAACGACAGAGCCTCATACACGGAAGGAGCATCTCGAAAACTGTCCACCATGGCCTGGTCCAAGGAGCGCCCGGCGTCGATGCCTCGAATGACGTTGTCGATCAGCCCCGGCAGGCTTTCAAAAATGACCCGGCGGCGCCGTTCGTAACGCACTTTCCATAGCACTGTGACAAGCAGGAGGGCAGCCACGGGCACTAACGGCAACCAGAACGGCCCCAGGAACACCAGCACCAACCCGATAGCAGCGAGAATTAGCAGAGCCCCCATCGTCAACGAGGACTGATCCAAGGACATACCAGCTTTAACCAGAAGACGCTGATAACGTCCGTTGGCGATGTGCGCTGTTTCCTCACTACCAGGTACTTCAGCATGGGCCTGCAAACGGCCCGCCACGTTCCGTTTAACCTGTTGCTTCTCGCGCAGAGCCACCCAAAGCAGTTGGGCTACGATCAGCACCACCGCAAGGATGGCGAGATTACGGGCGGCCCCAAGCAGAGCTTCAGCGGTCATAGTGCCCCCGATAGACATATTCCATGTGGTAGGGGTCATCCTCGCGAGGGTCAAGCGCGACCACTTCACTGATCATGCGGCGTCCATCCGGTAGCCGCACAAGCTGAATGATCATATCCAACGCCGAGCCAATAAGACGGGCAATCGCCTTTTCGCTGGCATCGTAGCCGCTTACCGCCAGCAAGGTCTCGATACGTACCAACGCTTCCCGAGTGCCGTTAGCATGGATAGTGCTCATGGAACCTTCATGGCCGGTGTTCATGGCCTGCAGCAGTTCGATGATTTCCCCTGAGCGCACCTCGCCGACGATAATTCGGTCTGGCCTCATCCGCAGAGCATTGATCACCAGTTCCCGGGCGGTAATCCGGCCACGACCTTCGGTATTGGCGGGGCGCGTCTCCAAACGCACCACATGGGGGTGGCTCAATACCAGTTCGGCTGAATCCTCAATGGTCAGGATCCGCTCATTCTTGGGAATGTACTGACTGATCAGATTGAGCATGGTGGTTTTACCGGTACCGGTACCACCGCTGACCAGAATATTCCGTCGCCCCTGAACCGCCGCCACCAGTACTTGCAGGCACTCCTCGGTCATTGACCCGGACTGAATCAGATCCTCGGCGGAAAGATGGTGCCGGTTGAACTTCCGAATGGATACGGAAGGCCCGTCCAGCGCCAGCGGGGGAATAATGGCATTGACGCGTGAGCCGTCCGGCAAGCGAGCATCCACCATGGGGCTGGCTTCATCCAGGCGACGCCCCAGCGGCGCCAGAATCCGGCGGACCACGCGGACGATGTGATCGTTATCAATGAAGCGGATCGCTGCCTTTTGCAAAACTCCTGCGATCTCAATAAAGACGCTTTGCGGGCCATTCACCAGAATATCGTTGATCCGAGCATCACGAAGCAGCGGTTCCAAGGGACCGAAGCCCATAACCTCATCAATCATGTCCCGGGCCAGTTGGTTCAGGTCCTGATTGGAAATCGGAATGCGTTGCTCCGCGATGTACTGATGCACCGCACGAGTGATGGCGTCTTCCACACGCTGACGGTTGGCGCCGCCCACTTCCACGCCATCTTCATCCAGCTTGTCCACCACCCTTTTGTGGGTGTGGGCTTTCAATCGCTGGTATTCGTCGTCAATTCGTCCCGCCACTCAGACACCTTCATCCTTAGTTTGGGCCTTAGCCGTTTTGCCTCAGGCTCTCTTAAGCCAGCCTTTACCGCTTTGGGCTTTGGTGTTTCCCATCAGTCGGGCCGACAGGGCCTTCACCGCCTTGCCATAGCCACTTTTCGGCGCACTCTCAAGGATTGGCTGGGCCAGGTTGATGGCCTCCAGCCGCTGTTTCCACTCCATCGGTAAAGTCGCCGCGATCTCGGCACCGACGCTATCTCCCAACTCATCCGCCTTGGGCGGCACCGCGGGTTCGTACCCATCGACGACAACCAGGATGTCCGTGTTGGAAGCCAAATAAGGCCGCCAGTCGGCAATATTGTCCCGGGCTGCTCTTACGACCGGC
Source organism: Alloalcanivorax dieselolei B5 (assembly GCF_000300005.1). Classification (NCBI taxonomy): domain Bacteria; kingdom Pseudomonadati; phylum Pseudomonadota; class Gammaproteobacteria; order Oceanospirillales; family Alcanivoracaceae; genus Alloalcanivorax; species Alloalcanivorax dieselolei. The sequence continues at coordinate 208,889 of NC_018691.1, read as the reverse complement.
ACCTCCTGGTTAGCCAGCAACAGCAGCTCCCGCACGTGCACGCCAATCACCCGAACCCAGGCGGACTGGCTGACCGCGCCCACATTCAAGACAATGTGATCAAACATGGTCATTAGCCGGGTCAGGGCGATAAACAGGTCGGCCCCCCGGTCACCGAGAAAGTCGCTTCCAGGCCCGCCCGCAAGCAGCCGCAAGCCTGGCCGGTACTCCTCCAGGGCCGTATCGATCAGGGTTTCATCGAGCGTATCCGGACTGGACAGAAGCTGCCCCAGGTCGAAATTATTCTTGCTGTCTGAATGGAAAACCGTATCGCCCCGGGCATCCATGTCGATCGCCAGAATCCTTTGCCCCGGCCTTTGCGCGGCCATGGATACCGCCAGATTCTGGGCAAAAAAGGCGCTGTCAATTTGTGGGGTTACCGCTGTCACCATAGTCAGATTACGGACCTTGGACTGCAGTTCTTCTCCCCAATGACTGGGCCTTACCAGTTGGTGACGGCGCAGCCGGTCACGCAGTTCAGCGCCGTCGCTGCCCACGATCACACAATCCCGCGCACCAGACCGCATGCATTGCAGTACGGTTTCCTGGTCGGCGATACGTGTTACGGCAATTACCGTTACCCAGGGGCGAGCATTACTCAGGGCGTTGATTACCGCCATGGATTGGGTGGCGTCACGATCGGTCATCTCCACCAGCGCTACGCTCGCGCCGGTAGCTTCAAGCATACGAAGCACACGCCCCAAGTCGCTGCGTGTCACTTTTTCCAAGCGGCCCAGGCCTTGAAGCGCCTGATCCAACCAGGCTTCCGTACCCGCGTCTTCCACTACCGCCAGCATGGTGCCGTCCATCACTCTCTCCTTACCAGCTCAGGCCGTGACGGATGGGCTGCGAGCCGCGGCGGGTTTCCGTCATCATATCCAGCCAGCCCGTACTGCTGTCGTGATAGCCCGCTCCCGGCAACGTGCCTGGAGGCATAGTGGATTTTTGTGGGGAAACCAAATGGGGTGTGACCACCATGACCAGCTCTTTATCTTCCCGTTCGATACGGCCGGAGCGGAAGAAAACACCCAGGATCGGTAGATTACCGAGACCGGGAATACGATCACTGTTGTTGACCGTGTTCCGGCTGACCAATCCACTGATAATAAAGGTTTCCCCGGGAGCCATGGAGACCGTGGTTTCGGAGCGGCGGACACGTAATCCAGGTACTGAGACACCGCCACTTTGAATAGCAGAGCCGAAGTCGAGCTCACTCACCTCAGGAGCAACTTTCAGAATAATCTGATTTCCATCGATGACTGTTGGGGTAAGGGCCAAGCCGACACCAAAGCTCTTGTATTCCACCTGAACACTGTCGTTTGTCCCTCTGGTAGGCACGGGGAATTCCCCACCCGAAAGAAAAGTTGCAGTCTGGCCGCTCAACGCAGTCAAGGAAGGTTCCGCCAACGTATATGCAAACCCGCCACTTTCCAGCGCATTAATGATGGTGGTGGAATTTCGACCTATTCGAAACAAGCTAAACCCATTTGCACCTGTTGCCGGAGAGGTGACACCCGCCTCGGTTCCGGCTCCATCAAAGATGTTCGAATACTGAAACCCAAAGGCATTCAGCTCACTACGGCTGACCTCAAGAATACGAATATCCGTTTGCACCTGGGTCCCAAAAGGCATCGCATTTCCAGCGGTGGCGGCCACCACGACCGTGCTTCTCAGCGGCTCGCTGCTTCCATTGAGCCATACGGAAAGCACTGAAGAGCCTTCTTTTTTGGCCGTCAAAAGCAGCTCCGTACTGGCACTAACGGAAACGGCGGCGGCTTCCGGGTCAGAGGTCGCCACTTTCGTTACCCGGCTAGGGAACACGAGCACGCGCTGATCCCCGGGGGCCAACCGCATCACCTTGTCCAGCGCGTCCTCATCCGCCCAGGAAGCCCGGGATACAGCCAGGAGCATGAACAAGACGCACGCCGCGAAAATACCGTATGCCCCCCCGGGGAAAATGCCGGGCGCGACGATGCTGGGGCTTTGTCGTTGTTTAATGTACATAGGTGCTCCTGGACGTAGATCCCTCATAAACTTCCACACGCTGGCCTCTCGAAGCCGGCGCTCGTCTTACCGGTTGTGCTTTTTTCTTTTCAGGAAACAGATCGCTGATCTTGATCATAAGCATGGGATCCTCGGAGATATCCTTTTCCCCCGCCCCCTCTACGCCGCCAGCCTCGACCTGCGCCACTTCCAGCTCATCCTGACCTTCCTGAGGTGCTTTCTTATGTTGAGATTCGCCCGCCAACGCCAGACGTAAATCTCCATTGCTATCTGCAAGGAACAGCTTGGGCAGCTCTTCTCTTGGAACCGCCAGGACGGCGGTGGCATTACGTCCACGGCGTTGTTGTTGCTCGGCTTCCGGGTCAGTCGGGGTGTCTTCCAGCTTCCCGTAGACCGCCATCACCTCAATACTGTTGAGGAGAACCATGGCGGTGGGTTGACTATCATCACCTCCACCGTTTTTGAAATGAGCAAGCACATCAACCAAGTCACCAGGTTGAAGCAGTCCCCCTGTAGCAACCACATCGTCAATGCCTATGGAAAACGCACGGAATCCCGCCGGTACGGCTCTTGCCAACCGATTGGAGGCCTGCAAGTGGGATTTCGAAAGAATTTCGCCTTCGCGGACATTGCGCCGCAGCAGTTTTCCCTTGACCGGCTTATCGGAAGGTACGGCTTCGGCTAAAGGTACTGAAACACCAACCTTGCGAAAGTCATCGTCACTAATGGTAGCCCCGATATTCAACTCACGGGAGGCCACCCAGTAGCTATGCTTGAGTGCCTCTTCGATTTGCTCTTCCGTAACCTGCATGACCACCCCGGGGGTAGACGTATCGGAAGATTCCGGCTCACGCGCCAGTCCGATGAAGGCCAGAATCACCGCCAACACACTGAGCAGTAACGCCGGCAACATGTATAGCCATCGAGCCCCCATACCTTCTCCTTGGGTTTGGCCGTGTTATTGAATTCAGCGAAGCAAAAGACACCCTTAGCCTCATTTCAAAAGACCACTTATTCTGCCCGCTCTATTATCTTTAACCGCTAGTAAGCAACTTTCGCCGTAGCCTGCAAACAATCCGGCATGGGTGGAAAACCGCCAAAGAAACCCAACTTTCCGAGTTCATTTGTAGCAGCGGCACCACCCTTTCCTGTGCAACCTCCATCCTTCATGGAGACATTAAGAGAGCAGACCACCATCTCTCCATCTACCACACAAGCATCGGTCACTGTTCCCATAAAGTCTGGAGCGAGTTCCTGAATGCTTCCATTAGCCAGCGCTTCGGCCTCTTCTTTCGGGCTATCAGTGGCACTTCGATCCAAGCGCATTACCGAAGCGGTAGACCGATCCACGGCAATCTGCATCCTGACTTGCCAGGAAAACAGAATGCCGTAGACACTCGCTGCATAGATCAGGCATATAACGAAAGGGAATAGAATTAGGAACTCTAAAGCAACGGCCCCTCCTTCTTTTCCCACCTTTCTATGCAGCACAGCCAGCGGTATGCGGCTATAAGCATTCACCCTAGGCGCTCGTCAATGCCGTTTGGATTTTGGTGAATACATCAGAGATAGTATCCCCTCCAAGCAAAGCAGCTCCTGCAGCAACGGCAATAACTATCACAGCTGCTAGCACAATATATTCCAACGCACTAGCCCCACGCTGGCGATTACTACGGGTTGGCATTTGGGTATAGAGACGCGCCATCAGGGATTGAGTGGCGGCATTAAAGGATCGGATCATTTTCATTTTAAGCGCTCCCTTGCGGTTTTTGATTGCCCCCCCAGATAGGGGCACCTTTCAGCTTCGATCGTAGGCGTGTTGTGACGTTCGTCACAAGTTCTACTTTGTGCATACTGCGTAAATACACGTAGCAATTTCAATCACTTACAAGCTTACCCTTAAGATGATCGGCCGGTGGCATGCGATAAGTGGTTTTGCTTAGCCCCCGATTCTCCTGGCACCTCCTCTTCTTTATTTTACATTTTGCGAATACGCACTGAGTTGTTTTGAGTGTGCAAAAACCTGACCCTGAAGGAAATAATGTCATTTTGTCATTATGAAAAAGTGCGCTCAGTCACATTTCCTATATGCGATATGTAAAATCATGCTGAGGCACAGATCACACAGGTGCAGGTGCCGTACAAAGCGTTACACAAGGTTGCATAAGAGTGGGGTTTTGATGGGGGGAAGGCGGGGCTTGGTTTCGACTTTATTCCCGGGCCATGAATAAACGGTGATATTTGGGGCTTCAACCTACTGGCGGGAAGGTTGGGGCGGGGCTTGCGCGAAGCTGCGGCAGGCTTCCTTGAGCACCAGAGTAGTCATGATAAAGCCCTTTTCGCGTATCGTTTGCAGATCTTGTCGTACTCCGCATGGGTGCGGAAGGGAAATGATGATCGTAGGCCGTTGGTGTTATACAGATACAGGAGATCCCCGAAAAAGATTCGCTTGCAGGGCAAGCTCCTACAGCAACAGCGGCTTTGTAGCTGGTTCCGCGGGAAAAACGGCAGCAATTGGCAGGCACAACAAAAGGCCCGGCGGCTTGTAGCCACCAGGCCTTTATTTGTTCGCCCCGTGCCAGGCTGGGGAAGCGTTACTTGATCTTCGCTTCCTTGTACATCACGTGCTTGCGTACCACCGGATCAAACTTTTTGGTTTCCATCTTTTCCGGATGGAGACGCTTGTTTTTGGTGGTGGTATAGAAATGACCGGTGCCTTCAGAGGACACCAGACGAATTTTTTCACGAACCGGACCGGCCATGGGTCAGCTCCTTAAACTCGAATGCCGCGGGCACGGATATCGGTCAGTACTGAGTCGATACCCTTCTTATCGATGATGCGCATGCCTTTGGAGGATACGCGCAGACGCACAAAGCGCTTTTCACTTTCCACCCAGAAGCGGTGGTAGTGCAAATTCGGTTCGAACCGACGCTTGGTCTTGATGTTCGAGTGGGACACGTTGTGGCCCGTTACCGGGCGCTTGCCGGTCACCTGGCAAACCTTGGACATGATCTTGCTCCCGTGATGATCACATAGGGGCGGGGCAGCCCCGGAATAAGGCCGCGTTTTATACCAGACCCCGCCCCGGGGATCAAGCAGAAAGCGTCGATGGCGGTGTCACTAGACACCCGATTCGCCAGCCGGGCTGGCTCCTACAACCAGCCGAGGCGGCCCAGGGACTGCCACTGGTTGTCGCCGATCACCAGGTGGTCCAGCAAGCGGACATCCACCAGGTTCAGGGCGTCGCTGAGGCGGCGGGTGACATCGCGGTCCGCGCGGCTGGGTTCGGCGATGCCCGAGGGGTGATTGTGCCCGACGATGATGCTGGACGCATTGTGGTCCAGCGCCCGCCGCACCACTTCCCTGGGGTAGACGGCGGCAGCGTCCACGGTACCACGGAACAGCTTCTCGAAGCCCAGCATGCGGTTCTTGTTGTCCATGAACAGCACCGCGAACACTTCACTGGGCTCCCCGCGCAGCTCCGACATGAACATGCGCGCGGCCGGCTCCGGTTCGCTGAGGGTCACTTCCTTTTTCAGCTCCAGGGCCACATAACGTTTTCCCAGTTCCACCGACGCCAGCAACTGGGTCAGACGGGTGCCCCCCAGCCCCCGCATACGCCGCATGCGCTCCGGAGGCAGATCCAGCAGCGCCCGCAAATCACCGGCCTCATTCAGCAGATTCCGCCCCAGGTCCACCGCGGAACAGCCCCGCACGCCGGTACGCAACAGCACCGCCAGCAGCTCCGCGTCACTCAGTGCCGCCGCGCCCCGCTGCAGCAGCTTTTCCCGCGGGCGTTCGTTTTCCGGCCAGTCCGTTATTGCCATTGGATATCCTCCGTGATGATGGTTTAGTGCCCTGCCAGCCGACGCCAATCGCAGCCCTCTGGCCCGTTTGTCACCGCCAGGCATTGGGCATACACTGCGAAAGCGTCCACCCCAAACTACTGTACGGAAATACAGTATGCAACGTTTGATTAGTAAGCGAATTCTTCTCGGCGTCACCGGCGGTATCGCCGCTTACAAGGCGGCGGATCTGGTCCGCCGCCTGCAGGACGCCGGCGCCGAGGTGCGCGTGGTGATGACCCAGGGTGCCTGTGAATTCATCACACCGCTGACCATGCAGGCGCTGTCCGGACAACCGGTGCACACCGATCTTCTCGACCCCCGCGCCGAGGCGGCGATGGGGCATATCGAACTGGCGCGCTGGGCCGACCTGATCCTGATCGCCCCGGCCTCCGCCAATTTCCTCGCCCGCCTGGCCCACGGCCATGGCAACGACCTGCTGAGCACACTGTGCCTGGCCACCGGCGCACCGATCGCCATCGCCCCGGCCATGAATCAGCAGATGTGGGCGGACACCGCCACGCAGAAGAATCAGCTGATCCTGCAGGAAAAGGGCATTCACATCTTCGGCCCCGGCTCCGGCAACCAGGCCTGTGGTGAAGTGGGCCCGGGCCGTATGCTGGAGCCGGAAGAGATCATCCAGCAGGCCGCGGATATCTTTCATTACGATCTGCTCACCGGCAGGCATGTGGTGATCACCGCCGGCCCCACCCGCGAGCCGATCGACCCGGTGCGTTATCTGACCAACAAAAGCTCCGGCAAGATGGGCTTCGCCCTGGCGGAAGCGGCGGCGGAAGCGGGGGCCCGAGTCACGCTGATCGCCGGCCCGGTGGCCTTGCCGACCCCGGAGCGGGTGCAACGCATCGATGTGGTGCGCGCCCAGGATATGTACCAGACCAGCATGGACGTGGTGGAGCAGGGTTGCGATGTGTTCATCGCCACCGCCGCCGTGGCGGATTACCGGCCGACGGTGACCGCGGACCACAAGATCAAGAAGTCCACCGAGGAGATTCACCTGACCCTGGTGAAGAACCCGGACATCATCGCCGCGGTGGCCAGCCACGACAAACGTCCCTTCACCGTGGGCTTCGCCGCGGAAACCCAGGATGTGATCAGCTACGCCCAGGGCAAGCTGACCAACAAGAAGCTGGATATGATCGCCACCAACGATGTGTCCGGCAGCAACGTGGGTTTCAACAGCGACAATAACGCCCTGACCGTGATCTGGCCCGGCGGCCACAAGGTGCTGCCGCTGGCGTCCAAGCGACAGATCGCCAAGCAATTGATCGAGCTGATCGCGATACGGTACAAGGACTGACAGTTTCGTCATCAACCCGGGATAACACATGAACCTGCAATATCGAGTGCTCGACCCGCGTCTGGGCGACACCATCCCCTTGCCTCATTACGCCACCGAGGGCTCCGCCGGCCTGGATCTGCGCGCCATGCTGGACAAAGCCATCACCCTGGCGCCGGGCGATTCCACTTTGCTGCCCACCGGTTTGTCGATTCACATCGCCGATCCCGGTTACGCCGGCCTGGTGCTGCCGCGCTCCGGGCTGGGGCACAAGCACGGCATCGTGCTGGGTAATCTGGTGGGGCTGATCGACTCCGATTACCAGGGCGAATTGATGGTGTCCTGCTGGAACCGGGGGCAAAACGCTTTCACCCTGGAGCCTGGTGAGCGAGTGGCTCAGTTGGTGATCGTGCCGGTGCAGCAGGTGGTCTGGCAGCAGGTCGAGCAGTTCACAGAAAGCCAACGGGGTAGCGGCGGTTTCGGCCACAGTGGCCGACAATAACATCCGCACCTGCCCGTCCCGCGCATGACATCATTCCAATGCGGGCCGGGCGCGAACGCCGGCGGTGGGGGCCGCCAGCGTTGTTGCTTGAACATCGTCGTTCAAGTGTACAAAAAGGGGGGACACCATGTTCAACAGCAAGGCCGACGGCGCCGACGCGCGCCCATCGCGGCCCTTCGTTCTGTTCGCTTTACTGGTGGGGCTGGCGCTCGCCGCCGTCCAGGCCGTTTATTTCCATCAGCAGATCCAGCAACGGCAATGGCAAACCGCGCAAGCCGATGCGCAGGGCCTGGCCCGGGAATGGGCACGTGACCTGTGGAACCGGGCACAACGGCTCGAGGACAGACTGACCCGCCTGCCCGGCGAAGTGCCGGTCCAGCGCGCGCTGGCGCAAGCGCAAGTCTCCGATGCCGACTGGTTTCGCGACGGCCGCTTACGCATCGTGCCGGATATCGCCGCCACCGACGCGCTCAGTTTCACCGAACAGGATCTGCTGCAACGGCTTCATGAAGGGAGCGGGCGTGCTCCGCTGGTGATCGGACGCGGCGGCGAGTCTCCGGCGCTACTGGCGGGACGGGCGGTGTCCGGCGGCGCCCTGATCATCCAGCAGGATCTCTCGCCCTGGATGCGCCAGCTCGATCAGCGCCTGCCCCGGGGCGGCCAGGTGCGCCTGATCCAGGACGACGTCACCCTGGCCCGACGCGGCCAGTCCGCTAGCCTTCATGGCATCGCTCTTCATGGCACAAATATGGCTTCCGGAGAAGCCACCCAGGGCACCTTCACGGTACGGCTGGATATGCCACCGCCGCCGCCTCCGCTAAGCGCCTGGATTTTGCCCGGTGGCCTGGGTCTCGGCCTGATCCTGTTGTCATTGGTGCTGCCCAGGCTGATGACACGGCGCCCGGAGCAGCCGGAACCGATGACGCAGGGCAGCGCTCCCAAACCGCAACGCCGCGAGCCGGCCCCGCCCAAACCGGCGGCGCCAGCGGTCACTCAACCGCCGCTGCCGGACGATGTGTTCAGCGGCGACGGCCTTGTTCTCAAGGCGGATCCCGAGCTCCTGGCGCGCCTGGGCAGCGCCTTCGCCGCTCTGGCCCGGGACAGGCACGCTCCGGCCCTGTGCCTGGCCAGCGACGATTCGGAGGGCGCCGACGCGGTGCTCGACGCGCTGCGCGGCGGCATCCTGGTGGAAGGCCTGAAAACCCGGGACCAGGCGCCCTGCGCCGAGCCTCTGTGGCGGCACGGGCTGGAAACCGGCGCCCTCCGCGAAGGTCTGTACGTCCACAAACACGGCGATCGCTGGCGGCTGATCCCGGTGCTGGACGGGCAGGAACCAGGCCAGGATGATCTCGACACCCTGCGCCGCTACAGTGCCGGCACCGTGGCCGCTGCCTCGCGGCGGGCCGATCCCGAGCCGGCGCCCTTCGACGCTTACCGGCGCCAGCTTCATGACGATATCGTTCTGGCCCGGCCTCTACGGCTGGCACTGCACGCCCCTGCGCTGCTGGCGCCGCTGGCGCACGCTCTGTTCGATGGCCTGGGCTGCGCGGTGGTGCCGGCCAAGACCGCCGATGCCCTGCGCCGCGTGGTGACGGAACAGAACGCGGATGTCGGTATCCTGCTGGATCAGCGTGGCAATACGCTGGCGCTGGTGGATCACCAGGGCGAGGAAGTGGCCTCTGATCGGGTGCTGATGCTGCTGGCCCGGGACCTATTGAGCCGTCACCCCGGCGCCGACGTTTTATTTGACGTAAAATGCAGCCGCGCTTTGCCCTCGCTGATTCGCAAACAGGGCGGGCGCCCGGTATTGTGCGCCGCCGACCCGCGCCATATCGCCGCGGAGCGCCTGCGTTTGGGGGCGCCGCTGGCGGGCGAATGGTCCGGCCGGGTGTTTTGCGCGGATCGCTGGTTCGGTTTCGCGGACGGTTTCTATGCGGCGGCCCGGGTGCTGGAGATCCTCAGCATGCAGGAGAGCGACAGCGCCACCGTGTTCGCCGGCCTCGTCACCGGGCGCAGCACCCCGCTACTGCGGCTGCCGGTCCCCGGCGATCAGGGGCGGGCGCTGGTTTCGGCGCTGCGCGCGGACGGCCGCTTTCCCGGTGGACGCGCCGCCACCGTGGACGGCCTGCGGGTGGAATTTCCCGATGGGTGGGGCGTGGTGAGGCTTTGCCCCTTACAATCGGTGCTGGAAATGCGCTTCGAGGGTCGCGACACGGCGGCCCTGGAACGGGTCAAGGATCTGTTCCGTGATCAGCTCCGGGCGGTGTCCCCCGACCTGGCGCTGCCCTTTTGACGTTTTGGCTGGAGAATGACATGGATACCAAGAGCGCCCAGGAAACCGCGCGCGTTCTGATCGAGGCTCTGCCCTATATTCAGCGTTTTTCCGGAACCACCGTGGTGATCAAGTACGGTGGCAACGCCATGGAAAACGACGAACTGAAGAACAGCTTCGCCCGCGACGTGGTGATGATGAAGCAGGTGGGTATCCATCCGGTGATCGTCCACGGCGGTGGCCCGCAGATCGGCGATCTGCTCAACCGTCTCGGCAAGGAAAGCAAGTTCGTCCAGGGCATGCGCGTCACCGATCAGGAGACCATGGACGTGGTGCAGATGGTGCTCGGCGGCCTGGTCAACAAGGACATCGTCAATCTGATCCAGCACAACGGCGGCCAGGCCATCGGCCTCACCGGCAAGGACGGCCGGCTGATCCGCGCCCGTAAAATGCTGCTGCGGAACGAGGACGCCGACAACCCGGAGCTGCAAGCCTCCGAAATCATCGACATCGGTCACGTGGGGGAGGTGCAGGGCATCGACACCCGCATTCTTGCGCTGCTGTCCGGCAGTGACTTCATTCCGGTGATCGCGCCCATCGGCGTGGATGACGAGGGTGTCAGCTACAACATCAATGCCGACCTGGTGGCCGGCAAGGTGGCCGAGGTGCTGCGCGCCGAGAAGCTGATCCTGCTGACCAACGTGGCCGGGCTCAAGGACAAGAACGATCGTATTTTGACCGGTCTGAACGCGGACCGGGTCAATACGTTGATCAAGGACGGAACCATCTACGGCGGCATGCTGCCGAAGATTCGCTGCGCCCTGGAAGCCGTGGAGAATGGGGTGCACACCTCGCACATCATCGATGGACGGGTGCCTCACGCGGTGCTGCTGGAAATTCTCACCGATCAGGGCATCGGCACGCTCATCAGCCGCGATTGATGCGCCGGAACGGCGCTTTGTTATTGGCTCCAATTGGGGTGGAGCACACCGGCCCGGCGGCGGTATCGCCGGGCCGGCTCACATAAAACGGGTAACCAGGATATGACCGACAAGAAGCCTTCTCGCAAGGAGCAAATCCTGCAAACACTGGCCTACATGCTGGAAGCGGAGCCGGGGGGCCGGGTGACCACATCCGGGCTGGCCCGGGAAGTGGGGGTGTCCGAGTCCGCGCTGTATCGCCATTTTCCCAGCAAGGCACGCATGCTCGAGGCGCTGATTGAGTTCATCGAGGACTCGGTGTTCTCGCGCATCAACCGCATCATCTCCGAAGGGGATGCCCTGCAACAGGTGGAACAGATTCTGACGCTGATTCTGGCCTTCACCGAGCGCAATCCGGGCATTACCCGGCTGCTCACCGGCGACGCCCTGACCGGCGAGAATGAGCGGCTGCGCCAGCGTATCCAGCAGTTCTACGATCGGGTGGAAAGCCAGTTGAAACAGGTGGTCCGCGACGCCGAATTCCGCGAAGGCAAACGCACCCGCGCCACTCCGGGCATCACCGCCAATCTGCTGTTGTCCGTGGTGGAGGGGCGTATCGCCCAGTTCGTGCGCTCCGGCTTCCGCGCCCGTCCCGCCGAGGACTGGCATGAGCAATGGGCGCTGATCGCGCCGATGATCTTTCGTGCGGACGGGGAAGCGCTTTAAAAGGCAGTTGACAGTTAACAGTGGACAGTTGACAGCGACAGAACTAAACAGCCTGATCTTTAGCCGCTGTAGGAGCTTGCCTGCAAGCGAATGGGCTCTGGCATCAAAAGATTCGCTTGCAGGCAAGCTCCTACAGCTGCGAAAAACAGGCGTGGTTATTGCGCTTCCAGCTCTCGCAGGCGCTGGATGATGGGGGTGAATTCCTCCCGCACCCGCGCCATGTCCTGCTGGTATTCTTCCATTTTCTCGCGGTTCTCGCGAGCCTGGCGGCCGTAACGTTCAATGGCATCGCGCACGCTGGCAGGCACTTCCCGGCCAGCCCGTTCGGCCCGGGCGGCCTTGCGGATTTCTTCGTCCTGCTTGCCATTCAGTTGCTGGATGGCATTTTTAGCGTAGTCGATATTGAGCTGCAGCGCCTGAAGCTGCCGGTCGCGGGCCCGTTCGGCGTCCCCCGGCCCGGCGTAGAGGCGGCGCAATTCACCGTCGCGCTGCGCCTGAGCCTTGGCCTGTTGCTGACGGGCCTGTTCCTTGCGGCGGCGGGCCTGCTCCTCCGGCGGTGCCGGCGCCACCGTTTCCAGCACCCGGCCATGCTGGTCGAGCACCTGGTAACCGGCGTGAATGGCCGCTTCGGTGAGGGTGGCGCTGATCGCCATGGCGCCGTCCGCGGACTGGTAACGGTACAGCCGCTGTTCCACTTGCCCGGTCTTGTTCGCCGCCATGCCGACGGCGCTCAACACACTCAACAACACACCCAGCAGCAGTACCGTTGCTCTCACGACTCGCTCACCCCATAGCGTACCCGGTAGGCGTCCATGGCGGCCCGTTCCGCTTCCCGGTCCGGCTGCTGATCCAGCCAGCCGATGATGTCTTCCATGGAAACGATACTGCGCACCGGCACGCCCAGGCTGTCCTGCACTTCCTGGATCGCGGATTTTGCCTTGCCGTCATCCGTAGCGGCCCCTTGACCCTGCTCCTGGCGATCCAGCGCCACGAACACCCCGGCGATGGAGGCATCGGTCTGCGCGAACAGCGCCGCCACTTCACGAATGGCGGTGCCGGCGGTAATCACATCATCGATGATCAGCGCCCGACCATTGAGGGGGGCTCCCACCAGCCAACCGCCTTCGCCGTGGTCTTTGACCTCCTTGCGGTTGAAGGCCCAGGGATAATCCAGACCATGATGCTCGGCCAGCGCCACCGCCACCGAGGACACCAGCGGAATCCCCTTGTAGGCCGGGCCGAACAACATATCGAATTCGATACCCGACTCGACGATGGCATCAGCGTAATGACGTCCCAGACGCGCCAGCGCCTCCCCGGTATGGAAAGTGCCGGCGTTAAAGAAGTAAGGACTTATACGCCCTGATTTGAGCGTGAATTCGCCGAACTTGAGCGCCTGACGCTGCTCGGCGAAACGCAAAAAATGCTTTTTGTAGTTTTTCATCATGTCACCAGGCGCTTACCAGCCCAGGGCCTCCTGCTGCTTGCGCACGATGTCCTGAATGCCCTTCTCCGCCAGGCCCAACAGGGTATCGGACTGTTCACGGGTGAACGGCACCCCCTCCGCGGTCCCCTGAATCTCCACGAAGCCCCCATGCTGGGTCATCACCACGTTCATATCGGTATCGGCGTTGGAATCCTCCGGATAGTCCAGATCCAGCACCGGCTCATTGTTGTACATGCCCACGGATACGGACGCAATCAACCCGTTCAAGGGATCTTCCTTTATGCGCTTCCTTTCCAGCAAAACCGAGAAGGCGTCCACAAGCGCGACACAGGCCCCGGAGATGGAAGCGGTGCGGGTGCCGCCGTCAGCCTGCAGCACATCGCAGTCCAGATAGACGGTATTTTCGCCCAGCTTGCGCAGATCCACGGCGGCACGCAGGGAGCGGCCGATCAGGCGCTGGATTTCCAGGGTACGCCCGCCCTGCTTGCCGCGGGCCGCCTCCCGGCCGGAACGGGTGTGGGTGGCGCGGGGCAGCATGCCGTACTCGGCGGTGATCCAGCCCTGGCCCTTGCCTTTGAGGAAGCGCGGGACGCCGTCTTCCACGGAGGCGGTGCAGAGCACCTGGGTATCACCGAACGCCACCAGGACGCTACCCTCGGCATGCTTGGTGTAATGGCGCGTAAAAGACACTTCACGCATTTGGTCGGGCGCGCGGCCGGAGGGACGCATGGTAGCTCCTTAGGTTCTGATAATGGTATGGGAGGCCTCCATTGTAACGAACCCGCCGGCCCCATTGCGAGGCGCATCGCCGCCGATCGTCCCGAATCCCGGCGAGTGGAGACAGGAATCGAGAGATCACTACAAGGCCGCTGTAGGAGCTAGCCCTGCTGGCGAAGAGGGTGGCACCATCAAGGATTCGCCAGCAGGGCTAGCTCCTACAGTAGCTTCGTCGCTGGACCACAACTGTCGAACAGCAATGGTACACTGACCGCACACGCAATGGCCGAGAACCCCGTATGATCCGCAGCATGACCGCTTTCGCCCGCACCGACGGGCACCTCGACGGCGTCGACCTCGCCTGGGAAATCCGCTCGGTAAACCACCGCTACCTGGAAATCTCCCCACGCCTGCCCGAAACCCTGCGCACTCTGGAGGGAGCGGTGCGTGAGCGCTGCCGTAATCGTCTGACCCGGGGCAAACTGGACGTTACCCTGCGCTACCAGGAAGACGAAGCGGATCCCAATCTGGAACTCAACGAAGCGCTGGTGAAACGGATCTCCGAAGCAGCCCGCCGGGTAGGCGATCTGGTCATGCACCCCGGGCAAATCGACCCCTTGGAAGTACTGCGCTTCCCCGGCGTGTTGAAAACCACCCGGGTGGACCCGGAAGCCCTGCAAAGCAAAGCCGTGGCGTTGCTCGACGAAGCCCTGGACAGCCTCCTGGCCACCCGCGAACGGGAAGGGGAGCAGCTGGCCAAGCTGGTGCTTGACCGTCTGACACTGATCGGCGAACAGGTTGTCATTGTCCGCGCGGCCCTGCCTCGCATCCGCGACCACCTGCGCGAACGGCTGCGGCAACGGGTCGAGGACGTGCTGGAAACCGCCGACAACGACCGTCTGGAACAGGAAGTGGTGCTGGCCGCCCAGAAAATGGATGTGGACGAGGAACTGGACCGCCTGGAGGCCCATGTAAAAGAAGTCCGCCGGGTGGTGGAGAAGGGCGGCCAGGCCGGTCGTCGTCTGGATTTCCTGATGCAGGAACTCAATCGCGAAGCCAACACCCTGGCGTCAAAATCCATCGACGCCGAGACCACCACGGCGGCGGTCGAACTGAAGGTATTGATCGAACAAATGCGGGAGCAGATCCAGAATATTGAGTAAAGTCCGCAGGCACCTGACCGGCTAGGAGCTCCTGCCTAGAACGAACTGAGCATCAAGCGTATTCAAGAGTTCATAGGTGGTGATGTAGGGGACATCAAATGCGCGGCACACATTGGGAATCTTTACTTTGCTGCTGTTGTCCGGAACAGGCGCCTCGTGAGTAACCACCGTGGCGCCGCTGGCACAAGCGGTTGCCACCAACCAAGGGTCAGCATTTCCCAGAAAGTCCGCGATATGCTCCGCCTTTTTATCCTCCAGACCAGAGACGTATTCCGCAACACTCCCGAACTGATCCTGGATGTCTTCCGAAGAGACAGGCAGGAAGTGCGCCTTTCTCATCTTTACCCACTCGGTTAATTCATCATTCTGCACGGTCAACTCATGGTAGACCGAGCTGATACTGGCTAACTGACCGGCTTGAAACTGCTCGTCCAACCAATGCCAATATGCCGGGCAAAAGCTCATTTGGTAATGCAGATTCTTGGCCTGAATATAGGTATTCGCATCCAGCAGATACATTAAACCCCCAATTCCCTTGCGTACTTCGCTAATTGAGAGGGCTTCAGACCCAATAGCCGTGCGGCATCACGAAACAGCACTCGACCGCTCAAAGCCTCGCTCAAAAGAGCCTTGGAAAAAGTCTGACTAATCTTCCCCTTCCGTGTTTGGTAGTAACTCATCGGGATACTTTCTTTTTCCCTGTTTCGGTACTCCTCCTGGAGTTCTCGAACATAGCGGTGATACTCATCGGCGCTGATCTTGTTCAGCGTGAGGGCTCGACGCGCCAACACCCAGGTGCTGACGCGGAAGTGGGCCTCAAGGTCAGGCAGGTTTTGGCGCCAGTTATCCAGATCCCGCCATTGCCGCTCGAACTCTTCCGCCGGCACTAGAAATTCCGCCGCTACGGCGTTGCAGAATACCTCTTCACCGCGCTTAGTAGCAGGGCTGGCGTCGGATATGCCGGTCTGGCCGATCCAGACATGGGCCAGTTCGTGGATGAGGGTAAACAGCCGGGCTTTGGGTGCGTCGGCCTGGTTGATGAAAATCACCGGGGCCAGGGGATCGGCGATCGCAAAGCCCCGGAACTCTTGTACGGACAATGGTCGCGTATGATGGCCAACGAAACTTTCTCGCATAACGAGGACACCGGCCTCCTCAATCCTCTGGACCAGTAGCCTGAAATAGTCTTCCCAAGTGCCCCGAGTCTGGAGCGGCGGTACCTGCAAGGCCCCCCGCATGTCCTCAACCACAGCCCGCACCCCGGACTGGGTCGTGAAATGGCCAACCCGCTCGTTCCGCTCCGCCCCTTGATCCCGGAGGTATTCCGCGTACCACTCCTGTCGGCGCAAGACGATTTGCACCATTTCGATCAGTTCCGCGGAAGGCCTGACCGGCCTTTGACTACCAACCGTTCGAAGGTCTGGCAGCGGGAGCTCTTCAACCGGCGGACGCTTCAGGTACAAATATCCAAACGGGACGTGGGTCTTGGCCGCATACTGCTGAGCCTGACGGAAGGTGAGTCGCTTTTCCCCACTTTCCCAGGCCTCTACTTTCTTCTCGTTTACCCCGAGCTTGCCGGCCAACACGGATATGCTGAGCTGGGCCCGTTCGCGAGCCCAGCCCAGGATATCCGGATTAATTTTGGCGTAAGTGGTTGCCATAATTAGATATTTCTCAGGGCATCAAGGGGAACCAGGAACAGTCTAAACCCGGGAAGTCATAGTGCCAATATGGCCCTCGGTTACCCGCCATAACGAAGGCGTATGAGCCCCCTGCATCGGTTGCCTGAGAACTATCGCCCCGCACATCCATAACCGGCATAGGCGGTGGCGTGCTCCTGGAATGGATGAGGGCTGAAGGTCACGTCATAGAAAGACGCCAGCGCCCACTCGCCAGCATCGTCTTGAGAAAAGACCAGTTCTTACTGTGATCATCCTGATTGCAGGTGAACTGGTTGAATATGGCCCGCCTTTTGCGGGTGACTCACCCAGTCAAACCGTTTCATCCCAAGCCAGCCGCAGGCTCCGCTCTGGTTCGGTGGATCAAACAGCCGCCACTGCGGCTGCGGCCCCAGTTTTCCGGCCAGATGCAGATAAGCGGCTTCACAAAGTCCTTCCTCATGACCCAACGGCAGGTTGCGCGATGTAAATCTGACCAGCCAAGCCTCATCCCCGGTTTGTGCAACCGTGTAACAGCGATCAGGTGCATCGGGGGACAGGAGTTGCAACGTACGCGTTACGTCAACTTGCGAACTGGCTTAAAGCTCACTGTTCAATACCTCATCAATGCTGGAGGGCATTCCGGACTCTCCAGGAGAATGGCGGGTTAACGCATACAGGCGGCGCAGATCATCCAGGCTCTGCCAGAGAAGCAGCAGCTGCCGGAACGAGATCTGCCCGGTGAGTTCGAATTTCTTGATGGTGGATGCCGGCACTCCGCTCCGCTCGGCCAGGGCATCGCGAGACAGCTTGGCCTGCTTGCGCAAACGCCGCAGGTGAGCAGCAAACGCTTGCTGCACATCAATGTCATCAAGAAGAGAGGTCATTTTACACCAGAATAGACACCATGATGTCTAGTTATGACCAAAACAAGCATAAATAGATACCATAATGGCCAAAATAGACCTCATTGGACTGCGGACAATACCGCTCAACCAAACCTTTCAGGCAGGAACAGAATCAGATCCGGCAGGCCCATCAACAGCAACAGCACCAGGGCGTCCATCATCAAGAACCAGAACACGCCCTTGAAGATAGCGCTGGTGGATACCAGGTCACCGACCACGCTCTTTATCACGAAGATGTTCATGCCCACCGGCGGCGTCACCATGCCCACTTCCAACAGCTTGGTCAGCACCACGCCGAACCAGATCAGACTGAGGCCGGCGCTGTCGATAATCGGCAGGACGATGGGCAAGGTCAGCAGCATGGCGCCGATGGGCTCCAGAAACATGCCCAGCAACAGATAAACGCAGACGATGATCAACAGGATCGCCACGGTATCGGCACCGGCGTCCAGTACCAGCGAGGACAGGTAATCGCCGGCGCCGGACAAGGACAAAAAGCGCGTCAGCAGACTGGCGCCCATGGCGATGATCAGCAGGGTGCCGGTGGTCAGCAGGGTTTCCTGTATTGCCGCGCGAAACCGGCTCCAGGTCAGGGTACGTTTGCACAGCGCCACGATACAGGACAGCGCGGCACCGACCGCACCAGCCTCCGTGGGCGTGAACAACCCGGCGAACATGCCGCCGAAGATACCCATCATGATCAGCATGATCGGCCAGATATCCCACAGCGCCGCCATTCTCTCTTTCAGTGACACGCGCGAATCGGTACGCGGCGCCAGCGACGGATCCAGTTTCACCCGTATCATCACCACCGCGATGTAACCCGCCACGGTAATCAGGCCGGCGGCGATCCCGCCCAGAAACAGCTTGCTGATCGATTGCTGGGCGATGATGCCGTAAAGAATCATGATGATGGACGGCGGCAGCAGAGCGCCGACGGTACCGGCGATGGAAACAGTACTGGTCGCCAGCCCCGGATTGTATTTTTGGTCAATCATCTCCGGCACGGCAACGCGCCCCATGGCGGCGGAGCAGGCCACGGAGGAGCCACACACCGCGGCGAAACCGGTGGTGCCGAAAATCGAGGCCACCGCCAACCCGCCCGGCACCGAGGACAACCACAGGCGCGCGGCTCGGAACAATCCCTGGGTCAGTTGGGCATGGAAGCAAACGTAGCCCAGTAGAAGAAACATCGGCACCGAACTGAGCACCCAGTTGGCGGAGAACTGATAGGGAATCAGTCCCAACGACCCCCAGGCGATTCCCCAGCCCATCAAGTACCACAACCCGCCGAACGAAACCCCGATAAGCGCAATGCCCACCGGCATTCGCAGGGCGATCAGAGCGAACAGCACCACCAGGCCACCGAGGCCGATCTGGACTTCGGTCATACCGATTCTCCCTTGGCGCGGGTAGCATTCGGCCGCGGCACTTCATCAGCGTCCCGGTGCTGCCCGGAAGAAGCCAGCCCCGATTCGCCGCCCGTGACATAGACCACGAACTTGTAGACCAGCATCAGCACCATAAGCCCCAGCCCAATGGGCAGAACGAAGTAGCCCGGCCAGATGATGATGGAGGTGCCGCCTTCCACCAACGCCGTTCCCATTTCAAAGCGGGTCACGGCTTCCAGCCAGGTTTTCACCGTCATGAAGCCGAGAATGATCGCGGACAGCAGGATCAGCCAATGGGCCAGATGGAACTGGATCCGCTGCGGCAGCCGTTCGGTAACCACCTCCACACTGATGTGGGCGCCCAGCTTTTCCGCGTAAGCCAAAGGCAGAAAGGCGGCAACGATCATATAGTAATTGGACACGTAGGTGATGGTGCCGGGAATGGGTGTTGAAAACAGATAGCGCAACACCACGTCCAGGCTGATGTGGATCATCATCAAGGCAATGGCGAGCCCGCCCACCAGCGTGGTCATATCCGTTACCCGGGAAAGGTAACGCCCCAACCGATACATAGTCTTTCCTCGAGAGCCGGGAGTGCGAAGTGAAAACCGGAGATAACGGTTAACGACCGGATTCAATGACCACGGTGGCGTTGCCCACGGTGGTGATTTCGCCGCGCTGATTGGTAATCCTGAGATCCAGGGTAACGGTGTCTCCATCAACGGCGGTCACTTCGCCTTCGGTGCTCAGTACGTCACCCACATAAGCCGCACGACGATTGCTGTAACTGAACGCCGTCAGAGTCCCGCTCTCGCCCAGCCATTCGTAGACCATTTGCGTCAACCAGTCACCTTGCAGTGGGCCATCGATCAGCAGTTGCGGATGCCCTTCGGCTTCCTGGGTGTAGGGCAGGTCATAGTGAATACGGTGAGGATTCCAGATGGCGGCGTTGTACAAGAACAGTTGAACGGTGTCCGCGCGCCAGGTCCGCCCCGTTAATTGCTCACCCACCTCGATACGGTTTGTCATCATCGCTGTCACCTTGCGATCCGGGTCAGACGTTCCGTGACCACCGGCTCGCCATCACGGGTTTCAAATCGGTTTTCGAATATCAGGAACAGCAGTGGCCCCTCGGATCCGGATTTCTCAAACACTTCGACGAGTTTCTGCCGGCATACCAGGACGTCCCCGACATACACCTTGCGGTGAATTTGATACTCACTGCCACCGGCCATGATGCGGTTCAGCGGCAGCGGCGGCATCAAACCGCTGTCCGGTTGCCGGCCGTCCGGCAGCAGGCGGTCCAGCGGTAGCACTGGCATCATCGCCGCGAACAGGTAAAGCAGCGGTGCCTCGTCACCATTGAGGTAACGCTCGAGCCGCTGGCCGGTGGCCACGGCGTACTTCTTCAGGTCACCGCGGGAGATTTCAAACTCGAAAGGCGGAAGCTCGGCGCCGACATGATTGTTGAGCTCCTCGGTAATCACGGTCATGGCATATCCCGGATTCATTGACGGAGACCGGGCGGCCAGGCCGCCCGTATCGGATCAGAGGCCGTGTTTGGAGACGTCCACTTTGGAGAAGATTTCATCCCAGTACAGGTCAACAAGCTGTTGTTCACTGTCCACGTCCTGGACCAGGCCGGCCCACTTCTCCAATAGTTCACGAAAATCCGTGATCATCTCCTCGCCCCGACTGACGTTGTAACGTTTCTGATAGTCCGTGGCGATGAAATCCATGTCCTTCTCGATAAAGGCGTTGGTTTTCGCCACCAGATCCTGGTCGGCATGATGAATCGAGACGCCGCGCTGCTCCGCTTCCGCCAGGATACGATCTTCGTGCTGGTGATAGATCCAGGGAATGCCAGCGGTGAACGCACTGGCGGCACGCAGCATCAGCGTTCTCTGTTGCGCAGACAGCGACTTCCAGGTATCGGCATTGATATTGGTCCCCGCCACCGGCATGGGCCCGCCCGGCACATCCATATTGATGTCGGTCACCACATCCGCGAGCCCGAAATTATGAATCTCCGGAGAAGCCAGTACGATGCAGCCCACGACGCCCTGGCTCAACGCTTCGTACATTTCATTGGCGGACATGGTCACCGGTGAGGCACCTACCGCTTCGGTCCAGCGGGACCAGTTGGCGGCGCCGACTCTAAGTCGCATGCCATTGAGGTCCGCGGCACTTTCCACGGGCCGGTTGCATACCAACCCATAGGAGGAGCCGCCGGTGCTGCCGGTGTACACCTGATTTTGTTTGGCGAATTCCTGATTGCATTCCGGGCAATGGAAGAAGGTAAACTCGGAGAGCGCGCCCATGAACACCATGCCTTCCTTGCCGCGCACCTTGTCACCCAGCAAGCCCAGCAACATCGACGACTCCACCGCCACGTTGCTGTGCGGAAACTCGGCGGGAAAATAGGACGTCAGGACAAAACCGATATCCGCCATGCCGTCCCGCAGACCGCCGGAGGTCTCGGCGAAGTTCAGCAAAGACATGGGAAAGACCCGGACTTTCAAATCACCATCGGATAGTTCGCTGACGGATTCCGCGTATTGTTTTGCCACGTCCACGACGAACGAACTGGGAGGATGGCCAATGGCATAACGCAACGTTCTTGCCTCGGCGGAGAGCGCAGCCACCCCGCTGAGTATGGCCAATGCCATAATCATCAAGCGTTTCATAGTGTGGTCACCTTTGTTATTTAATAGTTGATGGAAACGGCGTCAGATGACCCCGTTTTTTTTCAGGAACTCGAATTCTTCATCGTCCTTGCCAAGCCAATCCCGATAGATCCGTTCGTTGTGTTCGCCCAATTCCGGCGCCATCGCGTTCTTCTCGCGGGTACCGCCGGACAGCTTCACCGGATTGCCGAACACCTGAAAATCCACGCCCCGGTATTGCACTGGAATCACCATGTCGCGTAACCGCACATGAGGATCCGCCACCACTTCGTCGATGCTCTTGATTGGCGACAACGGGAAGCGCGCACCGGTCATCTTTTCCAGTTCCGCCTTGGTATGACGGCCGCACCATTGTTCCACCAGTGGTTTCACCCGACGCTCATAGACGTCCGGATCAAAACGCCTGGCCATGGTGTTGATCTCAGGGTCATCGAGGAGATGTTCGTCACCGAACACGATGCAGGCCTCACGCCAGAATTTATCGGTGTAGGCGCCGAAGAACACATAGCCGTCCTTGCAAGCGTAACGGCCGTAGGGCTTGACGAAAGGATGTCCGTTGCCTTCGGGAACCGTGACCTTGCCGGAGGCGGTGTAAGTCACCAGGGCGTTCTCGGTAAGCGAGATAATGGAGTCCTGCTGGGAAATGTCCACGCATTGCCCGATGCCGGTTTTCTCCGCCTGACGTAATGCCCCCAGGGTGCCAATGGCGCCGTACAGGGCCGCGCTCAGATCACCGAGCACGGTGCCCACCCGCATTGGCTCTTCCACCGTGCCGTTCATGGACCACAGTCCGCCGGTGGCCTGGGCACTGCTGTCGAACGCCGGCCGTGGCGAGTTCGGTCCGGTCTGTCCGAACCCGCTGATACAGGTGAGAACAATGGCGGGATTGGTCTCGGCCAGAACGCCGTAGCCCAATCCCAGTTTATCGAGCGTGCCGGGCCGGAAGTTCTCGATGACGATGTGGGCCCTGGCCACCATTTGCAGAAAGGTCTCGCGGCCTTCCGCTTTCTTCAGATCCAGACTCACCGCCATTTTGTTGCGGTTGTACTGAGCGAAGAAGCCGCTGATCGCCGCGCCATCCTGATCCTGCAAGGGCGGGAATTCCCGCGTCAGGTCCGGATCCAGGGGATGCTCGATCTTGATCACCGTCGCCCCCATGTCGGCCAGTAGCATGGCGCAGTATGGGCCGGCCACAACCCGGGTCAGATCGAGGATGACAATGCCCTTGAGCGGACCTTCTGATGTGGCGGGAATATCGGTTTGATGGGTCATGGGACCTCCTCGTCTTGTTGTCATTCTGATGCTCGCTGGCGGCGCCGCTCATCGGCGCCACCAGCGAGCCGATCATAGACGCTGTCTCACTCGCTTTGCCGTTTCTCTTTCAACAAGGATTCCGCGTGATCGGCGCGCACGTCCCGGGCGCTGACCATGCGCTCCACCACGTAAGCGACCTCGTCGCCACGAGCGCCGGCCGACAGCGCAATATTGCGGGCGTGCAGGGCCATATGGCCGCGCTGAATGCCTTCCGTCGCCAACGCGCGCAGCGCTCCCAGGTTCTGCGCCAGCCCCACGGCCACCGCCACTTCCGCCAACTCCTGGGCACTGGATACGCCCATAATCTTCAGCGCCAGCCGCGCCAGCGGGTGTGTTTTGGTGGCGCCGCCCACCAACCCCACCGGCATGGGCATTTCAATGGTGCCCACCAGGGCGCCGTCCCGATCTTTTTCCCAGGTGGAGAGGGAGCCGTAATGGCCATCGCGACAGGCATAGGCATGGGCACCCGCTTCCACCGCGCGCCAGTCATTACCGGTGGCGACGATCAAAGGGTCGATGCCATTCATGATGCCTTTGTTGTGGGTGGCCGCCCGGTACGGATCCACGGCGGCGAACGCGTAGGCGTCGATAATACGCTCGATTACATCCTCGCCTTTGTAGTCCGCGCTATCCAGATGCTCCGGAGCAATGCGCACCTGGGCACGGGAGAGCCGCAAATCGGCCAGGTTGGAGAGAATCCGCAGCCGCACCGTGCCGCCGGTGATCTCTTCCATCAAAGGTGCCACGGCCTCGGCCATGGTGTTGACGGTATTAGCCCCCATGGCGTCCCGCACGTCGACCAACAGGTGGGCCACCACCATCGGTCCGCGCGGACTGTCGGCGAAGGTATGGATGTCCAGGTCGCGGCAGCCGCCACCGAGCTGGTTGAGAAGCTGATCCTTGCTGTTGGCCAGATCGAGGATGCGCTGCTTGTGACGCAGCAGGCTGAGACGGGCATTGGCCGGATCGGAAACACCGATGATCTGGATCTGCGCGCGCATCAGCGGCGTACTGGAGGACGTCAGAAACCCGCCCGCCGGACGCGCCAGCTTTGCCATGAAGGACGCCGCCGCCACCACCGAGGGCTCTTCCACCGCCAGGGGCACCAGTACCTCCTTGCCGTTAACCAGAAAATTCCCGGCAACCGCCAAAGGCAGCTCGAACTTGGCGATGACGTTCTCAATCATGCCATCGGCGATTTCCAACGGCAGAGCTCCGGCGTTGCGCAGCAGATCCAGTTCCTCATCGGACAGGGCCAGCTGGGATTGCAGATGATCCAATCGCTCGGCGGGGGAGAGATTACGAAAACCGGGAAGCAAAGAACTGTAGCTCACTGGTCACCTCTGTGACGTCGTTGTTGTTAGGTGGGCGGCGTTGGGTTGGCGGAGCCGGATACGCCGGATTGACCGTTACGATAGCTTCACCTGTACCCATCAAAAAGGTACAGTTACGGCAAACAGTCTCCCCCAACCCCGTACAACAACAACGGAATTTCCCGTGGCCTTTCCCCTACATCGCCAAACGCTGGCTCAGCGGGTCGCCGCCAGCATCGCCGAGCAGATCGCCGAAGGCGCGCTGCGCCAGGGCGACAAGCTGCCCTCCCTGCGCGAGTACACTCGCCTGCATGGCCATTCCAAGAACACCGTGATCACCGCCTACGAGTACCTCGCCGCGGAGGGGCTTATCGAGGCCAGACACGGCAAGGGCTTTTTTGTCTGCGCGCCGCCGGAGAACGACGACGATACCGGTCCCGAACCACCGCCTTATGCACGCGCTCTGGACACTATCTGGATGATGCGTCAGCAGTTCGTGCGCGAGCCTGGGCATTCCCATTTGGGCGAAGGGTTTCCGCCGGTGGAGTGGCTGATGGATATGCGCCTGGACAAGTTCAGCCGCCAGGTGGTGCGCAGCGGCGTGGCCACGTTGTTCCGTTACGGCGACCGGCTGGGCAATATCAATTTGCGGCAGCAGCTGGTCAGAAAGCTGGCCGGCTACGGCATCAGCACCACCACGGCGCAAATCGCCACGACCTTCGGCGCCAACCACGGCATGGACCTGGTGATCCGGCGGTTCGTCAAACCCGGAGACCCTGTGCTGGTGGAAAGCCCGGGGTATTACCCGCTGTTCGGCAAACTGCAGCTTCAGGGCGCGCGCATGCTGCCGGTTACCCGCCAGGTGGACGGGCCCGACACCGAACAGCTGGCCCGGCTGCTGGCCCGTGAAAAGCCGCGCCTGTTTTTCATGCAGTCCGCCGGCCACAACCCCACCGGTACCGATCTTTCCACCGCCAAGGCGGAACGGATTCTGGCGTTGGCCAGACGCCATAATCTGATCGTGGTGGAAAACGATGCCATGGCGGACTTCAAACTCAGTTCCTGCACAAAACTGGCTGCCTTGGATCAACTCAAACGCACCCTTTATATCGGCAGCTTTTCCAAACCGGTTTCAGCGGCACTGCGAGTCGGCTTCGTCGCCGGTGATGAAGGACTGGTCAGTGAACTGGCGGACGTAAAAATGCTGTTGCACACCAGCAGTGCCGAGTATTCGGAGAGGCTGGTCAATATTATCTTGCGCGAAGGTCACTACCTGAGGCACCTGGCGCGTCTGCAGAAGCGGCTCAGGGAAGCCACCGAACGGGGCCTGGCGGTGCTCGATGAGCTCGGCGCGGAAGTGTTTCACCGCCCGGATCAGAGCCTCTATGTCTGGGCCCGCTTCCCCGGTATCGACGACGCCAATGAACTGACCCGGCACTGTCTGGACAAAGGGGTGATGCTGGCACCGGGCTCGATCTTTTCCGTCGACAGAACAAAAATCGTGCCCTGGACCCGCCTCAACGTGGCTTACCTGGACGACCCGGCGTTCCGGGCCGCCCTGCTCGACGGCCTGTAGTCGCTAAAACCGCACGACGTTCCTTCACGCCGGTCAATCGAAGTTCTTCAGCGCCACCGCCAGCACCGCGAAGGTATCCCCCATGGCAACCTTGGCCGGATGGCGGCGGCCGATCAGAATGCCGCTCACTGGCGCCCGGTATTCCACCGGCGCGGCGCCGGTGCGTTCCATGCTGTAGACCCGGGCCATTACATCACCGGCGCGGATTTCATCTCCAAGGCCGACGCAAAACTCCAGCAAACCGGCGTGCTCGCTTTGCAGATAGTGGTCGTTATCGGGGATCTCCAGCATTCTGCTGGCGGGCACCGGCGGGTGCGGCTCTCCGGCCAGGACGCCGGCATAACGAAGGACGTTCTCGACACCCCGCTCCGCCAGCGCCACGCTCTCCGGTGTGGACGTGCCGCCACCACGCAGTTCGGTGCTGATAAAGACCTTGCCCTGATTCTCGACCACGGTGTCGAACAGCGCCGCTCCCTCCAGCTCCGCCATCAACAGCGTATTGGGCGCGCCGAAGGCAAGGGCGCCTTCCAGACAACGGCGGGCCAGGTCCTGGTCCGGCAGCCGGTGGGTGGCGGCGAACGGCAGCAGATCCAGGGTGCGGCCGCCGGAATGGATATCCAGCACCACGTCACTCAACGGCACCAGATAACGGGTGAAGTAATCGGCGATGCGCTCGGTCAGCGTACCGCACGGGTCACCGGGGAAGGCGCGGTTGAGATTGCCTTTGTCGATGGGTGAGGTACGGGTGCCGTTCAGCGCCGCCGGATGGTTCATCATCGGCACGATGATGACACGGCCGGTGATGTCCCCGGCCCGCAGCCGGTTGGCCAGCTTGATCAGGGCGGTAATCCCCTCGTACTCGTCGCCGTGATTGCCTCCGGTGAGCAGCACCGTGGGGCCCGTGCCATTGCGCACCACGGCGATGGGGATCATCAGACTGCCCCAGGCGGAGTCATCATGGGAGTGCGGCAGCTTGAGAAATCCATGCTGCACACCGTCACGGTGGTAGTCCACGGTAGCGCTGATCGGGCTATCTGGCAGATACGACATAGGCTCTCCTC
Organism: Alloalcanivorax dieselolei B5; assembly: GCF_000300005.1. Lineage (NCBI taxonomy): Bacteria > Pseudomonadati > Pseudomonadota > Gammaproteobacteria > Oceanospirillales > Alcanivoracaceae > Alloalcanivorax > Alloalcanivorax dieselolei. The sequence continues at coordinate 182,048 of NC_018691.1, read as the reverse complement.
GTGCCGGGCGCCCATGACGGACCACCGACTTTGCTCCTATAATGCCCGTTTTCGCGGCAAGTCCGGCAGGGGTTCCCGTTGCCTCCGACCCTACCCGCGTCCCGAGAAACAGGAATATACGTTATGGCCGACATTGGCACCCTGTACATCGTTTCCGCACCTTCCGGCGCCGGCAAGACTTCTCTGGTGGCGGCACTGGTGGAAAAGCTGCCGCGTCTGAGGATTTCCATTTCCCACACCACCCGCGACCGCCGCGACGGCGAAACCGATGGTGTGAACTACCACTTCATCAAACGCGAATCGTTCGTAAGGCTGGTGGAGCAGGGCCGGTTCCTGGAACACGCCGAAGTGTTCGGCAACCTCTATGGCACCAGCGCCGACTGGGTTTCCGGCACCCTGCGTAACGGCGAAGACGTGATTCTGGAGATCGACTGGCAGGGCGCCGCCCAGGTCCGCCGGCAAATGCCCGAGGCGATCAGCATCTTCATTCTGCCGCCGTGCCTGAAGACCCTGGAGCAGCGCCTGCGCAGCCGCGCTTCCGATGACGACGAGGTGATCCGCAAGCGCCTGGCCGGGGCCCGGGAGGAGATGAGCCACTATGGCGAATTCGATTATCTGGTGGTCAACGATAACTTCGAACGCGCCCTGCATGAACTGGCCGCCATCGTCGAAGCCCGCCGTCTGACCACCCATCGCCAGGCGGTGCGTCAGGCGGCGGTACTGGCGGACTTGTTGTCCGATAGCGAAACCCGGTAAAATCCCCGCCCTTATGTCTGGTCGATTGAGACCAACCGGAGGAGAACACCGTGGCCCGTGTAACTGTAGAAGATTGCCTGGAAAAGCTGGACAACCGCTTTGAGCTGGTACTGGTATCCAGCCGGCGCGCCCGTCAGCTGCAGACCGGCGGCAAAGAGCCGCGGGTGGCCTGGGAGAACGACAAGCCCACCGTGGTGGCCCTGCGCGAGATCGCCGATGGTCACGTGACCGGCGAGAGCCTGGACGCCGCCGCCCTGGAACACGACAGCGAGGTCGATGACCTGGCGCTATTGACCCGTTCCTTCGGCGAATAACGCCGCCGCTCCGGCCGGGCACGGACCCGGCCGCGCCCTTCTCTTCGCCCCTGTCTTTGCCCGCTTTTTCATAGTCTCAGCCTATCAAGGCAAAAAACTTTGCCTTTTCAATGACTCACGGCAATAACGTAGACAAATTGTCGCGGCAAACCTTAAGCTAGGACTGTATACCGCATACCGCGAGATCAGCGCGGATGCATGAAGCGTCCTTTGCATACATGGATTCGCCCTGGCGGCGTGATGAGAGCCCTTGTCCACCATCCATAACCTGGAAAAACGTTTGCGCAGCTACCTGACGGACGAGCAGATCGCCCCGGTAGTGCGCGCCTACTATTTCGCCGAGACCGCCCACGAGGGCCAGTATCGACGGACCGGGGACCCGTACATCACGCATCCGCTGGCGGTGGCCAACATTCTCACCGATATGCATATGGACCACGCCTCTCTGATGGCGGCCATGCTGCACGACGTGATCGAGGACACCGGCGTCTCCAAGGAGCAGCTGGCGACGGAGTTCAGCGAGGAAGTGGCGGAGCTGGTCGACGGCGTCTCCAAAATCACCCAGATCAAGTTCGAATCCAAGGCGGAGCAACAGGCGGAGAACCTGCGCAAGATGATCCTGGCGATGACGCGGGACATCCGCGTGGTCCTGGTGAAGCTCGCCGACCGCCTGCATAACATGCGCACGCTGCATGTTATGAATCCCGACAAGCGACGCCGCATCGCCACCGAAACCCTGGAGATCTACGCACCGATCGCCTTTCGCCTGGGCATGTACAACATGCGCGTGGAGTACGAGGATCTGGCCTTCCACGCCATCCATCCGATGCGGGCCCGGCTGATCGGCCAGGCCGTGCGCTCCGCCCGGGGCAACCGCAAGGAAATCCTCTCGTCGATCAAGACCAGCATCGAACACTGCCTACAGCAGGAAGGTATCGAGGCCCGGGTGCTGGGGCGCGAGAAGCACCTTTACAGCATCTACAACAAGATGAAGGAGCAGCACAAACCGTTCTCGGAAATCATGGACGTGTTTGGCTTCCGCATCATCGTCGACCGCGTGGACACCTGCTACCGGGTGCTCGGCGCGGTGCACAACTATTTCATTCCCATTCCGGGCCGGTTCAAGGATTACGTAGCCATTCCCAAGGCCAACGGCTACCAGTCCCTGCATACCACTCTGAAGGCCCACTCCGGGATTCCGCTGGAAATCCAGATCCGCACCGAGGAAATGGAAGCGATGGCCAACAATGGCATCGCCGCCCACTGGCTGTACAAGACCGAGGAGAAGCCCGGCTCGCCGACCCACACCCGGGCCCAATCCTGGATGCAGAGGCTGCTGGAGATGCAGCAGAAGGCCGGCAACTCGATGGAGTTCATCGAGAACGTCAAAGTCGACCTGTTCCCCGACGAAGCCTACGTGTTCACCCCCAAAGGCGACATCAAGGAACTCCCCGCCGGCGCCACGCCAGTGGACTTCGCCTACGCGGTGCACACCAAGGTGGGCACCCGCTGCGTGGCGGCCCGGGTGGACGGCAAGCTGGCGGCGCTGTCCACGCCGCTGGAGTCCGGGCAAACGGTGAAGATCATCACCGCCCCCAACGCCACCCCCAATCCGGCCTGGCTCAACTTTGTCGTCACCGGCAAGGCCCGTTCCAACATTCGCCACTTTCTCAAGCAGCAGCGCCGGGAAGACGCCCGCGAACTGGGACAGAGACTCTTGGACAAAGCCCTGGCGGCCTACGAAAGCAGCCTCGAGCATCTGCCCGAAGCGGCGATCCGCGCCGAGCTGGACAGCAACGACCAGGGCAATCTGGATGAGCTGCTGGAAGATATCGGCATGGGCAACCGGCTGGCGCCGCTGGTGGCGCGCAAAATGATGGGCAACCACGGCGAGGCCCGACACGAGGATGATCGCCGGCCATTGGCGATCAGCGGCAGCGAGGGTCTGATTGTCGCCTACGCCAAATGCTGCTACCCGCTACCGGGCGACACCATCCTGGGGCATCTCAGTGCCGGGCGCGGCATTGTAGTGCACCGGGACACATGCAAGAACCTGCTGGCGGAGATGCGCAACGCACCGGAGAAATGCATCGCCCTGAGCTGGGAGCGGCAGGCGGAGCAGGAATTCACCGCCGGCCTGCGCATCGAACTGGTCAACAAACGCGGTGTCCTCGCCACTCTGGCCAACAGCGTCACCGAGCTGGGTTCCAACATCGATACCATCGAGATGTCCGATAAGGACCCCACGTTATCCCTTCTCAATGTCACCCTCACGGTGAAGGATCGAATCCACCTGGCGCGCATTATCAAACGCCTGCGTGTGCTGGATAACATCGTTCGCATTCACCGTCTCTAAGCCCCGACGACAACCTCGACCCAGTTTGGGTATATTTTTTGCTTAACCCTTCCCATGCAGATGGAATGGAAGGGCTTCCCCATGATTGCAGCACAATGGCCAAAGACGGCCACTCTCTTCACCGTGTTCGGCCTGTTCCTGTGCGCCTCCGCCCAGGCCTTCAAACCAGAAACCATCTCGGTAAAGCCGGCCATCGACCCCGGCTCCAACGTGCTGGTGAATCAAGCGGAATGGGCCGGCGCCAGTAAAATTCATGTCTATGGGCAACAGGACCTGAGTTATAAAGGGTCGGTGTCGGTGGGGCTGACCAGCCAGATCCTGCTTGGCCGCGACCAAAAAACGCTGTACACGCTCTCCGATTACATGAAACGGCTGACCCGTGGCCCGGTGGAAAGCGTGATCGAGGAATACGATATCGCCACCCTCAGTCTCAAGCGCGAGATCGTCATTCCCAATAAGGCGGTCAAGGCCATTGGCATGGCCCAGCTGCTGGAACAGAGCGCCGACGGACGCTACCTCTATGTGCAGAACGCGACTCCGGCCACCTCGGTCACCGTGGTGGATCTGCAAGCTGGAGAAGCCGTGCTCGAGGTGCCCACTCCAGGCTGCTACGGCGTCTTTCCCGCACCACGGGACAATCGTTTCTCCACCCTGTGCGGCGCCGGTGATCTGAAAACCTACAGCGTCAACGGCGACCAGTATGACACCACGTCGATATCGTTATTCAGCCCCGAGCAGGACCCTTTGTACGTTCAGGCCCAACGCACCGCTGATGGCCGGCTGGTGTTCCTCTCCTTTAACGGCACGCTCTATCTGGTCGATGACGGTGACGCCACCGCCAAGCTGCTGGGCACCGTGCCATTGACCAAGGGTGTGAACGGTGATTGGGCACCGGGCGGTTATGTGGTGATGGCCTATAGCCCCGCCACCAACATGATGTTCGTGCTGATGCACCCGGACGCTTACGAGGGCAGCCATAAGGATCCTTCGGAGGAAATCTGGAGCGTGGACATGAAAAGCGCAAAGGTGATCGGCCGCAGCCACGCCGAAGGATTGATCGCCCTGGCCGTCAGCCAAGGTCAGGAACCCGTGCTGTTCGGCACCACCGATGAAGACGAAACCATCGAGCGTTTCGCTTTGCTGGACAACACCAAGTTTGTGTTCAAGGCGGCGGGCAGCGACGACAAATCCGGCTGGGCATCGTCCCTGCTGACCGTGGGAGAGTGATCATGGCGGCACTACTTACCAATACTTTATCCTTGTTTATGTTGTTCATCTTCCTGCGCGCGCTGTTGCACAAGGTGTCCGACTTTACGGAATTCCAGGGCTTTGTCGCCGACTACCGGCTTCTGCCGCACACCCTGGTGACACCGGCTTCCGTGCTGTTACTGGTGCTGGAAGCTCTGATAGTGATCGGCCTGCTGTTCAATCCCAGCCGTGCCTTTGCTCTCTATCTGGCCGCTGCCCTGCTGTCGCTTTATGCCGCAGCCATGGGAGTCAATCTGCTGCGCGGCCGCACTCGTGTGGAATGCGGCTGCGGGGGCATCCCACAACCGCTGCACCACTCGCTGGTACTACGCAACGCGATCCTGGTGATCGCCGCCCTGACCGCCGTCGCCTGGCTGCAACCACTCAGTGGGCTGGACCAGGCGGCGGTGGTATTTCCCGCCGCGCTGGTGACCCTGTTGCTGTTCGTGTTGTTGGAGCAAATCAACAGCAATCGTCTGCGGATTCCACCGCCTTCCCGGCTTTCATGAGGGTCTGATCATGACGCTGATCTACTTCTTACTGGCCTTTCTAACGCTAGCCGTTCTGACACTGGGGGTGGCGTTCCTGGCACTGGCCAGACAGACCGGCATCTTGTTCGAACGTATCGCGCCGATGGGGGCGCTGATGAACGATTCCGGGCCCAAGGTTGGTGATACCTCACCCGCCTTCTCGCTGACCAGTCTCACCGGCGGCGCGGTGGAAGTGGGACAGCACCGGGAAAAAGCGCAGCTTCTGTTTTTCCTCTCACCGACGTGCCCGATCTGCAAGAAGCTGCTGCCGGTACTCAAGTCCATCAAGGACAGCGAGAGACGCTGGCTCGACATCACCCTGGCCAGTGACGGCGAGCCGGAGCGCCACCAGCGCTTCATTCATACCGCGGCCCTGGGAGAATTCGACTACGTGCTTTCCACCGAACTGGGTTTGGCTTATCGAGTCTCCCGGCTCCCGTTCGCGGTGGTGATCGGCCGCACCGGCGTGGTCAGCGCCAAAGGGCTGGTGAATAACCGCGAGCAGCTGGAAAGTCTGTTCAATGCCCACGACATGGACGTGGAATCGATCCAGGGCTACCTGGAAAAGACGCAGCCGTGAGCGGCTCGAAGATCGCGTAAAGGAGACAGTGTGATGAAAGCGTTATTCGATTTGCTGTTAGGGAAAATGGATGGCGGCGCGGAATCGTTCAGCCGGCGCGTGGCCCAACGGGTCAGTCGACGGAGCTTCATCAGTAAAATGGGCATGGCCTTCGTCGGCGGCTCACTGTTGCCGGTACTACCCTACAATCAAAGCAACCGGGCCTGGGCCGATGCCATCCTCGACGGCCAGGACGACGACCCCAACGAATGCGAGTACTGGCGCTATTGCGCCCTCGACGGCAATCTCTGCAACGACTGCGGCGGCTCTCTGACCAGTTGTCCGCCGGGCTCCGAAGCGTCCAAGGTGGCCTGGGTCGGCACCTGCCACAACCCCAATGACGGCCGCGATTACCTGGTCTCCTATAACGACTGCTGCGGGCGGGCCGAGTGCAACGGCACCTTCTGCGTGACCAGTGAGCGGGAACGTCCCGGCTATCAGATGGGTGTGCACAATGACATCAACTGGTGCATGGCCAACACCTCTCAAGGGTATCACTGCACCGTGGCCATGCTGGTTGGGGTATTGGACGATCAGGGCTGACACCGGCGCATGCGCATCATCTTTACTATGCTGATGGCACTGGGCGGGCTGATCATCCCACCGGCCCAGGCCGACCCGCGTAACGACTTTCTGCTGCATTGCAGCGGCTGCCATCGCCCCGACGGTGCCGGCACCGAGGTGGGCGGTATTCCTGATTTTCGCGGCTATGTCTCCTCCTTCCTGATGACGCCGGAGGGGCGCCACTACATTCTTCAGGTGCCCGGCGTGATCGGCTCCGGACTCAGCGACCGGCGCCTCACCGAGGTGATGAACTACGTTCTCACCACCTGGGGCCAGCCGGAGCACATCGAAGCCAGCGGCCTGCTCAGCGAACAAGAAGTGCGCACACTCCGCGCCGATGTCCTGGAGGACGTTGTCGGGTACCGGCGCGAGGTGGTCAAGGCATTACGTGAGCGGGGGCTGCCCGTAGCCACCTACCCCTGGCCCTGATTTCCCCCGTCAGAATTTTTTCACCGCCATCATCGAATTGCGTGGCCTTCGCCGTGCGGGCATTCGGGCCTTTGCCGGACCGGAGGCAACGCCATGGCTCAAACGTTACGAACGGCGCAACACTTCTTGAACTTCTTGCCGCTGCCGCATGGGCAAGGGTCATTGCGGCCGGGTTTCAGGGGCCGTATCTCATGTTCCCCGTTCAGATAGAACCAACGACCCGACTCGGCCACAAACCGGGAGCGCTCCTCCAGTACCACGAAACCATCCGCCTCTCTTGCCACCGCATGAAAGTGCACCCAGCCCTGATCACCCTGTACGCCACTGCCCAACACCCTCAGAGCGCACCACTGCTCACCGTCGTCCAGCGTCAACGACGCCGGCCGGGTAGCCGGATGCCAGGACGCCTTTGCGTAGGCGGTGTCATTGAGGACGAAAGCGCTGTAGCGGGAGCGCATCAAGGCTTCCGGCGTCGGTGCCGGCTCGCCCTGGTGGAAAGGCTGGCAGCAGCGCGAGTACTCGAGGCCGGATTGGCAGGGACAAGGCGACATGGGGTAGCGAACCGGAATTGCGGCGATAAGAGACACATTATAATGGATCCGCACCCCCGATGGGGACGCCACGGTCTATTGCGTACCCTGGCCCCCCGTGCCAGCATAGCTTCTTCCTGCGCGTCACCGGGCAATCGGGGGCGCCGTCATTCACACTCAAGTACTGAACTACCATGTCCAATCGTTCCGTAATCAATACCGACCGGGCGCCGGCGGCCATCGGCACCTATTCCCAGGCCATCAAGGCCGGTTCCACGGTGTACCTGTCCGGCCAGATTCCGCTGGACCCCACCACCATGACGTTGGTGGAAGGCGACATGGAAGCCCAGATCCGCCGTGTGTTCGACAATCTGGCGGCGGTCTGCGAAGCCGCTGGCGGCGGCCTGCAGGACATCGTCAAACTCAATATCTTCCTTACCGACCTCAGCCATTTCGCTTTGGTCAATGAGGTCATGGCCAGTTACTTCCAGCAGCCCTACCCCGCCCGCGCCGCCATCGGCGTGGCCGCCCTGCCGAAAGGTGCCGGGGTGGAAATGGACGGCATCATGGATATCGCCTGATCGATTTAGAGGCAACATTCCCGCACCGCTTTTAATCAGGGGCATCTTACCGGATGCCCCTTTCCAGTTCCGCCGCACCGGCTTGTACCGTGATTAGTTTTCCCCCGCCCGCTCCCATCTCGTTGATAAACGGCACCTGCGGTTTTTTCGAAACCGGAATCCACTTTTAAAACAAAATCTTACCTACTCCTCAGTTTGTTCTCCCTGACGCTGTCCAGAAAATGGCATCTCTATTGCCTTATTCGTCTGGTCCTCCTGGGACGCTTGCCGTTATCAGTTAAAGGGGAAAAACAGCATGAGCATCAGCATGTCGCCCTTGTCATCCAAGGGTGCGGGAGCACTTTATCTTTTCATCTCTTTGATTCTTAGTGGTTGTGGTGGCGACAGCTCCTCCGACAACCCACCTCCGGTAGCCAACACCGAACCGGATCCGATCACCAACACGGTGGCCGCCGATGCCGCCGCCACCGGCGCCCATGGCGTGTCGGAGAATGAATACCAGTTCGGCCGCATGACCGTCGTGGACAACAAGAATGGCGACAGCTACGAAACCGATATTCACGGTTATATTCAGTACCCCGAGGACGAAGCCGGCCCGTTCCCGGTGGTGCTGTTCCTGCATGGCCGCCATGGCACCTGTTACGACGGCCGCGGCATCGACGATGACGACTGCGATAACCCGATTCCCAGCTATCGTGGTTACCAGTACATCTCCGAAAATCTGGCCAGCCACGGCTACGCGGTCATTTCCGTGGACGCCAATGACATTAACGACCATGACAGCAGCCCAAGCAACGGCGACACCGGTGCCCTGGCGCGAGCCATGCTGGTGGTCCGCCATCTGGATGAGTTTCGCACCATCAATCAGTCCGGCGGTAACGGCCTGGACAACCTGACGGGCAAGCTGGACATGAGCCGGATCGGCATCATGGGGCACTCCCGTGGCGGCGAGGGGGTCAATCAGACCGTGCTGTACAACCGCGCTCAACCCGAGCCTCACAACATCACGGCGGTGTTCGCCCTGGCCCCCACCGATTACAACACTCAGACCGTCAGCAACGTGACCTTCCTGTCCCTGGCCGGGTATTGCGACGGCGACGTGGAAGATCTGATGGGCAACTTCGCCTACGACACCAGCCGCTACGCCGTGGACAACGACCCCTACGCCAAATTCCAACTGATTCCGATGGGCGCCAACCACAACTATTACAATACCGTCTGGACCACCGATACCCGCCCGGATGACTGGACCATCCTGGACGGTGACGGCGATGATCCCTGGTGTGGCGAGAACGCCGCCGACAACGGCCGCGACACGCCGGAGATGCAGCAAGCCCACGGGCTGTTTTTCATCGCCTCCTTCTTCCGCTACTTCATCGGCGGCGAGGAGGCGTTCGGCGCCTACTGGAATGGCCAGACGCCGGTGCCGGAAACGCTCTGCCCGGCCGGCGAGACTTCCTGCGACGACCGCTTCCTGCTCAGCGTCCACGCCCCCGCCGGGCAACGACTGATCATCGACGACACCCTGGATCCCGCCAGCCTGACCACCAACAATCTCGGGGGCGCGGTTTTGTTCGACGGCTTCTCCAGATTCGGCATCTGCCAGACCAACGGCCGCCCCGGCGAGGGCTGTGACGTGGCCACGCCGACCTTCAATATCGCCGAGCAACTGTTCATGGTCTGGGACACCGCCGCCACCTACCGCTCGGAGCTGCTGGGTACCGACGCCACGGACTATCAGGTGTTATCGGTACGCGTGGGCATTTCCCACGGCGACACTGACAATACGGACGGTCAGGACTTCCAGGTGGTGCTTGAGGACATGGACGGCAACCGCGCCGCCGTGGTCGCCAGCGATTACAGCGACGGGCTGTTCTATCCGCCGGGTCACACCTTCTATGACGATGCCAATCACGGCTCGCAAAAAACCACCCTGAACGCCGTCGATATCCCGTTGACGGCCTTCGAGGGCGTGGACTTCACCAACCTCAACGCGGTGGAGCTGGTGTTCGACCAAACCGCCGCCGGCACCGTTCAGATCACCGATCTGGCGATGCAACGCGTGGATTTCTAACTTAAAGCCGGTTCGCGGAGGGGGTGCTCAGCCGCCCCCTTCACGTCGATCCCGACCCGCCGCTTGTGATTCGGCGACGCTTTGCGATGCAGATCCCACCTCCTCCCTTTCACAGGTTGACGTCACCGTGACCGCCTCTCATATTGAGTGCGTTTCGTTTTATAGAAAGACTATTCCGCACAGCGAAACACCATAAAAAATTATTTATATAACACCAATAAAGACAGGGAGACACCAGATGGACTCGCATTCCGTTATATCTTTTAAACCCCTGGCCATAGGCTTGCTCGCCGCCAGCATCGCCGCCTGCGGCAGTGACAGCGACCGGGATCCGGCACCGAGCGACCCCAGCCACGTCCAGGATCAGCGCACTTTCACGGCGGATGAAGCCAGCCTGCCGTTCGAGGCCCTGGAGGGGCACGAAAATGCCAGCCGCTGGTGGGGCGTGCGGCCCAGCGGCGCCGGTTATCGGATGGAAGTGCCGGAAAACTGGAACGGCAAACTGGTGATGTACGCCCACGGTTATCGCGGCGAGGGCCAGGCCCTGACCGTTTCCAGCCCGAGCCTGCGGGCCTGGTTCCTGGACAACGGCTACGCCTGGGCGGCATCAAGCTACTCCACCAACTACTATGACGTACGGACCGGCGTGGAGGACACCAACGAACTGGCGTTGGCGTTCAACGAAATCGCCGCTGAAAACGGCGAGGAACTGGCCGAACCGTCCAGGATCTATATCACCGGCCATTCCATGGGCGGCCACGTCACCGCCGCCGCCATCGAGCAGGAAACCTACAACACCGCCAACAACGTCGTGCACTACGACGGCGCCGTGCCCATGTGCGGTGTGGTGGCGGACACGCTCGAGTTCAACTATCTGGCCTGGTTCACCATGGCCGCCCAGCATCTGGCGCACAGCGCGGACAACAGCGTGCCGCCGCTGGAAAGTATGCCGGCCACCAACTTCGATACCGACGCCATCAACGCGGTATTGTGGGACGAGGTCCCCACCCCCAGCGCACTGGGCACACCCACGGCGGAGGGCGAGAAGATGATGGCGATCTCCCGCAATCTGTCCGGCGGCGAACGGCCCATCGCGGATATCGGCTTTCGTACCTACTACTGGGGTGTGGTGATGGGCACCGGCGGGCGCGACGGTACCGTCAACGGCATCCTCGCCGACAACCTCACCGGCAACGCCGGCGTCACCTATCAGTTCGATAACGATCCTGCCCTCACCGCCGAGGAACAGGCCTTCAACGACACCATCCTGAGGGTGGAGGAGAATCCGGCCGCCAACGGCCCGCGCAGCGATGGTCTGCGCTGGATTCCGGTGGTCAACGGCGAATTCACCATCCCGGTGGTCAGTCTGCAAGGGCTGGGGGATCTGTATGTGCCGTTCCGGCACGCGCAGGTCTACCGCGAACGTGCCGCGGCCAACGGCAGCGACACCTGGCTGGTGCAGCGGGCGCTGCGCTCTCCCGGGCACTGTGATTTCACCCAGGAGGAGCAGGAAACGGCCTTCGCCGATATGATCAACTGGGAGCAGAACTCGGTGAAACCGGCGGGGGATGAGATTCTCGACCCGGCAGCGGTGGCCGATCCCAACTACGGTTGTCAGTTCACCAGTGAGGATCGTCCGGGCCTGCCCGCCTGCCCTTGATTCGAGTCTTGTTTGCTTTTTTTACGGAGGGCCATGCCCTCCGTGATCCGCCTCGCCCCTGTCTGGGCGCGGGTCTTAACAACGCATGCCATAACAACAATGCAAGGAGAGAGCGATGTTCCCCCATGGCAAATCCCTGGGACTGCTGGCCCTGTTCAGCCTGATCCTGACCGGCTGCGGCAGTGACAGCAGCAATGACCGGCCATCCCCACCGCCCCCTGTGACCGCGACCACGCTGCAAGGCGAGGTCGCCGGCCAGGAACGGGCACCGGAAAACGCCACTGTCGATGGCACCCTGCTGGTGTGGTGGGGAATACCTTATGCCCGCCCGCCAGTGGACGACCTACGCTGGCGCGCACCGCAACCGCCGGAAAGCTGGAGCGGCGTGCGCGACGCCACCGAGCCGGCATCCCGTTGCGTACAGGCGGAAACCACCCTTCACTGGGTACGCACACAGAACATCATCGGCGACGAAGACTGCCTGTACCTGGATATCTACCGGCCCAGCCGTGCTGACTGGCAGCAGGAGCAATTGCCGGTTTATGTCTGGATTCACGGTGGTTCCAATAACTTCGGCACCGCCATGGATTACGATGGCGGCAACCTGGCCCTGCACGCCGACGCGGTGGTCGTGGTGATCCAGTACCGGCTGGGGCCACTGGGCTGGTTCTTCCAACCGGAAGTCCAGACCGGCGGTGCCGACCCGCTGTCCGATTCCGGCAATTTCGGCAATCTGGATCAGATACAGGCCCTGCGATGGGTACGTGACAATGCCGCGGCCTTCGGCGGCGATCCCGATCAGATCACCATTGCCGGCGAGTCCGCCGGGGGTCACAACGTGATGACACTGCTGGTGTCACCGCAAGCACAAGGCCTGTTCCACAAGGCCATGGCACAAAGCCCGGCCATGGCGACCCGCTCGCCGGCGGAGGCCGAGGCCTTCACCAACGAACAGATCGACTATCTGTTGCGCTACCGGGGTGATGCCGGAGAGGCCAGCGAAGCCGCCGCCCTGCGCCAGCAGATGGTCGACGATGGCACCCTGGATGAATATCTGTTCCAGATCCCGGCCCATGACTACTACGCCGCCGTCCTGGCCTACACCAGCCTGTCCGCCTACGGCGCCACGGAGGACGGTGTGGTGGTGCCCAGCGGCGGCTGGATGCCGGCCATTCGTGCTGGCGAATACAACTCCGTGCCTTTGATCATCGGCGCCAACGAATATGAGCAAAAGGCCTTCATGCCCCTTTATGGCGCCCTGGTGAAAGCACTGTATGACCAGCCTTCCGGAGACTACACCTGGCTCAATCTGAAGGATGTGATGGAAGGGGAATCGAAAGCAGACGGCTCTCCGTTCACCCTGGACGACGTGCTGCCCACGGAGCGGGACCGGACGATCTACGAGCTTGCCGGCTATCATGGCAGCCGCGCGTGGCGCGCCAAGTATGTGGACGAACTGGCGGCGGCGCTGGCACAACGGCAGGAAGACGTTTTCGCCTATGATTTCCGCTGGGGCGGCCCCGGTTCCGGGCCCGAACCTTTCGACTTCATTTATGGCGCCGGACACTCCGCGGAAATTTCATTCTTCCATGGCAGGGAAGAGGGTCTGTTCGGTTACCCGTTCACCGCGGACAACGAAGCGGGGCGACGCGATCTGCAAGACGCGATGATGACCTATGTGAAGCACTTCCTTCGCCAAGGGGATCCCAGTGGTGGTTGTGACGAGGGTTGTCCACCACGCTGGATGCCATGGAGCGGCGAGGGCAGCGACACCGTCATCGTACTCGATGCCGACCTTGAACAGGCCCACATAGAGATGTCCGGCGAAGCGCTGACACTGGAAAGCGTCGAGGAGGACCGGGAAGCGGCGATCAGCGCTTACGACGAAGGGGAGAAGAACGCCGTGCGACATTTCGCCAGCCAGAGCCCCTGGCCAACGCCCTGATGGCAGGCGGGTGATCATCTCGACATTTGTTTCACCCTCTCCCCTCAAGGGAGAGGGTGAAACGTCTTACAGGCCCAGTTCCGAATCCAGCACCGCCTCGAACCCTTCCGGCAGCACATCGGCCCAGGCACGCAGCCCTTCGCGCAGTTCCTCCAAGGTGTCGGCCACCAGATTGGCGTGCCCCAGTTTACGTCCGGGACGCACGGATTTGCCGTACCAATGCACCACCCCCGGATGTTGCAGCCAGGCCTGGTCAAACGGCGTACCGATCAGGTTCACCATGGCGGTGGGACCGTGCACGTTCACCGCGTGCAACGGCACGCCGGCGAGGGCATGCACGTGTAAGTCGAACTGCGACCAGTCGGCGCCTTCATGGGTCCAGTGGCCGGAATTATGCACACGCGGGGCAATCTCGTTGACCACCAGTTGGCCGTCTTCCTCGAAGAACTCCACCGCCATCACGCCGGCATAATCCAGTTCTTCCATGATGCCCTTGAGCATGGCTTCAGCGGGTTTTTGCAGCGCCTGGCAAGCGCGGGCAGGAGCCAGGCTCAGGCGCAGAATGCCATCCACGTGCCAGTTGCGGGTCAGCGGATAGAACAGCGTATCGCCCTGCAGATTGCGGGCTCCAACGATGGAAAGCTCACGCCGGAATGGCACTTTCCGCTCGATGATGGCCTGGCCGGCCAGTTCCGCCACCGGCACCACCGAGGTGTCGTCGCCGGCATTCAGGATCCAGGTGCCGCGGCCGTCATAGCCGCCGCTGCGGGCTTTCACCACCACCCCGCCAAAACGTTGAATGGCGGTATCCAGATCTCCGGCGCGATCCAGGTTCATCCACTCGGCGGTGGGGATGCCCAGCTTGTCCAGCATGCTTTTCTGGTCGAAGCGGTCCGGAATTACCTTCAGGGCACCCCGGGCCACACAGCGGTCGCTGCTGGCCAGTTCGGCGGACAGACCGCTAGCGGGAAAGGCTTCCCGTTCCACGGTGATCACCGGATAGCGTTCCAGGCAGGTCTGCAGATCGATGGGTACCGGCAGGTCGGAAGTGCCGGGCAGCAACAATGCCCGCTCCGGGTCATAACGATCCACCACCAGCCCCAGACGGGCTCCGGCTTCCGCCATCATCAGGCCCAATTGGCCTCCACCCAATACCAGTACCCGATTCATCAGCCTTGCCCCAGATCCGCGTTGGCCAGTACTTCATCGGCGCGGGCGGCTTTCCACTCGGCGATGCGCTGGCGCAGCGCGTCATCGTGGCTGCCCAGCATCTGTGCCGCCAGCAGGCCGGCGTTATAGGCCCCCGCGGTACCGATGGCCAGGGTGCCCACCGCCACGCCCTTGGGCATTTGCACGATGGACAGAAGACTGTCGAGACCGGACAGAGCACGGCTCTGCACCGGCACGCCCAGCACCGGCAGCGGCGTCATGGAAGCAATCATGCCCGGCAGATGGGCGGCACCGCCGGCACCGGCGATGATAATGCGATACCCCTCATCGGCGGCATTGCGGGAAAACTCAAACAGGCGCTCTGGTGTGCGGTGGGCGGACACCACCTGGGCTTTCCAGCCCACCGCGAATTGGCTAAGGGCGTCACAGGCCTCTTTCATGGTGTCCCAGTCGGACTGAGACCCCATTACAACAGCTACGGGTACGGTCATCATTTCACTCCCATGCGCCGGCGGTCATCGGCCGACCATTGTGGAGCCCGCTCCCGGCGTGACCGTGCCTGGGCTCCGATTAGAGAGACGCCGGCGCACCCTGAACGGCCTGCCCGACGCCCCCAAGGGCCCGCTTTCAGGCCCGGAAGGCGCACACTCTACTGATTCCGCGGCGGCGCGCAAGAACCGGCGCCACGCGGGGGCCATTCTACACCGTGGACCGGGCCTCACGGACAGCTCCAACAGAGATTGCTACGAAGCCGCTGTAGGAGCTTGCCTGCAAGCGAATTCTTGGGCAACGGGAGCCAATTCGCTTGCAGGCAAGCTCCTACAGCGGCTTCGTAGTGACCTCTGGATTCATGCCTACAAGACCTGGGAAAGCCCCCGATACCCCGCCCGATAATCGGGATAACGCAGGCGGTAGCCGCCTTCGGCGATAAACCGGCTGAACAGCCGCTTGCCGCTGGGCGGGCTCTCCTCCAGTGTCAGCGGCCAGCCGTGCAATTCGGCCAGATAGCGGTAAACCGTCAGGTTGCTGACCGGATGATTGTCGGTGCCCAGCACCACCGGCGACACCGTCTGCCCGGCCAGCCAGCGCCTGGCCAGGGTGTGCAGCAGGCCGACACAATCGTCCCGGTGAATACGGTTGGTCCACACCGGCGCCGGCGGCGCTTCCTGTCCCTGGCTAAGCTGTTCCACCTTGCGCAGCAGACGGGTGCGGCCCGGTCCGTAAATACCAGAGAAGCGTACCGCCGTGGACGGCGCCCGGGCGCTGATGGCTTCTTCCGCCGCCAGCATCACCTGCCCGTTATAGCGCCGCGGGGCCGGCGAGGTGTCCTCGTCCACGTCGCCCTGCAGATCGCCATAAACCGCCGTGCTGGAGACAAACAGAGTCGGCGGCAACGGCTGGCGCTGTGCCAGGGCGTCCAACAACCGGCCTGGGGCGGTCAAATACGCGGCCTGATAGCCGGCCTCGGAGTATTCCGACGGCGTCATCACGATCACCAGCAGATCCACCGGCTCCGGCGGCAGCAAGGGGGTATCGCGAACCAGGTCCTGGGCATACACTTGGACCCCGCGGGGGGCCCGCGGACTCCGGCGAATGGCACTGATGCCGTGACCCTCGTCACTCAGTGCCTGCGCCAGACCGCCGCCCAGATCTCCCAATCCGGCAATTAGGATATGGCTCATCGGTTTCCTCTTGGGCACAATGGTCACAATTGCCTCTACATATTATTGCCATGACGCTAACAGAACTTCGCTATCTGGTCGCTTTGGCTCGTGAACGGCACTTCGGTCACGCGGCCCAGTTGTGCAATGTCAGTCAGCCCACGCTCAGCGCCGCCATCAAGAAGCTTGAGGAGCAGCTGGGCATGCCCCTGTTCGAGCGCCGCCCGCGGGAAGTGGTGGTCACTCCCCAAGCGGAGCCTATTGTGGCCCAGGCACAGCGGGTACTGGAACAGGCCGATTTGCTGGAGCAGATGGCGATGAGCCAGCGCGACCAGCTCGGTTCGCCGCTGCGGGTGGGGGCCATTTTCACCGTGGCGCCTTATCTGTTCCCGACCCTGGTGCCGCAAGTGCACGCGGAAGCGCCGGAAATGCCGCTGTTCATCGAGGAAAACTACACCCACGTGCTGCGCGGCAAACTGGAACGCGGTGAATTGGACGCCATCATCGTCGCCCTGCCGTTCTCCGGCGGCGGCCTGGTGCGGGCCAAGATGTACGAGGAATCCTTCTCCGTGCTGCTGCCGGCGAACCATTCCTGGACCAAGCAGCAACACATTCGCCCGGAGCAGTTGCTGGACGAAACCCTGCTGCTGCTCGGCGAAGGCCACTGCTTCCGCGATCAGGTGCTGGAGTTGTGCCCGGCGATCAATTCCGAGCGTCAGCGCAATCTGGTGCAGATCGAGGGTGGCTCCCTGGAAACCCTGCGTCACATGGTCGCTTCCGGGCTGGGCATCACGGTGCTGCCGGATTCCGCGTTGTATCAGCACGGCTACGACAAAAGCACGTTTGCCGTGCGTCCGTTCACGGCACCGGTGCCGTCACGCACCATTGCTCTGGTCTGGCGGGACAGCTTCCCCCGGCCCAAAGCCATTGAAGTGCTGCGCCACGCGGTACCCCGCGAAGGTCTGGCGGCCTGAGACCGGGCTCTGCGCGCCGCCGCCCCCCATTCACTGCGACGACATAGCGAGCGATGGCGGTATCACTGGCGGAGATGGGCCTGTCCCGGCTCAAGGGGGTTGGCCCCAGAGCCGCGGAAAAACTGGAACGTCTGGGCTTGAGCACGGTGGAAGACGTGCTCTTCCATTTGCCGTTCCGTTACGAGGACCGTACCCGTATCACACCCATCGGCGCTCTGCGCCCGGAACAGGGCGTGGTGATCGAGGGCGAGATCCTCGCCGCCGATGTGGTGTTCGGCAAACGTCGCTCGCTGCTGTGCAAGGTGGCCGACGGCACCGGCCTGGTGTCCCTGCGCTTTTATCACTTCAGCGCCGCGCAAAAGAACAACCTGGAAAAAGGCCGCCCGATCCGGGTCTATGGCGAGCCCCGCCCGGGCGCCGCCGGCCTGGAGTTCTATCACCCCGAGTATCAACTCGGCCCGGACCTGCCACCGCTGGAGCGGGCGCTGACCCCGGTCTATCCCACCACCGAGGGCGTCAGCCAACGGCAACTGCGCAATCTGGCCGGCCAGGCGCTGGATATCCTGCGCCAGCACCTTCCCGAGGAGCTGATTCCTCCCGATCTGCTGGATCAACGCCACCTGCCCAGTCTCGCCAATGCCCTGGAAATGCTGCATCACCCCGGTCCCGATGACCCGGTGGATCTACTGCTGGACGGCAACCATCCGGCGGTGAAGCGTCTGGTGATGGAAGAAATGGTGGCGCACCAGTTGGGCATGCTGTCCAAACGAGCCGGACAGAAGACCCTGGCGGCGCCGGTTCTCGATGGCGATCGCCTGCTGCGGAAGCTGCTGCTCAGCCTGCCGTTCGCTCTCACCGGCGCGCAGAACCGGGTGATCGATGAAATCGGCGCCGATCTGCGCCGGGATCATCCCATGCTGCGGTTACTGCAAGGCGACGTGGGCTCGGGCAAGACTCTGGTGGCGGCGGCGGCGGCGCTGACCGCCATCGAGTCGGGCTATCAGGTGGCCCTGATGGCACCCACCGAGCTGCTGGCGGAACAACACCGGGCCAACTTCGAGCACTGGCTGGCGCCGCTGGGGATTCCGGTGCACTGGCTGGCGGGCAGCCTGGGCCAAAAAGCGCGCCGGGAAAATCTGGCCGCCCTGGCCGATGGCAGTGCCTCCATGGTGGTGGGCACGCACGCGTTATTCCAGGACGCGGTGGCCTTCCAGCGGCTCGGGCTGATCATCATCGACGAACAGCACCGCTTCGGCGTTCAGCAGCGGCTGGCGCTGCGGGAGAAAGGCCGTTTCGGCAATCAGGTGCCGCACCAGCTCACCCTCACCGCCACGCCGATTCCCCGTACTCTGGCGATGAGCGTCTACGGCGATCTGGACACCTCGGTAATTGATGAGATGCCGCCGGGACGCAAGCCGATTCAAACCCTGGTCCTCCCCGTTTCACGCCGTGATGATGTGATTGCCCGGATTCGTTCCGCCTGTCTGGAGGGCGCCCAGGCCTACTGGGTGTGCACCCTGATCGAGGAATCCGATGAGTTGCAGGCTCAGGCGGCGGAAGCGGCCTTCGAGGCGCTACGCGAAGCGCTGCCGGAGCTCAACGTGGAGCTTGTGCACGGCCGCCTGAAGGCAAAGGACAAGGCGCAGCGCATGGCCCGCTTCGCCGCCGGCGAAGCGCACCTTCTCGTCGCCACCACGGTTATCGAGGTGGGCGTGGACGTGCCCAATGCCACGCTGATGGTGATGGAGAACGCGGAACGTCTGGGGCTGGCGCAGTTACACCAGCTCCGTGGCCGGGTGGGCCGGGGTGGCGGCCAGAGCTATTGCCTGCTGCTGTATCAGATCCCGCTGTCGCAGACCGCCAAGCGGCGACTGGCGGTGATGCGGGAGACCACCGACGGCTTCGTCATCGCCGAGGAAGATCTGAAATTGCGTGGGCCCGGCGAATGGCTCGGTACCCGGCAGACCGGGGAGCTGGCCTTCCGGATCGCCGATCTGGTTCGCGACGAAGCCCTGATGGAACCGGCCCGCGAGTTGGCCGAGATACTGCTGGAACGCCACCCGGGGCGGGTGGAACGTTTACTGCGCCGCTGGCTCAACGGCGGCGAGGACTACGCGGATATTTAGGGCGCTTAGATGGAAATAGTGCCGTCATCCCCGGCGTCGCTTTTTTCCGCCGGCTTGGTCAGTTCCCGCCAACCGTCCTTGGCGGCCTCCCACGCCTGACCAAAACGGCTCTTCGCCGCCTCCCAGTTTCCGCGGGTGGCTTCCTGAAGTTGGCTGTATTCCTTGCCCAGTTCCTCGCGCTGTTTCTTCAGGTTCTCCAACGCCTGCTCCTTGTTCGCGCGGGCCTGCTCGGACAGTGAGTCCCAGCCCTCGTCCATGTCTTTCTGCAGCTCATCGATGTTCTCGTCCAGCATGTCGAGACCCTGGCGAGCCGCCTCAAGAGCACGTTCCTTTTGCTCCACGCCGTAGTTGCGGATTTCCTGCCAGGTGTCGTTCAACTGCGCCTGAACGTTCTCCTGGTCAGCCTGCTTCACATTGGGGACGCCTTCGGTGGTGTCGCTTTGCGCCCAGCTCAGCGAGGTCGTCGCCACCATCAACGTCGCCGCCATCAACAGGGAATGACGCATAAAAACTCTCCTATAGCACAGCCCCCATTGTGCCCTTTTGCGTAGCCCTTTCGTGCAAAAGACTGTAAGAGCCTGTTTACGATCTCTACGCCGCCGCGCTCGTCTTTTCCCTCTTACCGCATTGCGGCACACTGAGGCTTCCGCCATCACAACCAAGGACCCGGTTATGCGCCTCCTGCTCTCCACCGTGACACTCGCACTGTTACTCGCCGGCTGCGGCGACAGCGATGCCCCCACTCAATCCGGTACGGCATCCGGCCAGGACACCGGGGCAGCCAATCCGGACCAGCCCACGCCGCCCGTCGAGCAGCCCAATGACGCACCGCTGACCTCGAAATCGCAAACTCTGACCCGCGAAAGCGAGTCCTGTCCGGACGACCCTTGTTCCAAGGTGGCGTTGCAGTGGCTCACCTTCCCCGAAGACACCTCCCTTACCCGGGCCTTGGAAAGCACCCTGCTTGAGCAGTTAAGCAATGGCGCCGATGACGGAGCCTCGTCTTTCGCGGCGGTGGCGGACGGCTTCCTGTTCGATGCCAGGGAAGCGGCGGAGATGGAGAGCATGGGCTGGGAGCTCAACGCAAAAGTTTCGCTGCTGGGGGAGCGCGCCGGGCTGGTCACCTTGCAGCTCGACAGCTATGAGATCACCGGCGGGGCCCATGGCATGCCGGTGGTGCAATTATTGAACTGGGACCGCCGGGAACAACGGCGCGCCACACTGCAGGACGTGTTACAACCGGGTCGGGAAGACGCTTTCTGGAAAGCCGCCGCCGAGGTGCATCAACAATGGCTGGCGAATGACATCGAAGCCGACAAGGACTTTCGCGACACCTGGCCCTTCCTGCAAACCGGCGATTTCCATGTCACCGACCAGGGCGTGGCGCTGCTCTACAATGTTTACAGCATCGCCCCCTACGCCATGGGCCAACCGGAACTGACCGTGCCCTGGACCAAACTGGAGGGTCTGATTCAAGAGCGCTACCGGCCCTGATCACTATTTTACTCGGGCGATTGCCGGCATAGCTCCAACCAGCGCTCAACGCCGGGGCTGCGGTATTTCTGCCGGTGCAATACGAAATAGAACTCACGGCTGAAATCCCGCCCCGGCACGGCCAAAGGCACCAGGGAACCGCGCCGAAACGCCTCGCGCAGTGACACCCGGGACAGGCAACTGATCCCCAGCCCGGCCTCCACCGCCCGTTTGATCGCTTCGGTGTGTTCCAGTTCGAGCAACAGTTTCAGACCGGGTAAAAGGCCATGCATAGCCCGCTCGAAGGTCTGTCGCGTTCCCGAACCGGTTTCGCGTACGATCCAGGTGGCGGCCAAAAGATCGTCGCCGGATAGCACTTTCTGTTTCGCCAGGGGGTGATCAGGGGCGCAGAACACCACCAGTTCGTCCTCTCGCCAGGGCAGCAGCTCCAGGTCGGTGTGGTTGATTTCCCCTTCGATCAACCCCAAATCCAGATCGAAGGCCAGCACCCGGTCGACAATCGTGGCGGTATTCGCCACCTCCAGTTTCACCTGGGCTCCGGGCTGCTCCGCCATATACCGAGCCATGATATTCACCGCCAGGTAATTACCGATGGTCAGTGTGGCCCCGACCTTGAGGCGCCCCAACTCCTGGTGAGCCTGCAAACCGGACTCCAGATCCCGGGCCTGCCCCAACAGAGCTTCCGCTCTGGGCCAAAGCTGACGTCCCAGTTCGTTGAGCCGCAGCTTTTTACCGGCGCGTTCGAACAGTTTGATGTCGAACTGGGTTTCCAGCTCCTTGAGAGCGCCGGAGGCGGCGGACTGAGACATGTTCAGATCCCGCGCCGCCCGGCTCACGTTCTCGTGATGGGCCACGGCGAGGAACACCTCCAGTTGTCGCAGGGTGTATCTCATTGTTATCACCAAAGTCGATATCAAATATCGGTACAACCCATTTTACCGATATCGGCGAAACGGTTACATTCTCATCAACTAAAGTATTTTGGAATAAAGGCGTATTAGCTTATGTCGAATCTGAATACCGAAACGGTCACCAGTGTTCGGCACTGGAACGACACGTTGTTCAGTTTTACCACCAGCCGCGACCCGGGCTTCCGCTTCAAGAACGGTCATTTCACCATGATCGGTCTGGAACAGGACAACGGTCGTCCTCTGCTGCGCGCCTATTCCATCGCCAGCGCCAACCATGAGGAAGAGCTGGAGTTCTTCAGCATCAAGGTGCCGGATGGCCCGCTCACTTCCCAGCTGCAGAAAATCAAGCCGGGCGACAAAATCTATGTGAGCCGCAAACCCACCGGGACCCTGGTGGCGGACCATCTGCTGCCGGGCAAACGCCTGTGGCTGCTATCCACCGGCACCGGTTTGGCGCCGTTCCTGAGCATCATCAAGGATCCGGAGATCTATGAGCGCTTTGACCAGGTGATCCTGACTCACGGTGTGCGCTTCGTTTCCGAGCTGGCCTATCAGGACATGATCCAGGACGAGTTGCCCAACAACGAGTTCTTCGGTGACATGATCCAGGGCAAGCTGAAGTACTACCCGACCGTCACCCGGGAACCGTTCCGTAACCAGGGCCGGCTCACCAATCTGATGGACTCCGGGAAAATCTTCGAGGATCTGGGTCTGCCCCAACCCAACCTGGAAGAAGACCGTTTCATGCTGTGCGGCAGCCCGGCCATGCTCAAGGACCTCACCCGCCTGCTGGATGGCTGGGGCTTCCGTGAGAGCCGCGGCGGCCATATCCACGAGTACGTGATCGAGCGGGCATTCGTGGAAAAGTAATGGCTACAAGCGCTGAATCTGTTTTTTTGACCCCGCCTCGCGCGGGGTTTTTTATGACCGCCATCCATGGCGGGTCACCCTCCGGGCCGTCACTGGAGTGACGTTAAAAATCGTTTCCGACGATTTTTTATGACCGCCGTCCACGGCGGTCACCCTCCATCGGGGACACAACAGACTGAATCACGAAGCCGCTGTGGGAAGCTTGCCGGGCGGCGCTCCGCTTGCAAGCGAATATCCCAACACCGAAGGACCGTATTCGCCAGCAAGCTGGCTCCCACAGCGGCTTCGTAGCGATCTCTGGGTTCATGGCGGAGAGGCAGGCAGAGGGCTCCATCACCACTGTTCTTGGCGTATGCTGTCCACTCCACAGGATGACAATCCCGCCAAGGGTAAAGGAGTCAGGGCATGGAATTGCTTCGCCGTCTTTTCGGCAAGAAACCGACCCCCTCTTCCGGTAACGGTAACCTGCTTGATGCGAAAGCGTTCGCGCAACGCTATGCCGCCACGGTGAAGGAGCTTCTCGGTCCCGCCGAAGTGCGTATCCAATCCGATGACACCAATCGCTTCTCGGTGCGCTGGGACAGTGAAGGCGGCTGGGAAATCTGCCATTTCCTGGACAACGCCTATGACACCTATCGGCGCGATCCGGACAACCTCGATCAGATCATCCACACCTATATCCGCAACCAGGATCAGGCGACGCAAACCCAAGACGAGGCCGTGGTCCTGCCGGTCATCAAGACCCGCGCTTGGCTCGACGCCTCCCTGGAGCAGATGCGCCAGGCGTTTCCTGACGCCACCCCCGATCAGATGCCTTTCCTCACCCGCCCTCTGAGCAACGACGAACTGCTGATCACTTATGTGGAAGATAGCGGCGAACAGATGCGCTTTGTCGGCGGCGAAGTGCTGGAAAAATTCGGCGGTGATCGGGAGGCCCTGCACCGGCTTGCCCTCGACAACCTGCAGCGGCAGTGGCTGCCCCATCTTCAGTTGAAAGGCGGTGACGGCCGTTACTTCGTGACTCTGGACACGAACTACGAAGCCAGCATGGCGCTGTTGTTCGAACACTGGCGTGAGCGGTTGGAGGTGGCCGGCGAACCGGTTCTGGCCATTCCCGCCCGCGACAGGCTGATGATCTGTGGCAGCGAAGATAAAGAGGGTCTCGGCAAACTTCGCCAGGTCGCCACCGATATGGCGGCGGAGTCACCCTATTCGCTATCAAACGATCTATTCGTCTTCCGCGACGGTGACCTGCTTGCGTTTACCGGTCCATGAACGGGCGTTGATCCCGCTTGCCCCGGACCGGACCATGCCCCGGGTTGATTTTCGCTCTTCCCCACGGCATACATGAGCAAAGACCAGAATAAAGTCATGCAGCGGGGGAAATTTGGACGAGCCGCGTTCAGCAGTGCAATGGGATTGGGCACCGGACATCTGGGAGTGGACGCCGGAACGGGGACGTTGGTCCCCAGAGTATGGACGCCCCAAGGACTGTGTGTTTCTGTCCCTTTCCACGGATACTCTGCGCCCACGGGACGCCTACGATTTCTGGCGGGAAACCGTGTTTTACGACTTCGAGGCCGATACCCCCAGCCCTGTTCAGCGCGATGGCTTCCAGGCCCGGGCTTCGGCACTGATTGCCCCACGCGGGGATGTGTATTGGTACCAGTCGGATCCCGTCTCCGGCCGGCGCCGCCAGAACCATTGCCGGCGGGAAGAGCGCGGGCTGGTGAACCTGGGGCTGGTGCTGGCCGGCGAAAGATGCCATGAGCAGGACGGCGACCGGGCATTGCGCTCGGGCCCCGGCGAGTTGCTGTTCTATGATCCCGCCCATCCATCCCGAGTCGCTTGGGGCCCCCATCAGGGATTACATCTTTCCCTGGACCGGGACGCGGTGTGTCAGGCCTTGGGTGGTGATCCGCCGCCCCCCAGCGAGTTGATACAAACCCTGCACCACAGCCCGCTCTTCCCGTTCCTACATGACCAACTTCGGCTCCTGGCCCACCATGGCGCCACTCTGGATATCAAACATCAGAGCCTGATCCTGGATCAAATCATCGATTTGGCGCTTGCCACGTTGAACACCATCGGCCGGCGGCCGGAAAAGGAACGGCCCACCTTGCTGTTTGCCCTGGCCCGGCAACTGATCCACCGCCACCTGGGTGATCCGGACCTGGACGCCAGCACCCTGGCCCAGCGGCTGAGCTGCTCCCGCGCCACCCTCTACCGTGCCTTCGCCGATCAAGATCTGACCGTGGCCGGCTATCTACGCGAAGTCCGCCTGCGCCGGGTATGGCGCCTGCTGCGGGGGGCGCCCGCCCATCAAACCATCGCCGACATCGCCGCCCGTTGCGGCTTTGTCGACAGCACCAGTTTCAGCCGCCTGTTTCGCCGCCGCTTCGGTATGCGCCCCCGCGACCTCCGTCAACAACATCGACTCCGATGAAACGGCGGCTCAAACCCATCGCCTTCTGGCCAGCCCTGACGGCCATGCTGGCGGCGTTGACGCTGATCGCCATCGACCAACAGCGCTTCATCGACTTCACCACCGCACTCAACGCCGTACTAATCCATACCTTGTCACCGGTATTCCTTTACTCGGCCCTGGGTCTGTTATTGTTGTGTCTCGTGGCCTTCGTTTCCCCCCTGGGCAAGGTGCGCATCGGCGGCGCGACGGCCGAGCCGATCTATTCGCCGTTTCGCTGGTTTTCGGTATCCCTGACCACGGTCATCGCCATGGGCATTCTGTTCTGGGCGGTGGCGGAACCGGTGGTGCATTTCCATGAACCGCCGGCTTTTTCCGGCGCCCGCCCCGGCAGTGACGGCGCCCTGCGATTCGCCCTGTCCTCCGTGTTGGTTCACTGGACGCTGGCTCCTTACGCCATTTATACCGTGGCGGCTCTGACCTTCGCGCTCGGCTTTCACAATCACGGTTACGGCTTTTCCATCCGCGCTTTACTGCGCCCGCTGTTCGGCGACCGTTTTCAGGGGCGGTTCGGCGAGTTGGTGGACGGGTTGGTTTTGTTTTCCGTTGTGGTGGGTATGTCCGCGGTATTGAGCGGCGGCCTTCTGCTGATCGGGGATGGCCTGCGGGTATTGTTCGATATCCCCAAGAGCAGCATGATCTACGCCCTGGCCGCGTCGTGCATTATCGCCGTGGCGTTGTTATCCGCGGCCACCGGCCTGCGCGGCGGCATCCAATTGCTTGCCCGCATGAATGCCGTGCTGTTTATCGCCCTGATGCTCTACCTGCTGCTGGTGGGGCCGGGCGGCTTTATTCTCCGCGCGGGCGGCGACGCCCTGGTGACCTATCTGAGTGATTTTTTCCCGCGCCATTTGATGACCCGCGAGCCGGCCAACAGCCAGTGGTCCGCCAAGTGGACCACCGCCTTCTTCGCCAGTTGGTTCGCCTGGGCGCCTCTGTCCTGCCTGTTCCTCGGCAAAATCGCCCAGGGTTACACGGTGCGCCAGTTCATTCTGGTCAATCTGGTGCTGCCGTCGGCGTTCGGCATTCTCTGGTTCTCCGCCTTCGGTGCCTCCGCATTGTATTTCGACATCCAGGACCACGGCGCCTTGTACCAGGTCTATAAAGACGAGGGACTGGCGGCCATCTCCTATCAATTGTTCAGCTATCTGCCCGGCAGCTTTACCCTCGGCCTGTTTTTTATCTTCGCCTGTCTGATTTCCTTCATCACCGCCGCCGACTCCAACACGGACGCCATCGGCGGCCTGTGTACCCGGGCAGTGACCGCCGAGGACATGACATCGCCGTTCGCCATCAAACTGCTCTGGGGGGCCATTATCGGCGCCGTGGGGTGGGGCAGCGCCACCTACCTGGGCGTGGACGGCATCAAAATGCTCGCCAACCTGGCCGGCTTGCCCGGCTTGATCATCGTGCTCGGCAGCGCCGGCAGTTTGATTCTGATGCTGGTGGAAGCCACCAGGCAAAGTGTCCAAGTCGAATCGGAAAGCTGAGCCGTTATGCTGCCCACAACTCGCGGGCACTCTTACATATGCCGGTACGTCTATACACCAATTCGCTGCCAAGGCAGCTCTCACAGCCCCGTCTACAAAACCGGCGATATTCGCCATTGCAGCCGGTGTAGCAAAATGCTACAAATCAAAAAATGTCACGATCAGGAGACGCTCATGGGCAAATCCGCCTCACCGGTACGGCTGCAATCGGAGTTGATGGATGCCGCCAAGACCTACGGCGAGTTACTTCACCGCAGCGCGGCGGAGCAGATAGAGCAATGGGCCGATCTGGGCCGGACCCTGGCACCACGGCTCAGTCCGCAGGACATCCTGGAAATCACGGCGGGTATCGCCACTCTGCGCGTGGAGCGGACGGTGTCCAAACCGGTGGCGTCAGAGACCGTGTTCAGCAATCTGGAAGCCCGCCGCGCCTCCGGCACCCTGGCCCGGCAGATATCCGCCAGTGCAGTGCGCTATCAGGCTTCGCGCCGCCATCCAGGCCGCCTGGAACAGATCAGCGCCTCCGGAGAGATCCGCGTGGGGCGATTCGTTGACGGCACTTTCATCGCCGAGAACTGAATCATGGCCTCGCACCCCCCATCGGAAAAGCAACTGTGGATTCTGGTGGGCGGCAACGGTGCCGGCAAAAGCACTTTCTACCGGGAAGCCCTGCAGAATGCCGGCCTACCGTTCGTCAATGCGGATGTGATCGCCCGGCAACGCTTTCCCCAGGCCCCGGAAGCGCATAGCTATCAGGCCGCCGCCCTGGCCCGGCAACTGCGCGATATGCTGATTCATCAGGGGCAAAGTTTTTGCTACGAAACGGTATTTTCACACCCTTCCAAAATCGACTTCATCGCCCAGGCCAAAGCCAGAGGTTATCAGGTGATCCTGGTTTTTATTCACCTGGACGATCCGCAACTCAATCAGGCCCGTGTCCATCAGCGCACCGAGGAAGGCGGACATCATGTGCCGGCCGATAAGATCCACGCTCGTTTGCCTCGCACGTTCAGGCATGTGCACCTGGCCCTGCCGCTTTGCGATCAAGCGCATCTAATCGATAACAGCAGCGCGGAAACACCGCTTCTGCGAGTGGGTTATGTGGAGGAAGGGCACTACATTCCTCTTACCGATATACAACCCGATTGGGTCGACACCTTGCTGTTCGGCCAGGAGGACGACTAGACCATGCGTATCCTGAAATGCCTTCCGTTGCTGTTGTTGTCCACCAGCCTACAGGCTGAAACGGTAACCCTGCAGGTGGAAAGCGCGGAGAAGAGAACGTCGCCTGATACAACCCGGGACGTGATTGATATCACGCTCGATCCGGAAAGCCGGCAAACCCTGGCCGATTTCACCCGTGACCGGGTGGGCCAACAAATCCATCTGTCCGTGGAGGGTTACTTGTTGACTTCACCTTTCTTGCAGAGTGTCATCGACACCGGCAGCCTGCGGCTGTCCGCCGGAGAAGAAGGATTCGACGGCAAAACCGCCGGCGAAATCGCCGAGACGCTGAATAAAGGTGGCGCTTTGACGCTCTCCGATGATCACTGATGATTATCGTGAAACCCTGGAGGCGTGTTGAAAACACCGAACCGGAGGCCCCATCCTGGGGCCGTCCGGCCGGGCCCGGCAGAGCCGGAAGGAAAAATGAAGAAAGCTATGAAAACCAAATCATGAAACCGACATGCGGGAACGCAATATCCCCGAATGTCGATTCAAACTATGGCGCAAATTTCCTCTGTTTTGCAAGCCATTATTCCCATACCTTTTAAATAGAAGAGCGAACCGCTCTCTTACCAATCAACCGCTTAATAAAGATTTTTTCCTTCCAAGTGCCTCTATGAGACGTCCTGCAAATACCCTGAGACGCCTCGCATAACGCCCTCTCTCTCCTTACCCCAATAATGTGCTCCGAATCGCATAACAGCCCGCCGGGGCCGCGCCGCTGTATTTTCAGCGCTTTGCAGGGGAATACCAATGAACCGCATTTACCGCACCCTTTTCAACCGCCGCACCGGGACATGGCAGGCTGTGCCCGAGTTCACCAAAAGGCAGGGCAGGGCTTCCGTCCCCCGGGCCGCTGCCTTGACGGCACTGTTGACCGCTCTGGGAATACTCCCCGGCGGGGCGGCCTGGGCAGATTCCTATCAATGGAACGGTTTAACAGAAGACTGGTTCGACCCCGACAACTGGATATGCTCGTCAGGCGGTTGTACTGGCGGTATCCCAGCGAGCGGCGATGACGTTAACATTTTTGGCGGAGATGATAGCGCCATCACGATCAACGGGCAGGCGGCGGAATCCGGCAGGCTGATCCTGTATAGCGGGCCTCTGATCATCCAAAACAGCGGCAGTCTCACCAGCTCCGGCAGCTATCACGCCATCGGTTGGAACATTAATCCTGCTACCCTGACCATCACTGGCACCGGTTCTGCCTGGGATGCGGAGGTCACCCATGAAGATTGGGGGGTCCTTATTAGCCGCAACTCCAGCAGCACCCTGATCCTCGCCGACGGCGGCGCTCTCAACGTCAGCGGTGTCGGCAATCGCATTATTCTGGGAGAGAGTGGAGGCCCATCCGCCCTCGGCACTCTGGTGATCGGCGCGGCCGCCGGCGACCCTGCTGCCGCGCCCGGCTTCGCTAACACCACCGAAATCGAAATGGGCCGGGTATCCTCGAACCCCGATGCCAATGCCTCCGGCCGGATCGTCTTCAACCACACCGACACCAGCGGCGGCTACGAATTTACCCCCGATATCACCGGCAACGGCGCCATCGAGCACCACGCCGGCACCACGGTGCTCACCGGCACCAGCAGCTTTACCGGCCTTACCCAGGTGGAGGGCGGCACTCTGCAGGTGAATGGAGGGCTTGCCAGTACCGTCACTGTCAACGGCGGCGGCGCCCTTAGCGGCGGCGGCAGTGTCGGCACCACCACCATTGACAGCGACGGCACGCTGGCACCGGGTGATGGCGGCATCGGCACTCTCACCGTGGACGGCGATCTCACCCTGGCGCAAGGCTCACTGCTGGACTTCGAGTTCGGCGCCCCAGGTGGGGATTTCAATACCTTGGGCCAAGGCGACAGCGTCACCGTCGACGGCGATCTGGCGCTCAACGGTACCACTTTGAACGTTACCGACACCGGCGACATGGGGCCCGGCCTGTACCGGTTATTCGACTACAGCGGCGCCCTGGCACAAAACAACGATGGCCTGGTATTGGAAAACAACGCCGAAGATCTTGCCGTGCAATACCTGACGGACGACGGCCAGATCAATCTGCTCAACACCGCCGGCATGGTATTGAACTTCTGGAACGCCAACGGCCTGGCCAACGAAAACCAGCTCGGTGGCGGCGATGGCTCCTGGTCCAATACGTCGGCGGTGTGGGCCGACGCCGACGGCACCGTCACCGGCGCCATGCAGCCGCAACCGGGCTTCGCCATTTTTGGCGGCGAGGCGGGCACGGTGGCGTTGGACGATACCGATGGCGGGATTCAGGCCACCGGCCTGCAGTTCGTCAGCGACGGCTATGTACTCGAAGGCGATGCACTGACTCTGGTGGCGGATGACGACCACCCGGCGCCAGTGGCGATCCGCGTCGGTGACGGCGGCGCCGGCAGCCGCGATTACACCGCCACCATTAACAGCGATATCACCGGCACCGACGGCCTGCGCAAAGCCGGCTCCGGCACCCTGGTGCTCGGCGGCGCCAATACCTACACCGGCGGCACCACCGTGGAGGCCGGCACCTTGATCGGCGATACCGGGTCCCTTCACGGTGATATCGCCAATGCCGGCACCGTGGTGTTCGAACAAGCCGGCGATGCCGCCTTCGCGGGCAACGTCACTGGCCTGGGGGAGGCTGATGGCACCATGATCAAACGCGGCGCCGGCGATCTGACTCTCAACGGTGTTTCCTCCCTGGATTGGTCGGTGGACGGCGGCGGCCTGATTACCTCCGCCGACCGATTCACCGGCGACATCGCCATCGGCAACGGCGCCTCCGTCACCTTCGAGGAGGCGAACGACGCCCACTATAGCGGCGCTCTCACCGGCCAGGGCCACCTGATCAAGGAGGGGGCCGGCACCCTTACCGTCACTGGCGAGCAGCAGATCGGTCGCCTCTATATCGGCCGGGGTTCCGGCACTCCTTGGGGCGAGCAAAAGGACGGCGGCACCCTGCTGCTAAGCGACGGCGCGCGGCTCACCGGCAGCTATCTGCACCTGGGCGGCGTCAATGGCCGGGGCGTGCTGGCACTGACCGGCGAGACTACCCATGCCACCTTCAGCAACAACGTGCTGATCGGCGACAACAACAGCGATGCCGAATTACGCATCAGTGACGGCGCCGTTCTGGAAAACGGCAACGGCTACCTCGGCCGCTCCCCGAACTCCCAGGCCATCGCCATTATCCAGGACCAGGGGTCCCTGTGGCGCAACACCGGCACCCTGTATGTGGGGGGCTCCGGGCAGTCCGGCGAAGGGGAATTGCGGGTCGAGAATGGCGGGCGCGTTGAAAGCGGCACCGCACGGATCGGCTATGGCGCGGGCGCCGCCGGTAACGTCACCGTCACCGGCTCGACAAGCCATTGGGAGACGCAAGGCGAAATCGAGGTGGGATACGCGGGCAACGGCACGCTGGTGATCGATGACGGCGCCACCGTGACGTCCCATGTCGACACGAGTTGGATGACGGGGCAGATCGCTCGGTACTATGACTCCGCCGGGGCGGTTTCCCTCCGCAATGGCGGTTCGTGGGTAAATGACGGCGCGGTGATCGTCGGCGGTTATGACGGGGCGGATGGGCATCTGACGCTTTCCAGCGGCGGGCGGTTGCAAACAGGCGTCACCTCCTCGGATTGGGACTTCGTGCGCCTGGCGGATTCAACGGAGTCCTCCGGTACGTTGAATATCGGCGCGGCCGCAACCGAACAGGCCGTGAGCGCCGGCACGCTGGAAAGCGCGCGTGTCGAGTTCGGCGACGGGATCGCGACACTCAATTTCAACCATAACGAAGACAATTATGTGTTTGCCGCCGCGCTCGCCAGCACGGGGTCCGGCGCTCACGGCATCAATCACTATGCCGGCACCACGATGCTGACTGGTGACAGCTCGGGGTTCACCGGCATTACTCAAATCAATGGTGGCACCCTCAAGGTCAACGACATCCTGGGCGGCACGGTCACTGTCAACGACGGCGCCGCCCTCGGTGGTGACGGCACGGTGGGTAGCACCACCGTAGCCAGCGGCGGCACGCTGGCACCGGGCAACAGCCTCGGCCACCTCACCGTGGACGGCGACCTCACCCTGGCGCAAGGCTCACTGCTGGACTTCGAGTTCGGCACCCCGGGGGGGGATTTCAATACCTTGGGCCAAAGCGACAGCGTCACCGTCACCGTCAATGGTGATCTGGCCCTCAACGGCAGCACGCTTAACATCGTCGACGACGGCGACTTTGGCGTGGGCCTGTACCGGCTGTTCGATTACAGCGGCACTCTGACACAAAACAATGGCGGCCTGTTGCTGGCCGATGAGCCACAGGGGATGAGCCTGCAGTTCCTCGACGATCAGGGCCACATCAATCTGCTCAACACCGCTGGCATGACCCTGAACCTCTGGAACGGTGACGGCCAGGGTGGCGGCGATGGTGTGTGGTCCAACGACAGCGCCAGTTGGACCGACGCCGACGGCACCCTCACCGCACCCATGCAGCCACAACCCGGCTTCGCGATTTTCGGTGGTAACGCGGGCACCGTCACACTGGATGACACCGACGGCGGGAT
This sequence comes from Alloalcanivorax dieselolei B5, assembly GCF_000300005.1. Taxonomy (NCBI): domain Bacteria; kingdom Pseudomonadati; phylum Pseudomonadota; class Gammaproteobacteria; order Oceanospirillales; family Alcanivoracaceae; genus Alloalcanivorax; species Alloalcanivorax dieselolei. Next base: position 149,469 of record NC_018691.1, on the reverse strand, counting down.
TCAGGCCACCGGCCTGCAATTCGCCGGCAACGGCTATGTGTTGCAAGGCGACGCGTTGAGTCTGGTGGACGGCGACGGTGAAATCCGCGTCGGCGATGGCAGCGGCGACAGCACGGATTACACCGCCACCATCAACAACGTTATCGCCGGCCAGGACGGCCTGAACAAAACCGGTGCCGGCACCCTGGTGCTCACCGGTGACAACAGCTACACCGGCGGCACCACCCTGAATGGCGGCGTGCTCTCGGTGGCCGGCGACAGCCATCTCGGTGATGCCAACAGCGGGCTGACGTTCAACGGCGGCGTGTTGCGCGTCACCGATCCCGGTTTTCTTTCCCTCTCGACCCAGCGCTCGATCACCTGGGGCGAGCAGGGCGGTGGTTTTGATATCGCCGAGGGCTTGCAGCAATTTATCGTCAACCAGGATCTGAACGGCACCGGTGATCTGATCAAACGGGGCGAGGGCATTCTGCATCTGCGCGGCGACAACAACTATGGCAACACCTTCGTCGAGGCGGGCCGCCTGTTCGGCAGTGCCACCTCGATCAGCGGCCATCTGACCAACGCCGGCAACGTGGTGTTCGAACAGGACAGCGACGGCACTTTCGCCGGCGACATCAGCGGCTTCGACGGTACCGACGGCACCCTGATCAAAAACGGCGAGGGCGCACTCACGCTAACCGGCACTTCGACCCTGGACTGGTCCGTTCATGACGGGGAACTGGTGACCGCCGCCGAGCGCTTCACCGGCGATCTCGCTCTGCTGGCCGACGGCCACGCCACCTTCGACCAGCAGCAGGACGGCGAGTACCTGGGACAGCTCTCGGGTACCGGCACCCTGCGTAAAACCGGCAGCGGTGATTTGCAACTGAGCGGTGGCAACAGCGGCTTCGGTGGCACCACGCAGGTAGCGGCGGGCCGATTGAGCGTCAGCGGTCGCCTGGGCGGCGAGGTTCTGGTGGACGACGGCGGCACCCTCGGTGGCGACGGTATCGTCGGCGACACCACCGTGGCCAGCGGCGGCACGCTGGCGCCGGGCAACAGTGTCGGCACCCTCACCGTGGACGGCGACCTGGTGTTCGAGGCCGGTTCGGCCTATGACGTGGAAGTCAGTCCGGACAATACCGACAGCGATCTTGTCCACGTCACCGGTAGCGCCACCCTGGCTGGCTCGGTGCTGCATGTGGGCAACGACGGCGACTATCAGCCCTTCACCGAGTACACGATTTTAAGCGCCGATGGGGGGATCCTCGGCCAGTTCGAAGCGGTCCGATCCCGCTTCGCTTTTCTTGATGCCGGTCTGGACTACGGGGACAACGATGTCCTGCTGGAACTGACCCGCAATGACATCACCTTTGACAGCGTCGCCCTGACCCGCAACCAGCGCGCCGTGGCCGGTGCCGTGGAAACCCTGGCGCCGGATCACGCGGTGTACCAGGACATCGTCACCCTGGAGCACGACACCGCCCCCGCCGCCTTCGACCGCTACAGCGGCGACTCCCTGGTGGCCGGGCTGGGCGCCACCGACCGGCTGATCGGCCAGTTCGGTGAACGTCTGCGTCAGCGCGACCGGGCGCAAGAGGCCGCCGGTGATCAGCGCACCCTGGCCGGCACTGCGGACAATGGCCTGTGGCTGCAAACCGGCGCCCTGGACAGCGAGGAAGAACGCAACGGCTACACCGGTAATGCCGGCTACGAACTGAAAGGGGAGCATCTGACCCTGGGGCTGGACCGGACGCTGGAAAAGAGCCGTGCCGGACTGGCCGTGGGCCGGGCCCAGGGGCGTCTGGGCTTCGACCGGCGCCGGGCCGACGGCGATCTGGACGGCTGGTTCGTGGGCGCCTATGGCCGCCGCGATCTGACCGACACTCTCTACGTGCGCGCGGATCTGAGCTACGGCGAAACCGACCACGATCACAAACGCCGCTTCGAGAACGGCACCCGGGCCCGTTCCTCCAGCACCATTGAGACCTCCCGGCTGGCCTTGGAAAGCGGCTTTGAGCTAACCGCCGGCGCTCAACGGGTCCGCCCTTATGCTCAGGTGGCCTGGACCCGGTTGAAGCGGGACGGCTTCCATGAAGACGGTGCCGGTGCGGCGAACCTGGAGGTGACGGACACCACGCTGGAGAGGGGCGAGGCGGAGATCGGTGTGGATATGGGACGCACCTTCCAGGCCGGCGCACGTCGGGCCCGGGTGCACGCCGGACTGGCCGGGATCCAGCCGTTCGGCGATACCCAGAGCGAACAGGACGCCCGATTCGTCGACGCTGGCGAAGCCTTCACCGTGTACGGGGCGGATCGTGACGACCCGCGCTTGCAAGCTCGCCTGGGCGCCGCCGTGCAACTGAGCCCGCGCATCCACCTGACCCTGGATTATCAGGGCCGGGTGGATGATCAAGGGAACGAGCATCTGGGCCAGGCGGGGATCTCCGTGCGCTGGTGAAGAGATCCAGGTCATACCGCCTTCTTCAAATCAATATTGTTGACGTGTAAATGTCGTCGTGCAAACATCCTTTCCTTCACAGGAAAGGGCATTAACCATGACGCAGGACTCTCAAACATCTCCGACTTCCAGTCTGAACGTATTGCAGCAACTGGTCAAGCATCGCAGCCACGGCTCTTCCATTGGGAGGACCATGGGCATGATCGCGGTGGCGGCCGAACGGGGGCGTATTCAGATTGAAGCGCGGCCGGATGACAGACATCTCAACCCATTGGGCATGGTACATGGCGGCTTCGCGGCCACCTGTCTGGATGGCGCGGCGGCACTGGCCCTGTTTTCCACCCTGGACGCCACCGACCAATACTCCACGGTGGATCTGGCGATAAAATATGTGCGCCCCCTGCAACCCGAGGCGGCGTACAACGTGGAGGGCTGGCTGGTGGAACGTACCCGCAGTCTGGCGATCTGCGATGCGGATATCCGTGACAAGGGTGGCAAGCTTTACGCCCGGGCCACGGCGACGCTGATGATCAAGGCCGAAAGCGTCAGTTGAGACGCTCGGCCAGTGAACGCATCACCTCATACCAGGCCTCTTTACCTTCGCCGGACACCTTCTCCAGTGCCGTGCCTATGGCGGTATGTTCATGCGCCGTGGCCTGTTGCTCGATCTCCGCACCGCTGCGGGTCAGCGACAGGCATTTATAACGATGGCGTTCGGGATCACGGGTGTGCAACACATGGCCCCGACTGGCAAGCAGCGTCAGCGGCCGGTGCAACGCCTGCTTGCTGATGCCCAGGGTGGCGGCCAACTCGCCCACGGTAATCTTTTCGGCACGGGCAATCACATACAACACCCTGTGATGCACACGCGAAAGACCCAGGGTGGCAAGATAGCGATCCGCCTCCACGGTCAGGCCACGAAAGCCGAAATGCAGCAGTTCCAGCGCCACATCCAGTTCGTGCAGCGACTTCATGCTACTGGAGGCGGTGTTGATTTTCCGGTCGATAACCATAAACGGCTTCCAAAACAGATGCCGTGAATACTACCGGCGAACAACCGGCGTAAGTCAAGCAGCGTCCACGGCGGCGACATTGGCACCTATCCACACTCCTATGCGATCATCACGCTCATTGTCCGCTGCAACGAGAAGGAGCTCCCATGTCCGATCCAGGCCAGGCGCTGGTCGCGCTTATGTATGCGCTGCCCCTGCTTATACCCGCTATCATCGGTGTCGTTCTCGGCGCCATCAACATGCAGCGGGCGCGAAAAGCGGCGGTTCTGGTCATCATCGCCAGTGTCTTGCTGTTCCTGGAAGGGGGATACAACGTTGTTTCTCAGCTCTTCATCATGCCTCTGATAAGCGGTGCCGAGTCCTGGGAGGTGTTCGGAGCCATCAATGGCGGCGTGTACGCCATCCTCACGCTGTCCGCCACCATCTTGTTGATCTCCGCCGCTTTCGTCGGCCGTGAAAAAAGCCAGACAGCCGCTGCCTATCAAGACGCCGACGCGGGGCTTTCCCACGTTCCGCCCCAACTGGCCCAGGCACCGAATCATCGCGGTGCGCTTGTGCTGACGCTCGGCCTGATCTCCTTGCTGGTGTTCCAGCCTCTGGGTATCGCCCCCTGGGTGATCGGCGTGCAGGATCTGCGGGCCATGCGCGAAGGCCGTATGGACCCGGAAGGCCGTAGCACCACCCTGGCGGGCATGGTCCTGGGCATCATCGCCATCGTGCTTTTCGTGCTCGGTTTGATCGCGATAGGATTCTTCATCGCCGCTCTGGCCAACACCAATTGGAGCTATTGAGCGGGCCCGTTAACGCGGGCGCCGCCACGGCGCCCCGTTAATATTGCATTGAAACCTGGATTTTATTGTTTTCAGGAGAAGGAACTCCATGCCATCCGGTTCAGATCTGTCGATTCTCACCGCTCTCAATCTCCTGCAACTGCTGATCCCTTTCCTGGTCGGGGTCTCGCTGAGCGCAAAACACATGCGGCCTTATCGCGTGCCCGCCCTTCTGGTTCTCATCGCCAGCGTTCTGATGCTCCTGGATATGGGCTACGGCGCTCTTGGCCCGGCACTGTCGTTTTTCAGACTCCCGTCGATCACCGGCGTTTTTATCAACAACAGTATCCATAGCGTGCTCGGCGCCTGTACCGTTCTGTTGCTGATGTCCGCCGTTTTCGTCAGCCGTGGCCACCCGCCAGTAACCGGCACTCTGGAGGCGGACCGGACATCCCCGGTATCCGCTCATCGGGGCGCTCTGACAGTGACGCTTGGTCTGGTTTCCTTGCTGCTTCCACCAGTGGGCGTCTTCGCCTGGATCCTTGGCGCCCGGGATCTGCGCGCCATGCGCGAAGGCCGCATGGCAACAACGGGGAGGGACAGTACCCTGGTTGGCATGATCCTCGGCATCATCGTCAGTACCGTCTTCGTTCTGGCTCTGCTCACGGCGGGTTGTTTCATTCTCGGTATTTCGAGCTCAACCATGCTCTCCGTGCCATCCGGCTTGCGGACCCTGGTTCAGTTTGGTGTCGGTATCACTTTCGCGGTGCTGCTGTTGTGGCGTAACCGCAAAGCCGCGCTGCTCATGTTCATCGCCAGCATTCTGGTGCTCTTGCCGGTGGCTTACGGCTTCATCATCAGCCTTTGGTTGCCGCCCGGAGGCCCGGTGCCGGATCTGGCCCTGATCAGCGGCAGCGTCTTGGGCGTGCTTACCCTTTCCCTGTTGCTTCTTCTGATCGGCGCGGCCTTTGCCGGACGCCGACACCCTTCTCCAGGCTCAGCCGAGGAGGAGATCCCGCGGCCCACCCACCATCACGGCTCACCGGTACTCGCCCTGGGCCTGGTTTCATTGCTGGCAATCCAGCCATTGGGAATCGCGCCCTGGGTGCTCGGCGTCCAGGACCTGCGTGCCATGCGCGAAGGCCGCCTGGATCCGGCAGGCCGCACCGCCACTCTCGCCGGCACGGTAATGGGCGTCATCGCCGTTCTGTTGTTCCTGTTGGCGCTGGCCGTGCTGGCTTTCACCGTTACGCACTTCGTCGAGCATTATCGACCTTTTCACTGATCCGGTGGCAACAGGAGCGTTACCTTGAGAAGAGTCGTTTCCATTCATACCCACGGGAACGTTGATGGCGGCCATCTGGAACCTGCCCGATCCGGAGCTTACCGATGCTGAGTTTATTGCATGCTCTGCTGAGCGCGGGGCCGACATTCTTGCCGGCGATCATGGCGTTGATTGCCAGCGGCCTGTATTTTCGCCGTTTTCGCAAACCCGCCTTGTTGATGATCGCGGCCGCCTTGTTGCTCTGGCTGAATGCCCTTTATTCCCTGTCGGTGGACCTGGCGCTGGGTGCCGGTCTGATCGGCTCTCGTGATCCCAACCTGGAATTATTCATACTCGTCGACGGCGCCATAACTCAGAGCCTGACCATGGGGGGTTACGCCTTGTTGATCTGCGCGGCGTTCGTTGGCCGAGCCGCGTCACGCACATGCGGGAGGCAGCCTCGTGAAGCACAAGCAAAAGAACTGGTTTTGATGGGCAGCATTGCCTTGTTGCTGTTTCAGCCTCTGGGCATTGTTGCCTGGATGGTAGGGGCTCAGGACTTACGTGCCATGCGCGTCCACGGCGCGGATCAAAGCAGCCGCGGTACCACCACGCTTGGCATGGTTCTGGGCATCGTCTCGGTTTCCCTGTTCGGATTGACGCTGATCGCGGCCGGTCTCACCGTTCGGTTTGTCATGGTGGCGGGATAACGACGTACCTCCCTATCGGTATTCCACCTCGAAAGTCACCGCACCAGTGACCAGACCGGGGGTCACGCTTTCCCCGGTCACCGGAACCAGCCCGACCTTGAACTGATAAGTTTCGGTGGTCTCAACCGCCGCACGGGTACCAAACGGCGCAGTGATTTCGGTGGCGCCGTCCAACACTACTGGAGAGTCGTTGGCGCGCTGGCGAATCTGAAACGCCACGCCACCGGCCACACCCGGCAGTCCGGCATCCGCCGGCAACAGGTCCGTGGTGCTGCCCGAAACCAACTGCCCCGAAGAGGGCAGGAATGTCATGCGAATCAGCGAACTGGCAAACGTATTGGTGCTGGTGGATAATGACCGGGGTACCACGCAGTTGTTCAGACGAATGTCAAAATCCGTACTTCCCGCAAAGCCGCCGGTGGTGATATCGACGGTGCCCACCGTCGGTAAATTGACCACCTGATTGACATCCAGGAGGTCGCAACTGGCGCGGTCAAATACATAGTTCAGGCCCGCATTCACATCCACATAGATCGATCCCAGAAGGCCTTGGGTAACGGTCAAGCGTCCCAGGGAGCTGGAAACCGACTGTGTGGTACCAATGAGGCTGTTGATGCCACTGATTACCAGCACCGTATAGGTGCGGAATGTGACCGAGGCTCCAATCTGTAATCCAATCAGGCTGAGGTCACATAACCCGCCGGTGAGGCCGCAGTAGACATTGTCCCCACCGCTGATGATCTGAAAAAAATTCTGAATGTAGATCCCACCGGTGACCTGAAAGCGGCGGGCACTGACGCCGCTGAACCCCGCGGGCAAACCCGCCGCCGCCGGGGCGGTACTGCTCCCGCCATTGCCGAAGCTGCTGTTTATGGTACTGGATACGGAAGGTAACAGCCCCAGGCTGGTACAACCGGTATAGGTGGAATCCTGCTGGATGACCAGGACATGTTGACCCGCGTCGTCCTGAGGCACGCGCACGGAAAGGCTATCCCTTTGGAAGGTGACCGTCTGCGTATAAGGCCCACCATTGCAAAACCCGATTGCGCTGGCCGATTCCGGCAACAGCACCAGACACATCATGAACCCCATGGCCCATTGAAAGGCTCTCACCGGGTCACCTCGAGCGCTGGGCCATCATGATGACCACCATAATCACTGATATAACGGTAGCGAACCTGGAATGGGGGTGTAATCGCGGAGGGCAACGACACTGACCCCACATCGCCGGGCAATATCATGACCGGGCTTTTCAGCTGCCATTCCTGCTCGCCCTTTCTAACCACCACTTCGAGAAAGGAGATGGAGAATGGGCTGCTATTCGATAGAGACAACCGCCCTCCTTTAAAAGTGGCGGTGAGTTTTCTGGCCGCCTCTCTCGAGTCCGCATCCTGCAAACTCTCTGGGCGATAGAACAGTTTGATCCGTATCCTCTGGGCAAACTGAACAACATTTTTCCCTTTCGCCTGAGGCGGGATTTCTTGAACGTTAAGCCAGAACACACTTTCTTTCTCTTCCGGTAACGTGCCCTCCGCACGAAAAAAACGCAGCAATTGTTCCTTTCCACTCTCCAATCGGAACAGAGGCGGGGTTACCGCGAAAAACGAGAGGGGGGCTCCTCCGTCTTTCGTGCCAACGGGGAGAGGGTCCAGCCAGACCTGACCGGCATAAGCCACCGATGAGGTGTTAGTCACCACCAGGCTGACATCCCGATCGCCCTCATTGAAAACGATCCGGGTACTTCCCAGTACGAAGGCGGCATGGGTGGGTGAGGCAAACACCCACATCAGAACAGCCACTATTCCGCTGCGCGCCACCATACTCATAGTTCTCTCCTTTGCACTATTAGCGTTCGCACTGCTTCGAAATCGTCTCCACGGCTCTGTTCGTTGCCGCCCCCAGTCGTTCCCGAGTAATCTCGAATCGGCAAACACCTTCATCCGTGTGTATATGGAACAGGCTTTTATCCGTCGACTTCACGGTGATCATCGCCCGGCTGTTCTCTGCCACCATGCCGACAACATCCGACTGTTCATTCAAAACTTCAGCACCCAACGGCAAGCCGTGGCCGCCGGGCCATTCCAAAGCGACAAGGAACCGCTTAACACGGTACGCCGGGAATGCCACTCTGGCGATCGCCCCTCGTTCCGGCACCACTGATCGGGACCGGCCTGGCACCTCCACATCGTAATCCAATGATTCCATACCAACCCGCAAGCGATTGGGCCGATACGGCTGGGCATAGGGCAACAACGCATATCCCTTGGAGTTAGTCCGCACTGGCGCCGCGCCGCCGGCAAAGCTGGCCCCCGCTATTTCGGACACATGAGCCAACAGCGCGGTTTCACCAACACCCCGCCCGAATGTCAGCCCACCTTGATGAACAATCGCCGAACCCTGTGCCTGCAAGTATTGTCTTCGGCTGTCGCCATCGAAGGCCGCTCCAGCGGACAGTCCAATACGGTCACCGGCATAAGCCAGCTGCGCGTTGCCGTTGTTTCTGTTCGGTTCCTCCTGGTGCCCGGCCCGAATACCGTAGGACCATTCAGGGTGCTCGTTCAGGACTCCGCTGGTGCCAACGCCGTGATCGGCATTGCCTTCCTCATCAACGGTCAGCCGGTAATCGACGTAGCCACGACTGGCCGGGGTATCCATTGGCAAGCTCAAGGACAGCATATACAGACGTTCGCGATCCATACCTTGGTAACGACTGTCTGTGACCGTCAATCCGAAGCTCAGGGATCCGACATTTCCGTTATATCCCAGAGAAAGCAGACTTTGACGATCACTATCATGCCAATAGCTTTCCCGGCTGGCGGAAACATAGGCCGACCCGTATCGCCCCAGGCTTTGAGATACCGTTGCTTCCATTCGCTGTTTTCTGCCCGGCGCCGAAATGGCGCCAGGATCCCGCATCAAAACCGCCTCATTGAAAGTACGAAAACGCTCCGAGGAATAACGGTAACCGAGTAACTGAAAGTTGGTTCCCGTCCCTAATCCCTTGGCATACAGCAGACGGTAACTTTGCCCATGCCAGGTGCTCTCGTCCCATGCGCGGGTCCGCGCGTGGGTAATATCAGCGGATACACTACCCAGCCGTCCCAGGTTCAAACCCGCCCCGAGCAGACTATTGTAATAGTCCTCGCTGATCGTGAATGAACCATAGGCGGTTATATTTCCCGGCAGGCCATGGCTTAGCTCGGTTTGTACAAAGCCGAGATCGTCGCCACTATTGCTACGGTAACGGCCCGCCACCAGGCTGTACTCCCAGAACCCTTCACGCACCAGATTCGGCACCAGGCTATAGGGCTGAATGAACCGGCGTATCTCGCCATCCTGTTCCTGAATTTCGACTTCCAGATCACCGTTGCTCAAGGACGGCAAATCATCGATGGAAAAGGCGCCCGGCGGGACATAGGTGCTATAGATCACGAAACCATTCTGACGCACCACGACCCGCGCATTACCGCGCGCGATGCCACGAATCACCGGAGAGAAGCCTTGTTGGGAAACCGGCAACATAGCAGTATCGGAACGCAACTGAATACCGGTATAGGGAAGACTTTCGTTGATACGACTTCGAGTAAAGCTCTCGCCTAGCGTCAGCTCTCCCCGTATTCCGGGTAAGGCACGATAGGCGTACATTTCCCGATCCTCCCACTGACCCTGTTCGCGCGAATCGCGACGATAAACATGGCTGCTGCGCAGGTGCCAGCCTCGCCAATCCACCCCCAAGCGGAAATCTCCGTATTGATCGCGGTAGCGCCCCCCACCGGCCTCCTCGTTCCAGGCGTTATTAATGGTGTAATCCAGACGTAGCGCGGTGATACCCCGATCCCACTCATCCGGGTCGATGTAATCACCGGCACGACGCCGCAGAGCCGCCTGCGGAATGCTGACTTCAAGCACCAGCCGATCCGGATGGAAGCGGGCCTCGGCCTGTTCCAGAAAATCGAGCAGATCGCAGCCACCATATTCCGGCGGCAGGCCCCGGGCTGACAGATAAGCCGGATTAATATCAAGCCACTCCGCGCTCTGAGCGGAAAAGCACGGCGTCAGATCGGAAGATCTCTCCGATTCGTTGAAGGTAACCGGCATCCGCCCCACGGGGTGGCCATTTACCAGCACATCAACCTGGTATTCACCGGCGGGCAGCTCCCGATCACGAGCCAGAGACTGAAGACCAACAGCGGATTGCCCGCCTTGCAGAGACAGAAAGTGGGGGTTGAAGGCGAGCGTACTCTCGTCCAACCCCGGCTCCGGTGTCCGATCCAAGTCTTCGGCCCGTACCATGGTCGTCGCGCCGACAAGCAGTACCGCACCCATCAGGCACGCGCCTACCCACCCACTCCTTGGGGTCATAGCGCACCAGATCAGTCAAGCAATGGGACAGGGAAATCACAATTCCCCTTCCGGTTCGGTATTTAGTTGAACACCACCGAATAGTTGGCCACGGCGCGAACGTGACCCGCCGTCACGGTAGCCGTGTCCGTTGCCCCATAGGCAGCGTTGAACTGAAGTTCACCGGATGATGCATCAACAATACTTACCGAAGCGCCATTGATCTGCACGGGTGTGGTGCCATCCTGCTCCAGCAATATCACGCCGACGGAGGTAGCGGGGTCCGCGGCGATATTTTCGAGAATGTTGTGTCCGGCGTAGGCCTGCCCGGTCCATAGAACCGTGGCTCCAAGACCAGTGAGGTCACAGGTTGCACTGCCAGCATCGGTGGCGACCAGGGAGAAGGCCGCTGGTGAGTAAGGTGTGTCCGCCGCGACGAAGTCGGCGGTGGCTATCGGATCCAGTGTTACGGTGTTGTCGGCTTGCAGAACACCATTCTGCGCCACATCCACCGTACAAGTGGTATCCGTAACTACCCCGTTGAAGAACACCTCACCGGTATTGGCGAAGGCGGAAGTGGAAAGCGTGGCGGCTAGCACCACGATCAGGTTGGAAGTGCGCATCGTTCAGTTCCCTCTAACAGTCCTATTTGGAATAATCGCACTGTTGTGATGGGCATCACAAAACAATACCCATTTCCAAGCTAGCACAGTGCATGTCGGAGGGAACCTAATCACGGAATATTTTACATTTCCCTGATAGACGGATAAATATCAGCTCCATTGCCCCATTTTAGAAGTTTATATCAATACATTGATTTATATTAATTTCTCTATTCATTATTTCTGGTAAGTAGCGCACGGTAAATGAGCGCCCCCGAAGCTCCGCCCACCATTGGCGCCACCCAGAACAGCCAGAGTTGCGCGGTGGCCCAGTCTCCGACGTATAGCGCCACACCGGTACTGCGTGCCGGGTTCACCGAGGTGTTGGTGACCGGGATGCTGATCAGATGGATCAGGGTCAATCCCAAGCCGATGGCGATGGGGGCGAAGCCTTGGGGCGCACGCCCATCGGTGGCACCCATGATAATAATCAGGAACATCATGGTCATGACCACTTCGGTCAGGGCCGCGGCCATTAACGAATAACCGCCGGGAGAATGCTCACCATAACCATTGGAGGCGAAACCAGCGCTCACATCGAAGCCCGCCTTACCGGTGGCGATCAGGTAAAGCACGCCGCCGGCGATGACCGCGCCGATCACCTGAGCCAGAATATAGGGGATCACTTGCCCGCCGGGGAAACGCCCCCCCACCCACAACCCCACCGATACCGCGGGATTCAGATGGCAGCCGGAGATATGACCAATGGCATAGGCCATGGTGAGCACGGTCAGGCCAAAGGCCAGCGCCACACCGGCGAAACCGATTCCGGTTTCCGGGAAGGTGGCGGCCAGTACCGCGCTGCCGCAGCCACCGAGAACGAGCCAGAAAGTCCCAAAACATTCCGCTATATATTTGTTCATCGTGCAGTCCTTTGTATGAGGGGATTGCGTTTATATACATAAGGACCACTCACGATGACCAGCGTTATCTCCGTTGAATAACGCTTTGGTGTCATTCTTTTACGAACACTCGCTATTTATTCACCAAAGCCAACCCGTCCATCCGCATGCCAGCGGCCTTCGTTGACTTACATTGCTTACATGATATGATAATCGTTTTCATTCGTAATTAGACCTTTTTCTGGCCTTTACAGAGAACGCGTCACCTGTATTCCGTTTTTCGAGGTAAGGGAGAATCCCCCCATGCATCATCGACTGCTCTGGCCGGTATCGGCCATCGGGCTGGCATTGGTATGCCCGGCGTATGGCGCCGAACAAACCCAGGATCATGTTCTCGAACCGGTGGTCGTCAGTGCGTCCCGAACCGGCGCCACTGAACACGACACGCCGGAGGTGATCCGGGTCATCAAGAAAGAGGAAATCGAAGAGCAGCGCCAGATCACCTCGGACTCCTCTCAGATCCTGAGTAATCTGTTGCCCTCCTTTTCTCCCAGCCGTCAGAAAATGAGCGGCAGCGGCGAGACCCTGCGTGGCCGGACGCCACTGGTGATGATCGACGGCATTCCCCAGTCCAACCCGCTGCGGCCCACCGGGCGGGAAATGCACACCATCGACTTCGCCATGGTGGAACGTATCGAGGTGATCCAGGGCGCCAACGCCACCAACGGTCTGGGCGCCACCGGCGGGGTCATCAACCTGATCACCAAAAGACCCGAACCGGGCTCCCTGAATCAAAACATCGACGTACAGGTCACCACGCCCACCTCTGAATTGAAGTCAGAGACGCTGAGCTACAAGACTCATTACGGGGTGAGCGGCAACGCCGGGAACGTCGACTATCTCTTCTCGCTCGGTTACGAGGAGCAGGGCATGTTCCTGGACGGCGACAATCATTTGATCGGTGTGGACAACACCCAGGGCGATCTGATGAATTCACGCAGTTATGACGCCATGGGGAAACTGGCCTACTGGTTGGATGACAATCAGCGTTTGCAGTTGAGTGTGAACCGGTATCGGATCAAGGGACTGAACGAGTACGTCAGTGTTAGCGGCAAGCGGGACAAAGGTGTGCCCACTACCTCCACTCCAGGCACCCCTGAAGGCGACGCACCTTACAACGAAGTCTGGACCACCGGCCTGAGCTACGATCACTACAATCTGGCGGGTATGCAGCTCAACGCTTTGGCGTTCTATCAGGATTACGAGTCTCTGTTTGGCGCTACTGATTCCAATTCTTTCCAGGACCCGGCCATCGTCCCGGCGCCTGGCAGGCTCTACGATCAGACCATGGCGGAAACCACCAAGTATGGCACCAAGGTTTCCCTGACCAAGGACGGCCTCTGGAATGGCCGGCTCAAACTCACCGGCGGCTTCGACACACTGTTTGATAACACCGAGCAGTATCTCTGGCAGACCAATCGCACCTATGTGCCGGAAGTGGAATACACCAATCTCTCGCCCTTCATTCAGATCGAACTGAAACCCATCGACTCCCTGACGATCTCCGCCGGCGCCCGCTATGAATACGCTGAACTGAACATCGACAGCTATACCACGGTAGCGGCCCGAAACAGCGTTCATGTGGAAGGCGGCGACCCCAGTTTCAACGAGACCCTGTACAACGTGGGCCTGGTCTGGGCGCCGCAAGACAACTGGAACCTGTTCGCCAACTATTCCGAAGGCTTCTCCATTCCTGATGTGGGTCGAGCCTTGCGCGGTATCGAGGAAGAAGGCCAGTCCGTGGATGATTTCGATAATCTGCGCCCCATCGTCACCGACAACATCGAAGGCGGTGTCCGCTATACGGACGGTCCGTTCAGCGCCGAGGTAAGCTACTACGTCTCGTCTTCGGACTACGGCAGCCGCGTCGAACGTGAAAACGATGCTTTTGTGATGCGGCGGGAGAAAACAAAGATCGATGGCATCGAAGGAACCCTGGGCTACCAGTTCACACCGAAGCACAGTGGCAAACTGGCCTACTCCCACATGCGTGGACGCTATGACAGCAACGACGATGGTACTCTGGATGCACGGCTGAATGGCCTGAATGTGGCACCGGATCGCCTGATCACCAGCTGGTCGGCGCGCTGGTCCTCCAAGTTGAGCTCATTCGTGCAAGCCAACTACGCTTTCGATAAGAACTTCGATAAAAGCGTGAAGGGCGATGACATGGACTTCGACGGCTATCTGCTGGTGGATGCTGCCATTGGCTACCAGTTGCCCAAAGGGCAACTCAGCGTGGCGCTTTCCAATCTCCTGAACAAGCAGTACGTCACCTATTACTCACAAAGCGCCCTGGCCAATAACGACCGTTATTTCACCGGCAGAGGACGCACCTTGACGGTGGGCTATCGTCTGAACTTCTAATGCTTCCCGGGTGGACGTAAATCCACCTTCTGCACATTCGCATCCGTCGCCTGTGGTTCCGCGTCCAGATCACGCACCAGACCGCAGGCGACGCATTCCATCCATTGCCTGTCATCATCGATAACACGTTGGATCTTGTCCATCTTTCCGCATTCCGGACAGGTGGCACCGGCGATAAATTGACGTTTCATAATCTTACTCGTTGAACAATTTCCAGATTCCGAGGCCATATCATGGCCACCACACACTGACATGCCCACATCTGATTCGCTGCCAAGGCAGCTTCCCACAGAGAGAGCTACGAAGCCGCTGTAGGAGCTTGCCCTGCAAGCGAAGGCGCTGCGTTCCAAGAATTCGCCTGCAAGGCAAGCTCCTACAGTGACCTTGTAGCAACCTCTGAATTCAAGTCTCCGAGGCCGGCGAATACAAGCGCACCAGCGTATTGTGGACCGCGATCTCTCCCTGACTAGACGTCGATACCACTATGCCGCAACAACGGCTCCACGCTCGGCTCCCGGCCACGGAACGCCTTGAACAGTTCCATCGGCTCCCGGCTGCCACCCAGGGCAAGGATGTTGTCACGGAAAGCGCGGCCGGTGTCCTCATTGAACGTGCCTTCCTCCTCGAACCGCGAGTACGCGTCGCTGGAAAGCACTTCCGCCCATTTGTAGCTGTAGTAACCCGCGGCGTAGCCACCGGCGAAAATGTGTGAGAAACCGTTCTGGAAGCGATTGAACGCCGGAGGTTTGATCACCGCCACCTCGTCACGGACCTCATCCAGCACTTTCTGAATACTCAGCTCCGGCGTGTACTCCGCGTGCAGGCGCATGTCGAACAGGGAGAACTCCAGCTGTCGCATCATGCCCATGGCGCTTTGGAAATTTTTCGCCGCCAGCATCTTGTCCAGCATCGCTTTGGGCAGCGGTTCGCCGGTTTCATAGTGACCGGAGATCATCGCCAGCCCTTCTTCGGTCCAGCACCAGTTTTCCAGGAACTGGCTGGGCAGCTCCACCGCGTCCCAGGCAACACCGTTGATGCCGGAAATCCCGGACACTTCCTGCTCGGTCAGCATATGGTGCAGGCCATGACCGAACTCATGGAACAGCGTCACCACCTCATCGTGGGTCAGCAGGCCCGGCTTGCCCCCGGCCGGCGGCGCGAAATTACAGGTCAGATAGGCGACCGGGGTTTGCAGGGACCCGTCCAGCCGGCGGCGGCGAATACGGGCATCATCCATCCAGGCGCCGCCACGCTTGCCGGTGCGCGCGTACATGTCCAGGTAGAAGGCGGCGCGGACACCGCCGTCATCGTCCACCAACTCGAAGAAACGGACATCCGCATGCCAGGTGTCCACGTCATCACGCTGACGGAAGCGGATACCAAACAGTTTGCCGACCACGGCGAACATGCCATCGATGACTTTTTCCGCCGGGAACCAGGGGCGAAGTGCCTCGTCGGAAAGATCGTAACGGGCTTCACGCAGACGCTCGCTCCAGAATCCAATGTCCCAGGGCTGCAGATCCGTGGCGCCCTGTTCCGCGGCGAAGTCCTGTAATTCCTGCAGTTCCTTCTCTGCCTGCGGTTTGGCTTTGAGCGCCAGATCATGAAGGAAGTGCATCACCTCATCGACGCTGCGCGCCATCTTGGTGGCCAGCGATTTTTCCGCATAGCTCCCGAACCCGAGCAGTTTGGCCTGGGCATCACGCAACGCCAGAATCTCGCCCATGACGGGTCCATTGTCGAAACGGCCGGCGTCCGGTCCTTGATCAGAGGCCCGAGAGGTGAAGGCGCGATACATTTCCTCGCGCAGGGCACGATTACGGGCATGGCTCATGACCGCCAGATAGACCGGGAAATCCAGCGTCAACAGCCAGCCGTCCAGTCCCTCGGCCCTGGCGCGATCGGCGGTGCCAGCCAGCGCGGTTTCCGGCAGGCCGTCCAGTTCCTGCTCATCGGTAACGTGTTTTTTCCAGTTCTGGGTGGCGTCCAGAAGCTGGTTTTCATACTGTGTGGTCAGTTCGGAGAGGCGTTTGGCGTTCTCCATGTAACGGCGCTTGTCTTCTTCCCCGAGGGCGACGCCGGACAAACGGAAATCACGCAGGGTATTATCAATATCCTTACGCTGGGCTTCATTGAGAGTGGCGAATTCGGCGCTGTCGTGGAGCGCCTGATAGGCCGCGAACAAGGCACTGTTCTGTCCCACTTCGGTGCCGTATTCGCTGAGCAGCGGCAGGCAGGCGTTGTAAGCTTCCCGCAGCGCCTCGTTCTGGGCCACCGCGTTAAGATGCCCGACCGGGCCAAAGGCCTTGCCAAGGCGGTCGTCCTCTTCATCAAGCGCGGCCACCAGCGCCTGGTAACCCACGTCACCGGCTTTCAGCACCGTTTCGATACGCTGGCGGCCATCCGCGATCAGCTGCTCCACCGCCGGTTTTACGTGCTCGGGACGGATCTCGGAGAAGGGGGGCAGATCCGGGTAGTCGATCAACGGGTTGTGACTCATGGGGCCTCTCGTTATAAACGGAATTCACCTGATTGGGAGAAAGAGATGGGGATTCGTCGCTTCGAAGACAAGGTACCGCAACTGGGCGAACGGGTATATGTGGATGCCGCCGCCACCGTGATCGGTGACGTGGCCCTGGGCGAGGACTGTTCAATCTGGCCGGGGGCGGTGGTCCGCGGCGATATGCATCGTATCCGCATTGGCGCCCGCACCAGCGTCCAGGACAACGCCGTGCTGCACATTACCCACGCCTCCCGTTTCAACCCGGACGGCTTTCCGCTGAGCATCGGCGAGGATGTCACTCTTGGCCACCAGGCCATGCTGCACGGTTGCACCGTGGGCAACCGGGTGATGGTGGGCATGCAGGCGATGATCATGGACGGCGCGGTGGTGGAAGACGACGTGATGATCGCCGCCGGCACCCTGGTCAGCCCCGGCAAACGTCTGGAAAGCGGTTGGCTGTACCGGGGCAGCCCGGCCAAACCGGCGCGCCGGCTGACCGAGGAGGAGCTGGCGTTCCTGCCCTATGTGGCGGGCAATTACGTGAAGCTGAAGGATCAGTATCTGGCGCAGGAATAAATTCGCCGGAGAGGAATCGCGGACCGGACTACGCAGCCGCCGTAGGAGCCAGCCCTGCTGGCGAATCTTTTGACCTGAAGCCCATTCGCCAGCAAGGCTGGCTCCTACGGCGGCTTTGTAGCGACCGCTGGTCAGATCGCCCACATGAACGACATGTTGCCGAAACTGATCGGGTCGCTGTCGCGGATCGGTGACGTGGAATGCTGCAAGGTCACGGTGAAGCTGAAGCGATCATTGCGGATACCCGCTCCTCCAATCACGGTGACGGTCCAGTCTTCCTTGTCGATGTTGTAATCCCCGCCTTTGCGCTCGATGTAGGAATAACCGTTGTATTGCACGGATGACCCCAGGAACAGCTCCCAGCCGAACCCGGGGTTATCGAACAGCCCCACCAGAGACCCGGCGGTACCGATGCCCGCGTAATCCGGAATGAAGTTGCCAGGCAGGTTGCGGCCGAAACGGATGAACCCTCCGCTCTGCGCATTGCCGTCGAAATTATTGACGTCAACGCCCCAGGCACCACCCAGCTCCAGCTGGTAGCCGCTGTCGTATTCCCGCTTGAGAAAGCGATGGGCGTGCAGGAAATAAACCCCGCCGATGAGATCCGGGCCAAGCTGGTTGTCCCAGCCCCTCGGCCGGGTGGAACCGGTGACCCTGTGAACGATCTTCTGGCTTTCCTCGGCGCCGGAGTCCGGCCCTACCACGCCGACCCGCACACCATAGCCGTACAGGTTACGGGCGTCCCAACTGAACAGCCCCAGCTCCAGATTGCTGTAGCCCACATAGGGCACGTCCGTGTAGTCCGGCGTGGAACGCTCGATATCGTCGGGCGTCACCATGATCTGTTCCAAACTGACCGTCAGCGCATGACGCTCATCCGCCGCGGACACTCCCGGCAGCGGGTCCAGAGTCCGTGCCACCGCGCAGGTCACCCCGCCGTTGTCATCGCACTTGCCATGGCCATCGCCGACCCAGCTGATGCGCAGGCCATTGGTGTAATTCTTGTCCAGACCAACAAACAGATCGTTATCCCAGGCGAACCCGAACGTGTCCGCGCCACATACGCTCACGAGGGAAAGACCGGCACCAAGGACCATTTTCTGCATCTGAGTCATCATGCAATCCTCAAGCTCTGCAACACCGGACCGGTGTCCGGTCGCCATCCCCGCCAAACCTGAAAAGCCTCCGCCGCCTGCTCCACCAACATGCCCAGACCATCACGGACACCCGCCGCGCCGGCGGCGTCCGCCCACCTCATGAACGGTGTCGGCTGACGGCCATAAACCATGTCGTAGGCTACCGTGTCCCGGTGCACCAGGCTCGCCGGCAACGCCGGCATTTCCCCTTGTAATCCCGCCGAAATGGCGTTGATGATGACGTCGAAGTCACCGCCCAGTTCTTCCAGCCCCACCGCCGCTACCGGACAATGCGGATTCTGGAACAACGTGACCAGGTTCTCCGCCCGCGCCACGGTACGGTTGGCAATGGTCAGTGCCGCCGGTTTGCGCGCCAACAGTGGTCCAAGCACACCGCGAACGGCACCACCGGCGCCCAGAATCAGTATCCGCCGCCCTTGCAGCTCCCAGCCCTGGTTGTCGCACAGGTCGGCAACCAGACCGGCGCCGTCGGTGTTATCGCCATGCCATTTACCCTGCTCCCGCCACAGCGTATTCACCGCGCCGGCCTGACGGGCCCGCTCGGTGAGTATTTCGCACAGATCATGGGCTTGCTCCTTGAACGGCACGGTGACGTTGGCACCCTTACCGCCGGCCTGAAAAAAGGCGTCGACCAACTCGGCGAAGCCGCCCAGGGGCGCTTCGATACGCTCGTAGCTGAGATCCTCGCCACGTTGAGCGGCAAAGGCATGGTGGATGTCCGGTGATCGGGAATGGCTTACCGGATTGCCAAACACCGCGTAGCGATCGGTCATACCCACTCCTTGTGAATCAGGAACTGTTGGTACAACGCGGCTTCCTCGCTGCCCGGCTGTGGCCGCCAGTCGTAGTCCCAGCGCACCAGCGGCGGCAGCGACATGAGGATGGATTCGGTGCGACCGCCGGATTGCAGGCCGAACAGGGTGCCGCGGTCGTAGACCAGGTTGAATTCCACGTAACGGCCGCGCCGATAAAGCTGGAAGCGGCGCTGGCGCTCACCAAAGGGGATGGCCTTGCGGCGCGCCACGATCGGCCGGTAGGCCGGCAAAAAAGCATCGCCGACACTGCGCATGAAGGCGAAGCTGTGGTCGAAACCGAGCCGGTTGAAGTCATCGAAAAACAACCCGCCGATACCACGCGGTTCGTCCCGGTGCTTCAGATAGAAGTAGCGGTCGCACCAGGCTTTGAACTCCGTGTAAAGATCCTCGCCGAACGGCGCGCAGGCGTCTCTCGCCACACTGTGCCAGGCCACCGCGTCCTCTTCGAAACCGTAATAGGGCGTCAGGTCAAAGCCGCCGCCGAACCACCATACCGGCGCTTCACCCGGTTTTTCCGCCAGAAAGAAACGGACATTGGCGTGACTGGTGGGCACGTAGGGGTTGTGCGGATGCAGCACCAGGGAAACGCCCATGGCCTGGAACGAACGTCCGGCCAGTTCCGGCCGCTGAGCGCTGGCGGAAGGCGGCAGGCTCTCGCCATACACATGGGAGAAATTAACCCCGCCTTTTTCAAACACTGCCCCCTCGCTGATTACCCGGCTACGGCCGCCGCCGCCTTCCGGACGCTCCCAGGCGTCCTCGATGAAGCGGGCTCCGCCGTCCTCATCCTCAAGCTCCCGGCAAATGCGGTCCTGCAGCTCAAGCAGATAGTGCTTTACCGCTTGCGGCGCCACATCGGTCATCGGCATTACTCCGTGGTTATCCCGGCGGTCGCGGAGGTCAGGCCCGCACTACCCGCCCGGTTTCCAGATCGATAATGGTGGAAGGGCGAGCCCTGGGGTCGCAGTCACCGGTGACGATGAAATCCAGCTCCGCCCCCATTGCCCGGGCGACCTGAAAGCGATTGCGGGCAGGGGGCTGGCCGGCGCGGTTGGCGCTGGTGGAAATGATCGGCGTGCCCACGGCCCGGGCCAGAGCCCGTACCAGCGGGTGCGGACTGACCCGCACCGCCACCTTGGCGTGTTCGCCGCGAACCCACTCCGGGACCGCCGGGGTGGCCGGCAGCAAGTACGTCACCGGTGCCGGCCAGATATCAGCCAGCTGCTGGCGCTGGGCTTCGCTCAGAGCGACCAGCCCGTCCAACTGGGACAGATCCGCGGCCACCATGATCAATCCTTTACGCCAGGGGCGGGATTTGATCGCCAGCAGTTTGTTCACCGCCTCACGATTGAACGGGTCGCAACCGAGGCCGTAAACGGTTTCCGTGGGGTAAGCAATTACGCCGCCCGCGTGAATGATGCGGGCCGCTGTGTCCAAGTGCAGATTCATTTAAAAAGCGCGTCGGGACGAATGGGGAGAGCCTCTCCGGTCGGCAAGTAGGATACCCGTTGTAGCGGCCATCCCGCCAGCACCGGACGGATTGCTGCCCGACAGCCTTGGCGGGTCAACCCGGCGGACGGCTCATATAGCCGCCACCGACCCGTTCGATGTACCCCTCCCGCTCCAGCTCCAGCAAGGTCGCGGTCAGCTCCGGCGGCGCCAGCCCGGAGCGCTCGCAAAGTTGGTCCAGGGTATTCACGCCGCCGATGAAATACCGCAGCAACGGCGGCGGCGTTTCAACAAGCGAAGGGCTGTGCGCCACGGTGCGATGAAAGTCCTCGAACGCCGCCAGCACATCGTCGGTACATTCCAGCCAGTTGGCCCCTTCCCGCAGCAATTTATGGCAGCCTTTGCTGAGCGGGTTATGAATGGAACCGGGAATGGCGAACACTTCCCGCCCCTGCTCGGCGGCACAGCGGGCGGTGATCAGGGAGCCACTGCGCAGCGCCGCCTCCACCACCACGACACCCAGGCTCAGGCCGCTGATGAGGCGGTTGCGTTGTGGGAAGGAGCGCCGGGAAGGCGGGCGCCCCGGGGCGAACTCACTGACCAGGGCGCCGCCGGCGGCGACGATCTCCCCGGCCAGCCGGCGATGGCGTGGCGGGTAGAGCTCGCCGGGACCGTGCCCCAGCACCGCCAGGGTGATCCCGGGGGCGGCCAAGGCGCCACGGTGGGCGGCGCCGTCCACGCCCAGGGCCAGCCCGCTGGTGACGGCGAATCCCGCCGCGGCCAGACAGCGGCTGAAACGATAGGCGTTGGCCTCCCCTTCGGCGGAGGCGCCACGGGCCCCGACCATGGCGATTTGAGGCCGCGCCAGCGCGGACACCTCGCCCAGTACCGCCAGCACCCCCGGCGCGTCCGGCAGATCCGCCAGCAGCGGCGGATAATCCTCGTCCCCCAGGGCCAGCCAGCGCCAGCCCTGAGCGGCCAGCGGTCGCCACTGCGGCTCGAGGGATTCCGGGGCCGTCAGCCAGCGCCGGCGTTCGCTCGGATTCGGCAAGCGCCCGGGCAGGGCCTCGGCATACCGGGTCAGAGGGGTTTCGTCGATGGGCCGGCGACGCAGGGCCTCGCCGAGCTGCATGGAAGCGGGGTCGAACGCCTTGGCCAACGCCAGGCGCGCAAGCTGGTCTCGCATAAAAAACGCACCTCCCTGTGCGCGTTATGGACTCTGTTGATCGGCCTGACGCCGCGGCTAGTAGCTGCCCTCCGGGCTTTCCACCACGTCGTTCATGTAAACCGGGCGTTGGGACTCCATGATCAGCCCGTAGCTGACTTTCTCGAACACCCGGAACAACACCAGGGAACCGGCGCGGGTGCGGGGCAGGCGCACCATCTCGTCCTGCTGCCGGTCCCGGACCTGCTCGCCCTGCTGGAAGATATCCAGCACATGGCCTTCCTCCATGCCTTCCCGGGCACCGCGATTGATCACCACCACGTCGTTGCGGGCGACGCTGCTGATCCGGTCGAAGAAGCGGATGATACGGCCTTCCACTTTTTCATCCGGCGCGTGCGGATACAGCAAGGCGCGCACGCGTTGATCCGGTTGCGGGAACAGCCGATCATCCACCCGCAGATCCTCGGAAGAGCGCAACACCTGCAGGGTGGCCATGTCTTCCTCGATACGCTCCACCGAGGCCAGACCCACCTGACGGGCCTCGTAGCCCAGCACTTCATCGGTGACCGGATCCACGTATTCCTCGCCCACGCGATACAGCCCATAGCGCTGTTCGGCGTTTGCCCAGCGCTGTTCCGGGTCACGGGCGTGGACGGTGTCGCCGCCGCCAAAGATGACGCGGCGATCCTGCCCGCCGAGCACATAGGGCGCGGCGGCAATGTCCGCGCGCTCCAATACCAGGGCCTGCTTGAGATAGCTCTGGATGGCGTTCATCGGAATCGCGGGAATGGCGTCCTCACGGCTCATTTCCCGTACCCTTGGCGACAGCTTCACGGTGCCGTCGGGCAACCGGCTCTGCTCACCGCTGGCGCGATCCAGTTCCAGCCGCGGTTCGCCGTCCACCCAGGACAGACGAATGGCGTCACCGGGGAAAATCAGATGCGGGTTCTTGATGGCGGGATTGACGTGCCAGATCTCGGGCCATTGCCAGGGATGTTCCAGGAAACGCCCGCTGATGTCCCAGAGAGTATCGTCTTTTTTGACGTAGTAGACGTCCGGGTGATTATCGCGCAGGGTTACGGCGGAAACGCCGGCGGCCACCACCAGCATCGCGCACGCCGCCGCCAGGCGCCGGAGCGTTTTGATCATCAGTGGTTTCCTTTTATGATTATGAGCACCCACGTTGTGGATGCATCCCCCAAATCGGCGTGAGCCGATTCTCGATACTAGCAACGTGATCATAGAGTTAGCAACCAAATCTAAAGTAGTCTGGCAATAGCAGACTAGCCGGGACCCCAAATGGCCAAACTGGAAATACTTGAATTCCCCGACCCCCGACTCCGCACCGTAGCAAAACCGGTGGAACAGGTGGATGACGCGCTTCGCAAACTGATCGACGATATGATCGAAACCATGTATGAAGCGTCCGGCATCGGCCTGGCGGCCACCCAGGTGAACGTGCATCAGCGTTTGCTGGTGATCGATGTCTCCGAGGAGCGGGATCAACCGCTGGTGTTCATCAACCCGGAGATCACCCCGCTCACCGGGGATCTTGCCCCCTATGAGGAGGGCTGCCTGTCGGTGCCCGGTTTCTACGAGCAGGTGGAGCGGCCGGCGCGGGTGATGATCAAGGCCCTGGACCGGGACGGAAATCCGTTTGAGATGGAGGCCGATGGCCTGCTCGCCACTTGCATCCAGCATGAGATCGATCATCTGGACGGCAAGCTGTTCGTGGATTACGTATCACGGCTCAAGCGTGACCGCATCAAGAAGAAACTGCAGAAGATCCACCGCCAGCAAGCCTGAGCGCCTGACAGCGCGCGCAGACTCTGACATCCATTCCCCCGGGGCGGCAGCACCGCCCCGTTTCCTGGAGACGGATCACCATCGTGGCCCATTCCGAACAGTCTTCTCCCTTACGGCTGGCCTTCGCCGGCACGCCGGACTTCGCCGCGAGCTGCCTGCAGGCGCTGCTGGACAGCCCTCACGACGTTGTCGCCGTGCTGACGCAGCCGGACCGTGGCGCCGGTCGCGGCAAGAAGGTCAAGCCGGGGCCGGTCAAAGCACTGGCGGAAAGCGCCGGCATCCCGGTTCTGCAACCCACCACCCTTAAGGACGAAGCGATCCAGACCCAACTTCGCGATCTCGGGCTGGATGCGCTGATCGTGGTCGCCTACGGCCTGATCATCCCCCAGGCGGTGCTGGATATCCCCCGGCTCGCCTGCGTCAACGTGCACGCTTCACTGCTGCCGCGCTGGCGTGGCGCGGCGCCGATCCAGCGCGCCATCATGGCCGGTGACCGGCAAAGCGGCACCACCATCATGCGCATGGACGCCGGCCTCGATACTGGCCCCATGCTGCTCGCCGAAGCGCTGGACATCGGCGACCATGAAACTGGCGGAGAACTGCACGACCGGCTGGCCGGGCAAGGCGCGCGCCTGCTGGTCACGGTGCTGGAGGATCTGCCCGGCCATTTACAGCGGGCCCAGCCGCAACCGGACGACGGCGTCACCTACGCCCACAAGCTGAGCAAGGAAGAAGCCCGCCTGGACTTCCGCCTGCCGGCGCGGGCCCTGAGCTGTCGCATTCGCGCGTTCAATCCCTGGCCGGTGTGCTGGTTTGATCTGGATGGCAAGGCGGTGCGGGTATGGGAAGCCCAGGAGTGCGACGCCGACACCACCCTGCAGGAGCCGGGCGACATCATCACCGCCGATGCCGACGGCGTGGTGGTGGCCTGCGGCGACATCGCGTTGCGGCTGCAACGAATCCAGTTGCCGGGCAAGAAGCCGATGAGCGTGGCCGAGATACTGCGCGGCCACCCGGATCTGTTCGCGCGGGGCGACCATCTTGGCTGAGGCCGCCCCCAACCCCCGTCTGGCGGCGGTACGCGCCCTCAATCGTGTGCTGCCCGGCAGCGGCGACGGCGCCAGTCTGCGCGAGGTGCTGCGCGCCCAGGCCCTGGATGGCGCCGCCGGCGGCCTGATGCGCGACCTCTGCTTTGGTGTCTGCCGCTACCTGCGCCCACTCAATCACTGGCTCAATCAACAGCTGAGCAAACCACTCAAACCCAGTGCCCAGCCGGTGCGGCTGGCGCTACTGTGCGGCCTTTACGAACTGTGGTTCAGCGACCGCGCCGATCATGCGGTGGTCAATGCCTATCCGGACCTGTGCCGCAAATTGAAAGCGGGCTGGGCCAGTGGCCTGGCCAACGCGGTGTTGCGCAAGGCCAGCCGTATTGACGCCGCCACCGCCTTCGCCGACTACCCCGACGCGGTGCGCTGGTCGCTGCCGGACTGGCTCTGGCAGCAGTGGCAAAGCGACTGGCCGGATCAGGCCGCCGCCATGGCCGAGGCCAGCCTGACGCCACCGCCGCTGACCCTGCGGGTGAATCAGCGGCACCACCACCGCGACCATTGGCTGACACAATTCGGTGACGAAGCCCGTGCCGGTGCTCTCTCTCCGTGGGCGCTGTATCTGTCGCCACCCCGCCCGGTCACCGCCCTGCCCGGTTTCGCCGAGGGCGAACTGACGGTGCAGGACGAAGCGGCGCAACTGCCGGTGACCTTGATGGCGATGCCGGACGGCGCGCGCGTGCTCGACGCCTGCGCCGCGCCCGGCGGCAAGACCGGTCAGCTGGCCGAAGCCTTTCCCGGCGCACGGCTGGTGGCACTGGACGTGTCCGAATCGCGTCTGCGTCAGGTGCGCGAGGCGCTCAAGCGCCTCGACGCCGAGGCCACCGTGCTCCAGGGTGACGCCGCCGACCCGCAAAGCTGGTGGGACGGTGAGCCGTTTGACGCCATTCTGCTGGATGCCCCCTGCTCAGCCACCGGCATCCTGCGCCGCCAGCCGGATGTGAAATGGCATCGCCGCCGCCAGGACCTGCCGGCCCTGGTGGATTTACAAGCGCGCATGCTGGATGCACTATGGCCGCTGCTGCGCCCCGGGGGTACGCTGGTGTACGCCACCTGCTCGGTGCTGCGCGCCGAAAACGATCAGCAAATCAGTGCGTTCCTCGAGCGCACCGAAGACGCCACCGAGGACACGCCGGGCATTGGCGCCGCGTCACCGGCGGCGCGGGGCTGGCAATTGCTGCCGCGGGATCAGGGGCCGGACGGTTTTTATCTGGCCCGCCTGCGCAAAACCATGGGGTGATCGGACCACGATCATGAAGATCATTATTCTGGGTGCCGGCCAGGTGGGCGGCACGTTGGCGGAGAACCTCGCCGGCGAACGCAACGATATCATCGTCATTGATACAGATGGCGAGCGCCTGCGGGAACTGGGGGACCGTCTCGACATCGGCACGGTGCAGGGCATGGGCTGCTATCCCAGCGTGCTCAAGGACGCCGGCGCCGAGGACGCCGACATGCTGATCGCGGTGACCAACTCCGACGAGGTCAACATGGTCGCCTGCCAGGTAGCCTACAGCCTGTTCCGCACCCCCACCAAGATCGCCCGCATCCGCACCGCCCATTACACCAGCCGCGCCGACAAGCTGTTTAACGAGAGCGCCATTCCCATCGACGTGATCATCAGTCCCGAGCAGGTGGTCACCGACTATATCAAGCGTCTGATCGAACATCCCGGCGCTCTGCAGGTGGTGAATTTCGCCGGCGGCCGGGTGCAGCTGGTGGCCGTGCGCGCCTATTACGGCGGCCCGCTGGTGGGCAACGAGCTGCGCGAACTGCGCAAGCACATGCCCAATGTGGATACCCGGGTGGCGGCGATTTTCCGCCGTAACCGGCCGATCATTCCGGAAGGCAACACGGTCATTGAGGCGGACGACGAAGTGTTCTTCATCGCCGCCAAGAACGACATCCGCGCGGTAATGAGCGAGCTGCGCCGGCTGGAGCACAACTACAAGCGCGTTCTCATCGCCGGCGGCGGCAACATCGGTTATCGCCTGGCGAAAAGCATCCAGCACCGCTACAACGTCAAGGTCATCGAGCGCTCACCGCAACGGGCCGACTGGCTCGGCGAAAAACTGGAGCACACCGTGGTGCTGCAGGGCCTCTCCACGGATCGCGACGAATTGCTCAAGGCCAACATTGAGAACACCGATGTGTTCTGCGCTCTGACCAACGACGACGAGGCCAACATCATGGCCTCGCTGCTGGCCAAACGCCTGGGCGCGCGCAAGGTGATGACACTGATCGCCAACCCCGCCTACGTGGACCTGGTTCAGGGCCATGACATCGACATTGCCATTTCACCGCAACAGTCCACCATCGGCAGCCTGCTCACCCATGTGCGCCGTGGTGACGTGGTCAATGTCTATTCGCTGCGCCGCGGCGCCGCCGAGGCCATCGAGGCGATTGCCCACGGCGACGCCAAATCCTCCAAGGTGGTGGGCCGCGCCATCGAGGACATCGACTTGCCGGAAGGCACCACCATTGGCGCCGTGGTACGCGGTGAACGGGTACTGATCGCCCATGACGATGTGGTGATCGAACCGAACGATCACGTGATCCTGTTCCTGATCGACCGGCGCCGTATTCGCGACGTGGAAAAACTGTTCCAGGTCGGGTTCACGTTCTTCTAGGAAACGCATGCACGCTGACACGCCAACACGCTTGCACGCTCGCAAGTGCCACTTTCCAGCCCACGTTTTTTTGCGTGTTGCGTGTTGCGTGCTGGCGTGTCAGCGAAGGAAGAAAGCATGCATTTCGCGCTGATCTCCAAAGTGCTCGGCCTGCTGCTGGTGGTGTTCAGCTTCACCATGATGCCGCCGGTGGCGGTGTCCTACTTCTATCAGGACGGCAGTGAAGGGCCGTTCCTGGCGTCCTTCGTGATCTCGTTGCTGCTCGGGCTGGTGCTGTGGCTGCCGTTCTTCCGTCACCGCGCCGAACTGCAGACCCGCGACGGCTTCCTGGTGGTGACGCTGTTCTGGTCGGTACTGGGCGTGATTGGCGGCCTGCCGTTTTTGATTTCCGCCGACACTCCGGTGGGGTTCACCGACGCGGTGTTTGAATCCGTGTCCGGGCTGACCACCACCGGCGCCTCGGTGCTTTCCGGCCTGGATACCTTGCCCAAATCCATTCTTTATTACCGCCAGCAACTGCAGTGGTTTGGCGGCATGGGCGTTATCGTGCTGGCGGTGGCGATCCTGCCGATGCTGGGCATCGGGGGTATGCAGTTGTACAAGGCGGAGATTCCCGGGCCGATGAAGGACGCCAAACTGACGCCGCGCATCGCCGAAACCGCCAAGGCGCTGTGGTACCTGTATCTGTTCATCACCGTGGCATGCGCTTCGGCCTACTGGCTGGCCGGCATGTCCCTGTTCGACGCCATCACCCACAGCTTCAGCACCGTGGCCACCGGCGGCTTCTCCACCCATGACCAGTCCATGGCCTACTGGGACAGTGCCGCCATCGACTGGATCACCACCGTCTTCATTATTATCGGCGGGACCAACTTCGCCCTCCATTTCGCCGCCATTCGCGGCCTCTCGCCGCTGACGTTCGTGCGCGATCCGGAGTTTCGTTTCTACATCGGCATGGTGTTCCTCTACATCCTGCTGGTGACGCTGGGGCTCTTGGCCTTCAACGTGTTCCAGGGCGCCGATGAAACCTTGCGACACGCCGCGTTCCAGGTGGCCTCGTTCAGCACCGGCACCGGCTACACCAGCACCAACGCCGCCGCCTGGCCCGGTTTCGTGCCCTTCCTGCTGGTGTTCACCAGTTTCCTCGGCGCCAGCGCCGGCTCCACCGGCGGCGGCATGAAGAGCGTGCGCGGTGCTCTGGTGTTCCACCACAGCATTCGCGAACTGCGGCGGCTGATTTACCCCAACGGCGCCTTTGCCCTGCGTTTCGGCCGCCATACGGTGAATGATCGGGTGCTGCAGGCGGTGTGGGGCTTTGTCGGTGTTTACATCACCATCGCGGTGGTCTTCACGCTGCTGTTCACCGTCACCGGGCTGGACCTGACCACCGCGGTCAGCTGCGTTGCCGCCAGCCTGAACAACCTGGGCGTGGGGATTGGCGGCGTGGCCAGCGGCTTCGCCGATATTTCACCCGCCGCCAAGTGGATGATGACGCTGCTGATGCTGCTCGGCCGTCTGGAGATCTTCACCTTGCTGGTGCTGTTCACTCCGCTGTTCTGGAAGCAGTGAGCGCCGGAATCTCCAGCCGATACGTTTCGATGGCGTTTTCCCGGAACAAGGCCGCTTTCTCCGCCTCGGAAAAACCGGCGGCGTAACGTTTGAACGCGTTCCACAACACCGCGTAGGAACAAGACACCTGATCCACCGGGAAGTTACTTTCGAACATCGCCCTTTCCACGCCGAAGGCGGACAGACACACATCCAGATAAGGTCGCCAGAGATCCACCAGAGCCTCCGAGGACGGCGGTAACGGCTGACCGTCCAGGCCGAAACCGCAGCTGTGCATGCCCAGACCACCCAGTTTGATCCGTACGTTGGCGCAGCGCGCCAGCGATTCGATCGCCATGCGCCACTCCGGGAACAGCGCGTCACGACGCCCGGCGTAGGGCCCGACACCGAGCACGCCGCCGACGTGATCCAGCACGATCACGGTGTCGGGAAACGCCCGCGCCAGATTCTCCAGTTCCGGCAGCTGATGAAAGTAGGTCCAGCAATCGAAGCTCAGTCCCAGCGGCGCCAGGCAGGCGAATCCCTCGCGGAAATTGGGATCCAGCAGCAGCTTCTCCGATGGAATCCGGGTGGTGGTACGCACTGTGGGATCCGGATCCCAGACGCTGGACTGACGGATGCCGCGGAAACGGCCGCCGCCTTCCTTCAGGTGACCTTCCAGCACCCGATTCACCGAAGTGCCCAGGCGCAGATCGGCGTGACCGACGATGCCAGTGCAGACGCGGCCGCCGGTGGCCTCCGCCACACTCCGGGCAAAACGGGTCTCGCCCAACGGCCGCATCGGTTCCGGCCCGCTGTCGCGATACTGTTCCAGACATTCCACGAAGACCGTGCCAATGACGCGGTGGCCGGCGTTCAAATCGGTTTCGATATCCGCTTGCAGATAGGTGGCGCGCGGCGGTCCCCACAGATGATGATGCGGGTCGACGATGGCCAGCTCCGGCTCCAGCACCGGTTCCTGATGTTGTGCCAGCCAGTCCCGATCCGGACCCGGCAGCACCGGTTTTTGCGACGTTGTTGTTGTCATCGAGGCTCCTGATTGTCCCGGCCTGTTGTTCTCATTTCCGGGTTTCCGATTCTGGACGGGCCGGAATCAGCCCGATACTTTTCCACTTTTCGCGACGACAATCAAAGCTGATTTTTTATCGCCGCCGTCCATGGCGGCCACCCTTCGGGCCGTCGCAAAGCAACGTTAAAAATTGCTCCCGGCAATTTTTTATCGCCACTGTCCACAAGGCAGCTTCCCACGGACCGGACTACGAAGCCGCTGTAGGAGATTCTATGGTGTCCTGCAATGCTTAAAAGAGCTTTGCGGGGCAATATTCTTGTTGCTGCTTCATCAGGGTGAAGGCGGTGCGGGCGATCTTCCGGGCCAGGATCACCAAGGCTTGGGTGGTGTGCAGTCCCCGATCCCGATAGCGCTGATAGAAGGCGCGCCAGACCGGGTGTCGAGAGGCACTCATGGCGGCACAGTGCAGCAGTCGCCTGACCTCGGTATCCCCTTGCTTGGTCAGCTTACGCTTGCCTGTGAGTTTACCAGAGTCACGCACTCGGACATCCAGCCCCAGGAAGGCCACGAAGGCATCGCTGTTCTTGAAGTCCCCTCTCAGGAAGGCCATGACCAAGGCGGTGGCGGTGAGCTCGCCGACCCCATCGATGGCGTCGCAGCGTTGGACCTGGGTCTGTAAGCCTGCGGCCCTCACCGCACTCTTGAGCCGTTTCTGGATCAGAGTGTCAATCCGGTCCATTTCGGCGATCAGGGCCTGTAGCGGGGCCTTGAGCTCCGGTTCTCCGCTCAGGCTCTGGCGTAATGCCGTGCGGGCCTTAACCAAGGCGGCGCGGCGACGCAGCAGGCTCTGCAGCACCCGGTACGCCTTTGGGGGTGGGCTCCATGGGCGTAACTCGTCTTTCTCCCTGCGCAGATAGCGGGCCAGCAACTGGGCATCGGCCAGATCCGTCTTGGCCCGCCCTCCAACGCCTTTGCGGTAGTTGCTGAGGCGGTAGCCGTCCACCACATAGACCCGGTGGCCCTTGGCGTGTGCGCGCTCGGTAATGTCCAGGTGATAGGTGCTGGTCGCCTCAATGGCGATATCGCAGCCCTTGGGGAGGGTGGCCAGCCATTGGCGGATGGCCTGGGGGGTATTGTCGATGGTGACGGTTTGGTTCAGGTCCTGGAGGTGAATCACCAGGTCGTCTTTGGCCACATCAATCCCGATCTCCGGGCGGCTTGCCGGCATTGCCATGGGGCACCCCTGTCAGCTAGGTTAAATGGGCTTGTCGGGGCGCACCGTAACGCTGGCTTGCAGAGTATCGTCGGTCTGAGTGTGCGCTCAGCCGATGGATTCCTTATCGGCGTTTGAAGGTGCGGGGTGGGGCCATATCTCCCACAGTCTGTACCCTAGGGTCAGAAGCTTGCTTGGTCCCTCCACCCCGACAAGTCTTTTCTTTCTAAGACTTGCCGGGAAACCATACAAGCTTGCCCTGCAAGCGAATTTTTTGGGGCCCCGGGAGCCCGATTCGCTTGCAGCGGCCCGCCGCCCGGACCAAGCTCCTACAGAGGGTTGGCAGCCAGGGGGTTATTCAGCCAGCAGCCCCACCAGACTGGTCTTGAGCAATGCCAGCGCCGGCAGTACCCGCTCCTCCGGTCCCATCTCGATGCGCCTGAGGGCAATGCCGCGCAGGGCGTCCATCATGTAGGTGCGCACACCGACCAGAGTGTCGGTGTCCAGTGACACGTCGGCGAACAGGCGCACCCATTCCCGGTGGCGCGTTTCCGCCAGCTCCCGCATTTCCTGGCACAGCTGGGCATGGAGCGCGCCGTTGAAACGCTCATACAGGCGGATCTCCATGGCCGCCACATAATCATCGCTGCCCAGCACCGACCAGTAATGGTCCACCACCCAGGCCACCCGCTCGGCCAGAGGCCGGGCCGCCAGTTCCGCCACCGGGAACCCCCAGTCCAGGCGCAATGCCAGGCGGCTGCGAACCGCCACGAACAGATCGTCGCGGGAAGCAAAATGGTATTGCAGCGCGCCCCGGGAGACGCCCGCGCGGCGTGCCACCAGCGGGGTGCTCAGGGCGGCATAACCTTCCGTGCGGATCAACTCCAGGGCAGCGGTCACCAGCTTCTCCCGGGTATCCAGACTGCGTGCCTGCCGGGGCGCGCGCCGGGCACCGGGGACTACCGCGTCCGTCGCCGGAGAGTGCTCTACGTCTTCGGTCATGGTTCTGGTCCATTGCGTTCGCCGGATGCCAGCCATCTTGACCGGCAAAAAAAATCATGGTTGATTGTTTATCCCGTTTTGTCGAGCCCCAAGCGCCCTTATTTCGCGCCACGGTCCCGGACCCGACGGGCGATGCCCCCCGGATATTCCCGGATGGCGGCCGTCGGAACAATAAGGAGTACAAATGAATTTCCCCCTGCCGCCGGGCGACCCCCGGCATGGAGTCCGTCATGACTGAAGCCGCCGTTATCGTCGACGCCCTGCGTACCCCCATGGGCCGGGGCAAGCCCGATGGCGGGCTGGCCGGCCTGCACCCGGTGGACCTGCTCGCCGCCCTGCTGAAAGAGACCGTCCAGCGCCACGATATCGACCCCGGCCTGGTGGACGACGTCATGATCGGTTGCGTCAGCCAGTCCGGCGAACAGTCCGCCACCCCCGGACGCATGGCGTTGCTCGCCGCCGGTTTTCCCGAACACGTGCCCAGCACCACCATCGACCGCAAATGCGGCTCCAGCCAGCAGGCGGTGCATTTCGCCGCCCAGTCGATCATGGCCGGCGCCAATCAGTTGGTGATCGCTGGCGGCGTGGAGTCCATGAGCCGGGTCCCCATGGGTAGCGCGCGCATGGGCCAGGATCCGTTCGGACAGGGCGTTCAGCAACGCTATGCTCCGGGGCTGGTGTCCCAGGGAGTGGCCGCCGAACTGGTGACCAGCCGCTATCAACTGGATCGCGAGACGCTGGATCAGTACGCCGCCCAATCCCATCAGCGGGCTGCAGCTCATCGGGAAGCCGGCGCTTTCCGCGATGAAATCGTACCGGTGACCCTGCCGGACGGCAGCGTCCTGTCCGAGGACGAAACCATCCGCCCCGCCACCACCGCGGAACGGCTGAGCGAATTACGCCCATCATTCCAGGACGACGCTCTGAAACAGCGGTTCCCGGAAATCAACTGGAGCATCACCGCCGGCAACGCTTCCCAGATCACCGACGGCGCCTCCACTCTGCTGATCATGAGCGAGACCCTGGCCAATAAGCTGGGGCTCAAGCCTCTGGCCCGTTTCGTCAGCTTCGATGTCTGCGGCGACAGCCCGTTGACCATGCTGACGGCGCCGATTCCGTCCAGCAAACGGGCACTGCAAAAAGCCGGCATGAACGTGGATCAGATCGATCACTTCGAGGTGAACGAAGCGTTCGCGCCAGTACCGCTGGCCTGGCGGAAAGAGCTGGGCGCGGACCCGCAGCGCCTGAACCCGCGCGGCGGCGCCATCGCACTCGGCCATCCGCTCGGTGCTTCCGGGGCCCGGCTGATGACCACCCTGGTGCACGCCCTGGGTCAGAACGGCCAGCGTTACGGCTTGCAGACCATGTGCGAGGCCGGCGGCATGGCCAACACCACCATCATCGAGCGCCTGTGAGGTTCCATGGACGATAGTCGCAGCCTGCTGCTCGATACCGCCGGGCGGCTCTTCGCCGAACTGCGGGAAACGCCGGACGACACTGACGCGGCCTGGCGACGGGTGGCGGGACTCGGCCTGCCACTGGCGCTGGTGGATGAGGCCCATGGCGGCTTCGACCTGCCGGTGGCGGACGCGCTGGCGGTGGTTCGCCTGGCCGGTCAGTACGCGCTGGCGGCACCGCTGGGCGAAGCTCTGCTCGCCAACCGGTTGCTTGCCGAAGCCGGCGCCGACATCGCGGAAGGGCGGCCCACCCTTGCCGTGACGGACCCGCATAACCCACTGGAGTTGAACCGGGATGGGGACCACTGGTGGGTCCATGGCCGGCTGCCGGCCGCGCCCTGGGTGGAAAACGCCGAAGTGGTGGTAACGATTGCCCGGCACGACCGGCAAAACCGGCTGCTGGTCCTCGCCCCCGACAGTCTGGCGGCAACCCCCGGAACCAATCTGGCCGATCAGCCGCGCACCGATCTGACCCTGGACCTCGCCCTGGACGACCACCAGGTGCGCGAGCTGCCCAAGACGCTTGGCCCGCAATGGCTGTTCGAGAGCGGCGCGCTGCTGCGCTGCCAGGAAATCGCCGGAGCCCTGGCCACGGTGCTCGATATGACCGTTCAATATGCCGGCGAGCGAGTGCAATTCGGCAAGCCCATCGCCCGGCAACAGGCGATCCAGCAGCAACTGGCGGTACTGGCCACCCAGGCCGCGATAGCCGCCGGGGCCGCCGATATGGCGGTGGACGCGTTCCACGATCCGCGCCGCCATGCGCTGATTGCCGCCGCCAAAGCCCGTTGCGGCGAAGCCGCCGGCCAGGCGCTGGCCATCGCCCACCAGGTCCATGGCGCCATCGGCATGACCCGCGAATACCGGCTCAACCTGTACAGCCGGCGGCTGTGGAGCTGGCGCGACGAATTCGGCAGCGAACGCTACTGGCAGGCCCGGTTGGGCGAGCAGGTTCTGGCGCGCGGCGCCGATGGTCTTTGGCCCTTCATCACCGAACTGGGCAGCAGCACCGAAGGAGCGCGCCAATGATCGATTTGTCCTTCCCGACGCCTCCGGAATCGCAACAGGCGGAGAGCTTCCGCGAACAGGTACGCGACTTCCTCGCCACCGAACTGGCCGGCCGCACGCCGCTTCAACGGGTCGAATCCTGGATGGGGTTCGATGCCGGCTTCAGCCGCCGGCTAGGAGAACAAGGCTGGATCGGCCTGACCTGGCCGAAGCAGTACGGCGGCAGTGAACGCAGCGCTCTGGAACGCTACGTGCTGCTGGAGGAACTATTAGCCGCCGGCGCGCCAGTGGCGGCGCATTGGATCGCGGACCGGCAAAGCGGCCCGCTGCTGTTGCGCTATGGCACTGAAGCCCAGAAGCAGGCGATCCTGCCACGCATCACCCGCGGTGAATGCTTTTTCTGTATCGGCATGAGCGAGCCGGATTCCGGTTCCGACCTGGCCGCCGCCCGCACCTACGCCGAGCCGGTGGACGATGGCTTCATCGTCAACGGCACCAAGCTGTGGACCACCTACGGCCACAAGGCCCATTACATGGTGCTGTTCTGCCGCACCAGCCGTGACCATGAGGACCGCCATGGCGGCACCAGCCAGTTGCTGATCGATCTGACTCTGCCGGGGATCACCATCCGGCCGATCCACGATCTGTCCGGCGCCCATCATTTCAATGAGGTGGTGTTCGAAAACGTCCAGGTTCCCCGCGACGCCCTGATCGGCGAGATGGGCGACGGCTGGAACCAGGTGCTCAGCGAGCTGGCGTTCGAGCGCAGCGGTCCGGACCGGTTTCTCTCCACTCTGTGGGTGCTGATCGAGTTGATCCGCGCCCTGCAAGGCCGCGATGACGATCAGTCCCGCATCGCCGTTGGCCGCCTCGCCGCCCATTTGATGAGCCTGCGTCGACTGTCACGCAGTGTGGCCGGCATGTTGCAACGGGGCGAGAATCCAACGTTGCAGGCGGCCATCGTCAAGGATCTGGGGGCCCTGCTGGAACAGGACATTCCGGACATTGCCCGGCAACTGGTGGACACCGGCCGCGCCGACGCCGCTCACCGGGACTTTTTCCAAGTGCTCCACTACGCTGTGCAACAAGTACCCGCATTTTCACTACGAGGCGGCACCCGGGAAATTCTGCGCGGCATCATCGCCCGTGGCCTGGGTTTGCGTTAATAAGCCGCGTTAATAACAAGGAATCTTCATGAGCGAACTGGTTACCTATCAACTCGACGACGGTATCGTCACCCTGACCCTGAACAGCCCGGAAAACCGCAACCCGATCTCCGACGCCGACATGATCGAAGCGCTGCTGGATGCCCTGGATCGCTTGGAGGCGGACCCGCAAGCCCGGGTGGCGATCCTCACCGGCGCCGGCAGTGCCTTCTCCAGCGGCGGCAACGTGAAAAAGATGGGTGCCGCTGGCGGTCTCAACGACGCCACGGCCCCGGTGAAAACCCGGCGCAACTACAAAACCGGCATTCAGCGCATTCCGCTGGCGTTCGAAAAACTGGAAGTCCCGGTGATCGCCGCCGTCAACGGCCCGGCGGTGGGCGCCGGCTGCGATCTGGCCTGCATGTGCGATATCCGCATCGCCGGCGAACGCGCCTGGTTCGCCGAGAGTTTCGTCAAGTTGGGCATCATTCCCGGAGACGGTGGCGCCTGGTTGCTTCAGCGGGTGGTCGGGTTCTCCAAAGCGGCGGAAATGGCACTCACCGGCGACCGCGTCGGCGCCGAGGAGGCGCTCGCCTGTGGTCTGGTGTCCCGGGTGGTGCCCGACGACAAGTTGCTGGACGAAGCCCGTGCCCTGGCCGCGCGTATCGCCGCCAACCCGCCGCAGGCGGTGCGCATGACCAAACGCCTGCTGTGGACCGCGCGCTCCTCGCGTCTGGATACGGTGCTGGAAATGTCCGCCGCCATGCAGGCGCTGGCCCACACCACCGATGACCACGACGAAGCCGTGGCCGCCTTCATTGAAAAGCGGGACCCGACCTTCAGCGGCCAGTGAGTTCATCTCTCAAAAGTGGACGGAGCCTGCGACATCCTGTTCAGGCTCCAGAGGATCCAGCCCCTTCGCCTTGCCGCCGCCAGGTATCACGGGCGGCCCGAAAAGCGGCTTCCACCCGTTGCTTCACCCCTTCATGCGCCACCACCGGCGGCGGATAGTCGCCGCTCAACAGCGGCTGCTTCCAGGGCTCATGAACACTGTCGTTATCGAGCTCCGCCAGCTCCGGCACGTAACGGGCAATAAAATGTCCTTGCGGATCGAACCGCCGGCTTTGCCGTACCGGGCTGAAGACCCGGAAATAAGGCGCCGCATCGGTTCCGGTGGAAGCACTCCATTGCCAGCCGCCATTGTTGGCGGCAACATCCCCGTCGATCAGATGTTGCATGAAAAACCGCTCGCCCTTGCGCCAATCGATAAACAGATGCTTGGTCAGAAACATGGCGGTCAACATGCGCAACCGGTTATGCATCCATCCCGTGCTTAGCAACTGCCGCATGGCCGCGTCCACCAGCGGATAACCGGTGCGCCCCTGGCACCAGGCGTTAAATAGCGTTTCGTTGTCGTTCCACTGCAACAAGCGGGTTTCCGGGCGAAACGGCGCGCCCTTGGCCAACATCGGGAACCGGTGCAGAATTTGCCGATAAAAATCCCGCCAGGCCAGTTCGCCGATCCAGCAAGCCGCGCCCTCCCGCACGCCAGCATCGCGCATCGCCAGCCGGGCGACCCACCAGGCCTGGGCCGGCGCCAGCGTGCCGGCGGACAACGCCGCCGATAACCCACTGGTTCCGGCTTCGCAGGGGATATCACGCCGGTTCTTGTAGTGTGCCAGATCCCGCGCCACGAACCGTTCCAGTTGCCGGGCCGCGGCGGCTTCTCCTGGCTGCCAGAGTTCCGTCAACCGCGGCGACACCGACAGTTCCGCCAGCGCCTTTCGCACCGTGGCTCGACCAACGAAATCACCTTGCCCGCCCGGCCATCGCGGCGTCTCCGGCAGTGGCGGACCTTTCTCCTCCATCCACGCATCCCAACGCCGCTTATACGCCGTGAAGACGGTGTAAGGGGTGCCCTTGCCGGTATTCAGCGCTCGCGGCGGCACCAACACGCCATCATCGAAACCGCGAATGCGCACGCCGGTGTTTTCCAGTGAACGCGCCACTGCCCGATCCCGATTCAGCTCGTTGACGGGGTATTCACGATTGCAGAACACCTCGGTGACACCCCGGTCGGCGACAAAGCGTTGCACTACCTCCACCGCGCCGGCGAAATCGCCGCCATCGATCACATGCAAGTCGACGCCCCGAGCCGCGAGCTCCTCGCCCAACTCCCGCAGACTCTCCAGTACATACCAGCGACGCAGCGGCGCGACATCGTGAGCGTCCCACTGCCCGGGGCACAGCACATACAAAGCAAGCACCGGACCGGCGCCGGCCAGCGCTTGCCGTAGCGGCGTATGCCCATGACAGCGCAGATCGTTACGGAACCAGACCAGACGCATGGCCATTCCCCCGCTCGTGTTCGGCAGACTCGCCATGGCCTGGAGCGGCTCCCAATGTCAGGCCAAGTGTTTACGCAAATAGATACGCCGGTAGGTGCCCTGCTCCAGGCGCCGTTCGTACTCCTGATAGCCGTGGTCGAGATAGAACACCAGGTTCTCCACCATGGCCTCGCTGATGTAAATGTACAGCGCATCATGCCCGGCTTCGCGGGCCAGCTGTTCGGCCTGGGCCAGCAGGCGACGCCCCAGGCCCTGTTTCTGAAAGTCCGGATCCACCGCCATGTTCTTGGTGAGCAGCCCGAAATCCGTTTCCTCCAGTTCCACCACGCCCTGGATGCCGAGGCCGTCATCGGCCACCCATACCGTGTTACGCCGCAGAACCTGGTTGTAGTCGTCGGTCATCGGTACCGGGGGACGTCCCATGCGGGGAACAAAATGTTGATAAGCGCGCAGCACACAACGGGATATGGCCGCCGCATCCTGCCGACGGGCCGGGCGTAAAACAACGGGACGGTGCCTGTCCATGACGACCATAACGCTCGAGCGGTTTCCTCAATGATATTGGGCCCGGATTCGGTAACCGGCGACCGGAGGGTCGGATCCTGGATATCGAATACCGCACTGTAAAAAGATTGGCATTGATTGAGAAGAGCCTGTACCACAATACGAGAAAAGCAGGCCGCCGTGCCAGCTGACATGGAATCACAGCGCTGATCCGCCCTGCCCGACGAAAGCCGGGTAGAGGCAGAGACAGGAAGTGACACCGGGGCACGGGATCATACTGGGGCGGCTCCTGTGCCAAAGCCATCCCCGGCGGCGTCGACAATAGCACCATCGCCATTACTCGCCATAGTAATGTTGTATCCCTGCAAACCGCGATGAACAAAAAAACCCCGGGTACCGCAGTCGATACGGCCCGGGGTCCTGAAGAGAGCCAGGAAATGAGCCCGGCAAGGCCGGGCTCCGTGTCATCAGCAGGGATTCAAGCGATGTTGTTCACGCGGCGCGCATTGCGGAACAACTGATCCATTTCCCCTTCGTAGTAAGCCTCAACGCGGGGATTCATGACCTTTTTCCACAGCGGCGGGAACAACGCCAGCACATACATGGCGGCGTAACCACCGGGCAATTGCGGACTTTCCTCGTAGTGGCGCAGGACCTGATAGCGCCGCTTGGCATAGGCATGGTGATCACTGTGACGCTGCAATTGGAACAGGGCCAGGTTGGTGAGGAGGTAATTGGAGTTCCAGCTATGCGCCGGGGTTACCCGCTCATAGCGGCCATTTTCCTGAACCCGACGATGCAGGCCGTAGTGCTCGATGTAGTTGATGACCTCCAGCGTCAAGGCGGCAACGAAGCTCTGTGCCAGGAAAAACAGCACACCCTGCCAGCCGAAAGCGATACCGAAAGCCACCGCGAACAAAGCGGAAATGCTGTACCACCAGATCAGCTCATTATGGATGCTGAAGTTCTTTTTGCCCTTACGCTCCAGATATTGCTTTTCCAGCTTCCAGGCATTGAGGAAGTTATGCTTGATGGCGCGCGGCAGAAAGCTGTACAGCCCCTGATTGTACTGGGATGAGGAGGCATCCTGCGGGGTTGAAACATGAACGTGATGGCCGCGCACGTGCTCCACCTTGAAGCCGGCGTAGGTCACCGAGGACAGCAGCAGCCCCCCCATCCAGTTCTCCAGCTTGGGATCCTTGTGGACGAACTCATGGCCCAGATTAATGGCGATGATGCCGCCCACGGTACCGATGGAAACAATCCACCCCAGCTTGCCGAACCAACCGTAGTCGTTGCTGATGAACACATGGCCGGCGTAGAACAGCACGCCCAGCCAGACAAAGCCCATCAGAAACAGGAAGAACGTGTAGATGCGCTCCTCGCTCAGGGAAGGCACCTGGACCTTCTCATCCGGGTTGGAGGGGTCCTTGCCGATAAGGTAGTCGAGCAACGGCACCATGCCGAACACGACGAAATAGATGAACCAGGCCCAATAGTCCTGGGTGCCGGCCTCACGTCCCACATAGACGCTGAACGGCAGCAGCGGCAGTACCGCGGCCCAGAACAGGAGATAGCCCCACTTTTTTATTTTCAACATGGTGTCGGACGACATTTTGGCGAACATGAGCGGCCTCGCTAGTGACAGTAACAGTCCTCGATGGCAACGTTAGCATGATTAATTCAATTGTCAAACAATTCAATTAGTGACACATCAGCTCATAATCGGGATAATCGCTCTCATCAAAAGGAGCCCTTTATGACCTTGAGAGCCGTGAGCCTCAGCGAGCAGATCGCCGATCATCTGGCCGAGCAGATTGTCCGCGGCGAGCGCAAACCGGGAGAGAAGCTGCCGGAGGCGGAGTTGGCCAAACAGCTTGAAGTGAGCACCAACTCACTCCGAGAGGCCTTCAGGCTCTTGGAGAAGCAGCATTTGATCGAATTGCAGCCACGCCGTGGTGCGCGGGTTTGCGAGGTCAGCGAAAGCGAGGTCCGCGACCTCTACGACTTCCTGTTTCTGCTGCTTTCCCGTCTGGCGGCCATGGCGGCCAGCAACTGGCGACCGGGCCAGATCGAGGATCTCGCCACCATGCTGCCGGACTTTCAGCGCTGCTATGACCAGGGGGACGTACAGGGTGGCCACCAGCTGGCCTTCCGTTTCGTCGAGATCGCCACCGACCGTTTCGCGGACAATCGCTACCTGGCGGCCGATATCACCGACCTTATGCCCTTGTTGAAGCGGTTCTCCTTCATCGCCCTGCAGGAAGAAACCACCGAGTTCGATGTGTCCCTGCGCATCTTCCAGCGGCTGCTGGAAAACGTGCTGGCGCGGGATCCCGAAAAGGCCGCGGCGGACATTCGCGAGTATGGCGAGAACCAATGCCGGATCGTGCTGCGGGCCGTGGCCAAACGGGAAAGCTAAGGCCCATCGCGGCCCTCCGCTCACGAGCCGCGATGGGCTGATGGGCTTCCCTCATCCCTTCCACACAAAAGCCACATAAGAGTCTCATTCAGGCCGTCCATGCTCTCCCCGACCTAACCTGCGAGGGGAACCGACATGATCATTCGCCTGCTTGCCACGCGGCCCGATGCCGCGCCCCGAACCGCCTTGCCCTGGGCTTTGTTGTGCCTGGCCGCGCTGCTGTTGTCCGCCACCGCCCACGCCGTGCCCCGGGGTACTCCGGCGGAACCGGGCAGCGGCGTGTTCCTGATGTTCGATGACGATGGCCAGGAGGTACCGGCAACCCTGCTCTCCACTGATGTGGACATCCATATCAGCGGACCGGTGGCCCAGGTCACCCTGGTGCAGTCGTTCCAAAACGAAGGCGCGCTCTTCAGCGAAGGACGTTATGTGTTTCCGCTGCCGGAGCAGGCGGCGGTCACCGGTATGACCCTGACGGTGGGCGAACGCCGTATCGTCGGCGAGATCCAGCCGAAACAGGAAGCCAAACGCCGCTACCAGCAGGCCAAGAGGGACGGCCATCGCGCCGGGCTGGTGGAGCAACGTCACAGCAACCTGTTCACCACTTCCGTGGCCAATATCGCCCCCGGCGAGCGCGTCGAAGTCACCTTGCACTACAGCCAGACCGTGGATGTACAGGGCAATGACTTCCGGCTGAGGGTGCCGATGACGCTGACGCCGCGTTACCAGCCCGAAGGCGACGAGAACCTTTCCGGCCCCTTCCATTCCCCGGATAGCAGCGCCGCCCCCAATATGGCCCGTCTGCGGGTGGAGCTGGATGCCGGCCAATCGATCCTGCCGCCGGACAGCGGCAGTCACGATCTGGACGTGGACGGCGCCCGTGGCCTCTATCGGATCCATCCCAGCGACGGCCTGGTGCCCATGGATCGGGATTTCCTGCTGCACTGGCGCATCGCCAACGCCGAACAAAGTCGCGGCAGCCTGTTCGTGGAGAATGTGAATGGCGAACACTACGCGCTGGTGATGCTGACCCCGCCCTCGCACCCCGCCGCCACCCGCGCCCTGCCCCGGGAAACCTTGTTCATCATTGATACCTCCGGCTCCATGAGCGGCGCCTCCATCCGGCAGGCCCGCGCCAGTCTGCTGGAAGCGCTGGCGCATCTGCGCCCTGGCGACCGCTTCAATGTGATCGAGTTCAACAGCGTCCATCACGCCCTGTTCGCGGCACCCATGCCCGCC
This sequence comes from Alloalcanivorax dieselolei B5, assembly GCF_000300005.1. Classification (NCBI taxonomy): domain Bacteria; kingdom Pseudomonadati; phylum Pseudomonadota; class Gammaproteobacteria; order Oceanospirillales; family Alcanivoracaceae; genus Alloalcanivorax; species Alloalcanivorax dieselolei. The sequence goes on along the minus strand of NC_018691.1, from coordinate 106,874 downwards.
GACGAGGCGCACTTGCAACAGGCACGCCGTTTCGTCACCGGCCTGAAAGCCAGCGGCGGCACCGAGATGCTGCCCGCCTTGCACACCGCGCTGACCATGCCCGCCGATGCCGAATACCTGCGCCAGGTGATGTTCATCACCGATGGCGCGGTGACCAATGAGGACGGCATTTTCAACCTGATTCATCGGCGCCTGGGTTCGGCCCGCCTGTTTACCGTCGGCATCGGTTCCAGCCCCAACAGTCATTTCATGCGCAAGGCGGCGCAGTTCGGCCGCGGCACCTTCACCTACATCGGCAACTTGCAGGAAGTGTCGAAAGCCATGAATGACCTGTTCGTGAAGCTGGAAAACCCGGTGATCCGCGATGTGCGGCTGACCCTGCCGCCGGGTGTGGAAGCGGAAGTCTGGCCACGCCGTATTCCTGATCTGTACGCCAGTGAGCCGCTGCTGCTGACATTGAAGCTGAATCGTGTTCCCGAGTACCTGACCTTGACCGGTCTCACTCCTGCCCCATGGGAACAGACCCTGCAACTGCCCGAAGGGCGGCAACATCCCGGCATCGCCCGCCTTTGGGCCCGTAACAAGATCGAGGCGCTGAACGACCGGCTGGCGCTGGGCGAAGCGGAACAAGTGATCCGTCCACTGCTCACCGACGTGGCACTGGAGCATTCGTTGATGAGCCGCTACACCAGCTTCGTGGCGATCGAGCGTACCCCTTCCCGTCCGCTGGACGAGCCGTTGATCCGGGAGAACATCGCCAACACCCTTCCCGATGGTCTGGCGTGGCCCGCCACCGCCACCGGCGTGGACCGGCTCTGGCGACAGGCCGTGGTACTTGCCCTCACCGGCCTGCTGTTAATTCTGGTGTTCCGCCGGAGACGCCACCGTGGCCAGGAGTGAGCGTCTGCTGCTGGGGGTGGTCCTGGGCTTGCTGATACTGGTGGCCGGCAAGGCGACCTGGATCGAAGCCAAGGCCTGGGTGGCCCAGGCGCTGATCGCCCGGGCCTGGGAAAGGACTCTGGCCGAAGGCGGTCATCATCCTCCCTGGCCGTGGGCGGACACCTGGCCAGTGGCACGGCTGACCGACAACCGCGGCAAGGATCTGTATGTCCTGGAAAGCGCCAGCGGTCAGGCGCTGGCGTTCGGCCCCGGCCGGATGGCGACCGCCGGCGGCGGCTGGGTGGTGGCCGGACACCGGGACACGCACTTCCGCTTTCTGCAGGGGCTGGAAAAGGAAGACCGGTTGAGCCTGCAGAAGGCGGACGGGCGCTGGGCCCGTTACCGGGTGACGGCCACCGAAGTGGCCGACACCCGCCGGGACACCCTGCAACCACCGGCGGACCCGCAAACGCTGGCGCTGGTGACCTGCTATCCCTTTGACGCCAGCGCAGCGGGAGGGCCGCTGCGCTATGTGGTCAGTATGGAAACGGTGGCCAGCGCGGAGGCGCTTAGCGGCCGAGGATATCCCGGGCGATGATTTCCTTCATGATCTCGCTGGTACCGCCGTAGATACGCTGAATGCGGGCGTCCACGTAGTCCCGGGAAATCGGATACTCCTTCATGTAACCGTAACCGCCGAACAGCTGCAGGCACTGGTCCGCCACCTTGCCCTGCAGTTCCGTGGTCATCAGCTTGGCGATGGAGGCGTTGGTGGTGCTCAGTTCACCACGGCCGTACTGCTCGATGCACTGGCTGGTAAAGGCTTTGTTGACCTCGACCATGGCATGCAGGTTGGCAAGCACGAAACGGGTATTCTGGAATTTGGCCACCGACTGCCCGAACGCCTGGCGCTCCTGAACGTACTCGATGGTCCGCTCCAGCATGCCCTCGCAAGCGGCCACCGCGCTCAGCGCCAGGATCAGGCGCTCACGGGGCAGTTCGTTCATCAGGTTAAAGAAGCCCTTGCCCTCTCCGCCCAGAATCTGGTCCGCGCCAACGCGGACGTCCTGGAAAAACAACTCCGAGGTATCCGCCGCGTGATGGCCCATCTTTTCCAGATTACGGCCACGGGAAAAACCCGCGGTGGTGGCGTCCACGGTAAACAGGGTCACGCCCTTGGCACCGGCATTGGCGTCGGTTTTGGTGGCCAGAACGATAACGTCGCTGTGCTGGCCATTGGTGATAAAAGTCTTCTGACCATTGATCACATAGTGGTCGCCGTCTTTCTCCGCGCGGGTTTTCATGCCTTGCAGATCGGAACCGGCGCCGGGCTCGGTCATGCCAATGGAGCCCACCGCTTCCCCGGTCACCATCTTCGGCAACCAGGCCTGTTTCTGCTCCTCCGTGCCCAGGTGCAGGATATAAGGGGCAACAATGTCGGAGTGCACGGACAGGTTGGACGCCAGAGCGCCGAACCCCAAACGGGAGGCTTCCTCCACGATCACCGCGGAAAGCCGAAAATCGGCGCCAAAGCCACCGTAGGCCTCCGGTACGTCCACACACAGAAACCCGTTCTCACCTAACTGGTTCCACAATTCGCGGGGAAACTTCTCCTCTTTCTCCCACTGATCATAGTGCGGCGCGACTTCCTTCTCGAGAAACTTGCGGACGTTATCGCGGAACAACTCAATTTCGTTTTGGTCAAGCATGACTCACCTGTTTTGTAACCTGGCCATCTGAAAACGGGGCCCTCCCGGCCCTCGTCACGGGTACCCGAACCACCCGGATACCGCAAAGGACATACCGGTTTGCCGGAAAGCGCCCTATTCTATGGCGTGATCCTTCAGGATAACACTTGACGTAGCGTCAACCTGAAGCCTCGGCGGCAACCGCCGACGCGACATTTTTTACCTATCCTCCGTCTTCCCGGCGCGGCCCCGCCTCGTCCATTCCGCCGATTGTAACCAGGCATGGCTGGACAGCGCCGTCACCGCCATGGATCATCTGCCGTTTCCCGAATCGGCAGAACGGAGCGTTCATGGCCAAACTGTTTCTGGTACGTCACGGCCAAGCGGCCTTCGGCGAAGACAATTACGATCAGCTTTCCGAGCTCGGGCACCAACAGGCACGCTGGCTTGGCGAGTATTTCCGTGAACGGGGCGTCACTTTCAAACGGGCCCTGGCTGGCGAGTTGATGCGACAACAGGACACCGCCAAAAGCCTGCTCGCCGCCACCGACAATCCACCTACCCTGGATATCCATCCCGGCCTGGACGAGTACGATGGTCACGCGCTTTATGCCAGCCATACCGGCAGCGCCGATGTGGCCGGCCACCAAAAACGGGACGCCGTGGATTACTGGCGGACGTTCCGTGGTGCCTATCAGGGCTGGGTGGACGGCACCCTTGTCGGAGAACACGAGAGCTGGGCCGATTTCGGTGGTCGTATCCAGCAGGCATTGAACGGACTGTGCACCGGTTTATCCCGGGAAGACAATGTTCTCGCGGTCAGTTCTGGCGGCGTCATCGGCACTACCATCGCCGGTCTTTTACAGACCGCGCCGCGTTCCGCCATCGAATTGAACTTCCAGTTCCGCAACAGCGCGTTCTGCGAAATCATCGTCGGCCGTTCCGAATGGCGCCTTTCCACGTTCAACGCCCTGCCCCACCTTGACCGCCCGGATCGGCGTGACGCCATTACTTTTGTTTGACGGCTCAGGCCCGCCCGGCAAATCGTCGTAACAGACGATAACCGGTTATTGCTTTGTCGATAGGGTAAGGACGGCCAGACCCGCTTTTTTTGGCGGGTTATTAACCCTTCCGGGAGGTCGTCCATGCGCCTTTTTCTTGTCGTTCTACGTCCGGTCTTAATGGTGGTTCTGCTCGCCAGCATGGCCGGTGCCCACGCCACTACCTTGCGTTATGCCACCGGTTATCCACCGGGATCCCTGCCCGCCAAGGCGGCGGAAAATTACGCCAAAGCGGTGGAAAAATATTCCGATGGCGATCTGAAGTTACGCGTCTTCGCGCTGTCTCTTCTCAATGCTTCGGAAACTTCCGATGGTGTCCGTGATGGCATCGCCGACGGCGGCTATTTGCTGACAGTGTATTTCCCCGCCATGTATCCGCATACCAATCTGGCGAACGAATCTTCCATGCAGCTGTTGTTGTTCGATGAGAAAGAACTCAATGGCAAAGGCGCCCTGGCCTATGAAGGCGCCATGACGGAATTCACTTTCTTCAACTGTTCTGAATGTCTTGAAGAATATGAAAAGCAAAAACAGGTCTATACCGCCAACGCTGCCAGTTCCAGCTATGGTTTGCTGTGCAACAAGCCGGTTACCAATCAGGAACAACTCAAGGGCAAACGCCTCCGGGTAGCCGGTTCTCACTGGTCCCGCTGGTCCGAGCATTTCGGCGCCACCTCCATGTCACTGACCATCAACGATACGCTCGAAGCGCTGCATCAAGGCGTGATTGACTGCACCATCGCATCAGCACCGGAGCTGATCAATCTGGGACTGATCGAAGCGGTCAGCGATATCACCATGAGCGTGCCCGGCGGCGTCTATGCCGGTGCCAATGCCGGAAGTTTCAATATTGATGTCTGGCGCAAACTGAACGAAAAACAACGCCAGGCCATTCTGCGCGCCGGCGCCCGCTACACCGCTGAAATCCCCTGGAGCTACCTGCAACTTGAGAAGGAAGCGCTGAGTAAAACCGAGGAAAAAGGCGCCGAACTGCATCAGGCATCACCGGAGCTTATGGAAGCCAGCCGCGAGTTCATTAAGCAGGATCTCAACACCATCATCGACTACTACGCCAAAAATCACGGTGTCGAACGTGGTGAGGAAATGCTCGATAGATTCCACGACCTTCTCAAGAAATGGGTTGGCCTGGTACAGGAGGTGGACAGCCTCGACGAATTGGAAACGCTGTACTGGGACGAGATTTTTTCCAAAGTGGACGTATCCAGCTACGGAATGAAGTAAACCGATAACACAGAGAAAGGTGACTGATTATGGTAATAACAAAAAGTGTCACCCGTGCTTTTCTTGTGGCAATGCTCCTGGTCGGTTTCGGCCAGGCCAGCGCCTCGGAAACATTGAGATTAGCACTGGGCTACCCGCCGGGCTCAAAAGCCGACGAGGTCATGCAGAAGTATGCCGAGACGGTAAAACAATATACCGACGGCAGCCTGTCGGTGAAGGTGTATCCGATGTCATTGTTGAGCGCCGCGGAAATTTCCGACGGTGTGCGTGACGGCATCGCCGATATCGGTGTCATGTACACGGTGTACTTCCCGGCCATGTACCCTCACACCAATCTGGTCAACGAATCCGCCATGCAGCTTCTGTTGCTGGATCCGGAAACCCTGAACGGCAAGGAGGCTCTGGCTTTCGAAGGGGCCATGTCGGAATTCACCCTGTTCCACTGCCCCGAATGCCTGACGGAGTACGAGAAACAGAATCAGGTCTATACCGCCAACGCCACCAGTATCAGCTATGGTCTGCTGTGTACCACCCCGGTGACCAATAAGGCACAGCTCAAAGGCAAGCGAATCCGGGTCGCCGGCTCTCACTGGTCCCGCTGGGCTCAGCATTTCGGTGCGTCCTCGGTTTCCCTTACCATCAACGAAACCCTGGAGGGGCTCAGCCAGGGCGTGATCGACTGTAGCATCACCTCCCCTGTGGAGCTGATCAATCTCGGTCTCGGGGAAGTCGTCACCGACATGACCCTGGCCATTCCTGGTGGCCTGTATGCCGGCGCCAGTGCCGCTGGCTTCAATCGGAACGTCTGGCAGGGGCTCACCGAGGAGCAACGCCGTGCAATACTCCGTGCCGGTGCTTCCACCACCGCCCTGTCACCCTGGGCCTCGCTGGAGCAAAAAGAGGAAGCCATGGCCCTGGCCGACAAAGAAGGGATCAAACAGCACGACCCGGACCCCGAGCTGATGGCGGCCACCCGTGAGTTCGTCAAAGCGGATATGAATACCATCGTCGACTACTACGCCAAGAATCATGGCGTCAAACGCGGCAAGGAAATGCTCGATTCCTTCCATGACATTCTGGTTCGCTGGGTCGATCTGGTGCAGGATGTGGACAGTGCCGAAGAGCTGGAAAAACTGTACTGGGACGAAATTTTTTCCAAGGTGGATGTGGCCAGCTATGGCATGAAGTAAATCCACGGGGAGCACTTCGGGAATATAAAAAGGCCGGCACCAGCACCGGCCTTTTTTTGTTAAAAAAACAAACTACTGTTCCGGATTTACGCTCACTGACGCTTTCAGTGAATTGGCCACGAAACAATTTCGGTGCGCGCTCTCATGAAGCCCCCTCAGCGTCGCCTCATCCACTTCCTCACCTTCGAAAACCACTTTTGGATGCAGCACCACCTCGGTAATGGACATCCGGCCTTCCTCATTTTTATCCACCACCCCCTGGGGTCGGTCCACGTAACTGAGCACCCTTAGTTTTTTCTTGGCGGCGATGGAAAGAAAAGTAAGCATGTGGCAACTGGACGTGGCGGCGATCACGGCTTCGTCCGGGTTCACCCGGCTATGGCAACCGTAGTAGTCCGGCGATGCCGATGCCTGAACCACCTCGCCACCGGCGAACGTCCATTCGTGATCGCGAGGAAAAGTTTCATACTGAAAATCCGCGCCCGGCGGCAAATGCCAGGCAACACTGGCGGTGTACTCGGTCATGGTGATTTCTCCCTCTGGCCCTATGGACAAGCTCCAGTTTAACCATGCCCCCGGTGGCGGTTTCTGGCAAGTGATCGAGGTCAATACCAACCACGGAAACGTTATCTCATGGTCTCATCCTGCAACCCTTCGGCCACCGCCCGTGCTACCCGGCGACTGTAGAGCAGGGCGCAATGGCCGAGGTAGGGCACATGCACGGTGCGCTCGGCGCCGTCCAGCAAGGCGCTGGAGGCCGGCAGGATAAAGTTGTCCATGGTGGAGTAAATCACCTGGTAGCGAGCCCCGCCGGGGCAGACTCCGCCTTCTTCCAGTTCCTTGACGAAAGGGCTGTCATAGCGCATCTGGGCGGCGGCGCCACGGGGTGCGAACAGTGCCGAGATGCGCGAGCCGCGATGGGGACTGCCCAGGGTGATGACCCGATCCACCTTACCGGCCAACCCCAGATTCTTGAGCGCATAGCGGACCAGAGGACCGCCCATGGAATGGCATACCAGATCGGCTTTCTCCGCCCCGGTCAGGGCCAGGATGCGGTCTACGTGATCCGCCACCTGTTGAGCCAGTTTGCGCGCGTTGATGTGGGGTGGGGTATAACTCACCGAATACACGTTGGCCCAGCCACGACGCCGCAACCACCATTGCAGCCACAGAAAATTGGTGCTGTTACCACCGTACCCGTGGACCAGAATAATCGGCTTTTGCCCTTGTTGGCGGGAGCGCTGCGGCGAGGCATCCTGAACCAGGCGCAGCGGGTAGCTAAGCACCAATACCGTCAGGCTGACCGCCTCCCGCGCCACCGCCAGCAAAGCGGGCAGGGGACGCAACGGCGCGTCCCGGTCCGCCGGTGTGGGGGAGGGAAAGGCGCGCCGGTCGTAGTACCAAAGCAGATAGAACACCAGGGTCAGGGCGCCGGGGATAAGCATCAACGCCAGCAGCAAACAGAAAATCCAGGACATACGGGCTTCTCCTTTCGTTACCGGCACCCCCGGCACCGGATTCCTTCCGGCAAACTACGCGCCCCCGGCGCCCGGCTCAACGCGGCACTGGCACCAGCGTACCGCCGACGGTCATTGACATGACCGCGGCGGGGATGTCATGGCAAACTGGCTGACCTTTTCGGGAAGAGCACGAACGAGAACAATATGAGCGACACCGTCATAATCAACGAAGTGGGCCTGCGTGATGGCCTGCAGAATCAGCCCGTCACCGTGGATACCGACACCAAGGCGCGTCTGGCCCGCCTGCTGGTGGACGCCGGTGTCCGCTATCTTGAGCCGGTCAGCTTCGTCAGCCCGAAAGCGATCCCGCAGATGGCCGACGCCGCCGCGCTGACGCCCCGGCTGCCGGCCGACGAGGGGCTGCACTACACCGCCCTGGTGCCCAACCTTAAGGGCTACCAATTAGCCCGGGATGCCGGTTACCGCACCGTGGCACTGGTACTGTCCACCACCGACACCTTCAACCAGCGCAATCTGAACATGAGCCTGGAGCAGGCCGCCGCCAGCTGCGAGAGCATCATCGCCGCCGCCCGTAAAGACGCTGTGGCCACCCGGACCTACATTTCCGGTGCTTTCGCTTGCCCTTACGATGGCCCGGTTCCGGTCAGCCTGCCGCAACAGCTGACCGAGCGCATGTTCGCCGCCGGCAGCGATGAAGTCGCCATCGCCGACACCATCGGCGCCGGCAACCCAAAACAAATGAAGGACATCATGACGCCGCTGATCCGCGAATACGGCGCCGAGAAGTTCTTTGTCCATCTGCACGACACCCGCGGGCTGGCGGCGGCCATGGCCTGGGAAGCCGCGGACCTGGGCGTGCGCCGCTTCGACGCCTCGGTGGGCGGCCTCGGCGGCTGCCCGTTCGCACCCGGCGCCACCGGCAACATGGCCACCGAGGACCTGGTTTACCTGCTGGAGAGTTGCGGGCTGAAAACCGGCGTCGACATCCAGGGCTTGCGTGACGTGGTGGCACTGGCGGCGGAGGCGACCCAGCGGCCGCTGGGCGGGCGGATCCTGGAATGGATGGCCTCCCAGGAGAAGCGGGGCAAAACCCCCTGTCTTTGGTGAGCTTCCGGAACGATGAGGCCAATATCCGCAATTTTCATTGAAAATGCGGCCATTGGCCTCGAAAAGAGCCGAAACTCACTAATGAAGCTGAAACAGAATCTTCAGCAGCTGCACCCCCAACAACACGATCAGCGGGCTTAAATCCAGACCTCCCATATCCGGCAGCAAGCGGCGGGTCGGCGCCATGATCGGCTCGGTGATCTGTACGATCACCCGCACCATCGGATTGTACGGATCCGGCGCGATCCAGCTCAGGATCACCCGGATCAGCACCATCCAGAACACGTAGTTGAGGATCAGCGACGCCAGTTCACGCAGGGTGTAGAGCAATAGCTCGGGACCCAGGCCAGCGGGCAGGGAGCCGTAATGAATGGCGCTAAGCACCAGCACCTTGGCGATGATCAGGATCACCACCAACACCAGCGAGGCGATGTCCAGACCGCGCCAACCCGGGATGATCCGACGCAGCGGCGCCAGCAGGGGGTTGGTGGCGCGCAGTACGAACTGGGAAATCGGGTTGTAGAAGTCGGCCCGGGCCAGTTGCAGTACAAAACGGGTCAGAACGATGAAGATGTAAATGCTGAACGCCACATTGATCAGGAAGATCGCGGCACCCTGGGGGTTCATAGGCTCTCCGGCGGTGTCATTTGGCGAAAGAGTATTGGGGCAAATCGGCGTGAATTCAAACCGGATCGGTGGGGGACGTGATTGGAAAGAGCCGGCCCCTGGGATCGAGGGGGTGTCGCCGTTGCAGGAAACGCCCATGAGGGCAGTTGACAGTTGATAGTGGACAGTTGAGAGCGGAAAAATAAAAACAGCTGATCTTTAGCCGCTGTGGGAAGCTTGCTTGCAAGCGAATATTGCAAACGCCTGAGTGGACCCTTCGCTTGCAAGCAAGCTTCCCACAGCCATCCATGGCGCGGCGCCGTGCCGGTCGGAGAGCCCGGCCTGGCCATCCGTGGCCAGTCGTAAACCCAGCTGCGAAGCAGGCTTCGGTCTCGGTTTACCCAGCCAGCTCTTCGGAGCGTTCGCGGGCGGCGGCGACGGCGGCCTGGACATGCTCGCGGAAGCCGGCTTCCTCGAAGACTTCCAGGGCGGCGGCGGTGGTGCCGCCGGGGCTGGTGACGCGCTGACGCAGCACATCCGGGCCCGCCTCGCTGGTGATCGCCAGTTGCGCGGCGCCCCAGGCGGTCTGCAGCACCAACTGGCGGGCGGTGGCGGCGTCCAGGCCCTGGGCCTTGGCGGCGTCAATCAGCGCTTCCATCAGCAGGAAGAAATAGGCCGGGCCGGAGCCGGAAACGGCGGTCACCGCATCCAGCGACTGCTCGTTATCGAACCAGAACGTCAGACCCACCGCCCCCAATACCTGGGCGGCCAGGGCTTTCTGGCTGTCATCCACGCCTTCGGCGGCGTACAGACCGGTGGCGCCGGCCTGCACCAGCGCCGGCGTATTCGGCATGCAGCGCACGATGGGCACCTCCTCGCCGAGCCAGTCACGCAGGTTGGCCACCGTGACACCGGCGGCGATGGAAATCACCAGCGGCCGCCGTTCCGCCACCACGGAACGCAAATCAGCGCATACCGATGCCATCATCTGCGGCTTCACCGACAGCACCAGGGCATCCACCCGCTGGGCCACTTCCAGGTTATCCGTGGCCACGTGGACGCGGTGCTGCTGGGACACTTCGTCGAGGCGATCCCGGGAGGGGTCGCTCATCCAAATACGGGCGGGGCGAATGCCCTTGGCGATCATGCCTCCGGCCAGGCTGGTGGCCATGTTGCCGGCGCCGATGAATCCGATTAGCTGTTGTGCCATGCGTTCCTTCCCATGTTCAGGTCCCGCCGTGGTCATACCGCGGGATTACTCGCCTTGGGCGGGCGCGGACCGAACAGGGCGGTGCCCAGGCGCACGATGGTGGCGCCCTCATCGATCGCCACCGGATAGTCCGCGCTCATGCCCATGGAAAGCGTATCAAGGGCCGGCATTGTATTGCGCAATTGTGACAGTGTCATGGCGAGTCGACGAAAGGCGTCCCGGCCGCCATCGGCGGCGTCCGCCCGGGGAATCGCCATCAGCCCGCGCAAACGCAGGCGCGGCCATTGCTGGAAGCGGGCGGCGAGGGCAGGGACGTCCGCCAGCGCCACACCGCTTTTGCTGTCTTCCGCATCCACATTCACCTGAATGCAAACATTCAGTGGTGCCAGCCCTTCGGGGCGCTGAGCGTTCAGGCGCTCGGCGATTCTGGCCCGGTCCACGGAGTGCACCCAGTGGAAATGGGCGGCGATGTCACGGGTCTTGTTGGACTGGATCGGGCCGATGAAATGCCAGGTCAGGTCCCGGTCCGCCAGTTCCCGGATCTTGTCCAGCGCTTCCTGCAGATAGTTCTCGCCAAAGTGGTACTGGCCCTGATCCGCCAACGCGGCCACGTCCCCGGCCGATCGCGTCTTGCTGACCGCCAGCAGGGTCACCCGCGCGGGATCCCTTCCGGACCGGTGACAGGCGTCGTCAATTCGTGCGCGAATCGAGGTATATGGTGTTTCACTGTGCTTCATGATTGAACGGTGGGCATCCAGGGGTTAGTTTATGGCTGATACTTTTTACTGAGTGTTTCGGTCATCGGGTTTTCGGGGGTCGGCCGGAACGAATCACACAACACTATATAAGCAACCCATGGATATCACCGAATTGCTCGCCTTCAGCGCCAAAAACGGCGCTTCGGATCTGCACCTGTCCGCCGGCCTGCCGCCGATGATTCGCGTGGACGGCGACGTGCGCCGCATCAATCTGCCGCCCATGGAGCACAAGGAAGTGCACTCCCTGATCTACGAGATCATGAACGACAAGCAGCGCAAGGACTACGAGGAGTTCCTGGAAACCGACTTCTCCTTCGATGTGCCCAGCGTGGCGCGTTTCCGGGTCAACGCCTTCAATCAGAATCGGGGCGCCGGCGCCGTATTCCGGACCATTCCCTCCAAGGTGCTGAGCATGGAGGAACTGGGCATGGGCAAGGTGTTCCAGAACATCGCCTCGCTGCCGCGCGGCATCGTGCTGGTTACCGGCCCCACCGGCTCCGGTAAGTCCACCACGCTGGCGGCGATGATGGATTACATCAATAACACCCGCTACGAACACATCCTCACCATTGAGGACCCGATTGAATTCGTCCATGAATCGAAGAAATGTCTGGTCAACCAGCGGGAAGTGCACCGGGACACCCATGGTTTCGCCGAAGCCCTGCGCTCGGCGCTGCGGGAGGATCCGGACATCATCCTGGTGGGGGAGATGCGGGACCTGGAGACCATTCGTCTGGCGCTGACCGCCGCCGAAACCGGTCACCTGGTGTTCGGCACCCTGCACACCACCAGCGCCGCCAAGACCATCGACCGGGTGGTGGACGTGTTCCCCGCCGAGGAGAAGGCCATGGTCCGTTCCATGCTCTCCGAGTCGCTGCAGGCGGTGGTGTCGCAAACGCTGATGAAGAAAAACGGCGGCGGCCGGGTGGCCGCCCACGAAATCATGATCGGCACCCCGGCGATTCGAAACCTGATTCGCGAGGACAAGGTGGCGCAGATGTATTCGGCGATCCAGACCGGCGCCTCGGTGGGCATGCAGACCCTGGATCAATGCCTGCAAGGACTGGTGCAGCGGGGGCTGGTATCCCGCGAAGTGGCCCGGGAAAAAGCCAAGTCCCCGGACTCAATCTGAACGCAGCGGTGAGCGCCCATGGAATTCGAAGACCTGCTCAAACTGATGGTGCAAAAAGGCGGCTCGGACCTGTTCATCACCGCCGGTGTCCCGCCAAGTATGAAAGTCCACGGCAAGGTGGTGCCGGTTACCCGTAACGCCCTGACCCCGGACATGACCCGGGACCTGGTGTTCGGTGTGATGTCGGAAAAACAGCGCAAGGAGTTCGTCGACCAGCACGAATGCAACTTCGCGCTGTCCTCGCGGGGCATCGGCCGCTTCCGCGTTTCCGCCTTCTATCAGCGGAACCTGGTGGGCATGGTGTTGCGGCGCATCGAGACCAAAATTCCCGATGTGGACGAGCTGCGGCTGCCGCCGATCATCAAGGACCTGGCGATGACCAAGCGCGGCCTGGTGATTTTCGTCGGCGCCACCGGCACCGGGAAATCCACATCGCTGGCGTCGATGATCGGCCACCGTAATCGCAATTCCAAAGGCCACATCATCTCTATTGAGGATCCGATCGAATTCATCCACCAGCACCAGGGCTGCATTGTTACACAACGGGAAGTGGGTCTGGATACGGACAGTTTCGAGATCGCTCTCAAGAACACCCTGCGACAGGCGCCGGATGTGATTCTGATCGGTGAGATCCGCAGCCGCGAGGTGATGGATTACGCCATCGCTTTCGCCGAAACCGGCCATCTGTGCCTGGCCACCCTGCATGCCAACAACGCCAACCAGGCGCTGGACCGGATCATTCACTTTTTCCCGGCCGACCGTCACCGGCAGTTATGGATGGACCTCTCCCTGAACCTGCGCGGCATCATCGCCCAACAACTGATCCCGACTCCGGACGGCAAGGGCCGCCGCGCCGCCATCGAAGTGCTGCTGAACACGCCACTGGTGGCGGACCATATCCGTAAAGGCGAAGTGCATTTGCTCAAGGCGCTGATGGGCAAATCCCGGGAGCAGGGCATGCAGACTTTCGATCAGGCCCTCTATGATCTTTATGACGCCGGTGAAATCACTTACGAGGACGCGATTGCCCACGCCGACTCCCCCAACGATCTGCGTCTGATGATCAAGCTCGCCAACGAAACCGACGCCTCCAGCCTGGACCACGCCACCCGTGGCCTGAGCATCGAGGACTCGGACTGATTTTTCCTGCCTCGGCGGTCTCGAAGACCGCCTTTTTTTGGTTCCTCCCGGTTTAGAGGGAAACGATATGACTCTCCATCGGGGACGCTGATCGGCGTTACGCCTTTACGGGAACGCCGTGAATACATCCATGTAAGCTCCCGGTCGAACATCCCTGTTCGACAGGGTCCCGCAAAGGCGTAACGCCGATCAGCTTCGAGGTAGCCAGCAGGCATGAGTGTCCTTCCAGCCGCTCCCAAAAAACCACGATGGGCTGTGGGTAACGCGCCCCCCCTTTCCAAAAAGGTTCGTCGTTGTTCGGGCCCGGAACATTGCGGTTCACTCGAAGCGGGTCTGTACGGAGGCCTTCCGGGACCCTGTTTGACAGGGACGTCAAACCGGGAGCTTACATGGACGTATTCACGGCGATCCCGGAAGGCCTCCGTACAGACCCGAGCCCCCGATGAAGGCACTCAGTCCCGTTATTCCGTGATGAATCTTTCTTTTTATTGACATCGGTCACGTGACACGATACAAATAATTTTAACCTTCACCGACAAACGAACCCGGGGACATTGTTAACGCAGTCGCCAGGAACAACACGCCATACGCATCAACGAATCAGGGGAGGTCTCATGACGCCGGAAAGCTTGTCAGGCCTGGAACGCCGTCCCACCCATCCTGGCGAGATGCTGCGCGAGGATTTCATGCCCGATTACCAGCTCACCGTGACCCGCCTGGCCACGGCGGTGGGCGTGTCCCGTCAGTCCATCAATGAGCTGCTGCGGGAACGGCGCGCGCTGAGCCCGGAAATGGCGCTGCGACTGGCGCGCCTGTTCGGCAACTCACCGGAGTTCTGGCTCAACGCCCAGCGCGCGGTGGATTTATGGGATGCGGCCAAAGCCATTGGCAAAGAGGTCGCGCGGATCAAGCCATTGAGTGCGGCCTGATTCGCCACGAGAGCAGACGCGATGAGCGGCGGGCTATAAAGAGTAAAGAAAAGCCCCGCCGAAGCGGGGCTTGGAGCATTGGCCTCAGGCCGGTTCGGTGAGAGTCCCGTTGCGATAATCCTGCAGGGCCTGTTCCAGCTCCTCCTGCGTGTTCATCACGAAGGGGCCGTACTGTGCCACCGGCTCACCCAGCGGCCGGCCCGTCAGCAGCAGCAACCGGGCGCCGTCCCGTCCAGCGACCAGGGTGACCCGGTCACCGTCGGTGAGTACCGCCACATGGTCCACCGACACCGTGTCTTCCGCCACCGTCACCGCGCCTTCGAACAGATACAGGAAAGCGTTGTAGCCCGGTGTCAGCGGTACCGCGACGCTCTCGCCGGGGCGCAATATCACATCCAGGTAGAGCGGGTCGGTACTGCCGCCGTGCACCGGCGCGGTGAGTGACTCACCGGCAAGGTCCACTTTCCCGGCAATCGCCTTGATCTGCCCGCCGGTCGCCAGATCCAGCCGCGGTATTTCGCGATCATGGATATCGCGATAGCCAGCGGGTTTCATTTTTTCCGCCGCCGGCAGATTGATCCACAACTGGAAACCGCGCAGCAAACCGTCTTCCTGCTGCGGCATTTCCTCGTGGATGATGCCGCGCCCGGCGGTCATCCACTGCACACCGCCCTGTTGCAGATCGCCCTCGTTACCCAGGTGATCGCGGTGGCGCATGTGGCCTTCCACCAGGTAGGTGACGGTCTCGAATCCCCGGTGAGGGTGGGGCGGAAAACCGGCAATATAGTCGTCCGGGTTATCAGAGGAGAACGCATCCAGCATCAGGAACGGATCCAGACGCACCGCCGGGTTTTGACCCAGGGCGCGCTTGAGCCGCACGCCGGCGCCGTCAGAGGTTTCCATGGCCCGGATGGTATGCAGCACTTGTCTGTCTTTCATGTTTCCTCCTCGCCCCTTGGGGCTTTCATGGTGCCCAGGATCAGGCGCCACGTACTTCCCGCTCGCCCAGCCGTTCACGCTGATGCGGCGCGGTAAAATCCAGTTCCGGCCCGATCGGGATGATCCCGTGGGGGTTCACCGTCGGGTGACTGCGGAAATAATGGTGACGGATGTGATCCATATGCACGGTCTCCGTCACACCGGGCAGTTGATACAGTTCACGCAGCAGCCCGTTGAGGTTCGGGTAATCACTGATGCGGCGCCGGTCGCATTTGAAATGGGTGACGTAAACCGCATCGAAACGCGCCAGCGTGGTCCACAGCCGCAAATCCGCTTCGGTGAGTGTATTGCCCACCAGATACCGTTGCCGGCTCAGCCGCTGCTCCAACTCTTCCAGGGTGTCGAACAGTGACACCACCGCTTCGTCATAGGCCCCCTGGCTGGTGGCGAAACCGGCCTTGTAGACGCCGTTATTGACGCGGTTATAGACGGTGTCATTGACGGCATCGATCTCCGTGCGTAACGACTCCGGATAATAGTCACCGGCCTTCGCGCCCAGACCGTCAAAGGCCTGGTTGAGCATGCGAATGATTTCCGCCGACTCATTGCTGACAATGGTTTCACGCTGTTTGTCCCACAGCACCGGCACCGTGACCCGGCCGGTGTACTGTGGATCGGCCTTCAAATACAGCTCGTACAGCTTGCTCAGACCGTACAGCGGGTCGCCCGTGGCGCCGTCGAAATCCGTACCAAGCTCCCAGCCATTTTCCAACATCAACGGGTGCACCACGGAAACACCGATGTGTTCTTCCAGCCCTTTCCAGGCCCGCATTACCAAGGCTCGGTGGGCCCAGGGGCAGGCATAGGAAACGTACAGATGGTAGCGCCCGCTTTCCGCCTTGAAGCCGCCCTCGCCACTGGGCCCGGCCTCGCCATCGGCGGTTACCCAGTTGCGGAATTGGCTTTCCGACCGCTTGAAGCGGCCACCGGTACTGTCGGTGTCGTACCACTTATCCTGCCATTTACCGTCCACCAATAATCCCATGGTGCTCTCCTTACTTTGCCGTTTGCCGCGTCAGCCGATCGCGGTGATTTACAGGGCCGCCAGCGCCGCTTCTGTTTCCACTCGCGCCTTTTCCAGGGCTTCCTCTTTCACATCCTCACTAATGTTCAAACCCTCGGCGTAAATGAAGCGCACGTCCTCAATGCCGATGAAGCCGAAAATCGCTTTGATAAAGGTGGTGCTGGTTTCATGGGGCTGGCCCACATGAAAACCGCCGTGAGAGGCGAACACCCGCACCGGGCGGTCAGCCACCAGCCCTTCCGGACCGTTAGCGGTGTAGCGGAAGGTCACTCCGGCCCGGGCGATATGGTCGAACCAGGCTTTGAACTGGGTGGGCACGCCGAAGTTGTACATCGGCAATCCGACCACCACTAAATCCGCCGCCCGCAGCTCTTCCACCAGGGCATCGGACAGAGCCAGTACCGCTTTCTGCTCATCGTCCAGGCTATCAGCAAAGCCGCGCAGCGCACCGGCACGGGCCAGGTCCAGATGAGGCACGCCGTCATTGACCAGATCGCGGACCACCACTTCGGTGCCGGGGTGCCGGGCCTGATAAGCCTCGATGAAGGCCGTGGCCATCTGGCTGGACTGGCCCTGGTCACCAAAGATGCTGCTCTGCAGGTAAAGAATGCGGGTCATGGCTGCTGCTCCGTAAGAATTGAATGACATCATTGTCTTTTCGTCTGATCCGATATAAAACAGCAACTATTCGAGCAATATCTTCGAAATATCTGATATGTCGACCAAAATCTCCCTGGACCAGTGGCAAGCCCTGATCGCCGTGGTGGACGAGGGCGGCTATGCCGCCGCCGCCGAGGCGCTGGGCAAAAGCCAATCCGCGATCAGCTATGCCGTACAGAAGATCGAAACCGAGCTGGGTATCCGCGCCTTCACTCTGGAGGGGCGTCGCGCCAAGCTCACGGAAACCGGCGATATGCTCTACCGGCAGGCCAAGCTGTTGCTGGAAGAAGCGGGCCGTATCGAAAACTCGGCAATCCAGTCCAGTCATGGCTGGGAGCCTCTGGTGCGGCTCGCGGCGGACGCCTTGTTTCCCCGTCAGCAGGCGTTGTGCGCTCTGGTCACTCTGGCTGAGGAAAGCCCGCTGACCCGGGTGGAATTCCAGGAAACCGTATTGTCGGGATCCGAGGAGGCGCTGCTCCGGCACGAAGCGGACGTGGTGGTTACCGGCCGGGTACCGCCCGGGTTCATGGGCGATCATCTGATGCGGGTGCGCTTCATTGCCGTGGCCGCTCCCGACCACCCCCTGCACCAGAAGGGCGAGCTGAGCCTGGAAGATCTGCGTGCGCACCGCCAGCTGGTGATCCGGGATTCCGGCAAGCGCCGCCTGGATTCCGGCTGGCTCGGCGCCGAGCAACGCTGGACCTTCTCCTACGGCGGCAGTCGGCGGGAGGCGCTATTGCGCGGGCTGGGGTTCGCCTGGGCGCCGGAAACCGAGGTGGAAGAGGATCTTGAAGCCGGCAGCCTCAAACCTCTGCCGCTCAAGGAGGGGGAGGAACGTTACGGGGATCTGTACCTGGTCTACGCGGACGGGCAATACGCCGGCCGCGCCGCGCGATTCCTCGGTGAAAGCCTGAAAGCCAGTTGCCGGAACCCGGACACTGACCCTTAGTCGCACCCGGTCTATACTGAAGCAAGATTTGCTCTGGAGGCATTCCCATGCGCAGTACCGTTGCTCTGATCCTTGCCCTCCTGCTAACGGGGTGTGTCGCGCCAGTGGTCATCGACCAGCGCGCGCAGACCGATTTCAGCCAATACCACAGTTATGCCTTTGATCCGCCGCAGGAGGATCAGGAAGCGCTGAGCCTGGACGGCCAGCGAGTGCAAAAAGCGGTGCGCCAGGCACTGGCCAGCAGCCCGCTGCAACCCGCCAACGAGAACAGCGCCGATCTGCTGGTGCGCTACCGTTTCGTTCCGGTGGATCGTTTCCAGGGCAGCTCGGTGCAGTTCGGCTTCGGTTTCTGGCGTGATCACTACGGCCTGTCCACCTCGACCCCGGTGGAGGGTCAGACCAATCAGGAGTACCGTCTACAGATTGCTCTGGTGGACCGCGGTGACAAACAGGTGGTCTGGCAGGGCACCAGCCGCGACACGCTCTATTTCGAGATGGCCACGCAGCGGCGGGCGGAGCGTATCGATACCATGGTGCGGGAAATGTTCAATCGCTACCCGCCGGTGGCCACCCCAGACTGACGAGCAGCCCGCCCGACGGACGGTTCTCCAGCCGCAATCGCCCACCGGTGCGGGCCATGATATTGGCGACGATGGCCAGCCCCAGGCCATGACCTCCGTCATGGCCGTGCCAGCCCCGATCCAGAACACGCCGTTGCCGCGCCTCGGGAATACCGGGCCCCTGGTCGGCCACCGTCAGCCAGCACAGGCCGTCCTTCTCCTCGAATCCGATGCTGACCACACCCAGTCGGGGGCTGTGGCGCAGCGCGTTATCCAGCACATTGCGCACGGCGATACGAACCAGCCCTTCCGGCGCCAGCGGCGCCGATTGGCCACCCTCCGTCAGCTCCCGCCGGGGGTCCTGGCCGGGGAATTCCTCCAATACGCTGGCCGCCACTTCGGCCAGGGGCGGGCAGGGCGGCGCCTCACCGGGAACGCGGTCTTCGCGCGCCAGCGCCAATAACTGCTCCAGGCTGCCTCCCAGCCTCACGGTGGCCTGCTCCGCCGCCGCCAGCGCCCGCTCCGCCTGTTCTCCAGAGGTGATCCGCGCTACCTGTAGCTGAGTGCGAATCGCCGCCAAGGGTGTACGCAGCTCGTGAGCCAGGTTATCGGTCAGTTCCCGCTCCCGGGTCAGTGCGCGGCCGCTTTGCGCCAGCCAGTGATTCAGTGACGCCACCATCGGCGCCAACTCACCGGCTCCCGGCGCCAGCGTCAACGGCCGGGTGTCCTCCAGGTCCCGCGTCGTCAACTGCTTGCGCAGCGAGGACACCGGTCTGAGCGCCCGTCCCACCGCCCACCAGACCAGCGCCAGACTGGCCAGCAGACCGGCCACCAGCGTCACCATCAGCATCACCGCCATACGGTGAAGGAAGCGGGTCCGGCCGCTGACGCGCTCGGCGGAAGCCACGCGCAGATCGCCCTCGGTAATGGTGTAGATGCGCCAGGCCTCACCGTCCAACCGGCGCTCGCCGAAGCCGTCCTGCGGCAGCACCAGTTCCCCCAGCGGCGCCCCGGCACTGCGCGCCAGGATCTCGCCGCGCAGCACACTGACTTCGCAGGCGATACCCTGGAAGGGCATGTCGTCCGGGCTGTCCACGGCCTGATTCGGCGTGGCGCCACTGGCGGTGATCAGTGACGCCACCATCCGCGCCGAGGCCGCCAGGCGATGGTCGAGCATGTCCGACAGCCGGTCCCGGGTTTCACCATGCAGCCAGATCGCCAGCAGCAGCCATAACAACGACAACCCCAGTCCCAAAGCCCAGAGCAGGCGCGCGCGCAGGCTTCGTGCATGAATCACGGCGGGCTCCCCAGTCGGTAGCCTTCGCCACGCACCGTTTCAATCAGATTTTCCCCCAACTTGCGGCGCAGATTGTGGATGTGCACGGCCAGGGCATTGCTCTCCACGCCACCGGTCCAGCCGTACACACGATCGGTAAGCTCGTCCACGGTCAGCAATCGCCCCCGGCTCTGCAGCAACGCTTGGAGCAGCGCCCGTTCCCGGCGGGCCAGTGAAACCGGCTGCTGATCCAGCCAGACCCGCTGCTGGCCCGGATCGAAACGCAGGCGGCCATATTCGATCCAGGGCGCGGCACGGCCCTGGGCACGACGCAGCAAGGCCCGCAAACGCGCCACCAGCTCATTGAGATCGAAGGGTTTGACCAGGTAATCATCGGCGCCGGCATCAAGGCCATCGACCCTGTGGGCCACCCGGTCCCGGGCGGTGAGCACCAGTACCGGCTCATCCCGCCGACGGCGGCGCCAGCGCCGCAGCAGTACCAGACCGTCCTCGTCCGGCAGCCCCAGATCCAACACCACCACATCGAAGTGGCAACTGGCCAAAGCCCGATCCGCTTCCGCCGCACGGGTGACCCAGGCCACGGTGAAGCCGTGGGCCTCAAGACCGGTGCTCACGCCGTCTCCCAGCAGGGCGTCGTCTTCCACCAGTAGTACATGCATTGTCTTCCAGGCTCCAACGAACGGATCACCAGGACGTCCAGCCCCGGGTACTCCAGAATAGCACCGCCGTATTAGCCCGCCATTAACGGGGCTGGCACGCTAAGCAGACTGCATTCAGCGATCGCTACAAGGCCGCTGTAGGAGCTTGCCCTGCAAGCGAATCGGGCGCTCGGGCCCCAAAAAATATTCGCTTGCAGGGCAAGCTCCTACAGCGGCTTCGTAGTCCGGTCTGGGAGAAGCTGACGGGCAAGCCCTGCGCTCACAAGCCGCGATCGGCTAATGGTGTCTTAATCGACGCCCCGCACACTACGTTATCGGAGGAGCCGCGAATGACCACCTTCACGCTGGGCCCGCTGGCCTTGCCATGGATGGCGATCCCCTGGCTGGCTTTATTGCTGAGTGCCTGGTTAACCACCGTATGGCGGCGGCGCCGGAACGGCCGGGCGGACGCCGAGCCTTTGCTGTGGTGGCTGCTGACTGGCGCTCTGGTCGGTGCACGCTTGGCCTTTGTCGGCCGCTACTGGGACCAATACGGCCTGACCTGGGCGCTGATCGACATCCGTGACGGCGGCTGGTGGTGGCCGGGCGGGGCAGCCGGCGCCGTCGTTGGCGCCGCTCTGGGCTGGCTGCGTCACCGGCAGGCCGGTGGTGAACTGCTGCGGACGCTGGCGGTGGGCGCCGTGGTGGCCGTGCCGGTGCTGGCCACGGTAATGGCCTTCAGCGGCGTGCGCCCCATGGCCCCGGACGTGACCCTGCAGGATCTGCAAGGACGCCCTGTCCAACTGCTCGATGACGGTCCGGCCACCGTCACCGTGGTCAACCTGTGGGCCAGTTGGTGTCCGCCCTGCCGCCGGGAAATGCCGGTGCTGCAACAGGGACAGCGGCTCTACCCCGAGGTGGACTTTGTCTACGTGAATCAGGGCGAGAGCAGCGCCCGGATCCGCAGCTATCTCACCGACCAGTCACTGCGCCTGCAACGGGTTCTGGCCGATCCGCACAGTGATCTGCTGCGCGCCCTGGGCAGCAGCGCGCTGCCCACCACAGTGCTGATCGATACCCGGGGCCGCCTGGTTGGCAGCCATGTGGGCCCGCTTTCCGACGCCAGCCTGCGCCATCTGCTGGCTCCGTACATCAAGGAGTAACGCCATGCTTCGTTTATTGTCCCTGCCATTGCTGTTGATGGCCGCCCTGTTCATCGTCCCGCTGGCACACGCCGACGATCAGGAGGACCAGGCCGCCGTGCAAAAACGGGTCTTCGAGATGTTGGAAAAAAGCCATTGGGTGGCGGAGGGCGCGGACGATCCGGAACGAGTGGTGTACCTGTTCACCGACATGGAGTGCCCGTATTGCGCCAGTCAGTGGCAAATGATGCGGCCGTTTCTGCAAAGCGCGGACAACGACGTCCAGGTGCGTCACATCATCGTCGCCCTGATCAAGCCCACCAGTCTGGGCAAGGGCGCGGCGGTGCTCGATGCCAAGGATCCGCAAGCGGCTCTGAACAAGGCCCAAGGTGATTTCGACCAGGGTGGCATCGAGCCGTTGCAGAACATCCCCGCCAAGGTGGAAAACGCCATCCAGGCCAATACCATCCTGATGATGCAGCTTGGCTTGCGCGGTACACCGGCAACCCTGTTCCGGGATCCTGACGGCCGCTTGCAGGCGGCGCCGGGGCTGATGAACGAGGAGGTTCTGGCCACTTACGTGTTCCAGACCCGGCCGGCGCCGGAGGCGCCGTGACCGGATCCGCCGGGGCTATTCGGCCAGCCAGCTCACCTCGCCATTACACAGGGTACGGCGCACCGAGCCGGGCAACACGGCATCAAGCCAGGGCGAGTTACGGCCGCGGGAAAGCCAGCGCTCATTCATGACACGCTGTTCATCCGGCGCCACCACCGCCAGGTTGGCCATCCGCCCGGTTTCCAGCTGACCCGCGGGAATGCCCAGGCAACGGGCCGGCGCCGAGGTCACCGCGTCCAATGCCCGATGCAGCGGCAAGGCACCGTCCTGAACCAGTTTCAGCACCAGCGGCAGCAGGGTATCGAGCCCGGAGATACCCGGTCGGGTGGACGGGAACGGCGCGGCCTTGCTGAACGAGCCCAGCGGTTGATGTTTGGAACAAATGGCATCCAGGGTGCCGTCAGCCACCGCGTCCAGTAACGCCTGCCGGTCCTCCACCGTACGTAACGGCGGCAGCACATGGCAGCGACTGTCGAAGCCCTCCAGGGCGGACTCGTCAAGCAGAAGATGGTGAATGCTCACATCCGCTGTAACCGGCAAACCACGGCGCTTTGCTTCCCGAATCAAGGTCAGAGAATGGCGGCTGGAGATCTGCTGGAAGTGAGCCCGCACGCCAGTAGCTTCCACCAGCAACAGGTCCCGGGACAGGGCCACCGACTCCGCCACCGCGGGAATACCGGGCAAGCCGAGGCGGGCCGCCACGGCGCCGTCGTGGGCGCAGCCTCCGGCGGTCAGGGAAGCGTCCTCGGGCCGGAACAGCACCAGCAAATCAAAGGTGGCGGCGTATTCCAGACAGCGCTTGAGCGTGAGGGAGCTCGCCACGGATGCGCCGGCCTGGCCCACCGCGATGCAGCCGGCCTGGGCCAGGGTCTGCATTTCCGCCAGGTGTTCACCGGCCAGGCCCTGGGTCAGCGCCGCCACCGGCAGAGCCCGGGCAAAGTTGGCTTGCCCCGCCTGTTCCCGGATCAGGCGTACCACCGCGGTACTGTCCACCGGGCCACAGTCCGGCTGCACCGCCATATGGGTGATACCACCACCCGCGGCGGCGCGGCATTCCGAGGCCACGTCACCGGTCCAAGGGCCCTCACCGGGCAGCGACAGATGCACGCAGCTGTCCACCAGGCCGGGAATCACCCACAGCCCTTCGGCCTCCATGATTTCCGCCCCGGGCGCGTCCAGGCTGGCGCCCACCCGCACCAGGCGGCCTTCCTCCACCAACAGGTCGGCGACATCATCACGGCCGGAGGCCGGGTCGATCACCCGTCCCTTGCGGATCAGCAGGTTGGCTTTAGTGTCCATGGCCGCTCTCCTCCCGGGCTGCCTGAGCCGCGGCCAGACTTTCCTGGCCACTGATGGCCATGGACATCACCGCCATGCGCACGGCGATGCCGAAGGTAACCTGGTTGAGAATCACCGAACGGGGCCCGTCAGCCACTTCCGAAGCGATTTCCACGCCACGGTTGATCGGTCCCGGATGCATGACGATGGCGTCCGGTTTGGCGTGGCAGAGTTTTTCATTGGTCAGCCCGTAGAGGCGAAAGAACTCGCCTTCGCTGGGCAGCAGGGCGGAATCCATACGCTCTTTCTGCAAGCGCAGCATGATCACCACATCCACATCCTCGATGCCCTGAACCATATCGGTGAACACGGTGGCACCGAGCGCGTCGGCATCCGCCGGCAGCAGGGTGCGCGGCGCGATCACCCGCACTTCCTCGGCGCCCAGGATATTGAGCGCGTGGATTTGGGAGCGGGCCACCCGTGAGTGCAGGATATCGCCGACGATGGCCACCTTGAGACCCTCGAAGCCGCCCTTGTAGTGGCGGATGGTGTACATATCCAGCATCGCCTGAGTGGGGTGCGCGTGGCGCCCGTCACCGGCATTGATGACCGCCACTCTCGGTGTCACCTGTTCGGCGATAAAAAACGGGGCACCGGAGTCCTGATGGCGCACCACGAACATGTCCGCCGCCATCGCTTCCAGATTGCGCAGGGTATCCAGCAGCGTCTCACCCTTGCTGGTGGCGGACTTGGCGATATCCAGGGTGAGCACGTCCGCGCTCAGGCGCTTGGCGGCCAGCTCGAAAGTGCTGCGAGTCCGGGTGCTGGACTCGAAAAACAGATTGACCACGGTCTTGCCGCGCAGCAGCGGCACTTTCTTGATCGCCCGTCCGCCGACGTCGACGAAACCGGCGGCGGTATCGAGGATGTCTTCCAAAAGCGGGCGGGACAGGTGTTCCAAGGAGAGAAAATGGCGCAGCTTTCCATCATCGGTGAGCTGCACGCGGGAGGAGGGCGGCGCAAGCGTCATTCCTGAAACCTTATTTCCAGGGTCTGTGGGCACGGACAGAACCTATGGCATGCTCCGCGGCCGGAATGCGCGGATCCGCCACATTCTAACTATTGACCGGGGCAGAATGCTATGGACCGGAGCATAATGCCAAAGTTTACGACATCAGTGTCCGTTCCGGACGGCCTGCACCGATGCTTCCAGCTTCTCCGGTCCGCTCAGTTCCACCCGTTGATCGGCGGGCAGGGACAACACCTCACCGCAAATGTCGGCACGAATAGGTAACTCGCGCCGACCGATATCGAATAACACCATCAGCCGTATCGAGGCCGGGCGGCCAAAATCAAACAACTCATTCATGGCGGCACGAATGGTGCGGCCGGTCATCAGCACATCGTCC
This sequence comes from Alloalcanivorax dieselolei B5, assembly GCF_000300005.1. NCBI lineage: Bacteria > Pseudomonadati > Pseudomonadota > Gammaproteobacteria > Oceanospirillales > Alcanivoracaceae > Alloalcanivorax > Alloalcanivorax dieselolei. The sequence continues at coordinate 81,879 of NC_018691.1, read as the reverse complement.
ACCAGGATCAGATGCGCCCCTTCCACGTCGAATGGCAATTTGGACGGTTTGATGCTTTTCTTCAGGCCGCGCTTCTCGAAATCATCGCGGTAGAAATTGGCGTCCAGAACCCCCAATGGCAACGGCTTGCCCAGGCGTTCGTTCAAGGCCCGCGCCACCCAGGCGCCACCGGACTCGATACCCACCAGGGCGGTGGTGCCGGCCTCGTCCGCTCCGTCCATGCTCTCCAGCGCGGACGCCATGTCCCGCAGCAGGGAGTCAATCTGTTCCGGATTCCAATGCAAGGTCATCTCCTCGGCCTGTTGTTCTGGCCGTCACCGCCGCGCGCTCCGCCGGCCGGTTTGTAAGGTCTGTTATCGCTTCGCAGCAGTCTAGCCGTTGCCGGGTGAATTGAAAAACAGGTTTACATCACAGGACCCGCCATGGCTTTCAGAGTACACTGCGCAGCTTGTTTTATGTCACTTCGATTACTAAGGAACGGTTATGAACCAGATGATTCGGATTGCTGTGGGGGCGGTGCTGGCAGGAACCCTGGGCGCCAACGCTCACGCCTTTGATCTGAAAGGTATGGCCGACAAGGCCACCAAGGCGGTGGACGACGCCAACAAGGCGGTCAGCGAGCAAACCGACAAAGCCAACAGCGCCATCGACGCCGCCTCGGAGCAGGGCCAGGCCAACCTGGACCAGGCCACCGGCCAGTGGCAAGTGGCTGGTGACGCCAAGAACATGGTCGACACCCTGTCCAGCGACCTCGGCGTCAGCCAGGCCCAGGCCGCCGGCGGTTCCGCCGCGCTGCTCGCCCTGGCCCAGACCAAGCTGGATGCCAGCCAGTTCAGCGGCGTTACCGACAAGGTCTCCGGCCTGGATCAAATGCTCGGCAACAGCCAGGAAAGCAGCGGTCTGCTCGGTAGCGTGCTGGGCAACGTGAAAAGCCTGCAAGGCGTGCAAACCGCGTTCAGCGCCATGGGCCTGAGCCCGGACATGGTGAGCCAGTTCGCACCGACCATGCTGAAGTTCCTGGGCGGCCAGGGCGTGGCCGACGGCGTGCTTGGATCCCTGCAGCAGCTGTGGACTCCGGCCGGCTAAGGCCCCACGAAGACCGTTAGCGGCGCTCTTATGAGCGTCGCCGGCGGCTTCTTCCCAGCTCCGCCTTGAGGCGCTCCGCCGCGTCAGCCCGCGCCAGAAACTCCATGGTTTTCCCCACCTTGTAAGGTGCCAGAATCTGCATCTTCTCCAACCGTTGCAGATCCGAGCGCGCCGTATTCTCGGACACGTCGAACAAATTCTTCACTTCCTTGGCGGTGAAGCTGGTTCCCGGATTTTTCAGCGCCTGGCGCAAAAGCTGCCCCTGACGGTAATTCAACCGATCACCGATACCGATTTCCGTTAACCAGGCGATCAGCTCCAGATACTCCCGCCGCTTCGTTTCCACATACTCCAGAAAGGTATCAATGGCGCGCTGAATCACCGCCAACTGGTAAACAATGAAATAGGTCAGATCCAGGCCGTCGGTTTCCGAGAACAGGTAGGCCTCGCCATATTGAATCGGAGCCTCTTTCAACAGACTGCTGATTGATATGTACTCAAATGGCCAGTACCCGGCTTTCAACATGTACCAGTAAAACACCGCCCGTGCGGTCCGGCCATTGCCGTCCGCGAACGGGTGCTCATACCCCACCATGAAATGCAGAATCACCGCTTTTACCGCGGGATGGATAAAAGCTCTCCCATCCCGGCCATCGTGGGTTGCATTGGCGAAACGGCACAAGGCTTTCAAACGCCCCAGCAGAGCCTCGGCGGTCGGCGGCCTGTGGACGACATCGCCATCCCGGTCAACCACCACGATGTCATCGGTCTGACGCGGCTCTCCAGGCACTACTCCATCCTGGAGAGTCCCCGAGGTGGCCAGCTCGTGGAAACGGAAAATCAGTTCCAGAGACAGCAGTTCTTCACTGGCCCTCTTTGCCTCCTTCATCAACAGATAGTTATTGAAGATCATCCTCTCGTCTTCGTTACGGGGGCGGCGCTCGCGGATGAGCATGTCCCGGGCAATCTGACGAGTGGTGGCGGCCCCCTCCAACTGCGCACTGGAGATCGCCTCATCCATCATCAGGGTCTCGACCAGATACTGCTCCCGTTCACTTTGGTTGGAGAGTTCCAGCCCACCCTCCTTCAAGGCCGGAGCGCACAGACGATCAATGCGATGCAGCACACTTTCGGCGGCGTCAATGGTGCAGAACTGGAAAGAACGGCCGTCCTCGGCTTTCAGTGGCAAAGATTTGAGCAATCCGGACCGGGCCAGTTTAATCGCAGCCCAGGCGGCCTCCTTATCCTCGGCGGCCGGCAAACGGCGCCGCAGATCATGCCAGTGCATGTAGCGCCCTTTTGCGTCCACTGCTCCATAATGGGACATGGCGGCAACCACGGCACTTGTTTTCTCTTTAAAAACCTTACTGAAATCAGGTGGTTGCTGAATTTTAGCCATTTCAACTCAATTTTCAGTAAATTGAGTTATAAATAGGCGTCTGAGTCGGGGATGTCAAGATGAAGCCACCGGTGCTCAAGGCGCCACCGGCTCGGTGCCATTCAGATACCCCTCCGCGATCACCACCGCGGCCATGGAATCCACCTTCGGATCCGGCCCCCTGGTGGCGGTGCGCTCGCGCGCTTCCCGGGTGGAAAGACGCTCATCCACCATATAAACCTTCAGTCCGAAGCGCCCCAGGATGCGCCGGGCGAATTTGCGCGCGCGCTCACTGGAATGGCTTTCACTGCCATCCATGTTCAAGGGCAGCCCCACCACCACCAGTTCCGGGCGCCACTCATCCAGTAACACGGCCATCTGTTGCCAGTCGGGCTGTTCGTTCTTGCAGGACAGGGGCGGTAACGGCGAGGCGGTGCCGATCAGGGTATTGCCGCTGGCGACACCGATTTTGCGGGTTCCGTAATCAAAGGCGAGCAGAATCAACCGTGGCCCACCTGAGTGGTGATCAGGCTCATATCCACGCCCATGCGGGCGGCCGCGGCATGCCAGCGCTGTTCAAACGGGATCTCGAACACCAACTCCGGGGCGCTGGGGGTGCTCAGCCAGACATTATCCGCCAGTTCCTGCTCCAACTGGCCTTCGCTCCAACCGGCATACCCCAGGCACACCAGGGTGGATTCCGGTCCCTCGCCCACGGCGATGGCCTCGAGAATGTCCCGTGAGGTGGTCATGCACAGCCCATCCGCCAGCATCAGGGTGGACTGCCAGTGGCGCTCCACATCCCGGTGCAACACGAACCCGGCTTCCTGCTGGATCGGGCCGCCGGCCACCACCTGATGGCGGCTGGAGGGCGGCACCTCCACCTCGATCTCCATATCCGCCAGAATATCGTGCAGGCTCAAGCCGGCCGGACGGTTCAGGGTCAGCCCCATGGCCCCTTCCGGATTGTGCTCCACCACATAGGTCACGGTGCGGTCGAAGTTGGGATCATCCAGCTGCGGCATGGCGATCAGGAACTGGTGTTTCAGGCTGTTGTGCGTCATGGGCCCAGTATCCGGGGAGCGCGGGACCAGGGCAAGAGTAGAGGGGTACTGGGGTAGAGGGCGCGCCGGATCAGCGTGAGGAGACCTGCCGGTTGGCGTCGAACTGCCAGGTACGGATGATCTCCAGCACGTCCATATGTTCGCGCATCTCCGTGGAAAAGGGTTCAAACGGCGCCGACAGGCGCACACTCTGCACCGCCGCCTCATCCAGGAAGGCATGACCGGAAGACTGCAACACCCGAATGTCGCGAATTTCACCGCTCTTGCCCAAAGCCACCATCAGCCGCACGCCACCAAAGGTGTTGCTGGTCAGTGCCCGGGCCGGGAAATGGCGGGTGCCGGTGATTTCCACTTTGCGGCGGAAGGCATCGATATAAAGCGCTTCGTAATGGGCCTTGGTGGAAACCGAGGTGAGCCGGCGCACCCGCGGCCGTTTGGCATAGGCCTGTTTCTGTTGGTCCAGACGCGCCTGCAAGCTGGCGATCTCACGGCTGAGCTGATCCAGGCTGTCATCATGGCGCTGCGGTTCGCTGGGCTCCTGTTTCTGCTCTTGCTGCCGTGGTTCGGCGCGTGGGGAGAAGGAATGCGTCACGATCACTTTCTGGCGCGACACCGGACGGGGTGGCGGCGCACTGTCCGGCTCCAATTGCACCGGGCGCGGCTGGGCATCGGTGAACGGCGCCTGCTCGGTGGTGGTCAGCTCCTGTTTTTCTTCCTCGTCGCCGGCCCCTTCCTGGTTGGCCTGGGCGATGAAGTCCGCCTCGTCCGGCGCCTGGTCGCTACTGTGAGTCGCCAGTGTCACATCCAGTGTCCGCGGCGTGGCGCGGGGCTGCTCCGGCGCGAAGCCGACACCGAACAGCACCAGGCCATGCACGGCCAGCGCCATGAAGAGTGTGAAGCCGAGGCGATCGGCGGCGGTAACCTGAGCAGAGGCCATGGGCAGTTATCGAAAAGTGTTATCGGAAAGAGTGTTATCGACAATCCGGTCGGGCCGGTGGACCGGCCCTTGTTATGGCGGCTATTGTCCCGTCGGTTTTACTTTTTCGCTAGGACCGGTTACGCATTTCCAGCAAAGCGTCGAAAAGCTGACCGGCGATATTGATGCCGTAAATGGCGTCCAGCTCACGCGCGCAGGTCGGGCTGGTGACGTTGATCTCGGTGAGATAGTCGCCAATCACATCCAGGCCGACAAAATACAGCCCCCGCTCGCGCAGCACCGGCCCCACCTGCCCGCAGATCCAGCGATCGCGGTCGCTCAGTTCCCGCCCCTGGCCGGTGCCACCGGCTGCCAGGTTGCCACGGAACTCGCCTTCCTTGGGAATGCGCGCCAGGGCGTAAGGCACCGGTTCCCCGTTGATCATCAGGATGCGTTTGTCGCCACTGGTGATCTCGGGAATGAATTGTTGCGCCATGATCGGCGTGCGGCCGTGATCGGTCAGCACCTCGATGATCACACTGGTGTTGGGGCTGTCCTTGGATACCCGGAAGATATTGGCGCCGCCCATGGCATCCAGCGGCTTCATGACGATGTCATTGAACTCCGCTACAAAAGCCCGCAACTGATCAGCGCGGCCGGAAACCAGGGTCGGCACACAGCATTGCGGAAAATCGGTGGCGAACAGCTTTTCGTTGCTGTCACGGACACTGCCGGGACGATTCACCACCAGGGCGCCCTCGCGCTCCGCTTTTTCCAGAATATAGGTGGCGTAAACGTACTCGGCGTTGAACGGCGGATCCTGGCGCATCAGGATCATGTCCAGATCCGGCAGCGAGGTCTGTGTGGCTTCGCCGAGTTCGAACCAGCGATCATTGTTGTCTTCCACCCGCAGCGGTTGGGTGGTGGCCAGGGGCCGGCCATCACGGACGTACAGATCCCCCGGTTCCATGTAGTGCAGCCGCCAGCCACGCCGCTGAGCTTCCAGGAGCAGGGATAAGGTGGTGTCTTTCCAGGGTTTTATGTGGGCGATGGGATCCATCACCACACCGATATCAAGGCTCATGGTGGCTCCAGGCAAGAGGACGACACCGCATGTTAGCAGTGCGCGGGAATGCTCGCTACGGGATGCTTTTCTCAAGTCCCACAGGGTCTTATAGATTGATTGTAGAAACTGTGTTAAAACCTCGGCGTGGGCTGAAAGACCCCGAAGCCCTGCCTATCGCGACACTATAAAAAGATTCCTCATTACAAGGTGTCGCGGCCTGTATTTGAATCACGGTGAAAGGCAGTTCTCAATGACTGACAATTTTCAAGACCTCAAGGTCATGGTGATCGACGACTCGAAAACCATTCGTCGTACCGCCGAGACCTTGTTGAAGAAAGCGGGTTGTGAGGTGATTACCGCCACCGACGGGTTCGATGCGCTTGCCAAGATTGCCGACAGCAAGCCGCGAATCATTTTCGTGGACATCATGATGCCCCGGCTGGATGGCTATCAGACGTGCGCCTTGATCAAGAACAACAGCGCGTTCAAGCAGACGCCGGTGATCATGCTCTCCTCGAAGGACGGCTTGTTCGATAAGGCCAAGGGCCGCATCGTGGGATCCGATGAATACCTCACCAAGCCTTTTTCCAAGGACGAGCTACTGGGCGCCATCCGTCAGCATATCAGCGCCTGAAACGGGCGCCTGACCGGAGTCACCCTGCTCAACCATAGAGGAAAAGATGGCACGGATTCTTATTGTCGATGACTCTCCCACGGAGACGTACAAGCTGCGGGAGATTCTGGAGAAACACGGCCACCAGGTGCTGGAAGCCAGCAATGGGGCCGACGGTGTGGCGACTACCCGTTCCGAACAACCGGACCTGGTACTGATGGACGTGGTGATGCCCGGCCTCAATGGTTTTCAAGCCACCCGGCAGTTAACCAAAGGCGCGGACACCCGACACATCCCGATTGTTATCGTCACCACCAAGGATCAGGAAACCGACCGGGTTTGGGGCAAACGCCAGGGCGCCCGGGATTATCTGACCAAGCCGGTGGATGAAGAGGTTTTACTCAAAACGGTCGAGCGTCAGCTCACCGGAGCGTGACGAGGGGGTCGCCGATGAGCGCCGCGTCCACAGCCTATTTGAAACTGGCGGATTACTTCATCCGTTGCCGCGACAATGCCGCCAACCTGCCGGAGGAGCAGGACGTCACGCCTTATTGGAGTGGCGTGGGGTTTTCCCTCAACGGTCACCGTCTGGTGGCACCGTTGACGGAAGTGGCGGAGATTCTATCGCCGCCGGCCTGTGCCCGGGTGCCCGGTGCTCAGGATTGGGTTCGCGGCGTGGCCAACGTTCGTGGGCGTTTGATGACCGTGACCGATTTGAACCGGTTTCTCGAACGCGCCTCGGAAGTGGCCGACGGCCGGCGCCGGTTGCTGGTGCTGGACCGGGACGAACTCTACACCGGCGTGATGGTTGATGACGTTCTGGGGATGCAACATTTTCCGGTGGAAAACCGGGTGACGGCACCGCCGCGCCCGGAAGAAAGCCCGATGGCCGCCTATCTGGATGGGGGTTACCGCCGGGACGGGGAATACTGGTCCGTGTTCAGCCTTGCCCGGCTGGCACGGGATCCGCGCTTTATGCGAGCGGCCAGCGGGGAATGAGCAACGGAGAGTGACCGCGGGGGGAGGGCGTCGTGCCAGGGGGGAATATCGACACACGTCCATTAAACCATGGCGGTTCCGAAAATCATAAGAGCAGAGTCAGGCCAGGAGCCAAGCTATGAAGTTCAAACCGGGGCTTGTGTTAAGCAAGATGCGGGGGGGAGCCGGTAACAATCCGCTGGGCGTTGCTCTGTATGTCGGGTTGCTCGCCTTTATTGTTCTCGCCTTGATGAATTTCGTTCTGTCCGCCATCGGCGCCAACCACGCCCGGGACAATATTACCCAGGCGTCGGACATGCGTGTGTATTCCCAGCAGCTGCCGAAAAACGCCTTGGAGGCGGTGTCCGGTAACGCCGAGGCCTTCGCGTTGCTTGAACAGGGTCGCCAAGGCTTTCTGCGCGCCTGGAATCAGGTCAGGGACGAACGGGTATCGGATCCGCGGGTGATGCAGCGTCTGCAGAATTTGTGGGACGAAGCGCTACGGCAGGTGAACACGGTCCTTCAGGGGCGCGCCACGGTGCTGGACCTGCACCAGGTGTCCGCCACCCTGGCACAGACCATTCCGGAACTTCAAAACAAGTATGACGAGGTGGTGCGCCTCCTGATCGCCAATGGCGCCTCCGCGGATCAGGTGGCACTGGCGCAACGTCAGTCATTGCTCACCGAACGCCTGATGCGATCCTTGGCGAAGATTCTGGAAGGCCGTGACAGCGCGGTGGCGGCGGCGGAAACGTTCGGCACCGACGCGGTACGATTCGGCAATGTCGTCAACGGCATGCTGCGCGGCAACAGCCGTCTCGGCATCCAGAGAGTCAGCGACCGCGATGCCCGCGCGCGGTTGACGGATATCTCCGACGTTTTTAATCAGTTCATCAATCCTTCCGTGGACAAGGTGCTGGAAACCGCGCCGGATCTGATACAGATCCGCGCCGCCGCCGACAGTCTGTTCCTGCGCTCCCAGGACCTGCTGCAGGAAGCGTCCAATCTGGACAACCAGTTCGAGAACGCCAACAGCGGCCTGTTCCCCTCCATATGGCTGGGCATCCTGTGCGCGGCGGTCTCGGTGTTACTGTTTTTCCTGATCATGCTGCAGGGCAATCGCAGCGCCAGCAAACAGCGTGGCGAACTGGAAAGCGAGAATCAGCGTAACCAGGCGGCGATTCTGCGCCTGCTCGACGAGTTGGGGGATCTGGCCGACGGCGACCTGACCGTGGAAGCGACGGTGACCGAGGATTTCACCGGCGCCATCGCCGACTCCATCAACTATTCCATCGACCAGTTACGCAGCTTGGTACAGACCATCAACCAATCCGCCGTGCAGGTGGCCAGCGCCGCCCAGGAGACCCAGTCCACCGCCATGCATCTGGCGGAGGCTTCCGAACATCAGGCGCAGGAAATCGCCGGCGCTTCGGCGGCGGTGAACGAGATGGCGGTGTCCATTGATCAGGTGTCCGCCAACGCCGCCGAGTCCGCGGCGGTGGCGGAACGAGCGGTGGCCATCGCCAACAAGGGCGCCGAGGTGGTACAGGCCACCATTCATGGCATGGACACCATTCGTGAGCAGATTCAGGAAACCTCCAAACGGATCAAGCGCCTGGGTGAGTCCTCCCAGGAAATTGGTGACATCGTTTCGCTGATCAACGACATCGCCGACCAGACCAATATTCTGGCCTTGAACGCCGCCATCCAGGCCTCCATGGCCGGGGAGGCCGGTCGCGGCTTCGCCGTGGTCGCCGACGAAGTGCAGCGCCTGGCGGAACGCTCCGCCGCCGCCACCAAGCAAATCGAGACGCTGGTGAAGACGATTCAGACCGACACCAACGAAGCGGTGATTTCCATGGAAGCCACCACCGCCGAAGTAGTGAAAGGCGCCCGTCTCGCCCAGGACGCCGGGGTGGCGCTGGAAGAGATTGAAACGGTATCCAAGAACCTGGCGGATCTGATCCAGAATATTTCCAACGCCGCTCGCCAGCAGGCCGCGTCCGCGGGGCACATTTCCAACACCATGAACGTGATCCAGGAAATCACCTCGCAAACCTCCGCCGGGACCACCGCCACCGCCCGTTCCATTGGCGATCTGGCGGAAATGGCGCAGGACATGCGTAACTCGGTGGCCGGCTTCAGATTGCCGGGCTGATGGACATTGCCGTGACGCCGCCCTGGGCTCTTCGCAACGCGCCGGCCATGGACACGGAGCAGTTCCAGCTCTGGCAGACCCTGCTGGAAGAGCGCACCGGCATGACCTTGCCGACGGAGCGGAAATCCTTCCTGGAAACCAGCCTGAGCACACGCATGCGTGAGCTGGGCCTGGAGGATTATCAAACCTACTACGCTCAATTGGTCACCGGCGCCAGCGAGTCCCGCGCCATGGAGTGGTCGATTCTGGTGGACCGGCTCACGGTGCAGGAAACCGGTTTTTTTCGTCATCCGGGATCCTTCGCGCTGGTCAAAGCGTTCAGTCGTGACTTCGCCCGCCGGCACGCCGGCGGCGGCACCTTGAATGCCTGGAGCGTGGGGTGCTCCACCGGCGAGGAAGCCTATTCGCTGGCCATGGTCATCAATGAGTGTTTCGCCGACGCCCGGGACAAGCTGTTTTACGGCATTACCGGCACGGATATCAGCCTGCCCACTCTGGCCAGGGCACGCCGGGGTGTGTTCCCCCTGCGCCGGGTGAACCGCGTGGCGCCGGTATTGCGTGAGCGATATTTTCAACACTACGACGCCCAGCACCTTCAGGTCACCGCCACCTTGCGCGAGCGGGTGTGCTTCGCCCACCTGAACGTGCTGGATCTGGATCAGGCGCCGATGGAAAACCTGGACCTGATCTTCTGCCAGAACATGCTGATTTATTTTCGCCGTTGGCGAAAACGCCAGATCGTCAATCGTCTGGCCGCCCGTCTGGCGCCGGGGGGCGTCCTGGTCCTCGGGCCCGGCGAAATCACCGACTGGCAAAACGATAATCTGGAGCGGGAAGCCTATCCCGACACGTTGGCGTTCCGGCGCCGCGTTTGACGGCCAGGGGCTGGGGGCAGCCCCGGGGGGATCATCAAATGAGCGATCATCACGATTATCTGGCTCTCGACTGGGTGCGCGGCGAAATCCAGGAAACACTGGACCAGGCCCGCCAAGCGCTCGAAGCCTATGTGGAGAACCCGGGCGACTCAACACGCATGCGGTTCTGCCAGACCCACCTGCATCAGGTCCATGGCACCTTGCAGATGGTGGAGTTCTACGGCGCCGCGTTGCTCGCCGAGGAAATGGAAAAACTGGCCCGGGCCCTGCTCGATCAGCGTATCGACCGGGAAGCGGAAAGCCTGGAATTGTTGATGCGCGCGATCCTGCAGCTGCCCCCTTATCTGGATCGCGTGGCCAGTAACCGCCGGGATTTGCCGGTGGTGCTGCTGCCATTGTTGAACGACCTGCGCGCCGCACGCGGTGAACCGCTGCTGTCCGAAACCGCGCTGTTCAAACCCGATCTGCGGCACGCCCAGGGCGACGGCCGCATTGATGAGAGCATCCGCAACGACGCCCGCTTTCCGCAGTTGATCCGCAAAATGCGGCAGACGTTCCAGGTGGCGCTGGTGGGCGTCATGCGCGGCGAGCAGGTGAAACGCAACCTCGGGTATCTGCGCCGGGTGTTGGAAAAACTCCGGCAAATCAGTGGTGAAGCCGCCCGGGCGCCATTGTGGCGGATCGCCGATGCGATGGTGGAGGGGCTGGAGGAAGAGGTCATTCCGCTGGGCTCTTCGGCCAAACAGATGCTGGGCCAGTTGGATCGCACCTTGCGAGAGCTGGCCGCCGACGGCGCCGACAGCCTGGAACGGCCAGCCCCCACGGAGTTGATCAAGAACCTGCTGTATTACGTGGCCCGGGCGGAGCGCGCGACGCCGGCCATCGATGCCATCCGGCGGCGCTTTCGTCTGCAGGACGCATTACCTCCCGAGGCATTGGTGAACGAGGAGCGGGCCCGCCTCAACGGCCCGGATGCCACGGCCATGCATTCGGTGGTGACCGCCTTGTCCGAGGAGATCACCAAGGTCAAGGATCACCTGGAGCGGTTCGTTCACGACTCCCGGGCGGACCCCGCCGATCTCGCGCCCCTGGTCAGCACGCTGAAGCAGGTGTCCGACACCATCGCCATGCTCGGCCTGGGCCAGCCCCGGGTACTGGTGGATGAACAACGGCAGGTCCTGGAGGACATCGCCGAACGCCGTCAGCCGCCGCAACGGGAGCGGCTGATGGATGTGGCCGGAGCCCTGTTGTACGTGGAAGCCACGCTGGCCGGCTTTGGCGGCAACAACCAGCACCGCCCCGCCGGCAATACCGTTGGCAATACCGTTGAAGGTACCGACACTTCTTCGCTGCCCAATCATCTCGGCCAGGCCATGGACGCAGCGCTGCGCGAATGCCGGGCGGGGCTGGAAGAAGCCAAGGACGGGGTGGTGGAATTCATCGCCTCGCATTGGGATCGTGCGCATTTGCAATCGGTGCCGGACCGCCTGCAGGCCGTCCGTGGCGGCCTGGAGATGGTGCAACTGCAACGCCCGGCTCTGGTGCTGCGGCAGTGCGCCCGTTTTATTCAGGAACGGCTGCTGGGCGACGAACAGGCCCCCGACTGGCAGAGCATGGATACCCTCGCCGATGCCATGAGTTCGGTGGAGTATTACCTGGAACGCCTTAGCGACGATCCGCATACCAGTGACGATGTTCTCGAAGTGGCCCATCGCAGCATCGCCGCCCTGGGGTATCCGCTTCAGCCTCTGGAGAGCGATGCGGAACCGTCATCAACGGCAACAGCGGCGGAGCCGGAACCGCGAAACGCGGACGACGATGATGATCTGGTGGATGACGAAATCATCGAGATCTTCGTCGAGGAGGCGGACGAGGTCATCGAGGCACTGGACCAGTACTTTCCCCGCTGGGCCGCCGATACCGGCGATGAAACCGCTCTGGTGGAGTTTCGCCGCGCCTTTCACACGTTGAAGGGCTCCGGCCGCATGGTCGGTGCCACCACCGTGGGCGAACTGGCCTGGGCCATCGAGAACATGATGAACCGGGTCATCGACCACAGCATCAGCGCCGACGCCACGCTGATCCACCTGGTACGCGAAGCCCACGGCCTGATCCCCGATCTGGTCGGCGCTTTCGCCCGCCGCCAACCGGACCCGGTGGACGTGACCCCGCTGATCGAAGCCGCCGGCATCCTTGCTGGCGGCGGCAGCCTGGATAACCTGGACGGTCCAACGTTGCCGGAAACATCCGCGGATCAGACCGACCCGGTGCTGCTGGATATTTTCCGCCGCGAGGCCGACCGCAATCTCACGCTGCTGACGCAATGGCTGGATGGGCTGGACCCGGAACTCGGCGAGCAGGATCTGGACGATCGCGTCCATCGCGCCCTGCACACTCTGAAGGGCAGCGCGCGCATGGCCGAATTGGATGCCATGGCGGAAATGGCGGAGGCCGGTGAAAAACTGGTGAAGGAATTGATTGCCGCCGGCCTGCGCGCCAACCGCGATCAGGTGGCGCTGATCCGCGACAGCCACCGGCAACTGAGCGAAGGCCTGCGGCGATTGGCCTCCCAGGGCGATGCCGCTTTACCCGATGCCGGACCGCTGTTGCGTGCCCTGGACGACGCCCGCCACCAGGTGCGTGGAGACCATCAAAACAATAACGCCCAGGTTCTGGCCATGCTGCTGTCCGACAGCATGGACCTGGTGATGGACGCCGATACCCTGCTACAGGCCTGGGCCACCGATCCCGAGCAGATCCGGCCGTTGGCCCGGCTCCGCGATGAACTGCAGAACCTGGCGCAAGGTGCCCGCAAGGCGAGTCTGGAGGAAATCGAAGGGCTCGCCCTGGCCCTGGCCACCGCCTACGCCACCGTCACTCAGGGACGCCTGGCCTTCGACCCTGGGCTGCTGGCACAGCTCAATGAAGGTCATGACGCGCTGATCAATATGCTCGATTGTCTGGCCGCTGGCCAGACCGTGCGCGCCGAATTGGGGCTGGTGGATGGCCTGCGCGACCTGACCGAAACCCGGCAGCCGCTGACGCTGGACCCGCAAGCGCCATCCGCACCCGCCTCGGAGCATAGCAGTGGACTTTTACAGCAGGCCGAGGAGGCCTTGCTGCGCGCCAACGAACATCTTGCCACCTGGCAATTGGGGCAACCGGCCAGCCTCAATCAGCTCGACCAGGAACTTACCGAGCTGGCCACCAGCGCCGGCGAGGCGGAAGTCCCCGCCCTGGCGGACCTGGCCGCCTCCCTGGCCGGGTTGTACCGCCGTCTGGCATCACCGGAGACCGGCGCGCCAACGCCCTCGGTGTTCGATATTCTGCAACGGGCCCATCATCGACTGGCTGACATGATCGATCAGCTGCGCTCCGGCTCACTGCCGGCCACGGACACCGTCCTCGAGGATGTACTGGCACTGGCCGACATACCCTGGACCCCGATGGCGAAGGCGGAGGTGGAGGCGGAGGGCGCGCCACCGGAACCGGCGGCTCAGCCAGCCATGGAGGAAAGGGATCCGGAATTGGTCGGCATCTTTCTGGAAGAGGCCGAGGACATTCTCCACAGTTGCACCGAAAGCCTGGAACGGTGGATTGCGGAACCGGAGAACATCCTGCTGGTGCAGGCCCTGCAGCGGGACCTGCACACCCTGAAAGGCGGGGCGCGCATGGCCGAGCTCAGCGAGCTGGGTGATCTGGGCCATGAGATGGAAACGCTCTACGAGCGCCTCGCTCTTGGCCGGGTGGAGCGACAGCCGGCGGTTTTCGATCTGCTGCACCGCTGCCACGACCGCGTGGCGGAAATGATCGACCGGGTCACCGCCCGGCAGGCCCTTGCCTCTGCCCGGGATTTGATTCAGGCCATCCATGACTACCTGAACGATCCATCCGGTTTCAGACTCGCGGCTCCCGTCTCCGACGTCATTCCCGAAGCCGCCCCGGCCAGACCTGCCGCGCCGCCGTCCGGCGGCGGTGATAGCGGCGGCATCGATCCCGACATTCTCGATATTTTTCTGGAGGAATCGGAGGAACTGGGCGAGACCATTGAAGCGACCCTGACCGCCTGGCGGGATCAACCGGAGGACCGTCAGCTCAACGACCAGCTCAAACGGGCGCTGCACACCCTCAAGGGCGGCGCTCGGCTGGCGGGGGTGGCACCCCTCGGGGATCTGAGCCATGACTTCGAGCAATTTCTGGAGCGGCTGGACAATCAACGCCGGGCCCCGGAAGAAGACGACTTCCTCACCATGCTCGGCTGGCTGGACGCGATTAACCAGCAACGCGGGCAGCTGCGCGGGCAGCCGGCGGACACCCGGGCACCGGACCTCCTTCCGGAACCCAGCGCCACTCCCGAGCCGGCTGCCGCCATGCCGGCGGCACCACAGGAAATGGTACGGGTGAGCGCCGAGGTGCTCGAGGCGCTGGTGAACCTGGCCGGGGAAACCTCCATCAACCGGGGCCGGGTGGAACAAAGCATCAACGATTTCGTCTCCCATGTGTCGGAGATCGGCGCCACCGTCACCCGCTTGTATGAACAACTGCGCCGGCTGGACGCGGAAACCGAAGCGCAGATCCTCTCCAATTATCAGCAGGGCGTGGACCGGGGCGAGTTCGACGCCCGCTTCGACCCCCTGGAGATGGACCAGTATTCCGAACTGCACCAGATCACCAAGCAGCTTTCCGAGTCCGCCTCGGACTTGCTGGATCTGAAAAACACCTTGCTGGAACGAACCCGCGACAGCGAAACGCTGTTGCTGCAGCAGCAGCGTATCAATACCGAGCTGCAGGAGAAGTTGATGCGCACACGCATGGTGCCGTTCTCCCGGCTGGTGCCGCGCCTGCGCCGCATCGTCCGCCAGGTTTCCGGCGAGGTTGGCAAGCAGGTCGAGTTCGAGGTGATCAACCCGGAAGGCGAGTTGGATCGCACCTTGATGGAACGCATGGTGGCGCCGCTGGAGCACATGCTGCGCAACGCCATCGACCATGGCATCGAGTCGCCCCGGGAGCGGCGCGAAGCCGGCAAGAATGAGACCGGCCAGGTGCGCCTGGAACTGACCCGCGAGGGCGGCGAGGTGGTGCTGACGCTGGCCGACGACGGCGGCGGTATCAATACCGGGGCGGTACGCGCCAAGGCGGTGGAGCGGGGGTTGATCGATGCCGATGCCAACCCCAGCGACAAGGACGTGCATCAGTTCATCTTCCACGCCGGCTTCTCCACCGCCAGCCAGGTCACCCAGCTGTCGGGCCGGGGCGTCGGCATGGATGTGGTGGCCAGTGAAATCAAACAGCTCGGCGGCACCGTGCACATCGAGTCGCGCCGCGGGCAGGGCACCCGTTTCGTGGTGCGTCTGCCGTTCACCCTGGCGGTGAATCGGGCCTTGATGGTGCGCGCCAACGAGGACACCTACGCCATTCCGCTCAACCAGATCGAAGGCATCGTGCGGGTCAGTCCGTTCGAATTGCTCGATTATGTGGAGAATCAGAACCTGGTGTATCGCTACGCCGGTCAGGACTACGACCTGCATTACCTGGGCCGTTTCGTACATGATCTGCCGATGCCGCATCCGGATGTGCAAAGCCAGCCGTTGCCGTTGCTGTTGATCCGCAGTTCCGACCACGCCGTGGCCCTGGTGGTGGACAGCCTGGTGGGCTCCCGCGAGGTGGTGGTGAAATCCCTCGGGCCGCAGCTCACCAGCGTGGCCGGCATCAGCGGCGCCACCATCCTCGGCGACGGCTCGGTGGTGGTGATCCTCGACATCCACTCCCTGATCCGCGCCGCCCAGCTGCGCCAGCCAGCACCGCTGACCGCCCCGGCGGACCAGCGCGATGCCGCTCGCGAGCAGGCACCGCTGGTGATGGTGGTGGACGATTCGGTGACGGTGCGGAAAGTCACCGGACGCCTGCTGGAGCGTCAGGGCTATCGCGTGGTCACCGCCAAGGACGGTCTGGACGCCATCGCCAAGCTGGAGGATCACACGCCGGATGCCATGCTCCTGGACATCGAAATGCCACGCATGGACGGCTTCGAGGTGGCGTCCCATGTCCGCCATGATGCGCGGCTGGCGCGGGTGCCCATCATCATGATCACCTCGAGAACCGGCGAGAAGCACCGTGACCGGGCCTTCGATATTGGCGTCAACGGCTACATGGGGAAACCGTTCCAGGAAGGCGAATTGATCACCACGCTCGGCGAGTTGCTGGAGGAAAGCCGGGAGAGCGTGGGATGACGCCACCGGCGGCCCGCATCGGCGTGATCGCCGATGACACCCTGCAAGGCCATCTGCTGTCCACCGCGATTCGCGGTCAGGGCTATCAGGTAGTGATCAGCACCGACCCGGAGAATCTGGCGGCACACTGGCTTGATGACACCGGTCTGGATCTGTGGGTGGTGGACCTGTCCCGGGAGGATCGCTGGCAGCGGTTCCTCGATCACTTGCTGGAAGGCGCCCGCGCGCCGTTGCTGTTCTGCGACGGCCAGGCCCCGCCGCGTAACGCCGCCCACTATCCACGCTGGGAGCGGCGTCTGCTGAGCAAGTTGCTGGATTATGTCGGCCCGCCGGCATTGCAGGAACGCTTGCAAAGCCTGCCCCCGGACACCAGGGCGCCGATCCCGGAACCGCGGGAATTCCGCGACCTGCCGCGAGCTGACCAGGACCGTCCGCGAAGGGTGTGGGTGCTGGGCGCCAGCCTGGGGGGACCGGCGGCGGTAAAACGTTTTCTCGACTCGTTACCGGAACATCTGCCGGTGGCCTTCGTACTGGCTCAGCACATCGATCCCGGATTCCTGGGCACACTCCGCCAGGTGCTGGACCGGAACCCTTCGATCCGCTGCCGGATCGGCGACGACGGCAGCCGTCTGTGTCACGGCGAGGTGCTGCTGGCGCCGGTGGAACAAGCGATCCGTTTTCATTCCGACGGCCGCGTCATCACCACCGGTAGCCGCTGGGAGGGCCCTTATGCCCCCAGCATCGACCAGTTGATGACCCATGTCCTGGATGGCATCGGCCACTGTGCCGGCGCCATTCTGTTTTCCGGCATGGGCAACGACGGCGCCATCGCCGCGCCGCGTCTGGCGGCGTCCGGCGCCCTGGTCTGGGCGCAGTCGACGGACACCTGCGCCGCCAGCAGCCAGCCGGACTCGGTGCGGGAAACCGGCTGTGTCAGCTACAGCGGCAGCCCGGAGCAACTGGCCGGCCAGTTGGTGGAACAGGTACGCCGGGAATTATCGGTCCCGGCACCAGGCTGGTGAACCCGGTCCTTGCAAGGAGAAGACGATGTTCGATAAGACCCTGTCCGATGATCGCAATGCCGATACGCTCCCCGACGACATCGCCAGTCTGCTGATTCCCATGGCGGAACGCCCCTGGCTGATCCCCAATCTGGTGGTGGCGGAGGTGATTCCGCTGCGCCACCCGGACCGGCCCGGCCACGGTCCGGAATGGTTGCTTGGCTGGATGCACTGGCGCGAGCAGGAACTGCCGCTGCTGTCCTTCGAAAAGCTGAACGAGTCCGGCCCCGTTCATATCGGGCCACAAGCACGCATCGCCATCCTTCATTCGGTGTCCGGGGCGTGCCGTTTCTACGCCATGGTGGTACAAGGGATACCAAGATTGCTGCGGGTGACACCCGGCGCGCCTCGGGAGGAACCGGGGGAGATCGGTCCGGCAGCGGCGATGAACGTGCAAATGGGAGGTGATCTGGCGGTGATTCCCGATCTTGACGCGGTGGAAAAGGCGGTGGCGGGCCTGCAAGCCGGGCAGCGCCGGCAATGATCGACTGGTCTCTACTGGAACAATGGGCGCGGCGCGATGCCCGGCCTCGCGGACGTTTCCGCAATCTTTACCCCACACCCGATCACGGACTGGCGGAGTTGCTGCGCTGGCAACGGGAAACCCGCGGCCGCTTCCCGCCCCATCTGCCATTCCCATTACAGCAACCAGACCCGGCGCTGCTGGCCCGGCCGGCACCGCAGCCGCGTTTCACCTGGATTGGCCACAGCACCTATCTGATCCAATACCGGAACTGGAATCTGCTGACCGACCCGGTGTTCTCCGAACGCTGTTCACCGGTCTCCTTCGCCGGCCCCAAGCGCGCCGTTCCGCCGGCGCTGACCATCGATGTACTGCCGCCCATCCACGCGGTGCTGGTTTCCCATAACCACTATGATCACCTGGACCGGGCGGCGGTGGACGCGCTGCAACGACGCTTCGGCGATCACATCACCTGGTTCGCCCCCACCGGGGTCGGCGCCTGGCTGCGCCGCCGGGGCATCACCGAAGTAGTCGAGCGGGGCTGGTGGCAGCACGCGGGCTGGCACGACGCTCAGGCGTTCTGTCTGCCGACCCAGCATTTCAGCGGCCGCGGCCCCCGTGACCGTAATACCACCCTGTGGTGCGGCTGGCGCCTGCAGTGGCCGGACTTCAGTTTGTTTTTCGCCGGCGATACCGGTTACGCCCCGCTGTTCCAGGATATCCACAAGGCGGTGGGACCGGTGGACACGGCGCTGTTGCCGATCGGCGCCTATCTGCCCCGCTGGTTCATGGCGCCGGTGCATATCAATCCGGAGGAGGCCGTGCGCATTCACCAGGATCTGCAAGCACGTCATTCCCTGGCCATGCACTGGGGAACCTTCGTACTCACCGACGAACCAATGGACGAGCCGCCACGACTGCTCACCCAGGCCCTTGCAGCCCGGGGCATTCCCACCGGACAATTCCGCGTTCCGGCCCATGGCGAAACCGTGACTCTGCCCTTGCGCGACACCGTTGCCGCCATTGACCCTGTTTTGCCGAGCTAAGCGCGGGCCGACCATGGGTCTGCTTGGCGACTCATGTAGAATGCGCTCATGAACGGCCCCCGCCGGCACACCTTGACTCCGGACCCGGGACCACAAGAATTCAGCCTTCGCAGGCGGAGGCAGCGAGATCCAAGGAGAAAGCGGAACATGACACCACGGCAACGGGGACGGCGTCTCTGGTGGCTGATGCGTCTGTTTGCGTGGCTGCCGTTACCCGTGGCTACCGGCTTGGGGGCGTTTCTGGCGGGACTGATGACCCGGGTGCCATTACGCTATGCCAGTGCTTACCGGGTTGCCCTGATCAACGTGCTGGCGGCTTATCCGGACATGCCCCTGTCCGAGGCGCGCCGGATTGCCCGGCAAAGCGTGTGCGAGCTGGGCCGCACCCTCACCGAGTTCGCCCATGTCTGGAGCCGGCCGGTGGAGGAAACCCTGGCGCGGTTCTCCGATATCCATGGCGAAGCCGCTTTTCTCGAGGCCTCCGCCAGCGAACGGCCGGTGCTGCTGTTGTCATTGCACCAGGGCAGTTGGGAGAACATCAATCTGTATCTGGGGCAGAAGGGCAACACCACGGTGATGTACCAGCCGCACCCGGCCACGCTGCTGGACGAGGTGGTGAAGCTGGCGCGCGAACGCACCGGCTGCCGGCTGGTGCCCACCAACAGCCAGGGGGTCAAGGAAGGGCTCGCCACCATGCGCGCCGGCGGCACCCTGGCGCTGCTGGCCGACCATAACCCCGGCAGCCGCGCCAACCCCAATGTGCCATTCTTCGGCCATCCGGTACCCACTCCGGCGCTGGTGGGGAAACTGGTGCGCCGCTTCCGGCCCCATATTTTCGTGGTGTCCTGCTATCGCGGTGAAGGCGGCGTGCGTGACATCCAGCTGCATTTCGAACCGGCGCCGGATATTGAAAACGCCGAGGACGACAGTGCCATTCTGTCCGCCCTGAATCGCCATCTGGCCCGCTGCATCAGCCGCAAGCCAACCCAGTACCAGTGGACTTACAAACGCTTCAAGTGGCGTCCCGGCGGGCGCCGGCTGTGGTACCGGCAATCCCTGGTTCTGTTGCGCCGCGCCGCTCACGGGGAGGACCGCTCCGCGCTGGGTCTGGCACCGGACATCACACCGGCGCGGAACGCTTCCGTCCCTTCGAAAGGAAAAGCATAATAGCGCCTTCGTTTTCGAGGACTCGCCCATGCCGATCAATAAAGACAAGGTCGTTACCCTGCACTACACCCTGCTCGACGGCGTCGATGGCAGCGAACTGGAACGCAGCGCCGAGGATGCGCCGCTCCGGTATCTGCACGGTGCCGGGAACATTCTGCCCGGCCTTGAGGCCGCGCTGGAGGGCAAGGACGTCGGCGAGGATGTGGAAGTGACGCTGGAAGCCAAAGATGCCTACGGCGAACGTGACGACAGTCTGCGGCAACGCCTGCCGGCCAAGCATTTCAAGCACGCCGGCAAGCTGAAACCCGGCAAAGTGGTCCGGCTACAAACCGAACAGGGCCCGCGCCTGGTCACCGTGGTGAAGGTGGGTTTGAAAACCGTGGACGTGGACGCCAACCATCCGCTGGCGGGCCGCGCCTTGCGCTTCCAGCTTTCGGTGAAGGATATCCGCGACGCCAGCGCCGAGGAAATCGCCCACCGCCACGTACATGGCCCGGGTGGCCACGAGCACTGACGCCGCACCTCAACGCCGCTTCAAAAAGCGCTCCAACACTCGCACCAGTACCCGGCCCAGTTGCGTGGCCAGGGTTCTCAGCAAGCTCTTGGTGAAAGCCTCGCCGGTGCTCTGCCGGCGTGAGGTTCGCTTCATACTGGCTTTTTTCTCCGGCTCCGGTTTCGCCAGCTCCACTTCCTTTTGCTGCTGGCGGCGAGCCTGCAGACGCTCGTGAGCGGAGTCCCGATCCTCCGTTTGATCGTATTTAGCGGCCAACGGCGACGCCGCTTTCAGCTGCGCCAAAGCATCCTCATCGGCCGGTCCGATGCGGCTACGCGGCGGCGCCACCAAGGTGCGTTCCACCGGCGTCGGAATACCCTGATCATCGAGCACGCTGACCAACGCTTCGCCGACGCCCAGCTCGGTGATCACCACGGCGGTATCCAGATCGGGGTTGGCGCGGAACGTCTGGGCCGCCACTTTCACCGCTTTCTGGTCCTTGGGGGTGTACGCGCGCAGGGCGTGCTGCACCCGATTACCGAGCTGGCCCAGCACACTGTCGGGAATATCGGACGGTGATTGCGTGACGAAATAAATGCCTACCCCCTTGGAGCGGATCAGCCTTACCGTCTGTTCGAGCTTTTCCAGTAACGCTTTCGGTGCGCTGTCGAACAGCAGGTGGGCTTCGTCGAAGAAGAACACCAGTAACGGCAAGGGCTGGTCGCCACGTTCCGGCAAGCGTTCGAACAATTCCGCCAGCAACCAGAGCAGGAAGGTGCTGTACAAGCGCGGCTGCAGAATCAGCTCCCGGCCATCCAGCAGATTGACCACGCCCTGTCCGTTCTGCTGCTGTATCAGATCCATGATATCCAGCGCCGGTTCACCGAAGAACACGTCACCGCCCTGGCTCTTCAACACCAACAGCCGGCGCAAAATAGCACCGAGGCTCTGCGAGGACAGCGTGCCATAGCGTTTGGACAACGGCTTGCGCTGCTCCACCATCCAGTTCAGCAGGCTTTCCATATCCTTCAGGTCCAGCAGCGGCAGATCCTCGCTCTCGGCGTAGTCAAAGGCGATGTGGAGCACACCGCTTTGCACCTCATTGAGCTCCAGCAGATTGCTCAACAGCGCCGGCCCCATGTCCGCCACGGTGGTGCGGACCGCCTGGCCGGTACGGCCATACAGATCCCACAGCCGGGCCGGGCAGGCCTCGGCGGCCCAATCGGTGATGCCGATGTGCTGAACCCGCTGCTGGATCTTGTCGTTGCTGTGGCCGGCCACGGCGATACCGGACAAGTCCCCTTTCACATCGGCGGTGAATACCGGCACACCCAGACGTGAAAAGCCCTCCGCCAGCACCTGCAAGGTCACGGTTTTTCCGGTACCGGTGGCACCGGCGATCAACCCATGGCGGTTCGCCATGGCCCCGTTGAGTGCAATCCGCCCCTTTTCCGTACCGCCGATCAAAAGCTGCTGCATGACCCGATCCCCGTTGTGTCCTGACCGCAGTCTGAGCGATTCGGCCGATTTTGTCCGTGAGGAGTTGTAAAAGCGGCGCGCAACCCCATGTGCTGGGGAGCCGTTTTATTGGAGAGCACATTATGCCCCGCCACTTTGAATCCGCTCCCGGCCTGTGCCAGCAGCCGGACGCGGAAACCAACCATTACCTGTTCAATCAGACCATGCTGCGGATCAAGGATCCCGAACGCAGCCTGGACTTCTACTCCCGCGTTCTGGGCATGCGTCTGGTGCGCAAACTGGATTTCCCGGAAATGCAATTCAGTCTCTACTTCCTCGGCTATCTTGCGCCGGACGAGGAAAATCGCGTGCCCGAGGACGACGCCGCGCGGCTGACCTACACCTTTGGCCGGGAAGCGATGCTGGAGCTGACTCATAACTGGGGCACGGAAAAAGAGGCGGATTTCAGCTACCACAGCGGCAACGAGGACCCGCGCGGCTTCGGCCATATCGGCGTCACCGTGCCGGACGTCTATGCCGCCTGCGAACGCTTCGAGAAACTGGGTGTGGACTTCGTCAAGAAGCCGGACGAGGGCAAAATGAAAGGTCTCGGCTTCATTCGTGACCCCGACGGTTACTGGATCGAGATCATTCAGGCCGACATGATGGAGAAACAGGCCAAGGGCGGCTAGAGATCAAGCAGCGCCAGAAAAGCCCGCGTCGCCGGTGTCGGGTTGGGATGCCACACCGCCCGCACCACCCGGCGCGGCGCTTCCCGCACTGGCCGTGTGCACACACCGGCCAGGCGGGGGGCAAGACTGGCGGGAATCAGGCCGATCGCCAGGCCACGGCGGACGATATCCACCAACAGAGAAATGGTGCTCACCTCGAACCGGACCGCGTAACGCAGGCCGGCGGCGGCGAACGCTTCCTCCGACTGCTGGCGGGCCCCGGTTCCCTCGCCAAAGTCCGCCATCGGCCATTCGGTCAGCTGCTCCAGACTGACTCTCCGGCACCGGGTCAGAGGGTGCTCTCTGGGCAGCAACGCCACCAGCTCTTCTTCGCACAGATCAGCGCTTTCCAACCGTTCAATCACCACCCCGGGCCAGAGACCGACAAAGGCCAGATCCAAGCTGTGTTCGTGCATGCGATCGATCATCCGTTCGCTGCCGTCCATGCTCATCTCGATGTCCACATGGGGGTAGCGGCGATGAAACCGGACCATCAGCCCGATCACGTCCGGCTCGGTCAGCGTGGAGATGGTCCCCAGAGAAAGCCGGCCCCGGACTTCACCGCTGCGCGCGGCCACTTCGTCTCCGATACGGCGTACCGCATCCAAAGCCCGCCGACCGCTCTCGACGAACGCCTCGCCGGCGGGAGTAAGCCGCAAGGATCGGGAGTTACGTTCAAACAGGATCGTCCCCAGCTGCTGTTCGAGCTGCGCCACCTGATGGCTCAGCGCCGATTGCACGATATGACAGCGGCGGGCGGCGGCGGTGAAACTGCCTTCCTCCGCCACCGCCAGCACATACTCGATCTGACGCAGTTTCATGGTCTCGCCCCTGATCTATCTCTTTTATAGATAACTGGGATGATATTAATGCATTTGTCACATACCGGCGATTGGCCGACACTGCACCGCTCAGTCGATTACCGACACCCAGCCCGCCAGGGAGATCCGCGAGGAGAGGCCATGAACACAGACCGCCAGCACGATACGGCACCCGGGCTCAATCCCATGCTGCTCATGCTGATGACCGTCACCACCGGGTTGGCGGTGGCCAGCAACTACTATGCTCAGCCGCTGCTGCACACCATCGCCGATGAGTTGTCGCTGTCCTATTCCCGCGCCGGCATCATCGTCACCGCCGCCCAGGCGGGCTACGCGGCCGGATTGCTGCTGCTGGTGCCTCTTGGCGATATGTTCGAGCGGCGGCGGCTGATCGTCACCATGATCACGCTGTCCGCCGGCGGCCTGCTGATCAGTGCCAATGCCTCCACACTGACCATGCTGCTGGTGGGCACCGCCATCACCGGCGCTTTCACCGTGGTGGCCCAGGTGCTGGTGCCTTTCGCCGCCACTCTCGCGGCGCCAGCGGTGCGCGGCAAAGTGGTGGGCACGGTGATGAGCGGTCTGTTGCTGGGGATTCTGCTGGCCCGGACCGTGGCCGGCGCCTTGTCCACCCTCGGCGATTGGCGCACCGTCTACTGGGTGGCCTCGGCGCTGATGTTCGTGAACGCCCTGGCGCTGTGGCGGCTGCTGCCCAGCCACCGGCAATCGGCGGGGCTTTCCTATGGCCGTTTACTGCTGTCCATTGGCCAGTTGTTCGCCCGTTATCGCCTGTATCGGGCCCGTTCCGCCCTGGGCTTTCTGACCTTCGCCATGTTCAGCGTGTTCTGGACCTCGGCGGCGTTTTTGCTTTCCGCCGAGCCCTGGCACTTCTCCGACGCCACCATCGGACTGTTCGGGCTGGCCGGGGCGGTGGGTGCCTTGTCCGCGCGCAAGGCGGGCAGCCTGGCCGACCGCGGCTACGCCCGCTGGACCACTTTGGGCGGCGTGTTGATGCTGGCGTTGTCCTGGGTGGTGATGGGCTTCAGTGAAGTGAGCCTGATCGCGCTGATCATCGGCATCGTGATATTGGATCTGGCGATCCAGGCGGTGCACATCAGCAACATGAACGTGATCTACGCGCTGGACGAGTCGGCCCGCAATCGCCTCAATTCCGGCTACATGTTCGTGTACTTTCTTGGCGGCGCCGGAGGCTCGCTGGCCTCCGCCTGGGTCTACCAGCATTACCAGTGGAACGGCGTGGTCGGGCTTGGTCTGGGTCTGGCGGCCGTGGCCTGTCTGGTGGCGTGGCTGGCACCGACGGAGGCGTCAGCCACCACCTCGTGATTGCAGAACACGGAACAGCAACATGCCGGCGACCATCGCCACCACGAACACGATGCCCTGCCAATAGCCCAGAGGCAGCAGCGTCAAGGCCGGACCGGGACAAATACCCGCCAGTCCCCAGCCAACGCCAAACAGCAGACTGCCGCCCACCAGGCGGCGGTCAAGGTCGCGCCGCGTGGGCAACCGCATGGCACCGCCCAGCCAGGCCCGGGAGCGGCGGCGGGCCAAGGCCATCGGCGCCATGGCCGCGGCGATGGCGCCTACCATCACCAGCGCCAGGGAAGGATCCCAGGCACCAGTCAGATCAAGAAAACCCAGCACCTTGGCCGGATCGGTCATACCAGACAGAATCAACCCGACACCGAACAGCAGGCCCGCGAGTAACGCCGTCAGCTTATTCATACCGCGACTCCCACCAGATGACGGACCATATAGACGGTGGCGAAACCCGCCCCCATGAAGCACAACGTGGCCACCAGAGAACGCGGTGACAACCTGGACAGGCCGCAGACACCGTGACCGCTGGTACAACCGGAGCCGTAGCGGGTTCCCAGGCCCACCAGCAGCCCCGCCACGATCAACATCGCCGGCGAGCCGCTGAAATGGCTTTCCGGTACCGCCGCGAACATGCCCCAGAGCAGCGGCGCGGCCAGCAACCCGAGTAAAAACAGCGCCGCTTCACCACGCCCTTCCTTGTCGGACTGCTCCGACCCGCCAAACAATCCGTCCAGCAGCCCGCCGAGCAACCCGCTGATACCGGCAATGCGGCCATTGGCCAGAATCAGCAAAGACGCGGCCAGACCGATCAGCACACCTCCGGCCAGAGCGCTCCAGGGCGTAAACAGGCTCCACTCAACATTCATCGACGAGCCTCCTCGCAGAACAATCGATACAAGGTCTCGATCACCGCCAGCGCTTCGTCACTGGCGATGCGGTAGTAAATCTGTTTGCCCTCACGCCGGGTCGCCACCAGCCCCTCCCGCCGTAACACGCCAAGCTGTTGGGACAGAGTGGGCTGCGGCACCCCCACGGCACCTTCCAGCTCACCCACATTGCGCTCACCCTGGCAAAGCTGGCAAAGCAGCAACAACCGGTCCGGATTGGCCAGCGCCTTCAACAGGCGTCCCGCCGCGGCGGCATTGTCATGCAACTGATCCATATTCAGATCGGGAATGGGGCGGCTCATGATCACTCTCACTTTCGTTTCATTTAATTTATATTTTTATATATTGTATGGCAAGAGGACATCGCCAACGCAAGCCTGCGGGCCACTACGGGGTAACCGCGAGGAGCATAAAAAAGGGCACCCGAAGGTGCCCTTGCCCCGGAAAAGCCGGGAAAAAAGGCAGATTCAAAGTTCCGGCGTAAAGGTCGGCGGCTGGCGGGGATGTACCTGTTCCTGGTAGCCGTAGGCGATTTTGATCAGGGTCGGCTCGGCGTATTCCCGTCCCAGCATCTCCATGCCGATGGGTTGCGCCGGCTCCAGATTGGTGGCCATGCCGGCGGGCAGCGTCAGCGCCGGGAACTGGGAAAACGGGCTCAGCCGGTTGTTGCTGCCGGCGCTGGGGCTGCCCCCGAGATCACCGGCCAGACCGGTCATGGTCGGGTACAGCAACACATCGTAAGGCTGGCCCAGGCTGTTGCCAGCGGCATCCACGTTATCCAGCGCCCGCATCAGGCGTTCGCGCACGAACACGGGGCGCTCCACCGTGTTTTTGCTGTACACCTCCTGTTGTTCCTCGGTGAGATTGTCCAGATCGATGGTGCCGCGATATTCCAGGCTGCTCTGGTAGTTGGGCAGGTAACCGCCGCTGTCCAGGAGCCCCTGGTAGGTCTGGATGTGACCGTCCATGACGTTGACCCAGCTGTTCAGGTAAGCGACCAGGTCATGCTGGAACTCATAGCTGGACATGGATGAATAATCACCCAGGATGGTGCTCAGATCATCGACGGTGACGTCTTCCACCGTGGCGCCGGCGGCTTCCATGGCGGCCAGTGCATCCTCCAATACCGCGTTGACGGTTTCATTACTGCCGAACAGCTCGCGCACCACACCGATACGAGCGCCATTGAGGCCATCGGCATCCAGGTAATCCGTGTAAGTGTCCGGCACTCCGGTAAGAGTCTTGTACTCGTCCTCACCGCTCATCGCTGGCGCATCGATTTCAAAGCTGATGCGCTGGTTGGCATGGGGGGAGTCATCAAAGCCGACCATGGCATCCATCATCAGTGCACAGTCTTCCACGGTACGGCACATGGGGCCGCCGGTATCCTGCCAGGACGCCAGCGGCATGATGCCGTCCTGGCTCACCAGTTTCAGCGAAGGCCGTATCCCGACCAAGCCACCCAGGCTGGAAGGCACCCGGATGGAACCGCCGGTGTCGCTGCCGGTGCCCACCATGGCCAGACTGGCGGCAATGGCGGTGCCGGTACCGCTGGACGAACCACCCGCGCCTTTGCTCTGGTCGTAGGCGTTCTTCACCAGACCACGCAGGGAGCTGGCGCCGGTAAAACCAAAGGCGAACTCATCCATGTTGGCCTTGCCAATGACGATGGCGCCGGCTTCGCGCAGGCGGCGGATGGTGTAGGCATCCTCCAGCGGCCGGTTGTACTGGAAGGCGATCGCGCCGCCCGTGGTCGGCATCTGTTTGGTGTTGAAGTTGTCCTTCGGCAGCACCGGCACACAATAGAGCGGGCCATCGATGCCGGTTACCTCGAAGTTCAGATCTTTTTCCCGGGCTTCGAACAACGCATCCGGGTTGATGTTGACGACACTGCGCAACTCGGTTTCGGTACCGTCGTCGTCATAGGCATGGATACGGTCGATATAGCCCTGGATGACGTCTTCGCAGCTGACACCACCGGTCTCCAGGGAGGTGTGCAGGCTGCTTACCGTGGCTTCAACAAAGGAGAACGGTACCGGCTCCACCACCGGAGGATCAGAATCACTACTGGAAGAACCGCCGCACCCGGCAAGCACGGCAAGCGATAAGGCGGTAACCGCGAACAATCTGGTTTTGATCATGGAAACGTCCCCATTTCCCTCTTTACGGTTCAACACATATCCCTGAATAAACGGGCCCGGGACCTGTAACCGGACCCGGGCAAACTCCTGTCGCGTTGCCTGTCCAGGAATCAAGAGCCGTGCCAGATTTTCCAAGGTTCACGGAAATACCCGCGAGAATGCGGAAATAGTGGGTGCTCACGTACTGCAAAGTACGGACACACCGGTCAGGAGGTACACCACCTATGGAAGAGCGCACAAAAATGGGAGGGGCGTCGCACTAACTTCGAGCGAGGGGAGCAGGGGTTGTCAGGATAACCAGGCCCACAAGGCGGCCAACAGCGCCACCGGCGCGGTTTCCGCCCGTAAAACCCGGCTGCCAAGGGCAAAGGCGGAAAAACCGGCTTCGAAAGCTTTATCGAGTTCGTCGTCGTCGAACCCGCCTTCCGGGCCGGTGAGCAGGGTCAGCTCGCTCTGCGTACTCAGACGTTCGGTGGGGAACGGCTCACTACCCGGATGAGCAATCAGTTTAAGCCCGGGCAGCGGTCCGGCCAGCCAGTTGGTCAAGGGCATCGCGGTGAGAATCTCGGGCGGCCGGTTAAGGCCGCACTGCTCGCAGGCGCTGATCGCCACCTGCCGCCAATGCTCACGCTTTTTCTCCTGACGTTCGCCTTTCAGGCGGACTTCGCAACGGGCGGTATCCAGAATCTGGATACGGGCAACGCCCAACTCGGTGGCTTTCTGGATGGCGTAGTCCATGCGCTCGCCTTTGATCATCGGCAACCCCAGGGTCACCGCCAGCGGTGGCGTGCGTTCCACCGGATCGTGGGCCAGGGGCAACACCTCCACGGTTTTCTTGTCCACCGCGACGAGGCGGGCCCGCCATTCGCCTCCCCGACCGTTGAACAGCACCACCTCCTCTCCCTTGCTCATGCGCAACACCCGGGCGATATGCTGGCTGGGGCTGGCGCCCAACTGGCAGGACCGGTCGAGGTGAAACTCCTGGTCATCGAAGAATCGGCGCATTGAGGGCATCGGCGGATCCGTTAAAACGAGGGCGGTTTTTGCGGTGCGCCTAGGCTACCATAGGGCACTTGTCAGGGGCGTCATTTCGCCACCAAAAGCACACCGATTACAAGGGATTGAAGCCTATGCCGGAATACAGTTACTGGATCATTCTCGGGTTGATTCTGATCATCGCGGAGTTCCTGATCTCCGGGCTGCTGACCATCTTTCTCGGTCTGGCCGCGGTGATCGTCGGCATTCTGGTGTTTTTCGGTGTCCTCAATGACCTGACCTGGGAGATCACCACCTTCGCCGTCATCAGCCTGCTATTACTGGTGGGGGCGCGGCGTTATCTGCGCGCCTGGCTGTTCGGGCGTGAGGCCCCATCCAAATCCACCGAGGACAGCGCTGGCCTGACCGGCGCCCGCGCCACCGTGGAGCAGGATTTCGTTGACGGTATCGGCGCGGTACGATACCGCGGCGCCCGCTGGCAGGCGCAATCGCCGGTAGCCTTGAAGGCCGGGGAGATGGTGCGCATCACCAAACATGATGGACTTTGGCTCACGGTCGAACCCTGGTCCAGCACTTCAACCGACAAGCAACCGTAAGGATTTTATTATGCAAGGATTGATTATTTCCGCACTGATCGCCCTCGGCGTCATCGTGCTGTTGGGGATGACCATCCGTGTCGTTCCGCAACGGAGCGTGTACGTGGTGGAGCGACTTGGCAAATACCGCACTTCCCTGGAAGCGGGTCTGCACATTCTTATGCCCTTTATCGACAAGGTCGCCTACAAGCACTCCCAGAAAGAGATCGTGCGCGATGTGCCGCGCCAGAGCTGTATCACCAAGGACAACATCGAAGTCTCCATCGACGGCGTCATGTACCTGCAAGTGGTCGATCCCAAATCCGCCAGTTACGGCGTGGACGACTATGTCATGGCCGCCCAGCAACTGGCGCAAACCACGCTGCGTTCGGTGATCGGTAAGATCGACCTGGACAAAACCTTCGAGGAACGCTCCGAAATCAATATGGAAGTGGTCAAGGCGGTGGACGAAGCCGCCCAGCCCTGGGGCGTGAAGGTTCTGCGTTACGAGGTGGCGGATATCAACCTGCCAGCCTCCATCAAGGACGCCATGGAGAAACAGGTCCGCGCCGAGCGGGAGCGCCGTGCGGTGGTGGCGGAATCCGAAGGGGATCGCCAGGCCGCGATCAACCGTTCCGAGGGTGACCGCCAGGCGGCGATCAACCGCTCCGAGGGTGAGAAGCAGGAGATGATCAACATCTCCGAAGGTGAAAAGATGAAGCAGATCAACGAGGCGGAAGGTCGCGCCCGGCAGATCGAACTGATCGCCCAGGCCACCGCCACCGGTTTGCGTGAGGTGGCCACGGCAGTGAAGGAAGACGGTGGCGAGGAAGCCGTCAGCCTGCGCATCGCCGAACAATACGTGAGCGCCTTCGAGAAACTGGCGAAGGAGTCCACCACCCTGTTGCTGCCGTCCAATCTGAGCGATGTCGGCGGCACCGTCGCCGGTCTGCAGAAAGTCCTGAAGACCATCGACAGAACCCAGCCCTGAGCATGACTCCCGCCGCTTTTCGGGCCCCCTGGTGGGCCCGTTCCCCCCATCTGCAAACTCTGTGGGGGCCGCTATTGCGCCGTACCAAGGCGCTATCGCGGCGGCGGGAAACCCTGCCACTGGCGGACGGCGATCACCTGCTACTGGACTGGTGCGGACCGGCACCGGACGGGCAGCGCCCGGTATTGTTGCTCCAGCACGGTCTGTCCGGCTCCAGCGATTCGCACTACATCATCGGTATCCAACGGCGTCTGCTCGCCCTGGGCCTGCCTTCAGTGGCAGCCAACGGCCGAGGCGCCCTGGTTCCCAATGACACCGCCAGGTCTTACCACGCCGGGGAGATCGATGACCTCGACACGGTGATCAGGCACGTCCATGAACGCGCCAAGGGAGCACCGGTGCTGGCGCTCGGCGTTTCCCTGGGGGCCTCGCGCCTGCTCAACTGGTTGGCCCAGGCTGATTCCGGCAAACTGGCCGGCGCCCTGGCGATCTGCGCGCCGTTGCAACTGGCGAACAGTGCCGACCATATGGATCAGGGCCTGTCGCGCATCTATCGCAATCATCTGATCAAAGCCCTGCTCGCTACTCTGGATGCCCAGGAACGGCATCTGAACAAGGTGAACCCCGAGCAAGCGGCGATCCTGGCCGGCCTCGACCGCACCGGCATCCGCTCTTTCTGGGATTTTGACGGCCGGATCGTGGCGCCCTTGTACGGCTTCCGCGATGCCGCCGACTACTACGCTCAATGCTCCGCCGGGGCGCGCCTCGGCGCCATTGGCACGCCCACCTGGCTGCTGCAGGCCCGGGACGACCCTTTCATGACCGAGGCCAGCCTGCCCCGGCAGCAGGATCTCAGTGACGCGGTGATGCTGGAAGTGGCGGAGCACGGTGGCCATGTGGGGTTTGTTCAGGGTTCGATCCGGCGCCCTCATTATTGGCTGGAGGAGCGGGCCGAGGTTTTCATCCGCGCGTTTTCATCGAATCAGCAAAGCGTTTCCACCGCTGCCGGCTGACCAGTATCAACGGCAAAGAGGTGCTACGAAGCCGCTGTAGGAGCTTGCCCTGCAAGCGAATGGAGCTCCGTTTCTCAAAATTCGCTTGCAGGGCAAGCTCCTACAGCGGCCTTGTCGTCCGATCCGGGGAAAGCTCCGGGTGGCGACATGAATTTCACGGCATCAGCACCACGGTGAGTAAAGCGGCCAGCCCGCCGCTCAAGACCAGCCAGCAGGCGGACAACCCCAGGTTCCAGCGGAACGCGGCGACCCGGGCGTCGTAGCCGGTGAGCCGTTCCATCAATAGCGAATTGGCGGAATAGGGCGTCCCCGTGGCGCACTGGGCCCAGCCACTGACGATCGCCAACCCCAGACCGACGTACGCTTCCGGCGGCCACACCGGTCCCATCACGCCGCCAACCAAAGTGCCCATGATGATCGGATTGAGTCCCAGTTGGCCACCCCCGAAGAACAGAAACGGCACCACGAGCGCTACCAACGGGTAACCCCAGTGTGGCAACGAAAACGCTTCGCCCAGCGAATGCAGCACCAGCAAACTGATCAGCGCGCCCAGAAACGATGAGCCGCCCATGATCACCACTTCGTTGGCCAGCGGTGCCATGGTCGGCAGCGACACTCGCTCACCACGCCAGCGCTCGCGCACCATCAGCAGGATGACCGCGATCAGACAGCTCAGAGTGACCGCTTTCGAGTAACGCAAATCCAGCAAACCGTTGAACAGCAGCGTCACCACCCAGATCGCGGTGACCACCGCGCCGAAGCGCAACCAGGGCATCAGTACACTGTCCTTGCGGTCGTCGCCGCCGACCGGTTTTTCCGCCTCCCGGAACAAAGCGCCGCTGGCCAGATAGACCATCGCCAACGGGATGCTGATGGCCAGCAACTCCCAGGAATGCAGACCGACAAGGTAGGTCAGGGTGGTGACCACGGAAATGGACAGCGGGGAAAACATCGGCGAGGCGCCGTAACCACGCAGCACGCCACGGGCGGCATTGCGCGCCATGGCCGAGTCGCCATGACCCTGCACCTGCTCGTTGACCATTGAACCGATCAGGCCCACCGAGCCAAAGTTGAGTGGCACGGAAAGGAAAGCAGTGCCGAAAGTCACGCTGTAATAACGGGGCAGCGGTCGGCCGCTGAACAATCCGGCGGAAATCCGCTTCAGATCCGGTGAGCGCGCCAGCACCGCCGCCAGCAACATCATGGTGACGATCAGGGCGGTCAGGCGAATCATGGCGGTGGCGGCCAGCACCACGGATTGCGGAGCCACCACCAGAGCGGCCAGCAATGACAGCAACACCAGCGTCAGCACGCCCCGCGCCACCATGCGCAGCTCA
Organism: Alloalcanivorax dieselolei B5; assembly: GCF_000300005.1. Taxonomy (NCBI): domain Bacteria; kingdom Pseudomonadati; phylum Pseudomonadota; class Gammaproteobacteria; order Oceanospirillales; family Alcanivoracaceae; genus Alloalcanivorax; species Alloalcanivorax dieselolei. Next base: position 48,994 of record NC_018691.1, on the reverse strand, counting down.
CCCCAGGCCAGGATCACCGCCACCAGCGCGGCGGCGACCCCCGCCAGATTCAGCGCTGGCCAGGCCGGCAACAGACCGGCGACCAGGGCCGCGTAGGTCAGCCCCGAGCGCCAGCGAAGCCGCGCCGCCGTCGACACGTCAGTTCTGCGCCGGCAACAGCGTCGCGCCGGTCAGTGCCTGCACCTCGTCGAAGGTGTTATCACCGTGCAATTGACGTACCCGCAGCCCTTCGTCGGTGACGTCCAGCACCGCCAGATCGGTGTAGATGCGTTTCACCACGGCGGCGCCGGTCAGCGGATAGTTACAGCTTTCCAGGATCTTCGGTTCACCGCTCTTGGTGGTGTGGCTCATGATCACGAACACCTGCTTGGCGCCCACCGCCAGATCCATGGCGCCGCCCACCGCCGGTGGGTAGGTGTCGTTATTGGTGGCCCAATTGGCCAGGTCGCCTTTTTCCGACACCTGGAACGCACCCAGCACCGCCAGATCCAAATGACCGCCACGCATCATGGCGAAGGATTCCGCGTTGTCGAAATAGGCGCCACCGGGCAGCAGAGTGACGAACTGCTTGCCGGCGTTGATCAAATCCGGGTCTTCCTCGCCCGGGGCCGGAGCCGGGCCGACACCGAGGATGCCGTTCTCGCTCTGGTAGATCACCTGCCGGTCGTCGCTGACGTAGTTCGCCACCATGGTGGGCATGCCGATGCCCAGATTCACGTAGGCGCCGTCGGGAATATCCTGGGCCACCCGCTCGGCGATTTCCGCCGGTTTAAGCCGCATCTTCCGCCACTCCTTCTGTGCCACTACCCGATCCACGAAGATACCCGGGGTGACGATGCATTCCGGGTCAAGATCGCCCACTGCTTCCACCCGTTCCACTTCCGCCACGGTCAAGGTGGCGGCGGTGGCCATCGGCGGATTGAAGTTACGGCCGGCGGTGTTGTAAATCAGGTTGCCCCAGGCATCCGCCCGTTGCGCTTTGATCAGAGCCACGTCGGCGGGCAAAGCGGTTTCCAGTACATAGCCGCGGCCGTCAATCACCTTGGTTTCCTTGCCTTCGGCCAGCCGGGTGCCATAACCGGTAGGCGTATAGAAACCGCCGATGCCGGCACCGGCGGCGCGGATCCGTTCCGCCAGAGTGCCCTGGGGCACCAGCTCCAGTTCGATGGCGCCTTCTTCATAGAGGCGCTCGAACCACACCGAACCGGCGGAGCGCGGAAACGAACAGACGATCTTGCGCACCAGACGATCTTTCAGCAGGGAGGCGATGCCCTCATCACCCACCCCGGCGTTATTGGAGATCACGGTCAGATCCCGGGCGCCGTGTTGGCGCAGGGCCTCGATCAGTTGCAGGGGAAAACCGGAACTGCCGAAGCCGCCGATCATCACCGAGTCGCCATCCTTGACGTCGGCCACCGCCGACTCGAAGGAATCCCAAATTTTATTGATCACGTTCTTTCACCTTTACGATTCACGCGAGGAAGTCACCGCCACCGCTTTGAACAAACGCCGGCTCAGGTACACCAGCGCCAGCAAACCAAACCCGGTCACATCCGTGATCGGTTCCGGGTAAATCAGCAAAGCGCCCGCCACGATCAGTACGATCCGCTGCAGCATGGTCAGCACCCCGACACGGTAGAGATACCCTTCCATGGCGGAGGCCAACAGCCAGATGGCGGTGATCGCGGTCACCGTGGACAACAGAATCTTGCTCCACTCGCCCTGCAGAATGAGGGACGGGTTGAGCACGAACAGGAACGGCAGGACGAACAGAATCGCTCCCAACCGCATGGCGTATATGCCGGTTTTGGTGGCATTGGCATCGGCCACGCCCGCCGCGGTGATGGCGGCCAGGGCCACCGGCGGGGTGACATAGGACATCATGCCCCAGTACAGAATGAACAAATGGCTGGCCAGCGGATTGAGGCCGGCGTTGACCAGCGCTGGCGCCAGCAGAATGGACAGGAAGATATAACAGGCGCTGACGGTCATCCCCATGCCCAGGATGAAGCTGGTAACGGCGCCCGCCGCCAGCATCAACGGCACACTGCCGCCGGCGTACAGCAGCAGTTCGCGGGAGAAGGCGCCCGCCACGCCGGTATAGGAAAGGCCACCGACCACCAGACCGATACCGGCCAGGATCGCCACCAGATTGGAGACGCTCAGCGTCAGATCCTGGATCATGGTTTTCGCCCGGGTCCAATTCAAACGATGGCTGCGTTTGAACATGGAAATACCGAGCAGTACCAGCGCGGCGTAGTAAGGCGCATAGGCCTCCAGACGCATCACCAGCAGCATGTAGATCAAGGCCACCAGGCTGAACAGATAAGGCCAGCCGTCCTTCAGCGTTTCCTTGAGATTGGGGATTTCCGATTCCGGCAACCCTTTGAGGCCGCGCTTGGCGGCGTAATTGTCCACCTGGAAAATCAACGCCAGGTAGAACAACAGAGCCGGCAGAAAGGCCGCGATCATGATCTCGGAATAGGGGACACCGAGGAACGACGCCATAATAAACGCCACCGCGCCCATGATCGGCGGCATCAGGGTACCGCCCGTGGAAGCGCACGCCTCCACGGCGCCGGCATAGTGAGCCGGGTAGCCGGTTTTCTTCATGGTCGGAATGGTGATCGGACCGGTGGTGAGAATGTTGGAAATGACACTGCCGGACAGACTGCCGAGGATGCCGCTGGACAGCACCGCCACCTTGGCCGGACCACCCCGGCTGCGGCCCATCAGGGCAGTGGCGAAGCGCATGAAGAATTCCCCGCCACCGGTGGCGGTGAGTGCCGCGCCGAACACGACAAAGCCGATCACCAGTTGCGCCACCACCTGCATCGGAATACCGATGATGCTTTCCACACCGATCACATGAGAGCGGATGGTTTCGGCGAAACCGTATTGATTACCCCAGAGAAACCCGGGCATGTGGTCCGCGTAGAGGGGGAAGCTGCCGAATAGCAGGGCCACCGCCAGTAGCGGCCAGCCGCCACAGCGACGCACGCCTTCCAGCACCAGTACCAGCAGAATGCCGGAAAACACGGTGGCCTCGGTGGGCGCCATGAAATCCCAGCCTTGCTGAATCATGACCAAGCCGTGGTGCCCCAGATAACCACAGGACACCAGCGCCGCCAGCGCCAGGATCCAGTCATACCAGGACACCCGCTCACGGGCACCGGACCAGGCCGGGAAGGTAATGAAAGCCGCCGCCAGGAACAGGCCGATCAGGTAGTACAGGTAAGCATTACCCAACGGCTTGAAGCCCAGCAGCGCCAGATCAAAAGTTTGATTGATGGCCATCAACAGACCCAGGGTACCCAGGGTCATGACCAGCCAGTAGGCCGGCCCGCGCAAACGGGAGGAAGGAGCGCCGGCCTCCTGGCTGTGCTCTTGGGAAGCATCCGCAGACGTCGTCATGGAGGGACTCCGGAAATGTCATGATGGAACCCGGGGCGGGCTCCCTTTCCGCCCCGGCATTCAGTCAGGGAGGGATCAGAGGGAATTGAGTGCCTGGGTACGGATACGGTCCCAGATGGCGGCGAACTCTTCATCGCTCTTGCCATCGCCTTCGGCCACGGCTTTCTGCCAGGCGTCACGCAATGCATTCAGGCGTTTGATGCGGGCATCGTTCCAGGCCTGGGCCTCGTCGGTCCAGATGCCTTTTTCCTTCAGGTAACGGATGGCGCCTTCGTGGAAGGGCGCGTCCGCCGCCGGCACACCGGCTTGTTTCAGATCCCAGCGCGGCATCACCGAGGTGGCGTCCTTGTACAGGTCATAGGTTTCATCCAACGCCTTGGTGAAGGCGTACACCAGATCCGCGTCGGAATCGGAGCGAACCACCAGCACCGGGTAACGGTAGGCCAGGATGTCCACCGGGTTTTCCTTGCTGATACCGGCACCGACGGTTTCCGTGTACGGCTGGAAGAACGGCGCTACCGCGCGCAGGCGTTTCCAACCTTCCTCGTCATCGGCGGGCACTTCCAGCCAACGGATACCACGGGGGGATTGCTCCAGCTCGTAAACGTGGCTGGGCGTGGTGGTGGTACAGGAAGCGTCGGCTTCGTTGCGCGCCAGGGAACTCATGGCGTTGGCGTAGGTGGGGAACATCTTGGCGTCGACGTCATCCCGGGTCAGGCCGGCGAACGCCAGGAAGGCATCGCATTTGACGTTGATGGACGGGTTGCCCGCCACGTAGGCGAAGCGCTTGCCCTTGAGATCCTGAAGCGTATGAATGTCGGCGTCCGCGGCAGTGAAGATACCGAACGAGGAAGGACGGCCGGCCACCACGCGAAGATCTTGCGGTCCCCAGCGGCGAGTGGAGAAATCATGGATCCCTTCACTGGCGAAGAACGTCTCCGTGGCCAGGAAACCGACATCGGCACGCTTGCTCAGCACCGGTTGCAGACGACCAATGGAAGAGCCGGAAGGCTGGATACGGATGCGGGTGCCGAATTTCTTGCCGAACGCATCGGCAATGGCGGACGCTTCGGCGTAGCCGGCGGAACCCACGTCATAGGAGGACCAGGTCATGGATTTGGGCAGTTCCGCGGCGCTGGCGCCAGCGGTAAGAGCCAAACCGCCACCGATCATGATAGAGGCGAAAAATCGACGCAGGCGAGTCGATGAAGTCATAAGCATCTCCGAGGATTGTTTTTTTACCGCCGTCGTGGACGGCGTCAAAATCGTTCGTGACGATTCAGGGGCATCCCGCCCGGCTCAGGAGGGCCATCCTCATGCCGGAGAGGATTCCAGCATCGGCCCTTTGCGAAAACTAGTCGGTCACTCTGGTTGGAGTCAATAAATTTTCCCAAATCCAAATAAAAAATTCTCGCATTTCAAGAAAATAACAAAAAAGCGATCATGAATGCGACAATCATTACGCACTTATTTGTCTAATGATGCTCTCGGCGTCATTCTTGCAGGCGGGAGATTTCATCCCGGATCACGTCGATCACCATGCGCCGGCGCTCTTCGTTCATGCGGGACACCACCGACGCCACACTGACCGCCACGTCCTGGCCGGAGCCGGGCACCCGGAACGCCATTCCCATGGCCGCCACTTCCGGAATGATGCGGCCATTGTTGAAGGCAAAGCCGTCACGCCGGTATTCCAGCAGCCATTGGCGGACCTCCGACAAGGTGATACCCGAATAGCGCTCATAGCGGTCCTGATTGAGCAACAGCATGCGGTCGCCTTCCTCCACTGGCAGGGACGCCAGCAGCGAACAGGAGCCGGCCCCGATCCCCAGCGGCCGGCGGGCCCCGACCATCAGGGTGTTGGCACTGATCGGATAGGTGCCTTCGGAAAGGTCAATGCACACCGAATCCCGATTGGAACGAATCGACAGGTAAGTAGATTCCTCGGTGCGCCGGGAAATATTCTTGAGCATTGGTCTCAGCCGCTGCCGCAGCTGCAGATCCGGCGCCACCGCCTGGGCGGACTCGGCGATGTCGAGCAGCTCGAATCCCACGTGGTAGGTCTTCACATAGGGGTCGAAGGTCAGCAAGCCTTCGTGGGCAAGAGCGGTCAGCAGCCGGTGCGCGGTGGCGGTATTCATCCCCACCTCGCGGGCAATCCGTGACAGAGTCCCTCCGGTGGGGAAAGTGCGCGCGACCGTGCGCAGCAACAGAGACGCCTTGGCCAGAGTGGTGCTGGTGACGGGCCTGGCCTTCTTGGCGGTGGTGGTTCGGACTGAGCTCATGGGACTCCGTGACGGCACATTTTCTCGTTATGCGTGATTTTTATCTCGTATAACGATAGCGATTGCCCCACGATCTGCCAAGCTCAGCCGTTTGACACCTCCCCGACATGGGGGTCGGATGCCGTGAACAACAGGTTCACCGTGGTGTCGCCAACCCGGAATTCCGCCTTCATGGCATCCAGATGATTTAGAGCCTCCCCCCTCAGATAGGGCGCTTCCAGGCACACGATCTGATAAATGCCCTGACGCAACAGCGCCCGATCCAGGGTCTCGTTCTCAGCGGCGGCGGGATTGAGACCGTGGGTCAGGCCCGGCCACGACATCGCCAGTACCCAGGTATTCACCATCAGGGCACGCAGGTCCTCATCGCTGGCCTCGATCAGACCGCTGGCGCGCAATCCCTGATAAATCTGCAGCCCGCGCTCCATGCCATCTTGCACGAACTGCGTGTATTCGGCACGCAACTCCGGATCCTGGTGGAGAAAATGCGGCAAATCCCGATGCAGAAACCGGCCCTGCCACATCGACTCCAGAATCCCCTGCAGGTAGTGCATCTTGTCCTGCCAGGTCAATTCCCCCTTGGGTGGCGGCAGCCATTCCCAGATCTGTTGACGGTAACGTTCGAACAACGCCGCCACGATCGCTGTCTTGTTGCGGAAGTGATAGTACAGATTGCCTGGACTGATCCCGAGGGCCTCCGCGATGTGGTTGGTGGTGACATTGCGCTCGCCGTGGCGATTAAACAGGTCCAGGGCGGTGTCCAGAATGCGCGTTTTGGTGCCAGTCATACGGGGCCAATCCAATCAAAGGGGAAACACGGGGTTGACCTCTAGAGTAATTACTCTAAAAATCCCAATCAGTCCAATAACAATCCAGGAGGCGCATTATGGTCGCCGAAATCAAGGAGCTCAAAACCGATCAGGCGCAGATCACGCGCATGAACACCTTGTTCGAAGCCCAGCGGGCCGCTTTCCGCCGTCAGCCTTATTCTTCCGTGGAAGAACGCCGGGAGGCCATTCTGCGCCTCAAACCCATGCTGCTGGATCACCAGGATGAGATCATCGAAGCGCTGCGCCAGGATTTCGGCAACCGCGCCGCCGATGAAACCAAGCTGGCGGAGCTGCTCACCAGCGTCGAAGGCATCAAATACCACGCCAAGAAAGTCGCCAAATGGATGAAACCCAGCCGCCGCAGTGTCGGTGCGCCGCAATGGCCGGGCAAGGCCTGGGTGGAATATCAGCCGGTGGGCGTGGTCGGTGTGATCGTGCCCTGGAATTATCCGGTGTACCTGGCCATCGGTCCGCTACTGGCGGCGCTGGCGGCGGGCAACCGGGTGATGATCAAGATGAGCGAATCCACCCCGGCCACCGGGGCTCTGCTGCAACGTCTGATCGCGGATACTTTTCCGGAAGATCAGGTGGCGGTGGTCAACGGCGAAGTGGATGTGGCGGCGGCATTCTCGGCGCTGCCGTTCGATCATCTGCTGTTCACCGGTTCCACTTCCGTGGGCCGCCATATTCTGCGCGCCGCGGCGGAAAATCTGACACCAGTGACGTTGGAACTGGGTGGCAAGAGCCCCTGCATCATCGGTGAGGATTTCCCGATGAACGAAGCAGTGGAGCGTATCGCCTTTGGTAAATGCCTGAACAGCGGCCAGACCTGTGTGGCGCCGGATTATATTCTTTGCCCCGAACAGCGGGTGGAGGAATTCGTCGAACAGTGGCGCGCGCAGATCGGCAAGCTGTATCCGACCATGGAGGAAAACCCGGACTACACCAGCATCATCAACGACCGCCAGTACCAACGCCTGCAGGGATACCTGCGTGACGCGGAAGAAAAAGGTGCCCGCATCGTCAGCATCAACCCCGCCAATGAGGATCTCGGCGACAGCCGCAAGCTGCCGCACACTTTGGTGCTGAATGTCACCGACGAGATGAAAATCGCCCAGGATGAAATCTTCGGCCCCTTGATGCTGGTGATTCCCTACAAGGGGCTCGATCAGGCTTTGGATTACGTCAATGACCGGCCCCGCCCGCTGGCGTTGTATTACTTCGACTGGAACAGCGGCAACGGGCAATACGTGCTGCGCAATACCCACGCCGGCGGCGTCTGTCTCAACGATACCGTCAGCCACGTGGGCGTGGATGACATGCCGTTCGGCGGTGTCGGCCCGTCGGGGATGGGCCATTATCACGGCCACGAAGGCTTCTTGACCTTCTCCAAGGCCAAAGGGGTCTACCGCAAGGGCAAGTTCAACGGCACCAAGCATATCCTGCCGCCCTACGGCCGGGGCATGCACCGTTTCATCTATAAATACCTGCTCAAGTAACCGGCCCGGCGGACGTGACTTTTCAGTGACGCCCGCCCGTTCGCGCTAACAAGCACAACAACACAACCAGGATGGAAACCGGGAATGGATCGTCGCGACTTTCTCAAACTCAGCGCCGGCGCCAGTGTCATGCTGACGGCGGGATCAAGCCTGGCCCTGTTGACTGGCTGCAGCCGCAACGACGGTCCGGCCCACGGCTATCGCCACCTGCGTTCCCAGGACGTCACCTTGCTCAGGCCGCTGGCCCAGGTACTGCTGGCACCGGCCCTGGTCGCGGCGGACGCCACCGCCGACCAGGCGTTGCTGGCTTTCGATGACCTTCTCGATGGCGGCATGCCCGGCACCCGTGGCGCGGTGTTCGAGTTGCTGGATCTGCTGCAACTGGCCCCGGGGCGTTGGTACCTCACCGGCACCTGGAAACATTTCGCCGAGCAAACCGAAGAACAGCTCAGCGCGACCCTGGATCACTGGTCACGCAGCGAAAGTGAGCTGCCACGAGCTGCCTTCCGAGGCCTCACCCAGCCGTTCCACATGGCTTGGTACGTGCAACCGGATGCCGCGCGCACCACCGGTTATCCCGGCCCGCCGAACAAGATCATCAGCTGAACCACCGCCAGCCCACCTGAAAACAAAAAACGTAAGGGTATCGCCATGCAGGATTTATCCGCCTTGCCGATCAGCGGCATCAAGGATCTCTGGAAAGCCGGTATCGCCGAAGGCTGGCACGCCTTGGATGGCCAGACCATCACGGAAAACCGCACCCTGGAAGCCGATGTGATCATCGTCGGCACCGGTGCCGGTGGCGGTGTCAGCGCGGAAATTCTCACTCAGCATGGCCTCAAGGTCATTTTGCTGGAGGCCGGCCAGTTGCGCAGCTCCGACGATTTCGTTCTTGATGAGGGCAAGGCCTACCACGACCTCTATCAAGAGGGGGCCATGCGCGCCACCAAGGACGCCGGCATGACCATCCTGCAAGGCCGGACCGTGGGCGGCACCACCGTGGTCAACTGGACCAGCAGTTTCCGCACACCACGCCAGACCCTGGATTACTGGCGTGATCGTTTCGGTGTCATCGACCTGGACCGGGAAGCGCTCAATCCCTGGTTCGACCGGATGGAGCAACGCCTCAACATCAGCAAATGGGCCATGCCACCGAACGCCAACAATGCCGTGATCAAGAAAGGTTGCGAGAAACTGGGGTGGCACTGGGGCATCATCCCGCGCAACGTCAGCGGCTGCTGGAATATTGGCTACTGCGGCATGGGCTGTCCCACCGACGCCAAGCAATCCATGTTGGTCACCACACTGCCGGCGGCAATGAAGAAAGGCGCCACCTTGCTCTACAGCACCCGCGCCGAGCGGCTGCTGATGGAAGGCGATAAGGTCGTGGGGGTGGAAGCGCGGCCTTTGAATCAGGCCAAGGAGCCCACCGGCGCCACCCTGACCCTGAAAGCGCGGGCCGTGGTGGTTTCCGGAGGCGGCATTCAGAGCCCGGCATTGTTGTTGCGCTCGCAGGCGCCGGATCCGGAAAAACGGATAGGCAAGCGCACTTTCCTGCATCCCACCAGTTTCACTTTCGGTCGGTACCAAGAGGAGGTGGCTCCCTACTATGGCGCGCCCCAATCCCTGTATTCCGACGAGTTCATCTTCAAATACGGCGTGGACGGCCCCGGTGGCTACAAGCTGGAAATGATGCCGCTGCATCCAGGGCTGGCCAGCGCGCTCATCGGTGGCATCGGCGAACAGGCACGGGAAGAGATCACCGGGCTGCCGCATCTGGCGGCCTCCATCGCGCTGGTGCGCGACGGCTTCCATGACAACAGCGAAGGCGGCTCGGTGGAGCTGCGCGACAACGGCGAACCCGTGTTGGACTACCCGGTGAATGCGTACCTGCTGGAAGCGGCGAAACGATCCCATCTGGCCCAGGTGGAAATGCAGTTCGCCGCCGGCGCCAAGGCGGTGCGGCCCGGTCACTCCCATGCTCCGTACTACCGCAACTGGGACGACGCCCGGCAAGGCATCGAAACCCTGGAATACGCGCCTTTTATCACCTCCCTGGGCAGTGCTCATGTAATGGGCGGGTGCGCCATGGGCAACGACGAAAAATATTGTCTGGTCAACCACGATGGCAGCTACAAATATCTGGACAATCTCTACGTCATCGATGGCTCGGTGTTCCCCACCAGTCTCGGGGTCAATCCGCAATTGAGCATCTACGCCATCAGCGCGCGCAACGCCACCGCCCTGGCGGAAAAGCTCCGGGCCTGAAGGAGTCAACAACAAGCGCTCAGGTGCCGCGTGATCGCGCGGCACTTTCCTCCAGCTTCCGCTGCTCCCGCGCCAATAAGTCACGCACCTCGGACAGCTCGGCCATGCGCCGCTCCACGGCTTCCCGTTTTTCCGCCATCAACGCCGCTCCCTGGGCACAGTCGATACGATCGTCACGTAGCGCGTCCAATACCTCGCGGATTTCCTTGAGGGAGAACCCCAGCCCTTTCAGTTGCCTCACCATGGCGACCCGCGCCACTGCCGGTTCCGGGTAATCACGGTAGTTGTTACCACGGCGGTCCACTTCCCGCAGCAGTCCCTGTTTCTCGTAATAACGCAGAGTGTGGCGGCTCACTCCGGTTCTTTGTTCCAGCTCCGCGATGCGCACCTTTCCCTCCGACCGATATTGACCTTAGAGCATACTCTACACTTTACAGTGGCGGGCCACTCATCAGGGAGAACCCGTCATGACGCTATTAATCACCGGCGCCACCGGCTTTATCGGCCGTCACCTGTGCGCCCGGCTCACCGCCCGGAAACAGCCGGTGCTGGCGCTGATGCGCCGCCCGCAAGCCCTCGCCGAACTCCGCGCCACCGTGGACCGGCTCGGAGGAAACAGCCACTACCTCGACGCTCTGCCCGGAGACCTGGACGCGCCCGATCTCGGTCTTACCGACCGCCCCCCGCCGCTGGAGGCGGTGGTGCATCTGGGGGCCCGTTTCGGTTGGCGGTTACCGGCGGAAGCGGCACGCCGGACCAACGTTTCCGGCAGTCTGGCGGTGGCACGACTGGCGCGGCATCAGCATTGCCGGCTGATCTTCATCAGCGGCTTCATGCTGGAAAACCAGCGCCACCTGAAACACCTGGGGATTGGCGGAGAAGATCCGGCGGCCATCGACTGGCAACGGGTGTATCGTCGTGCAGGGGCTTATGAAGCCAGTAAAATGGAAGCGGCGATCACCGTACGCTGGCGGCTGCGAGACGAGGACTGGGTGGAGGTACAACCCGCCACGGTGGCGGGCCACAGCCTCAGTGGTGATCTGGATCCGGCGCAACCCCTGCACACGCTGATCGACAATCTGGCCCGGGGGCGGCTGGCGATGGTCCCCGGCGGCCCCGGACATTGGCTGCCGTTGATCCCGGTGGATACCCTGGCCGCGATCATCGACCACGCCATTCGGGATCCGGCGCCGCCACGGCGAATCCTCGGACTGGACCCGGGCACGCCGAACCTGAAGCCGATGCTGAGCCTGATCGCCGAGACCCTGGGATGCCGCGCCCCCGGACTCCATTTTCCCATTCCGCTGCTCGCTCACTTGCTGCGGCTGCCCGCTCTGGCCCGATTCGCCAACACCGAACCGGAGGCGCTCCATTTCATCCAGCCGGAGCGGTTCGATCTGAGCACCACCCTGTCCTTCCTGGAGCGCACCGGTGTGCAGCTCCCGCCCATGCCGCAAGTGCTCCGGGCCAGTGCCCGTCACTATCTGGAAAGCCACGGACGGACATCGGAAAAACGGCAAGGTTCCGGGTAATGTGCGTACGTGCATGGATCGCGTTATGCTTGGCGCCCCATTTCAAGGACAAAGCGAGCCGAACATGACCAATCGCGTTGTTTACCCGGGCACCTTCGATCCCATTACCAACGGCCATAAAGACCTCATCGAACGGGCCGCCCACATGTTCGATGAAGTGATCGTGGCGGTGGCCGCCAGTGAAAAGAAACGCCCCCTGTTTACGCTGGAAGAGCGCGTCGGGTTGGTGGAAGAATGCGTTCAGGAACGCGGTAACGTCCGTGTGGTCGGGTTTTCCCAGCTGCTGGCGCACTTCTGCCAGGACCAGGAAGCCAACATCCTGCTGCGGGGCCTGAGAGCGGTCAGTGACTTCGAATACGAATTCCAGCTCGCCAACATGAATCGCAAGCTGGCGCCGGAACTGGAAACCGTGTTCCTCACCCCGGCCGAGCATTTGTCCTTTATTTCCAGTTCCCTGGTTCGGGAAATCGCGCTGCTGGACGGCGATGTCAGGGAGTTCGTGCCGGACAACGTGGCCGTCGCACTGGAGCGTCGCAAGAAAGAACTGGCCGGCGAATAGCACCGCCTGCCTGCTGGTTGGTGAAGAGAAGAGCCCACCGGGTACGGATTGAATCAGGAGCCTCCTTATGACACCGCGTTCCTTGCTGCTTTCCCTGTTCGCCGGTTTTACGTTGCTGTGCGGCACCGCCGCCGTGGCCGGCTCTCCCGACAAAGCAGCCATCGCCAGTGCCCACCCCCTCGCCACCGAGGCCGGCTTTGAGGTGCTGGATAACGGGGGTAACGCCTTTGATGCCGCCATCGCGGTGGCCGCCGCCCTGGCGGTGGTGGAACCTTACTCCGCCGGCATGGGTGGTGGCGGTTTCTGGCTGCTCCATCGCCAGAAGGATGGCCATGAAACCATGGTGGACGCCCGGGAAACGGCGCCCGCCGCGGCCACCGAAACGCTGTTTCAGGATGACCAGGGCGAGGTCGTGCGCGACCGTGCCATCAACGGCCCTCTGGCCGCCGGTATTCCCGGCCAGGCCGCGGCTTTTGTTCATCTGAGTGAACGCTACGGCCGCCTGCCGCTGGCCCAAACCCTGGCACCGGCGATCCGTCTGGCCCGCGACGGCTTCCCGGTGGAAGACCACTACCGAACCCTGGCCGGTTACCGCGTGGACGTACTCAACCGCTACCCGGAAGCGGCCGCCATCTTTCTGCGCGAGGGCAAGATTCCCGAGACCGGCACCACGATCCGCCAGCCGGATCTGGCCAAGGTTCTGCAGGCCATCGCCGACCAGGGTTTCAATGGTTTCTACCGTGGCCCGCTGGCCAGGAAGATGGTTTCAGGGGTTCGCGAGGCCGGCGGTATCTGGACCCTGGAAGACTTGGAAAACTATCGGGTAAAAGAGCGAACACCCATCATCGGCGAGTACCGGGGAGCCCGTATCGTTTCCGCGCCACCGCCTTCCTCCGGCGGGCTGGTGATGATGGAGACGCTCAATATTCTCAGTAATTTCAACGACGGTGAGATTAGTGAGGACTTACTCCCGCATCTTGCGGTGGAAGCCATGCGGCGCGGTTACCAGGATCGCGCCCGCTACATGGGTGACCCGGACTTTGTGGATATGCCTGTGGATAAATTGGTGAGTAAGTCCTACGCCAAGGCGCGGGCCGCCGGCATTGAGCTGGACAAGGCCACGCCCAGCGCCAGCCTCGGTGATCCGGTGACGGTGGAGGAGGGCTTCCATACCACCCACCTGTCCGTGCTCGATGGCGAAGGTAACCGGGTCGCCGCCACGCTCAGCATCAATCTGCCCTTCGGCAGTGCTTTCGTGCCCCCCGGCACCGGTGTCCTGCTCAACAATGAGATGGACGATTTTTCCGCCAAACCGGGCAGCCCCAACGCCTATGGCCTGGTCGGCAGCAAGGCCAACGCCATCGCCCCCGGCAAGCGGCCGCTGTCCTCGATGACGCCGACCTTCGTGGAAATGAAGGACGGCGTCGCCATTCTCGGCACCCCTGGCGGCAGCCGCATTATCTCCATGGTCCTGCTCGGCGTGCTGGAGGCGGTGGATGGGAAACCGGTGGAAGACTGGGTTTCACGGGTTCGTTTTCACCATCAATACCTGCCGGACGAAGTGGAAGTGGAACCGGACTTCCTGGACACCGCGGAGGCCCGCGGGCTCGAGCTACGCGGCCATACCCTGAAATCCACCGGCCGCCGCTACGGCAACATGCAGGCGATTCATTGGAACAAGCGTACCGGCAAGGTCACCGCCGCCAGTGATCCACGAGGCATTGGCGCCGCCCGGGTGCGGGCGCCAGACTCCTGAGCCGGTCCGGCGCGTGACGGCGCGGATCAACCGGGTAATATGGAGTTGAATCGTCTCTTAACGGGAGGCTCCGACGGTGGACCTTTTGATGCCGTTCCCACCTCATCCCCGGTTGCGGCGTTACATCAGCCATTACTGGCTTAGCCGGAACAGTAGCGCCGGTGACCACCGCATCCTGCCCGATGGCTGTGTGGATCTGGTCCTGGCCGCCGGTCACGACCTCACCGCCACCGCCTACGGCTCCACCACCGCCCCGGGAATCGCCCGCGTACAAGCCGGCCATCACTATCTCGGCATTCGTTTTCACCCGGGACAGCACCGCCATTTTCTGCCGCTGCCGGCGGCGGAACTGCGCGACCGCGCCCTCCCTTTGCCAGACCATCGCGGGCTGATCGCGACATTAGGCTCCCAGGTCTTTACCCATCCGCACCCCAGCCGGGTCCTTGATCGCCTGATGCTGGACTGGCTGGCGCATCACCCGACGGAGACCGACGCCCTGGATCGTTGGCTCCTCCATGCGCCCTGGAAAAGCAGCATCGTCCCTGTTTGCGATGCTTTCGGAGTAGGCAAGCGCCAACTACAAAGGCAATTTCAGCAGCGCCTGGGTATCAGCCCCGGGACCTTTCTGACCATCCGCCGCTGCCAATGGCTGATCCGAACCCTGACCCGGGAAGGCGTACCGCCCCTGGCGGCGCTGGCCCAGGACGCCGGCTTCAGCGACCAGAGCCATATGACCCGTACCCTGAAACGGGTGATGGGCGTGACCCCCGCCGCCGCCATTTTGCCCGATCACGATGTCGCTTTTATTCAAGACGCGGTGCGCACCGCCCCCTTAATCTGACGCTTCCTGGAGCCTGTTCAGGGGCTCTTATCTGACGGGAGATCGACGATGAAACTGTGGTCAGGTCTGGTGGTGACGGATCCCATGGCGGCACGGGACTTTTACGTGAGCTACTTCGGCAGCGAGGTTCTGTTCGACAGCGACTGGTTCGTTTTGTTGAGCTTGGGGGGCGGCGAGTTGGGCTTCCTGAAGCCGGATCAGGCGGCACAAGCCTCCATGTTCCGGCAAGCGGTGACGAGCGGCGCCTGGGTCGCCGTGGATGTGGACGATGTGGATGCGCAGTACCAACGATTCCGCAACGCCGGGGTCGACATCGAGGTGCCAATACGGGACGAACCCTGGGGCGACCGCCACTTCGTCGTCCGCGACCCCAACGGCATTCCGGTGGATGTCGTGCGCCATGGATGATGGCGTCGCCGCCACGGCGGGGAGTATCCTTGAGCGGAAATCGATGGCACGGTTGGTCCATGAAATCTCTTTTTCCTGCCCTGACGATAGGCTTGGGTTTGCTGCTGATCGCTTGCGATGAGGGCCCCTCCCGGCCCGCGCCGCCACCGCCTTTCTCCCACCCTCCGGGACCACCGGCGGTGGCGGGCGTGCCCGTGGAAACACATCAGAGCACGGTGCGACTGTTTCTGGATCATCTGGCCCGGAGGGAATCCGAAGCCGGCTGGAATCTGCTCAGCCGGGAAAGCCGGGCGCTTTACCCCGAGATCATGGCCTTCACCCGTCAGACTTCGGAACAGGCGGAACTGGCCGCGGACCTGCTCGCCGACCCCAACCTGACCTGGACCACCCGGGCCGTGGCGCCAGAAGCCCAGGTCGGGGTGACCACGGTATCCGGCGAGACCCGGCGCGAGGGGATGACGGATAATATGGCGTTCAGCTGGATCACCCGTTTCCAGCAAGGACGTCTGGCCATCGAGCTGCCGCCCCAGGCGGACGACACCCTTTACCGCTGGGAGAATCCGAGCGGCACCGGACCCGGCGGTCTTTATCAAAGCGACACGCCCCTTACCATCGCCTTTCCGGCAAACGAAGAGGGGGCAGGCAATGGCGTGGAGCGGGTGCATATCAGCCTGGACCAGCGTCTAAGCGTGGCGCCGATGACCGCGATGGAAAAAGAAGATGACACTATCCGCTACACCTTCTCGCCGGAAACCCTGGCGCCTGGTCCTCACGTGGCCACCGTGACCTGGTTCGATAGCGAACTGAAGATCTGGTACCAGAGCACGGCGGTCTTCGTCGTCACCGCCGCCCCGGACCCAAGCTGACACGATGCGGGAAATCGTGCCTATTCCTGCTCCCGATCCGCGCTGAGCAGGGACTGCAGTTCCTCGCGTCCACGGGCGGACAGCTCGATCAGTTTCTCCAACTCATCACGATGGGCCACCTGTTCGCGCAGCAGCCGCTCGTCCACTTCACGGAAGGTGCGCACCAGATCGATGGCGGTGGTCTCCGGCAGACCAAGCTGAGTCAGTACCGCCTGGCTGGCGCGCAGACTGGATTCCAGCGTTTCCCGCACCACATGCTGCACCCCGAGCGCCAGCAGGGAATAGGCATGATGGCGGTCCCGCGCCCGGGCAATCAGCGTTACCTTGGGAAAATGTTCGAGAATCAAATGAGCGGCGCGCAGTGAGTCCTCCACGCCATCCACCGCCAGCACCACCACACGGGCATGCCCGATACCGGCATGGTGGAGCAGATCCAGCCGGGTAACGTCGCCGAAATACACTTGGTTGCCGTAACGCCGCACGGTATCGATGTGCTCCGGATTGGTGTCCAGCGCGGTGAACGGTATATTCCGGCTCAGCAGAATACGGCCGATGATCTGGCCAAAGCGGCCGAATCCGGCCACCACCACCTGTGGCTCCTGATTATCAGGAATCGGCTCTTCGGGCAGGGCGGCACTGGGCCGCTGTTCCGGCCAGAGCCGGGTAACCAGTTTCAACAGCAATGGGGTGGCGGCCATGGACAGCGCCACCACCAAGTTCAAGCGGCCAATGTCATCGCTGCCCAATAACCCCAGAGCGCCGGCCTGAGTGAACAGCACAAAAGCGAATTCACCGCCTTGGCTGAGTAGCAGCCCGAACAGCAGCGCGCCACGCCAGCTGTTGCCGGAGACTTTGGCGATCACCATCAACACCAGGGTTTTCAGCGCCAGCAGCGCCACACCCCAGGCCAGGATGTCCAAGGGCGCCTGCACCAGCAGCCGCAGGTCCATGGTCATGCCGATGGCCATGAAGAACAGGCCCAGCAGCAGTCCCTTGAACGGCTGGATATCGGTATCGAGCTGCTCCCGATAGGGCGAATTGGCCAGCAACATACCGGCCACGAAAGCGCCCAGCCCCATGGAAAGATGCAGCATTTCCATCAAGGCGGCGGCACTCAGGACCAGCAATAAGGCAGTGGCGGTCATCAATTCCCGGTTATGCAGCTTGGCCAGCCAGCCGAGCCAGGGATTCAGCAGATAACGCCCGGCCAGGACCATGCCGGCAAGCGCCAGGAAACCGATCAGCAGATTGGGTTTATCCGCGCCCTCTGCGCCACCGGCCAAGGCCGGCAGCAACAGCAGCAGCGGGATCACCGCCAGATCCTGGAACAACAGAATGGAAAAAGCACCCCGCCCCTGGGGGGTGCCCAACTGCCGGGTCTCCACCAGCATTTGTACGGCAAAGGCGGTGGAGGACAACGCCAGGGTGGCGCCAATGGCGATAGCGGCGTTGGTCGGCTCACCCCACCACAGGAAAAAGCCGGTCAGCAGGGCGGCGCTGAACACCACCTGGCTCACACCCATGCCCATCAGCTGGCGCCGCCGCGCCCATAGCTGTTGCGGTGCCAACTCCAGGCCCACCACGAACAGCATCAACACCACGCCCAGTTCGGCGAAATGCAGTACCCGATCCGCGCCCTGGATAGCGGCCAGGCCCATCGGTCCCACGATCACGCCGGCCACCAGATAACCGAGGATGCTGCCCAGTCCCAGGCGCTGGAACAATGGCAACAACAACACCGCGGCGCCCAGCAGCACTAATGCTTGTACGAAAAAACCTTCCATCGGCACCTCCTCGGAATGTGCTATCGCGGCTCGTCAGTCCCAGCGGATCGGCGCTTCCGAGGAGCCAGGGGAAGGCGGCTGCCCGGCTGGCCCGTGCTCCCCCGATGCCACGATCCCCAACACCCGCACCCGGTCACCGGCCTGCACCTCGGCAGCGGCCTGGGTCACTCGCGCCAGCGCGTACCCTTCACGGGTCTCGATCACCCGCGCCCGGGTCAGCTCCGCCCCGGCCAGTTGAATCGGCAAACCGGTGTCCGGGTCCTTGATCTGTTCCCCCGGCCGGTATACCGACACCATGGCATCGGTCTCCAGCCGCCCCGCGCCCTGGCTCAGATAAAGCATATCGCCGCTGACTTTCAAGACCCGCACCGGATACAGCACATCCGTGGCGGCGCCACTCAAGGCCCGGGCGATACTGGGATAGAGCCGGTCGGCCAGGCGCTCGGGATGGCGGCGATCCTTGATGTTCTGCTGACGCGCCCAGGCCCGCACCGTGGCCTCGTCCTGCCGCCAGTCAAACAGATCGCTCCACAAGACCTCACCGGTGGCGGTATCCAGCAGCCGGTAACGGACTCGTACGCGCGGCTCAAACCCCTGGAAGTCGGCGCCGTAAAAGCGACGTTGACGGTCGCCGATGCTGAAATCGTCGATGCGCCCCACCAGCAACACATCGGCACCTTGCACCCGGCCCAGCCGGGCCCATTCCGCCGGCTCCACGCTGCCTGCGGACACCGTCGCCCTTTCCCGTTCCAACGCCGCCTGGTGGGCCCGATCAAGCACCCGGAACCGGCCCGCCTGCGTGAACGCATCGACCAGATCGTCCCGCAGCCGGCTTTGCACTTCGGCGGCGCCGATGGTCACTTCACCCAATTGATATTCATTGGCACGCGTTTCGAAGGGCATCACCGCGATGGCGGGAAGGTGTCCACGCCCCGGACGCAAGGACTGATAACGCAACACCCGGGCTTCCACACTCGCTTTCCACAAGGCGTCGTCGACCCGATTCACCGCGAGCACCCGATAGCCCTGCAAACTGCCCAGGGTAGGCAACTGCGGATCCGCTACCGAGGTCTGGCTGCCTATCCAGGTGCTGACGTCCCCCTCACGCCGGATTACCCACTGGCTGACCTGACGGCGAAAGGAGGGATCCACCGCCAACGCCACACCTCCAGCCTGACGCACCGCGCCCACCAGCGCCTCGGTGACCGCATGTTGCGGTGTTTCACCATAACCCTCGGCGGTCACTTTGACGGTTTCGGTGGCACTCCAGACCAGACCGCTTAACAGCAGGCCTATCGCCACCAGGAGGATTCTATAAGACCGGGTCACCATAACTGCCTCCGTGCCCATTGGGGCAGCCCGTTATAAACCAAACAGGCTGCGACTGCGGGTCTTGCGGATTTCCTTCTCGCCGGACCATTCGATGATGCCGCTCTGGATGTTCAGCAGTTTGAGAGTGAATTTGTAATACACATCCTTGGTGCTGTTGTCCCGTTTGACGATGGAGGACAGATTACCGTAGAGCATGAACTCGGCGCCGATCTGCCGTCCCATCTGGGCGGCGGTGGACTGATCCACCATGCCGGAGTCCTGCTGGTACTCCAGTTGCTGACGCACGCGGTCCACCACGGTCATGTCGACGAAACGAAACTTGCCGGAGTTGATCAGCCTGGACTGAATCGTGTCGGTGATGGATTCGGTGTCCACATGCTCGCTGGTCTTGTTCTTGACCCGGTCCACGAACAGTACCGGGCGGCGGTTGCGGGTGAGCTCCGCCACCGGCGGGAACACCATCATGTCATCCACCATCTTGGTGGCGATCATCTGCAGGTCGGAGGAGCCGAAATCCGGGGTCACGGTCTCCCGCGCCTGGGGGTCGCCGTATTCCACTTTCGAGGCACAACCGCTTGCCAGCAGCGCCACTCCCAGCATCATCGCCATCACTACGCGCATCTTCGCTTCTCCTCGCGGGCATCCATTGGGTCGGGGCGTCATTCACGCACCCAGATTTCAAAGCGCACGGCACTGGGGTTGGGCGCCACCGCCTGCACATTGGCCTGACTGCGGCCGGCCATCACCAGCTGACGCCAGGGTTGGGATTCCGGCGCCAGTTCAAAGCCTTGCTGGTCGAACCATTTGATCTTGTACTGGAAATCCAGTTCAAACTTCCAGCCGTTTTCCAGCGTGGCCTGCAGGTACAGCAGGTCATTAACCCGTTTGCGCCGTACTTCTTCCACCGACAAACGGCTGGCCAGCAGGCCGTTATTGGAGTACAGCTGCAAATGCTCGCCGTCATCCGCCACTTCCAGGCGCGACATATTACTGGCCGAACATGCCGTCAGCAGCAGCACTGCCAGCATCGGCGCGACGCGGCAAAGAAAACGGGTCATAAGGGTCCCTCCTGAACGGGTAGCACTCGGGCGACCAGACGCCCGGCGCGTTCGGTCACGTGAATCAAGGTTAAACCGCGTTCCACCACCGGTACGGTCACGCTAGCATCGCCCCCCGGGCTGCTCAACAGAACCTGTTGTTCCCCCACGGGCACGGTGATACGGCCGGCCTGGGCGTAGGCCGGCAAGCCTAACCAACTGCGCCGGTCAGCCTGTTCGCTGATCAGATTGAACAGTTGCGTCAAAAAAGCCCCGGCGCCACCAAAGTCATCATTGGCTTTCTTTTGCAGATTATACTTGCCGGTGGCGCGCAGCACCTGACGAATCAGCATTCCCGGCGCCTGCTCCCGCAGATTTCGTGCCGCCAGGGCGCCGACATCCGCCAGTACCCGGGTTTGCGCGCTTTGCCCCGCAACGTGAAACGTCAGCGGCCGGGCCACGGATCCGGACGTCACCGAATAGGAAGGGAACGCCACCAGGAACAATCCATGCGGGGTGGGAATGGGCAAGCTCACTTCCCGCCGCGCCGGCACGTCACCCTGTTCGTAGATCACCGCCACGGTGCCAATGCCGCGCTCACGATGGCCGTCCAGGGCCCGGGAAACCCGCTGCACGTCGGCCTTGAGCCAATCCGCCTGTGGATGCAGTTCCAACGCCTTCTTATAGTCCACCAGGGCATCGTTGTATTCACCGTGGGCTTCCCAGAACAGCGCCGAGAGATAGAAGGTCCAGGCGTTCTGAAAACTGCTTTTCACCGCGCCGGCGGCGAGGTCCAGGCCTTCGAAGTAACCTTGATACTGGGACAGATCCAGGGGAATGGCGTCCTCATCGGCCTTGGTCAGCTCTTTCTCACGGCGTTGTTCGGCCCGGAGTTGCGCTTGCGCGGCGCGGCGCAATTCCACCGCGGTCCCGGTGACATCCCCGGCGGCCCAGTAATTCAGCGCCTGATAGCTGTAGGTAAAAATACGTTCGTAATCCGGTGCCCGGTAGGGCAGAGCGTTGTCGTTGATCAGCAGAGCACCGGTCTGCGACGCCAGCCCGGTCACGCGGATCAGCGCCTGGGCATCAGTGTGCTCATAGTGATTGATGACATCGGCGAACACCGTCCGACTGGCGGCGTCGTTGCCCAGGCGCTGCTGCAACAGCCCCAGTTCCTGCAGATAAAGCACTCCGTCGCGGCCTTTCCCGGCGCGCTCGAGGTGTTGAACGATGGAGGCGTTGCGGCCAGAGGCAGGATGGACCCAGGACTGGGCCTGACTCGGATAAGGCTGGAACAGGGATCCCATGGCACAGCCGGCGAGCCAGAACGGCAACACCAACATCAACCAGAGTTTTTTGTTCTCCCAACCACGGCCTGCTTCCATGACAGCCCTGAAAGCCAGAGGACCCGCCACCGGAACTGGCGGGCCCGATCGGTTTAGAACAGCACCCGGGTGCGGATGGTGCCTTCGATGGTCCGCAGCTTCTCCAGGGCCAACTGGCTGTAGCCCTTGTTCACGTCGATCACGACGTAACCGATATCTTCGTTGGTCTGCAGATACTGACCACAGATGTTGATATCGTTCTCGGAGAAAATGGTATTGATCTGGCTGAGAATGCCCGGGATATTCTGGTGAATATGCAGCAAGCGGTGCATATCCGGATGGGCCGGCAGGGCCACTTCCGGGAAGTTCACCGCGCTCAGGGTGGAGCCGTTATCCGAGTAGCGGATCAGCTTCTCGGACACCTCGGTGCCGATGTTTTCCTGGGCTTCATGGGTGGAACCGCCGATGTGCGGCGTGAGGATGACGTTATCGAACTCCCGCAGCGGGCTGATGAACTCGTCATCGTTACCCTTCGGTTCCTCCGGGAACACGTCAATGGCCGCGCCCAGCAGGTGACCGTCCTGGATAGCAGCGGTCAGCGCTTCAATGTCCACCACCTTGCCGCGAGCATAGTTGATCAGATAGCTCTTCGGCTTCATCGCCCGGATCTGCTCTTCCTTGATCATCCAGCGGGTAGCCGGGGTGTCCGGTACATGCAGGCTGGTCACGTCACACATGCCCAGCAGATCGTGGAGACTCTGTACCTGGGTGGCGTTGCCCAGCGGCAGCTTCGGCACCACGTCGTAGAAGTACACTTTCATGCCCATGGATTCGGCCAGCACCGACACCTGGGCACCGATATTGCCGTAGCCAACGATCCCCAGCTTCTTGCCGCGGATCTCATAACTGTCCTTGGCGGACTTCAGCCAGCCGCCACGGTGAGCCACCGCGTTCTTCTCCGGAATGCCCCGCATCAGGCTGATGGTGTGAGCGATCACCAGCTCCGCCACCGAGCGGGTATTGGAGTAGGGTGCGTTGAACACCGGGATGCCGCGTTTCAGCGCCGCCTTGAGATCCACCTGGTTGGTGCCGATACAGAAACAACCCACGCCAATCAGCTTCTCCGCCGCCGCGAACACCTCTTCGGTGAGCTGGGTGCGGGAGCGGATCCCCACGAAATGGGCGTCCTTGATAGCGTCGGTCAAATCGCTGCCGGTCAGGGCCTTGGGCAGTAGCTCCACGTTGTGGTAGCCGTTCGCCTTCAGATTATCCACCGCGTTCTGGTGGATGCCCTCGAGCAGGAGAATGCGAATCTTGTCCTTCTCAAGAGAGGTATGGGCCATGGGTGGTCTCTATAGCGGGCTAAATGGGCGCGTATGGTATCATAGCGCGCCCCGGATGAGAGCCACCCGGACCGGTTGCCTTTTTCAAGTTGAGTTGAGGACTGTTGGAGTCGCCATGACCGCTTTAGCCCATGCCGCCCTGGAACACCTGACCGAACTGCTCGGTGCCCGCTGCCTGACCGATCAGGACAGCGCTCAGCGCTACGGGGTGGACTGGACCAAAGTCTGGGCCCCGGCCCCCAGCGCCGTACTGCTGCCGGAAACCATTGACGAAGTGCAGCAGATCGTCGAAATCGCCAATGAGCACGGTCTGCACCTGGTGCCCTCCGGCGGCCGCACCGGTCTTTCCGCCGGCGCCGTGGCGGCGTCCGGCGAGCTGGTGGTGGCCTTTGACCGGATGAACAAGGTGCTGGACTTCAACGCTTATGATCGTTCCGTCACCGTCCAGCCCGGTGTGATCACCCAGCAACTTCAGGAGTACGCCGAGCAGCAGGGCCTGTTCTATCCGGTGGATTTCGCCTCCGCCGGCTCCAGCCAGATCGGCGGCAACATCAATACCAATGCTGGCGGTATCAAGGTGATCCGCTACGGCATGACCCGGGACTGGATCACCGGCCTGAAGGTGGTTACCGGCAAAGGCGAGCTGTTGGAGCTCAACAAAGGGCTGATCAAGAACGCCACCGGTTACGACTTCCGCCACTTGTTCATCGGCTCGGAAGGCACCTTGGGCTTCGTCGTGGAAGCCACCGTGAAGCTGGCCCGCCAGCCCAGAAATCTGACCGCCCTGGTGCTGGGCGTGCCCGGCTTCCAGGAAGTGATGAAGGTATTACACGCCTTTCAGTCCGAACTGGACCTTACCGCCTTCGAGTTCTTCTCCGACAAGGCCATGGCCCACGTGTTGGCGCACGGCGTCTCCCGTCCCTTTGATACCGATTGCCCGTTTTACTGCCTGCTGGAATTCGAGCAGGTCTCCGAACAAACCGCCGACCAGGCCATGGCGGTGTTCGAGCGCTGTGTGGAACAGGGTTGGGTGCTGGATGGCGTGATGAGCCAGTCGCTGCAGCAGTTGGATCAGCTGTGGCAGTTGCGCGAACGCATTTCCGAATCCATCGCGCCGCACACCCCGTACAAGAACGACATCTCGGTAACCATCGACAAGGTGCCGGAGTTCGTCGAGGCGGTGGACACGGTGGTCCAGGACGCCTATCCGGATTTCGAGATCGTCTGGTTCGGCCACATCGGCGACGGCAACATGCACCTGAATATCCTGAAACCGGAGGCGCTGCCGAAGGAAGATTTCTTCGAGAAATGCAACAACGTTTCCAAGTGGGTGTTTGAAATCGTGGAACGCTACAACGGCTCTATTTCCGCGGAACACGGTGTCGGCATGACCAAGAAGCCCTACCTGGGCTACTCCCGCAGCCCCGAGGAAATCGCTTATATGAAGGCGGTAAAACGGGTCTTCGATCCGAATAACGTGATGAACCCGGGCAAGCTGTTCGACCTCTAATCCCGTCGACCGCCGGCCCCCTTTTTTCAGGATTATCGTGATGACGCCAAACTACCTTCACCGTTGGATCGACGGCTCAACCATGGATATGCCGGTGGGCAAAGTAGTGTGTGTGGGACGTAACTACGCCGAACACGCCCGCGAACTGGGTAACGAAGTGCCGGAACAACCCTTGCTGTTCATGAAACCCGCCTCCGCCCTGGTGAGCCTGCATGAGCCAGTGGTGCTGCCCAAAGGGCAGGGGGAAGTCCATCATGAAGTGGAAATGGTGGTCATGGTCGGCAAAACCCTCAGTGGCGAGACCGATCCCGACCGGGTCCGCTACGCCATCGCCGCCTATGGCGTGGGGCTTGATCTGACCTTGCGGGACTTGCAAAGCACTCTGAAGGCCAAAGGGCACCCCTGGGAGCGCGCCAAGGCCTTCGACGGCGCCGCTCCGGTGTCCGGCTTCGTCGACGCCCGTGGTATTTCCGTGCGCCAGAACCTGGAAGTGTCACTGGAAATCAACGGCGAAACCCGTCAGCACGGCCACACCGGGCAAATGCTGTTTCCCACCTTTGAGTTGATCGCCCACATCAGTCAGACCTTCCGCCTGGATCCCGGTGACCTCATTTTTACCGGCACGCCCAGCGGCGTGGCGGCACTGAATACCGGCGATCAGCTGACCGCCCGGCTGGGCAATATCGTTCAGGTATTTTCGGAAATCGCTTAACGCGCCAAGGCTGGCCGGCGCCTGGCGCCGGCCAGACGAATCATCAATCGCCGATATCCTCGTCGTCTTTCTGATCCTTGTTGTGCTTCACTTCGGAGTTCTCGTCGCAGTCAGGCGAGTTCTGGAAAGTACTGGTGACGTCCAGCAAGCCCAAGTGCTGAATAGTGCGGCGCCCGAGGAGCACCGGGTACAGCATCTCACTGCGGTCGCGAAGACTGAACTGCTCTTCGTACACGGTATCGTCCATACAGATCTTCATCAGAACCACCGGACGCTCATCCCTGCCGCCGGCGCCGCGCACGGTCAGATCCCGGAACAGCGGCTTTTCATATCGGCGCTCCACCTTTTTGCCACTGTCATCGTCTTCCACATCCACGGTAAACCGCACCCAATCCTCACCGTCCTTGGTGAAATTCTCGATATCGGTAGCCTGCATGGAGGACGTCAAAGCGCCACTGTCCAGCTTGGCTTTCATCTCCACATCCCAGGACTCAATGGTGGTTTTCTCCACCCATCCAAACACTTTTTTTCCATCCTGGTCCGCCTGTGCCGTGACGGTGGAAACCAAGGCCACCATCATGATCAGGGCAGCGCTGGAAATTCGTCTCATTGATCGGCTCCTTCTGGATCTCTATGGCGTTGTCCGGAAATAGACCCGTGGCGGCTTACTTCGTTCCCTTATGGCCGTTCGCGCAATGCCAACACCGCGCTTCGCACGGCCTCGGCATCAACGGCCTCCGGCGCCACCGGTTCGCCGACGGCAAGTTTGACCCGTGACCAGAAGCGCCGCGGCATGCGGGTAAGGGCCGCGCCACCTTTATGACTGAAGAAACTGCCCCACAAACCGGATAATGCCATGGGCACCACCGGTACTGGGGTTTCCTTAACGATTTTTTCCATTCCACTCTTGAATGCGCCCACTTCGCCATCCGGTGTCAAGCGGCCTTCCGGGAAAATACACACTACCTGATCATCCGCCAGTTCCTCACGTACCCGACGGAAGGCCTGCTCATAAATGTCCGGATGTTTTTCCTTGGAGGCGATCGGAATGGTCTTGCCGGTGCGGAAAATATAATTCAGAAAAGGCATGTCGTAGATCGGCTTCGCCATCACGAAGCGGATCGGTCGACGCACCGCACCAGCCAGCAGCAGCGCATCCGTATAGCTGATGTGATTGCACACCAGCAAACAAGGCCCTTCCTCGGGAATGTTTTCCAGCCCCTTGTGCTTCACCCGGTAGATGGTGTTGGTCAGCATCCATACCAGAAGACGGATAAGGAACTCGGGCACCACGGTATAGATGTAGAGCGCCACCACCACGTTGGCCAACGCCAGCGCCAGGAAAAACTGGGGCACGGTGAGATCCAGAACACCGACGAAGATGATTCCCGCCGCCGCCGAAGCCACCATGAGCAAGGCATTGAGAATATTATTGGCGGCGATAATGCGGGCCAGATGTTTCGGATTGGAGCGTTGCTGTACGAAGGCGAACAAAGGCACGATATAGAAACCGCCAAAGATACCAACACCAAGTAAATCGGCCATGATCCGATAACCGCCGGGCTGTTGCAGAAATTCCGTGATCGAAAGCTGGCCGCTCAGAGTCAACGAGGTGTAGGAGAAAAACAAATCAATACCGAAGACACTGATACCAATGGAACCCAGCGGAACCAAACCCAACTCCACCCGCTTTCCGGATGCTTTTTCACAGAAAAATGAGCCCAGGCCAATGCCGATGGAAAAGGTGGCCAGCAACAACGCGTACAGACCCTCGGTCCCCATCAGATAGTCATCCACATACACCTTCAATTGCGTGGTGTAAGCGGCACCGAGAAACCAGAACCAGGAAATTCCCAGCACCGACATCCACACCGATTTCACCTCGCGAGCGTAACCGACAATGTGCCAGGTTTCCTTCCATAAATTCCAGTTAAGACGCAGGCCCGGGTCCGCCGCCGGCGCCCGGGGAATACCCAGGGAACAAAGAAAACCCAACACCGCCAGGCCAATCACCGCGGTGCTGATCACCAGTGGCGTATTACCGCCCATCTTCAGCATCACACCGGAAACCGAGCCGAGCAGAATCGCCAGAAAGGTGCCCATTTCCACCAGCGCATTACCTCTCACCAGCTCTTCATTGGGCAGATGCTGAGGAATGATCGAGTACTTGATCGGCCCGAAGAACGTGGACTGCAACCCCATGAAGAACAGCAGCACCAACAGGCCGTAAACCGCGTCAAAGTAAAACCCCAGCGCGGCGCAACTCATGATCACGATCTCCGCGAACTTGATCCAGCGGATCAGACGGGCGCGGTCAAACTTGTCGGCGATTTGCCCGGCAAGGGCGGAGAACAGAAAAAACGGAACGATGAACAACGCCAGCGCCACGTTATTCAGAGTATTGACTTCGGTTCCCACGACCACGCCGGAGGCGATCAAGAGAATCAGCCCCTGACGAAAGACATTGTCATTGAAAGCACCAAGGAACTGGGTACCGAAAAAAGGCCCGAACCGGCGTTTGAACAACAAGGAAAACACGCTCTTTCCCATTTATTTTTCTCCTTCCCTGGCGCATGACGAC
Organism: Alloalcanivorax dieselolei B5; assembly: GCF_000300005.1. Classification (NCBI taxonomy): domain Bacteria; kingdom Pseudomonadati; phylum Pseudomonadota; class Gammaproteobacteria; order Oceanospirillales; family Alcanivoracaceae; genus Alloalcanivorax; species Alloalcanivorax dieselolei. The sequence continues at coordinate 21,112 of NC_018691.1, read as the reverse complement.
AGATAGTGATCAAGCAGCGATTCCAGCATCGCTTCCGGTGCCACGTCGCCGGCCACGTTCAGTTTATTTTCCACATGCAGCAAACAGATTCCGTGCACGCTTCCCCACAGTGTTCTTGCCATCACCTGCCTTTGCCGTTGATCCGCCGCCGGTACCCAGTTGTTCAGCTGGACTTCCACTTGCTCGAACATGTGCCGGGTACGGTCGACATACCAGTCCGGCACCGGGGCCTGGTTCGCCATGCGATGGCTGAACACCAACTGCCAAAGGGCGGTGTGCTCCCGGGCCAGGCGCAAATATTCAAACGCCATGGCTTTCAGTATCGCCATCGGATCACCATGACCGGCGGCCTGATCAATGCGGGCATTCAGCGCATCCAGGGTCTGGGCATTCAGATGCAGAATCAGATCATCCAGATTGACGAACAGGTGGTAAAGCATGCCCGGGGTATAACCCAGTTTTCCGGCGATCTGGCGCACACTGAAATTATCCACCCCTTCCCGTTCCACCAGATCCGCCAACGCCTCGATGGCCATGGCCCGAAGTTCTTCCTTGCTGTGCTGGTTACGCCTCGCCATTTCACCGCCTCCCCTTAAACGCCGTTCATTTGGCTTAGAATGCAATATTAATAAACAGCGTTCAATACCATGCCACAATTATCGCTCAACGCCTTCTTCCGGCGGCGCCCCCGGGCGGCGGCCTATGGGACGCGCCGGGTTGCCCGCCACCACACACCAGGCCGGCACATCCCGGGTTACCACCGCCCCCATCGCCACCACCGCGTGGTCGCCAACCGTGACGCCGTCGACGATACCGCAACGGGCCCCCAGCCAGACATCCCGGCCAATACGAATGCCCCGGGATGTCACCGGCTGCTCGCGGACCAGGGCGGCGGCCTCTCTGCCGTGATTAAAGGCATAAAGAGTAACGTAGGCGGCAATGCGGGAGTGATCGCCGATCTCGATACCGGCGGCCCCGCCTTCCAGGGTGGCATGATGGTTGACGCTGACATGGGCCCCGAGCCGAATCGGGCCATGCAGCAATGTGTCGGCGGCGATATGGCTATGATCGCCGACATGGATATCGCGGCCCGGCTCGGCGAACAGGCGCGCCTGCGGTGCGACAAAACAGTGCTCCCCGAAATGCACCGCTTCAAGGCGTTCCAACTCTTTCTGCACCTTTGTCTGCCAGGGTTCCGCCCAGGCCCGGTGCCGGGGCTTGAGCCGGGGGTACAACCAGGGCATATACGCCAGGCGCAGTTTGTGTTGTTCGCGGTAGGGGTCGCTCATGGCCTTGATGAAGAAACACGGGGTACCGGCATCCTACACCAAGCGCCCGCCGCCAGCTGCCGACTTGCCTAGGCGGCGCAAAGATCCTGTACCAACTGCCCGAACCGGCTCAATACCTCATTGGCACCCGGGCATTCCCGAACTTCGGACATGACGTCCGCGGCGCGCTGGTCACTGATACTCCGGCCTCGCAAGGCTTGCAGGTAGGCCCTGGTAATATCGGCGTTGAATTCCGGATGAAACTGACAGCCCCACACCCGTTGCCGGTAGCGAAACGCCTGACAGGCGTCATGGCCATTACTGGCCAGCACCGACACTTCCGGCGGCGCCACCAGCACCGATTGCCGGTGCACCATCTGCCCCCAGGGCTGCTGGCAAAGTCCGGCGAACAGGGGATCCCGGGCCGCTTCCGATGCCATTCTCAGCGCCACCGTGCCCAATTCCATGCCCTGTGGATGGTCTCCCACTTCACCGCCGAGCAGCTTCGCCAGCAGTTGATGGCCAAAGCAGATCCCCAACACCGGCAGCGCCGCCGGATGGGTGATGGCGTCATCCAGCCAATCGGTCAGGCGCACCATCCAGGGCGCCTGCTCGGTCACCATGGCATGAGAGCCGGTAATGATGACCGCCGCGATACGGTCCGGCGACGGCAATGGCACCGGCTCACGCACATCGCATACCTGCACGGCACAGCGATCACCGAGACCTCGGGCGATCCAGTCCTCGAAGTCCCCGTAATGCTCGATCAATTCGGGGTAGGTGCTGCCGGCCTTTATAATCAACACCGGTTTCATGGGAGCCTCCTTCACCAGTCCCTGGGTTACGTTCCCCAGTGCTTCAGCAAAGCTCATACCAGCTCTGACGTCACCGTTGTAAAAGTTTTCGATTCAGCCGTTTTTTCACCCGTCGGCCAGCTGCCGGTGACGCGGACAGCTGATCAGATGGTCGTTTACCAGCCCGGCGGCCTGCATGAAGGCGTACATAATGGTGGGACCGACGAAACGAAAGCCTTTTTTCTTCAGTTCCCGGCTCATGGCTTCGGCGGTGGGGGTGACCGCCGGCACTTCGGATACCGATCGGTAGCGGTTTATCCGCGGCGTGCCATCGACAAAGCCCCACAGCAGGGCATCCAGGGTCTGGCCTGCCTCACGCAGGTCCAGATAAGCCTGGGCGTTACTCACCGCCGCCTTCATTTTCAACCGGTTGCGGATCAGTCCCGCATCCTGCAGCAGCTGTTCCAGCTTGCGGTCGCCATAGCGGGCGATCTTTTCCGGGTCGAAGCCATCCAGGGCACGCCGGTAGTTCTCGCGCTTGCGCAATACCGTGATCCAGCTGAGGCCGGCCTGCGCTCCTTCCAGAAGCAGGAATTCAAACAATCGGTGATCATCATGTTCCGGTACCCCCCACTCCTGGTCGTGGTAGGCCACGTACAGGGGGTCGGTACCGCACCAGGGGCATCGTTCCATGGGCGATCTCGGTGAAAGGAATATCGGGTTCCGGGCCACGGTATCACCGGCCCCTGGGGAACGCTATACTTGCGGTCTTCGTTTCACGAGCCCGTCTCTCTCCCTCCCACACACGGGGCCAGCGCCACCGTGGAGGGCATGGCATCGCCGCCAGGAGCGCGGGCTCGCACCGGTGCACCAGCGGAATAACAGGAAGCGACATGGCGGATCAACCGCAAGCGGACGTGATGACCTTTCAGGGCCTGATCCTGGCCCTGCAACAATATTGGGCTGAGCAGGGCTGTGTGGTCGTGCAGCCTTTGGACATGGAAGTGGGCGCGGGGACTTTCCACCCCTCCACCTTCCTGCGCGCCATTGGCCCGGAAAACTGGAACAGTGCCTATGTGCAGCCTTCCCGGCGGCCCACCGACGGCCGTTACGGGGAGAACCCCAATCGACTGCAGCACTATTACCAGTTCCAGGTGGTCCTCAAACCGTCCCCGGACAACATCCAGGAGTTGTACCTGGACTCCCTGCGCCTGCTGGGCTTCGATCCGCTGGTGCACGACATCCGCTTCGTCGAGGACAACTGGGAATCCCCCACGCTTGGCGCCTGGGGGCTGGGCTGGGAAGTGTGGCTCAATGGCATGGAAGTGACCCAGTTCACCTACTTCCAGCAGGTCGGCGGCATCGACTGCTACCCGGTCACCGGCGAGATCACCTATGGCCTGGAGCGTCTGGCCATGTACATTCAGGGCGTGGACTCGGTGTACGACCTGGTCTGGTCCGACGGCCCGTTCGGCAAGGTCAGCTACGGCGACGTTTATCTGCAAAACGAAGTGGAGATGTCCACTTTCAACTTCGAGCACGCCAACGTAGAAGAACTGTTCAAGCAGTTCGATCTGTTCGAGTCCGAATCCACCAAGCTGATCGGTGCGGGCCTGCCGCTGCCCGCCTACGAGTACGCCCTCAAGGCTTCTCACACCTTTAACCTGCTGGACGCGCGCAAGGCCATCTCGGTGACCGAACGTCAGCGCTTTATTCTGCGTGTGCGCACCCTGGCCCGGGCCGTGGCCCAGGCCTACTTCGATGCCCGCCGCAAACTGGGCTTCCCCATGGTCGATCCGACCATCCGCGAGGAAGTGGAAGCGGAGCTGGCAAAGCAGGATGAGAAGGCGGCAGGAAAAGCGCCCGCCGAGAAAGGCCATAAAAAGAAGGGGAAGAAATAATGTCCCGGGATTTACTGATCGAGCTGGGCACCGAGGAACTGCCCCCGAAGGCGTTGCCGACCCTGAGCGCGGCGCTCACCGAGGAGTTCGTGCGGCAACTGGACGAAGCCGGACTGCAACACGGCGAGGTGGAACGCTTCGCCGCGCCACGCCGGCTGGCGGTGCTGGTGCGCGACCTGGACGAAAAACAGGCCGACCGTGATATCGAACGTCAGGGGCCGGCGGTGCAGGCGGCGTTCGACGCCGACGGCAACCCGACCAAGGCCGCCCAGGGCTTCGCCGCTTCCCTGGGGCTGACCGTGGACCAGCTGGACCGCCAGGACACCGGCAAGGGCGAACGCCTGATTGCCCGTATCACCGAGGAGGGCAAGGCCACCATCGAGCTGGTGCCGGCATTCTTCGCCCAGGCGATCCAGAAGCTGCCGATTCCCAAACGCATGCGCTGGGGCAGCCGCAAGGTACAGTTCGTGCGCCCGGCACATTGGCTGGTGGCACTGTTCGGCGAGGAGGTTGTACCGTTCGAGCTGTTGGATCTGCAATCCGGCCGCACCAGTTATGGTCACCGCTTCCACGCGCCGAGTGCCATTGAACTGAGCCTGGCCGGTGAATACGCCGGGCGCCTGGAACAAGAGGGTCATGTGATCGCCGATTTCGACCGCCGCAAGGCGATGATCGAAGAGCAGGCGACCGCCGCGGGCAAGCAGGCCGGCGGTACCGCGCAGATCAATGCTGATTTGCTTGACGAAGTGACCGCCCTGGTGGAATGGCCGGTGGCGCTGACCGGCGGCTTCGATCAGGACTTCCTGCGCGTGCCCCAGGAAGCGCTGATCAGCGCCATGGAAGAGCACCAGAAGTACTTCTCCGTGCTCGATGCCGACGGCAAGCTGATGCCGAAATTCATCACCATCAGCAATATCCAGTCCAAGGACCCGGCCCAGGTGATCGCCGGTAACGAGAAGGTGATCCGCCCGCGCCTGGCCGACGCCGCCTTCTTCTATGACAACGACTGCAAGAAGACTCTGGCGCAACACGCCGAGGGACTGGCTCAGGTGGTGTTCCAGCAGCAACTGGGTACGGTGGCCGACAAGTGCCAGCGTATTGGCCGCCTAGCCAGTGTCATCGCCAATCATATCGGCGGCGATAGCGCCCAGGCCCGGCTGGCCGGCGAGCTGAGCAAAGCCGACCTGAACAGCGAGATGGTGTACGAATTCGATACCATGCAGGGCATCATGGGCTACTATCTGGCCCGCCGCGAAGGTCAGCCAGAAGAGGTGGCCGAAGCGCTATACGAACAATACCTGCCCCGTTTCGCCGGCGATAAACTGCCACAAAGCAAGACCGGCATGGCGGTCTCCCTGGCCGACAAGATCGACACGCTGGTGGGGATCTTCGGTATCGGCCAGAAACCCAGCGGCACCAAGGACCCCTATGCCCTGCGGCGGGCCACGCTCGGTGTGCTGCGCATCATCATCGAAAACCAGCTGGAACTGGATCTGCGGGATCTGCTGGATCAGGCCGCCGCCCAGCTTGGTGAACGCATCGACGCCAGTCAGGTCGACGAGGCCTTCGATTTTATCAAGGGCCGTTACCGCGCCATGTATCAGGAACAGGGCATCGCCACACCGGTGATCCTGTCGGTGCTGGCCATTGAGGACGCCTGCCGCAAACCGCTGGATTTCGATCGCCGGGTGAAAGCCGTGGCCGCGTTCCAGCAGCGGGAAGAAGCCCAGGCTCTGGCCGCGGCCAACAAGCGGGTCTCCAATATTCTGGCCAAGCTGGAACAGGCCCCGCCGGAAGAAATCGATGGCGCGCTGTTGGAAGACGAAGCGGAGCAGGAACTCACCAATCTGGTGGTGGCCGCCTACGAACAGTCCGAGCCGCTGCTGGAGCAGGGCGATTACCAGGCGGTGCTGGAACTGCTGGCGGAGCTGCGCGCCCCGGTGGACGCGTTCTTCGAAAGCGTGATGGTGATGGCCGAGGACCCGGCGGTTCGCGATAACCGCCTGGCCCTGCTGAGTTTTCTGCGCGACCTGTTCCTTAACGTGGCCGATATCAGCCTGTTGCAGGAGTAGGCGCGGCATTGCCCAGATAGGCGTTGGCGAGATCCACGTTCGCGCGGATCTCGTCCGCCGTCCCCTGCGCTACCACACGACCGCCTTCGATCACGTAGGCTCGATCCGCCAAAGCCAATGCCAGTGCCGCCATCTGATCCACCAGCAAAATGGTCATGTCCTCCCGGCGCAGCTGATCCAGCACCTCGAACAATTCGGCAATGATTTTCGGCGCCAGTCCGAGAGACGGCTCATCCAATAGCAGAACCCTTGGCTTTGCCATCAAACCGCGGGCCAGTGCCAGCATTTGCTGTTCACCTCCGGAGAGTAGCCCGGCACGCTGGTGCTGACGCTCGCGCAGACGAGGAAACCGTTCCAGCATACCTTGCACGCGGGCTTCGCGGTCCTCGGCGTGAAGGAAGCCGCCAAGGCGGATGTTATCCAGCACCGACAACTCGGGAAAAACCTGTCGGCCTTCCGGCACCAACACCACACCCCGACCGGCAATTTTCTCCGCCGGCATGGTGTTGAGCACCTCGCCATTGAGATGCACGCCACCGCTCTGGGCCGGATGCAATCCGCTGAGCACCCGCATCAAGGTGGATTTGCCGGCGCCGTTGGCCCCCAACAGGGCCACCATTTCTCCCTGGCGAATCTTGAGATTGATACCGTGCAACACCGGCTCGGCACCGTATCCCGCTACCAGGCGGCTGACGCCCAGCAGCTCGGGACCTTGTGGAGGATGACGGCTTGCCGCGGCCAGCAGATCACCGCTGTCACCGAGATAAGCTTTACGGACTTCCGGATTGGCCTGTACCTCAGCGGCGTTGCCCGCGGCCAGCAGGGTACCGGTATCCAGAACAATGACCTGGTCGGATACCGACATCACCAGCTCCATATCGTGCTCCACCACCAGGACCGCGATACCGGCGGCCGCGACCGCTGTGAGCAGATCGCCCAACCGGTCGGTATCTTCCCGCGACAAGCCGGCGGCCGGCTCATCCAGCAACAGCACTTCCGGATCCAACGCCAATGCCCGGGCGATTTCCACCAGGCGCCGGTCCACATGCGGCAATTGCGAGGCGGGCAGGGCCGGATCGCCGTGATAGCCACAGAACGACAGCAGGGCGCGTGCCCGCTGGCGTACCGCCCGGGAACGGAAAGGTCCGCCCCTCAGCACGGTTCCCAAATGACCCCGGCAGGCGGCCAGAGCCACGTTCTCCTCCACGGAAAGCGAATCGAACAGCTGCGACGTTTGGTAGGTTCTCGCCACCCCACGGCGGGCGATGCGCCACGCCCCTTCGGTTTGCAGAGCGATATCCGTCAATGAAAAACCACCGTCCGTGGGCCGGTAAAACCCGCTGAGCATATTCAACACCGTGGTTTTGCCGGCGCCATTGGGGCCAATCAGACTGCTCACCGCCGCCGCCGGCACATCCAGATTCAAGCCGCTGACCGCTTTGACACCGCCGAAGGTCATGCTCAGTCCCCGCACCTCCAAACCATGACGGAGGCGCGTATCCAGCACGGGTTCGACATCACTGGCGGGGAGCGGGTCGGTGTCGCCATCCCCGCTCCGGCGGCCCTTCCAGGCCGTCAGCCAGCCCATCAAACCATTGGGCGCCACCAACAAAACCACCAGCAACAGACCACCAAAGAACAGCAAGCGATGGGACTCCAGGGACGCCAGCAGTTCCGGCAACACACCGAGAATAATGGCGCCAATCACCGGCCCGGCAATGAATCCCGCACCGCCAATAATCACCACCAGCACGAACAGAATGGACTGCATGAAACTGAAAGTATCCGGTGTTACGAAGCCGGACAGAGGCGCGAACAGGCCTCCGGCCAACCCGGCCATCAGCGCCGACAGCGCGAACGCCATGGTTTTTGCCGCCAGTGGATTGATGCCGACGGATTCCGCCGCCACTTCGCTGTCCTTGACCGCCCGCATGGCCGCGCCCCAGGTGCCGCGGGAAATCAAAACATAAACCAGCAACATCGCCGCTGCCGTCAGCACGGCCAGCACCGCGATGTTCTGCTCGGGGCTCCAGGACTCATGAAGCGAGGGCGCCATCACCCCCATGATGCCGTTCTGACCACCTGTGACCCCTTCCATTTCAATCACGGCGTGCTGAACGATAAAGCTGAAGGCGATGGTGATCATCGCCAGATAAGGCCCCTTGGCCCGTAAGGCCGGCAACGCCACCAGAGCCCCGGCGACGCCGGAAAACAGCGCCCCCGCCAACCAGGCCGGCCAGAACGACCAGCCCGCTTGTGTGGTGAGCACCGCCACGGTGTAGGCGCCAATGGCGTAAAACCCCACATGGCCGAAGGAAATCTGTCCACTCAAACCCAACAGAATGTTCAGACCGACGCCGACAATGGTGATCAGCGCCACATTGGCCAGCACGAACACGTAATAGCTGTTCAAGGAGAAAGTGCAAACCAAGGCCACCGCCACCAGCGCAGCCAGCATCATCAAATGCGGGTACTTCATACTTTCTTCACCCCGGCACGCCCGAACAAACCGTTGGGCCGCAGCGCCAGCGCCACGATCACCAAAGCAAAGGTAATGATGTGGGTGTAGCCGGAGCCCAGCGTCACCGTGATCAGGCTCTCCGCCACACCGAACAGCAGACCGGCGATCATGACCCCCCAGGGACTGCCGATACCACCGAGAATAGCCACGGAGAATGCCTTGAGACCGAACAACGTCCCCATGTCGGAATTCACATTGGACAGCGGCGCGATCATCATGCCCGCCACTCCGGCCAGCAAAGTGGACAAGGCAAAGGCCCCGGCGATGGCCCGTCCGATGGGAATCCCCATCAAGCGCGCCGCATCCTTGTTCTGTTCGGTGGCCAGCAACGCCGTTCCCCAACGGGTATGGCGCGCCACCCAGTGCAGCACCAGCGCCAGCGACAGTCCCACCAGTGGTATGATCAACTGCAACGGATACACCGCTAGGTTTACCCCCGCCACCTCCACCGGCGTAATCGCCAGCGAGGAGGGCAGGCTGCGCGGCTCACGGCCGAAGGTGTGCATGACCAGGTTATCCAGCACGATGCCCAACGCCACGGTGGACATCAGCCAGGCATCGGAGCCGCGCCGGGTAAACGGCCGTACCGCGAGAAACTCCACCACCAAACCGTAGAGCGCGCAGCACAGCAGCGCCATCGCCACCGACGGCACCAGCGGCCATTGCAGGGTCTGGGAAAAGGTGAAGCACAACACCGCGCCGAGCATCATCGAGCTGCCCTGAGCGAAGTTGACCGTCCCCGATACCGCGTAGGTGATGTAAAAACCCAACGCCATCAGGCCATACATGCTGCCCATGCCAAGGCCGCTGATCAGCGCCGATACCAGCTGAATATCCATGTTTATCCCTTGCTTACTGCGACAACGCCACCGGAACGATCCGGTTGTCGATGAACCGGGCCCAGACGTAGTCGTCGGCGCTCAAGGCATCATGAACTTCGGGGGAGAAGGGTTGCTGGTAGGTCTTGATCAGACCTTGGTATTGCTTGATCTTGAAGAAACCTTCCCGGATCGCTTCACCCTCGGTGGAGCCGGCCTCGTTGATGGCCAGAGCGGCCAGATGCAGGGCGTCGTAGGCATTGGCCACCCCCACTGCCGGAGTAATGTCTTCCGGGCCAGTGATGTCCTTGTACTTCGCTTTCAGTGCGGCGATGACTTTTTCTCCCGCTGGAGATTGGTCGCCGAAGAAACTGTAGGTCTGGATGAAATGCACTTTTTCAGAGCCCGGTCCGGCCAGTTCGGTGAACCGGCCGCCGGCGGGGCCCCAGTGAGACACCACCGGCACATCCCAGCCCATGCGACGCAGGGATTTCACCACCTGAGCGGAAGGCCCGACGTTGCCGACCAGGCAAATGGTATCGACACCAGCGTCGCGCAGACGCGTCAGTTGTGGCACCAGATCCACCTGATCGCCGTCGAATTTCTCGCTGGCCGCAGGTTCCAGACCTTTATCCTTGAGCGCGGCCACCAGCCCTTTTTGGTTGGATTCTCCCCAGGGGTTGTTCACCATCATCAGGCCGAACTTCCGCGCATCGAAATTTTTCTGTGCGTACTCCACCATGGCGATATCAACGATCTCATCCATTGCTGAAACCCGGAACACGAAGTTGGGATCCGCGCCGTTTTTGGTGATCGGCGTGCCCGCGGCCCAGGGTCCCACGAAGGGCATCTTCGCCTGGTTGACCAAAGGCACGATGGCCATGGATACCGGGGTGTCCAGGCCACCGAACAAGACCGCCACCTTCTCCTTATGGATCAGTTCGCGCGCCGCCACCACACCTTTGGCGGGATTGGCCTCATCATCCCGGCGCACCAACACCAGCGGCCGGCCATCGAGTACGCCACCGGAAGCATTGATCTCATCAATCGCCACCTGCAGACCACGGGTGATCGACTCTCCGGCCTGGGCGGACTGTCCGGACAAAGCGGTGATCAATCCGATCTTCACTGGCTCGTTCGCCAAAGTACCACCGGCCATCAGGCACAGTACCAATACGGCCCATTTCTTTACTGCACGAAGCATGGCTTCCCCCTTTTGCTGAGTTTGGGCGGTTCCGCCCGACACCGATAACAACGCAAAGGGCATGCCATTTTGTTCGACGCTCAGGTTGGGCATGCATATTGCTTTATTTTTTGTCGTCATCTAAGTCGTTAATTGACGACAAAAAATAAGGAAGAATGGCGACGATCCATGAAGCCTGAAATGGCCGACATCGTGTCATTCAAGCCACCGAATCACCGCTGGACCCAGGCCATGCCTGCGCAAAAAGAGGGAGAAAACATGACCGACGCACCAAACTGGGACAAAGAGATTCAGCATCTTGATCTTTCCGATCCCGCCGGGCTCGTGGACGCCTACCTGATTATCCTGATGAAACCGGATCCGGACAGCGCCCGCCGCTTCGTTTCCCCGGAACTGAGCATTCGCTTCACCGGCAACCGCCCGATGACGGATCCGATGGACACCACCGCCTTCAATAAAGGGCGTTATGTCTGGGTAAAGAAACGCTTTGAAGCCACCGAGGTGGTGAGCGGCGGAACGTTACAGTACGCCGTGGTTTACAACCGGGGCACGCTTTATGGGGAATGGCCGGATGGCACTCCGTTCGAAAACAATCGCTACGTGGACCGGTATGTGATTCGCGATGGACTGATTACCGAGATGGATGTCTGGAACGACAGCGCCGAATGGCTGCTGGTACGTGCTGGACTGGCGGAACTTTGAAACGGGACACCACCATGGATTCTGCTTTCGCTCCGCTGTCCCACCATGGGCGCTTTCCTTATTCGGCCATCACCCAACGCCGTGATTTCCACTGGCCTGAAGGCAAACGGCTGGCGGTGTACATCGGTTTCAATGTTGAGCATTTTGCTTTCGGGGAAGGGCTCGGTGCCAAGCTCGGGGCGGTTTTCAACGAACCGGACGTGCTCAACTACTCCTGGCGTGAGTACGGAAACCGGGTGGGTGCGTGGCGCTGCCTGGAACTGTTCGATCAGCTCGAGATGCCCACCGGTCTGATCACCAACACTACCCTGTACGATCATTGCCCCGATCTGTTGCAGGCCTTCCAGCATCGAGGCGATGAGGTCATCGCCCACGGCCACAGTAACGCCTATCACCAAGGCACCTTGAGTGAAGAGCAGGAAACGGCACTGTTGTTGCATTGTCGGGAGCGCATCGAGAAAGAATCCGGTCAGGTCCCCAAGGGCTGGCTGTCGCCCTGGATCGGAGAGTCGCATCTGACGCCGGATCTGTTGAAGGAAACCGGCTACCGCTACACCTTGAACTGGAGCCACGATGATCAGCCCGTGCCGATGCGTACCCGTAACGGCGGGCATCTTTGGGCGGTGCCGTATCCGCAGGAGGTTAATGACATCCCGATGATCATCGCCCGCAAACTGGACGGCAGCGCGTTCGCTCAAATGATCATCGACCAGTTCGACGAAATGCTTCAGCAGTCCGATCAGCAACCACTGGTAATGGGCATCGCGCTGCACCCTTATTTGGTCGGACAGCCCTATCGCCTGCGCCATCTACGCCGGGCTCTGGAACATATACAGCGTCATCGGGAGGCGATCTGGATGACCACGCCGGGACGAATCTGCGATCATATGGACACGATCATGCCCCCGGACCAAGAAAGGGATCAGGAAAGGGAATGAGTTCAACCGCCACCAAATCGGACGGCCGCGGGCGTCCCAAGGTACGGCCCTCGATACTCGGTGACCGCAAGCCATCGGCTCGGGCCTCCGCCGCGGAAAGGGAACAGGACATCTATGACGCCATCGTCGCCAGTGTCATGGGGCAGAGATTGAAACCCGGCACCAAGTTGCCGGAACTGGCCTTGTGCGAATTATTCGGTGTCGGCCGATCACTGGTGCAGAAGGTGCTGCAAAGACTGGCCCACGACCACGTGGTACAGCTTCGCCCCAATCGTGGCGCTATTGTCGCCATGCCGTCACCGGAGGAAGTGGGCCAGCTGTTCGAGGCCCGCCGTGCCCTGGAAGCCTCGATACTGCCGTTGGTGGCCGAGCGCGCAACCCGTGCCAACTACGCCTCTCTGCGGCGACAGCTGCGTGAAGAGCACAAGGCCATGCACCGTTATGCCCAGACGCAATGGGCAGGTCTTGCCAGCGCCTTCCATCTGCGCCTGGGAGAACTGTCCGGCAATCCGATCCTCTATCGCTATCTGTCGGAAATCATTTCCCGTTGTTCATTGGTGGTGGCGTTATTTCAGCCGCCAGGCAACGCCACCTGCGAACATGAGGAACATGTCCGGGTGGTGGATTACCTGGAACAGGGCAATGTCCGCGCCGCACAAAAGGAAATGAAGCGGCACCTCATCGACCTGGAACACCATATTCATCTGGTTGAAGAAAGCACCGACCAGAGCCTGGCGGACATGCTGGGCCTGGCCGCGGAGTAATCCTCCCCCATATGCCTTGTCGCTGCGCCGGGAGCTTTCTACACTGGGGCCCTTTTACGGGTAGGTCCCAATGACCAACAAGCTGATCATTCTCGACCGGGATGGCGTTATCAATGAAGATTCCGACGCCTACATCAAGACTCCTGGGGAATGGATTCCGATCGCCGGCAGCGCCGAGGCCATTGCTCGTCTGAATCGCGCCGGCTATCGGGTGGTGGTCGCCACCAACCAATCCGGCGTAGCGCGAGGCTATTACGATTTGGCCACTCTGGAGGCCATCCACCAACGCATGGCCGCCCATCTGGCCGGTCTCGGCGCCCATTTGAATGGCATCTACTTTTGTCCCCATGGTCCCGACGACGGTTGCGATTGCCGTAAGCCGCTCCCCGGGCTGATCGATCAAATTGTTGCCGATTATGGCGATGTCACCTCAGTGCCCCTGGTCGGTGATAGCCTTAGGGACCTGCAGGCCGGAGTGACCCGTGGCTGCCGGCCAGTCCTGGTGCTCACCGGAAAGGGTCGGAGCACTCAGGCAACAGGCCTGCCCCCCGAACTGGGCACGGTGGAGGTGTACGACTCCCTGGCCCGCTTCGTCGACCATTTTCTCAAGGACCACGAATGAGCGGATTTCCGCGTGACGCCCGGGTGACCTGGAATATCCGGGTACGCAGCTTGTTGTTTTTCCTGCTCTATAACCTCGCCGGTATTATTCACAGCGTTATCTGTGTATTGATCGGCCCATTTCTGTCGTTCAAGAAAAGACATCTCCTGGTTAACCTCTGGACCCGATTCGCCATGTGGCTACTGCAGCGGCTCAATGGCGTACGCTTCAAGGTAGAGGGACGGGAACACCTGCAAGGCCAGGCCGCGGTGATTATCAGCAACCACCAGAGCAGCTGGGAAACGTTTTATCTGCAACTATTGGTCGGACCCCAGGCCACGGTACTGAAAAGAGAACTGTTGTGGCTTCCCTTTTTTGGTTGGGCTCTGGCATTGCTAAAACCCATCAAAATAGATCGAGGAAAGGGCAGGGCGGCTCTGAAAGCAGTCGTGCAACAAGGAGAGGACCGTCTACGCTCCAATATACCGGTGGTTATTTATCCCGAGGGGTCACGGCAGCCGCCGGGAAGTATTGGACACTTCAACAGTGGCGGTGCGCTGCTGGCCAGCCGCTCCGGTTTTCCGGTGATCGCGATCAGCCATAATAGCGGCGACTGCTGGCCAGCCCGCTCCTGGCTGCGATTACCCGGTACTATTACCCTGCGGGTGAGTCCGCCGATGGATACCCGCAATAAAGACGCTAAAACCGTTACCCGGGAGGTAAAACACTGGATTGTGACGAATTACCCCGGGGAATTGGACAAAATGGATAACGATTAATTGCGTTTCAATTGTAGAGTATTTAAAGTCCTGGCTGAGCTGATTGAACCAAGAAGGAATGCCAAGAATGACTATTAATATTGACGACCTTTCCGTCGCTGAATTGGAAAAGCTGATCAAGCAGGCGGAAAGAAAACTGGAAAAGAAACGCCGGGAAGCGGTGAAAAACGCTCAGGCGGAAATCGAGAAGATCGCCAAGGATTTGGGCGTTTCCGTTGAAGATCTTCTTGACGAGAAAACCACCGGTCGTAAGAAGGTTGCTCGCAAAGCCACTCGCAAGAAAACCAAGGCGGCCGTCCGTAAGCCGGCCAAGATCAAATACCGTAATCCGGCGGACAGTTCTCAGACCTGGACCGGCCGCGGTAAGCGCCCTGTATGGCTGCGAGAGGCGTTGGAAAAAGGCGGCAAGCTGGAAGACTACGAGGTCTGATTTTTCACCAGCAGGCACCTTCTGATACGGCAAGGGCTCCCATTGGGAGCCCTTTTCGTTGGTACCCGCGGAAGCAGGGCAGTACGCCCCGCCGGCCGGTCAAATATCCAGGTTGGATACGTACAAGGCGTTGGACTCGATGAATTGACGCCGGGGGTCCACATCATCGCCCATCAGAGTAGTGAAGATCTGATCCGCCGCGATGGCGTCTTCCACTGTTACCTGCAACATACGACGGGACTCCGGATCCATGGTGGTTTCCCACAATTGATCAGCGTTCATTTCGCCCAGGCCTTTATAGCGCTGTACGTTAATACCACGACGGGCCTGTTGCATCAGCCATAGCATCGCCTCGGCGAAATCCCGAATCGGACGGCTTGCCTCGCCCCTCACCACCTTGGCGTCATCGGCCAGCAGGCCTTCCAGCGTTTCCCCCAGCCTCGCGATGCTTTGATAGTCCGGCGACTCCAGAAAATCCAGAGTGACTTGATATTCGCGGACTATGCCGTGAGCGAGCACTCGCACACCTGGCAAGAACAAGCCCCGCTCCATATCTTTCTCGGCGCTAATGATGAACTTCTGGATGTTATTCCCAAGATTGGCCAGGCGCGCTTGCAATTTAGCGCACCAGTCCACCATGAAAGCCTCATCTTCCAGCTTGCTCTCATCGATGCTGGGCAGATAAATCATCTCTTCCAGCACCTGGGCCGGGAATACCCGTGATTGGCGTTCCACCAGCTTCATGACCTTCCGGTATTCGCCAATCAGGTTGGACAGAGGCTCGCCACTAATCGGCGGCGCCTCGTTGCCGGGGTAGAGCGCGGCCTTATCCAGAGCCAGAGTAGTGAGATACTCATCCAGGGCAGGGTCATCTTTGATATAGGTTTCCTGCTTACCCTTTTTCACCTTATAGAGAGGAGGCTGGGCAATATAAATGTGGCCCCGGACAATCAGTTCCGGCATCTGCCGGAAGAAGAACGTCAAAAGCAGGGTACGGATGTGAGAACCGTCCACGTCCGCATCCGTCATGATGATAATGCGATGATAGCGAAGCTTATCCGCATCATACTCATCCCGGCCGATACCACAGCCCAACGCCGTGATCAGCGTCGCCACCTCCTGGGAAGAGAGCATCTTGTCAAAGCGGGCTTTCTCCACATTCAGGATCTTACCCTTCAATGGCAGGATGGCCTGGTACTTACGGTCACGGCCCTGTTTGGCGGAACCGCCCGCGGAATCGCCCTCCACAATATACAGCTCGGATAGAGCGGGGTCTTTCTCCTGGCAGTCCGCCAGCTTCCCGGGTAGCCCGGCGATATCCAGAGCCCCTTTACGGCGGGTCATTTCCCTGGCCTTACGTGCGGCATCCCGGGCCCGGGCTGCATCGATAATCTTCTGAACAATATTCTTGGATTCGACCGGGTGTTCCAGGAGAAAGTCCTGGAAACGCTCCGTCATGGTCTGTTCGACGGCGCTTTTCACCTCCGAGGACACCAGTTTATCCTTGGTCTGGCTGGAGAACTTGGGATCAGGCACCTTCACCGAAATAACCGCGGTCAGCCCTTCCCGGGCATCATCACCGGAAGGATTGGCTTTCTCCCGCTTCAGGAAGCCTTCTTTCTCCATATAGGTATTCAGGGTTCGGGTCAGAGCCGCCCGAAATCCGGCCAGATGGGTGCCGCCGTCCCGCTGCGGAATATTATTGGTGTAGCAGTAGATGTTTTCCTGATAGGAATCGTTCCACTGCATCGCCACTTCCACGCCGATGCCATCTTCACGATCCACCTGGAAGTGAAACACCTGATTCAGCGAGCTCTTGTTCTGGTTCAGATAAGTAACGAAGGCACTGAGACCGCCTTCATACTCGAACACATCCTCATCACCGCTACGTTCATCCAGCAGATGGATACGAACACCGGAATTAAGGAAACTCAGTTCTCGCAGGCGTTTAGCCAGGATATCGTAGTGAAACTGAATATTATTGAAGGTGGCGGGAGAAGGCCGGAACCGGATGGTCGTACCGCTGCTTTCCGTTGTCCCCACTACGTCCAGTGGCTTTTCCGGAACCCCATCGTGGTATACCTGCTCATGCACCTTGCCATGACGACGAATAGTCAGTTTCAGGGTTTCGGACAGGGCATTCACTACGGAAACCCCTACTCCGTGAAGTCCACCGGACACCTTGTAGGAGTTGTCATCAAATTTTCCACCGGCGTGCAGCACCGTCATAATTACTTCGGCCGCACTAATACCTTCCTCCGAATGGACATCAACAGGAATACCGCGCCCATTATCCGTGACTGAAACGGATTCATCAGGATGAATGATGACTTTGATCTCGCTACAGTAGCCGGCCAGGGCCTCATCGATGGAATTATCCACGACCTCGAAGACCATATGATGCAAGCCGGTGCCGTCATCCGTATCGCCAATATACATGCCGGGCCGCTTGCGAACGGCATCCAGGCCCTTGAGAACCTTGATGCTGGATGAATCGTAGCTGTTTTCCGCCATTTTCTTCCCTTACGAGTCGTTCGATATCCGCTGAATCCGTCCATGTTCCACGTGGAACATTCGGGCGGCAGCACCGCTGTTTTCAACGGTGGCACGTCCCAAATGGTCCGCGTCCACCGCCGTGATCAATGTCTGATGGTTCCCCATGGTCAGAAAGCGCAACAGGGTATCCCGATGAGTCTGATCCAGCTCAGAGCCCAGATCATCCACAAGGAGAGTACAGACCTTGTTTGCTTCCGAGATCATGGGGAGCTGAGAGAGCACCAGGGCATAAGACAAAATCTTTGCTTGCCCACGGGAGACACGATCCCGGGCCACCACACCATCTTTCGTGATTCTGACATCCGCCCGATGGAAGCCCGCGTGTGTGAAACCTCGACGTCGGTCCTCTTCCTCGGTTCGAATCAGCGCCTGGAGATAGTCTTCACCAGGGCGCAAACCGTTATGCAGTTCCAGATTAACTTTCAGATCAGGAGACAGCATCTCCAGGATCTTTCGCCATTCTGTTTTCAAGCGAGCCAGATACGGTCTACGCAACCCTTCAATAGTAGCAGAACTAGCCGCCAGTTTCTGGTCCCAATAACGCAGCTCCTTTTGTGATGCTTTCCCTGCACGAAGCAGCGCATTTCGCTGCTTGAGTAGGGAGTTGGCTTCCTTCCAAGCCGCCAAAAAAGAATGTTCCACGTGGAACATTCCCCAATCCAGGAATCGTCGACGTACAGAAGAAGCACCAAATATCAAATCCACGGACTGCGGGTGCAACGCCAATACAGGGAGAAGGGTGGCCACATCACTCAATGCCGAGGGAGTCTGGCCATTGAGCTTTAATGACTCTATGCCGGATAAGGCTCTTCTCACCCCCAGCCTGTCCTGCTTTCCGGATGGCTGATCAACCACGGCAAACAAGGTGGCGGAGGACGCGCCATCTCGAACCAGGCGAGACAGCCGCCCCCCTCGAAAAGACCGCCCGCCACTACCAATAAAGTAGATGGCCTCCAACAAGCTGGTCTTGCCGCTGCCATTGGCGCCGAAAATGAGATTCAACCCCGAAGAGGGGGAAAAATCCGCCTGATGGTAATTCCGGAAGTCTGAGAGACGGAGTTCGGTGAGCATAAGGAGGGAGGAGGGTAAGGGCCTCGGAAGTGCTCGAGGCCCTGGGACCGCCGCTGATCAGAGGCGCATCGGCATAACGACGTAAATCGCCGCTTTGTCTTCCGGGTCGGTGATCAGGGCACTGCTGTTACTGTCCCCTAACTCCAGATCCGCCTGAGGGCCATTCAGTGTGGCCAACACATCCAGCAGATAGCTGACATTGAAACCGATCTCCAGCGGAGAGCCGTTGAAGTCAACGGACACTTCCTCTTCCGCTTCCTCCTGCTCCGGGTTGTTCGCCACCACTCTCAAGCTACCCTCGGACAACTGCACCCGAACCCCCCGATATTTTTCATTGGAGAGAATCGCCACACGGGCCATGGCCTGCCGCAGAGTCTCGCGATCCGCAAGAATCCGGCGCTGACCGTCTTTCGGGATGACCCGCTCGTACTCAGGGAACTTGCCGTCCACCAACTTGGAGGTAAAAGTGATAGCACCAGCGACGATGCGAACATGATTGCGGCCCAGGGTCAGACGCACCATCTCACCAGCGTCCGCCAGAATACGAGACAACTCCATAACCCCTTTACGCGGAAGAATCACTGAGGCTTCCTGATCCGGGCCTTCCAGCTCCGCATCGCACAAAGCCAGACGGTGGCCGTCGGTGGCCACCGCGCGTAATGCTCCGGGGCGCAGTTCGAACAACATACCGTTCAGGTAATAACGCACATCCTGCTGCGCCATGGAAAAGGCAGTGCGATCAATTAAGCCGCGCAAAACACCCGGCGCGATGTCAAATCCAGACGCGGCCTTATCCTCTTCCTGGCTGGGAAACTCGGATGCCGGCAAAGTAGACAGAGAAAATCGGCTGCGGCCGGATTTCACCAGCATTCGCTCGCCATCCACCTCAAAACGGATCTCCGCTTCCGCCGGTAAACTTTTGACAATATCAACCAACTTGCGAGCAGGGACCGTAGTCTCACCGCTCTGGTTTTCCCCCTCCAGCGGCAGGCGAGCCACCAGCTCCAATTCCAGGTCGGTGCCCGTCAGTGCCAGCCAGCCATCGCTGACTTCCACCAGCACATTGGAGAGCACGGGCAGCGTCTGCCGCTTCTCAACTACCGCCGCTACCTGCTGCAGCGGCTTAAGCACCTGTTCACGGTTGATCGAAAATTTCATGTCCCTTTCCCGTCATCGATGAGCCGACCCCAGCGCCGTCAAGACGTGAGAGTTCTCAGCAAATTTTGGTAATCTTCCTCAATTTCGGGGCTAGTTTCCCGAAGTTCATTCACTTTTCGACAAGCATGCAACACCGTGGTGTGATCACGCCCGCCAAAACTGGCGCCAATCTCCGGCAAACTGTGGCTGGTCAATTCCTTCGACAACGCCATGGCGACCTGCCTTGGCCGCGCCACCGAGCGGGTGCGGCGTGGCGAGTGCAGATCCGGAATCTTGATCTTGTAATACTCCGCCACGGTGCGCTGAATGTTATCGATACTGATCTGCCGCGCCTGCAGCGCAATCAGATCCTTCAAGGCTTCCTTGATCAAACCGATATCAATCTGCGCCCCGGTAAACCGCACATGGGCAATAACCCGGCGCAGGGCCCCTTCCAGTTCCCGCACATTGGAACGAATGCGCTGGGCGATAAAGAAGGCCGCGTCGTTAGGTAGCTCGATACGGGCTTCTTCCGCCTTCTTCTTCAAGATCGCCACCCGGGTTTCCAACTCCGGCGGCTCCAGGGGCTGTGACAATCCCCAGCCGAACCGGCTCTTGAGGCGTTCTTCCAGGCCATCCACTTCCTTGGGAAATTTATCGCAAGTCAGAATAATCTGCTGCCCATTCTCCAACAGAGCGTTGAAGGTATGGAAGAACTCTTCCTGGGACTGCTCCTTCCCAGCAAAAAACTGAATATCATCGATCAAGAGCGCATCCACGGATCGGTAGAACCGCTTGAACTCGTTGATGGTCTTATTCCGCAACGCGGAAATCATATCCGCAACGAAGCGCTCGGAATGCAGGTAAACCACCTTGGCGTTGGGATTACGCCGTAATAACTCGTTTCCCACCGCATGCATCAAGTGCGTCTTGCCCAGCCCCACGCCACCGTAAAGCAGCAATGGGTTATAGCCATGGCTGGCCGGGTTCTCCGCCACCTGCTGGGCGGCGGCACAGGCCATGCGATTGGACTTGCCCTCAACGAAGGTCGGGAAAGTAAAGCCGGTATTGAGGTTACTTCGGTGCTTGGCCGCCAACCCCACATCGGAGGGAGGAGCCGGCGGCGGCGCCGGACGCGTTTCCGCCGTCTGGGCTGTCGTCGGGCGAGGCTCCGGCGCCTGACGTTTGGGGATAATCTCGGTTACCCGGGAGCTGCCAACCTCCAGACGCAACTGGGGCAGGGGGCCTTGCTCCATCTCCCCCATGACCTCGCCGATACGCTCCATATACTTGTCACGCACCCAGTCCACCACGAAACGATTAGGCGCGAATAGCGTCATCTCCGCGCCATCGGCGGATACCGACACCTGCAAAGGGCGAATCCACATATTGAACTGCTGTGACGGCAACTCGTCCTCGAGTCGCGTCAAACAGCGATTCCAAAGCGTTTTGGACACATCCCCGCCTTGCCAGAAACCGTGAATTTGAACGGGCCATTCTATACCTCTGAGCGCGTAACTATCCACAGCACAGCCGGTCTTTTTTCGTCTATCTTT